>JAUIBE010000021.1 GCA_030428105.1 Gammaproteobacteria bacterium
GAGAAGGCGCCACCGGTGTAACGCAGTACGTCCACCTCGGTGTTTTCAAACTGGTGCTCCAGGAACGGGGCAAACAGGATCAGCCAGGTCGGCTCACCTTCGTTGTCGTAGGTGAACAGTGCTCCGAAGAACAAGGTTGACCCGTCGGCCTGCGGGGCGATCAGCACGGAAATGCCGCGACCGTCCGCTGCAGGTGAGAAGTAATTGCCGTCAAAAATGTCGCTCAACTTGACCGCTGCGCTCGCCGAACCGGCAAACAAAGCACTCGCAAGCACACAAAGCGCGGCAAGCTTACGCAATGAAATATTCACTCTAACTCCCTCCGGGATATGTAATGAGTTCTAATGCAGAAAACATGGCCACGAGCCGGCCATGGAGCCTGCTACGTTACCGGGGGACTGTTACAGTTCTGTTGCTGGCAGATCAGAAATGTGACGGTTTGAAATCTACAACTGCCACTGCAGCTCAAGGCTGACTTCCCGCCCGCGTTTGAATACGCGGGTTACCTCGTCGCCCTGGGTGTATTCGACTTCAGGGTCAAGCAGGTTGCGCAGTTTCAATGAAAAGCGCCAGTGGTTGGCGAAGCGGTGGCGAAACACGAAATCGAGCTGTGGGAACGGCTCTTCGTAAATGTCCGGCTGGCCCAGTACGCCCGCTTGCGTGATGCGCGCGCCAAACTCGTTGTACAGCAGGGTCCACTCGGTGGGGCTGTCCGGGTTGTTGTAGCCGACCTGGAAGTTCACCACCCATGGCGACTGGCCCTGCAGCGGGCGGTCGGGGTTGGTCTGGGTGGTCTGGGTGGTGTCAATTTCCACGTTGGAGTCGATCCAGGCGTAGTTGAAACCGACGGTGTAGTTTTCCCAGCTCAGCGGCCCGAAAGAGCCAAGCTGGAAATCGGTGAGCCAGTTGAGCCATTCAACATTTTCCATCCAGCCCAGCGACTGCGAGTAGTCGAACTCGAAGCCCTGCAGATCCGCCGCCAGGGCGTTTTGCAGGGTGATAATTCGCGCCGAGCCGCCCGAGGAGAAGGTCTTTTCGATCGGGTTGGTGAATTCCTTGTAAAACGCCGCTACCGAGAAGCTTTCACTGGGCGAGAAATAGTATTCCCAGCGCAGGTCATAGTTGGTCAGCTCGGCAGTCACCAGGTTGGGGTTACCCACCGTCACCACGTCCAGCAAGGGGTCGAGGTAGGGCGCGGGTGACATCTCGCGGAAGTCGGGCCGGGAAACCGACTCGGCATACGCGGCGCGGAACTGTGCGTTGTCGCTGTAGGCCCAGGTGATGGCGCCGGAGGGCAGGCGGTCTTTCTGGATAATCTCGCCGATGACTGGCGGCGCATCCGGGTTGCCCAGGTCGGCGGTGATCACCTCCTGGTGGTTGTCTTCCTCGCGAATGCCGCCGGAAATTCGGAACAGGCCGTCCAGCAGGGTCAGGTCGAGGTTGAAATACTGCGTATCCAGGGTCTGGCTGGCCGTGTAGGTGTCGGTAGCGCGGGTCGACTCCCTCAGTTGCAGGATGCCCGGGTCGATGTACTCATCGGTGTAGAGCTCCTCGTACGACAGGTCCAGCAGGTCATTGGGCAGGCGGCCCTGGAACGAGAAGGTGCGGATACTGGCGTCACGGGTGCGGTCGAGGTCGCCCACGCCGGCGCGGATGGCCAGCGATTCGCTGCCAAATTCCAGCGGCAGGGTGCCGTCGATGGTCCAATGCGTCAGGTTGTCCTCGAGGTCGGACCAGGTCTGGGCGTTGCTGTCCGAGCGGGTCGAGACCTGGTAGATGCCATCCTCGTCATCGTCATCGCGGCGGTACTTGCGCGTATTCGGTTCATAACGGCTGGCGGTGGCGTCGGTGTACTGCCAGTCAATCGCCAGGTCCTGCCAGGGCAGTGTGTGCGAACCCACCGCCTGGTAGGAAAGCAGCTCGTTTTCCACCCACTGGAATTCGTAACGCTGCAGGATCTGGCTGTCCTCGACGCCTTCGCTGATCTGGGTTTCATTGCCGGTCTGGCGCAGCAGCATGCTGCTGAAACCGATGCTGTGGTCATCGCCAATGTCCACGCCCATGTTGACGAAAGCACTCAGGTCGATGCCTTCAACGGTGCGCGCCACCTCGACCTCGTCGGCCAGCTGCAGGCCATCGTTGACCGCGCTGAACTCGCGGCGAATCTCATACAGGTTGACGTAGCTGTTGTCGTACTGGAACGCGGTCATGAAGCCCCAGCGGCTGGCCTCACCAAACGCGAACGAGTTGCCAAACGCGCCGGATACACCGGCATTGGGCGGAATGTCATTCTCCTCGACGTCGTAGCTGCTCTTGGCGGCCAGGTCCTGGCCAAACACCTCGATCTCCTCGGGCGTCCAGCCATCGGGGTTGGTGAAAGAGCGGGGGCGCAGGAACTGGCCGTCTGCAATGGCATCGGCCAGCGAGGGCGGATAATCACGGGCGCCGTCATCGTAGCCCAGCCAATCGGTATCGCTGCCCTCGTAGCTCAGGCCGGTCTCGCCGGTGGTGTCCTGGCGGTAGCCGATCTTGGCGTCAAACTTGAGCAGCATTTCCGGCGGGAAAGACACCGTGCGAAGCTGCACCGTGCCGCCGCCGAACTCGCCAGGCAGGTAGGCCGCACCGGTTTTCTGCACCACCACTGCCTCGATCACATCGGTGGGAAACAGGCTCAGCGGCACCACGCGACGGGTTGGGTCGGGGCTGGGAATGGCGGCATTGTTGAGAATCACGCTGGAGTAGCGCTCACCCAGGCCGCGCACGTAGATGTACTGGCCATTGACCAGGGTCAGGCCGGTAATGCGCCGCAGGGCGCCGGCAGCGTTGGAATCGCCGGCGCGGGAAATCTGTTCCGCGCTCAGTACATCGGTGACGCCATCCGACTCGCGCCGTTCCGCCATCACCGAGGCCAGCGAGCCGGAAATATAGGGTGCAATCACCACGAATTCGGGTAGCTCAGAGCCCGAGGGAACCAGGGTCAGCGCCACATCCGAACTCTGGTTGGCAATAACCTCGAAGTCATCACGGGTCAGGGTATTGAAGCTCGAGTGCAACACCGAGATGGAATAGGTGCCGGCGGGAATTTCGATGCTGAACTTGCCCTCGGCATCGGTGCGCACCTGGTCGGCGACGCCGCTGATGAACACGCGCGCGCCTGCAATCGGTTTGCCGTCATCGGCGCTGGTGAGCACACCATTGAGGATGCCTGGTTCGCCATCGGCCACCGGCGCGGTGGAATCCTGGCCGGGAATGTCCTGGCCCAGGTGCGAGCTCTCCACGTCGTACAGCGCCGAGCCGCCACCCGAGATATCCACGATCCACTGGGCGATCTCATCCTTGGTGATAATGATCTGCTGTTCCAGCACCACGCTGTCCTGGACGCGCAGTTCCAGTTCGTGGATGCCGGCTTCGATATCCAGCAGGGCGGCGCCGTTCTCCTCGGTCCAGGTGACCAGCGTATCGTCGACCAGGATTTCCACGTCCTCGACCGGGCGCCCCTCGTTAAACACGTAGAGGGTCAGCTCGCCGCTCTGGGCCCAGGCCGCGAAACTGGCTGACATGGAGGCCGCCAGGATGGTTCGTTTAAGCGTTTTCACAGGCACTGCCAGGTGTTTTCACTGCAATCTTCGATGGCGCGCCGCAATTCGGCCGCTTTGCGGAACAGGTCTGGCCGGGTGAGCTGCGCGAGGTTGGCCTCGGCTTCCTCGAAGGCGCCGATCTTGAATTGGGCATAAGCCAGTGCGTAGCGCAGGTCCTCGTCATTCAACAGGCCAACGCGGTACAGCGGGGTTTCCATGGCCGCGGCCTGCTCGAAGTTCTGCAGTTCCAGCAGCAGCGCCATGCGCTGGCGGAATTTTTCCGGCTGGTCGCTAAGCTGGCCGTTCAAAGTCAGGGCGCGGTAGATTTGCCCGGCGCGTCGATACAGCTCGGCCGCTTCTGCCATCAGCTTCGGGTCGAGCAGCGCAGCGCTGTGAATCAGGTCGGCCGCGGCGCTGAGCTGGCCGCGATCGATGTAAACGTGTGCCAGCGATTTCTTCACGTCCACGCTGGCGGGGAAGCGCATCTGCGCCTGCTCCAGGAATGCCGCGGCCTCATCCAGTTCGCCGCTGGCGCGCATCGCGTTGCCCAGGGCGACATAGTCTTCCAGGCCGGCTTCGCTGTACTCCAGGTACTCTCTGCCCAGTTCGGAAGCGCGCTGGAACAGCCCCAGTTCCACCAGGTAAAACACCTTGCGTCGGGTGAATGAGTAATCGTCTGGGAACAGCGTATCGGCCTGGTCCAGGGTGGCCAATGCTTCGACATGCTCCTCCAGCAACCAGTGGCACTGGGCGCGCATGTGGTAGACCGAGCCCAGCCGCTCAACGGCGGCTCCGGCGCGGTCCAGGGCGTCGAGCGTTGCCCGGTAATCTTCAAGCTGGAAATTCACCTGTGCCAGGTAGATAAACACCAGCGAGTCCGGCGCTTCGGTTTGCGAGGCCAGGGTGAGGTTGTCACGCGCCAGCTCCAGCTCATTGCGGCGCAGGTGCGCCAGGCCGCGCAGGGTGTAATAGCGCTGCAGATCCAGGCCTTCTTCGGCCAGGTCTACCTGGTCGAGGGTGGTGATGGCGCGGTCGAAATTGCCGTCGCGCAGCATCAGCGCCGCCAGGTCGAGGTAGTTCACCTCGGCGTCTTCGGCTTCCTGGGCGTGGCCGATGCCGGTATTGAGGCCGAGGCAAAGCACCGTTGCCGCTGCAAATCTCGTGATGACTGAATAACGCATGGTGCTATTGATCAACTCAGGTCGAAGCGAACGCGCTGGCGGGCCCAGGCGCGCACGGCCTGGCCCTGGTACAGCGCCGGGTCAAAGCGCCATTGGCGCACGCCGGTGAGGGCAGCTTCGTCAAACAGTCCTTCCGGGTACGATTCCACCACCTCGACCTGCTCGATCTCGCCGGTCAGGCCGATCAGCAGGGAAAGCACCACGTAGCCCTGCTGGCCCTGGGCGCGGGCGCGGGGCGGGTAGACCATCGGCGCCTGGTAGGTGGCGCGCGGTGGCTGGTCGACCGTTTCATCGGTCATCACCAGGCCGCTGCCATCGCCCAGCAGGTCGCCGTCCATGCCCATCAGGTCATTGGCCGAGAATCCGGGCAGGCCCATGTCCACGCCGGATAGATTCGTGCTCAGGCCAAGCAGGGGCGCCGGTGGCGCGCTTGGGTTGCGGCGCGGCTTGGGCTTTGGCTTGGGCTGTTGCACCTGTTTTTCTTCGGGCGGCTTCTTGCGCTCGAACTGGATCTGCTCGGCTTGCCCCGCGCGCACCTCGTCGAGGTTCTCCGAGGCGCGGTTGATGAGGATGACAGCGCCAAAAACCAGCACCGAGCCCAGCAGCATGAAGCTGAGCGCATGGGCGTGCCTGCGAACCTGTTCGCTCATCGCGAGTTAACCCGCACCAGCCTCGGCAACCGTGGCCACACCCACGTCCTGGGCGCCGGCCAGGCGCGCCTGGTCAACCACTTCCACCAGCCGCCCCGCCGGGACACCATCGTCGGTGACTACCAGCACGGACTTGCCGGTTTGCGATTTGAGCATATCGCGCAGACGGCTCTGGATGACCCAGATACGCACTGGCTCGCCATCGAGGAAGGTGTCGCCCGAAGAATCGATGTACAGGCGAATGGCCTTGGTCGACGCAGTCACCGACGAGGTGGCCGACGGCCGGTCGAGGTCCAGCTTCATGTCCTTGATGAAGGTGGTGCTGACCATGAAGAAGATCAGCAGGATGAACACCATGTCGATCAACGGCGAGATGTTGATGTCCTGGATCGCTTCCTTCTTTTCTCTGTATCTCATTGGATATTCCGTATTCGAGTGCTGGTCACTGCTCAGGCTGCCGCCGCTTCGAGTTGCGGCGCTTCCGCGGTGCACAGGAAGTCTTTCATCTGGGCCAGTTCCAACTGCATTTCCTGGGCCTTGCGGTTGAGGATGCCGTTGACGATCAGGCCGGGGATGGCCACCGCCAGGCCCATCTGGGTGGTAAACAGCGCCTGGGAAATACCCCCGGCGATACCACCCGACTGGGAGAACAGTGACATGTCACCCAGCGAGTCGAAGGTTTCGATCATGCCGATCACCGTTCCCAGCAGCCCCAGCAACGGCGCCGACAGGACGATGGTGGTGATCAGGATGTTGAACTTGCGCAGCTGCGCCTCTTCCTTGGCGAATGCACTGTCCAGGTAGGGGCGCAGGTCATCGGGTTGCGCCTCTTTCAGCGCCAGTCCGGTGGTGGCAGCGCGCACCATCACCCCTTTGCCACTGGGAACCTTGCCCGCGGCCACCCGGTATACCAGGTTGCGCGCACCACGCTTGGTGCCACGTCGCAACACCGCCCAGCGGTAGCCAATGGCGTACCACAGCACCACGGTGGCGATCATCAGCGGCGGCATGACCCAGCCGCCGGCCTCGACGTAGGAGGCGAGTTCCTGGATAAGCTCGGTGATCATGCGCCTAGGCCGGCTGGGCCCCCAGTTCCTCGCGGGTCGCGGGGTTGGCCTTGTAGACGTTGATCACGTGCAGGGCGGCCTTTTCCATGTCGTCCTTGATGGACTCCGCCCAACCGGAAAGCAGGTTGCCGCAGATCAGGGTGGGAATGGCAACGGCCAGGCCCACCTCGGTGGTGACCAGCGCGATCGAGATGCCGCTGGACAGCAGCTTCGGATCGCCGGTGCCAAACTCGGTGATGATGTCGAAGGTCGAGATCATGCCGGTTACGGTGCCAAGCAGCCCGAGCAGGGGCGCCACGCCGGCGATTACCAGGATCGCCGCGCCAAAGCGGTTAAGGTGCGAAGACTCGTGCAGGATCTGCTCGGAGATGATGTCCTCGATGTGCTCGCGGTCGCGATCCAGGTTGCGAATCGCGGCGCTGACCACGCGCGATGCCGCGCCCTTGAGGTCCTTGGCCGCCGCCAGTGCTTCATCCAGGTGACCCTTGCTGACCAGCGAGCCGATGGATTCGACCACCTTGCCGGTGCGGAAGCGGGCGCGGTCAAGGAACACCACGCGCAGCAGGATCATCATCAGGCCAATGCCGCCCAGGAAGACAATGATCCAGGCAATGACGCCACCGCTGTTGATCACGCTGAGCACGGTCTTGCCTTCTTTTTCTTCAATCGCTGCAGTGGCGTTTTCGTAGAGGAACACCTCGACGCCAGCGGGGCTTTGTCCTGCCGCCAGCGCCCGGGCCGTTTCCGGCGTGCTGGCCGTCCATACTTTCAGGCGGCCTTCGCCCGCTGGGGCCAGGGCGCCAGCACCGCTCTCGCTGACGCCGTAGGAAGCGATGTTGCCCACCTTGACGATGGTGCCTTCCACTTCAGAGCCGTTGGCGAGGAAAAACTCACCCGGCACTTCACGCACCGACGACAGGCTGGAGAGCAGGGTGCCCGCGGCGTCGAACAGGGTGTCGATCTTGTCGCTGTCGCCGGCCGAGAGAAACTCCGGTGACTTGATGTCGGCCAGTACGGGAAACTCCTCGGCATACGGCTCGAGGGTGGAGCCGGCCTGGATAAAGGTGGCCTCCAGCGTGGAGCGGCTGTCTTCCACCGACTCGATCTGGCGATCGGCCTCCACCAGCAGGTCGTTCATGCGCTCGCCGCGCGACTGCAGGTCGATGTACTCGGCCTCGACGCGGTCGATCTGGACTTCCTTGTTGCGCTCGGCCTCGTTGGACTGCGACTGGAACGAATCGAGCCGCTGGCGCAGGTCGCGCAACTGGGCTTCCAGGAAGGCGTACTCTTTCTGGTAGGCCTGCTCCAGTTCATCGCGGGATTTTTCCGGGTTGATCACCGGAACCGGCGGCTGGGTGGTTTCCTGCGCGGGTGCAGCCTCTTCCTGGGCCAGCGCGTTAAAGCTGCTGGCGAGCAGGGTGGCGGCTGCCAGTTTCTTCAGAGAATTCATGACGATGCCCCCCGTGCCGGCATGGCATTTGGCAGTTCGAAGTAGCCCTGCCTGATCTGCTTGCGCAATGAATCGAACAACAAGGCCACCTGTTTCTGGTCGTTGGAATCACCGAGGTATTCGAAGGACCAACCACTGGCCGATGGCACGGCGCGGCCGTACTGGTTGTCGCGGGTGCGGAAGTACATCATCACGCTGCCCAGCTTGGCGATGTCGACCAGTACGCTTTCGCCGTTAAGCTGGATCGACTGGGTGTAGATGGCGTTTTCGCGGGTGATGCGGATTTCGTCCTCGACGAAGGCCCACAGCCGGTTGACTGCGCGTTGGGCGTTGATCACGCCGCTGTCGAGCTGGTTGGAAATGTCATCCAGCGCGGCCTGGCGCTCGCGAACCTTGAACGGAAACCCGCCGGCAACCTGCTGGCGCAGTGTTTCAATGTGGCGCAGCACCATGGGGGTCAGCGTCTCGGAGGTATCCCCGGCAGACGCCACTTCGGTGCGCAGTTCCTCGAGATCGGTCTCAAGCTGCTGCACGCGCAACGCCTCGCGGTCGCGGCTGGCTTCCAGGTCCGCCAATTGCGCGGTCAGGTAGGCCATGCGGTTCTTGTGCTCTTCGCGCTGCACGTTCAGCTCGCTTTGCAGCGAATCCACTTCACCGCGCATCTCGATCAGGCGGTCGGCCAGCGGCGCCAGGTCTTCCTGGGCCAAAACGGCCTGGCTGGACAGTGACATAATGAGCGCCACCACGCAGGCGAACGTCACGGGGGTTTTCCGCCGTGCCATTTCACAAAGGCAAGCGCGGTACCCAGTTGATAAATGAGTCATTGCTTGGAATTCCGGTTTGTCTGAACAACCCTGCAAACGGCGTCTGCTGGTGTCGGGTTCGAGGAGCCTAGGAGTCTATCGGCTGCATGTGACGCTTTTGTTACAGCGCCGGGAAACGTCCGCTTTTCACGGGTTTGCGCCAATCGGCGCCGATTTCGCTGAACGATCGGGCGTGAACGCGGTCTGGTTGCATTCCTTGGCTGACGATTTCATGATTGGCAGGCCGTTTTGACCGCCAATGCCCACAACGGAGCAAGCACGTTCATGCAAACCAGCATTTTGATCATTGACGACGATGTCGAGCTTTCCGGCCTGCTGAAGGAATACTTCGAGGCCGAGGGCCTGCGCGTCCGCCAGGCGTTCGATGGCCGGACCGGTTTGGATGAAGCACGCAAGCCAGGGGTAGACCTGATAGTGCTGGACGTGATGATGCCCGAAATGGACGGCATGGCGGTGCTCAAGGAACTGCGCAAGGAATCCCGCATACCGGTGGTGATGCTCACCGCGCGCGGCGAAGACAACGACCGCATTACCGGCCTGGAGCTTGGCGCTGATGACTACCTGCCCAAGCCCTGCAATCCGCGCGAACTGCTGGCCCGCATCCGCGCCGTGCTGCGCCGCTCTACCGTGTTGACCGGCAAGAACGAGATTGTCATCGATGACCTGGAGATGAATATCGGCGCCCGCCAACTGGTTCGTGCCGGTGAGGAAATTGACCTTACCAGCACCGAGTTCAGCATCCTGCAGGCGCTGTTGCAGCACCAGGGCGAGGTGGTGAGCAAGCGTGACCTGTACATTTTTGCGCTCAACCGCGAGCCGGTGCAGCACGACCGTAGCGTCGACATGCATGTCAGCAACCTGCGTCGCAAACTGGGCCCGACGCCCAGCGGCCAGGCGCGAATCGAGACCATCCGCGGTATCGGGTACCAGTACCGGGCGTTCTGACGTCCCATTCGCTTAAAACATGTCGCGTCTTTTCTGGAAGATTTTCCTCACCATGTGGCTGAGCATCGTGGCCTTTTCGGCCGCGATGGGCACCATCAACGACATGATCGCCCGCGGCCAGTGGGCGGAAGACCCGGCCAACATTTTCTCGCGCGGCATGGAGCGTATTTCGCAGCGCTCGGCGCGGGTGCTGTACGAGCGCGGTCGTGAGGGCCTCGTGGAGGAACTGCAGGCGGTTCCATTGATTGCCCGCAGCCATATTTTCGTGGTGGACGATTCCGGTGTGGAGATCCTCGGGCGGGATGCTGCACTGCGGACGCTTACCCAATCTGGCCGTCCCTCTACCCAGGCGCGCATCGTTGATGTCGATGGCGAGCCATACACCCTGCATACTTTTGCGCGGGTGCCACCGGGTGCGCTGTTGGCGCCTGGACTGCAGGGCACTTTGCTGCGCCTGATGGTGGCAGCCCTGATCAGCGCCCTGGTCAGTTACTTCCTTGCCAGTGGCCTGACCACGCCGCTCAAGCGCTTGCGGGACGCCAGCCGCAAGATTGCCGAGGGCGACCTGCAGGCGCGGGTAGGCAAGCTCAAGCCGGTTCGCCACGACGAGATTGGCGAACTGGCGGAAGATTTCGACCGCATGGCGTCACACCTGGAAACTATGCAGCAGGCGAATCAGCGATTATTGCGCGATGTGAGCCACGAACTACGTTCGCCGTTGGCGCGCCTCACCGTGGCGCTGGAAATAGCCCGCAAGAAGGGCGCCGGGCAAGTGGCCAATGAGCTGAACCGCATCGAAACCGAGAGCCAGCGCCTGGAGACCCTGGTCAACGATGTGCTGGGGCTGTTGCGCGAGTCATCAGAAACCGCGCCGCGTGGCGACCAGGATGTCGACATTGCCCGCCTGTTGAGTGAGCTTGCCGAGACGGTCAGTTACGAGGCGCCGGAAGGTTCGCCCGGCGTTGCCTGGGCCGGGTCTGAGTCTTTGATCTACCGTGGCGACCGTGAACTGCTGTGGCGCGCCATCGAAAACCTGCTGCGCAACGCGATGCGCCACACTGAGCCAGACCGCGGCGTGGTGCTTTCTCTGGACCAAGAGCACGGCGGGGCGCTTGCCATCACGGTGCGGGACTACGGCACCGGGCTGCCCGAGGAAGAGCTCGACAAGATCTTCAAGCCGTTCTACCGGGTGCAGGAATCGCGCGACCGGAAGTCGGGTGGCCATGGCCTGGGCCTGTCTATTGCCTCTGCAGCGGTGCGCCGCCACGGTGGCGAGATTTCCGCCAGCAACGCGCCTGGCGGCGGCCTGGCCGTTACCATCCTGCTGCCAGCGCAGTAGCAACAACCCCGCCATCCCGGAAGCTCGACCCTCCGTCATCCCGGAATTTCGAATAGAAATATCCGGGACCCACCGGCTGAGCAGAAGTGTTGCATGGGGGCAAAGGCGTGGCCGCGGGAGGGGTGCTCCCCCCGCGACACGCATAAACCCGTCCATGGGGCTCTTAAATTACGTCCTGTAATTTAAGGTCGCGGGTGAAGCACCCCATCCCACGGCTTGAAACGCATGCGCCTCCCGGGCCGCCCCAACCAGGGGTTTTACCCCGTGGCCTTAAGCTTGGATGCCGCTCAGGGAGTGTAGAGACTGGGCAACCGGGCAGGGACGCCCGGTTAGGCCATCCAGCACAAGGAAGTGCTGTATGGACGCGCCCACAAAACGCAACGATCTGATCGGGTAGGCCAAGGCAAGTCTGAAGTGAAACTTCGGGTGCGCCTTGAGGCCATTCAAGCAGACACGCGGGTGAAACCCCTGGTTGGGGCGGCCACTTGTGAGCCACTCAGGAAAAGCTTCTGTTCAGCCGGTGGGTCCCGGATAGGCCTACTCGGCCTTCCGGGATGACGGTAGTCGGCATTTCGGGATGACGGGAGGGTGCGGCTAGGCGCGTTCCCAGGGAAATGAAACCACCGAGGCGATGTCGTCGAGGTTGAGTATCAGCATCAGCAGGCGGTCGACGCCCAGGGCCACGCCGGAGCATTCGGGCAGGCCGTGTTGCAGGGCGGCCAGCAGGTTTTCGTCCAGTGGCGCTTGTGGCTCGCCGCGTGCGGCGCGCTGGCGGCGGTCGCGTTCGAAACGCTCGCGCTGCTCGTTGGCGTCGGTCAGTTCCTGGTAGCCGTTGGCCAGTTCCTGCTGGCCGGCATAAACCTCGAAGCGTTCGGCCACGGGCGGGTCATCGTGACGGATCCTGGACAGCGCCGCCTGTTCGGGCGGGTAGTCGTGGATGATGGTGAAGCCCTCGGCGGGCATGGCGCGCTGGATCACCTCGGCCATGATCAGGTCCTGCCACTCGGCGTGGCTCAGGCGCGCTGCGGGCAGGCCGCGCTCTTCGGCAACCATCGCCAGGTCGTCTTCGCTGCACGAGAAAGGGTCGAGGCCAACATGCTCAAGGAAAATCGCCCGGTAGGTCCAGCGCTGCACCGGCCAGTCGGTAAAACTGACCTCCCTGAAGGCATCGCCGCAATGGCGAATTAGCGCTACCACCTCGTCGGCCAGGTCGAGGCAGCCCATGTCCAGGCGATACCACTCGGCCAGTGTGAATTCGGGGTTGTGGTGACGGCCACTTTCGCCTGCCCTGAAGACCCGGGCGATCTCGTAGATATCCCCGGAACCGGCTGCCAGCAGCCGCTTCATGGGGTATTCAGGCGAAGTGCGCAGGTAACGCGGGCGCGGCGCATCGGTGCTGATGCTTTCGATGTTGGTGTCGCTGTTGCGCGCCCTGGAGAGCACCGGCGTTTCCACTTCCATGACGCCGCGATCAGCAAAGAACTGGCGCATGGCCGCCAGCAGCCTGGCGCGTGTTTCCATGGCGTGGCGCGAGGCGGTGGGACGCCATTGCGAAGAATCGGTACGGTTCAAATGTCTTCCGGGGCCGGCACGCTGAATTGCAGGCCGATTTTGCGCAGCAGATCCATTTCCAGTTCCAGGTCGGCGATGGTCAGCGGGTGCTGCTCGGCCCACTCGGAAGGGAACTGCACCGAGATCGAGCGATCCAGGCCATTGAGTTTGAAAGTCGGGATGGCCGAATCATCGCGCGAGCGGCAAAGGATGCAGGCGAATCGCAGGCAAAACAGGGTCACGCGCAGGGGTTCGTGCAAGCGCGGCGGCAAACGTTCGGCAAAGCGTCCCGGCACCGCCCGCCGGTGGTAGCGAATCAGAGCCGCCAGGAACAGCTGCTCCTGGGTGGAAAAACCCGGCATGTCGGAGTTTTCCACCAGGTAGGCAGAGTGCTTCTGGAAGTGGCTGTGGGAAACGCTAAGGCCAGTCTCGTGCAGGTCGGCCGCCCAGCCCAGCAGGTCGCGATGGATGGGCCGCAGGAACATGCCGTCGGCGATTTGCTCGCAGGCGGCAAGCGCGCAGGTTTTTACCCGGTTGACCTGGGCAGTATCAACACCGTAGCGCGCCTTGAAAGCCTGCACGGTGTTGTCGCGTGGGTCGCGGTTTTCCAAACGACCGAGCAGGTCGTGGAGCAACCCTTCGCGCAGGGCAAAGGGTGAGACTTCCAGGCGATCGAGTTCGAAAGCCTCGAAACAGGCCGACAACATCACCAGCCCACCGATCAACACCGGGTGACGCCGCTCGGACAAACCCGCCAGGGTCACGTTTTCAACGTGGCCGAAGTTGAACATCGCGGCCACCAGTTTCTCCAGCGCGTCCGCGGTAACGCCGCGCTCAGCCCAGTTTTGCTGCTGGCAGATTTCAGCCACCGCGCGAATCGTGCCCGACGAGCCCACTGCGCTTTCCCAGCCGGTCTGGCGATAGCGGATGCGCAGTTCCTGCAGGTCGGACATTACCGAACGCTTGGCCTTGCGCCATTTCTTGGGCGTGATCTTGCCGTTGGCGAAAAACTGGCGGGTTAGCGAAACGCAGCCGTATTGCAGGCTTTCCAGTTCCAGCGGTGACAGACCCTCGCCAATCACCAGTTCAGTACTGCCGCCGCCAATATCGATCACCAGGCGGCGGCCATCGTGGCCGGAGACGCCCTGTGAAACACCCAGGTAGATCAGGCGCGCTTCCTCGCGGCCACCGATGATGTCGATGCTGCAGCCGAGCGCGGTTTCCGCCACCATCAGGAACGCATTGGTGTTACGCAGGCGGCGAAAGGTCTGGGTGCCCACGGCGCGAATGTTTTCGTCGGGGATGCCACGCAGGCGCTGGCCAAAGCGGGCCAGGCAGCCGTGCGCGCGGTCCATGGTCTCCTGGTCGAGTTGACCGTGGTCGTCCAGGCCGCCGGCGATTCGCACCATTTCCTTGATGCGGTCGAGTACGCGCAGTTCACCGTGCTCGCGGCGAGAAACCAGCAGGTGGAAGCTGTTACTGCCGAGATCGACGGCCGCGTATGTGTTGGCGCGCTCCGTTTCGCTCATGAGCCAAGCGTAACGCGGGATCAGTTCTCAGGTACAGGGGCAGGCGGGGGCTCGATTTTCTTTTGTTCGCGCGCTGCGACGTTGGCTGGCAGCGGAACGTAGCCGTCCTTGACCACGATCTGCTGGCCCTGGCGCGATAACACCATGTTGATGAACTCGCTGGTCAGCGGGTCGGGCGCTTCGTTGGGCGGCTTGTTGACGTAGATGTAGAGAAAACGGGCCAGCGGATAATTGCCATTGAGCGCGTTCTCACGGGTGGCTTCCACGAATGGCGAACCGGGTTCGCGCGCCAGCGGCAGGCGGCGCACCGACGATGTGGTGTAGCCCATGCCGGAATAGCCAATGCCGTTCAGCGAAGAGCTTACAGCCTGAACCACCGAGGCGGACCCCGGCTGCTCGTTCACGGTGTTGAGAAAATCGCCCTTGCACATGGCGTGCAGCTTGAAGTGACCGTAGGTGCCGGAAACCGAGTTGCGGCCGTAAAGCTGGATGGAGCGGTCGGTCCATTCACCTTCCAGCCCTAGCTGGCCCCAGCTCTCGATGGCCTCGGGTGCGCCGCACAGGCGAGTGGACGAGAAAATCGCATCCACCTGCTCGATGGAAAGCCCGGCCAGCGGATTGTCCTTGTGCACGAAAATGGCAAGCGCGTCGATGGCGACCGCAATCGGCGTCGGCTTGTAGCCGTGGTGCGCCTCGAAATCCTCGATTTCACTGTCGCGCATCAGGCGGCTCATTGGCCCCAGGTTGGAAGTCCCTTCGCTCATCGCCGGGGGCGACGTGGCGGAACCGGCAGACTGGATCTGGATGTTGACGCCGGGATAGTTACGCTTGAACTCCTCGGCCCACAGCGTCATCAGGTTGGACAGCGTATCCGAGCCAACGCTGGAGATATTGCCGGAGATACCGCTGACCCGCTGGTATTCGGGCAGTGCTTCGTCGACGGCTGGTTGGGCATGCGTGGCGGAGGCCGTAGTGATGAACGCTACCGCGGCGCAAGCCTGCCTGAGGAACTGAAAATTCATCAACCCTGTGCCTCCAACGGAAGCGCTTTGCGGCGCAGGCGCGCTTCCGGAAATATGCAAGTGAACTGGCTGCCTTCACCCAGCTCGCTGGTGATTTGCAGCCTGGCCTGGTGGGCATTCAGCACGTGCTTGACGATTGCCAGGCCCAGCCCGGTGCCGCCAGAGGCGCGCGCACGGTCTTCAGCCACGCGGTAAAACCGCTCGGTCAGGCGGGGGATGTCGCGCTTCGGTATGCCGATGCCATTGTCGGCAACGGTCAGGACTGCGCCATCGGGGCCCGACTCCCAGTGAACCGTGATCTGGCCACCTTCCGGCGTGTAGTTTATCGCGTTCACCAGCAGGTTGCGGAATGCGCTCTCGAGATCGAAGGCAACCCCCACCAGGTGAAGCCCCGGTTCGACATCGAACGAAGTGGTGTGGCGGCCACGGCTGAATTCTTCTGCCTGCTCGCGCAGCTGGGCCAGCATGGCGGGCACATCAACTTCTTCCTCTTCGCCGGTAATCCGGTCGCTCTGCAGGCGGGAAAGCTCCAGCAGGTCGGAAAGCAGGCCCTGCATCTGCAGCGCCTGGCCACGCATCTTGTCAATCATGTCCTGGTTTTCGCCGGCGCCGTCGTAGAGCATTTCCAGGTAGCCCAGCAGCACGGTTAGCGGGGTGCGCAGCTCGTGGGAGATGTTGGCGACAAAGTCGCGCCGCACCTGGTTGACGTTATGCACCTCGGTGACATCCTGCAGGATCAGCAGTTTTTGGTCGTTGCCGTAATCCACCGCGCTGATGCTCAGCCAGGTGTTGTCGTCGGCCGGCGAAGCCATCTCCAGGCGACTGCGAACTTCCTCCTGCACCGCCAGCCAGTTGGCGAAGTCAGAGCCGCGCAGCAGGTTGGTCACCGGCTGGCCAAGATCTTCCGGCACCTTCAGCCCAAGCATCTTGCGCGCCGCGCTATTGAACCAGCGCAGGCTGTCCTGCTTGTCGATCACCAGGGTGGCGTCAGGCAGGGCATCGGTCAGCCCCTGGAAATCGCGCACCATGGTGCGCAGTTGTTCGTTCTTTTCCTTGCTGGCGCGTTCCAGCGAGTTGATTCGCCGGAAAATATCTGACCACACCCCGTAACTGTCGGGGATTTCAGACTCGGGGGCCTGCAGCCAGCGCTTGAGGCGGTAGATGTTGAACAGGTTCCAGCCACCGTAGGCAGCCAGCGCCGCCAGCGCGGCAATCAATGGGTAGCCCAGCCACCAGCCAATCGCCACCACCACAACCGCGGCGATGATGATTCTTGCTGAGTGAAGCCTGGCGCTTCGGCTTGGCATGGCGCGTGGCCCCGGCCTAGTTTTCGGCCATGAAACGGTAGCCGTGCCCGCGAACAGTTTGCAAGTATGCGCTGACGCCGGCTGGCTCCAGGGCTTTCCTCAAGCGCCGGATGTGAACATCAACGGTGCGCTCTTCCAGGTAGGCGTTGGCGCCCCAAACGTGGTCGAGAAGCTGGTTGCGCGAATAGGCGCGACCGGGGTGGCTCATGAAGAACTCCAGCATGCGGTACTCGGTGGGACCCATGTGGAGTTCCTGGTTGTCGTGTAGCACGCGGCGCGAGACCGTATCGAGGGTCAGGTCGCCCTGGCGAATCTGGCCGTCTTCATCGGCCGGGCTGGTGCGGCGAATGACCGCGCGGATGCGCGCCATCAGTTCACGCGGGGAGAACGGCTTGATGATGTAGTCGTCGGTGCCGGCTTCCAGCCCGGTCACCTTGTCATCCTCGGTGACCTTGGCGGTTAGCATGATGATGGGGATATCGGCAGTGAATGGATCTTTGCGCAGGCGGCGGGTCAGTTCGAGTCCGCTGACGCCTGGCATCATCCAGTCCATCAATACGAGGTCGGGCCGGTTCTCGCTGATCGCGAGCAGGGCTTCCTGTGCATCGGCGGCGGCATGGCACTCCATGCCGGCTCGTTGCAAGGCAAATGTAATCATGTCGCGGATGGCCGACTCATCATCGACGACCAGCACACGGGGTTGTTTCTGTGTCAAGACAGAATCCGCAGTCGCAGCCATCTGACCCATTATAAGCATGCGTATTACAGAATAATTACAAGCGCGAAATCCGTGTGTTAGCGGCCACTTCAGCCCTGTGCCGGATCTTCGCCCAGTTCGATCATTTTGCGGCGCATTTCGTCCAGGCGGGCGGTGATGCGCGCGCGCTGGTAGTAGTTGAGGTCTGATTTCTCGGCCAGGCGTGACAGTTGCATGGCGGCCTCGTGGACCTGGCCGCGCAGGTAGTAGGACTCGGCGATGGCCTCCGAAGCGCGAATCTCATTGCCCGAATAGTCCGAGGCGCGTGCGTAGAGCTCGTATAGAAGAGGGTCATCATCGTTGCGCAAAAGGTGTTCGCGCAGGATCTGTTCGGCTTTTTCAGCGCGCTGCGGGTCTTTTTCGTGCAACAGGGCCTCGCCATAGGCCATCACGATGGCGTGATTGCCTGGGAAAATGGTGTACAGGTCGTCCAGCCGTTCGATCGCGGCCTCGACATGGCCGGAATCGACGTCGAGGTCGGCCAGTTGCAGCGAGTAGGCCAGGTGGTCGCCATGCGCGACCAGGCGTTCGAGGCTTTTGCGCGCTTCTTCGTAGCGCCCCTGTTGCTGCATGGCGATGGCGCTGCCGTATTCAATGGCCTCGACCTCGCTCTCGCGAATGTCTGCGCGGCGGCGACGGTCATCGAAGTATTTCAGCGCTTCGGCGGGCGTCTTGGAAACCAGGGTGCGCAGGCGGGCCTGCATCAGGAAGAAATCCAGCTGGCTGGAGGGTTGCCCCGGGTTCATCTGTTGCGCGCGATCGGCGGCCTCGGCGATGCGGCTGACGTTGACGGGGTGGGTGCGCAGGTATTCGGGCGGCCCCTCTCCGCCGGCGCGGGTGGCGCGATCCATTTTTTCGAAGAAGGTCACCATGCCCTCCGGGTCGAACCCGGCCTGGGAGAGGGTGCGTATGCCGATGCGGTCGGCTTCTGATTCGTGCTGGCGGGTGAAATTGATCTGCGCCTGTTGCAGCGCCGCGCTGCCGCCGATCAGCGCGCCCTGGATGGCCTCACCGCCACCGCCGCCGGCCAGCATCAAACCCAGCATGGCCAGGGCGATGGGAATGGCCATTTCCTTGGATTTTTCCATCGTCCGGTAGAGGTGCAGCTGGGTGATGTGGGCAATCTCGTGCGCCAGCACCCCGGCGATCTCGTTCTCGTCATCGGCGGTAAGAATCATGCCCGAGAACAGGGCAATTACGCCGCCGGGCGCGGCAAAGGCGTTGATGGTGTCCTCGTTCAGCACCACGAAGGTAAACGATTTGTCAGGACGGTCGCTGTAGGAAACCAGGCGATAACCCATGTCGGAGAAGAACGCCGAGATCAGCGGGTCTTCCACCAGCACCTCGTAGGCGCGCATCTGCATCAGCAGCGTGCGGGCGTAGTCCTCTTCCTCCTTGCGCGAAAGGATGCTGTCGGCCGATGCGCCCATGTCTGGCAGGTTGACGCTGTCGGTTTGCGCCACTGCCGCAAGGCTGGTGGCTGCAATACCCAGGGCCAACAACATGCGGGTGAGAAATGTGGAATGCTTGTGAATGATTGCGGTCAAGTTCCCGAGCGTGATTGCGACGTTGTGGTTACCGGCTTCAGACCCCAATTTAACAACCAGGTTCTGGCCCGCCCCTATTATGCGACATTGGTATGCGACATTGGCGGCTCCATCAGCAACAGGCAGCTCCGGCAAAGCGTGAATATCCTTTTCATCGTAAATGACAGCCCGTGGGGCACATCGCTTTCAGCCACCGCATTGCGACTGGCGCAGCGTGCGGCGGCCAGCGGGCATGAAGTCGCTGCCGTTTTCTTTCGTGGCGATGGCGTTTATGCAGCCGTGCGGGGTGCCGCCAGCGACGCCGGTGCGGCCAACCTGCACGACGCCTGGGTAGATCTTGGCGAAAAACACGCAACGCGCTTGCTGCTTTGCCAGTCCTCGCTGCAGCGCCGGCTTGTCGACAAGGTGGAGGCGCCATTCCAGGTGGCCGGCCTGGCCGAGATGGTGGACCTGTCGCTCGAGTGCGACCGGGTGGTGACGTTTTGAGTGGCGCCCCCAACAGGCTTGCGCTGGTTGCCAGGCAGGCGCCTTACGCGCAGCGATCGGCGCGAGAACAGCTGGATGTCGCGCTCGCCGCGGCGGCATTGGAGATCCCGCTTGAGCTGTATTTCCTGGGTGACAGTGGTTGGCAACTGGCGAGCAGTCGAGACCCATCGGCCGCGGGGTTGCCGGCTGGACTCAAGGGCTGGGCATCGCTTTCTGGCATGACCGAGGTGCGGTTCTTTGTTGACCAGGCTTTCGCTGAGCAACTGCGGGTGAGCCAGGTTGAAACCGTGGTTCCGCTGGAACACCTGGCAATTGATGAAATGTCCCGGCGCTGGCGCGACTGCGCCAGGGTGTTGTCGCTGTGAACGAAATCAGCACCGGAATAACCCACCTGCTGCTTGGCGCCGACCGCGATACCTGGCAGGCGTGCCGCACCAGCTGCCAGGCGCAGGATGTGGTCGTGGTGCTGGATGCGGGTGTAATGGCGCTGGCTGACCGCTCGGCAGTTGAAGGATTCCCCTGCCCGGTCTGGGTGAGCGAGCCGGACCTGCTGGCGCGGGGTTTGCCGGTCCCATCGATCGGTGGCTCGCAGGACGCTGGCATCGCGGGGCTGGTAGATGACGCCAGGGTGATCGAACTGCTTGCGTCACACCGCCAGAGCTTGAGTTGGCGCTGACTCATCATGGCCGAGGCGCTGCAGATTGACCCCAGCCGCGAGGTGGCGATAGATGAAAAAGGCTACCTGCTCGACGCCGGGGATTGGGACCTGGAGGTCGCGAAATTCATGGCTGATGCCGACGGCATCGTGTTAAACGAGGACCATTTCGCCATTATTGAAATCTTCCAGGCGTACTTTGCAGAGTATGAAATCGAGCCGCCGATGCGCGCCTTGGTTAAAATTGTCACCGCCCAGCTGGGGGAGGACAAGGGAAACAGTCGTTACCTGTACCGCTTGTTTCCCGATGGGCCCACGTTACAGGCCACCCGTTACGCCGGGTTGCCCAGGCCATTGAGCTGTATTTGAGCGAGGCAGCCCGGCCAGGAACAACAGCGAATCCAGGTGCTCGCACCGCCTGGCGCCGAGACAAAAACTGATTTGAAAGACAGGAGAATGATGTTATGACCACCCCAATCACGGTTATCAAGGGCGACGGTATTGGCCCGGAGATTGTCACGGCCAGCCTGCGTGCGCTTGACGCGCTGGATGCCGGGCTCGAGTACGAGTTCGCCGAGGCCGGCCTCGGCGCGCTGGAAAACCATGGGGAATTGATTCCGGAAGCAACGCTGGAATCCATCCGCCGCAACACCATTGTCCTCAAGGGTCCGCTGACCACGCCCGTGGGCAAGGGTTTTCGTTCCATCAACGTCACCCTGCGCAAGATATTTGATCTGTACGCGAATGTCCGCCCGGTGCTCACCGTGCCGGGAACGCGGTCGCGGTTTGACAACGTCGACATCATCACAGTGCGCGAGAACACCGAGGGCGCCTACCTGGCCGCAGACTCGAAAGTCAGCGAAGACGGCAGCACCGCGGAATCAAAGATGGTGGTTACCCGCAAGGGCTGCGAGCGAATCACCCGCTACGCCTATGACCTGGCGCGCTCCGCGGGACGAAAGAAAGTGACCCTGGTGCACAAGGCCAACGTGCTCAAGGTGGTATCCGGCATGTTCCTGGACGTGGCGCGCGAGGTTGCCGCCAAGTACCCGGACATCGAAACCAACGAGATGATCGTGGACGCCACCTGCATGCGCCTGGTGCTCGACCCGGAAGAGTTTGACGTGATTGTCACCACCAACCTGTTTGGTGACATCATTTCCGACCTCTGCGCCGGGCTGGTGGGCGGGCTGGGCCTGGCCCCGGGCGCCAATATTGGCAAGGACGCGGCGATGTTCGAGGCGGTGCACGGTTCAGCGCCGGATATCGCGGGCAAGAAAATTGCCAATCCCTGCGCGGTGATGCTGGCCTGCGCCATGATGCTCACCCACATGGGCATGGAAGATCGCGCCGCGCGCCTGCGCAACGCCATTCGTCAAACCATCGCCGACCGCGATCGCGTGACGCCCGACCTGGGTGGCGACGGCACCACCGAATCCATCACCGACGCCATCATCGACCGGCTCGAGGCCTAGGCCGCCCCTGCCGGGAAAGTGTTCAGGTAATCAGGTGCAGCTCGCCGGCCAGTGGCAGGCGGGCTGCAGCGATGGATTGCTGCACAAACCCGATTCCTTCTTCCACCGATTGTTGCAGGCCAACGCCCTTCGACAGGTTGGCAGTGATCGCCGCCGACAGCACGCAGCCGGTGCCGTGGAACTCCCCCACTAGCGCAGGGTGCTCGAAAGCGCGAGCGCCTGATTCATCAACCAGCCAGTCAGTGATGGTTGCCGCCTGGCCGTGGCCACCCTTGAGTAACACCGCCTGGCAGCCAAGCTGGAGAAACGCTTGCGCCGCGGCCTGGTGGTCGGCCGCATCGGGGCAAAGGGCCTTTGCCTCGGCCAGGTTGGGCGTCACCAGGGTTGCCAGCGGGATCAGTCGCTTGCGCAGGGCCGCAACCGTGTCTTCGAGGGTGAGCGAAGCGCCGCTGGTGGCCACCAGCACCGGGTCAACCACCAGTGGAATGTGGGCCGCGCGGGCTTCCAGGGTGTCGGCAACCGCCTCGATGGCGGCCGCGTCCGGCAACATGCCGGTCTTGATGGCGCGCACCGGGATGTCATCGAGGACCGCGTTGAGTTGAGCCACGATCATATCGGTGGAGGCCGGCTGGACCGTGTGCACTGCCAGCGTGTTCTGCGCGGTTAACGCGGTGATGACACTGGTGGCGTACACATCGTGCGCTTTGAAGGTGGCGAGATCCGCCTGGATGCCCGCCCCGCCGCAACTGTCTGAGCCGGCGATGGTCAAAGCTGCGGACTCCAGTTTTTTCTTGGAATCGATCAAAATCAGTACCTGGTGTGCCCGGCTGTGCGGGCAATGTTGTATATTAGCAACGCCTGTTGTCGGCGCACTGCATCTTCGGCGCGCCATGGGCGCGAAACAGGGCAGGGAAGCCGTGGCTAATCATCTTTTTAAAACAGCAACTTGCCGTAACTGTCGCGGGACACGCCAAAGGCTGTCTCCCCGGCACGGCGAATCCATTGACACGGTGTTGTATTCCTGCCATATTCCACCCTGTATTGGTGCAGTTAATTGAAGTGTAGGATGCCTGAAGTGCGATTCAAAATCGCCAAAAAGTTATCCAGTAAGCTGATCGTGTCGTTGGCGCTCGTTCCCGGAATGACATTCGGGGCGGCCAGCGCGCATGCGGCTTCGGTTCCCTCTGCTGGCTTTGCGGCCGGCGGCGGCGGGCTGACGTCGTTCTACGTTATTGGCTTTGAACTGGGTCCCTGGCAGGACTACCTCGCCCGCGAACTGACACCTACTTACCTGCTTCCTGATAATGCAGGCCCGGTGCATGTCTCCTGGCTGCACAAGGACGAGGTCAAGATTCTTCCCGATTTTGGTATGTCGTTGCTGAATTCCAGCGGCGTTGAGTTCCGCCTGGATATTGAGTGGCAGTCGTCGGCCGAGTTCCGCCTGCCCGGCTTCCAGACCGAAACGACCGACATCGGCAGCAGCTTCGAGCGCAGCCTGTTCGCGCCGCGTGTCGAGCGCGAGTTTGGCGAGGGCGGCATTCTTGGCGTTTCCGCCATCATCGCTCACCAGCGCTACTCGGCCGCAGGCCTTGGCCTGTGGGCCGCGGAAACCCGCGAGGATTCGCTGTTCTACCTGCCCAGCTACACGCCCTACCAGGAATCTGGTTACGGCACCGGTGTACGCCTGGATGTGCGCCAGGAACTGGTTGAAGGCATCGCGCTGGACGCCGGCTTCCAGTCGCGCATCGATATGGATGAATTTGCTGCCTACCGTGGTGTTTACGCCCAGGCGGCAGACCTTGATATCCCGGCGCGCGCCAGCGTCAGCCTGGCTTTCCAGGCCGGCCAGCGCTCCTGGCTGAATGTTTCGGTAGAGCGTGTGATGTACAGCGACATCAACGCCTTCCCCAGCCGCTACCTGCCCAACCGCTTCCTGTCGCTGCTTGGCGATTCCAGCAGCCCGGCGTTCTCGTGGGATGACCTCACGGTTTACAGCGTGGGCTGGGCCTGGACCGACGGTCTCAACCAGCAATGGCATGTTGACCTGAGCACACGCACCCAGCCGTCTCCGTCATCTGCCTTGCTCAACCGGGCCATCGCCGCCGACCTGGCGGACAGCGCCATGGTGGTGGGCTATTCACGGCGCACGGGCAACCGCAGCAGCCTGCACTTCAACGCCGCCTGGGCGCCCTCCGAATTTGCTTTCGGTGGCAGTGTCCTGGGGGTAACCACCGACAACCTGGACCAGAACATCGAACTCGAAGCGCTTTGGACGCTTGATTTTTGAACCTATTCACTGACTGGTTCAAGCGGACCTTCTCGGACCCGCAGGTTGTAATTCTTGGCCTTTTCCTGATCTTCGGCCTGGCCATCGTGATTGGCCTGGGCAAGTGGCTGGCGCCGATGTTCGCCAGTATCGTCATTGCTTACCTGCTGGAAGGTATCGTTGGCCGCCTGCGCAAGCTTGGCTTGCCGCGCTTTCCTGCGGTGATCATTGTTTTTGTCCTGTTCCTCGCCGTGCTGGTCTTCCTGCTGTTCGGATTGGTGCCGATGCTGTCCAGGCAGCTCACGCAGCTGGTGCAGCAGTTTCCAGCCTATATCAGCCAGGGCCAGGCGCTGCTGAAAGCACTGCCCGAAAATTATCCGCAACTGGTTTCCGAACAGCAGATCCAGGCGTTCACCACCTCGCTGGGCGACGATTTCGCCAGCCTGGGGCAGCAGTTGCTCAGCCTGTCGCTGGCCTCGGTGGCCAATTTCGTGATCTGGGTGGTGTACCTGATCCTGGTGCCGGTGCTGGTGTTCTTTTTTCTCAAGGACAAGCGCGAGCTGATCGACTGGGCCGTTTCGTACCTGCCGAAAGAACGCCACCTGGCCTCAACAGTATGGGCCGAATCCGAGGTGCAGATCGCCAACTATGTGCGCGGCAAGGTCGCCGAAATCCTGATTGTCGGCGCAGTGACCTACATCACCTTCAAGTTTTTCGGGCTGCAGTACTCAGCCCTGCTGGCAACGCTGGTGGGTTTCTCGGTGTTGATTCCCTACATCGGCGCCGCCGTGGTGACCGTCCCGATCGCCTTCGTGGCCTTTTTCCAATACGGCTGGGGCTGGGATTTTGGCCAGGTCATGATCGCCTACGCCATCATCCAGGCGCTGGATGGCAACCTCCTGGTGCCGTTGCTGTTCTCCGAAGTGGTCAACCTGCACCCCATCGCCATCATCCTTGCCATCCTGGTCTTCGGCGGCTTGTGGGGATTCTGGGGCGTCTTTTTCGCCATTCCCCTGGCCACCCTGGTTAACGCCATCCTGCGTTCCTGGCCGAAGAAACCCGATGATGAAGAATCGGAATCTGAAGTTGAACCGGAATTAGAAGCTCCGGCCTAGCAGCCGGTACATTTCCCCTTTCTCGCCCCTTCGTTATCCCGGAAGGCCGCCCACCGTCATCCCGGAAACGCGAGTAGCGTTATCCGGGACCCACCGGCTGAGCAGGAGTGTTTCGTGTGGGGAGATGCGTGGCCGCGGGAGGGGTGCTCCTTCCACGACACGCGCAAGTACGTCCATGTAACTCTTAAATCACGTCCCTGTGATTTAAGGTCGCGGAAGAAGCACCCCATCCCGCGGCTTGAAACGCATGCGCCTGCCGGGCCGACACAACCGGGGGTTTTACCCCGTGGCCTTAAGCTTGGATGCCGCACAGGGAGTGTAGAGACTGGGCAACCGGGCAGGGACGCCCGGTTAGGCCATCCAGCATAGGGACATGCTGTATGGTCGCGCCCACAAAACGCAACGAGCTGAGTGGGTAGGCCAAGGCAAGTCAGAAGTGAAACTTCGAGTGCGCCTTGAGGCCATTCAAGCAGACACGTGGGTGAAACCCCTGGTTGGGACGGCCACCTCTGTGCCTCTGAGGTAACCCTTCTGCTCAGCCGGTGGGTCCCGGATAGGCCTACTCGGCCTTCCGGGATGACGTAGTCGCTGGAATTCAGTGAGTAATGCTACCCGCGCTTCAGCTACAACGCTTCTGAGGCAAAGTCTGCCAGTCGCGAACGTTCGCCGCGGCGCAGGGTGATGTGGCCGGCGTGCGCCCAGTTCTTGAAGCGGTCGACGGCAAAGGTCAGGCCCGAGGTGGTCTCGGTGAGGTAGGGCGTATCAATCTGCTCGACGTTGCCCAGGCACACCATCTTGGTGCCGGGGCCGGCGCGGGTGAGCAGGGCCTTCATCTGTTTGGGGGTAATGTTTTGCGCCTCGTCGATAATCACGAAGCGGTTGAGAAAGGTGCGGCCACGCATGAAATTCAGGGCGCGCACTTTCACCCGGCTGGCCAGCAGGTCCTGGGTGGCCGCGCGACCCCATTCGCCGCCTTCCTGGGGCTGGGTGAGCACTTCCAGGTTGTCGGTGAGGGCGCCCATCCACGGCGTCATTTTTTCTTCCTCGGTGCCCGGCAGGTAGCCGATGTCCTCACCGATGGAAACCGTTGCGCGGGTGACGATGATTTCGGTGTAACGCTTCTCGTCCATGGTCTGTGAAAGACCGGCGGCCAGGGTCAGCAGGGTCTTGCCGGTACCGGCGGTGCCCATCAGGGTGACGAAATCCACATCCGGGTCGGTCAGCAGGTTGAGCGCGTAGTTCTGCTCGCGGTTGCGCGCGTTGATGCCCCAGACATTGCGCTTGCCGGAATAGTAGTCATCGGCCAGTTGCAACACCACCGAGGAATCCGTGATGTCCTTGACGATGGCTTCGACGGGGTTCTCGTTGCCCACCACCACGCACTGGTTGGGATACCAGTCCTCGCCGTTGTTGCGAGGGACGCGGTAGAACGTCTTGCTGCCCTCGTTCCATGATTCCAGGTCGCTGGATTCTTCCCAAAAACTCTCATCCAGCTCTTTCATGCCCTTGTAGAGCAGGGAAAGATCGTCCAGCGCCTTGTCGTTGTAGTAGTCCTCGGCGTGCACGCCCAGGATGGCCGCCTTGATGCGCAGGTTGATGTCCTTGGAAACCAGGACGATCTCGCGCTGGCTTTGCTGCTCTTTCAGCGAGAGCGCGGTGCTGAGAATCTCGTTGTCGGCGAATGAACCATCGCGCAGCAGGATGGAGTGCTTCTCCGGCATGGAGGTCTGGAAGTAAAGCATGCCGGTGCCTACTTGCAGTTCCAGGCCTTCCGGTTGCCTGAGTTCCAGGCCGTTTTCGAGGTCGTCCACGCCCTGGCGCTGCATCATCTCGCCGATGAAGCGGCTTACCTGGCGCACATTGCGGGCTACTTCGGACAGGCCTTTCTTGGCGGCATCGAGTTCTTCCAGCACCATCATGGGCAGGAACACATCGTGCTCTTCAAATCGGTAAATCGCGCTGGGGTCGTGCATCAGCACGTTGGTGTCGAGGATATAAAGACGCTTGTTTTTGCCCATGTGTCCCCTGGAGGCCGGCGGCGGTTACGGGTTGGCGAAAATTACAGGGCGCGAACGGCTTCCAGCACCGTGTCGACATGACCCGGCACTCGAACCTTGCGCCATTCTTCGCGCAGTACGCCCTTTTTGTCGATCAGGAAAGTGCTGCGCTCGATGCCCATCACTTTGCGGCCGTACATGTTCTTTTCCTTGATCACGTCGAACTGTCGGCAAAGCGCTTCCTCGGTGTCGGCCAGCAGCTCGAATGGGAACGACTGCTTGGCCTTGAAGTTTTCGTGGGCCTTGAGGGTGTCGCGCGACACGCCAAGGATTTCGGCGCCGGCATCCTGGAACTGCTTGTAGGCATCACGGAATTCCTGGCCTTCACGGGTGCAGCCGGGCGTGTTGTCCTTGGGGTAGAAATAGAGCACCAGGTGGCGGTTTTTGAAATCGGCCAGCGAGAGGTCTTTGCCGCCGGTTGCGGGTAGGGAGAAATTAGCGACTTTATCGCCCACCTGGGGCGCTTGATTGGTCATAAATCGATGGGTTCCAGGGCGTTCGAAAATATTGGCTGATGGCTTGGCAGGATACTTGTCACTCCCAGGTACCGCAAGTACCATGAACTTGATTTCCCGCTACCCCATCGACCCATGATTCACGGCAGTATTGTTGCCCTCGTAACACCGTTCGACGAGGCAGGTTCCATCGATTTTGCAGCCTTTGGCGCATTGCTCGATTTTCACATCGCCAACGGCACCAGCGCGGTGGTCGTTGGCGGTACAACCGGGGAGTCGGCCACCCTGGAGCCCGCGGAATTTGAACAACTGATTGCGCAGGCCGTGAAACACTCGGATGGACGTATCCCGATTATCGCGGGGACCGGCTCCGCCTCCACTGCGCACGCCATTGCAATGAGCCGCGCCGCCGAATCGAAAGGCGCCGACGCGCTGCTGGTGGTGACGCCTTATTACAACCGCCCAACCCAGGCAGGGCTCGAGGCGCATTACCGCGCCGTGGCGGATGCCGTTTCCATCCCCGTCATTCTCTATAACGTGCCAACGCGCACCTCGGTGGACCTGAAGCCCGAGACCACGGTGGCGCTTTCATCGCACCCGGGCATCGTGGGAATCAAGGAAGCCGTGGCCGATGTGGCGCGGGTGAACTTCCTGGTGGAACAGTGCGGTCCCGATTTCGTCGTGCTCAGCGGTGACGATCCCACTTTCCTGGAAGCAATGAAAGCAGGGGCCCGGGGGGTAATCTCGGTGGCGACCAACGTTGCCCCGAAGGCCATTTCACGGATTTGCGCCGCCGCCAGCGCCGGGGATTGGATCCAGGCCGGGGAAGTGAATCAGCAGTTGCAAGGGCTTTACGAAACCCTTGCGCTCGAAACGAATCCAATTCCTGTAAAATGGGCGGCTTACGAAATGGGCCTGGTTGGGCCTTCGATTCGGCTTCCCCTGACACCCTTGAGCGCGAACCATCGCAGCCAGGTGAAAGAGTGCCTCGCCGGGTTGAAGCAGCACCAGGTCATTTAGTGCGGCGCCGTAGTTTGCAGCGTTGCGCCCCGGCTTGAGTAAATGATGAATTTGAGCATTAGAAACACACTGATCGTTGCCCTGGCAGCCCTGCTGCTTTCCGGCTGCAGCCTGTTTGGCAAGAACGACCAACCCGAGTACTACGGCGTGCCGGAGGCCAAGCCCCTGGTAATCCCGGAAGGCCTGGATTCTCCAACTTCGCAAACCGCGTTGACCATCGAGTACCCGCCGGTGCCGTTGCCGGAGCGCGAGTTGAACCCGGTTCCTCCGCGGGTGCTGGCTAACCAGACAGACAATGGCGCCGAGGCCAACTCGCGAATTCGCTGGGCAGCCGAGGGTGTGTTCATTTACGTGGAGGATTCCACGGACAGCGTGGACCGTCGCCTGGGCTACGCCATTGAACGCAGCGGCATGTCGGTTCACGGGCGCGCGCCGGACGGCGGCTATCGCTTTGATTATTCACAGCCGCAGCGAAAGAGCGACGATGGCTGGTTTAGCTGGATGGCGTTCTGGAAAGAAGATCCGCCGAATTACAGCGGCAGCTACCTGACGCTGACCCAGCCCGACGGAACCGGTTCGCGCGTCTATCTCAAGTACGCAGATGGTGGCGAAGTGCCGATTGATGCGGCCGAGCATGTGCTGGCCATTCTGAAGCAGCGCCTGGGCTAACTGGCGGCGGAATCGCGCCTACTTCTCCAGGTATTGGAGCTTTCCTTCTTTGCCATCCCAGGACTCGGCGTCTGCTGAAGGCTCCTGGCGTTCGGTGATCACCGGCCAGTCCAGCGCAAGTTCCGCGTTCAGCTCCAGGAAATGCTCCTGGCCTTCCGGCAGGTCATCTTCAGGATAAATGGCTTCGGCCGGGCACTCGGGCTCGCACAGCGTGCAATCGATGCATTCTTCCGGGTCGATGACCAGGAAGTTGGGGCCCTCGTGGAAGCAGTCCACCGGGCACACCTCGACACAGTCGGTGTATTTGCACTTGATGCAATTTTCAGTAACGACGAAGGTCATTGGGCGAAGGTCATGGGGCGCGGCTTGTTTCCCTGTTTTACGGGCTGCAGGCAAATTAAAGTAATGGCAGGCTCAGCGTTGGAAATTGGCGCTCCCTACGAGAATCGAACTCGTGTTTCCGCCTTGAGAGGGCGGCGTCCTGACCGCTAGACGAAGGGAGCGCGTCCGATGCATAGTGAACCGGGCGCTCATGGTAAACTAGCGCGCCCAATTGCCGCAACATGCCGTAGCAATCATGAAGCAGCAATGCGGTGTGTTGATGCTGCATTGGCCCGCAGGGACGCGACCAGCCACCAGCAAGCAACTGCAAATGATCACCTGAACAACAACCGATAATTCGACTGTAAACCTGGAAATTTATTTATCACTGAACTGACCACCATACCGGCGTCGCAACACCGCATCGCCGTAGACCAATTGTGTCCGCGCGCAACCGACGTGGTACGTGAGCTGCAGGATGCAGGCTACGCGGCCTATATCGTCGGTGGTTCGGTGCGTGACCTGATCCTGGGCAAACACCCCAAGGACTTCGACGTGGCCACCAACGCCACGCCGGAGGAAGTGAAAAGCGTGTTCCCGCGCTGCCGCCTGATTGGCCGGCGGTTTCGCCTGGCCCACGTGCGTAGCGGTGGCGTGCTGATTGAAGTAGCCACCTTTCGCGGTTCTCACGACTCCGACGAAAACGGCGATGGCCAGCTGCGTGATGGCCGGATCATCCGTGACAACGTGTGGGGAACACTGGAAGAAGACGCCTTGCGGCGCGATTTCACCATCAACGCACTGTTCCTGGACCCGGTTGGGGGCGACATTTCGGACTTTACCGGCGGCTACGAGGATCTCGCACAACGCCGGTTGAGACTGGTGGGCGACCCAGAAACCCGCTATCGCGAAGACCCGGTTCGCCTGCTTCGCGCCGCGCGTTTTGTGGCCAAGCTGGGGGTTGAGGCCGATGAAGAAACGGCAGAGCCCATTTCCCGCCTTGCGCCATTGCTGGCCGACATGCCGCCTGCGCGGTTGTTCGAGGAGGTATGCAAGCTGTTCCTTACCGGGCACGCGATGCGCAGTTTCGAGGCATTGCAGCGCTTTGGGCTGAGTGCGGCGTTGCTGCCAGCGCTCCAACCTTCCGGAGAATCCGGCAAGGTGGTGGCCGACCCGCTGTTGATGCAGGCGTTGAAGAATACCGATGACCGGGTGGCCAGGGATTTGCCGGTGACCCCCGCATTCCTTTTTGCCGCGTTGCTGTGGCGCCCCGAGTGGGAGCGCGCCAGCCATTTGATGGAAAAAGGCGAGTCGATGCACGATGCGTTGATGCTGGCTTCCGACCCGGTGTTCGCCCGGCAGTCTGTACGCACTTCCATTCCACGCCGCTTCAGTGCAGTCGCGAGGCAGATCTGGGTGATGCAGGCGCGTTTTAACAACACCCGCGGTAAACGCGCCAAGCGCATCCTCGGCGATCGCACCTTTCGCGCCGCTTACGATTTCCTGCTCCTGCGCGCCAGCCAGGATGAATCACTGCAACCACTCGCCGAGTTCTGGACCGAGGCCCAGGAAGGCCACGACTTCCACAACAACCGTGGCCCCAGTGATGCGGGCGACAAGCGTCGGCCACGCCGGCGGCGCCGGGGCAAGCGGGGCGGCCGCCGAAGCTGATGGCCGCGGATTGCTATCCGCACCTTGCCTACATTGGCCTTGGTGGCAACCTGGACGGCTCGCTCGGCAGCGCCCAGGACTATGTAGAAACCGCGATTGAACGCCTGGCGCGCCTGGACGAGATTTCCATGCTGCGCCGCTCCCGCCTGTACCGAACTGCGGCCTGGGGAAAAACTGACCAGGCCGATTTCATCAACGCGGTCGCCGAGCTGCGTTGCTCGGTTGAGGCGATCGTGCTGTTCCAGGCTATTCAGCGCATAGAGGAAGACCTGGGGCGCGTGCGCGGCGAACGCTGGGGTCCGCGGCTGATTGACCTCGACCTCTTGGCCTTCAATCAGCAGGTGTTCGAGAGCGACTCCCTCACCTTGCCACACCCTCGTATGCACCAGCGGGCGTTTGTCCTGGCTCCGCTGTTGGAATTGCAGCCCAATTTCGAGATACCCGGCCACGGCCGCGCCGCGGATAGCCTCGCAGCGCTGGGTAACTCCCAGCCGGTCGAGGCCTTGTAAGGTGACCCTGCAAACTGCAGGTTGTTAAACTCCACAGCCCGTACACCAGGAGCACATCGTGTCCAGCCAGGCCAGTCTTACCATCACCGACCTGACGAAGATGAAACAGGCCGGCGAGAAAATCGCCATGCTCACCTGCTATGACGCCACCTTTGCGGCGGCCATGGACCAGGCGGGGGTCGACATCATCCTGATCGGCGATTCGCTGGGCATGGTGGTGCAGGGTCGCAATACCACGGTGCCAGTCAGCGTAGAGGACATTGCGTACCACACCGAGGCCGTGGCGCGCGGAGCGCAGCGCCCGTTCCTGCTGGGCGACATGTCTTTCGGCAGTTTTCATAGCCCGACCGTTGCTTTCGAGAATGCCCGCACGCTGATGGCGCGCGGTGCTCACATGGTGAAACTGGAAGGCGCCGGGCCGTACATCGAGGTGGTGGAATACCTGGCCAGTCGCAGCATTCCGGTTTGTGGTCACCTTGGATTGACGCCACAGAGCGTGCACAAGCTGGGCGGTTTCCGGGTGCAGGGGCGCAGTGAAGACGCTGCGGAGCAGCTCAAGCGCGACGCGCTCGCACTGCAGCAAGCCGGCGCCCAGATGCTGGTGCTGGAGGCGATTCCCGCAGACCTTGCGGGCGAAGTCACCGCGGCGCTGGACATCGTGGTCATTGGCATTGGCGCCGGGGCGCAATGTGATGGCCAGGTGCTGGTGATGCACGACATGCTGGGCCTGGGCGCCCGGCTGCCCAAGTTTGTGCGCAATTTCATGGATGGCCAGCCGGACATCGCTTCGGCGTTCACCAGCTATGTCAACGATGTCCGTTCCGGCGCGTTTCCGGCCGAAGAGCACCTTTACTGAGCGGATCCATGCAAACCGTTCGTGACCGGCAAGCGCTGTGGGCGGCCCTGGCGGAGTTTCGCCGGAACAACCAGCGCATCGCCCTGGTTCCAACCATGGGTAACCTGCATGAAGGGCACCTGTCGCTGGTGCACGAGGCCCGCAAGCACGCCGAGCGGGTGGTCGCGACGATCTTTGTAAACCCCACCCAGTTCGGTGAAGGCGAAGATTTTGAGCGCTATCCGCGCACGCTGGAGCATGACCAGGCCGGCCTGGTCTCTGCCGGTTGCGATCTGTGCTTCGCTCCCCCAGCAGACCAGCTCTATCCCTTTGGGCTGGAGAATGCAGTCCGGGTAGCGGCCGCGCCCGACCTGGCGGCGCGACTGGAAGGGCGGTTCCGGCCGGGGCATTTTGATGGCGTGGTTACCGTGGTTGCGCGGTTGTTTGCACTGGTTCAACCCGACGTGGCCGTTTTTGGCGAGAAGGACTACCAGCAGCTACTGATGTTGCGGCGCATGACGCTGGACCTGGGGTTCAATACCGAAATTATTGGTGCGCCGACGGTGCGTGGCGACGCCGGTCTCGCGCTCAGCTCCCGCAACGCCTACCTGGCCGGCGCCGAGCTTGAAGCCGCCAACAGCATTAACCGGGTGCTGGCCGAAGCGGCTGCAGATGCAGTAGACGGCGACACTCCCCACGCGCTGCTTGAGCAGCGAGCCGAATCGGCTTTGCGGGACCTGGGACTCAAGCCGCAGTACGTGGCGATCCGCCGGGCCCAGGACCTCGATTTACCCACGGAATCGGACCTTGAACTGCGGATTCTCGCCGCGGCTTATAGCGGTTCCACCCGCCTGATCGACAATATGCCGATTCGAAGAAAAGCGCGTTCCTAGAAAGTTTGTAGCAAAATAGTTGCAATCGGGCGCGTTAGTGGTATCATTACAACCAACCTTGGTAAAACTGCAACGTTTTACAAGGTTGCAGGGCGCGAAAGACGGGTACATCACTCCAAAAGCCTGCCTCTCCCAAGAAATTGGGAGAGGTTTTTTTTTTTGCGCCAAACTCAGCGTTCCTCCTTTGTTATTCAATAACTTATAGAAGTTTTGCTGCGCCTGGACGCAGTGGTTCCAGTTCCTCAGATCGCTTGTGCCACCGTTTTCGCGCCGATCGCAGGGTCACCAGGGTGCTTACCCACAGCGGCCAAATGTGGTGAAATGCCCGCCATGAAAACGCCCGAAAACACCCCGGATTCCGCTTTGAATTCCGTAGAAACCGCCGAAACCAGCAGTTTGTTGCACAAATACAACAGCAGCGGGCCGTCCATCGCCGCTTTGCTCAAGTCCGACACGCAACGATTTGACGGGTTTTCCCGCGCCGCCTGTGGACTGATGCTGGATTTCTCCCGCACTGCCCTCAACCGCGAGGCGCTGGCAGCGCTGATAGACCTGGCCAGGGCGAGCGATGTTCCCGGCCAGCGGGAGAAACTGTTTGGCGGGGTGCACATCAACCTCACCGAAGACCGCCCGGTGCTGCACCCCCTGTGGAGGAACCGCGCGTTCGACACATTGCTGCAGCCTGATGAGGCCGTGCGCCTTGCCCACTGCGTAGAAGCCCTCGACCAGGTGGCGAGCGTGCTGCGGGCGGGGCGGCTTCCAGGAGATGAATCAGCGCAGATCAAGCACGTGGTCCATATCGGAATCGGCGGTTCGTTGCTGGGTCCGCGGTTGCTGGTGGATGCGTTTGCCGCCCTCGCCGACAAGCAGGCGAATGTGCCCGCCATTCACTTCCTGAGTTCAGTAGACCCGGGTCCGCGCGAAGCGTTGATGGCGGAGATCGACGCGGCAGAAACGGCCATCGTTGTCGTGTCCAAGAGCTTTACTACCAGTGAAGTGATGACCCATGCGCAGGCGCTGTTCGATTGGCAGATGCAGTCGCTGGATGAATCGCAGGCCAATCTCCGGCGTTTCGCGGTGACCTCCCAGCCGCAACGTGCGGCGGAGTGGTCGATTGCGCCCGAGCGCGTGTTGGAAATGGGGGAGTGGACCGGTGGCAGGTTTTCTTTGTGGTCGCCGGTGGGCCTCACGGCCGCCATTGCGATGGGGCCTGGAAACTTTGCACGACTGCTGGCGGGCGGTGCAGCCATGGACGAGCATTTCAAAACGGCGCCGTTGGACCAGAACCTGCCCGTCATTGCCGCGTTGCTGGACGTGTGGCACCGCAATTTCCGCGGCCACTCCAACCTGGCCGTGATTCCCTACGACAGTCGTCTCGAAAAGCTGCCAGGCTGGTTGCAACAGGTATGCATGGAATCAAATGGCAAGTGCACCACGCTGGCGGGTACTGCGGTTGCCTCCGATACTTCGCAGGTAATCTTTGGCGACACCGGCACCGACGCCCAGCACTCTTTCTTCCAGGCGTTTCACCAGGGCACCACGGTCGTGCCAGTCGACTTTATTGGCGTCGCCAATCCGGGCCACGGTGATTCCGAAGGCAACGCCCGCCTGCTTTCCCACATGCTGGCGCAGGCGACGGCCATGGCGCGCGGCCGCAGCCTGGAAGAGGTGCGCGACGAAATGCGCACTGCAGGCTGTTCCGAAGAAGAAATCGCCAGCCTGGCGGCCCACCGCGTGATGCCGGGCGAACGTCCCTCCAACGTCATCATGCTCGATGATTTCAGCCCCGAAACCATTGGTGCGCTGCTGGTGTTCTATGAGCACCGCGTCTTCGTGCAAAGCGTAATCTGGGGAATCAACGCATTCGACCAGTGGGGCGTGGAGTTGGGCAAAAACCTCGCCGGCGCCATCGAACCCGCAGTAGCCGGGCAGGGTGAGTTACCTGCCGAACTAACCGAGCTGTCCGGCCTGCTGGCCTACCTGCGCTCGAAACAAGCCTGATCGACGCAAACGTCATTCGGGACGCTTGCTCCCAGTCATCCCGGAAGGCCGAGTAGGCCTATCCGGGACCCACCGGCTGAGCAGAAGCGTTACCTGAGTGGCACACAACAGTGCCGCCCCAACCAGGGGTTTCACCCGCGTGTCTGCTTGAATGGCCTCAAGGCGCATCCGAAGCTTCGCTTCTGATTTGCCTTGGCCTACCCGCTCAGCTCGTTGCGTTTTGTGGGCGCGGCCATACAGCATGTCCCTACGCTGGATGGCCTAACCGGGCGTCCCTGCCCGGTTGCCCAGTCTCTACACTCCCTGAGCGGCATCCAAGCTTAAGGCCACGGGGTAAAACCCCTGGTTGGGCCGGCCCGGGAGGCGAATGCGCTATCCGGGAAGACGGGGGCACGTTTTCGGGGTGACGTGGACGCTGCTAGGCGATTCGTTGCAAACCTCGGCTACTTCGAACGCTTCAGCACACCCAGCAGGCCACGCATCAACTCACGCCCGAGCATGGAACCCATCGAGCGCAGGGTGCTCTTGAACATCGCTTCGCTGGGCGACTGGCGGGTGCTTTTGCGCTTTGTTTCTTTCTTGGCGGGTTCGGCCTTTTCCAGTTCTTCCGCCAGCTTCTTGGCGCGTTCTTCCAGCACCTCGGCGGCGGATTCGCGGTCCAGCGGCTTGTCGTAGCGGGTGCCCACCGGGCTGCGGCTGCGAACCTCGTTGAATTCTGCATCGCTGGCGGGCCCGATGCGGGAGGTGGGTGGGCGAATGAGGCAGCGGTCGACAATGCCTGGAACACCTTTTTCCTGCAGGGTGGAAACCAGTGCTTCGCCGACCCCGAGTTGGGTGATGGCTTCTTCCACGTCGAGGTTGGGGTTGGTGCGAAACGTTTGTGCGGCGGCGCGCACCGCTTTCTGTTCGCGCGGCGTGTAGGCGCGAAGGGCGTGCTGGATGCGGTTGCCGAGTTGGCCCAGCACGGAATCGGGAATGTCCATCGGATTCTGGGTGACGAAAAACACACCCACGCCCTTGGAGCGAATCAGCCGCACCACTTGCTCGACCTTTTCCAGCAGGGCGCGTGGCGCGTGGTCAAACAGCAAATGCGCCTCGTCGAAGAAGAACACCAGTTTCGGTTTCTCCGGGTCGCCCACTTCCGGCAATTCTTCGAACAATTCAGACAGCAGCCACAACAGGAACGTGGCGTACAGGCGTGGGTTCTGAATCAGCGCGTCAGAAGCCAGCGCGTTGATCACGCCGCGGCCGCTGAGGTCGGTGCGCATCAGGTCGGAAAGCTCAAGCGCGGGCTCGCCAAAAAACTCTTCTGCCCCCTGGTCTTCCAGCACCAGCAGGCGGCGTTGGATGGCCGCCACCGAGGCGGCGCTCACGTTGCCGTACTCGTGCGACAGCTCCTTGCGGTTTTCAGCCACGAAGCGCAGCAGCGCCTGCAAGTCTTCCAGGTCCAGTAGTAGCAAGCCCTGTTCATCGGCCACCCGGAACGCGATGTTGAGCACGCCTTCCTGGGTGTCGTTCAGTTCCAGCAGGTTGGCCAGGAGCATTGGCCCCATCTCGGTGATGGTGGTGCGAATGGGGTGGCCCTTCTCGCCGAACAGGTCCCAGTACACCATTGGCCAGGCGGTGGGGGAAAAATCGGGGATGCCGATTTTCTCCAGGCGCTCGTCAATTTTCGGGTGCGGGCTGATCGGCTGGCTCAGGCCGGTGAGGTCGCCCTTTACATCGGCCAGGAACACCGGCACACCCAGGCGCGAGAAGCCCTCGGCCAAAACCTGAAGGGTGACCGTCTTGCCGGTGCCGGTGGCGCCGGTGATCACGCCGTGGCGATTGGAGTAGCCCGGCAGGAGCCACTGCTTGTCGGTTCCTTTGCCAATCAGGATCGGTGAGATTTCCATGTCGGGGCAGCGCCTCTCTTTCTTATGCCTAGTGGGTCGGTTAAGCTTCCACGCTTTACCAGAACAACTGTAAACCGGGTCAGATTAACCAATGGAACGACAGGCCTACAAGCCCCAGGAAATCGAATCAGCCGCCCAGCAACGCTGGGAAGAAAGCGGGGCCTACCGCGCCGACGAGGATATGCCCGGCGAAAAATATTATTGCCTTTCCATGTTGCCGTACCCCTCGGGCGCGCTGCACATGGGCCACGTGCGCAACTACACCATCGGCGATATCGTCAGCCGCTATCACCGCATGCAGGGCAAGAACGTGTTGCAGCCAATGGGCTGGGATGCCTTTGGCCTGCCGGCGGAAAACGCCGCGATCAAGAACCAGACCGCGCCGGCGAAGTGGACCCGCGACAACATCGATCGCATGCGTGGCCAACTCAAGCGCATGGGCTTTGCTTATGACTGGGAGCGCGAGGTTACTACCTGCGACCCTGATTACTACCGCTGGGAACAGCAGATGTTCACCCGCCTGATGCGCAAGGGCCTGGCCTACCGCAAGGACGCCGAGGTCAACTGGGACCCGGTGGACCAGACCGTGCTGGCGAATGAGCAGGTGGTAGATGGGCGCGGCTGGCGATCCGGCGCCGTGGTCGAGCGCAAGTCCATTCCCCAGTGGTTCCTGAAAATTACTGATTACGCCGAGGAACTGCTTAACGGCCTGGACAAGCTGGATGGCTGGCCCGATGCGGTCAAGACCATGCAGCGCAACTGGATTGGCCGCTCCGAGGGCGTCGATTTTGAACTGCCGGTTTGCGATGCCGAAGGCAACGTGGACTCCGAAGGCCGCAGCGTGCAGGTGTTTACCACCCGTCCCGACACCGCGTTTGGCATGACCTACGCCGTGCTGGCGCCGGAGCATCCGCTGGTTGCCGAGGTCACCAGCGCCGACCGCCGCGACGCGGTGACTGCATTTGTCGATGAGGTCAGCCGTGCCACCGAGGCCGACCGGCTGGCGGTGGACGAGGGTGGTAAGGCCTCGATGGCCAAGCGTGGCGTATTCACCGGCGCTTACCTGCGCAACCCCTTCAACGGCAAAGCGGTGCCGTTGTTTATAGCGGACTACGTATTAATGGGCTACGGCACCGGCGCCATCATGGCAGTGCCCGGCGAGGACGAGCGCGATTGGGAATTCGCCGAGGCCCACGACTTGCCGGTCATTCGCACCGTGCAACCTCCGGAAGACTGGGAGGGCGGTGCGTTTACCGACGAAGGCGCCAAGATCAACAGCGACTGGCTCAACGGCTTGCCGATTGCGGAGGCCAAGGCAAAAGCGATTGACTGGCTGGAGAGCGAAGGCATCGGCGCGCGCAAGGTGAATTACCGCCTGCGCGACTGGGGCGTCAGCCGCCAGCGCTACTGGGGCTGCCCAATCCCGGTGATTTACTGTGATTCCTGCGGTGCCCAGCCGGTGCCGGATGACCAGCTTCCTGTGGTGTTGCCCGAGGACGTCACCTTCATGGGTGTGCAGTCGCCCATCAAGGCCGACCCGGAGTGGCGCAAGACCACCTGCCCCGAATGCGGTGGGGAAGCCGAGCGCGAGACCGACACCTTTGACACCTTCATGGAGTCATCGTGGTACTACGCGCGCTACTGTTGTCCGGGCGCCGATTCGATGCTGGATGACCGCGCCAAGCAATGGCTGCCGGTTGACCAGTACATTGGCGGTATCGAGCACGCCATCCTGCACCTGATGTATTTCCGCTTCTATCACCGCCTCCTGCGTGATGCAGGCATGGTCAACGGCGATGAGCCTGCCACGCGCCTGCTTTGCCAGGGCATGGTGGTGGCCGAGACCTTCTACCGCGACGAGCCGGGCGGCTCCCGCACCTGGATCCACCCCGATGAAGTGGATCTGGATCACGACGAGAAAGGTCGCGTGGTTGGCGCACGGCTGCGCAGCGATGGCCAGCCCGTGGAGGTTGGCGCCATCGAAAAGATGTCGAAGTCGAAGAACAACGGCGTCGACCCCAGCGGCATGGTGGAGCGCTACGGCGCCGATACCGTTCGCCTGTTCTCGGTTTCCGATTCGCCGCCCGACCAGTCGCTGGAGTGGTCGGAGTCTGGCGTCGAGGGCGCCCATCGGTTCCTCAAGCGGGTGTGGAACCAGGTCCAGCAGCACACCGAATCCGGCGCCGCGGTGGAGGTTTCGGCGGATGCGCTGAACGATGACCAGCGCGAAATGCGCCGCTTGTTGCATGACGCCATCGCCAAGGTCACTGATGACGTGGAGCGCCGTTTCACCTTTAACACTGCCATCGCCGCGATCATGGAATTGTGCAACCACCTGGCCAAGTTCAGCGATGACACCGAGGGTGGTCGCGCCGTTCGCCAGGAAGCCTGGGAAGCCATCGTGCGAATGCTGTGGCCGTTGACCCCGCACGTTACCGAAACACTGTGGGATCAGCTTGGCCGCGAGGACGAACTCTCGAAAGCAGGTTGGCCTGAAGTGGATGAGTCCGCCCGTGTGCGCCAGCAGATCACGCTGGTGGTGCAGGTGAATGGCAAGCTTCGCGCGCGCCTGGATACCGCGCCCGGCGTTAGCCGTGATGATGCGCTGGAAACAGCGCTGGCCAATGAGAACGTCAAGCGGTTCATCGAGGACAAGGAGGTTCGCAAGGTGATCCACGTTCCCGACAAGCTCCTGAATATCGTCGTCGGTTGATGCGCGCATTCCGCCAAACCATACTACGCGGCGCCGCTCTTCTGGCAGCCACGCTGTTGCTCAGCGCCTGTGGCTTCCAGCTGCGTGATTCCGCCGACCTGCCGCCCGAGATGGCGCAAACTCACCTGGTGATCGACGGCCAGTACAGTCCGCTGGCGCGCCGTTTGCGGGTGCTTCTGGAGCAAAGCGGTGTTGAATTGGTGCAGGCCGGTGATGCGCTGGCCATCCTGGAAGTGCCGGTCAACAACGTGGTGACCAACGTACTGACCATCGGCGATAACGCCCGCGTGCGTGAATACCGCATCAGCCACACCGTTGAATTCAGGTTGCTGGACTCCGCCGGCACCGAGTTGGTGCCGCGCCAGACGCTGCGCCAAACGCGCGAGATATCTTTCGATGAACAGGAAATCCTGGGTTCATCACGCGAGCAGGAATATCTGAAGCAGGACCTGGCGAATTCGCTGGCCCGGCTGATCCTGCGCCGACTCGAAGGCCTCGGAGAGTAAATGCCCATCCGGCTTGAGCAACTCGGCGGTTCCCTGCAACGCAATATTGCGCCCATTTACCTGCTGGCTGGCGCCGAGCCGCTGTTGGTGCAGGAGGCCAGGGAGCAAGTCCTGAGCGCAGCGCGCAGCCAGGGGTTCGAAGAGCGCCACCTGATGGTGGCGGGTCCCAAGTTTGACTGGCACGACGAATTGGCCGGCGCTTCCGCCCCATCATTGTTTACCCAGCGCAAAGTGATTGACCTGAGGCTGGCGAGTGGCAAGCCCGGCAAACCTGGCGCCCAGGCGCTTGGCGAGTGGGCGGAACACCCCGACCCCGACACGCTGCTGGTGCTTTCCTTCGGCAGCTGGGATGCCGCATCCCGAAATGCCAAGTGGGCTAAAACGCTGGACAAGGCGGGTGTGGTGGTCGAAATCTGGCCGCTGAAGCCCAACGAATTGCCACCCTGGGTAGGCCGACGCATGCAGGCGGCGGGCCTGAAGGCCGATCGCGAGGCAGTCGCAATGCTGGCAGAACTGGTTGAAGGAAACTTGCTGGCAGCCCAGCAGGAGATCGACAAGCTGGCCATGCTGGGAAGCCAGCAGACGTTAACCGCCAGCGATATCCAGCAAGCCGTGGCCAACAGCGCCCGGTTTGATGGCTTTCGGTTGGCCGAGTGCGCCCTGCGCGGTGACGCGGCCGAATGCATCCGGGTGGCCTCGGGCCTGCGACGCAACCACGTTGCCATCCAGCCAGTTGCGGCAGCGCTGTACAACGAACTGGCGCTTACCCAGGGCCTGGTGGAAACCCGCCAGCAGGGCGGCGACGAGCGCAGCTATTTCTCCCGCGCGCGGGTTTGGCCAATGCGCCAGGGGCCGATGAAGATGGCGGCTGGCCGCCTTAGCCCGACTGACCTGGGCAAGGCATTCCGCTGCCTTTCTGCAATCGACCTGCAGGGCAAGGGACGCAAGTTCGGCGACCCGTGGGTAACACTGGATGCATTGCTGGTATTCTTGTGCCAGCCGCGCGCCGGCTTTTCGCTGGCGGCTTCCTGAATGGCGCCAAGGCGCGCCATTGGTATCTTCGGCGGTACCTTCGACCCGGTTCATTTCGGCCACCTGAGAGCGGCGGCGGAAGCTTCCGAAAAATTGCCCCTGCGCGAGTTTCGCCTGATGCCCGCAGGCTCCCCACCACACCGCTCACGCACCTTCGCATCGGCGGAACACCGGCTGAACATGCTGCGCCTGGCCACCGATGACTATGAAGACCTGGTGGTGGACGAACGCGAGGTGCGCCGCGAAGGCGAGTCTTACATGGTAGACACCCTGGCGGAGATTCGTGCCGAGGAGGGCGATACGCCGCTGGTGCTGATGATTGGCCAGGATGCGGTCAACAAGCTGGATAGCTGGCACGAATGGCGCAGCTTGTTCGACCTGGCGCACCTGGTGGTCATGCAGCGGCCGAAGTCGAAGCACATTTATTCCGGCGCGTTGTTCGAGGAGTTGCAGCCGCGGCTGACCGAGGACGCGGGCCTGTTAAACCGCCAGCCGGCTGGTTACGTGCTACCTCTGGAAGTTACCCAGCTCGAAATTTCATCCACGCGAATCCGCAGAATTCTCTCCCAGGGGCGCTCGCCGCGCTTCCTATTGCCCGAATCCGTTATCGCTTACATGCGCGAACACGACCTCTACACGGGCTGAGACGCGGCGCAGATTCTTTGCGAGACCGCCGCCAAGCCGTTAGAATGAGGGCCTGGCAAACACCAAAGTGCTCGTCTATTGAGTCATAAAGACCCCCAGGCAGGCGGCAACTCTCAAGCCACCCCTGCCGAAGAACTGCGCGACCTGGTCGTCTCCGCCCTGGAAGACCTGAAGGCCATCGAAATCAACACCATCGACGTCCGCGGACAAAATCCGCTGACGGACCTGTTTGTTGTCGCTTCCGGCACATCCAGCCGGCACGTCAAGTCGATGGCGGACAAGGTGATCGTCAAGGCCAAGGAACAGGGCTGCCAGCCGCTCGGGGTTGAAGGCTACAACCAGGGTGAGTGGGTGCTGGTGGATCTTAACGATGTGATCCTGCACCTCATGCTTCCCCAGACCCGTGCCTTCTACAACCTCGAAAAGCTGTGGGAGATGAGCGAAGCGCAGCGCAGCAGCGCCTCGGCGTCGTAGCGCAGTGAAACTGACCGTGGCCGCGGTCGGCACGCGGATGCCCGCGTGGGTGAACGAGGCCTGGGACGATTACGCACGGCGGTTTCCACCCAACCTGCCCCTCGAATTACGCGAGATTCGCATGCCATCGCGTTCCGGTAGCCCGGATATCGATGCCGCGCGGCGCCAGGAAGGCGAGGCCTTGCTGGGCGCCAAAGCAGCGGGCGCCTTCGTGGTGGCACTCGACGGTGGCGGCGCGCAGTGGTCAACCGAAAAACTGGCTTCCAGGCTGGAATCGTGGATGCAGGAGGGCAGGGACGTGCACTTCATGATTGGCGGGCCCGATGGCCTGTCGCCCGAGTGCCGCGCCGGCGCAGACCTTAGCTGGTCGCTGGGCGCCCTGACCTGGCCACACGCCCTGGTGCGGGTCATGGTGGCCGAACAGTTATACCGAGCCTGGAGCATTACCCAGAACCACCCCTATCACCGGCCCTGAA
>JAUIBE010000063.1 GCA_030428105.1 Gammaproteobacteria bacterium
TATCTGGCCATCTACCGACGGTGTGTGGCCCTGGGACTTTGATGAAGGTGATTGGTTTCGCGGAAATCAGCCACTTCTTGGGAGCGAGGTATCCGGTGAAGCGCCCTAACAAATCATTAAAGGCGGAGGCCTAAAGGCGCCGCTTAATTCAAACTTTATGCACGATGAATGGCGGGTTGGTTTGGTGACTTCGTATCGAGTGTTAGTGTTGCCCTTGTTCTTTGCTGCAGCGGGGTTTGCAACTGGAGCATATCTTCGCCACTTGGCGGACGCTGTTGCAGCTAGCTTAGGCTACTTAGCGGCGCTCTCCATTCCAGTTCTTGTCTGCACGGCGTTGGCTTGGCCATTGGGGGCTCCGTTCTTCAAGGCCCGTGGTAAGTTGTTGCCAGCTGCGGCCGCTTTCGCAGGGGCGTTGCTGGTTATTGTGTGGTTGATGATCAGCTTTCGCATGGAGCATTAGCCGTGCACAACAAGTCATTAAAGGCGGACGCCTAAAGGCGCCGCTTAATTCAAACGTTAGGCGTCACTTTCGCGTGCCGCAAGGGGAATCATGAGCGAGCAACTCCTGCCATCAAATTGGGTTATGCCCATTACAACTACGGTTGGAGTGTTTCGCTTAAAGGCTAGAGATTTAGCTGAATGGTTAGCTCCTGAGTTCAGATTTCAGATCCAACCGGTGTCGGTAGGGTCAATAGAGGAAAACATTCTGGAGTTGTTGCCGCTGGCTCGGGTGGATATTTCAAGGGTCTTTGTTTTCGAATGTGCCGGATGGTCGTTTTTACTCAATAACGCGACGCTTGGAACCGATCTAGGGATGATTCCATCTGTTTGTGCTCGAGAGAAATCGACCGAAGCTCTGCGTCTTACCATAGCCGAGGACTCTCCAGATTCTTATGGCGCTACCATAATGGAACTCTTTGAACCGCAAGCGTCAAACGAATTTCGCTGTAGAAGGTCTATTTGCGCTGCAAATGATGGAGGTAAGTGGGTTTTTTCACAGTTTGGAACACCATTGCCTTTTGAGAACTTGAAACCCTACTCATTAAGGCAAGTGCGAGAACGATTTACCCCGCAGGTTTTGCGCCAGTACACGAAACAACTCGGCGTTCCCGAAGTTGGGTCCAAGACGATACCGGAGGAATCATACTTTCTTAGGAAATCAAAAAATGACGCCTAACAAATCATTAAAGGCGGACGCCGTAAACGGCACGGGCAGCGGCCATTTCCAGGCACTTGTTTCGAAAAGACGAAAGCCGTACCTGCAAATGAAGCCTGCCCTGCTTAATTCCAACGTTATACGAACTTTGTGTAGGGCTACGAGATAGCCTGGCCAAGCTCCTTCTTTGAAACCCCGAGCGCCAGTAGCGATTTCACAAGCAGGTCAATTGAGACTGTCGGATCCCCCGCCTCCATTTTGGCCACCCGAGATTGGCTGGAATTCACTACCCGCGCCAAATCTGCCTGTGTGAGCTTCTTGCTGGTCCGGCTGGCTTTCAGCTTCCGGCTCAATTCAAGCTTCAATTCAATGTAGGCAATTTCCTGTTCACTAAGGCCAAGAAACTCCTCCGCTGAGCCTACTTTCCAGCCTTTCTTTTCAAGAGCGTTCTGCTTCGCCTTACGCATCGTCATATTCCTTCATTCGTTTCTTGCACAGGTCAATAATTCGCTTCGGTGTTCTGCCCGTTTTGTTGTTAAACACTTCGGGCAAAACAATCGCATCTTCGTCAATCCGGTAAATGAGGCGCCAATTTGCGTTCTCGTCATTCACTTTGAGCTCGTGACACCTTGAGCCAATCGAGGGCATTGGCCTTGAGTGTGGCATTGCAATGTTGTCGCCCTGCTGCAACTTTCGTAGCAAGTAACCCGCCTCAACTCTTGCCTCTGCGGAGAAGGGCGGGGTTTTCACTTCGCCATGAAGCCAGGCTATTGGTTTATGCCTTGGGCTCATGTTCTCAATCAGTGTATGTCACATATGACATACAAACAATGGGAAAGTTGTATAACAAATCACTAAAGGCGCCGCTTAATTCAAACGTTATGTGTACAATTGCGAGGGTATGACTCCGGTGATACCATGGGTGCATGAAAGTCGCAGTATCAATTCCAGATCCTATCTTTGAGGCAGCTGAAAGGCTTGCCAAGCAACGCCGTATGGCTCGCAGTCAGTTATTTGCCGAAGCTCTTGAGGCATATTTGGAAGCCAGAGATGAGCAAGCGGTTACCGCTGCTTTGAATGAAATTTATGCTAAGGAGTCTTCTGCACTGGATTCAGGGCTGCAAAGGGCGCAGTACAACGCTATAGACCATGAAGCGTGGTGACATTTGGTGGGCTAATTTACCCCCGCCCTCTGGTTCTGGGCCCGGTTATCGTCGCCCGGTATTGGTCATCCAATCCAACGGTTTCAACCAAAGCAATATTTCCACGGTTCTCGTAGCCGTTATTACTTCCAACCTGGCATTGTCGGACTCTCCCGGTAACGTGCGGCTGAGCAAATCTAGTGGTGGCCTGCCCAAGGCATCGGTGGTCAATGTGTCACAGCTAGTAACCATGGACCGAGGTTTGCTCGGCAAGCGAGTTGGCTCGCTGCCGGCACGCCTGATGCAACGCGTAGATGCGGGCCTGAAACTGGTGCTGAGCTTATGACACATAACAAATCATTAAAGGCGGACGCCGTAAACGGCACGGGCAGCGGCCATTTCCAGGCACTTCTTTCGAATAGACGAAAGCCGTACCTTCAAATGAAGCCTTGCCCTGCATGATTCCAACGTTATGCATATTTGTAACCCGTAACGTTACACGGCACAATATGCGCAATGATTCGAAGTTTCCGGCACAAAGGGCTTGAACGGTTCTTCCTCAAGGGGACGAAGTCTGGAATCCAAGCCAAACATGCCCCGAAGCTCCGTCTCATTCTCGGCCGGCTCCATGCATCACAGAGTCCCAAAGACATGAATTTGCCAGGCCTTTACCTTCATCAACTTGGCGGTGATAGGCGTGGGACGTGGTCGGTACGAGTCAGTGGCAACTGGCGTGTCACTTTTCAGTTTGTTGAAGGTGATGCCGAGGTAGTCGACTACGAGGACTACCATTGAGGTGAAACGATGTTGATGCATAACCCCCCACATCCTGGTGAGATCATCCGCGAATTGTGTCTTGAGCCGCTTGGTGTTTCTGTAACCGAGGCAGCGGACAGCTTGGGTGTCAGCCGTAAAACGTTGTCGTCCATTCTTAATGGCAGGGCCGGAATCAGCCCGGAAATGGCCATCAGGCTTTCTATTGCGTTTGATACATCGCCTGAGAGCTGGCTCAACCAGCAGTCTCAGTATGATTTGTGGCGGGCTGAGCAAACTCGAGGTTCGCTGAAAGTTCGTAAGCTGTCGGCAGCATGAAGGAAATGCATAACAAATCATTAAAGGCGGACGCCGTAAACGGCGCGCGCAGCGGCCATTTCCAGGCACTTCTTTCGAAATGATGAAAGCCGTGCCTGCGAATGAAGCCTGCCCTGCTTAATTCCAACGTTGGGCACCAGAAAAAGGAATCCCGTGAACGTGAAGCTTATTGCGAAGAAAACCTATGCCTTGGCGATTGCTTGCTGTCTGATCGCGTCATTGGCTGCCCCGGCTGCCACATTCGCCTCGGAGAAGAAAAAGGTTCTATTTGTCGCATCGAATGTGCTCGACATGGGCGATCCCGAACAGCACGATGCGCGTAACAACCTCTGGGAATATGCGCCGCCTTTCCATATCTTCGTGATGCATGGTTACGAGGTTGATTTCGTCTCGCCTCAAGGTGGTCCGGTTGAGTTCATGATGGACCCCTTGGGCATCAGTAGCTACGCCATCAAGTACGAGAACTTCCTCGGCAAGACCGGAAGCACACTGAAGCCCGGCCAAGTCGATACAGCCCAGTATGCGGCGGTTTATGTTGGTGGTGGCTACGGCACATTGTTCGACGTTGCCTCGAATCCAACGTTGATGAGCCTCATTGGGGAGATTTACGAACAAGGTGGCGTTGTGGGTGGTTGCGGGCATGGTCCGGGCGGTTTCGCCAACGCCAGGCTGAAGAACGGCAACTATCTGGTAAAAGGCAAGCGCGTCGCCGGCTTTCCGAACTCGACGGAGCGTTCCAAGCCCTGGGCCAAGCAAGGCAGCTTGTTGCCCTTTTTTGTAGAGGATCAGCTCCGCAAGAATGGGGCGCAGGCTGAAAATAAGGACACGTTGCCCGACAAGAATGCGGTCGTTGTCGACCAACGCGTTGTTTCTAGCATGTTCCTGCCTTCGGCCGCGTTGGTGGCAGAGGAAATGGTTAGGTTGCTTGAACAGGGGAATCCATGAGTTCAATCGTGGGCTCAATAGCCTGCCCTGCTTAATTGCAACGTTATGCAATGCCGGTTCGGAAAGCTATTGTAGGAAGCCAAAATGGCACAGAGTGATCTTGCATTAGAGTTATATCGTCAAATTGCGTTTAGCACAGCTTTGTTAGGCGGCTTCGCAATGACATTCTTGAGTGTGCTTTTAACAGCCTTGGATAGCGCGGAAAAGGTAGTTGTAAGAGCGGTGGGTGTCATGACTATTGCGGCCGTGTTACTGATTGTTGCTACTCTCGGAGCAACACTCCTGGTAATTGGTGTGCAACAGCTTGGTCTTTCTTTCAAGTTTAGTGACTGGCCTTCTAGCCTACTGAGAACAAAATGGATAACGGAATTTTCATTCTTTGTTGGAATGCTTTTTCTTTTGGGCGGCGTCGGCACAAGTGGGTTTTGTAAGAACCGTACTCTTGGCTTTGTTACGTCTATCCCAGCACTTATCGGTTCAGCTTTGCTACTAATAATTTTTTTTCCAACATTTAATTGAGGCATAACAAGGGCAGTCACATAACTAAAATTCCTTCGTTTCGTTTTGTGTAAGGCTTCGCCAGTTCAAACAAAACTACACCAGGTAATTTCGCATGTGCTACTGAGGCGGATGCCGTAAACGGCACGCGCAGCGGCTGTTCCCTGGCACTTCTTTCGACATAACGAGAGCCGTGCCCGCAAATGAAGCCTGCCCTGCTAAATTGAAACGTGATTGGCCAAAGGAGAAAGAAGCGTCGCGTACAGTAACCTAATTCAGTGGGGTGCAATTGTTATCGAGCTGATTGGCTTGGTCTTGATTGCAGTTGAGCTATACATTCCCAAATTATCAGAGAGCCTCAAGGCTGCTTTTGAGGAGACAAAACCCAAGTTCATGAAGAATCCGCATTTGTGGATAGGAAGTTACATCGTGATTTGGGTTGTCGCTGTTGTTGGATTATCGATTTGGGATCAATCAATGATCCTGATTGCCAATCTGTTCTTTAGCGCGATTACAACGCTGGTTCTTCTCATGCTCGGTATCAGTAAACTACTTGTACGGCTCGGAGTTGTGCTTGGCCGGGGAAATTCTGTAGGAGGCGTTGGCTTGGTGTTGGCACTAATCGGGTTTTCCCTGGAAGTTGTTCAGTTACTATGAACGCGTCGCAAAGACCCCACCCTCGATAAAGAGCTGAATGATTACATTCCGAAGGAACGAAATACACCGCTACGGCGCTTCATAAGAACGAAGAAGATAAACAAAAGCACGCCGATACAGGTGGCTTTCCTTAAATCCGAGCATCAAGTGGGGCATGGTCACGCGAATGCCCTTGTCGCACACTACCGTGCAAAACATAGTGCATGACAAACCATTGCAGCCGACATTTGACCCTCAATTTTTCATCTGCCATAAATTAGGCGTGGCTCCGTAATACGATGCCGAAACACACAACAAATCATTGAGGGCGAAAGTCGCAGGCGGCAGAGGAAGGACTAGATGGCAGATATCAATATTTTGGCTGCAGTGGCGGCGTAAGCTTCCCCTCCCAGAGTAACAGGTAATAACTAGAGCTTTCTGGCAGGATTGAGCCAGGAGGTTCTGATGAAGAAGAGTCGATTTACCGAGACGCAGATCATCTCGATACTCAAGGAAGCCGATGCCGGAGTGAAGGTGAAGGATATTTGCCGGCGCCACGGTATATCGGATGCGACCTACTACAACTGGAAGTCGAAGTACGGTGGTATGTCGGCCTCCGATCTCAAGCGGCTGAAGGAGATGGAGCGTGAGCTCAGCCAGTACAAGCGTATGTACGCCGAACTGGCGCACGAGAACTTCGCCCTCAAGGACCTGATTGAAAAAAAGCTTTGAGGCCGCCGGACAAGCGCGCAGCTGCGCAGTTCCTGGTGGCCGGACACGGTATCTCGGTGCGGCGTGCAACTTCTGCGGTAAAGCTGTCGCGCACCTCGTACTACCGAAAGCTCAGGGGCCGGCGGCCCTTGAATGATCAGCCCGTTGTTGACGCACTGAATGCGCTGGTCGAGAAGCAACCCCGTTGGGGCTTCTGGATGTGCTTTGACCGGCTGCGCCTGGACAGACATCACTGGAACCACAAGCGCGTATGGCGCGTGTACTGCGAGATGAAGCTTAACTTGCCGAGAAGAACCAAGAAGCGATTGCCGACCCGAGAGCGGCAGAGCATGGAAGTGATCCCGCTGCCCAACCAGGTGTGGTCGATGGACTTCATGAGCGATGCGCTGTATCGGGGTCGGCGCTTCCGAACACTGAACGTCCTGGACGAAGGCGTCAGGGAACTGCTGGCCATCGTGATCGATACCTCGATCCCGTCAGGCCGGGTGATCCGCACCCTGGAGCAGTTGGTTGAAATGCGTGACAAGCCCACCGCGATCCGCTGTGACAATGGCCCTGAGTTCTGCGCTCAGGCGTTTATCGACTGGTGCAAAGAGCGGGGCATCGAGATCCGCTACATCCAGCCTGGTAAACCGAACCAGAATGCATTCATTGAACGACTGAACAAGAGCTACCGCGATGAAGTACTGAATGCACATCTGTTCTCGACCCTGGATCAGGTTCGAGAAGTAACCGAAGAATGGATGAAAACCTACAACGAATACCGCCCTCACGATGCGCTGGGAAGAATCCCTCCGGCCATGTACGTGAGGAACTTGAAGCTGGAAAACTCTAGTTTAGGACTGTAACGCTTGCGGGGAAGCTTACGG
>JAUIBE010000064.1 GCA_030428105.1 Gammaproteobacteria bacterium
TAGCACTCGGCCAGAAGGCCCAGCACCTGTGGATGGCGCTTGCGGCGCTTGAGCAGGTCTTCCAGCAGTGGAACTGCTTCATCGAAGCGCTTGTTGCCGCACAGGATGCGGGCGCGGGTAAGCGCAACGATAAATCGCTGCTTGCGTCCTCCGCCATCGGCCTGCTCGAGGTACCAGTCGGCGCGTGCGGAATCGTCCTGGCCATCGGCAGCCTGGGCTGCGGCCAGGTAACGCGCGGTGTTCTTGCCCTGCGTGTTGGCTGATTTCTGCAGCGCTCGCTCTGCGGTGCGCCAGTCGCCTTCGGTCAACGCCAGCAGTCCTTTCTCAAGCTGCGCCAGGGCGCGTTGCTCACTCACCTTGCGGGCGGTTTCGGCCGGCAACTTCCACAGCCTGACCAACAGGGCAACCACCAGCCAGGCCGCCAGCACGGCCAAAGCCAGCACCAACACGCTGGTCTCGATGGTCCAGCCAAACATGCGAATCTGCACCAGGCCGGGATCCGCTTTGAACAGCGGGGCCAGCGCGGCGGCGGCCAACACCAGCAAGACAATCACCGCGATGGCGAAGGTCTTCCTCATCGGCTGGTTTCCGTGTTGTCCTCGGCAGACATATCGTCGCCGGATTCAGCCTCAGACGGTTCAGCCTCGGCCGGCTCTGCCGTGGCCGCAGGCGTGGGCTCAAGCCCCGGGTCTTGCGCGGGCTGGGGCGCTGGAGCCGCACCTGACCGCGCCGCCTGGATCTGCTGCAGGCGCGCCCAGGGGCCTGCGACATCCGGCAACTCCGGCGCAACCTCGACCGACAGCAAATCGGCCACGCCCTGCTGGATGGCCTGGAAGGCAGCGCCACCCGGTTCGAACCATTGTTTCAGCGATGCATCGGCGCGCTGCAATGCATCTTTCCAGGCTTGCTGGTCGTGACGCATCAACGCCAGCCGCGCGCTTTCCAGTTGCATCCACACGCCCTGGTGCAGCAGGTCTTTTTCCTGCAGGGTCAGGCGCGAGGCAGCATGGGCTTCATCGCGACGAACCGTGACCAGGCCCGATAGCGAGGCCACCAGGCGATCCCACCAGCCCGGCTCTTCGCCGCTTTCAGAAGCCTGTTCGGCCACCGCGATACTGCCCTGGCCGGCAAACTCCAACGCTGCCACCTGGTGCTGCAGCCCATCGAGTTGTGCAGAGAGATCCACCGCGTTCGGCAGGCTGACCTCGTCCAGCATTTGCAGGGCATCGGCAATCTGGCGCCGCAAGCCGAAATACACCGGGTTATCCATCGCGGCCAGGTGCGCATCGGCTGCCTCCAGCGCGCGCTCGGCGGAGTGAATATCGGCGAACAGGATCAGGCGTTCGGGCGCCAGGCGCAGCAAGTATTCCACCGCGGCGATATCAAGCTGCTCGGGGGCCATGCCGCCCGAGGGCGACGCGGCGGCCAATTCGCCTTCGAGCGAAAGCAGGCGTGATTCCATGGCGGCCAGTTCGCGCTGAAGCCGTTCCGACCTGGCCCGCTGGGCATCCAGTGATTGCTCCAGGGTGGCCAATTCCTGCGCCTGGCCCGTCTGGCTGGCGCGCAGAGAACGAACCGCGGCATCCGGAGAGGCGCCCGCCATGTTTTCCAACTGCTGTTCCAGCGCGGCGATGTTAGAGGCCTGGCTGGATTGCGTTTGCTGGAAGCCCTGCAGCCGCGATTGCAACGCGCTGGCCTCGTCAGCAGCGGTGGTGCGCCCTTCCCACCACATCCACGCCGCCAGCGACATGGCGCCAAACGCCAGCAATAGCGACACCATGGGGATGAATCCCGGGCCGCGCGATTTCTTCAGCCGGAGATCCAGCGAATCGTCTTCGAGGGCCTTGATTTCGTCGGTGGGCATGGTTGCGTTCCCTGAAGTTCCCAAGCGCTAATTTAAAGCAAGCTAGTTTAATGATCGTATCGCAGTCGCCAACTCGGCGTTGCCCGGCCCGCTGGCCAGATGCACCGCCGAAGGTCCGTAGGCGCGGGCCAGCCGAACCTGTCGTTCAGATATTACCAACCACTCACCGCGGCAGATGGCGAACCACGCGGCCGGCGGCAAGCGACGCGAAAGCGACTCCATCGCCTCGGCGCTGGTGAATACCGTCAGCAAGCGGTCGGCGCCGGAAATGGCTTCCAGCGACTGGTTGCGAATCTCCGCGCCCAGTCGTTCGTAAACCCACAACGGCGATGCGCGCCAACCCTGGCTTGCCAGGCCTTGCACCAGCGCATCGCGCCCGCCGGGGGCGCAAACCACCAGGGCAGTGCCCCCGCTTGCCCCGGGTTTGGCGGCAAGCGTTTCCAGCAGGGACTCGCTGGTGTAGCCGTCGTCTGGCTCAACGGCAGCGGGAAATCCCGCGGCGGCCAGCGCGGAAGAGGTGGCGGGCCCGATCGCGGCAACGGTGGCGCCGGACAACAAGGCACGGGGCAATTGCGGAAGACCATATTCCACCGCGCGCGGGCTGGTGAACACCAGCAGCACCGGCGCTGGCAGGTCGGCCAGCCCTTCCAGCTCGCTGGCGCCCAGGGTGCGTGCTTTGAAGTCCTGGGCCGGCTGCACAATCGAATCAATGCCCATCGTGGAGAGCAGGCCAGCCAGCCGCTCCGCCTTGTCACGCGGACGGGTAATCAGGACGCTGGAAAAACCAGAACCGGCGGGACTCAAGCGTTCTCCTCCAGCTCTGCCGCGATGACCTCGGCTGCGCCTTGTTCAAGTAGCGCCTGGGCGGCGGACTGCGCGGCAACCTCGGGGTCTGAAGCCGCCGATGTGGCCTCGGCGCGAATCACGGTGTGGCCATCGGAGCTTCCCACCAGGGCGTGCAGGGACAGGGTCCCGGCGCTGGAGATTTCCGCCCACGCGCCCAGCGGCAACCGGCAGCTTCCCCCAAGCCTGCGGGAAAGGCTGCGCTCTGCATCGCTGACCTGGCGGGTCGGCTGGTGCTCCAGCGGCGCCAGTAATTCAATGGTTTCTTGATCTTCCTGGCGGCATTGCACCCCGATGATCCCCTGGTTGGGCGAAGGCACCCACCGCGGCGGTGGCAACTGGCAGCTGATGCGCTGTTCGAGACCCAGCCGCTGCAGCCCGGCGGTGGCAAGAATAATCGCCTGGTACTCGCCGCTATCCAGTTTCTCCAGCCGGGTATTCACATTGCCGCGAAGGTTTTCCACTTGCAGGTCTGGGCGCAGCGCCAGCAACTGGCAGCGCCTGCGCAAACTGCTGGTGCCCACAACCGCTCCCGGCGCCAGGTCATCGGGTGTTGCGCCTTCGGAAGACACCCAGGCGTCGCTGGCGTTGGCACGCTCAAGCACTGCGGCAATGCTCAGCTCCGGGGTGACCTCCACCGGCACGTCTTTCATGGAATGGACCGCAATATCCGCCTCGCCCGCGATCAGCGCGTGCTCGAGCTCCTTGAGGAACAGGCCCTTGCCGCCGATTTTCGATAACGGCGTTCCAAGCAAGCGGTCGCCCCGCGTGCTCATCGGCAACAGCTCAACTTTCAGCCCCGGATGCTGCGCTTCCAGCAAGGCGGCAACATGGCGCGCTTGCCAGAGGGCGAGCGCGCTCTTGCGCGTCGCGATCCGCACTCTTCCACTCATGCGTTCAAATTCCGAAATCGGTCAAAAACCACTCAACAGTTTTCTGAGTGCCGGCAGGTTGCGGCGGCTCACTTCCGGTTTGCGGTCGGTGCCGGACAGGATGGCCAGGGCCTGCCCTTCAGGGGTACGCTCCAGGCCGCGAATGTGACGCCGGGAAATCAGCGCGTTGCGATGGATGCGCAGGAAATAGGCCGCGAAGCGGCGTTCCAGCTCGGTCAGCGAGTCATCGATCACGGTGCGGCCATTCTCGTGCACCACCGTGGTGTACTTGTCCTCGGCCAGCAGGCAGACCACGCGCCGCACCGGCGTCAGGGTAACCTTGCCGCCGACCGTGGAGCGCAGAAACTCGGTATCGTCTTCCGGAATGGCGCCGTGCAGGAAGCGACGCGCCTTGTCCAGCGCCTGGCCGAGGCGCTCGGCGCGTACCGGTTTCACCAGGTAATCCACCGCCTCGTTCTCAAAGGCTTTCAGCGCCTGGTCCTGGTAGGCTGTGCAGAAAACGATCGCGGGCATGTGGTTGTCTTCAAAATCCGGCCGCTGGCGCAGTTGTTCAGCCAGCGCCATGCCGTCGAGGCCGGGCATGGAAATATCCAGCAACAACAGGTCGGGGCGCAGCTTGACGATGGCCTTCAGCGCTTCCTGGCCATTGCTGGCCTCGCCGCAAACCGCGCAATCGGGCATTCCGCCCAGCATCCGGCGCAGGCGGTCGCGCGCCGGCTTTTCATCATCAATGATCAGTACGTTCAACATAAGGAAAACTCAAAACCGCGTAAAACCGCTCTGAATCCTGGTTGGTGATCAGGCTGGCCCGGCCACCGAACGCCAGTTTCAGTCGCTCGCGAATATTCTGCAAGGCCAGGCCGTGACCGGGCTTGTCCGCCCCCTTCGGCGCCAGGGGGTTGCCAATGGTGATCACGATATTATCGCCTTCGGCGCGACCGTACACCGTGATCTCGCCACCGGCGGGTCGCGGCTGCACGCCGTGGCCAACCGCATTTTCCAGCAAAGGCTGCAACATCAACGGCAAAACCGATGCCCCTGGCGGCAGTTCTTCCGCGCGCCACACCACTGCCAGGCGGTCGCCCAGGCGCCGCCGCTCCATGTCGAGGTACTGGCGCGCCAGGCGCAGTTCCTCTTCCAGGCTAATCAGCCGGTCGGCGCGGCGCATGCTGCCGCGAAAGATATCCGCCAGGTCTTCCGTCGCCGCCTCGGCGCCAGCCGGATCCACCGGGATCAGGCTGGCAATGGTGTTGAGGCTGTTGAACAGGAAGTGCGGACGGATGCGCGCCTGCAGGGCCTGCACCCGCGCCTCAGACTCGGCGATCAACTGCGCTTTCCAGCGCATGCGAATCAGCAGGTAGCGCGAGAAGACCACCGTCACCAGCCCAACCGCCAACAAGGTATTGAACACAAAAATCGCGGCCGAATCAGAAACCGCCAGGCCGAGATCACCGGACAGCAGCCAGGCAGCATGGGCGAATACCCCCGCCAGCAGCAGGATCACCACCGCGTTTCCCACCCAGGCGCCGCGCGGACCCAGGCGGTGTGTCCAACTGGTGAGGAAACAAACGCCACTGGCGCAAAACAGCGCCATCCACTGGGCGAACACCGAGGTGGAGAACAGGAAACTCCAGTCAAACACCTGGCCGCGGCCGATTGCGATCAGCAACACCGAAAGCTGGGTGATGGCGGCCACCGCCAACAAGTGCTTCCAGGTGCAAAACGAGGGTGGGTAGACTCCCGCGGGGAGCGCGTTGTCGCGGCCGGCGCTTCGCTCCAGGGGCTCGGCCAAGTTTTACTCCAGCCGGCCTTGCATCCAGGCCGCCAGGTCATTGATCTCTTCCGGGCAGACCGCGTGGGCCATCGGGTAACTGTGCCAGGCCACCGGGTGCTCCAGCGCTTCCAGCTTCTCGGCCGCCTGTTCACCCATCGAAATGGGCACTACCGGGTCCATGCTTCCGTGACCAACGAAGGCAGGCAGACGGGCATTGCTGGCGTGTTGCTGTTGCTGCAGCCGGTCGCCAAACAGGAGGTAAGTGGAAAGCGCAACGACTCCAGCCAGGGGCTGCGGAAATCGCAACGCCAGTTGCAGCGCAATCGCGCCACCCTGGGAAAAGCCGGCCAGGATGATCCGCCTGGAAGGTATTCCGCGGGCGATTTCGCGATGCAGCAGGTTTGCTGCCTGGTTGACGCTCTCGATGATGCCCTCGGCATCGTGTCCGCGCGGCGATTCCAGGCTGAGAATGTCGTACCAGGCGCGCATCGGCATTCCGCCGTTGATGGTCACCGGGCGCACTGGCGCGTGGGGAAACACATAACGGATATCGGGTGCATCCGGCCAGCTGATCTGAGGCACGATGGGCTCAAAATCGTGGCCATCGGCGCCCAGGCCATGCAGCCAGACCACCGAGGCAGTGGGGTTGGGCCCGGTCAGCACTTCGACAGTTTCGAGGCTGCTGGTGGCGTCGTGGTTGGCCGCCGACGATTCCGCCTCGACCGTTGCTGATTCGCTGTAATTCATGGCGTATAGTGTAGCAGCCTGCTTCGCTTCAACCCGCCCTGATTGCCAAACATGTTTGCACCTGAAAATTTGCTTTCCCGCCTGCGCCCGGTGGCGCTGCTTGCCGCGCTGCTGATGCTTGGCGCCTGCGGCTTCCGCGGCCCGCTTTACCTGCCCGAAGACGGCCCGCCGGCCAACAGCGCGCCACAGCCACAGCTGGGTGAAATTCCGTCCGACGACCCTTTGAGAGCGGTGGGCGAGGAAGACCCCATCGAGGAAGTTCAGGGTGAGGAAGATGGCATCGACGAACTTGAAGCCGAAGATGAGCTCGGCGCCTAGGCCACCGATCAACCCGGCGATATCAGTGCCCACCCAGTTTCACAAGATGCACGGCGCAGGCAACGATTTTGTCCTGCTCGACTTCCGTCAGTCCAACGAGGACATGAACCCGGCGCTGGCACGCTTGCTGGCCGATCGCAAGAAAGGCGTCGGTTGCGACCAGGTGCTGGTTCTAAAGCCCAGCGACAAGCCTGGCTGCGCCGCCCGCTACGAAATCTACAACGCCGACGGCAGCCTCGCCGGCCAGTGCGGCAATGGCGTGCGCTGCATTGCCCTGTACCTGGTTACCCGCGGCGAGCCGGTTTCCGATGGCCAGGCCGTACGCCTGCAAGGCCCTGCCGGTATCGTCAGTGTTTTGCCGTGCGACGATGGCGAGTTCGAATGCGCCATGGGCGTGCCGGCTTTCGAGCCCACCGATATCCCGGTGGATGAAGAACTGGCGACCCGCAGCGATGATGAATGGCTGCTGGAAATCAACGGCCAGGCGTTGCGCGTGGGCCTGGTGTCCATGGGCAACCCCCACGCAGTCACCATCGTGGCCAGCAGCGCCGC
>JAUIBE010000022.1 GCA_030428105.1 Gammaproteobacteria bacterium
GATGAAAACCTACAACGAATACCGCCCTCACGATGCGCTGGGAAGAATCCCTCCGGCCATGTACGTGAGGAACTTGAAGCTGGAAAACTCTAGTTTAGGACTGTAACGCTTGCGGGGAAGCTTACGGTTCGTCCTCATGATCGCGCACCAGGGCGTGCGGCTCGCACGTTCAGTCCACGTCGTGGACATGGCGGATCGCGACAACCGTGCAACATACACTGCGCTTAGCAATTCGGTGGTTGGCCTGACCTTGCTCGCAGGAGGTGTCTTCGGCGTTGTCGCGCAGTGGCTAGGTATTGGCGTTGTACTGGCAATATTCACGTTGATGGCTGCCCTGGCGATCATGGCAGGGGCGGGGCTGGATGATGTCCAGGGAGCAGACTTTAGAGTTTGAACATGGAGCCCCACCTGTTTTTCGATGAAACTCGCGACGAAGCAATATGAAAGGTGGTGGACTAGCAGCAGCCGTGTCGGCCTCTAACTCGGTTTGGGGATGTCTCCGGTTTCATCGTCGGGTCCGTATACAGCCGAAGCCGTTTGTACACCTGTCAATGCATCGCCGAAGCCGCTTCGATGTTGGATTAGTTCGGGCAAACGCTTTCTTGCACGCAATCCAACATAGGTAAACAGGCACAGGTGAACTGCTGCGCTAAATACGTAGAGCCCCTTCGACCCGATTGCGCCCATCATCATGGCTGCCAGTAAAGGTCCAGCAACGGCGCCGAAACCATAAAGTAGCAACAGGCCGCTTGATACCTGCACATATTCGTCAGTTCTGGCATGATCGTTGGTAAGCGCCACTGCGACCGAATACAAGGGGAATGCCATGCCGCCCCATAGACCACCGAGTAGCATCAAGGCGATTTTGGGCATCGTTGCCGCTGTCAATCCGATTGCCGCACCGATAACACAGGCGCCTAACGCAATTCCGGCCAGGACTCTGCGTCGATCCAGTCGATCTGAAAGAAGCCCGAGTGGCCACTGAAAAATCGCACCTCCAATAACACCACAGGTCATATAGCACGCGGCTGAATCAGTGTCACCGTGACCTGTGAAGCGAATACAGCCGACACCGCCCAGAAAGAGCCATTGGTCAGGCCGGCGGCAAAACAGCTCGTTGCTCCTGACGGCGCGATCTTAAACAATCGCCGCAAGTCCATGTGCACGGCATTCGGCTTTTCTGGTGTTTCAGATCTGGATAAGACAACTGGGATTAGTGCGGACGAAACGAGAATCGAAGCGATAACGAACAGCTCTAGTTCACGCGGATCGTACATGAGCATCATCAGCTGTCCTAGCGCCATGACCGTAAGCGTGATGAAAACGTAGACCGAGAACACACCGCCCCGAGTCTCGTTGGTGGTGCATCCATTCAGCCAACTCTCGATGGCAACGTAGATCACCGCGAAACAAAAACCCGTTAGAAAACGCAAGGCTGCCCACAACCAAGGTTCGGCCCACAGACCAAGCACCAAAGGGGTAGCCGATGCCGCAGCGGTCATGGCCGCAAAAACTCGCACATGCCCGACGGCGCGCAAAAGCTCGCCGCTGCGCAGGCACCCTATTGTAAAACCGAGGAAATAAGATGCGCCAATGATGCCGATCGTGACGGTTGAAAAGCTTTCCAGCGCCGCTCGTGTCGGAATAAGCGTGCCTTGCAAGCCCTGTCCCGTTAAGAGAATTGCCACACCGACCAGCAGAGCGGCAACCTTCGTTAACGTGCGCTTCATCACGTGCGACTAACTGGACGCACGGTTAAAACGAACCAACATAAACCGAATGAATCGGTCTTTCCGGGCTTGCTGTGGCACCGTCACTCTCTTGTCTGAAGCAATGGCGCACGACCTTTTCCCTCAACTTTAACTCAGCTTCTAGTACCCGTAGCTTACTCGATCACGGTGTTAATTGACGTGTTTCATGTTCACCGACTGTGCCACTCCAGGGCGCTGAAATAGTTTGCGAAGCTGATTTTGCCGATCGCCGGGCAATCGGCCACGCGCATACACACTCCAACACCCTCATTACCATGTGGTCTCTATGGTCGGAAAAAGGACCTTCCGGGCAGTTCGGGTCGACCGGTGTACCTCCTCCTCGCGATAGCGCGTTGTCTCCGCTTCAGGCGTCGCATCCGGCTGCTTGACGATTAGGAATGAACAATTCGATCGGGCCAGAATCGTCTCCGACGTATTCGCGCGCACGAGTCCTGAAAGCCCTGAACGACCGGCGGTTCCCATTACAATCAACCCGGCATTGAGTTTCTCCGCGAGTTCGGGAATGACCTGTCGGACAAGCCCCTTCACAACGTGAAGTTTTGGAGCGACAAATTCGATTGCCAGGCGTTCAGATTCGGATCGTGCAAAACTTACGGTTTCCCGCAGCCAGATTGCACGTTTAGCAGCTTCACGCTTAACCATCTGGTCGACTGCCAGGTTGGCGCGGGCATCTCCCCGTGCGCGCAGATGGCCTTCACCGAACAGTCTCCAGGCATGCACAACATGTAGTGGCCTAAACTCCGCCAGAGCAATCGATCGCGCCACACGCAGGATGTTTTCGTTGAGTTCCGAATTCGTGTCAGCCTCATCCGGCATATCGATCGCCGCAATGATTGCGCCTTCACTACCAGGATTTTCTGCGCTAACCAACCATACTGGGCATGGACAGTGCCGCATCAGATTCGTATTTTCTCTACGTTCAACACGTGCCCGAGTAGTGCCGTGCTCGGCAACCGGCTTGATTACGAGGTCGTAATTGCTACTGTGGACCAATCGGGCGATTTCGGTATGTGCTTTGCCAACCAGAACCTGCAGTTTGGTTGGAATACCAATGGCGCTCATTTCATCGGCGAGTGTCGTTAGCCGATTGCGAGTTGCCGTCACAGCTGAATCGAGCATCTCCGCTGGGGTTATCGCAGTGATCGTTCGAAGATCGTTCGCTGGTATTGAATCGACCACAGAGCACAGGGTTAGCGCAGCACGTTCGTTTCGAACTAGAGCAACTGCACGATCCAAGGCAGGCGTGCGGCAGAAATCGGTGTCGAGAACCAACAGAATATTGGAAAATCTCATCATTGCAAACCCTCCATGCAGGTCCTAGTGATTTGTGGCTGATGTGGCCAATTTTAGCGAATGCGTCGAAAGAAACGACTCGGAAAAACCAGCGTTTGCATGTGGGAAACCCGTAGCTGCTACGGTTCGCGAAACGGGCTATTTTTGTGCTTAACAACCGCGCGGGTCAGGCTGAAGATCGGGTCTTGTTGATTACTTGCGCACCTTCAGGGTGGCAATTCAACGGTGGCTTGTCTGGTTGGTGTTAGCGATAAGCGCGACAGAGATACTTGTACCTGTCGTTGTCAGGGAACGTGAAGGTGAGGGTTCCTTTACCCTCCACCGTGGAAATGTCCTCGGTGGCCAGCTGGGCGTTCTTGTCGAGCCAGAATTTCACCGGCCCTTCCTGGGAGTACATCCAGACCACGCCCTGCAGGTCTACCGCGGCGCGCTTGTACTTGAATTTCTTGCACTCGTGCAGGCGGGTGCCGACTTTTTCCAACAGGCAGCGTTCCACCCGCTTTTTGCCCAGGGTGATTTCGTGGCGGGCGGTGCCGCTATTGCGATCCATCGCCACCTCGGCGCAGGCAAACTCGGTGCGCTTGCCCACGTTAAAGGGTTTCATCGCGCCTGATTCATCGGCGGGAGCAACGGGGTCTGATTCCTCGGCGGCTTCAAAAGGCGCGTCCGGGTCGCCCTGCGGAGAGGGGGCGGATTCCTGGGCGAAAGCACTCTGCGCTGCCATGCACAGCAGCGCTGATGTGAGCAGGTGGGGAAGAAATTCAGGTCGGTTCATCAAGAAAATACGGTATGGCTGGCCGGGCTCCGGCGGAGTTTATCCGCCGGAGCCGGCGCTGTCATCACTTACCTGCGGCGTCACCCTGCAAGGCGGCTTCGAGGCCGGGAACGAACTCCTGGCCGTGCAGCACCTGGATGCTGGAGTTTTCGAAATCGTCGCCAATCTCCTGGTAGCGTCCGCCCTGGCACTCGGCCAGGAAGGCTTCCGCCACGGCGAAGAAGGACAGGTTGTTTTCAGGCTTCTGGAAGCCGTGGCCTTCGTCGGGGAACAGCACGTAGGTCACCGGGATTTCCTTGGCCTTCATGGCGTCGACGATCTGGTCGGATTCCGCCTGCTTCACCCGCGGGTCATTGGCGCCCTGGCCAATCAGCAGCGGCTTGGTGATGGCGTCCACCTCGGTCAGGGGTGAGCGCTCTTTCAGCAGCGACTGTCCGCCCTCGGTTTCCGGGTCGCCCACGGCGCGTGCCAACACGCGGCGGAAGCTTTCCCAGTAAGGCGGAACCGAATCCAGCAGGGTCTGCAGGTTGGATGGGCCAACAATGTCCACGCCGCAAGAAAATTCATCAGGGGTAAAGGTCAGGCCCACCAGGGTGGCGTAACCACCGTAGCTGCCGCCCATGATGGCCACCTTGTCGGCCTGGGTAATGCCGTTCTCAACGGCCCAGTTCTTGGCATCCAGCAGGTCGTTGTGCATCGCGCCCGCCCATTCCTCGTTGCCGGCGTTGATGAACGACTTGCCGAAGCCGGTGGAGGCGCGGAAATTCACCTGCAGCACGGCGTAGCCGCGGTTGGCCAGCCACTGCACCATGCCAGAGTAGCCAAAGGTGTCGCGTCCCCAGGGGCCGCCGTGCACCAGCATGACCATCGGAACCGGCTCAGCCGGGCGTCCGTCACCATCGGGGTCGGACTCAACCGGCAGGGTCAGGTAGCTGACCAGGTCGAAGCCATCGCGCGAGGGAATGACCTCGCCGTGCATCTTCGACAGGGCATAATCGGACAACGCCGGGTTGGTGACGAACAGGTCTTCAAGCTCGCCGGTGGTGGTATCGAAGTACTTGTAGATGGGCGAGGCGTCGCTCTCGTCGGTGTAAACCGTCCAGTAGCGGTTATCCAGCGACACGGAAACGATATTCGAACCGCCGGTCAGCAGGCTGTTTAACTGGTTGATGGTGTCCACCATGTCCACGCTGATGGCGTGGTACACCGGCCGGATCAGGTCCTCGGCGTAAGCGATGGGCTGGTGCGACTGCGGGTGGGTAATCACGCTGGTGATATCCACCTGGTCGGAAGCGGCGATCACTTCGGTGCTCAGGTCGGCCAGGTTCAAGTGCACCAGCGCGGCGGTATCGCGGCCGCGGCTGTCCAGCATGTAGACGCCTTCGTTGGTTTCATCAAAACCGACGATGCCGGTGGTTAGCGCGTCTTCCGGCGGCACCTCGTAAAGCAGCTCGGGCTCGCCATCGTTCCAGTTGGAGACGGTGAAGCCGCCGGCCTGGGTGGCTTCTGTAACCAGGCGCACCTTCAGGTCGTTGTCTACCAGGATCGAGGCGTAGCCGGTGTTCTCCACCAGCAGTTCACGCTCGGCGGTGGCCAGGTCAACCCGGTACAGGTCGTGCCAGGCCGGGTCGCGGTCGTTCATGCCAATGATGGCCACGCCGGGGTGGTCTGCGCTCTGCGCAATCATCTGCGCCTGCACGCCGGGGTAGGGCGACAGGTCGATGATGTCATTGGTGTCCAGGTCAACGCTGAACAGGTGCCAGTTTTCATCGCCGCCTTCATCGCGGATGTAGAGCACGTGCTTGCTGTCCAGCGCCCAGAAGTGCTGCGGAATGCCGCGGCCGGTGTCGTTGGTGATGGGGCGCACGCTGTCGAAATTGCCGCGATCACCCACCCAGATGTTCATCACGCCATCGACTGGCGCGCGGAAGCTCATCTTGCTGCCATCGGGGCTCAGGCGGCCCTGGAAACGGGTGGGGTTGCCAAACAGTATTTCACGATCGATCAGCGCGGGAGCATCCATGGTCACCTCGGTGGGTTCGGCGCTGGTCGCCTCGTTCTGGGCCGCCTCGGTTTGCGGCGCGGCGGCAACCTCGCTCTCGCCGCTCTGCGCGGAATCCTGCGAATTACACGCGGCCAGCGTGGCGGCCAAAACCATTGAAAAAGCCAAGCTTGAAACTTTCATTGATTCGTTCCCTGGTAAAACGGTCGGGCGAGTATATCAATGCGACAGGCCGTTTCGGGTGTGTGGGTAGTCATGGTCAAGCCCGATGCGGCATGACGACATGAGTTTGCGTTTTTTGGGTGGTTGGCCCTCAGGGGAATGGCGATGGCGTGGCCCGGGCGCCACTTTTCCTGCCACGAGGGTAGGCATATGATGTAGCGCGAATCGTAAACCCCACCTGACAGGGCGGATCACCATGAAAATTTCACGCAAGGGCTCGGCCGTTTGGCAGGGCACCATCAAGGAAGGAAAAGGCGCCGTTTCCACCCAGAGCGGCGTGTTGGAAGACCAGCGTTACGGTTTTGGCACGCGCTTTGGCGATGAGCCGGGCACCAACCCGGAAGAGCTGATTGCCGCGGCGCACGCCGGTTGTTTCACCATGGCGCTGAGCAAGATCCTGGGTGACAACGGCTTTACCGCCGACCGCCTGGAGACCACCGCCGCCGTCACCCTGGAAAAGGTGGGTGAGGGCATTGAAATTACCGGCATTCACTTGACGCTGAAGGGTTCTGTGCCTGGCGCAGATGCCGAACAGTTCGAAGAACTGGCCAACATGGCCAAGGCCGGTTGCCCGGTTTCGAAACTGTTCAAGGCGCCGATTACCCTGGACGTGGCGTTTTCCTGAGCGGGTCGATCGTCAGGGTGATGAAGTCGAGGCCGAAGTAGCGGTAGTGCTCTAGCGTGTCGACCAGCCCGCCGATGACGCGGAAGGGCAGGTCGCTCATTGCCAGCGGTTTTGAGCCTTCCTGCGAGGCATCGATCAGGTCGTGGATGTCGTGGTCGAGCGGGGCAACGCCCACGCTGAGCTCCACCTCTTTGCCTTCCGCCTGTAGCTCAATGTGAAGCTTCTGGCCCTGGTCGGTGGCCGCACCGCGCATTTCTATCAACGCCAACACCGTTTCCTCGGCCACCAACCTGAGGCGCTGGGCGCCGCGCTCGCTTATCTTCAGCTTGCGCTCGGCAAATTTCTGGGCCAACTCGCCGGCCTCGCGCACCGCATCCATCGAAAGCAGGGTATCCATCGAAACCTTGCCCTTGCGCCGCAAGCCCAGCAGGGCCACCAGCAACACGGTAATCAGCGTGCCCGAGGTCATGCCGTTGCCCAGGATGGGCGCCAGCCAGTCGGGAATGACATCGTTGAACAGGGCTTTTTGCTGGAAACCAACCCCCAGCCAGAAGCCCATGCCAACGATAAAACCCTTTTCGTAGGTGAGCCCATCGCGCGCCACCATGCGCACGCCGTGCATGAACAGCAGCAGGATCAGCACGATCAGGTAAGCGCCCACCACCGGCTCGGGGATGGAAAGAATCACTGCGGAAATCTTGGGGAAGAACGCCAGCGCCAGCAGCAGCACGCCGCACAGCAGGCCGACCCGGCGCGAGGCCACGCCGGTGAGATCCACCACCGAGATGCTGGTGGAGTAGGTGGTGTTGGGCATGGTGCCCAGCAGGCCGGAAAGCAGGTTGCCCAGGCCATCGGCGTTGAGTGCGCCCTGCACGGTGCGGAAATCCACCGGGTGCTGTTTGCGGTGCGACATGTGTTGAATGGCAATCGCGTCGCCGAATGTCTCGATGGCGCCCACCAGGGTGACGATGATGAAGGCAGGCAACAGCACCCAGAAATTTTGCCCGAAGGTTAAATCAAAGCCGTGCCAGCTCAGCTCGGGCAAGCCAACCCAGGCGGCTTCGCTGATGCGCGAGGTATCGAAATCGCCAAAGGCCCAGGCCAGCACCGCGCCGGCGACAATGCCGATTACCGGTGCCCAAAGGCGCAGCTGGCTGGTGCCGAAAAACGACAGCAGCAAGATAGTGAGCAGGCTCACCCCGGCTACCAGCGGTGCCTCGAAGGCGGCCTGGCCGGCCTCGACCGGCGGGAAATGGTTGAAGGCAATCGGCATCACGGTGACCGCCAGCAGCATGATGGTGGTGCCGCCCACCAGCGGGGTGATCACCTTGCGCAGCAGCACCAGGCGGTGCGAAAGCAAAAACTGGATCAGCGCCGAGACCACGATCAGGGTCATCAGTAGCGGCATGCCGCCCATCTCCAGCGCGGTGATGCCCACGGCGATAAACGCGCCCGAAGTACCCATCAGCAGGATGTAACCAGCGCCAAAACGCCACACCCGGCGCGCCTGGATGATGGTGGTGACGCCGCAGATCAGCACCGCAAAAAAGATAACGCTGGCCTCCATGCTCTGCGGCATGTTGGCGCCACGCAGCACGATGGCGGGGGTTAAAACGATGCCGGCAATAATGAGCGCGACGGTCTGCGCGGCCAGCAGCCACGAGAGGCCACCGGGGGGCTGTTCGTTGACGCTGTACTTCAGGGTTTCAGCATCGGGCTGCGGTAGGTTTTCTGCCATGCCATCTCTCCGCGCAATTTTTTGTGCATTGTTGAGGTCCCCTTTCCAGCCCATCGACATTTTATACTTGAACGCGTTATGAACCAGAATTCGAAAAAGAACCCTGTGCCCACTATGAAACTCCGCTCCTGCGTCATCCCGGAAAAGCGAGTAGCTTTATCCGGAACGCGCAACAGCGACTTCGTCATCCCGGAAAGCCGAGTAGGCTTATCCGGGACCCACCCGCTAATCTCCAAAGCGGCATCCGCGGCACTTGTCTGCCTTTCGGCGCTGCTGCTCGCCGCTTGCCAAACCACCACGCTGCCTGAAGCGCCCTCGCTTGAAGACCTGGATTTCAACGAGGCCACCGTTGCCGAGCTGCAAGCCGACATGGAAACCGGCTTCGTCACCTCCGAGACCCTGGTGCGCTGGTACCTGCGACGCATCGAGGATCTAAACACCGAAGGCCCCGAATTGCGCGCCATCATCGAGGTGAACCCCGATGCCATTTCCACCGCCCGCGCACTGGATGCCGAACGCGCCACCAACGGCCCACGCGGCCCATTGCACGGTATCCCGGTGGTGCTGAAAGCCAATATCGATACCGGCGACAAGATGGCCACCAGCGCGGGTTCGCTGGCTTTGGCCAAGCATCACGCGCCCGATGACGCCACGCTGGTTGCCAAGCTACGCGAAGCCGGCGCGGTCATCCTGGCCAAGGCCAACCTGAGTGAATGGGCCAACTTCCGTTCGCGCGAATCATCCAGCGGCTGGAGCAGCCTGGGCGGACAAACCCGCAACCCGTATGCGCCCGAGCATAACCCTTGCGGCTCTTCCAGTGGCTCGGCCGTGGCCGTGGCCGCCAACTTCACCGCCCTGGCGGTGGGTACAGAAACCGACGGTTCGGTGGTTTGCCCCTCGGGCCAGAATGGCGTGGTGGGCATCAAGCCCAGCCTGGGCCTGGTCAGCCGTGACGGCATCATCCCGATTGCCCACAGCCAGGACACTGCCGGGCCAATGGCGCGCAATGTGCGCGATGCAGCCCTGCTGCTGGTGGCCATGGCCGGTGACGACGACAACGACCCCATCACCCGCGATGCACCCGCACTAAACCCGGAACTACCTTTCCAGCTCACCCCCGCGGCGCTTTCCGGCAAGCGTATCGGTGTGCTGCGCAACTACTGGGGCGCGGGTGAAGTGGCGGAAGTGGAAGATATCTTCGAGCGATCGATTCAGCTGATGAAATCACGCGGCGCTACCGTTATCGACAACATCGAAATTGATGTCGAGGGCGCCCAGGATGCCGAACTGGAAGTGCTGCTTTACGAGTTCAAGGCCGACCTGAACGCCTACCTGCAAGCCTCCGGCGCGCCGGTGCAGTCGCTGGGCGACCTGATTGCCTTCAACCTGGCGAACGAGAAACGCGTGATGCCCTTCTTCGGCCAGGACCTGTTCGTAAAGGCGCAGGCCAAGGGGCAACTCAGCGAGGCTGCCTACCTGGAAGCGCTGGAAGCCAGCAAAAAAATTGTGCAAGACGGCATCAACGCCGTTCTGGAAGAACACAACCTGGACGCCATCATCGCGCCCACCAACAGCCCCGCGTGGCTAACCAACCACGAGGAAGGCGATGCCTTCGTGCTTTCCAGCAGCTCCTACGCCGCCGTCGCCGGCTACCCCAACATCACCGTGCCAGCCGGATTCGTCGACGGCCTGCCAGTCGGCATCTCCTTCTTCGGCGCCAACTTCTCCGACGAGCAACTCATCCAAATCGCCTACGCCTTCGAGCACGCCTCCCGCGTCCGCCGAGCCCCCTAAAACCAGTGGTGGGGTCGGACCACCGCAAGTTGTTGATTTGTCATAATTCTTACAGCGATTAGGGGTGATTTCATGCCTTAAACGCTGGTTTTTGGGGGCAAAATCAGGGTTTTAAGGCATTTGTCACCTATGCCCAGGGCCTGGCGAAACTTCCAACGCGGACTGGTATGGCACATCACCCACCGCTGCCACAATCGAGCGTTCCTGCTCAGGTTCGAGCGCGACCGCATTCGCTGGAGGCATTGGCTGTTCGAAGCAAAGAAGCGTTACAGCCTCTCTGTGCTTAACTTCATCGCCACATCCAACCACGTCCACCTGTTGGTGCGGGACACGGGTGGCGACGCAATCGCGCGCAGCCTGCAGTTGGTTGCTGGCCGCACGGCACAGGAGTTCAATACTCGCAAATCCAGGAAAGGCGCGTTTTGGGAAGATCGGTATTTCGCGACGGCGGTGGAGACTGATCGACACATGGTCCAGTGCCTGGTCTACATCGATCTCAACATGGTTCGGGCTGGAGCGGTGCAGCACCCGCGCGACTGGAAAATAAGTGGCTACCGCGAAATCCAGCATCCGCCACTGCGATACCAGTTGATTGACTACGCTGCTTTGTGCGAGTTGACCGGTTCGATGAGCCAGGCAGCGCTGGCTGCGCTGCACAGTGCTTGGGTGGAAGACGCCCTGGTGGAAACGAGGCTCGCTCGCGACCCCCGGTGGACTGAAGAATCAGCCGTGGGCTCGGAGCGTTTTGTTGCGGCGTTCAACGCCCAGGGGTGATGGATTCTTAAACACTCCATTTTGATAGCAAAAAGCGTGCTCTAAGCAGTTATTTGCCCGCTAAACCGCCGTTTTAGCCTGTGTATTCAGCCACCTACGTTGGTCCGACCCCCCAAACACCGTGACGAGGAGGGCGGGGAGGAAGGTTAGGCTGATGAGGGTGGAGAAGAGCAGGCCGCAGAGCACGATGATGCCGACGCCGCGGTAGAGCTCGGTGCCCTCACCGGGCAGCAGCACCAGCGGGGCCAGGCCGAAGATGGTGGTGGCGGTGGACATCAGGATGGGGCGCATGCGTGAGCGCACCGCGCGGGTCACCGCCTCGACCACGGTCATGTCGCCTTGCGCCATGTTGCGGCGGCTTTTGTCGACGATCAGGATCGGGTTGTTCACGACCGTACCCAGCAGGATCAGGAAGCCGAGCATGGTGATCATGTCGAACGGCTGGTTGAAGCCGGTAAAGCTGCCCAGCGCGTTGATGGCCACCAGGCCCACCAGCGCGGCCGCCAGGCCCATCGGCACGGCGGTGAGAATGAGCAGCGGGTAACCCCAGTGGCCAAAGATGGCCACCAGCAGCAGGTAGATCAGCACCACGGCCACCAGGAAGTTGCTGGAAAGCGAGGCGCGGGTGGCGTCCAGTTGGTCGGAAGCACCGGTAATGTCGATGCTCACATTCTGCGGAATGGCCCCGGCGCGGCGCAGTTGCGGCATCATGTCACCGGTGACGATTTCCACCGCGGTTTCCAGCGCCACCGATTTCGGCGGGGTGATGTATAGCGACACCGTGCGTCGGCCATCCACGCGGCGCAGCGAATCGCTATCCGCCACCTCGGCCAGGTCGGCCAGGGCGCTCAGCGGCAGCACCGCGCCAGAGGGGGTGAGCACCGGTGACTGGGCCAGGCTGGAAAGGCTCTGCTCTACGCCCGCGGTGCTGAACATGAAGATGTCTACTTTGTCATCTTCCATGAAGAATTCATCGACGAAAGCGCCATCACTCAACGCCGAAACCGCAAAGCCAAAATCGGCGGCGCTGAAATCCACCTCGGCCAGGCGTTGCCAGCGCGGGCGAATTTCAATCAGCGGCTGGTCGAGCGAAAGCGCCGAAGGGTCGGACCTGATTTGCGGGTTATCGAAAGTCGCTTCGGCAGCCCGGTACACCGCCTCGGCAGTGCTGTACAGCTCGGCCAAATCGGGGCCGGAGACATCCAGCGCCACCGAGCGCGAACCGCCCCTGTTGCTGGCGATAATCGAGCCGCGGTTGGAGTAGGCGCGCATGCCCGGATATTCGCGGTACTTGGCCACGATGCCGTCCATCATCGCCTGGATGTCCTGGTGGCGAACCGGCTCGCTCATTACCCAGATGCTGCCCACGTTAACTCGCAGCATGTAGTAGCTGAGGGTTGGCAGGTCGGTTTCGCCGCGGTCGAAGGCCTCGGGGTCGGTATCAAGCTGCGCATTGAACCACTCGCGCAACTCCTCACCAATGATTTCCATTTCCGACAGGTTGTAGCCCGGCGGCGCAATCATGCTGGAAAACGCCTTGGGCTCTTCACCCTCGGGCAGGTACTCGGCCGGCGGCATGAATACCCAGGCCAGGCCCAGGGTCAGCACCATCACCAGCGCCATGGTGGACCAGCGCCGTACCGGGCTGGCGATAATGCCGCGCACCATGCTCATCAGCGGTTTTGGCGCCGGCGCCTGGTCGGTGTCTTGCATCACCGAACCCTCGCCAAAGCCCAGCCGCGCAATGGCGGCTGGCACCACCATCACCGCCACCAGCATCGAGGCAATAATCGCAGCCGAAATGGCAATGGCGATATCCGAATAAAGCTGCCCGGCTTCTTCCTGGATGAACAGGATGGGCGCAAACACCAGCACCGTGGTGAGGGTGGAGGCCAGCACCGCCGGCCACACCTCGCGCACGCCGGCAATGGCGCCTTCAAGGCGCTCCAGCCCACGGCGGCGGTACTGTTCAATGGTTTCCAGCACCACGATGGTGTTATCCAGCGTCATGCCAATGGCAAAGGCGATACCCGCCAGCGAAATCACGTTGATGGTGCGGCCAAACGCCATCAGGCCGACAAAAGCGGCAATGGTGCAGATGGGAATACCAATCACGCCAACCAGCGTGGCGCGCGGCGAGCGCAGGAACAGGAACATCACCAGGGTGGCCAGGAAAGCGCCAATGGCGAGGTTGGTCCACACGTTGGCCACGGAGTCTTCCACGTAGCGCACGTCGTCGGTGAACAGCTTGAGCTCCAGGCCGTTGTGCTGCAGCAGGTCGCGGTTGATGGCATCCACCACTTCCAGCATCTCGCGCTTGATGGCAATCACGTTCGAGCCCGCCTCGCGGCGCACCGACATGTTGATCGAGCGCTCGCCATCGCTGTAGGTCATGCCGCGAATCTCGAAATGATCGAGCACCACGGTGGCGACATCTTTCAGGCGCACCTGGTTATCGCCCTGCTGGGCAATGATGAGGTTCTCAAGCTGGTCGATGGAATCGAAGCGGCCCACGGTGCGCAGCAGGTAGCGGCGCTTGCCGCTGTCGATGTCGCCAGCAGAGCGATCGCTGTTGCGCGCCCGGATGGCGGTGCGCACGGCGCCCAGGCTGATGCCGCGCTGGGCCAGCCGGGCCGGGTCGACCAGCACCTGGATCTGCCGCTCGGCGCCGCCCCACACGCCTACCTCGGAAACCCCGGGCACGCGCTCCATCCGCGGGCGCACATGGTCTTCGGCGAAGTCGCGCAGCAGGTCTACATCCAGCGCCAGCGGGTTGCCCGGCAACGGACGTAGCTGGAAGAACATGAAGGAATTGCTGGAAAACGAACTGGAGTAAAGTCGCGGTTGGTCGACGTTTTCGGGGTAAGCCGGCACCTGGCTGAGCGCATTGTTGACCCGGATCAGCGCCTCGTTGATATCCACTCCGAAGGGGAACTCCAGCTCAACCCGCGCCTGGCTGGTGTTGGCCTCGGAGACCATCCGTGTCAGGTTGGGCAAAACGCGCAGGTAGCGCTCTTGCTCAATGAGAATCTCTTTCTCCACATCCTGCGGCGTGGCGCCAGGCCAGCCGGTGATGACGGAGATGGTGCGCGCCTCGAGGTCGGGGATCATCTGCACCGGTATGCGGAACGCGGCCACCGCGCCCAGCACGCAAACAATCAAGACGCCTACAGTGAGGATCGTGCCCCTTTTGATGCCGGCTTCAAGCATCAGTCGGCCGTCTCTAGAATGCGTACCGCGTCGCCATCCTGCAGCATCTCATTGCCGCGAATGACCACCGGCTGGTCGGCCGGCAGGCCTTCCAGAATTTCAACGCCCTGCTCATTGCTGCGGCCCACCTTCACCACGTGGCGGAAGGCGGTGTTCTCGTTCACCGTGAACAGGCTGAAGTTGCCATCGGGATGGCGCAGCAGGGCATCGGGCGGCACCACCTTGACCCCGCCATTGCCGCGCTCGAACAGGAACGTGGCGCTGGCCGAGGTGCCCGGCAGCAGTTGATCCGCGCCTTCCACCTCCAGCCGTGCCTGGAAGCTACGCGCCGCGGCATTGCTAACCGGCACCGCGGAGATCAGGCGGGCGGTGAAGGCAGATTCGGGCTGCAGGTCGGAGCGCACATTGATCTTTTCCAACCGGGGCAGGGCCGGGTAATACTCCTGCGGCACCTGCACATCCAGCAACAGCGGGGTGGGCGCTACCAGCTGCAACACCGGGGTGCCCAGGGAAACGTATTCGCCGATATCGGTAAAGCGCGCGGCGATAACGCCATCAAATGGTGCGGTCAGGGTGTGGCGTTGCAGCAGTTCCCGGGCCTGGGCCAGCGCGGCCTGGTCTTGCGAGAAACGCGCTTCGGCCTGGGCCAGCGTGGCGCGGCGAATTTCGAGTTCGGTTTGCGGGAACAGTTTCTGGTTGGCCAGCTTTTCAGCCTCGGCCACCTGGCGCTGGGCTTCGTTGCGCGCAACCTCGGAAGCATGCACTGCGGCCTGGCGCTGGGCCAGGTCGTGGCGGGCCAGGGCGTCGTCCAACTGCAGCAAGGACTGGCCTTTTTCTACCCGGTCGCCGACATCCACATTGAGCGTTGCCACCAGCCCGGCGGCGCGAGCGGAAAGATTGGCATCCTGGCGGGCGGTGAGGCTGCCGGAAAGCAGCAGCTCCTCGGAAAGGCCCTGTTCGGCTGGCATGGTGACCTGAACCGGGGTGGACTGCTGCGCCGAAACCGTGGCGGGCGCCATGACGGCAACCGCTGCGCTGAGCAGCAGATTGCCAAAAAGAGGGGGGATTCGATTGTTCACGCGCCGTTCCAGTTAAGAATTATTCTCATTTAGCTCGCCAGTATGCCGCAAAGCCCGGCGAAATGACACCGTTGAACACAGCAGAGCGCCCTGACCGAAAGGGGAAACTTATCCGACCCCGAAAACGCCAAACTGGTTCCGTGACACGCGCGCTTAGCTGCTATGCTGCGAACGATGGCAAGCGAGCCCAAAGACTACTCCCACCACGTACGCGAACACCCCTCATCCACGGTGCGTATCACCCTGGTTACCCTGGGCTCGGTGTGCGTGGCGCTGGGCGTGGTGGGGCTGTTTGTGCCGATGATGCCCGGAACGGTATTCCTGATACTGGCCGCGGCGTGCTTTGCGCGCGCCTCGAAGCGCTTTTACAACCGGCTGCTGAACAACAAGACCCTGGGCCCGTTGATCGTCGAGTGGCAGGAGCATCGCAGCATTCCCTACCGCGCCAAGATTTTCGCCATCGTGTTCATGGCGGTTACCTTCGGCACCTCTATTTACTTCTTCGTGCAGCCGCTGTGGTTGCAGCTGGTGCTTGCCGCCGGCGGGGTGGGGCTGGCGGTTTGGTTGTACCGGATTCCTTCCCGCAGAGCTTAAATTATGATGTCGTCCAACTCGGGTAGCCCTTCATCCACATCGGGAAACTCGGGAATTTCTAGCGGCACAATTTCCAGTTTTACCCCAAGCGCGGCTATCAGTTTGCGGACTGTAGCGAAGCGGGGCTGTGACCCCGGCTTCAAAGACTTGTAAAGACTTTCTCGCCCCACTCCTGCATCATCGGCGACTGTTGCAATTCCCCTTGCCTTCGCGATATCGCGCACTGCTGTGAGGAAGGCATTGGGGTCTGGATCTTCCAGCGCGGCAGTTAGATAGGCGGCAATGGTCTCTTCGTCGTCCAGGTAGTCGCTGGCGTCGAAAGGTTTGAGCTCTAGATCTTTACTCTTGCCCATCGCTCACCTCCTTCAACAACTCACCCTAGTGGTGTATCCATTTGGATACCATATCGTAAATCACAGACTCCCTGTGTACGAATAGACCCTGAATTGTTGTAAGAATTTGACTAGAAAGTTACTTCCGCGTTTCTTCCCGCTGCTTCACCAACCGTTCATCGGCATCCGCGCTCAAGGCCCACGCGGCGCTTAGCAGTACGGCGGGCGACAGGCGCACTTTGTAATCGGTGTTGGAATAAGCGAAGTGGATGGTGCCATCAGTATCGATGACGTAGGTGCTGGGCACCGGCAGGATGTGGTGGGTTTCGCCCGACACTTCCTCCAGGTCGATGCCGTGCTCCTGGTAGCGTGAGACCGTTTCATCGGGCACGCGGAAGGCAATGCCAAAGGCGCGGGTGACCTCGCCGCTGGCGTCGCTCAAGAGGGTGTAGGTCACTTCCTCGGAAAGACTGGGCGCCAGCACCTCGGGTTTGTCCATGCTGACGAACCACACATCAAAACCCATCGCCTGCAGCTCGGCCTCTACATCGCGCAGCTCAAACAGGTGCAGGTTGCAGTACGGGCACCAGCCACCGCGGTAGAAGGTGAGAATGACAGGCCGTTCCGCCGCGCCGGGCTCAAAAGAAACCGTGGAGCCATCGGCCGCATTCAGCGAAAACGCCGGCGCCGTCATGCCGGGCAGCAGTGGCTGGGAATCCTCGGCCGAGGCGTGCACATCGGTGCGGTCGGCCAGGGCGGTGAGAGAAAGCAGCAGGGCGGTTACAAAGACAAGCGCTTTGGTGAGTTTCATGGAAAATCCTTTGGTTGAATGGGCCATTTCTTACAATGAATGAATCAATAAAATGACAGCATATATGCTATCATTCTCTCATGTCTTTGCGGATTGTTGTAGACACAAATGTACTTGTGGCAGCCCTGATAAGTGATGCAGGACACAACCGTGAAGTCTTGCGCAGATGCCTCAATGGGAAGTACAAACCGCTAATAAGCAACTCCCTGTTCCTGGAATACGAGGATGTGGCCAGCCGAGAAGACATTCTGAGTCTTTGTCCTGTTTCGAAGGCCGAAGTTCAGGATTTGATAGATGCGTTGTGCGCAGTAAGTGAATGGGTGTCCATTTACTATCTGTGGCGGCCAAACTTGTCGGATGAAGCTGACAACCATGTGCTTGAGTTGGCGATTGGTGGGAATGCGCAAATGATCGTCACCAACAACACGCGAGACTTTGAAGCGAGCGAACTCACTTTTCCGGGTGTCAAAGTGTTAACGCCCGAGAAATTGCTAGGAGACGACTGAGATGGCGACCCTGACAATTCGACTTCCAGATGACAAACACTTGCGGCTTAAGGCCCTGGCCAAGCGTCGCAAGATCAGTGTCAACAAGCTGATGGAGGAACTCTCCACCCAGGCAATTGCGGAATTTGACGCCGAGACGCGCTTTCGAGCGATGGCGGCCCGTGGCTCCGTACAGAAAGGGTTGCGTGTGTTAGATAAGCTGGATGCAGAATTGGGTGGATGAAGGGGCCACCGGATTTACGTTGTATCTGCCCGCGCTCGAAAGATACGCCACACCCCCAGCGTGAGGGTGGGCACCACGAAAATGGCAATGAAATACCAGGTGAGCGTGCCGTAACCGCGGGCGATGAGATCAATCAAGCCGAAGCGGCTGGCCAGCACAATGGCAATGAACAGCGCAATCGCCGCCACCACCGGCCGCAGCCAACGGGGCAGGGTACGGCCGCGCTCGGACCAGGCCTGGCTGATGCGCTCGTTGATGGCGTGGATTAGCGCCGTGCCGGTTTCGACAAAGGTGCCAAACACCACCAGGTAGAAGATGACTTCCATCCAGCCCATGTCGAGCGCCTGGATCATGTAATCGGAAGGCACCGGCGCAGCGACGATCTGGGGATAGCTGGCCGCCATGCCCAGGAACATCAGCAAGGCCGGGGTCATGGCCAGCGGGCCGCACAGCAGGCCGGCGGTGAGCGCATCGCGGCGGCTTTCCATGTGGCGCACGCAGAACAGGATGATGGTGGCACACACCACGTTGTAGCCCAGGTACTGCAGGCTGCCGCGCAGCCAGTTGCCGTTGAGCGCATCGGCCGAGAAATTGGGCATGAGCGCATCGCCAAAGCGCGCCAGGTAAAGCACGATAAGCACGCCATAGGTGGCATAAAGCACAAACGACCAGCCCGCCAGCACGCGCTCAATAACGCCCGAGCCCCAGAACACCAGGATGCCCACCAGCAGCATCAGGCCGATGGTGCCGTAAGCCGCCGGTATGCCAAAGTGGGTGGCCACCAGCTCGCCCGAGGCGGCGCCCAGCACCGCCAGCACCAGCAGCACCATGGGGAAATAGCCCAGCTCAAAAAGAAACCAGCCGCGCCCCAGCAGCGCACGGAAAAAACTGCGGTAATCGTAACTGCGCGCCAGGCGCGCGAACTCGAAGCCAATGGCGGAAATAAGGCTGATAAGAACCATTGTGGTGAGCAGCCCAAACAAGCCACCCAGCGGCCCGTTGGAAAGAAAAAACTCGACCATCTCGCGGCCCGTGGCGTAACCGCCGCCAACCAGCACCGACTGCATCACCAGGCCGGGCAGGATGATTCTCTGGAACAGGGAGTTTTTGGGCATCGCGGCAGCTTATCAGTGTTGGCGCGAAAAGTGGCCGCGCCGATAGCTACAGAACGCCCAAACTGAAAGCGCTTCGGCTAAAGCAGCAAAAAAACAGGAAAACGCCCGAACACGCGTGCTCCAGGCGAAATAACTACGGCGAGAGCAGGGCCGCCAGCACGCTGGCGCCGGAATCGGTGAACAGCCAGGCCAGCACGGCGCAATTGACCACCACGGTCAGCCAGAACACCGCGCGAAATTCCTCCTTGCTGGATTTATGCCGCAGCACCTGCTGCGCGGCCATGGCGCCGGGCCAGCCGCCAAGCACATCCACCATGTGCAGGGTTTTCTCCTTCACCCGCCAGGTGCCGCGCTGGGCCGAGTCCTTATCCCAGGCATAGAGCAAAGCGCTGAGCACGCTGGCCACCAGGTACACCCCCAGCACCACGAACGGCAGGGCGCCGCCAAGCACCGCCAGGCACACAAAAGCCAGGAAGCCAAACGCGCCAAACAGGTAGAAGCGCTTATCGTTGCGCCGATGGCGCGGCGTCGGCTCCTGCCCCAGCAAAGCCACTCGCGCCGCGCACGGCCGGCCCTGCCTGTCGGTGGACATCTGGAAGGTAACGCGCTGATCCACCGCCGGCTGGTGCCCCTTGTTGGTGAAGGCGCGGATGTGCACGAAGACCTCTTTCGCGCCCGTGGCGGGCGTGATGAAGCCGTAGGCTTTTTGGTGGTTCCAGTGGGTTATTTTGCCGGTGGTTCGCACTAATCTAGTATTGAGTGCGAATACTGACTAACAGAGTTTCTAAGGTGGACTTTCGTCCAGGAAATCCGAAACATGCGGTCAACTCATTTGCACCTAATTAGATTCCTTCCTTCGGGGTCGGCGACAACCGAGCTCTGATATGCAAGTTACCCGGAGATCAGATCTTTTAGGACGTCTTGCGAATATTTGCCTTTGTGTGTGGCGTCATGACAAACATTGCAAAGGGTTATCAAGTTTGCAGCCTCGTTTGGACCTTGCTCCACGTGAGGCGTTATGTGGTGCAGTTCTAGTAAGCTCCGAATGGTGTCAGCCGGGTTGGCATTCTCCTTGTTCCAGCCGCAGACCCGGCATTTGAACTCGTCGCGTTCCAAAACCTCGATTCTAATGGGATCTGGAATTTTTCGGTCGTGTTCATGAGTCTGCCGATCTTCCTGCAATACGTATACGCCGACAGGCAGCGCAGGCGAGCCGGAGTTTCGAGTTGCCACTGGCCAGCCTTTTTCTGTTCGTAGCTCTCTGACCCGTCTCGCCCATTCCGAACGATTCTTTGCCAGGTATTTGAGCTCTTCACCCGTAATCGGTTTCCCCACATTTTGGCGAAGGAACTCAAGGATCTTGTCTTGGACCGACAGCTTTTTCTTTCGAATATCGTTTGCCAGCTTCCACCGGAATGCAGCTTCACGGTCCTGAGTCTCACCCGCGAGATAGTATGTGTCCGGTCGAATGTTTTCAGACGCGAACTGAGATTCAGGGAGTTCATCTTCCTGAGACATGTCCAGAAGGCTCTTTCCACTGATAATTGGCCAACCGAACTCAACTCTGAGCTCTCGAATTCTTCGCGCGTACTCGCTAATCCCGGCAACAACCATCAACTCATCCCCTTCCAAAAGAGTTCGGGGAAACTGGCGGAAGTAAGCCAGAATTCGGTCTCGAGCAGCAGAGGGCGTTTCGCCGTCAATCAATGATGAACCGAGGTCGCGTAACAAATGGTTTACTGGTATGAGAGCCCGTACTTTCTCACGCAATCTCTTGGACTCGAGAACATTTTCGAAGTCCTGCAAAAGTCCGACCAACTCTGCCCTGAGTTTTTCGGGAGTGTCGGTTTGCGAACGACGAATCATTTCTATGCGGCTTCCCGACGCTTTCCAGATTCCCTTTGCTCCAAGAGAGCTTCCACATAATTTGCAATGTGCTCAGCGAATTGGGGCGGAACTGCATTTCCGATTTGGCGCGCAATCTCAATTTTAGTGCCGCAAAACTGAAACTGATCAGGAAATGTCATCAACCTTGCAGCTTCCCTATGAGTAATGGGGCGATCTTGCTCGGGATGTAAGTAGCGACCTTTTTCGGGTTTGAAAAACTCGGTTCGGATAGTTACCGCGGGTCGATCCCACCACAAGCGACCGAATAGGTCGGTGCTGCCTGTGGGTTTGTTCAACCAGCAGTTTGGGGTGATGTCAGGCCTGTTCTTCTGCAAGTCAAACCTGTTACCTCCTGGAGGTACCGCTTTGTACCGCTCAAGACTTTTCGGTGTCGGATTACGACCGAAATGCAAATCTACCGGTGGTTCTTCGTCAGATCGAATCTCGGTTCCTTCCGGGTGAGGGAGGTCCGAGATTGCTTCTCTTACACAACGCCAACTTGGCAACTCTTGGTTTTCGGTAGGCGCTTCATGAGTTGGTGGCGGTGGAAATTCTGGCAAGGCACTCGCGTCGAAAGCCGAAATTTTCGCTCCCACCACAATCGCCCGCCTTCTAGTTTGCGGTACTCCGTAGTCTGCGACATTTAGCACTGCCGGCTGTAAGAGTTGGAAGCCCGAATCTTGACTTCGTCGCGCTATGTCTTGGAATTCTTGACTCTTTAAAAGGCCCGGGACATTTTCCATCACAAAAACAACGGCGCCTGACTTTTCTACTACATCCATGAAGGGTTCCCATAGCGCACGGCGCGCATCGCCCTTCCTGTCCTTGTTGAGCAGGCTGAACCCTTGACAAGGAGGGCCCCCAATTACAACGTCAGCCGCTGGCACGGCATTTTCCTCCAGCCAGACCTCAATGTTAGCTTTTACACACTGGTGTCCTGTATGGGCGAAGTTCTGGTTATACGTTTCGACGGCTGCGCCATCGCTGTCGATCGCGAAAACCGACTGAAAGTTGCCGTTGAATTCTCTCTCGACAAAGCCGGCGGTCATGCCACCAGCACCGGAGAATAAGTCGATGAGTTTGTGTTTTTCCGTCATTAGTTTCACTCCCAACCCCGAAGTCAATACTACGGTTGGATGCGTGGATATTCTAGCTCGCGACTATGTTTCTGGGGCGGCAACGGGCAGGAATATCAAGTAATTTCGGGGTCTAGTTTTGAATTGGCGAGTGACTACAGTAGGTTACGGTGTTCTCATAAGTTGAGAGTAATCCACCACGAAACCCGTAGGAAAATAGATGGACACTATGAGTGCTGACGACCGCTCGCGGGTCATGAGCAAAAACCGTGCGCGGGACACTCGTCTGGAAATGACTTTGAGGAGAGCACTTCATGGTTTGGGGTTTCGTTATCGCGTAAACCAAAGGGGTCTTCCAGGCTGCCCGGATATGGTTTTTGCAAAGTACGGAGCCGTTATTCAAGTGCATGGTTGCTACTGGCATGCCCATGGTTGTCAAAGGTTCTCGGTTCCAAAGAGCAACACCGAGAAATGGAAATCCAAATTCAACAAAAACAAAGAGCGGGACAGCAAGGCTCGAGTGGCATTGAATAATCTAGGATATCGGCAACTGACAGTTTGGGAGTGTGCATTGAGAAATGGGTCCAAGTACTGTGCAAGCGAGGTCTTAGAGCATGTCGCAGAGTGGTTGACTCATGGAAGCGGGAATGAGGAAATTCCCGCAAGAAATTTGGCAGTTGGTAAATCGGTGAAATTGAGGAAAAAGCTTAGGAATTAGTCACGCATACGCTCCAGGATTTGCAGCACTCTAAAGACCGGATTGCGCGCGTCGTGGGTTTGAATAGCAGCAAGCTGGCGTAATGTGTTGATTCGGGTCTTGTATTCAGAGTTGATTACGAGATGCAGAGAATCGATTTTTTCTAATTCGGCGGTGATGAAACCTCTCGGCACTACCGGTGACCAAAACTCAAATCGGGTATTTGGGAAGTTGTCCAAATAACTCCGAGCATAGTCCTGCTGTCGTAAATGTTTCTGCTTAATTCGCGATACTGTCTCTTGGTTGTTTTTATAAAGCAGCCCACGAATGTGAGTTGTTACTTCACACAAAATTGCCGTTTCGGTCTTGAAGTTAAGGCCGATGACATCGAGTTCTCCAAGCCCCTGCAGCCCACCTCCTGGTGGGCGAACGTTGTAATCGACAACGTCACATCGCTCGACAAGCTGTAAGTAAGCTCCAACAAAGTACTCTCCTATATCAGTTAGCATCGACGGCAAAATTACCTAAGCAGCGAGACTTCGTAGGCGAGTTTCTATCAACTCGTAGTTCCCCAAATGCACCCGCATCAAACTTTTCCAAAGCTTCCCGTGGTTCGGTACGAAAAAGTGCAGCAGTTCATGCACAATCACGTAGTCCCAAATTTCTTCATCCAGGCCCAACAGTTCTGAGTTGAAGTTCAGGTAGCCATTGGTGGAACACGAGGCCCATTTGTTGCGCATGTCACGCACGCCAAGCCATTTCACATCTACCTCTAGCTTTTCTGCCCAGAAGTAGACTCGGCGTTTAAACTCGCTTTTTGTTTCGACTGTTACCATCTGGGCCTAAATGCGTCGCGCACGTTCGATCAGGCGGAACAACTCATCCACGATGCCGGTTACTTTTTCTAGGTCATCGGTCTGATCGTAAATTGCGAAGGTCACTTTGCGCCGAAGTTCTCGAAGTGACTTCTCGCTCTTATGCCAGTTTGGAAACTCTTCAAATGCGGCTTTGACTTTGCGGCTTACTTCATCGGCTTGGTTAATCTCAGCATCTATCAGGGTGCGGTAAACGAAGTAGGTGAGGCCATCGAAGCCCTTTTCAGCCTGTTTGCGTTTGCGTTCTTCGTTGCCTTTTACCACCTGGAGTAGCTCTTCGAGCGCCTCCTGGGTTGTTTTCTGGCGCCCCTCGAAGTTTTCCTGCACTAACTTTGCGCGGTCGGCCATGGCAACCAGGAACGGGTCGTCGCTGTTTTCTTCAGCATGCTTTTCGATGCTCTTTACCAGGTTGATGACTTTGGTGCCGTCGCCGCCTTCCTTGTTCTTGATGAGCTCAATGGTCTCTTCATTGATCTCTACAAACTCGTCAACACGCTCCACGCCATAGGTGCTGATGTGCTCTTGAACCAGGCGATTGGTTTTGGCCTGGAATTCGCGATCCACATACACCTGCTTGGCGTAGGCCTTTCTCACCACGGCATAGATGGCTGCGAGCGTTTGGTAATCGGAAATGAAGGGGCGCAAAAAGGCGTCGGGCGAGATGATCTCGTAGAGCATCTCAATTTCTTTGTATTCCTTAAATAGTCCTTTGCGACGATCCGGGTCACGAAAGTACTCAATCAACCCGTCAACATCCTGATCCGTGAAGTTGTGCTCGATCAGTTTCAGGTAGTTGGGCGCTACAGTCGTCATCTTGGACTTGAACAAGTCTTTGAGCAGGTCGATGTTCTTGACGATGGCGTTCACTTCCTCACTGTCGAACGCCAGCGCTTTTTCAAGGTTGTCGAAGATGCCAACGAAATCGAGCACAAAGCCGTGGGGTTTCACCATGCCCGCTTGCTCGTTTTCGTACGGGCGGTTCACTCGGGCTATGGCTTGCAAAAGGGTGTGGTCGCGCATGGGCTTGTCGAGATACATGGCGTAGAGCACGGGTGCGTCAAAGCCGGTTAGCAGTTTCTCGGTGACGATCAAGATCTTTGGCACTTGCTCCAACTTGCAGAAGCTCTTGCGAACCTGTCGTTCTTGTTTTTTGTCGAGGTGAAACTCCTTGAGCAGTTCGGAATCATTGTTGTTGCCGGTATACACCACCTCGGAGTACTCCGGTGGCAGGAATTCATCCAGCGCGTGCTTGTAGTGGGCACAGGCTTCCCTGTCTACGCCGACCAAAAACGCTTTATAACCCAGCGGCTCGACATTCTCTTGGTAATGCTGGGCAACAAACTGTGCCACCTGGCGAATCCGGTCTTTTCCCTTCAGAAAGTTCTTCAGGTTTACCGCGCGCTCCAGGATCTTGTTGAGTTCTTCAATGTCGGCGACCCCCTCGCTCTCGGCCAGTGAGAGGAACTCTTCATCCAAAGTCTCGTGCGGCACCCGCATGGCGTTAGGCGCCAAGTTGTAGAAGAGTGGCAGGGTGGTGCCGTCTTCGATGCTGTCGGCAATCGAATACTTGTGCAGGTAGCCCTTATCGTCTTCGCAACCGAAGGTCTTAAAGGTGCCGCGTCCGTAGGCGGTTTTATCGACGGGTGTGCCGGTAAAGCCAATGTAGGTGGCATGGGGCAAGCCAGCCATCAAGAAATTGCCCAAATCCCCGCCTGTGGTGCGATGCGCTTCATCAATGAGCACGTAGATGTTGGAGCGGGTGTTGAGCTTGGCCGGCATATCCCGAAACTTGTGAATCATGGTCACAATGATGCCGCGGTAGTCATTGCGCAGTAGCTCATTGAGCCGGTTGATGCTGTGGGCGTGTTCGAGTTTTCCCAGGCCAAGTGATTCCAGATTCCGAAGCATCTGGTCTTCAAGCTCATTGCGGTCGATCATCAACAGCACCGTGGGCTTGTCGGCCTCAGGCGCATGGAACAACATCTCCGCCGCCTTAATCATAGTGAATGTCTTGCCGCTGCCCTGGGTGTGCCAAATCAGGCCACGAGAGCGGCGGGAATCGAGCGCCCGATCAACAACCTTTTCAACCGCTCCACTCTGATGCTGGCGCAAAATGTACTTGTTCAGCTCCTCATCTTTTTCGGCAAAGATGATGTAGTCCTTCAACAGGGCAAGCACATGGGGAATGGCGCAAAAACTCTTTATCTTGGCCCCTAGCTTGCCGACTTCTTCGTGCTTCCAGTTGAAGATGCAGCGCCGCGAGGTGTTCCAGGTAACCCCGTAGGAAAACCCAATGGCGTCGGTGGCGGTGAACAGCTGTTGCGGCACGAAGAGCTCGGGTGTTTCGCGGTGATAGCGGCGAATCTGGTCCACCCCAAGGGCAATGGCCTCGTCCTTGTTGGCGTTCTTGCATTCAATCACCAGCACAGGGATGCCGTTGATGAGAAAGACAACATCCTCCCGAGTGCCGTAGTGACCATTGTGAAACGCCCACTCCTCGGTGACTTCGTAAACGTTGTTCGCCGGGTCGTTGTAATCGATCAGAACAAGGTCGAGCTCGCGTTTCTCCTTATGGTCGAAGAACTTGCCTCGGTTGCGCAGGTGCTCGACGAAGTCCTGGTTGCCGTAGATGTCGGTGTGGAGATGGCGGAACTGTCCGAGCAAGGCGCCTTTGGCGTGGGTGTAGCGGGGGTTGAGTTCCCGCACCTTGGCGTCGAGCAGATCGTCGAAGAAGAGGGAGCGGTTCTTGGCGCCTTCGGCAGGCGGAACTGCGGGATCAAAACCGCGCCGCTGCTCGGCTTCCTCGCGGGACACAAAGGTCCATCCGATGGCCTCCGCGTATTCGAGGATTCGGGCTTGGACGGTTTTGTGCTCTCCGGGAGCGGTCATGAGCGAAATTTGAGAACTGTGCTGCGAGGTAGCGGCGAAAACGCTACCTGTTCTAGCAAGCGCTTCCATCGCCCTCGGAGGTGGGCAGCGTCCTCATCAAAGAGGGCATCCTTGGCTCTGGCCTTCGCTATCTCCGGGCTTGCGAGGTCAAACAGTTCGATGGTCGTCCGGCCTTTTGTGGACCTCTGGACCGTTTGAATCAAAATTTTGCCTCGATGACCTACGAATTGCAGATGATCTTCGGGAGTATCGAGAATGGGATGGACGATCGTAAACTTGCATCTCTCGTAATGCAGAGATTTCGTAGCGACCGTGTCCCTTTCTCCCTTTCGTTCGCTATTGCAGTAATAGCAGGCGAGAACGATGTTCCGCGTCTCGAACGTGAACTCTGGATGGTGTGCAAGACCTTTGGGAGCGATGTGATCTCTATGTGGTCTAGTTCCACGAATACGTAAACAACAATAAGCGCACCGTGAAGATTGCTTGATCAGTAAATCTTCTGTTAGCTCATCCTTGAATCTCTTTGGCCTTCCCGAGGTATTGATCCACATGCGACTCTGGCGGCGTGGGGGATAGGCCTGAAGGGCGGTGACATCCTCCTGATTCACAACTGCAGCAACGATCTTCTTCATGAACCGATCTCTTTTCGATAGGCGGAAATCTCGCTTATTACGGTTGCAAGCGCATCGTCGCCTCTCCCAACCTGGAGTCGCTCACACTTATTGAGAAACTTGTCTAGAAGTGCGCGGTTTTGTCCTCCTCCTTGAATGTGAAGAAGGACACTTGATAGTTCTCGGCTAAATTCGAAATTCGAAGCGGAAGGAATATCCAAGACCTTGTACAGAATTGCCTCCGAGCCCCAACCAAAGAAACTACCGTCATGCGTTTCGAATTGCACTGAGTCACCTACAAGCTCAGCTACCACAACAGATGAGTCTCCAGGCACTAAGCTTGAGACCAAATGTGGTGAATGAGAAGCGACAATGACATGACTACCGTCCGCCAGCGAAAGCGCTGAAGAAATTAACTCTATGTATCGCTGTTGCCATGCCACGTTGAGGCTGAGCTCAGGTTCATCTATTGCGATGAACGAGCGAGGCTTGGCATGAGCGATTAACCTGGCTCCCGTGGAAATCAGATTCTGCTCTCCGGAGCTAAGATTCGAAAGTTCCAACCATGGCGTTGGATGCTTACCTTTCTTTCGGAGCAGCATATAAGGGCCTACCAAAAGTCGAAGCCGGCGAGCGGTGTCGAATGCCTCTCGCATTTCTGCGAATTCCGAACACTGGTCATCGGAGAGTTCATTCAACGGAGTGCTTACTACTTGAGAACGCTTTGATCCAAACGATGAGGAGACTGGCTGGCTCTGGTCGAGCCACCTCCTAAGAAATTTTTTCAAAAGTGTTACATGTTTCTCTTGAGTTGGAATTTCCACCTCATCTTTGGGGAAGGATCCGGATCTGGCCGTTCCGCGTAACTTCTCATAGTAGGCGACAGGGTCGTCCAAAAACCGATCGAAAGACGCTATTCTCAGTTGCGCGAGGCCAAAGGCTAGTTCGTATTTTGGGAATAGTTTTCCGATCCATCGGAACAATAAAGATCGACGTTCGAGATCTGGGAGAATCTCAAGAAATGCATCAGCAACAATACGATCCATTGCTCCCGTCGTAGTAAGGTTTGTTGCCTGCCTTACTCCCAAATAGTGATAAAAGCGATTAGGATCGTCTTGTTCATCACGCCCTCCAAAAGTGAATCGGTCTCTCACAAGATTTGACAGCGCGAGAATCCGAGATGGCAATGGCTGCTTTCCAGGAGCGGAGAGCGAGTCCGCTCCTAGCTTTTCTAAAGATCCATCCGATTCAATTGTTGCACTGAGACAGCATTCAGAAGAGTTTTCAGGTTTCTCGTTATGGATTAGCGAATACTGGTGACGCAGCAAATCTATGCAACCGGCTAGAGTGCGGCTCTTGTAGGCGCCATTTGCGCCCATGAGGAGCGTGAAGTGAGATTGACGATTCTGCTTGCCAGTGGGAGTGGCCACAAAGTCGATAGATTGGCTTGAGCCCGTTCCGAAATCGAATTCTGCACTCTTTAGGCGAAAGTGGTTCATTACCTTAATTCCTGCGTATCTAGAAGGAACGCATTCGGGGCCAATGGTCTGTCAACTTGTAGAGTTGTGTGCGGAGAGGTCAAACCAATCTTCGATTCAAAGCGCACTTGTCCTGCCCCAAAGAAGTCGCAAAGCTCGACTAACCCACGGCCCGCCGTTGAGATGTTTCTCAGCCGTCGTTTGATTCTTTCGCCTAACCGATAGTCGATGACGTGGGAGCGGTTCCTGGAGCCGTCGACTAGTGAGGCTTCTGGACACAAACAGTGGCCTTCTTCGGTGCTTTCCCAGAGCACAGTCGTCGAGCCAATGGCCTCGGCGTGTTTGAGGGTGCGCGCTTGGAATGTATTGTGATCTTCAGGGGTGGCCATTATGCCTAGGGTGCCGCCTTGGCCGCTTTTCGTCGCTTCTTAATCGCTTCGACGATTGCCTTCAGCGCGACAATATCGTTTCCGAGTTCGGATGCTGTGGGAGCCGGTGCGGACTTGGCAGACGCGGGATCGTGAGCTGTCACAACATCGCAGCTGCGTTTGTGCAGCTTTTCGATGGCTTCAAATTCCCCGCGTTCAAAACCGACAACGTCTTCGAGTGAATCCACCCGAATCCAGTCCCGATATCGCTTCACTACTCCGTTGAAGACAACGTCTTGAATGACTCGCTCTAGCGTGGCTCGCAAGCGATCATACTCGTGTCGAATTTCTGCGGTTTCTTCCTCGCCTGGATACGCTGGCCATGCCTTCGCTAGTTTGCTCTGTGCCTGTTCTAAAGCATTGATTCTTGCTTTGTAACCTTGATGATCCCAAGGAAGTCCGTCGTTTATGCAGCCAGGCGATCCGCTTCGCCATTCCAAGAATGACAGTGAGTGTGGTATCCCTTCGGCTTCGATCTCGTCGCGCAGCTGCCCCAGAAAGGATGTGTCGTGGGTGAATACAACGACTTGACGGTTCTTCGCCTCTGCTACCAACCGGCGCGCAACATCGCGTCGACGCCAATGATCCAATGAGGAAACAGGATCATCGAAGACAATTCCGGCGGAATGATTAGCGAGTGACAATTCTGCAAAGAACGAACCTAGTGCGATGGCGCGCTGCTCGCCTTCGCTGAGTATCTCGTCGAGCTTATATGCGGTTGGCAGATCGAGTAGCAGTTGAAGGAGGATTTTTCCTTTGGAGTTTCGTTCCTTTAGCTTTGTTTTGATGTGTCCGATGCCCAAGGCCTCAAACTCCAGGTCTAAAGCCTTCTTCAATTCGTTGGTTACTGCGACCGAAGCGAATTCTTTTGACTTATCGGAAATCGGGCGGGTTTTAAGACTTGTCCGACACTCCTCCAGTGCAGCCTTCTTCTTCATCCGCTCCAGCAGATTGAGGACGGGCTTCAAATTCTTCGACAGACTTTGCCTCGCCGAGAGTTCGCTGAGCTCTTTTTCGAGCTTCTTTCGCTTCTCCTCATCTGCTGCCTTTATCAGGGTCCGATAAACCTTAAGTTGGTTGGCGGCAAGCTGCCGAACTCGCTTTCTGGGGGAATCGATCAAGGCAGGAATTTCGGCCCAATTAGATGACTCGAGACACTCGAGCATGGACGCCCTCCGCGACTCAATCGAAACTTGGAAGTCGTCTATGGTCTGAAGGATCGATTCGTCCAGCGCCTTTAGTTCATCGCCGAGCGCTTCATCAGCGGCAATCGCCAGTTCAGCTGCTTCGATCATGTTCTTCGCAGTTTGTACTTTCTCCCGAGCTGTGTCTGCGGTCTTGGCGACATCATTCTGGATATACTCGTCGAATCGTTTCAGGCGATTAGTCGCTGATACCGGCAAGTCTTCCTGGCACAAAGGACAGAGCTTGCCCTCGGCATCTGGTGGGAACTCCTCCCCCGGATAGGCAGCTTCTGTCGCATAGCGCTTAGCCGCCTCGAAGAGGACTTTCCAGGCTCGATCTCCAGTTCCAGGAAGGAGATCCTCCCCGGCGCGTAAGGCATCTGCTGCCTTCTTTTCGGCGCCCTCAGCGGCATCCTTATCCTCTTTGAGTTTCTGAAGCTTCTCAGCCGCTTCTGGACTGACCCATATCAAAGGCTTGGCTAGTTTCTTTGCGAAGGCCTTCAGCCGCATTGCCGAAAGGCGAGCTTCTTCAGCCTTAGCCAAAGGGTTGCTTTCCTTGAGGGCCGTTTCGAGATCCCCGGCCCGTCTTGAGTCATCCTGGCTGAGCGTCCCGAGCTGAGTAACCTTATCCGCGTCAGATTTGACGGAGAGGTCATCGATCACTTTGCCGACTTCAGTTTCGCCAAGGAGGTGCTCGAATGGAAGCTTGCTGACATCGATTCCCCCGATTTCCGCTTCAAGCAACTCCAAGAGTTTCGGGAGAACTTGGTTCGCAAGGTTCTCAACAATATCGAGGCCGTAGGGAAGATAAGCGACATCCTGCTCCGTTGTAATGTATGAGCGAGCGCATTTTGAGTCGAAGACCGATATCGAGGAGAGGAGATCCGGCGGAGTCGTATCCCGTGACCATTCAACCTCATCAGGCGTGCCGGCTATTTTTACATTGAACTTCGCCGTTGGTACTTTCGCACTTGCTGTGGGATCGTTTGCATTGGGGTGGATCGGCTCGGATTGGTCTCTGGCACGGCAGGCCTTCTTCATAACTCGCGCATAGCCTGACTTACCTGATCCGTTTCCCCCGTAGATCACCGTCATCCCGGCTTCGGAAAAGGTAAGGGTGTGATCGGGTGGAATCTGATTGACGTTTTTCAATTCGCGCAACGCCACGAGAGTAACTGGATCTCCGGGGGGCGCCTCAGTAGGTAGGTGCTCCTTAACCAGCGGAACCGGTTCCTTGGCATCCTCGACCACTATCCCGTTCTCACTCTTGAGAATTGCGTAGAGTTCCGAATAGTCGGCATCTTCTAAGCCAGTTTCTTTCTGAAGGAGGCGGCGACATGCGTCACGCTGCCACGCTGGGAGCGATTCAGTCCATTTCAGAATATCGTTGAGGAGAGCCATTTACTGGAAAGAAAGAAGGTCCATTTCATGAACGCGGGTCTTCGCGCTCATTAGTTCGTGAAGCAGGGTGCGGAAGAGGGCTCGGAAGTGATCCCTCTTAGTTCGAGCCGCCTGAATCTTCTCATCGATGCATTGGCATGCCCGGACAATCTCTAGTTGCTCTTCTTGCGCCGGAAGCAGAACAGGGAAAGCTTGGAGCTTCGTCTTATTGATGCATGCGAGATTGGTTGTCTTGTGAGCAACCGAGAGGAAGTACGCTTTGCCATATGGGCTTTGAGACAGATAGGCAAAGAACTCGCTGGAGATTCGATCAGTGTCAGGGCGAACGGCGAACACGTGGTTCTGGTGAACGCACTCTTTCATCTGCCCGTGCCAGATGAATCCTCGGCCAAGTTTATCGAAGTCGCCGCCTTCAGTTAGGACGACATCTCCATTTCGAAGGCCGTAACGCTCACGCTCCTTCTTCCGGATTGTGATGGTCTTCATCTCTGCTAAGTCAAGGTAACCATCTTGGACATTTGCAACTCGGAGGTATGGGACCTCGATCGCATCTTCTGGATCGACTTTTCGTCCTTTGGCGATTCCAGTCTGTACAACCGCGCAGTCACTCAGTGGCAGCACCTTCCAGCTCTGGGGAACGGGGCCGATTTCGGTTTGCTTTTGGGGTTCGTTGCGGAGGCCCTCGGTGAAGAGTTTGTTCATGAGGGCTTTTTTTAGCTCGGTGGTGGTCTGAATGATCCGTTCCTGCGCTTCGATCGCCCGCTGCACCGTCGAAAGGATGTGCGCGATTTTCTTTTGCTCGGGGAGTGGGGGGATGCTGAGCCGAATCTGTTCTAGGCAATCTCGGGTGATTCCCTTTATAGTCGCCCCACGCTTGTTCATGTCGACGTACTGCTGAATGGGATCGGTTCGAAGCTGATAAGCTAGGAACTTGAGATCGTATTTATTCTTATCGATCAAGACGCCTGCCAAGTCCTGGTTGATCGCCAAGTCGAGGCGGTTGATGCCAACTTTCCCTACGCCAACCCGCGTGGCAAAGATGATACTGTCCTTTGGAACGATCTTCGTTGAGGTTTTATCTACTGCTTTCTGCGAGACGAACTTTTCGCCGTTGGAGAGTTCCAGTTTGTCACCAAGCCATTTGCTTGTGATCCAAGGGATGTCGCCTTCCCAATACTCGGGGCGTTTGGTTGCAGGCGTCCCTCCGCTTAGGAAGCCAATTGCGACGTCGCCAACAGTTGTTGCTGTCCAATCGCTCATAACCCGAGCTTCTCCAGAATCTCCCGCAAGGCCTTGTCGGTCTCCTTGGCCTCGGCCTCGATGGCATCGAGTTCCGCGACTATTTCCCCGATGGGCCGGTAGGTTTCGGCCTCGCCAGTGTGGATGTAGCGGCTAGGGGAGATGTTGTAGTCGTTCTTCTTGAGCTCTTCGCGGTCGACGATGCGGCTGAGTTTTTCCTCTTCCTTCCACCTGATGAGGGTGTCGGCGATGCTCTGGATGCCGTTTTCGGGGATGAAATTCTTGGGGTCGCCCTTTTCGAAAATCAGGCTGGCGTTGACCAGGAAGACCTTGCCTTGTCGGTCCTTGGGCTTATCCCGGTTGAGGAAGAGGACAATGCCGGGGGCGGTGGTGTTGTAGAAGAGGTTCTCGGGCAGGTAGAGGACGCTCTCGATAAGGTCGTGGTCGATGAACCACTGGCGAACGGTTTTTTCCTTATTGGTACCGGCATTGCCCGAGCCGCGTGAGGCTGCCCCAGTGTCGAGGACGACGGCGGCCCGACCCTGCTTGTTGAGGCTGGCGTGCATGTGCTGCACCCACCCCCAGTCGGCGGAGGACTTTCCGGGAAAACCAGCGCCGGCGGGGAAGCGATCGAGTTCGTCGTTGTCGTAGTCTTTTTCTTCGAACCAATTCTGGTTCCACATGGGGTTGGCCACAACGCGGTCGAAGGTGCGGAGCTTGCCGGTGGGGCTGCGGAATTTCGGATTACGGAAGGTATCGCCGATCTCAATCTCGCCTTCCATGTCGTGGATGATCATGTTCATGTTGGCCATGGCCCAGGTGTCGGCGATGTATTCCTGGCCGTAGAGCTTGAGCGGAGCGGGTTTCTCGGTGTCGGCGCAGTCCTCCATGGCGATCTCGCACTTCACCAGCAGGCCGCCGGAGCCGCAGCAGGGGTCGTAAACGGTCATGCCGGGCTCGGGCTGGAGCACGCGGGACATGATGGTGCCCACCTCGGGCGGGGTGTAGAACTCACCGGCGCTCTGGCCGCCGCCCTCGGCGAACTTGCGGATGAGGTACTCGTAGCTCTTGCCGATGATGTCGGCCTCGACGTCGTCCAGGCCCAGGCGTTTAGTGCTGATGGCCTCGATGAGATTGGAGAGGCGGTCGTCATCGAGTTCCCGCTGCCCATGGACGGTGGCGTTGAAGTCCACACGATCGATAATCCCCTTGAGCTTCGGGTTAGCCTTGGCGATCTCCCGCATGTGTGAGGAGACGTTCTCGCCGATCTGGTCCGAGAGCTTGCGGATCACAGACCACACGGGCTGTTCAGGATCGTCTGGCTCGAGGGGCAAGTAGAAGCGGACCAGTTTCGGGTCGGCCTTCGCCAGAGCGAAGGCTTTCTTGCGTGAGCCGACTTCCTTGGCGATGCGGTCGAGTTCGTCATCGAACACGTCGCAAAGACGCTTAGTGAAAATCAGGGGAAGGATGTAGTCCTTGAATTTAGGCGCATCTTTTGCGCCGCGGATGGAACAGGCGGCATCCCAGATCCAGTTTTCAAGTGATTTGTCGTTGTTTTGCTTCTTAGCCATGGAGCCTTATTTGATATTGGTTAGTCGGCAATTATTCCTTAACCGCAGATTAAAAGTTGCGAATGCCGCGACACTTCGGGAATGTGCTGCAACCCCAAAATGCATTCCCCTTGTTTGCGCCCTTGGTCGCAGTGCGTTCTACCATTTCTGAACCGCATTTTGGGCAACTCGGCGCTGCTTGGGCTGCTTCCAGATGGGGAGTTAGGCAAACCATGGGTTCTGGTTCATCACCTCTGAGTCTGGCGAGTTTGTTGCCATCGATTAGTTCTATGCCGCACTCGAATGCCAGCTTCTTGGCTGGCTTGGTATAAGTGCCGCTGGTGACGAATATCCCGTGCTGCGCACCACCGGCTGCCATGCTGCCGAGTAGTTCCCGTACCTTTTCAACACCAACCTGGTTGGTTTTCCACTGTTTGCACTGAACGTAGGTTTTCTCGCCGGCTTTGCGCAACACCAGGTCAACACCGTTGTCCGGGCCTTCTGGTGTTTCAACCACAGAGTAGCCTTGCTGGCGAAAGTGCTCGCCAACGAAAGATTCAAACTGCCGCCAGGTCAGGCTGCGAATTTCCGAGATTGTGCGGGTGTTGTTGTAGCGCTTGCCTTTGATGACCTGCTCTAAGAATGAGAACCCAGCCGCCAGTAAGAACATAATCGTAAAGAACCAGCCAAACATTTTTACCACTGGGGCAAGCGCTGCCAGTATTTGGTTTTCTGGAGGGTTAGTCAGGTACCACTGAAATAGTGCGAAGGATATTAGGGCGGCAATAACGCCGACTGGCCACGGCAGGTCTTTCACGTCATCGAATATGGTTCTGCGTGCCATCAAGCTACCTGCCTAGCATTGCCTGTACGCGGTGTCCCGACACATCCGCCCGTAGTCATAGTCATAAATGTTCGAGCTCACGGGACAGCGCTCCCTGCGCGCCTCGCACCGCCAGCGGCAATAATCCTCGCGCCACATGCTTTCGTAAGGGTCGCTGGCTTTAGAAAGCGGCCGCTCTAGCTCAAGTGCTTTCCCAACAGGAAACCTGCACTCGGGAGGCAGCCCCGAAGGTGGGGCGCGGCCTGTTTGCCGGCTGCCTGATTTGGAGCCACCGCTACTTTGCGCCACTTGGCGTCGGTTTGCGGAGCTGCTTCGTGACGGGGCAGTGCGAAGCGGCTGGTAGTCAGAGAGCCTGTTCTCCAAATCCGCCCCCGCACACTCCGCCGCATTGGTGTAGAACGTGCCAATCTCCGGATCATGGCATTCGATGATCCTGGAGGTGCGGGTTGAGTCCGGCACGTAGGCGTAGTTGCCTACATCGGCAGGGGGTTTGGCGGTGTTTGTGGCCGGGTCGGTCGGTCCTTGTTGGGCGGCTTCCGCGGTTTGTACTTGGTGCTTGTGGTACAGGTGGGCGGAACCAATGACCCCTGCTGTCACGATAAGCGCAACAGTGAAAATGATCACCGAATCCCTTCGCATGGCCCCTTATCCTTCCCCCTTGGGCTGCCTCATTCCTTCAAGTGTATGGTCTGGCAGTGTTTTTTTGCAATCAGTGGATTTACTAGGTGGTTTTGTTCTCAGGTTTTGAGAGTTTCACCCCCTATCTTCATGCTCGGCGCACCAGCGCCTTTTGTTCCACAAACAGGAGTGCGAGCATGAAACTGACCAAACACGCCACCATCCGCATGCAGCAGCGCGGCATCCCGCTCACGGTTATCGAATGGTTGTTGGCCTACGGCGAGGTCGACCACCAGCAAGGCGCCCAGTTGTACTATTTCACCGACCGCGCCCGCGCGGCCTTGCGGCGCGATGTGGGCCGGCGCATGGTGCGCCGCTACGAGAAAGCGCTGAACGCTTACCTGGTTTGTGCCGAAGACAGCATTGCCACGGTGGGGCATTTGTATCAGCGGGTGGTGCGGCATTGAGTTGAGCTGCGAGACGTTTCCGCGGAAACGTCTGAGTTCCTACACCAATCTGAGGTGTTTTCCGATGCCGTTGATTCCGCGGTCTGCGAGCATTGAGCAATGCCACAACGCTTGTTCGAAATACCCAAATTGGGTACTATAATGCCCAATATGGGTACGAAACTTTCAGTCAACGACCGTGATCAACCACTGAGCATGGCCAGCGCATTGTTTTCACGAACCCAGCAGAACGTGCTGGCGCTGCTCTATGGCCAACCCGATCAGTCTTTTTATACCAACGAAATCATAGCTCGGGCGGGCAGTGGCTCTGGCGCAGTCCAGCGCGAGTTATCTCGCCTGGTGCGCAGCGGGTTGGTAACTTGTCAGACCATTGGGGTGCAAAAACACTACCAGGCCAATCCCCAGGCGCCGATCTATGCCGAGTTAACAGTGCTGGTGCAGAAAACCGTGGGCTTGGTTCAGCCATTGCGCGAAGCGCTCTTGCCGATACTCCCACAAATAAGCCTCGCCTTTGTCTATGGCTCAGTGGCAAAGAAAACGGACACCGCATCCAGTGATATCGATGTAATGCTGGTTAGTGATTCGATCAGCTATGCGGATGTATTTCCAGCGCTAGAAGAGTTGTCCTCCGGTTGGGGCAGAAAAATTGAGCCGACAATCTATTCGGTCAACGAACTGAAGCACCGTATTGAATCTGACAATTCATTTGTCCGGCGCGTGCTCGATCAGCCGAAGCTCTGGCTGGTGGGTAGTGAAAATGACCTCCCGGCTCGATAGCCTGGCGGCTTGGTGACTATATCTTCCAAAAACCGCCACCTCGGCTGCCTCCTCGGCCTGGCCGTGGGCGATGCCCTGGGCACCACGGTGGAGTTCGCCCCGCGCGGCAGTTTTGCGCCGCTTACCGATATGGTGGGCGGCGGGCCGTTTGGGCTGGAGCCCGGGCAGTGGACCGACGATACCTCGATGGCGCTGTGCCTGGCCGACAGCCTGGTGGCGTGCCGCGGCTTTGATGCCGCCGACCAGATGCAGCGCTACGTGCGCTGGCGCGATGAGGGCTACCTCAGCAGCCGCGGGGTGTGCTTCGATATTGGCAACACGGTGCAGCGCGCGCTGTTTGGTTTTTCGATGAGCGGCGAGCCGTTCTCGGGCAGCACCCACCCGCGCTCGGCCGGCAATGGTTGCATCATGCGCCTGGCGCCGGTGCCGATGGCGTTTCACCGCAACCCCGAGCGCGCCATCCACCTGGCCGCGCAGAGCTCGCGCACCACCCATGGCGCCACCGCCTGCCTGGATGCCTGCCGTCTTTTTGCCGCCATGCTGGTGGCTGCTTTGAATGGCGCCGACAAGGCACAGATCCTGAGGGCGCATGCGGGCGTTGAGCTCACCTCGCCCGAGATTACCGCCATTGCCGCCGGCAGTTACCACGACAAGGCCGAGGCCGAGATTCGTGGCAGCGGATACGTGGTGGAATCGCTGGAGGCGGCGCTGTGGTGTTTCGCCCGCACCAACAACTACCGCGATGCGGTGCTCACCGCCGCCAACCTGGGCGACGATGCCGATACCACCGCCGCCATCTGCGGCCAGTTGGCCGGCGTCTATTACGGGGTGGAGGGCATTCCGCAGGCGTGGCTGGAAGTGCTGGCCAAGCGGGAGTTGATTGAGGGCCTGGCGGTGGCGTTGTTCAGCCTGGCTGGCGAAGTGGCCTGACTGTTCGCCTTACTCTTCGCGCAATAACGAACCGTTCTCCGCCAGTTCTTCCGCGCCTTCCTCGCAACTGTCCGCGTTGGTGTAGAAGGTGCCCAGCTCCGGCGTTTTGCATTCGATGATTTCGCCCTCGCGGCCGCCAGACGTTCCCGCGGAAACGTCGGGGTCACCTGCCAGGTTGCTGTGTTCAGGCAACGGCGCACCCGCGGTGCCGGCATTGAGCACGACCTCGGCCTGGCGCGGGCGGTAATCGAAGTAATACCACTCGGCCACCAGGATGGCGGCCACTGCGGCCACGATTAGCGCCAGTACGGTTACGTTGGCTTTTTGGGCCATTGTGGCTCCGACTTCTTAGATTCCTGCTCGTCCTAAACAACAAAGGATTAAACCACGTTGCGCTGCATTGGGGGCATATTCGCTCGCTATTGAGGGTGCATTGCTTACGTGCTGCGTCTTTAGAAAAGGCTAAAACAGAAGGGTTCAAAACGCCATTGAATGTAATTGCAAAATAATTACATCATAACTATGATATGTCTACGTTATCGTTTGAATGGGATCCAAAAAAGGAAGCCGCCAACCGACAGAAGCACGGGGTGTCGTTCTTTCAAGCCGCTACCGTTTTCCAGGATGAACTGGCGCGACTGATCCTTGATCCTGACCATTCGGAGCATGAAGAGCGGCTGATCTTGATGGGTATGAGTAGCGATCAAAAAGTGTTGGTAGTCCACCACTGCGAGCGATATGCGGATGTCATTAGAATTTTCTCTGCGCGCAAGGCCACCAGGGCAGAGCGGCGCCAATACGAGGAGTTTTTGGGTGCGTAAGCAATACGATTTCTCCGAGTCTGTTCCCAACCCGTACGCAAAGCGTTCCAAGAGGCAGATTACGATTCGGCTTGATGAAGATACGGTGGCCTATTTCAAGAACATGGCGGAAGAAAAGGGCATTCCCTACCAGAGCCTGATCAATCTTTATTTGAGGGACTGCGCTGCTTCGGAAAAAGAGCTAGAACTCAGTTGGCGATGAAAGATGGAAATGCGTGATCGGCTGCTGGACATGCGTGCCGCCATTGAAGCGGCGGTGCATTCGCACGAGGAAAGTTCAGAGGTGGTGGAGTTGGACCAAACCCGTACCGGGCGCTTGACCCGCATGGATGCCTTGCAGGGGCAGGCCATGGCCAAGGCCGGGCAGGTGAGGGCGAAACAGGAGTTGGCGCATATTGATGCTGCGCTACGACGGCTGGAAGAGGGCAGCTATGGCGAGTGCCTGGATTGCGCCGAGGATATTGCCGCTGCGCGGTTGGAGGCGAACCCGGTGGCGACGCTTTGTGTGGGGTGTGCGGAGGCTCGGGAGGCGTAGGTCTTGTCCCGAAGACTTGCAGCCGTGCCAACCGAGGTACATTCGAGGGAAAGGCGCTTCTGTTTAGCTGGTGGGTCCCGGATAAGCCTACTCGGCTTTCCGGGATTGTCTGTTTACCACATGGCATGATTGAACTGAGTCGAGAGTGGGCCCAGGGTGGCCACCCTGGGCCCTTACCGTTGTCGTGACCGTTCCGGGATCGGGCTATTTGCCCGTCGTCATC
>JAUIBE010000023.1 GCA_030428105.1 Gammaproteobacteria bacterium
CACCTCGGTAGCCAGCCGGCCCAGTGTCTTGTCCGTTGCATCGACGACGCACCAATCGCGCTCGACGCTTTGCGCATTTGCGGTAAAGGTCTTCATGTTCTTACTTCGGATTTTTACTCGGATTATTTAGCCAGCCACAAAATGTCGCAGGCGAAGGGCGGGAATTCTACTGATATTGGGCCGCGGATTCAACCGCTTTGACGCCTTAATTCACCCTTTAAATCTTCAGCCTTTCCACGGGCTTACCATTCACCAGGTGAGATTCGACAATTTCGTCGATGTCTTCCTCGTCCACGTAGGTGTACCAGACCCCTTCCGGATAGACCACGCACACGGGCCCTTCCTCGCAGCGATCCAGGCACCCGGCCTGGTTGACCCGCAGTTTGCCGGGCCCGGTTATGCCCAGCGCCTTTGCCTTTTTCTTGGCGTAATCGCGCATCTGCGCGGCGCCGCACTGGTTGCACGAGGGCCGGTCAGCATCCGGCCCTCGTTCATTCACACAGAAAAAAATATGGCGCTGATAGTGGCTCACGTCAGAAGTTATATACCAGGTTGGTCGTGAACTGCGTGTCGGTATCGTCCACCGCGCCCGGGGGCAGGTCGGTGTTGTGACGCCACTGGAACGCCGCTTTCACTGCAAACTTCGAGTTTACCGCCACGGTCAGGCTGGTGTCGTTCTGCAGGAAGGTGTTGTCGGCGCCTGATTCCACCAGAAACAGGTTGGCCAGCTCGGTGTTGTCGCTAACCGCCCAGCGGTAGTCGAGGCGGCCACGCGCAATGGCGTCGTCGCTGGTCTCACCGGTCACCGCTTCTTCCTGGTGACGATAACCCACACCGATTTCACCCAGCAGGTAGTGCACGCCGTTATCGACAATGGTGTAACCGTAACCGGCGGTCAGGGTGCTGACCGGGTCGTAAGGCGCAAACTTGTCCGCGTCGTAACGCAGCGCGCCAAACAGGTAGCTGCGGTCGGTCAGTTTGAAGTCGCTCTGTGCGCCGAAGGTGTAGCGCTCGGCATCCAGTTCACCGTCTTTTTCCGAGCGAAGGGCCGTCGCGCCGAGGGTGTGGCGCCATTTGTCTTCCTCGTAAACGAAATTCAGGGCCAGGTTCAGCGCTGAAGTGTCGGTGTTACCCGAGGTCTGGACGTAACCGAGTTCTCCCGATCCGGTCCATCCTTCGGTTTTCTCTTCTTCCGCACTGGGGTCCTGCGACATTACCGGTTGGCTCATCCCCAACATTGCCACCGCGGTGATGCCAATCAAGTACTTGATTTGCATTGTATTCTCCTTGGGTTGGGATTGATGGGGAGACAGGCTTTCCTGGCCTGGGCCCCGGACAAAGCGCGCCAGTATACGCGAATTGCTGCGCAAAAAAGACCCAAAGGCCTTGCGCCCGTTTTAAAATGGGTACGGCCCTGCCGTCATCAAGACGGCTCGGCGCAAATGTATTTCGGCTCCAGGTATTTCTTCAAGGCACGGGTGAATGGACAAGTCCCCTGACAGACAGTTCTCACGTTTGGACCGGCTGATCGCAGCAGTCGACGAAGGTTTGCGCCTTTCCACCGGCAGCGCGCCGCACCCCGGCCGCGAGAATCCGGCGGGTGAAACGCAGGCGGCGACCATCGAAGAACCGCAACGCAGCCACGTGGCCGGGCTGATGCGCGTAAACCACGCCGGGGAGATCTGCGCCCAGGCGCTGTATGCCGGGCAGGCCATGACCGCGCGCAACCCGGAGGTTGCCCGGGAAATGCAGCAGGCCGCCGATGAAGAAATCGACCACCTGGCCTGGTGCGCCCAGCGCCTGGAAGAGCTGGATGACCAGCCCAGCCGCCTGAACCCCTTGTGGTACGCCGGCTCGTTTGCCATTGGCGCCATGGCGGGCCTGGCCGGAGACCGTTGGAGCCTGGGTTTTCTCAAGGAAACCGAACGCCAGGTAGAAGCGCACCTGGAAGAACACATCGACCGCTTGCCGGAAAACGACCAGCGCAGCCGCGCGATTCTCGACCAGATGAAGGAAGACGAGGCGCGCCATGCCGAGATGGCGCACGAGGCAGGCGGTTCCGACTTGCCCGAGGTAGTGCGGCAGGCGATGGCGGCGACCTCGAAAGTGATGAAGGCGCTGGCCTACCGTTTCTAGCCAGGATTTCTAGCGAACCTTCAGGTAATCGCGAATCCTGATCGTCGATTTCACCCGCAGCTCAATAATATTGTCATCGCGGGTCACGTTCTCACCAATGCCGGCGCGCGATTTCTGCCAGGTGTAACGCAATTCCGAGGCCCAATCCTTGTTGAACTGGTAGCCAATGCCCGCCGACAGCGTGGCCTTGTCGGCAAACACCTCGGCGCTGTCATTATTGATATCCCAGAACAGCTCCCCGGCTACCGGCATGTAAAAAGCACCCGGCTCAACCGTGTAGCGATTGATGGGCACGGAGAACGACAGGCGATAGCGCCCCCGCAGCGAGGTGTCCCAGCCATCGGAATCCTGGAACCGCTCCTCCAGCATGAAACGGTGATGCACCACCCAGCGGGCCAGCGCGTCGATTTCTGGCCAGTCCAGGGTGGCTGCCTGCCAAAGACGCACCTCGAAAATGTCGTCCAGGCCTTCGCGGGCAGTGAAGTATGTTCCCAGGCCGCCTTCCAGCCGCAACCACTCATTGACGCTGTAAACCACGCCACCGAACAGCTTGGCTTTCTCGCGCCCGCCGCTCAGCCCCTCCTCGGAAATAAGCTCTTCATAACTGGCCGCAGAGAAAGCGCGCATCTTGTCGTTGATGCTTTGCTGGTAGTCGTAACGGAAGCGGCCGATGTCGCCGCGTTCATCAGACTGGGCCAAACACGCGGGGGCTTGACTCAAAAGCGTTAGCCCAACGAAGCAAACCACCAGGAGATCAGAATGAGTTGCCCACATTTTTGCTTGTGCCGGCGTCGCGCGCTTCACCCAATGGCTGTCTTCAGAAAGTAATTCCTGTAGTTACCACCACCGCTGACGTGCCCGCAACGCTTACCTCGGTATTCCAGGACCGGTAGCGAAAGCCAAAGGTGGGAACGATGGCCGGCGCCACCCCAAGCCCGTTAAGCGGGATCTTGTCTTCGTACGGCTCCTTGTAACCGTGCAGCAAGCCACCGGTGAGCTTCAGGTACCAGTGGGGCGAGTCGAACAAGTCCCAGCGGTAACCCACGTACAGGTACTGGCTGTTCTGGCCAAAGGAATTATCGAAAGCAGAAAAGCCAAACAGCCAGCGGTTGTTCATCCACAACTCCAGCCCCAACAGGTTCTGGTCGTTGTTGTGATCCGGCTCGGGGTCGAAATGCCTGGTGTACACCGAGGTGAACGCGTACCAGCCCTCAACCTGCCATGGTCCCGTTTCCACCGCCCGCTCCGCTGCTTGCTCGCTGTAGGCAGCGGACTGGGCTATCGCAGCGACGGGAAAGAGGGTGAAAATCAGCAATAAGCCGAGTGCAACACCCTTCATCCTTGACTGGCCTTCTGGATGCGATTGGCCAGCGGGTTGGCGGACACGCCATGCAGGACCAGGCTGATAAACACCGTGCAAACTACCACCTGGGCCATCAACTCGGCGCCAGGCATGCCGCTGTCCATGACGATCACGGTAAACACGATACTGGCGAGGCCGCGTGGGCCGAACCAACCGAGGAACAACTTGCTGGCATGGGTTTCTCCGGTGCCGATCAGGGAAGCGTAAACAGGCAGCATTCGCACCACGGTGAGGCTTAGCAGGGCAAACACGAACACCTGCCAGGTCATCTGCTCAAACACCTGCCCGACGATAGCCACGCCGAACAGCATCCAGGTAAGCAGCGCCAGCGTGTCGCCGATGCCTTCGGCCGGCTCCACCAGTTCGTGCGTGCGTTTGCCCATGATTACGCCGAACACCAGCCCGCCTACGAAAGCGGCGATGTAACCGCTGCCTTCCAGGCTCTGCGCTACTGAAAAACAGGAAAGCGCCAATGCCACCGTGGTTATCTGCACCCAGGTTTCAGTCACCCAGCGGCGGCGCCAGCAGGCGCGCAACAGCATGGCCCCCAGCCCCGCCAGCACCACGCCAACGGCCAGGCCGATTCCCAGTTCTTCGGCTAGCAGCTTGATCACCAGCCCACTGCCAACACCCTCTTCGGCGCCCAGTTCCAGCGCGATGAAGACAAACAAGATCGGAACGCACAGGCCATCGTTCAGGCCGCTCTCCACGTTTAGCCCCTCGCGCAACCGAGACGGCACTTTCTTGTTCGTAATCACCGCTTTGCCAAGCGCTGCGTCGGTGGCGGCCAGCATGGCGCCCAGCGCTGCAGCTTCGAAAATGGTTAGCGCGCCGAACATGGTCAGCGCCAACAAGGTGCCCAGCAATATGGCGCCGGGCAGGCCTATCAGCAGCATCCGCGTGGGAATGCCGTAGTGGTGTTCGAGGGTGCGGAGATTGGCGTTGGCCGAGTCGGTGAACAAGCACAGCGCCAGGGTCAGGTCGGCCAGCACCCGGAGGGTCTGGTGTGGTTCTTCACCCGAAAACCAGCCAAGCACCCCCGGCCCCATCACGAATCCGGCCGCGACGAAAATCATCGGCCCGGAAATCATGCTGCGCTCCGTTCGCCCGGCAATCACGCTGTATAGAAAAACGAAGATCGCCAGTATGGCCAGTTGCTCATACATGACCAGGGTTATCCTCCGGTGCCATCAGCGATGACCCGCTCTGCTTTCTCGGGCCAGAACGCATCGAACACGCGCACGGTGACTGTTCCGTAAACCGCCACCAGCACAATCAGCCAAAAGCGTGTCCAGAATGCTGATTCGGCGCTGTTGCTAATGGGGCTGTCAACCACCCCCGGGCCGAGAATCACGAACATGGTGAGGAAGGCGTAGGTCCACATCGAGAATTTAGGGGCCACGGCCGGCCCACGAAATATGCCCCGGCCAAAGTACAACCCGGCGATGGCCGTTAGCAGGGTGTAGAACAGCAGCGACGGCCAGGCGCTGAGCGCGTACCAGCCAATCACCGCAGCGATACCGCCCCAGAAAGTCGACTCCAGCAGCGACATGCCCAGCTCGCGGCTTTTGCCCACGGTGGCCTGCTGGCCAAGCGCCGCGACCTTGATCATCACCACGGTGAAACTGACGCTGCCGCTCATGAACATGAACACCAGCGCCAGCGGAAACACCACGAACAATGACCGCACCGCTTTGCGCCGCGCTTCCGCCAACTCGGGTACCGGCGGCTTGGGCGGGCTGAATGCCGGCAAATTGGGGTCAGGCGGCGGGTCGGGCAACAACAGGTGCGCCAGCCAAACGAAGGCCAGGCCAGCGACCACCGATGTACCCAGTGATTGCACCAACTGGATTAGCAACTCGGGGTTCACCGAGCCCACGGTCACCACCAGGGTGAGGCCGATGGTCATGAAGGTGCCCAGCACTGCCGAGCCACCTTTCGAAGTGAAATAAAAACTGTAGAACAGGGCCAGGCCCACCAGCGCAATGCCGGCCCAGCGGGCATGCATCAGGAAAGGTAACAACCCCATCCCGGCGACCATGGGCAGCATCAGCGCCACTACAAAGCCAATGCCCTTTTTTACACCCAGGGGCGGCAAGGGCAGGCCCAGGATCATCAGGGTAATCACCGGCGCCACGAACGAGAGCTGCCAGGCCACGGCCTGCGAAAACAGCAGGCTGAGCGCAGTGCCCAGCGCCAGGCGCAGGATGCGCCGCGAGGCCAGCGGATGGCGGCCCGCCACTGCGGCAGGAACGGCCGGTGCGTCAGTAGGCATACGTCAGGATGGACACCAGCCAGATATAGAAACCGGCCAACGGATTCATCACCCAGTGTTCACCCGTGTACGCCACTACCGAAACCTGCGAACCTACTTTCAACAGCCGCAAGTCGCTGTCCGGCAGGCTGAAAGAAATAACAACGGGAAAGCGCTGCGCGCTGCGCAGCCAGTCAGAGTCGTTCTGGATGGTGGGTAGTTTGCCCAGCGGCGTCTTGTCGACGTTGACGCCGTAGCCAATGTTGCGCACCTTGCCTTCGATGGTCTGGCCCGGCAGAACGTCGAATACCATCTCCACCGTGTCGCCTTCCTCGAGGTGACCGAGGTTATTTTCGGTGTAGTCAGCCTGCACCCAGATATCGCTGGTGGAGATAAAGGTCATCTGCGCCATGCCGGCGCCGGCAAAGTTGCCCTTGTCGACGCGCACATCGGTCACCACGCCATCGGAAGGCGCCCTCACACGCGTGCGCGCCAGGTTCAGCTCGGCCTGGTCAAGTGCGGCCAGGGCCTGCTGGACCTGGGAATTGTTATCGCCGGTTTCCCCCAGCGCCCTGCGGGCTTTTTCCAGGTCGGCCTGGGCGGCTTCAAGCTGGCTTTGCGAAACCGCCAGGCTGGCCTCGGCCGATTCCACCCGGCGCTCTGAGATGGCGCCCGGGTCTTCATCGCGGATGTTGCGCATGCGCACCGCGTCCTGGCGTGAACGGACGAGCGCCGCTTGCGCCGCGTCAACCGCGGCCTTGGCAGCCTCGACGGTGGATTCCGAGGCGCCGGAAGACTGGCGCGCCGTTTCCAGCACTGCCTGGGCGTTCTTCAACGCCAGGTCGTAGCTGTCGGTCTCCAGTTGGAACAGGATGTCGCCAGCCTTCACCACCTGGTTGCTACCGACATTCACCGAGGTAACGATGCCGGATACTTCCGGGGCAATCGGCACAACCAGCGCGTGGACGCGCGCCTGCGAGGTGTACGGGGTGACGCGGTCTGAGCGCAGGTACCACGCAATCAACGCCACGGTGACCAGCAACACGATCAACGTCACGCGGCGCACTGGGTCCTTGGGTTTGGTGGCCGGGCTTGATTCGGCCTGCGCTTCGTTGTTTTGCGATTCTTCGCTCATCGTCTACGGTTCCGATTGCGTTTGCTATTCCGATTCATGTTCTACCAGTCCGGCTCGCGCCACATTTCATCGCCTTCCGGCGGCGCCTGCTCATCCAGCAGTTCGCCCCAGTCGGTGCGCTGGCGCATGGTTTCAACGGTTTCCGGATCTACCCGCGGCGTGTCCTGCTCTTGCCAGCCATTACCCAGGGCCTTGTACAGCGCAATCAGGTTGCTCACCACGTCGCCCTGAGCGGTCACCAGCCTTTGCTGCTGCGAAAACAGGGCCTGCTGGGCATCCAGCACGCGCTGATAGTCGGAGAACCCCTCGCGGTAACGCAGGGTGGAAAGGTCGTTGGAGCGCTTCGCCGAGGTCACGGTTTCGGCCAGGATGGCCGCCTGGGCACGGGCGCCGATAAACCCGGCAATTGCGTCTTCGGCCTCGCGCGCGGCCTGCAAAACCGTTTCGCGGTAGTTCACCAGCGCCTGTTGCAGGCGGGCATCCTGCACGCGGATGTTGTTCTTGATGCGGCCATAGTTGAGGAACGGCCAGACAAACTGCGGGCCGATGGAAAAGGTCAGCGCATCGGTGCTGAACAGGTCGCCAAAGTCGCTGTCACCAGGCCCGCCGGAAGTCACGCCAATTGAGCCAACCAGGCTGAAACTGGGATAGAGATCGGCTTCCGCCAGCCCCACCAACGCGTTCTGCGCTGCCGCCAGGTACTCGGCCTGGCGCACATCGGGACGATTGCGCAACATGTCGGCCGGCGCGCCAATGGCCACCTGCTGCGGTATTTTCGGTATCCCCTCGCCTTGCTCCAGTCGCGTCTTGATCAACCCCGGTTGCTGGCCCAACAAGGTGGAAAGCGCGTTACGCGCCTGCACCAGGCCGGCATCCAGCGCCGGTATGGTGGCCTGGGTGGCCAGCAGCAGGGTTTTGGCCTGCTGCATATCCAGTTCCGAGTCGGCGCCATTGCGGTAAAGCACCTCGGCGATGTCATAACTGCGCTGCTGCAGCTTGAGGTTTTCCTGGGCAATGCGCAGTTGCTCTTCGGTCACGCGCACCAGCGTGTAGGTATCCACCACCGCGGCGGTGAGCACCAGTTGCACCTGGTCGTAACCGGCAATCGAGGCCAGGTAGGCCGCGTCGGCAGATTCGATGGCGCGCTTGAAGCGTCCCCAGAAATCGAATTCCCAGGAGGCATTCGCCGCCAGGCCGTACTGCCAGTAATTGCTCGGCAATATCGAGTGATTCGGTGGCGAAACGTATGTGGCCTCACCGGCGGCCACCTGCACCTGGGGATACTGGCCGCCCACGGCGATGCCCAGCTGGGCGCGGGCTTCCAGTACGCGCAGGCCGGCAATCTGCAGGTCGTTGTTGCGTTCGCGCGCCTCATCGACCAGGCCATTGAGCACCGGGTCGTTGAAATAGGTCCACCAGTCCGGGTCGCCCTGAGGCGCAGGTTCCAGCCCCTGGGTCAGTTCCTGCGACCACTGGCCCGCCGCGTCAGCATCGGGCTTGACGAAATCCGGGCCAACCGGCGCACAGGCAGCAGCCAGGGCCGCAAGCGCTGGCAAGAATATACGTACAGGTTTCATATCAAAACCGCGGGTCATCCTTGTTTTCGCGATTGAACAGCCAGGTCATCACTGACAGGATCGCGCTGGCGGAGAGGCCAAACATCAACACTCCGTTGGCCGCTTCCAGCCCGCCCAGCAGGCGCCACTTTTCGGTCATGACAATGTCGCCGTAGCCAAGCGAGGTGAAGGTGACCGAGCTGTAGTAGAAGGCAGTGGAAAACTCGGTGAACTCACCGAGTTTCATGAACAGCGCCGCCCAGATGGCGAACTGCAGGACATGCCCGAGGAACAGCACCAACACGATAGTGCCCATCACCCGCATCTGGAAATAAAACCCGCCGTGCTGGGGAAAGCGATCCATGCGGCTTTTGAGCAGGCTGATCACCCACATCATGCCGGCAATCTGGATGGCCATGTTGCCCACCACCATGGCGCTGCCGATGAACAGGGCAATCATCTGAACAGCCTAGTCCGTGCTCGCCGGGGCTGCGGATTCGGTCGCTGCTTCGGCGGGGGCGTTCGTTTCGCCCGCTTCATCTTCACCAATCTTCAGCCACCACTGGAACAGGGTGTAGCCCAAAGCCAGGATAACCGCGCCGACGAACAACCCCATTACGCCGGACATGATCATGCCGCCAATGGCGCCCAGCAGGATCACCAACATGGGCACCGCCACGCCGCGGCCCAGGAACAACGGCTTGAGCACCATGTCGGCAAACGAGACGATCAGGCTCCAGACCATGAAGACCAGCGAGACCGTGGTGGTTTCGTAGGAGAACACGTAGACGATCATCGGACCGAGAATCAGCCACGGCGGCAGCTGGGCGATGGCGAGAATCAGGATGGCCAGTGTCCACACACCGGTGGCGGGTATTCCCACGGCATACATGCCGATACCGCCGCCTATGGCCTGGATCGTGGCAATGCCCAGAACACCGACCGTCACCGAGCGGATGGTCTGGGCCGTGATGGACAGCATTTGCTCGCCCTTGTCGCCTGCCAGGCGGCGGCAGAAACGCAGCAGGCTGGCCTTCACTGACTCGGCGTTGGCCAGGAAAGCGGCGCCCACCAGGATCGAAGCAGCAAACAGCAGAATGCCCACCCCGACACCGGCAGTCTTCTTGACCACGAACGAGGCCGCACCCTGCAACTGCTCGTGGTGTTCCTCGAGGAAAGACTCCAGGTTGCTGGACGCTGCGGCCCAGGCATCGAACATCCGCTCGCCGATAATCGGCCAGTCCTTGACGCTCTCCGAGGGTGGGTTGATATGGAACTCGCCGGTTTGGGTGCCGTCATGAAAGCCCTTCAGGCCGGACACCATTGAATCGGCAAACATCCACGCGGGCACAATCACCACCGCCAGGCCAATGAGGGCAACGATCAGCACGGCAAACTTCTTCTTGCCGCCAAGCTTGTTGCGCAGTTTTTCGAACACCGGGTAGATCGCGATACCGATGATCGCGCCCCAGGCCAACAGGGAAACAAAGGGACTGAGAATTTGCAGGCACCAGGCCATGATCAGGAAGATCAGTACCAGGTAGACAGCGATCTCGATGGACAGGCGAATGGCCTGGCTGTGCGACTCGTGATTCATGGAACCCTTCCCTCAGCGATTTATTATCCGCAAAGAATAACGCAGCTTGATGAAAGAAACCCAATCGGAAAAAAGAAAGCGGGCCGAAGCCCGCTTTCTCTTGAGTGGTTGGCGAATCGCCTCAGCCGTTGTTGACCTCGTCTTCCAGGTCTTCGGCGGCTTGCTCGGCTTCATCTGCCATGTCGTCCATCGCGGCTTCGGCGTCGTCGGCCATGTCTTCGGCCTGTTCGCCGGCGTCATCCATCATGTCGCTGGCAGCGTCCAAGGCGTCGTCGGCTGCATCGCTGGTGGCATCCATGGCGTCGTTGGCGGCATCCGTGGTCGCATCCCACGCATCGCTGGCCGCTTCCTCGGTGGCGTCCATCGCATCGCCCACCGCGTCAGCAGTGGCGTCGTAGGCGTCTTCAGCAGCATCGGAAACCGCATCGGCAGCATCACTGGCCGCTGCGGAAACACTGTCTGCAGCGCTACTGGCGGCATCGCCAAGGCTGGAGGCATCTTCGCCGCTGCGCATAAACATGACCACGCCAACGGCAACAATAATCAGGATAAGAATGAGCAGTACATTTTTGTTCATCGAGTGTTCTCCCAGGTAATTTCAATGACCGATTGAATCAGGCACACAAGCCCTAGAACATCCCTGTTTGCACCCAAGCCTATCACTTAAAACGCTTTTTCCGAAAATCTATTGGGGATTCCGCGCGATCGCCGCGCGCAGGTCCGCCAGGGTTTCAATGCCAGGCTCCAGGCTGGCCGGGTCATTCTCGCTTCGCCAGGACAGGTGCCAACCGTCCAGGCTCATGTCATCTTGCAGCGGAAAATCCCTGCGCTCGTAGTTGCCAACCCCCTTCAGGCGCATTTGCGCCATCTCTGCCTGCCCCGGCACGCTGAAATCGAATTTCAGGTCGAAGCGCCGGTGGGTCAGGTCGTGTGGCTCGGCCACGGCCTTGACCGACCAGGGCGCCGGAAACCCGCCCACCGCGTTTCCACTGTCGAGCGATATCGCGGCCTCGGGTTCATCCACCTTCACCATGACCCGTTCGGTAACCGCGCTGGGGCCCGCGGGAACGGCACGGTTTAACAGGTAAGCGGTCAACTGCATCATCAGCGCCGGGGCGTCCCACGACATTTGCGATTCCAGTTCTTTCGAACGGAAGCCACGCTCCAGCACGGCGCGTTGCCCGACCAGCAGGAGTTCACCCATCTCGGTATCACCCGGGAGATGCAGTTCGGACTCGATCAGCAGATCGCCGCACTCGCAGCGATTCAGCAACCAGCGGGCGTTGTAGCCATCGCCCGGAAAAGTGACATCCAGGCGAACCGTGGTGACATCGTTCCAGGCCACGCTGCGATCCAGCCCGCCCTCGGCGTCCTGGCCGGAGACCAGCATTGGCGCCGAAACCAGCAACAGCACAATCAGCGTTCGCGCAATTTTCATGGAAAAAACAGTCCTCGTAAGGCCGCGCCCGGGTCCTCGGCACGCATAAAGGCTTCGCCCACCAGGAAGGCATGGATGCCCTGCCCCTGCAGGCGCTCGACATCCGACCGGGTGTGGATGCCGCTCTCGGTAATCATACAACGCCCCTCGGGAATCAAGGGCCGCAGTCTTTCGCTGGTCTCCAGCGCGGTGACGAAGCGGTGCAGGTCGCGGTTGTTCACCCCGATCAGCTTCGCATCCGTGTCCAGCGCCATTTCCAGTTCTTCCTCGTCGTGCACTTCAACCAGCACATCCAGGCCAAGATCAGCAGCGTGGCCGGCGAGGTCGAGCAACTGGTTCTTCTCCAGCGCGGCAACAATCAGCAAGATGCAGTCGGCGCCCATGGCGCGCGATTCCAGCACCTGCCAGGGGTCGATGATGAAATCCTTGCGCAACACTGGAATCTTGCAGGCCGACCGGGCCGCCTGCAGGTATTCCGGCGCGCCCTGGAAGTAGTCCACGTCGGTGAGCACAGAGAGGCAGGCTGCCCCGGCGGATTCGTAGGCACGCGCGATCGCCGCTGGGTCGAAATCCTCGCGAATGACGCCGGCGCTGGGTGAGGCTTTTTTCACTTCGGCGATGACCGCCGGACCGGTTTCGATCTTGCGCTCGATGGCCGCTGCGAAGCCGCGGGTGGGGGGCAGGCCGGCCACTGCGGCGCGCAAGTCTGCTTCGCTGTGCTGCGCCTGGCCAGCAGCAATTTCCTCGCGCTTGGTGTCGAGGATGTTCTCCAGGATGGTGGGGATTCGGCTCACGGGCTGGGCTCAGAAGCTGGCCGTCAAGGCCGCCAACTGTTCCAAACGTTGCCATGCGGTGCCGTTTTCCAGCAGTTTGCGCGCAATGGAAGTCCCTTCGGCAATGTCGGTGGCGAGGCCGGCGACATGGAGCGCCGCGCCTGCATTCAGCGCAACGATCTGGCGTGCGCGCTCTGCGCGGTCGCCCGCAGCGCCTCTCATGGCAGAGCGCAATAACTCCAGAGACTCGGCAGCCGAGTTGACCGTGAGCCCTTCCAGCGTAGTCGCTTCGATTCCGGCATCACCGGGTTCCAGGTCAAATTCCCGCAGGACGCCCGAGCGCCACTCGGCTACGTGTGTTGCGGCCGCCAGGCTGATTTCGTCCAGGCCATCGGCGGAATGAACCACCAGCACGTGCTCGGCGCCAAGGCGGCCCAGCACTTCGGCCACCGGACGACACAGGGCGCGGTCGTACACACCGATCAGCATGTGCTTGACGCCCGCCGGGTTGGTCATGGGCCCGAGAATGTTGAACAGCGTGCGCACACCCAGCTCCTTGCGCGGGCCGATGGCGTGTTTCATGGCGCTGTGGTGCGCCGGGGCAAACATGAAGCCGACGCCGAGTTCCTCAACGCACTGGGCAACCTGTTCCGGTTCCAGCCCCAGCACCACCCCGGCTGCTTCCAGCACATCAGCGCTGCCGCAGCTTGAGGAGACCGAGCGGTTGCCGTGCTTGGCGACCTTGCCACCGGCTGCCGCCACCACGAAGCTGGCCGCAGTGGAGACGTTAAACAAGTTGGCGCCATCGCCGCCGGTGCCAACGATGTCCACCACGTGGTCGCCGGTAACCTGCACGCCGCGCGACAGTTCGCGCATTACCATCACGGCGCCGGTGATTTCGTCCACGGTTTCGCCTTTCAGCCGCATACCCATCAGGAAGGCGCCGATTTGCGCATCGGTGGCGTCGCCGGTCATGACCTGGTGCATCACCGCGCGCATCTCATCGGTGGTGAGGTTTTGCGATTCCGCCACGCGGGCCAGCGCGGCGCGGATGTCCATCAGCGCCTCAGTCATCGCCCGGCCCTTTTGCAACGCGCTTGAGGAAGTTGTTTAGCAAATCGTGGCCGCAGCGGGTCAGGATCGATTCGGGATGAAACTGCACGCCTTCAATCGGGTGCTGCTGGTGGCGCACGCCCATGATTTCGCGCTTGCCCTCGAACTCGGTCCAGGCGTTCACTTCCAGGCAATCGGGCAGGCTTTCGTTTTCCAGGATCAGGGAGTGGTAGCGGGTGGCCTCGAACGGCTGCGGCAGGCCGGCAAACACGCCGTTATCGGCATGGTCGATCATCGAGGTCTTGCCGTGCATGATGCGGTCGGCGCGAATCACCTTGCCACCGTATACCTGGCCGATGCACTGGTGGCCCAGGCACACGCCCAGCATCGGTATTTCCGCGCCGAGTTGCTCAACCAGCTCCAGGCAAACACCGGCATCGTCCGGCGTGCCGGGTCCCGGGGAAATGACCACCCCGTCGGGCGCCATGGCGCGAACGACCTCGACGCTCACGGCATCGTTGCGCACGGTGGTCACCTTCGCACCCAGTTCACCCAGGTACTGCACCAGGTTGTAGGTGAAGGAATCGTAGTTATCGATCATCAGGATGGCGGGCATTGCAGTTCCTTCACAGCCCGGTAGAGGCGCTGTTCACGGCCGCGAGCAGTGCGCGGCCCTTGTTCATGGTTTCTTCCCACTCGCGCTCCGGGTCGGAGTCGGCGACGATGCCTGCCCCCGCCTGCACGTGCAGCATGCCGTCGCGGATCACCGCGGTGCGAATGGCGATGGCCAGGTCGGTGTCATCGTGCCACGACAGGTAACCCACCGCGCCGGCGTAGACATTGCGCTTGACCGGCTCGAGTTCACCGATAATTTCCATCGCGCGAATTTTCGGCGCGCCCGAGAGCGTGCCGGCGGGGAAAGCCGAGCGGATGGCGTCCACCGCGGTGAGGCCTTCATCGAGGGTGCCTTCCACCTGGGAAACAATATGCATCACGTGCGAGTAGCGCTCGATGACCATGTCGTCCACCAGGCTGACGCTGCCGGTTTGCGCCACCCGGCCGACATCGTTGCGGCCCAGGTCGATGAGCATCAGGTGCTCGGCGCGTTCTTTGGGGTCGGCCAGCAGTTTTTGCGCCAGCGCTTCATCTTCTTCGGCGTTGCCGCCACGGTGGATGGTGCCGGCGATCGGCCGCACCGTCACCTTGCGGTCCTGCACGCGCACCAGCACCTCGGGCGAGGAGCCGACGATCTGGGTATCGCCCAGGTCGAGGAAATACATGTAGGGCGAAGGGTTAAGGGCGCGCAACGCGCGGTACACGTTCAGCGGGCGCGCCTCGAACGGCACGCTCATGCGCTGCGACAGCACCACCTGGAAAATATCGCCCGAGAGAATGTATTCCTTGCTGCGCTGCACCGCGGCGATAAAGTCTTCGCGGTTGAAGCCGAAGTGAAAATCCTTCTCGTCGATTTCGCCCAGGCTCACTGCCTCGCCGTAACCCGGGCTGCCAATGCGCAGGCGGTGGTTCAACTGGTCTAGGCGGCGCTGGGCGCGGTCCCAGGCCTGCGGGGCGGAAGGATCGACGTTGACGATCAGGTACAGCCGGCCGGCCAGGTTGTCGAATACCGCCACCTCTTCGGATAGCAGCAGCACCATGTCGTCGGTGCCGATCTCGTCTTTCTTCTCGGCCACCGCCAGGTGCGGCTCGAAACGCTGCACGGTCTCGTAGCCGAAATAACCCACCAGGCCGCCGGTAAACACCGGTAATGCATCGAGATGGGGCGCCTTGAAAGAGGCCTGCAGGTCGGCGATGCGCTTAAGTGGGTCTTCCACCGTTTCCTCGGCGCGAATTTCTCCGTTGCACACGTGGGTCCAGTGGGTGCCCTTGAGGGTGTAACGATGGCTGCACGGCAAGCCGATAATCGAGTAGCGGCCCCAGGTTTCGCTGCCCTCTACCGATTCCAGCAAATAGGCATCCGGCCCGTCAGCCAGCTTCAGGTAAACCGAAAGGGGCGTATCCAGGTCGGCCAGCACCTCCCGGTGCACCGGGATGCGGTTATAGCCCTGCGCCTGCAGTTGTTCGAAAGTTTGCTTGTCCATGCCCACCCGGCCGTTGCGCCCGAACGGGGGATTCTACCAAGGGCCAAGCGTCATTGGGACCGTGGAATGTGGATGAAAAACGCTACACCGGCATCGTTGGGCAGGTTACTGGCCAAAGCCTTGCCACCGTGGGCCTCGGCCACCAGCCGCACCACGTACAGGCCCAGCCCCAGGTGGGCGCCTTCGCCGCGCCGTTTGCGCACCGAGACCAGCGAGTCGAACAGGCGGTCCTGCAGCGAATCCGGCAAGCGGCTGCCGCTATTGCGAACCCCCAGCCTGACCGAATCTGCATGCTCATGAAGTTCGATGACCACCTCGTCCCTCGGCCCTGTGAGGGTGACGGCGTTATCCACCAGCTTGTCGAGGGCCTGGGCCAGCAGGTCGGGCGCGCAGAGGATTTCTACCGGCGCGCCCGGCACCCGGGCTTCGATGCTGCGGCCCGGGTGGACCGCGCGGTAGGCCTCGGCGCAGCTCTGCGCCAGTTTTCCAAGATCAACCGTTTCCCACTCGGCCACCTCGATGGCCTGTTCCAGGCGGCTGGCCTCGCTCATGGCGCGGACGATCTCACCCTGGCGGTCCAGTCCCTCGCGGGCGCGGTCCAGGAATCGCCTCGCTTCCTCGTCCAGCGGCAGGCTGGCCAGGTTGTCGAGCGAGGAGCGGGTGATGGCCAGCGGCGTCTTCAACTCGTGTGAGAGCTTTCCGGCCAGGGTTTGCAGGTACTGGTTGTATTCTTTCACCGCGCCCAGCAAACGCGCATTGTTGCGGGCCAGTTCGCCCAGTTCATCGCGATCGGAAGTCAGCGGCAGCCGCGTGTCGGGAACCCCGTCGTCCATCGCCTTGCTCACCGCGCCGGACAATCGCTCGACCCTTCTCGAGAGGCGCGATGCGAAATACCACAGCCCACCGGCGATGCCGAGCACCAGGGCCAGGGTGGTAAGGAACAGGTTTCCCAGCGCCTGGTTGGTGACCAGCAACAGGCCATCGGTGCGTGATTGCAACACCAGCGCGCCGCGCACCTGGCCACGTATGGTCACGGGCACGGCCACGGTGTTGCGAACGGTGGCGCTTTCAAAATCCTGTGACCAGCCGCTGGCCGGCTCGCCGGCGAGCGCGCTTTGCACCTGCGGTTTGCTCAATCGTACCGGCGAATCCGGCCACTCAAGCTCGATTTCGGGGCGCTGTTGCGACACCAGGCGGTAAAGCAGGCGCTGCAGCCAGGTGGTTTCGCTGGCGACAGCTTCTTCACCGCCCGAATCGGCCAGCACCCAGGCGCCGGAATCCACCAGCCAGGCCCGTGCCGTTGGGGTGGAGTCCGCCAGCCATTGCGAGAGATCCGGCCACTGTCCATGCAGGTTGATCCATGCTTCGACATTTCCACCCGAGGCCGTGCCGGCGTAACGCACCGGCTGGTGACCGGGCGTCTCAACATCAACCACCTCTACCGCCAGCTCGACATTTGGGCTTTCACTACCCACCACCAGGGGCAAGGTCAGTTCAAGCGCATATCCCGAATCATCCTCGGAGGTAACCCAGTGCCCTTCCAGCGCCGCACTTTCCTGCCCGCTGGAGCGAATGCGGAGTGGCCCGGGCGCCTCCGGGTCGATGGTCCACGATTGGATGCCACGTGCGCTGCGCAGCCAGATACGCACCGAATCACCCGCCGAGGCAGCGTTGCCACCAGCGCCCTGCACCGGCGAGCCATCTGCCACCTGCAGGAACAAGTGCACCAACCGGTTTGCCTGCGCAGCCGCCAGGCGAAGGCCAAGCTGGCCATCATCCGAGACAAACTCGACGGCCTCGTCCGCCTCTGGCCACTCATCGGCAAAGCCATCAAGCACCGGCGCGCGGTCGAGGCGCCGAATCGGCGTGGACAACTCCGGCAGAAACAGCAGGCGGCTCTGGAACTGGCTGGGCAGCGCGTTGCCCAGCGTCGTTGCGGACTCAAGCAGCGCATGCTCCTGGCTATCGCGCAGGAAGGCCTCGAGCTCCTGCAGCAGCTTCCACGCCGACCACGGCAACAGCAAGGTGAACAGGGACAGGGCCAGCAGCTTGCTTCGCAGTTTCATCGGGTGCTGGGGCTGTCCTATCCGGAGGCGGGCTTCCAGCGATAGCCAGCGCCGTAAACCGTGTCGAGCTGGTCGAAATCGGGGTCCACTTTCTGGAATTTACGGCGGATGCGTTTCACGTGGCTGGTGATGGTCTGGTCATCCACCAGCACGTTGGCGTCATCCATCAATTGCTGGCGGGTGCGCACGTGGCCGGGATGGCGAATCAGGGAGTGGATGATCCAGAACTCGGTGACGGTCAGTGGCACCGATTGCTCTTTCCAGTTCACTTCCATGCGGTCGACGGAGAACTTCAGGTCGCCGCGCTCCATGACTTTCTCGTCACTGCGTCCACCCGAAAGCGCTTCCACGCGGCGAAACAGCGCCACCACGCGGGCAACGATCTGCTGCAGGCTGATGTCCTTGGTGAGGTAGTCATCAGCGCCCAGGCGCAAGCCGGAAATGACATCGAAATCAGAATCGCGCGCGGTAAGGAAGATGATCGGCAGGCCTCGCGACATCACCCGCAACTCGCGACACAACTCGAAGCCACCTTCAACGTCGTCGCCCAGGCCCACGTCGATGATGACAAGGTCGGGCAAGCGGCGTGCAAACGCCTCGCGCGCGGCCTGTAGCCGACCATAGCCGGTGACGTGGTAGCCGTAGCGCTTGAGGGCATCCTCGTAGTTATGCCGAATGGCCGCTTCGTCTTCGACGATGGCGATGTGTCTTTGCATTGTTTTTTCCCGCTCCTCCGCTGGCAGTGATTTTACGGTGCGCCACCACCCGGCGGTATCCACCCGCCACTCACTGCCACAAGCTTGCCAGAATTCGGCCGCTGCTTCGGCACGCTCCGCCACGGCGAAGACATTCGACGGCGTTTCAATGGCTCCATCGAAAACCGCCAACCCGGCCCGACCAGCGAGAAGGACTCACCATGAGACACGCCGCCAGCAAGCACCGTTCCATTCGCGACGAACTGGAATCCGACCTGCGCAATTTCTACCCCGACCTCTACCACCACATGGCCCGTGAACAGCCGAAGCGCCAGAAGCGCTCGCTGCGCTGGCAGGATCGCGCCCTGCTGATCCTGGCCTCGGTGCTGATGCTCGCGCTGCTGGTGCAAGGCAACCTGGCCCAGGCGCAGGAATTGCCCGACTTTGGCATCCAGTTCAACGGTGGCGTGGCGACTGCGCTTGATACCGAGATCACGGTGGACATCACCGGCCTGGAGGCGCGCGCCGAGGTCACCCAGGTGTTTCGCAATGAAGGCCGGTCGTGGGCCGAGGCGGTGTACCGCTTTCCACTGCCCGAGGGCGCGGCGGTCGACCAATTGCTGATTGAAGTGGGCAACCGCGTGCTGGTGGGCGAGATCCAGGAGAAGCAGACCGCCCAGCGCACTTACCAGCAGGCACGCAGTGCGGGCCAGACCGCGACCCTGGTGGAACAGCAACGCCCCAACCAGTTTGAAACCCGCCTGGCCAACATCGGCCCGGGCGAGTCCGTGAAGATCACCATCGGCTTCCTGGCCACGGTGGATTACGCCGATGGCACCTTCGCCTTTCGCTTCCCAATGACATTCACGCCGCGCGGTGGTGGCGACAACCAGTTTTTCGAAATGGAGCGCGCGCCGCGGCCAATCTTTACCAGCTTTTCCAACGCCGCCCAGCAACGCAGCCACAACCTGAGCATGGCGATTACCCTGCGCAGTGGCTTCACGCTGGCGCACCTGGAAAGCCTGCACCACGATGTGGATATCCACCCGGGCCTGGATGGCTACAACATCTACCTGGACAACCCCTCGGCCAAAACAGACCGGGTGTTTGAACTCAAATGGTCGCCTGAGCTTGGCGCTGCGCCAGGCTCCTCGCTGATGACCTGGGACGGCGGCGATGCAATCTACGCCATGCTGATGCTCACCCCGCCGATGCCCGAAAACATCGCGCCGCGCCCCCGCGAGGTGATTTTCATCATCGATACCTCGGGCTCCATGGAAGGCGAATCGCTGCGCCAGGCGCGCCAGGCCCTGCTGCACGGGCTCACCTACCTGTCTCCGGATGATCGCTTCAATGTGATCCAGTTCAACTCTTCGTCAGAACGCTTGTTTGAGCGCTCGGTAGAACCCGGCGTGCCGGAACTGGAAATGGCCGGCGGCTACATCCAGGGGCTAAGCGCCAACGGCGGCACCAACATGGGCCCGGCGCTGGACATGGCGATGACCCTCAAGGAAGCACCCGGCCTGCTGCGCCAGATTGTTTTCATCACTGATGGCAGCGTGGGCAATGAGCATGACCTGTTGCTGCAAATCGGAGACCAGTTGGGGGATGCGCGCCTGTTCACGGTCTCCATCGGCTCGGCGCCCAATAGCTGGTTCATGAACAAGGCGGCGATTGTCGGCCGCGGCAGCCACACCCAGATCGGCCGATTCGACGAGGTGGAGAAATCGATGTCGAGCCTGTGGGGCCAGATCCAGAGCCCGGCGCTGACCAACATCTGCCTCGACTGGGGAATGGATGCCGAGTTCTTCCCCGAAATCGTACCCGACCTTTACGGCGGCCAGCCGCTCTGGGTTTACGCCCGCCTGCCCCATGAACCGCGCGAGGTCACGGTCTGCGGCGAGCTGGATGGCGCCCTGTGGGAGCAGACCGCGCAACCGCTTTCCATGCCCGGCAGTGACACCCTTTCCACCCTGTGGGCCCGCAGCAAGATCGAAGCGCTGGAAGACAGCCGCCTGTTCGGCACCGATCCCGACTGGGTGCGCGAGCAGGTTACCGACCTCGCCCTGGATTTCGGCCTGCTCACCCAGTACACCTCGCTGGTAGCAGTCGACAAGACCCCGGTTCGTCCGGTTGACGCCGCGCTGCAGCAACACAACGTTCCCAGCCTGCTTCCCGCTGGCAGCACCATGTCGACCGGCTTCGCGGCCACCGCCGCAGGCTGGAAGCTGCAATTGCTGTTCTCGTTGATTGCCCTCCTGGTAGCCGGCGGCCTGTTCTTCTTCGGGACGGGTCAGTTTGGCCTGGGCCAACTGCGCCTGGGTCGATCAGGCAATGGCAACCGGGGCACTCGCCCGCCAATGGCGCCCTCCACTCCTCCCCCGTCACGCTCGTGACCGGTTTTATCAGCCATTGGCGCGTTGCGGCGGTACCCGGGCTTGTCCTGGTTACCGCCGCTTTTTTATTCCTCCACGCGATGTGGATTCCGGCCAAGGCCGAACTGGCGCAATGGCTGATGGAGCGAAGCTGGAACGAGGTCAAATCCGGCGCCACCCATGCGCCACCCTGGCCATGGGCCGACACCCAACCGGTCGCCGTGCTCGAAGCACCCACACACGGTGTCCGCCAACTGGTGCTAGCCGGTGACTCGGGGCGCAACCTGGCCTTCGGCCCGGCAGTACATGGCGGCATTGCGAGTTCCGACCTGGTGATCAGCGGCCACCGCGATACGCATTTTTCTTTCCTGAAAGATATGCGCGAGGGTGACGTGGTGTCGCTGGAAACGACGGAGGGGGTGCGCGAGTTCTCGGTCATCACCACCGAAGTGGTCAACGCTGAGCTGCAGTCACTGGTGATCGACCCCGGGGTGGAACGCCTGAGCCTGGTGACCTGCTACCCCTTTGACGCCCTCGATGCGGGTGGGCCGTTGCGGTATGTGGTGACAGCGCTTCCAACGAAGCACCTTTAGAGGTGTGGCGGTTTGGAAGACAGTTACCCCGCCATCGCCGCCTTGCGCATCTCTGCAATCGTCTCGGCATAATCCGCTGCACCGAAAATCGCCGACCCCGCCACGAACGTATCCGCGCCAGCCGCAGCGATCTCCTGGATATTGTCGACCTTCACGCCGCCATCGATTTCAAGCCGCACGTCCAGGTCCGCATCATCGATCATCTCGCGAACCTCGGCCGCTTTCTCCAGCACGTAAGGGATAAATGACTGCCCGCCGAAACCGGGGTTTACCGACATCAGCAACACGAGGTCGAGTTTATCGAGAGTCCAGTCGAGCACCGCCAGTGACGTGGAGGGATTCAGCACCAACCCGGCCTGGCAGCCGTGCTCGTGAATCAACTCAATGGTGCGGTCAACGTGGCGCGTGGCCTCGGGGTGAAAACTGATCAGGCTGGCGCCCGCCTCGGCGAAATCCGGAATGATGCGATCTACCGGCTCAACCATCAGGTGCACATCAATCGGCGCGTCGATGCCGTAATCGCGCAGCGCCTGGCAAACCATCGGGCCGATGGTGAGATTGGGCACGTAGTGGTTGTCCATCACGTCGAAGTGCACCCAGTCGGCGCCGGCGTCCAGCACGGCCTCGACTTCCTCGCCCAGGCGTGCGAAGTCGGCGGAAAGAATGGACGGGGCGATGACAATATCCTGTTTCATATTCGCTCTGGTGTGCGGGCCAGGCTGGATTGTTTCACAAATAGGCCGTCGTGGGTCACTTGAAGCCCCTGGCCTGCTTGATCTGGTCGTAAGCGGTGTTGATTTCTCGCACGCGGGTTTTGGCCACTTCCATCATTTCCTCGGGCAGGCCGCGCGAAACCAGCTTGTCCGGGTGGTATTGGCTGACCAGCTTGCGGTAGGCCTTCTTCACCTCGGCGTCGCTGGCGCCATCCTTCAGGCCCAGCTTGGCGTAGGCCTGTGACAGTGAGTCGCGAATCGGCGCAGCGCGCTGGCCACTGCCCTGTTGCTGCCCTCCGGCGCCATAGCCAAATTGGCGGGCCTGCAACATGGCGGCAAACAGTTGGGCGGGTATGCGCAGCGTGCTGGCGATGCGCGAAAGCACCTTAAGCTCGGCATCGCTGAGCTTGCCGTCGGCAAACGCTGCCTCCACCACGATTTCCATGAACATCTGGCGCAGATCCGGGCGCACCACGGAATGCTGCACGAACGGCCCCAGGGCCTCGTCGAGGCGGAAACCAATGTGTTTGCCTTCGTTGAAATAGCGAATGGCGCGCTGGCGTTCCTCGCCGGTAATCTGCATCCGTTGCATCAACTCTTCGGCAGCGCGGATCTCGTTGGGGGTAACACGGCCATCGGCCTTGCTGAGATGACCCAGGGTGGAAAACAGCGCGCGGAAAAAAGCCTGCTGGGTGCTGCCCACGCCCACAACGCTGGAAATGACCCGGTCGAGGATGTGGCCAATCACTGCACCGATCAGCGCTCCGCTGATGCCGCCGCGGAAGAATCCCAGCAGCGCACCAATGATCTTGCCCCACCAGTTGCGGGGAATATTGAATGACGATGAACTCATGCCGAAGCGGCCTGGATGTTAATGGTTACGCACTCGATTGAAGGCGGTCAGCGTATATAATTGGTTCCTTTTCGCCCCCAATCAACAGCGAGCAACCAATAGCAGCCTCATGGGCATCCCTCCGTACCACGCCGACATGCTTACTGAACTGCCCCTGGTGCACCAGGGCAAGGTCCGCGACAGTTTTGCAGTGGGCGACGACCTGCTGATGATCGTCGCTTCCGATCGCCTTTCAGCCTTTGACGTGGTGCTGCCCGACCCGATCCCGGGCAAGGGCGCGTTGCTGACCCAGCTTTCCGAATTCTGGTTCGACCACACCGAGAACCTGGTTGCCAACCACCGCAGCGATGTGAAGGTTGAAGACGTTGTGCAGGATGCCGAAGCCCGCGCCGCGCTGAAAGACCGCGCTGTGGTGGTCAAGCGCCTCAAGCCGCTGCCGCTGGAAGCCATCGTGCGCGGTTACATCATCGGCTCAGGCTGGAAGGACTACCAGCGCACCGGCGCCATCTGCGGCATTCCCCTGCCGGAAGGCCTGGAACAGGCGCAGCAGCTTCCCGAGGTGATTTTCACGCCTTCCAGCAAGGCGGAAGCGGGCGAGCACGACGAAAACGTCAATTTCGAAGCGATTGTCGAACTGGTGGGCACCGACCTCGCCGAGCAGGTGCGCAAGGCCAGCATCGATGTTTACTTCCACGCTGCCGAGCACGCACGCAAGCGTGGCATCATCATTGCCGACACCAAGTTCGAGTTCGGCCTGGATGGCGAAGGTCGCCTGCGCATCATGGATGAAGTGCTCACGCCGGACTCCTCACGCTTCTGGCCGGCTTCCAAATACCGCACCGGCATCAGCCCGCCGAGTTTTGACAAGCAGCGGGTGCGTGATTACCTTGAAACCCTCGACTGGGATAAAACGCCACCGGGACCAAGGCTGCCCGCCGAGGTCATCCAGGCCACCGCAGACAGCTACCGCGAAGTGAGCCGGATTCTGACCGGCAAGTAGCGTGCACAAGCTGGCCCGGGGTAACGGGAGACCACCATGCAGAACGTTGACAGCCTGCTGAACGAATACGGCGAAAGCCACCAGAACCCCTGGAACAAGCTGATCCACTGGATTGCCGTTCCCACCATCGTGTGGACGGTAGTCGCGCTGCTGTGGTCCATACCCTTTCCCGCCGCACTGCAGAGCGAGGTAGTGCCGATTAACTGGGCCACCATCGCCCTGGTGCTGGCGCAGATCTACTACTTCCGCCTGAGCCTGAAACTGGGTACCGGGTTGCTGCTGTACAACGTCCTGATGCTGTGGCTCACTGCCCTGGTGGAAGCGGCTTCACCGTGGCCGCTGTGGCAGGTGGCCATCGCGGTCTTCGTGGCGGCGTGGATCCTGCAGTTCATCGGTCACATGATCGAGGGCAAGCGCCCCTCGTTTTTCAAGGACGTGCAATTCCTGTTGATCGGGCCAGCGTGGCTGCTGGCGTTCATCTATCGCTCGCTAGGCATCGCCTACTGAATGGAGAACGTGATGCGCAAGACTCCTGCTTTTATGACCAGGGCGCTGTTTGGGCTGACCTTGATGCTGATTTCTTCAGTATCCCTGGCCCAGTTTGACCTCGAAATGACCGAGGTAAGCGTGAACAACGACATCAGCTATGCGCCGGGCGCGCCGTTGCCCATTGAGGCCGAGGTCACCAACATCAGTGGCAACGGCTCAACTGCATTCACGGTTAACTTCTACATCTCCACCGATAACACCATCACCAGCGGCGATACCCTGCTGGGCAGCAGCAATCGCAACGCACTGGGCGCGGGTAACGACGACAACATTAACGAAAGCTTCAACCTGCCCGGTGACCTCGCCGCGGGCAACTACTTCATTGGCGCCATCATTGACCTCAGTGACAGCAACAACGCCAACAACAGCAATTTTGAAGACGAACCCATCGTGATCCAAGGTGGCCCGACGCCGGCTGACCTGGCGTTGCAATCGGTGAACGCCCCGAACGGCCCCTACGAGCAGGGTCAGGTGGTGAGCATGCAGAGCACCGTCACCAATACAGGCGGCATACCTTCAAATGCCTACACCATCACCTTCTACGCGTCTGCGGACAACGTGATCACCGCTGGCGATACTGAGATTGGCTCGGCCAACCGCCAGGCACTGGGCCCCGGTGCTACCCATACCGCCCCGGTTAGCGTGACCATTCCGTTCGACATTGCGCCTGGCGAGTACTTCATCGGGGCCATCATCAGCGGTGGCGACGCCAGCACGGGTAACAACAGCAACGTGGACAACGCCAGCGTCACCATTGTTGCTTCATCCGGGCTGGATTTCGTAATCAACGCCGGGCTAAACGATTCCTGGTGGAATGCGGAAACGCCGGGACAGGGGTTCTTTATCACCGTGTTCCCGGATGACGGGACGATATTCCTGGCATGGTTCACCTACGATACCGAGCGCCCGGACCCATCGGTAACCGCCATTCTTGGCGAACCGGGGCATCGCTGGCTGACAGCGTTTGGCGCCTACGCCAGCAACCTCGCCCAGCTTGAAATCGAGCTCACAGAGGGCGGCGTATTCAACACCGGTGATCCGGCGGTGAGCCAGAGCAACTACGGCACCATCACGCTCGAATTTATTGACTGCAACAACGCCATCCTCACCTACGACATTCCGTCGCTGGGATTGATGGGCGTGATTCCAATTACGCGAATTGCGGCTGACAACATACCCGCCTGCCTGGCGGCGCAACCGCAATAAGAAAGGGTTCGGTAGCCGGCTTCCGTGGCGCAAGCCACGGAGGCCGGTATCAATCGATGGATTCGGAGTAGGCGTCGGCGTCCATCAGGTCTTCAAGCTCTGAAGGTTCGCTGGGCTCCATGCGGAACAGCCAGCCATCGCCGTAGGGGTCGTTGTTGACCAGGCCCGGGTCGTCTTCGAGGGCTTCGTTCACTTCCACCACCTCGCCGCTGACCGGCGCGTAGATATCGGAAGCAGCTTTCACCGACTCAACCACCGCGCAGGCATCGCCCTGCGAGTAGCTCATGCCGGGTTCGGGAAGCTCGATAAACACCATGTCGCCAAGCTCTGCCTGGGCATGGTCGGAAATGCCAACTACAACACCTTCACCGTCGTCCTCGCGCACCCATTCGTGGCTTTCACGGTATTTCAGATCCGAGGGGATATCGCTCATTTCTGGTCAGCTCCTGGGCTAATTGCTGGCAATCGAATCCAGCACGGCCTGCATTTTAGCACCGGGTTTCCCCGATCGCACAAACGGCGGACGCACCGTGACCGCATCCAGTTCGCGGCCGCGAATTTCCACTTTGCATTGTTCCTCGTCCCCGGCGGGAAGCCGTGCCAGGGCAATGGCGCGCTCCAGCGTGGGAGAAAACCCGCCGCTGGTAATCACACCATCGCCAGCGCTGGTTTTCACCACCTGGTCGTGGCGTAACACGCCGCGATCCAACAACACCAGGCCGGTAAAACGCCACTTCACCCCGGCTTCTTTTTGCGCCTCAAGCGCGGAACGACCAATAAAGTCACGCTCATCGTTCATCGCCACGGTCCAGCCGAGGCCGGACTCCAGCGGGGAAACCGATTCATCCATGTCCTGGCCGTACAGGTTCATGCCAGCTTCCAGGCGCAGGCTGTCACGCGCGCCCAGGCCGCAGGGCGTAACCTCCACCCCGACCAGGGTATCCCACAGGGGGCGCGCACCCAGCTCGGAACAGATGATTTCGAACCCGTCCTCGCCGGTATAGCCGGTGCGAGCGACGAACAGGTCGCCCACCTGGGCGGCGTTGAACGGCTCCAGGGCCTCCGCCGTGGCGCGAAATTCCGGGGTCAACAGCCCAAGGAATTTCTCGCGCGCATCCGGGCCCTGCACGGCGATCATGCCGTAGGCCTCCATCGCGGCCACATCGACATCGAATGCGCTGGCCCGGGATTTCATCCACTCTAGGTCTTTCTCGCGGGTGCCGGCGTTTACCACCACGCGGAAATGATCCTCCGCCAGGTAGTAACAGATCAGGTCATCGATGACCCCGCCCTGCTCGTTGAGCATGCAGCTATACAGCGCCTTGCCCGCAGTGCTGAGCTTGCCAACATCGTTGGCCAGCAGGTGGGCCAGGAATGGCCGCGCCTGTGGACCACGCACTTCCACCGGGCACATGTGGGAAACATCGAACATGCCGGCCGCGCGGCGCACCGCGTGGTGCTCGTCGATCTGCGAGCCGTAGTTGATGGGCATTTCCCAACCGGCGAAATCAACCATCCGTGCGCCTGCATCGATGTGGGCGTGATGTAAAGGCGTTTTCCGCATTATTCGCTGCTCCTGGTGGCGCTCAAACGGCTGCTCACTATACCGCCCGCAAGGGCGAATTCAATGGCCCGGATCAAGTTTTCAGCCAGCTGCGAATCTCCACCTCCTGGTGGAGGGTGCGGTGCACCGGGCACATGTTGGCGATCTGCAGCAGGCGCTCCCTTTGGGACTCGTCGAGTTCGCCGTGCAAGGTGATTTCGCGATCGAACCGGTCGACCTTGCCGTTTTTCTCCTGGCACGACTCGCAGTCGCTTGCGTGGATTTTGCCGTGCTCGACGGAAACGTCGACCGACTCCAGCGGCCACTCCTTGCGGCGGGCGTACATGTGCAGGGTCATGATGGTGCAGGCGGCCAGGGCCGCCGATAGATAGTCATAGGGAGAGGGGCCGCGATTTTCGCCGCCCAAGCTGGCAGGCTCATCGGCGATCAAGTCGTGGCCGGCGGCGTTGAGGGTGACCAGGAAGCCATCAGCGCCCTTGCCTGACCCAACCGCGCCGGCCGAAGGGTGGCCGGCAGTCTTGGAATTTCCCGTTTCACTTTGCATCGTCGTGGTTCCTCGTCAATTATCGGCTGGTACACCTACTGCGAACCGGCTGTTGGTCACCTCAATGATAAGCAAGATTGGCCAACAACTCCGAGCAAGTATTGGCCTCACGCATCGACGATGATGCCCAGTCTCCGGGTTTACCGCCTGGCGGCAAACCGTCGAACCAGCCTGACTGGCCACCTGGGCCGCACCAGCCGAGAGGAAATTCCCAATGAAATCGTGTTCACACAAGTTGCTTGGCGGCATCGCCGCACTGCTGGTCGCATCGACCACGCTCGCCGATCAGTCGTGGGTGGAAATCAGTGATGGCTACACCATGCAGGTGCTGCAATCGGCCGCCCAGTTCTCACCGGAGAACATGACCGGCCTGGGCGTGCGCGGTTTCGAAGCGGATGTCGTGGACCTGCGTCCCAATCGCTATGAGCGCGAGCGCGACGCCATCAATGCCCAGATCGCCAATCTCGAAGCAGCCCTGGAAACCACCGAGCACCCGAAAGTGCGCCAGGATCTTGAGATCCTGATAGGGGCGCTGCGCGAACAGAACGAAAGCGCGGCCATCAACCGCCGCTACCTGCTGGGTTACCCCAACCTGCCGGGGTTGTTTTACAACGGCTTCAGCAGTCTGCTCGACCCACGGCTGCCGCCCGAACGCTACCCGGATGCACTCACGCGCCTCAAGCGCTACACCGGCCAGGCCGAGGGATACACCCCCATTGTCGACCTTGCCCGTGCGCGGGTGTCCGAGCGCTTTTCCGAATCCGGCCTGGTTGGACCCTACCGGGGCGAGATCGAAGACGATATCCAGAACGCACCGCTGGCCATGGCCGGACTGCGCGACCTGTTCACCAACGCCGACCTGGTGGGATGGGAGGCAGACCTCGACCTGCTGGACCAGCAGGTGGCGGAGTACGTTGAATGGCTGCGCCAAGAACTGCTTCCCCGGGCGCGCGAAGATTTCCGCCTGCCCGAAGCCGTTTACGCCAACAACGTGAGAGGCTATGGCGTGGTCATGAACCCGCGGGAGCTGATCCAGGTGGCGCAAACCGGCTTTGGCGAGATCCAGAACGAGATGAAAGGCATTGCCCGCCAGATTGCCGAGCAGCGCGGCATGGAATCCGCCGACTACCGCGATGTGATGGCAGTGTTGAAGGCCAACCAGGTGGCGCAGGAAGACCTGCTGACCTTGTACCAGGAACGCATGGCGTTGATCGAGGAGATGATCATCGAACACGAGGTAATCACCCTGCCCGAGCGCGATGCCGTGGTGCGGCTGGCCACCGAGGCCGAGGCCGGGGCCGCGCCCGCCTCTTTCCTCAACCCGCCGCCACTGGTGGGCAATACCGGCCAACCCGCGGAGTTCGTTTTGGTCACCAGCGATCCCAACGCCGATGAAGGCATAGGCGCGATGGACGACTGGACCCACGATGGCATTACCTGGACACTGGCCATCCACGAGGCCCGTCCCGGCCACGAGCTGCAGTTCTCCTCGATGATCGAGGGCGGGGTTTCACAGGCGCGGGCGATTTACGCCTTCAACAGCGCCAATACCGAGGGCTGGGCCCTTTACGCCGAGGCCATCATGAAGCCCTACCTGCCACTGGAAGGCCAGCTGTTCTCACTGCAGGCACGCCTGGCCCGGGCCGCTCGCGCCTTCCTCGACCCAATGCTCAACCTGGGCCTGATTGATGCGGATTCTGCACTGGCCTTCCTGATGAAAGACGTGGGTCTTTCCCAGGCCATGGCCGGCTCGGAAGTGAGCCGTTACACCTTTCGCGCCCCTGGCCAGGCCACCTCGTACTACTACGGTTACCTCAACATGATGCGCCTGCGCACGGAAACCGAGATCGCCATGCGCGACCGCTTCGTGGAAAAAGACTTCCACGATTTCGTGCTCGCCCAGGGTCTGCTGCCCGCAGAGTTGCTGAGAGAGGCGGTGCAGGAGGAGTACGTGACCCGATAGATGTAGGAGCGCGGTACAATTGCGTGATGGGAAACCGCTTATCGAAAATCTACACACGCACCGGCGATGCCGGCGACACCGGCCTTGGCGACGGTTCTCGAACCCCCAAGGACAATCCACGGGTGGAGGCCTACGGCACCGTCGATGAACTCAACAGCATCGTCGGCCTGCTGCTGGCATCACCGCTCCCGGATGGCGTGGAGCCGATGCTCACCCGCCTGCAGCACGAGCTGTTCGACCTGGGTGGCGAGCTGTGCATGCCAGGCACCACCTTGATTCCGGAAAGCTATGTTGAAGGGCTGGAGCGCGACCTGGATGCCTTGAACGAGGACCTGCCGCCACTGAAGGATTTCATCCTTCCCGGCGGCTCCGAGGCCGCTGCGCGCTGCCACCTGGCCCGCACCGTGGCGCGCCGTGCGGAGCGGCGGGTCGTTTCACTGGCGGAAGCCGAAGAAGTGAACCCGGTCAGCATCCGCTACCTCAACCGCCTTTCCGATTTCCTGTTCGTGGCTGCAAGGGTGATCGCGCGCCACGATGGCGGCAAAGAAGTGTTGTGGGTGCACGGCGACAAGCGCTAGCCGCGCCCGATTTCAGTTAACTGCTTTCCAGGTCCTCCAGGGCTTCGGAAACCGCCTCGATCCATCGCTCGGGAACATCATCGCGCTGGCGGTACACCGCCTCGGCCACGCCCAGGTACTGGCGCGCCAGTTCGGGCTGGTCGACTGCCCGGTAGGCGTCACCCAGGCGGTGGTTAAAGCGGCCAACGTAGAGGTGGTTGGCATCGAACGCCTGGCTGGCCCCGTCTACCGCAGCCTGCAGGTTTTCCACCGCCAATTCGGGCTGGCCCGCATTGAGTAACATGCTGCCGTAGTTGTACAGCGCCAGGGTGAACTGCGGGTGGTCGCCGCCCAGGGCTCGGCGCTGCACTTCCACCGACCGCCCCAGGTACTCGACCGCCTTGTCCATATCGCCCACCAGTTCGTAGGTGAGCGCCACGTTGGCCAATGCTGTACCCAGGTCGGGGCTACCCTCGGGGTTTTCCTGGTTGTGTTTCTCGATACTGGTCTCATAGGCCGCAATCGCCAGGTCATACTGTTCCAACCCATCGTAGACCACGGCGCGGTTGTTCCAGAACACTGCCTCGGAGAGCAGGCTGACGCCCATGTCGGGGTGGGCATCCATCAGCGCCTGGGCTTCATCCAGCACGCGCAGCGCCTCCTGCGGCTTATCTACCAGGGGCAGCAAACCGCCGTAGTCGCTTAGCGTCTGGAAGCGGACCCGGTTGCTCTCTGCGGCCCCGTCCTGCGGCACCAGCGCCAGCGTTTCCAGGTACAAGCGCTCGGCCAGTTCCATCTCTGATTCGTCCCAGGCAACCCCCGCCAGAACGTTGAGCGTTCGGGCTTCTTCGACTTTATCGCCGGAAATGCGGTAGGCATCGCGGGCCTTTTCCAACTGCACGCGGGACAGCTCCAACTCGCCCTGGCCGTACAGTGCGTAACCCACTGCGTAGCGCAGGTCGGCCTCGACCAACGGCTGGCCGGAAAAACGCTCATCGATTCGCGGAACGGCCTCCTGCAGCGCGGATGCCAGGGTCTGGGTGCCGGCGTTCACGTAGGGATCGGACTGGCCGATCATGTCTACCAGGAAAGCGGTGGCTGCTTCTGCACGATCGGCCTGCCTGCGTGCCTCGACGGCCTGGTAACTCACCACCACCAGGGCGGCCACCAGGATCAACAGCGCAGCAGCAGTAGAAACCGTGGCGCCGGGATGACGCTTGACGAATTTCGCCATCCGGTAGGCTGTCGAAGCACCCCGTGCTTCCACCGGTTGGCCTGCAAGGTGGCGCTGGATATCTCGCGAGAGCGCGGCCGCGGAGCGATAGCGTCTTTCCGGCTCCTTGCGCAGCGCAGTCATGACAATCTTGTCCAGGTCACCGCGCAGGGTTTTTTTCAATGAACGGTTGTCCGGCCCACCTTTACTGCGCTCGCCGGCGCGCTGGCTGGGCGACGGCGGAACCGTGTTGCAGACGATGGTCTCAATGCCGGCCGGGGTCAGCGCGTCCACCTCGTACGGCCGCTCGCCAGAGAGCAACTGGTACAGCAGCACACCCAGCGAGTAGACGTCACTGGTGGCGCCCACGGCTTCGCCCCGCACCTGCTCGGGGCTGGCGTACTCCGGGGTGAACATCAGGGCATCGATGCGGGTGAGCGGCGCTTCCCCGCCCGAGGCATCGGAAGGCAGCACCTTGGCAATGCCGAAGTCGATCAGCTTCACGTTGCCGGCCGCATCCACCAGGACGTTGCCCGGCTTGATGTCGCGATGCACCACGCCGCGTTCCAGTGCCGCGCTCAGCGCATCGCACACCTGTTGCACCAGGCGCAGGCGATCTTCCACGCCCAGCCCCTTTGAGTCGGCGAATTCGGTGATGGTCTGGCCTTCCACCAATTCCATCACCACGTAGGGCACGCCCTTGGCGGTGGTGCCGCCATCGATAATCCGCGCAATGTTCGGGTGTGCCAGGCTGGCCAGGATCTGGCGCTCGGTTTCAAACCGCAGCATCGCCTGCTGGCTGAGCAAATCGATGCGGAACAGCTTGACCGCCACGTCCTGGTCGTAGGCGCCATCTGCCCGGCGCGCGCGGTAGACCAGGCTCATGCCGCCACTGGCCAGCAACCCGGTGATTTCATAGGGGCCGAGCCGTTCGCCCGCAGCTACCCCGGCTGCATCGGGGCCGGCCGTATGCTCAAGGAAGTTGGCCTGGGTTGAGTCGGCCTCCAGCAGCGCCTGCACGCGCGCGAACAACCCGGCATCTTCGCCGCATTGCTGCCTCAACCAGGCGAGACGATCATTTTCGGGGTGTTCAAGACCGGCCATGAACAGGTCCATGGCCCTGGCGTCATCACGGCGGTGTGTCTCGCCGCCGCCTTCGCTCACTGCGACTCCTGCAATTGAAGGAAGAGGTAGGCCCGCGAGGCGCGCCACATGCGGTTGATGGTGGCCACGGACTTGCCCAGCGCAAGCGCCGCTTCTTCAATGGTCATGCCGCCGAAAAACCGTAGCTCCACCAGTTGCGCACCTTCCGGGTGGTGTTCCGCCAGGCGCTTGAGTGATTCGTCCAGCGCCAGGATATCGACCTCTTCTTCGCGGGCCGACATGATGCCGGTATTGAGCGTGACGTTGCGCTCGGCATCGCGCCGCGCCGCGCCTTTTTGGCGCGCGTGGTCTACCAGCACCTGGCGCATGACCCGGGCTGAAAGGGCAATAAAGTGTTGCCGGTCATTCACGCCCAATCGTTCTGACTGGGCCAGTTTCATGAATGCCTCGTTAACCAGCGATGCCGGCTGGAGGGTGGAAAAGGGGTGGCGGGCGCCAAGCTGGTACTGGGCCACACGGCGTAATTCCGGGTAAAGCAACTCGACCACCCGGTTACGGGCGTCCTCGTTTCCGTCAGACCAGCGATGCAGCAGACGGGTGATGTCACCAGATTGCTGGGGCGAATCGGTGATGTTGGTTCCCCTCGAAGTGATCCTCGAATTAAAGGCCTTTCGAGTTTATCACTGTCAAAGGAAAGCGGTATATGAAGCGGGTGGCGAGCGCTGAATACCTAATTTGGGGTCCGCATGGCAAAAAACAGGACCAGCTGTTGGGACGGCGATCGGCTTTCCCCGTTGACCTCCGGCCCGCCAGCTGGTCCCAGCTGCGGTATTCCCCTGTGTTCTATAACGCAGAACGCGGCAAAACAGTGTCACCAAACTTCGTTTAGAAGTCCGGGCAGGTGGCCTCCCACAGGTTGGAAAGGCGAATGTACTGGCGCGTGGCGCTGCCATAGCCTGCCACGCTGGAGTTGTAGCTGAACTGCACACCGCCGCACTCAGTCCAGATCAGCTCAAAGGTGCCCCAGGGGTCCAGGTCGACATCATCGGGATCAAACCCGGAGCCCCACACCGTGTTGCTGGATGCGTAGAGCGCATCCATGGTGACCGAAAAGCCATCGGAATCGCCGATGCCAATCACCCACTGCTGGTCGCCGTTGAGGTCGTAGGTGAAGAAGATCACCAGCACCTGGCCGTTGGGCAGCCACTGCACCACGATGCCCTCGCCATCGCGGGCGGGAAGGAAGTACGAACCAGAGAGCCCGGCATTGGCATGCGGCGTTATGCCACCGTTGCAGCCCAGGATATCGCTCAAGCGCTGGGCCCGGGTGATCAGGGCCTCGAAGCCCTGGTCGTGATTGCCGGAATAGGCCACGTTGCCGCCATCACCGCCCGCCTCGCAGTCATTGAACACCATGCTCTGGCCGCCGATCACCGAGGTTTCGATCTCGGCCGAATCGAAGCCGGCGCCGAAGCTGGTGCCGTTGAGGCGCAACACCTGGTCGACAACAATAGAGTTGCCCTGCACGTAGCCAACGCCGATAAACCAGGCCGACCCCGTGCCATCGGGGCGCGCCGTGAAGGTGTACACCACCGCCGTGTCGGCGCTGATCATTTCCACGTACTGGCCCATGCCGTCCCGCGCGGGATCAAAAAAAGCGGCGCTGTGGCCGGGAACAATGGCGCCTGGGCCCGGCGCTTCGGCGGCGCCACGGTCGCATTCGAACACGCCGTCGTTATTGCCATCCTGGGGCCGTCCCAGGCCGGTGATGTCCTTGTAATCACAAGGCAGGGAATGCAACGTCTCGCCCGGCAGGGCCAGCGTTTCAGTCATGCCTGAATCCAGCAAAGGCGAGCCGACCTGCGGAATGAAAATACCATTGCCATCGAGGGAGGTCATGCCCTCGGTGTTGGTGATGTCGGTGGGCTGGTTAAGGCCGCACGAACTGTCCTCGTTCAGGTTGTAACCCAGCGACTTGAAAGCGCCGCTGCCAAAGTCCTCGCAAAGATTGTTCGGCTTGCTGGTGCCGCCGCCCGAGTCTGCCTGCAGGCCCGGGTAATTCATGTAACTACCGTAGTAGCTATGGGTGCTGGTGAACGAACCGGTGGAATGGGCCGCGTCATCGTCGTAATAAAAGCTGGAGCCTTGCGAAAAAATGCCACCCCAAGGGTTCTCAATGCCAGCCCGAATGCAGGGGCCGGAAAACTGGCTACCCTGGATGAAGACCGCCGCACCGAAGCGGCCCTGACCCGTTGAGTTCATATCAATTTCGCAGCCAAAGGTAGCGGCATCGCCGTTCATGAAAGCACTTCTTTGCAGATGGCCGGTGGCTGACTCGGCAAAGGCAAGGGAGCCGCCATAGTTGCCAGACTCATTGCCATCAAAAACGCTTTGGCTGACGTTGAAGTAGCCGCTGTCGAGTATCTGCGCCACGCCGCCGGCGCCGTCGGAGCGGTTATTGATGAAGCGCGTATTGAGGCCCTCGTACCCGCTGCTGTTCAGGGCCTTGACCACGCCCCCACTCGCGTTGGTGCCCCAGTTCTCAAAAGTGATGCCCTCGGTGGCAAGCCGTGCCGAGCCGCCGAGTTCGACAAACCGGCGCGCAGCGATGCTGCCATCAAAAACGATGTTGGCGTTCTGCAAGCGCGCATTCGGCCCGCGAATGACTTCAACTTGCCGAAGATCTCCGAGAAAAATCACCGACGAGGGAGCCGGGGTTGCCAGCGAGGGTGAAAACTGAACCGTGTTGGCGCCGTTCGCACCGAGGTCCACGATGATCCGCAGCTTGCCATCCGGGCCCATCTCAGATATGGCATCCAGGATCTCTTCTTCAGAGATGGCAGATACCGCAATAGGCACGTCCTGAAAGGAATCACCCCCGGCCTGCAAAACCGGCGGCGAGGACAGCAGGAGCAAGAGCAGCGTGAAAGCAATTGGTTTTTGGCGGGCAGGTTTCATGGGACCTCCAGTCAACTTCAGGGGCAGTGTGCGCCCCATAATGGCAGCAAACGCGCGACCGGCATCGAGCCTGATTGGAATCCGCTGGCGCTGGTTGTCCACGTAAGCGTTCCATTGGCACAGTCCGTGAAGGAGATGGTGATGCTTCCCCAGGGCACTTCGCTGATCAGGTCGGGATCAAAATCGGGCGGAAATGCGCCGCCTTCAACCAGGAAGGCATCGTCAAACTGGATGGCGTTGCCGGAAACCGTACCGAGGGCGCAAATCCAGGTGGGTGCGCCGTCGAGGTCGAAGGTGAACCAGCACATCCAGGCGGTAGTCGCGTTGAGAATATGGATCATCACGCCGTGGCCGCTTTCTGCCGGGTTGTACCACGAGGTCGACATCGCCGGGCCCAGCACATCACCGGTCTGGCCACCGATCTGGCGCACGAACAGGCCATCAAACAGGGCCGCGGCATCGGCGGTTTCGCCAGCTGGTTTGCGCACGCCGATCAGTACTTTCAGGCTGGTCGTGGTGTCACCGGTAAAGAACACATTGGTCACCCGGGTCCACGACCCCACGCCATCGGCGCTGGCCTCGTGGCTGGCTGAGAAGCTGCCGGAGCAGTCGCCGTTTTTGTAGGCATATACGAAGATGAAGGCGCGCGTTTCAGCGGGCTGGCCGGAAGGCACTTCCAGGTCGCCGCCAAACTCGTACTGGGTATTGGCCAGGGCCGGAATGCACTGCTCAATGGCCACCGGCACGCCGCCGTTGCTCTCGCCCTCGTTGATCAGTTGCACCGAGCCCGAATTGCCGTTGCCATCGGAGTCTGTGGCGTTCCACTGGGCCGGGCGGTCGAACGGATTGGCCCAGTACGAAAGGTCGCTGTCGAACCCGGAGTTGCGCAGCAGGTCGATCTGGGCATGGGCGCTGATGCAAAACGCTGCGCTCAAAAGGAGGGCCAGGTTGCGAATGGTCTGTTTCATCGTCCTCACCTCCTTATGAGCAGCTTGCGCCCCACAGGGGCGTCAGGCGTTCGATGGGCATGGTGCCGGAGCTGAAGCCGGCGGCGCTGGTGGTCCAGGTCATGGTTCCGGTGTTGCAGCCGGTGAAGGTCACGGTGATGCTGCCCCACGGGTTTTCAGCAATCTGGCCCGGGTCAAAATTGGGCGGAAACGCACCGCCGGAAACGGTGAAGGCGTCGGCGAACTCGATGGTGTCGCCGTCGATGGTCCCCAACGCGCAGATCCAGGCACGGTCGCCGGACGAGTCGAAGGCAAACCAGCACATCCAGGCCGACTTGCCATCGAGAATATGAATCATGATGCCGTGGCCGCTTTCATCCGGGTTGTACCAGGAAGCGGACATGGCCGGCCTCAGCCAGTTGCTGCGGTTGTAGCGCTCCTCTACAAATACCTCGTCCACCTCGGCAAACGCATCGGCGCTTTCGCCACCGGGTTTGAACACGCCAATCGAGACGCGGAAGCTGGTGACAAACTCCTCGGTGGTGAAGTACTCGCTGCGAAACTCCCAACGGTCCGAAGCGCTGCCGAGATCAAACACCTGGGCGGCCACATCATCGTTGCAGTTGCCGGTGGTGTGAGCGTGCACAAAGATTTGCGCCTCGGTGCCCTCTGGCTGTCCTTCCGGCACCCGGAAGTAGCCGCCAAAGCGGTACTCGACCATGGGTGTCGCGGTGATGCACTGGATGAGCGAAGTGCTGGTTGAACCGTTAGATGGTCCGGTGTAGGACAATTTCACCGAACCCGAGCCGGGGTTGTCCGAGGCGTCCTCATCCTGCCACTCAACCGGGCGGTCGGGTGGGTTTTCCCAGTCTTCGATTCCAGACTGGAATCCTGGATTCTCCAGGATGTTCACCTGGGCCTGTACGGTGTTGCTTAAAGACGCCCCCAATGCACAGAGGGCGCCGAAGAGCATCCAGCTCCCGACGCGACAAAGCATTCGAATTCCCTCTTGGTACGAACAGTCGGGATAAAACCTAACCCAGCGGTGGTGGTGGTGCAAATTTGCAGGTGGTAACTCGGGGGTTCAGAACCCCCGTCATCCCGGAAAGCCAAGTAGGCTTATCCGGGACCCACCCGTTAAACAGAAGTGTGACCTGAGTGGGCAAGGAGTGGCCGCGGTAGGGGTGCTCCCCCCGCGACACGCATAAATACATCCCTGTAGCTCTTAAATTACGTCCTGTAATTTAAGGTCGCGGAAGGAGCACCCCATCCCGCGGCATGTTACGTCCGTGCCTATTGCCCCAGGGTTGGCATCACGAAGCTTGCGCCTTCACGCACACCGGTGTGCCAACGCTGGGTCACTGTCTTCAAGCGGGTGTAGAAGCGAATGCCCTCGGGGCCGTAAATGTGGTGATCGCCGAACAGCGAATTCTTCCAGCCACCGAAGCTGTGGTACGCCACCGGCACAGGGATTGGGATATTCACACCCACCATGCCTACCTGGATGCGCTCCACGAAGGTGCGCGCGGCGTCGCCATCGCGGGTAAAGATGCTCACGCCATTGCCAAACTCGTGGGCGTTGATCAGGTTGACCGCGTCATCGAAGGAATCAACCCGAACCACGCACAGCACGGGCCCGAAGATCTCTTCCTTGTAGATCCGCATGTCGGCGGTGACACGGTCGAACAGGCAGCCGCCCAGCCAGAAACCCGAGGGTGATTCGGGCTGCTCATAGCCGCGACCATCCACAACCAGCTCTGCGCCCTCTTCCACGCCAAGGTCGACGTAAGACTTCACCTTGTCGCGATGCTCGCGGGTCACCAGCGGACCCATGTCCTGGCCTTTGTGCTGACCAGGACCAATCTTCAGCTTTTCGACCCGGGGCTTGAGCTCTGCCACCAGGCGGTCCGCCATCTCATCGCCAACGGCAACGGCCACCGAGATGGCCATGCAGCGCTCACCGGCAGAGCCGTAACCGGCGCCCATCAAGGCGTCGACGGTGCGGTCGATTGGCGCATCCGGCATCACCAGCATGTGGTTCTTGGCGCCGCCCAGGGCCTGCACCCTTTTGCCGTTGGCCGTTCCCCGCTCATAGATGTACTGCGCAATCGGCGTGGAGCCGACGAAGCTCAGCGCCTGAACCTCGGGATGGTCCAGCAAGGCATCCACTGCCTCCTTGTCGCCGTGCACCACGTTGAACACGCCATCGGGCACACCGGCTTCCTTGAACAGCTTCGCCAGCAACATGGAAGAAGAAGGGTCACGCTCGGAAGGCTTCAGCACAAAGGTATTGCCGCAGACAATCGCCATTGGCGCCATCCACAGCGGCACCATGGCCGGAAAGTTGAACGGCGTAATGCCGGCCACCACGCCCAGCGGTTGGCGCATGGCGAAGCCGTCAATGCCATTGCCGATGTTTTCCGAGAACTCGCCTTTCAACAGTTGCGGCGCGCCACAGGCGAACTCCACCACCTCCAGGCCACGAATCACTTCACCGGCCGCATCTTCACAGACCTTGCCGTGCTCCGAGGTAATGATGGCGCCGAGTTCATCGGCATGCTCTTCCAGCAACGCCTTGAGCCGGAACATGCAACGCGCCCGCTTGATCGGCGGGGTTTTTGCCCAGGCAGGAAAGGCTCTTGCCGCGGATTCAACGGCCGCGTTGACTTCAGCCGTGGTTGCCAGCGGCACGCGTGCCTGTACCCGGCCAAGGGCCGGGTTGTAGACATCGCCGTAGCGCTCCGATTCTGAAGCGACCTCTTCGCCGCCAATGAAATGGTGCAGGATGGTAGGTTCGGTTGCGTTTTGCGCGCTGGCTGCTTCAGTATTCATAACAAATATTCCAATATTCTATT
>JAUIBE010000024.1 GCA_030428105.1 Gammaproteobacteria bacterium
TGGTCGTGCGCCATGCAGGCAATGATGCCCACGCCCATGCCCTTGCGCACGTAAGTCTTGATGACATCCGGGTCTTCGGCGGTGAACACCACGTTGGGCTCCACGCCGGCCTCGCGGAATGCCTCGGAAAGCTCCGAGCCCTCATCGAAACTGTGGGTGTAGGAAATGATCGGGTAGCGCGCGATTTCCGCCAGCGTCAGCTTGCCCACCTCGGCCAGCGGGTGGCCGGGCTGGACGATGATGCTGCGCTCCCAGTGGTAAATAGGAAACGCCACCAGGTCCTGGAACACATCGTGCTGGCCCGAGGCGATGGCGAAATCCGCCTCGTGGTCCTGCACCTGGCGGGCGATCTGGTCGCTGGTGCCCTGGTGCAGTTGCACGCTGATACCCGGGAAGCGCTTGTGGAAGCCATCCATCAATTCGGGCAGCACGTAACGCGCCTGGGTGTGGGTGGTGGCCACCACCAGCTTGCCGGACTCCTGGCCGGAGAGTTCGCTGGACAGCGACTTGATGTTCTCCACCTCGCTCAAAATGCGCCGCGCGCGCTCGACGATTTCATGGCCCGCCTCGGTGAGGCCGGAAAGACTTTTGCCCTTGCGCCTGAACAGTTGCAGGTTTAGCTCATCTTCGAGCATCTTGATCTGCTTGCTGACGCCGGGCTGCGAGGTAAACAGCGCCTGCGCGGCCGCGGTAATGTTGAGGCCGTTGTCGACAACGCCTACCAGGTATCTGAGTTGTTGCAGCTTCATCTCGGGTCTATCAAATCACGTGTTCGCGGCGCATTGCATGGCCAGATCAACATAATTCCTGGCTTACCAGGTTTCAACGCCAAGGATTGCATAAAGAATCAGCCACTTGTCGCCGATGTTCGATATGACGCCGGGGAATAAAGGCAGACGGAAGTTGTATTTCACAGCCTTAGGGGCGGGCGATACGATCATTTTCACCTTATCCCCGGAAGTCCCCGACCGTAAATATGTCCCATTTCCCAGTTTTCATGGACCTGCGCGACAAGCCCGTGCTGGTAGTCGGCGGCGGCAAAGTAGCGGCCCGCAAAGTGCGCGCCTTGCTCAAGGCCGAGGCGGCGATCACCGTGGTCGCGCCGGAACTCGACAAATCCCTGCAGGCGGCGCACGCCTCGGGCCAGGTCGAATGGCAAAAGCAAAGCTTTGACGAATCTCAGCTGGCCAACGCCTGGCTGGTATTCGCAGCAACCGATGACGCAGCGCTGAACCAGGCCGTATTCCGCGCCGGTGAAACACGCCGCATTCCGGTTAACGTGGTGGATGATGGCGAACACTGCCGCTTCATCTCGCCAGCCGTGATTGACCGCCACCCCATCCAGGTGGCTGTATCCACCGGCGGCGGCTCGCCGATGATGGCGCGCGCGGTGCGTGGCTGGATCGAGCGGATCCTGCCGCAGGGCCTGGGCAAAGTGGCGGAGGCGGCCTCCCGGCTACGCAAGACGCTGGGTGCGGGGCAAAGCATGAAGCAACGCCGTGACCGCTGGAGTTTCCTGCTCGATCGCTCACGAAGCGTTTCGTGGAGCCTGCAGGAACCGGCAGCCATTGAGCGTTCAATGACCACCGAGTTCAAGCGCCGCGCGGCGCAGTCGACCCAGGGCAGGGTTTACCTGGTCGGCGCCGGGCCCGGCCGGCCGGAGCTTCTGACCCTGCGTGCACTTGAAGTCATGCAACAGGCCGATGTGATTCTGCACGATCGCCTGGTGCCTGAAGCGATCCTGGATTCCGCCCGGCGCGACGCCGACCGCATTGATGTTGGCAAGCGGGCCGGGGATCAACCGGGACAGCAGTCGCGCATTTTTCACCTGATGGTGGAGTTGGCCCAGGCTGGCAAAACCGTGGTTCGGCTCAAGGGCGGCGATGCTTTCGTGTTCGGGCGTGGTGGCGAAGAGTTGCAGCACCTGCGTGCGCATGGCGTTGAATACGAGGTGGTTCCAGGCATTACCGCAGCGCTGGGTTGTGCAGCCTATGCGGGCATTCCGCTGACCCATCGCGACCTGGCCCACGAGGTTACTTTTACCACCGGGCATCTCGCCAGCCCCGAAACTACTGGCGACTCGCGCCCCATCGCGGGCCGCACCCGCGCCGTGTACATGGGCGTCAAGCAGGCGCCTGTCGTGCGCGACAACCTGCTGGCCGAGGGATACCCGCCATCGACACCGGCCGCGTTGGTCATTGGTGGTACGATGGACGGCCAACGCGTGCTGTTCGGGCGTCTAGCCAACCTGCCTGCAATGGCCGCAAAAGTCACAGATCGTGCGCCGGCGCTCTTCATCATTGGTGAAGTGGCGTCACTCGGTGAGCAGCTGGCCTGGTTTGGTCGGCAGCCGGCGCTCGAAGTCGCAGCATAAGGAGTACGAGTTGCCATGATTTACGATAACGTTCTTCAGACCATCGGCCGTACGCCGGTGGTGCGCATTAACCGCCTCGCCCCGGAAGGGGTGGAGATGTACGCCAAGCTGGAAGCTTTTAACCCGCTTAGCTCGGTGAAAGACCGCCTTGCCGTGGGCATCATCGAGCACGCCGAGCGCAAGGGGCTGATCAAGCCGGGTCAGACCGTGGTGGAGGCCACCTCGGGCAACACCGGTATCGCCCTGGCGATGGTTTGCGCGGTGAAAGGCTACCCGTTCGTTTCGGTGATGGCCGAGTCTTTCTCCATCGAACGCCGCAAGCTGATGCGTTTTTTGGGCGCCAAGCTGGTGCTTACCCCGGCCGCCGAGCGCGCTACCGGCATGGTTCGCGTATGCGAGGCCCTGGCCGAGAAACATGGCTGGTTCATGACCCAGCAATTCGAGAACGAGGCCAACCCGGCCTACCACCGCAACACCACCGGCCCGGAAGTGCTGAGCGATTTTGCCAGCAAGCGGCTGGATTACTACGTCAGCGGTTATGGCACCGGCGGCACCATCACCGGGGCTGGCCAGATGATCAAGCTGGCGCGCCCCGATACCCAGATCATTTCCACCGAACCGGCCGGCGCTTCGTTGCTGGAAGGCAAGGAGTGGGCGCCGCATAAAATCCAGGGCTGGACCCCGGACTTCATTCCCGATGTGCTCGACCGAAAAGTGGCGGACCGCAACATCCCCGTTACCGATGAAGAGGCGATCGCCACCTCACGCGCACTGGCCACCAACGAAGGCATCTTCTGCGGCATTTCATCGGGCGGCACCTTTGCGGCCGCGCTCAAGGTGGCGGAAGAAGCAAAGCCTGGCTCGGTGATCCTGGCGATGCTGCCCGATACCGGTGAACGCTACCTGTCCACGCCGCTGTTCGCGGATATCCCTGAAGGGCCAGATGAAGGGCAGGAGTTGCTGGAAGGTCTGGAGTACTGAGGTAATCCCCTTCCCGTCCCGCGAACGCCGTGCTAAGGGACTTGCAACAAATCCTTCGGTAAATCGCCGAAGGGCTCGGCCAGGGTTTCAAAAAATGACGACAGCGCCGAGGAGTTGCGCCAAACCATGGCGATGGTGCGGCTGGGCACCGGCGCCTTGAAGGCGCGGATTACCACGTTGCCGGTGGCCGCTATTGGCGGTTTAACCGACAACAACGGCATCAGCGTGATGCCTACCTCGGCGGCGACCATCTGGCGCAGGGTTTCCATGCTGGTGGCGTGAAAATCCACCCGTTCGCTGGCGCCCGAAAGCTCGCACACCTCCAGCGCATGGTTACGCATGCAGTGACCTTCCTCCAGCAACAGCAGTTCGCTGCCCCGCAGGTCGTCCACGCAGACTTTCTTCTTATCTGCCAGCGGATGGTCTTCTGACACCGCCAGCACGAATGGCTCTTCGAACAATGGCTTGACCGTCAGGCCATCATCATCAATCGGCAGCGCCAGCAAAGCTGCATCCAGTTCGCCGCGGCGAAGCATTTCGAGAATATCGTCGGTCTTCTCTTCTGAAAGTTGCAGCTTCAGTTTGGGGTAGGCTTTGCGAATGGACGGAATCACGTGCGGCAGCAGGTACGGCGCCAGGGTTGGAAAAATCCCCAGGCGCATGGTGCCCTCGGCCGGGTTGCTGTTGCGCCGGGCCGCGGTGCGGATCTGTTCGATGTCGTTGAGAACGCCGCGCGCCCGAATGGCAATCTCCTCGCCGACCGGGGTCAGCATGACCTTGCGCGGCGCGCGCTCCACCAGTTGCACGCCAAGCTCTTCCTCGAGCTTGCGGATCTGGGTGCTAAGGGTGGGTTGGCTGACAAAGCAGGCCTCGGCAGCCTTGCTGAAGTGCTTCAGGTCGGCCAGCTTGACGAAGTATTGGAGGGCGCGAACATTCATAGTCACATTCTATCTATTTTTTGTTTCTCCGTGGGCGGTAGCTATGGAAGATTCCGCTTCGAAGCAGGCAGGTCTCGAAACCGGGGCGGTGCAGGTGGAGGTGGTTCGGATGGATGAAACCGGCGGCGCGGTGCGGGTGCGAGTCCTGGTGGATGCATCCCGGGAAACCATTTGGGGCATCATCGGCAACTGCCAGCAGGCCTATCGCTACCTGGCCGGCATGGAGGCGTGCGAGGTGCTGGTGGACGAACCCGCGCATGCACTGACCCACCACGTAGTGGACCCGGGCTGGTTTGCGCCAACCCTGGACTACCAGTTCTCCACCGCGCGGGCGCCCTTCGAGCGAATGGACATTGAACTGGTGGAGGGCAACCTGCGCGCTATCGAGGGTTATTGGATGCTCAGCCCGTCCGGCACGGCCACGGTGGTTGAACACGAACTGCGCATTCGACCGCAGCGCGCGGCGCCACGCTGGCTGGTGCGGCGCAAACTCGAGCGCGACTTGCCGCGGATGATGCGTTGCATTCGTGCCTTATCGGGTGGGTCGCTGAATGAAGAAGCGGCGGAAACAGACCTGGAAAGCTGCGAGGACCCGCGCGCGCACGAAAATCAGTAACGCCAGGAGCCAAACTCCACTTCCACCCAGACCCCGAAACCGAGCGACATCTCGCGCTCTTCATCCAGGGTTTCGCGCCGCCAGGTCAGGCTGGGCCCCATCGACAGGAACAGCCAGTCGCGCGTATACGGTCGTCTCCAGATCAAGTTGAATCCGTAGTCGCGCAGCGGCACCTCGTGGTCGGTTTCGCCTTCGACGAAGGCAAGCAGCGAAATGCCGTTATCGCCGGCGAATCGGTGGTACCAGGTCTGGCCGAAGTACCACTGGGTGCCCTCGGTATCTTCCGAGGCCGTTGCGATGGCCTCGGTGCGCAACACGTTGGATGGGTCGATTTTGTGGGCGAAGTCGCCACGCGCGGTGGCGCCAAAACCATCATCGCCGCGCCAGAAGAACGTTTGCCGAAAGCGGAAGTCGGTATCCAGGCTGAAGGCCTTGTTGTAGTAGTACTGCACCTTGGCGTACGGCCGCGGCGGCGTGCGCAGCCGGACACCGGCTGACCAGTCCCAGCCCTGCTTGTCAGAACGCCCGCGATGGCCCAGGCCCAGCAGCCATTCGGGCTCTTCGTCCCTTTCGGTGACCGCGCCCGGGTTGAAAAAGGTTTCGTTCTCGCCCTCGGTGTCGGAGACATACGAGGTCTCGTCGACGCGGCCGAGAATCAGGTCCCAGCGCTGGTTGAGGTTGGGCAACGGCGAACGCACCCGTACTCGAAGACGCGGATCGAACTTGTCGTACTGAGTGTATTCGGCGCCCAGGATGAACCAGCCGCTGACCTCTTCTTCGGGAAAGTCATGGCTGTCGCCCCACAGGCCGTCGAACCAGCGAAAACTGTGGCACGACCAGCTGCGGAACACCTCGCGGGTCTGTTCCTGGATCGGTTCGCCTTCCAGCGTCCAGTCGCAGGCGTCGTCCGCGGGTGGTTCGTCCTCGGCCTCAGCATCCCTGGCGTCAATTTCAGCCGCTTCGATGAAGGGGTTGGGCACCAGGTCGCCCACTTCGTCCTGCTGGGTGGAATCGTCCTGCGCAGGCACTGGTCCAGCGAACAAAACAAGCGCGCAAGCCAATGCCCAAAAACCGGCCTTGATACCGGTGCGCGGTGGTGAAATAGTGCCTGTGTATGGTCGCCCCTGGGTCATAGTCTGCCGTCCTGGCTCCCTTATCATTACCACTGCCGGGTCAAAGAGCGCAATTCCCCTGGCCCAGGTTGTAGAATACGCCCTCTTTTAAGCCAGCAGATTTCCACAACATGACGCGCAGAGTTTTAACCGGAATAACCACCACGGGTACACCGCACCTGGGAAATTACGTGGGGGCCATCAAGCCGGCCATTGCGGCCAGCCACGATGAAGGCGTGGCCTCGTTCTATTTCCTCGCCGACTACCATGCGCTGGTCAAGAACCGCGACCCCGAGCGGTTGCGCCGTTCGACCCTGGAAATTGCCGCCACCTGGCTGGCGCTGGGCCTGGATACTGACAAGGCGGTGTTCTATCGCCAGTCCGATATCCGCGAGATTCCCGAACTCACCTGGATCCTTACCTGCTTCACCGCCAAGGGGCTGATGAACCGTGCCCACGCCTACAAGGCCGCGGTGCAGGAAAACGTCGATGCCGGCGAAGATCCCGATTACGCGATCAACATGGGGCTGTTCTGCTACCCGGTGTTGATGTCTGCCGACATCCTGATGTTCAACGCCAACGATGTTCCGGTGGGCAAAGACCAGATTCAGCACCTGGAAATGGCGCGCGACATCGCCCAGCGGTTCAATCACCACTTTGGTGAGATCTTTGCGCTGCCCGAGGCGGTGGTGGATGACAACGTGGCGGTGTTGCCCGGCCAGGATGGACGCAAGATGTCGAAGAGCTACGACAACACCATTCCGCTGTGGCTGCCGGAGAAAAAGCTGCGCAAGGCGATCATGAAGATTGTCACCAATTCTCTGGAGCCAGGTGAACCGAAGGATCCCAATGACTCGGCGCTGTTTTCCATCTACTCTGCGTTTGCCACCCCTGAGCAGCGCAGCGCCATGAAGCAGGCCTATGCCGATGGCATCGCCTGGGGCGAGGCCAAGCAACAGACCTTCGAACTGATCAACGGTGAGCTGGCCGAAGCACGTGAACGCTACGAGGCCCTGATGGCCGATCCTGCCCGCATTGAAGCGGTCCTGCTGGCTGGTGCAGAACGCGCCCGCGCGGAAGCCACGCCGTTCCTCGGCCGCATCCGCCAGGCCATTGGGATCCAGGCGCTGGGCTGATCGCCAGGGCAGTACCCGCATGTCAGACCACGTCGAACAGCCGCCCAGCCTGGTCGCCGCGTTTTACCGCTTCGTCGCTTTACCCGACTACAAGGACCTGCGCGGCCCGCTGCAGCAACGCTGCGAGGACCTGGGCCTGAGCGGCACCATCCTGCTGGCCAGCGAAGGCATCAACGGCACCGTGGCCGGGCCGGAGAAGGGTGTGCGGCGCCTGTTCGAGCGCCTGGGCGAGGACACGCGCCTGGCGGACATCCCGTACAAGGAATCGTGGGCGGAAAAACCGCCGTTCTACCGCATGAAGGTGCGGCTGAAGAAGGAAATCGTCAGCATGGGCGTGGCGGGCATAGACCCGGCCTCGCGCGTGGGCGAGTACGTGGCCCCCGAGCAGTGGAACGAACTGATCGAGCGCGACGACGTCCGCCTGGTGGACACCCGCAATGACTACGAGGTGCACCTGGGGCGGTTCAAAGGCGCCGAGGATCCCAACACCCGCTCTTTCCGCGAGTTCCCGCAGTGGGTGGACACCCACCTCGACCCGCAAAAAGACAAGCACGTGGCGATGTACTGCACCGGCGGCATCCGCTGCGAAAAAGCCACGGCCTACCTGCTGGAAAAGGGCTTCGAACACGTTTACCACCTGGACGGCGGCATCCTGAATTACCTTGAGAGCATTGACCGCGAAAGCAGCGACTGGGAAGGCGAATGCTTTGTCTTCGACAACCGCGTCACCGTTGATCATGATCTGGCCGAAGGCGACTTCGAGGTCTGCCCGGCCTGCCGCATGCCGCTGACGGGGGAAGACCGCGAATCTCCTGAATTCGAGCTGCACGTTTCCTGCCCGAAGTGCTTTCACCGGTTGACGGAAAGCAAGCGGGAAAGCCTGCTGGAGCGGGCCCGCCAGATCGAACTGGCGGAGCAGCGGGGCGAAAAACACCTGGGCATGCGCCAGGCGCCGCCGGTGGATAAGGACCATTCCGGTTCCGACCAATAGCGGGTATGCTCTTTAGGAACGATGATGTTCCAGAACCCCACAGACCCAACCCAACTCCTGGGCGGCGGCCAACAGCAGGAAGAATCCCAGGAAAGCTCCGAGCAGCCGGCTGAAGGGCAGCAGGAATCGGAACCGCGCGCGCTTGAGCTGAACGTCGACGTTGGCCAGTACCTGCCCGAGCACGTGCGGCCCGGCTGGGAGTTTCTAAGCGATTACCCCCTGGTGCTTGTGTTGCTGCTGGGCGCGCTTGGCTGGGGCATCGGCAAGATCATTCAACTGGTGGTGACCAAGGTGCTGGAGCAGGCGGCGATGCGCACCAAGACCGACCTGGATGACCGCCTGATCAAGCTGCTCTCGGCCCCGATTATCCAGACCACCGTTACCTTGTCGCTGATCGTCGCGGTGATGGCCTTTCGTGACCGGACGGTGTTTGACGATGTCATCATCCGCATCCTCGTCACCTTGCTATTGTTCTTCTGGGCGCGCGCCTGGCTGAAGGCCACGCACCTGGCGCTCGAGGCCATGTCGAAGAACGCGCGGCGTTTCGAGTTGTTCCAGCCGCGCACCGTGCCGCTGCTGGAAATGGGCATCAAGATCGTCCTGGTCATCGTCTTTGCCTATTTCTTCATGAGCGTGTGGGGCATCGATGGCACGGCCTGGCTGGCCTCGGCCGGTATCATCGGTATCGCCGTCGGTTTTGCCGCGCGCGACACCCTGGCCAACCTGATTTCCGGTGTTTCCATCGTTGCCGATGCGCCCTACAAGATTGGCGATTACATCGTGCTGGATACCGGCGAGCGCGGCATCGTCACCAGCCTGGGCATTCGCTCCACCCGCCTGTTAACCCGCGATGACGTGGAGATCTCGATTCCCAACGCGGTGATTGGCAACGCCAAGATCACCAACGAAAGCGGCGGGCCGTGGGTGAAGCAGCGCATTCGCATCGCGGTGGGCGTTGCCTACGGCAGTGATCTGGAACTGGTGGAAAAAACCTTGCTGGGCGTGGCCAAAGATAACACCGACGTGCTCGACCGGCCGGAGCCACGGGTGCGCATGCGCGCTTTTGCTGAAAGCTCACTCAACTTCGAACTGCTGGGTTGGATTGACCATCCGGAAGACCGCGGAAGGGTGAGCCACGAGCTGTTCATGGCCATCGACAAGCGCTTCCGCGAGGAAAGCATCGTCATCCCCTTCCCGCAGCGGGATGTGCACGTGCACTACCTCGATGGCAAGGAAGCCTCCGAGCCCAACCTGGACGAAGAGGCCCCGGCCAGCGAAAACGCCGGCCAGGAAGAAGAAAAAGACTAGCTGCGGCCGAGCTTTTCCAGGATGGCTTCCACCGCGCCTTCCAGCGGCAGGTCCTCGTTGGCCTCGGCAGTGCGCAGGCGGTATTCCAGCTTGCCTTCATCCAGGCCGCGCTCACCCACCACCACGCGGTGCGGAATGCCAATCAATTCCATGTCGTTGAACATCACGCCGGGGCGCAGGTTGCGGTCATCCAGCAGGCACTCAACGCCGGCCGCAGTGAGGTCGGCATAGAGTTGCTCTGCCACATCGCGCACGCGGTGCGATTTCTTGGCGTTCATCGGCAGGATGGCAACCGTGAACGGCGCCAGTGGCGCGGGCCAGCAGATGCCGTTTTCGTCGTGGTTCTGTTCAATGGCGGCGGCCACGATGCGCGAAACACCGATGCCGTAGCAACCCATGGGCATGGCGTGGGATTTGCCGTCCTCGCCCAGCACCACGGCGTTCAGTGATTCCGAGTACTTGGTGCCGAGCTGGAAGATGTGCCCCACTTCGACACCGCGCGCCAGGCGCAGCGTGCCCTGGCCGTCCGGACTGGTATCGCCTTCCACCACGTTGCGCAGGTCTGCGCCGGCAGGCGCCTCCACGTCGCGGCCCCAATTGATGCCGAAGTAATGCTTGTCATCGCTGTTGGCGCCTGCGCCGAAGTCCGACATCACCAACACTGAATGGTCGGCCAGGCACGGAATCGGCAGATTGACCGGGCCCAGGGAGCCGGGGCCAGCGCCCACCGCGGCGCGAATCTCTTCCTCGGTGGCGAAACGCAAGGGGCTGGCCACCTGCGGCAGCTTGGCCGCCTTGATTTCGTTCAGCTCGTGGTCGCCGCGGACCAGCAGCGCCACCAGGCCGCCACCCGATTCTTCCGAGGCTTCCACCACCAGCGTCTTGATGGTTTTCTCCACGGGCAGGTCGAACTGCTCGCACAACTCTGCGATGGTGCGGACGTTGGGCGTGTCGACCAGCTCCATCTCTTTTCCAGGCGCAGGCGCTTCGCCCTCGGGCCTGGCCGCTTCGGCCAGCTCGATGTTGGCAGCAAAGTCAGAATCGGTGGAGAACACGATCTGGTCCTCGCCCGAATCGGCCAGCACGTGGAATTCGTGCGAGGCGCTGCCGCCGATCTCACCGGAATCTGCGCGCACGGCGCGGAACACCAGCCCGGCGCGCTCAAAGATGCGCGAGTACACCTCGTACATTTCCCAATAGGTCTCTTCCAGGCTGGCCTGGTCGATGTGGAAGGAGTAGGCGTCCTTCATCAGGAATTCGCGGGCGCGCATCACTCCAAAGCGCGGGCGAATCTCGTCGCGGAACTTGGTCTGGATCTGGTAGAAGGTGATCGGCAATTGCTTGTAGCTGCGCAGCTCGTTGCGCGCGATGTCGGTGATCACTTCTTCGTGCGTGGGGCCGAAGACGAACTCGCGGCCGGCGCGGTCGGTAATTTTCAGCAACAGCTCGCCGTAGTCGTCCCAGCGGCCGGTTTCCTGCCACAGCTCGGCGGGCTGGATGGCCGGCATCAGCAGTTCCAGGTAGCCGGCGCGGTCCATTTCCTCGCGGACAATGTTCTCCACTTTCTTGAGGACGCGCCAACCCAGCGGTGTCCAGCTGTAAATGCCGGAGGTCAGTTTGCGGATCATGCCGCTGCGCAGCATCAGTTGATGGCTGGCGATTTCGGCGTCAGCAGGGGTCTCGCGCGTGGTGACGAGATGAAAACGGCTCGCTCTCATGGGGGGTCCGGTACCGGTTATTTGCGTTGGGAAACCGGCAATTTTATACGAGCCCCGCACAAGGTGCGAGACGCAGGCGGGTGTGAACTGCCCGGGGAGGCCTTAACAGCGCCGGGCGCATACCACCCGGGCCAGCGAACAGGGATCAGGGGCAGTTACGCGCGATGTAATCGTGCAGTTGCTGCACCTCGTCGGCGCGCGCCTGGTCGTCCATGCGCTCGGTCTCGCCATCGTCGTTGGTAAAATACACGCGGCGGTTGGGTTCAATCTTCTCCAGCCGCGCGCGCGCCGCGTTGCATTCCGACTCCAGGGCTACCAATTCGGCGCGCCGCTGTTCGCGCTTGGCCGCGAGGTCGGCGCGAACCTGGTCGGCGGTAGTGCCTGGCGGGATGGCATCGGCCTCGAGCTGACTTTCATGGGCGCCGTCGAAATCAATGCCAGCGCCGTTGTCAGACAACGAGGCCATTTCCGCGGAGACGTCCTGCACCGCGACCTGCTGGTGCGCAGGGGGCGGCGTTTCACTGAAATGGGTGACGCCGTTTTCGTCGGTCCAGCGGTACACTTCGGCGGATACCGCGGTTGTGGCCATCAGTCCGCCAAGCAAGCCGGCAATCAATACGGGCCAATCTAAGATGTTGCCTTGTTTCATGTCAGTCCCCCTGTTGGTTACCATATCCCCCAAGGATGCTTTTTGTTATAGCACGTTTCGCGCCGGGAAAAATGACTCAGGAACCAACAAGAATTCGCAGAGGCGTTTATTTGCTGCCCAACGCACTGACCACCGGCGCGCTGTTTTCCGGGTTTTTTTCCATTATCGCGGGCATTAACGGCCGCTTCGTGCCGGCCGCCATCGCGGTGCTGGTGGCGGCGCTGCTGGACGCGCTCGATGGCCGCGTGGCGCGCCTGACCAAAACCGAAAGCGATTTTGGTGTCCAGTACGACAGCCTTTCCGACCTGGTCTCTTTTGGCCTGGCGCCGGCGCTGCTTTCGTTCAACTGGTCGCTGGCCGCGCTCGGCCAGATCAGCCCGATGGCAGGCAAACTCGGTTGGCTGGCTGCGTTCGTATTCGTGGCTTGCGCAGCGCTCAGGCTGGCGCGCTTCAACACCCAGGCCGCGGTGGCCGACAAGCGTTACTTCCAGGGCCTGGCCAGCCCGGCCGCTGCTGCAACGCTGGTTTCAACCATCTGGTTCTTTGTTGACCAGGGCATTGACGGGCCCACCGTAAGCTGGCTGATGTGGCTTGAGACCGTGTTTCTTGGCCTGCTGATGTTTTCCAGGGTGCGTTACCTGAGCGGCAAGGGCTGGCCACGCGGTGATCGTGTGCCGTTCGCCTGGCTGTTTGCCATTGTCCTGGTCATCGTCCTGTTGGCAGTCGACCCGCCGACGGTGTTGATGCTTTGCGGCCTGGGTTACGTGATGTCCGGGTTGGTCATCACGGTAATGGGCCGACGCCAGTGGCGCCTTCGCCGCTTGAGTCGCCTGCGCAAGAAGCGCGATGCAGAATCTGCAGCCGAGTCCAACACCAGCAGCGATGAGGAGCAGTCCTGATGGATGCCCGCAGAATGGCTTACCTGGACGCCATGGGCATCGACGTGTGGGTGCCGCGCGGCGCATCGGCGCAGCAAGCGGTGCCAGGGCCGGAAGTTGGCGTTGCGCCTGCGCCCGCGAGCGCAACCGCCGGCGTGTGCCTTGGCCCCGGCCAGGGTGAAATCCTGTGCATCGCCGCCAGTGCGAGACAAGCACACATGAAGCTGGCGACAAACATTTCCGGGGCGATGCGTTCGGCTCCGGTATGGGCATGGCCAACCCAGTCGATCGAGGAAAGTGGAGGATACGCGACCGTCGCCGAAGCCGTGGGCGACCGCCTGATCACCCGCGTGCTGGTGTTTGGCGCCGAGCTGGCGGAATCGTTGCTGGGTGAGCAAGCGCCGGACACCATTGGCACGGCAAAGCTGCACGTGGTGCCGGCCATGGAAGCGCTTGAAAGCGACGTGGAAGCCAAGCGCGCCTTGTGGGCGCTGATGCGCGAAACATCGATCGCCGCGCCAAGGCCAGGTGGAACATGAGCGCCGACCCGCGCCCGTTTGACCCGGAGATCAGGGCGCTGAGGCCCGAAGATCTCGACCGCATTGCCGAAATCGAGCGCAGCGCCTATCCGTTCCCCTGGACCCGCGGCATATTCGCCGACTGCATGCGCGTGGGTTACGACTGCTGGGGCTTGCAGGTTCGCGACCGGCTGGTCGCCTACGCCATCCAGACCAACGCGGCGGGAGAATCGCACCTGTTGAACCTGTGCGTCGACCCGGAATGGCAGCGCGCGGGCTACGGCAGGATCCTGCTTGAACACGCCATCGGCAACGCCACGCTCAACGGCTGCACCAGCATGTTCCTGGAGGTGCGCCCCAGCAACCCGGTGGCCATCCGGCTCTACCAAAAGCGCGGTTTCACCGTGGTGGGCGAGCGCAAGAATTACTACCGCGCCGAGAAAGGCCGCGAAACCGCTATCGTGATGCGCATGAAACTAGGTGGGGCCGGGCCCAATCTCGCCAGGCCGGTCATCGTTTCCGACCCGTTCTGACTTAAATCAGTCGCGCATCGATTCCATGCGGCGGATCTGCTCCAGCAGTTGCTCGACGGACGATTCATGCGCGGCCAGGCGCTGACGCTCCTGTTCGACCACCGCTTCGGGTGCGCCGGCGACAAATTTCTTGTTGCCCAGCTTGCCACGTGACTTGGCGAGGTCCGTTTTCTGCTTTTCCAGCTGGCGGTTCAGTCGCTCAAGTTCGGCGTTGACATCGACCAGGCCTTCCAGGGGAATCAGCAAGCGCAGGCCGTCCACCAGGGCGACCGCGCAGCTTGAGCTGTCGACGTCGTCATCCTGCCACTGAAAATCTTCTACCCGCGCCATGTGCGCCAACAGTGTTTCGAAGTGGGCCTGGCGGCTACGGTCTTCCTCGTTTCCGCCCTGGAACCACAGCGGCAGCATCTTGGAAGGCGGCAGGTCCAGCTCGGAGCGAATCTGGCGTACGCCCTGCACCAGTGACTTGAGCCACTCGACCTCGGCGACCGCGGTTGCAGTAGCCTCATCGGCCTCGGCCGGAACCGGGTAGCGCTGGTTCATGATGCTCTCGCCCTCAAGTCCCAGCGGCTGGCGCAGGCGCTGCCAGATTTCCTCGGTGATGAAGGGGATAACCGGGTGCGCCGCGCGCAACAACCGCTCCAGGACGCTAAGCAGCGTGAAGCGGGTGGCAGCCTGCTGCTCCGCCGTGCCGTTGTTCAGCGCAGACTTGGAGAACTCCAGGTACCAGTCGCAATACTCGTTCCAGGTGAAGTCGTAGAGCGACTGTGCGGCCAGGTCCAGGCGGAAGGTTTCGAGGTGCTGGTCGACCTCGGTCAGCGCCTGGTCGAGGCGAGCGTTGATCCAGCGATCTACCGCGCCAAGATGCGCCTCGGCATCCGCCGCGCTGGCGATCTGCTTGCCTTCAGTCTGGCCCAGCACGTAACGGGCGGCGTTCCACAGCTTGTTGCAGAAATTGCGATAGCCCTCGATGCGCCCCAGGTCAAAACGAATGTCGCGGCCGGTGGTGGCCAGCGAGGCGAAAGTGAAGCGCAGGGCGTCGGTGCCGAAGGCCGGGATGCCGTGGGGGAATTCCTTGCGGGTGGCCTTTTCAATAGCTGGCGCCATGTGCGGTTGCATCAGCCCGGCGGTGCGCTTGGCCACCAGTTCATCCAGGCCAATGCCGTCGATCAGGTCGAGCGGGTCGAGCACATTGCCTTTCGACTTGGACATCTTCTGGCCCTGGCCATCGCGGATCAGGCCATGGATGTACACGGTGCTAAACGGCACATCGTCCTGGAAGCGCAGCCCCATCATGATCATCCGCGCCACCCAGAAGAAAATGATGTCGAAGCCGGTGACCAGTACGCTGGTTGGGTAGAAGCGCTCCAGGCGGTCGGTCTGCTCCGGCCAGCCCAGGGTTGTAAACGGCCATAGCGCGGAAGAGAACCAGGTATCGAGCACATCTTCGTCCTGGCTCAGGACAACCGAGTCGTCCAGGCCGGAACGCGCCCTGGCGTCGGCCTCATCCATGCCCACGTGAATGCCGCCCTCGGCGTCGTACCAGGCGGGAATACGGTGGCCCCACCAGAGCTGGCGCGAAATGCACCAGTCCTCGATGTTGTGCATCCAGGCGTAGTAGGTCTTGTCCCAGTTTTCCGGAACGAAGCGGATGGCGCCGGTTTCCACGGCCTCGATAGCCGGCTCGGCCAGCGGAGCGATTTTCACGTACCACTGGTCGGTGAGGTAGGGCTCCACCACTGAGCCGGAACGATCGCCGCGCGGAACCATCATCTTGTGGTCCTGCACTTTTTCGAGCAGGCCAAGCTTTTCAAGCTCGGCGACAATCTGCTTGCGGGCCTCGAAGCGATCCAGGCCGCGATAGGCCTCGGGCGCGTTGTCGTTGATGGTGGCGTCAGGGTTGAGCACGTTGATCAGCGCCAGGTCATGGCGCTGGCCAACCTCGTAATCGTTGAAGTCGTGGGCCGGGGTGATCTTGACGCAGCCGGTGCCGAATTCGGGGTCGACGTATTCGTCGGCGATGACCGGGATGGTGCGGCCGCTGAGTGGCAGCTCCAGTTCCTGGCCGACGAGGTCGGTATATCGCGGGTCTTCCGGGCTGACCGCAACGGCCGAATCGCCGAGCATGGTCTCGGGGCGGGTGGTGGCCACCACCACGTCGCCGCGGCCGTCGGCGCGTGGGTAGCGGATGTGCCACAGGCGGCCGTTCTCTTCTTCGGACAGCACTTCCAGGTCGGACAGCGCGGTGCGCAGATCCGGGTCCCAGTTCACCAGTCGTTTGCCGCGGTAGATCAGTCCGTCTTCAAACAGCTTGACGAACACCGTGCGCACCGCCTCGGAGAGCGGTTCGTCCATGGTGAAGCAGTGATGCTCCCAGTCCACCGACGCGCCCAGGCGGCGCAGCTGGTTGCCGATGGTGTCTCCGGATTGGTTCTTCCACTCCCACACCGCGTCGACAAAGGCTTCGCGGCCCATGTCGTGGCGCGAGCGGCCTTCAGCGGCCAGGCGGCGTTCCACCACCATCTGGGTGGCGATGCCCGCGTGGTCGACGCCAGGCTGCCACAGCGTGTCGCGGCCCTGCATGCGGCGCCAGCGGGTGAGCGCATCCATGATGGTGCACTGGAACGCGTGGCCCATGTGCAGGCTGCCCGTGACATTGGGCGGTGGCAGCATGATGCAGAAACTCTCACCGCCCGGCTGGGGCGTGAACAGGCCCTGTTCTTCCCAGCGGCGGTACCGCTCCTGCTCAATGGCGTGCGGCGTATAACTCTTGTCCATCCGACAACTTCCGGGGTGTAAAGCGCCGCCGCCTAGGCGGACAGGTCAATCAGGAACTGGGCCAGTAGCCCGGCGGGTCGGCCAGTGGCGCCTTCGGTCGTACCCCACTTCCAGGCAGAGCCGGCCACGTCGAGGTGGGCCCAGGCCTGGTCTTCGGCGAATTCCGAGAGGAAATAACCGGCGGTAATTGCGCCAGCAGGCATGCCGCCGACGTTTTTGAGGTCGGCGAACGGCGTTTCCAGCTGCTCCGAGTATTCTTCCCAGATGGGCAGGCGCCAGGCGCGGTCCAAAGACTTGTCACCCGCCGCAAGCAGCGCGTTGGCCAGCTCGTCGTTGTTGCTCATCAGGCCCGAGGCGTGATGGCCCAGCGCGACCACGCAAGCGCCGGTCAGGGTGGCTGCGTCAATCAGGTAGCGCGGGTTAAAGCGCTCGGCGTAGGTAAGCGCATCGCACAGGATCAGCCGGCCTTCGGCGTCGGTGTTCAGCACCTCGATGGTTTTGCCGGACATGCTGGTCAGCACATCGCCGGGGCGGTACGCGTTGCCGTCCGGCATGTTTTCAACCGCCGGGACGATGCAGATTACGTTCAGTGCCAGGTTCAACTCTGCGCAGGCGACGAAGGCGCCGATCATGCCGGCTGCTCCGCACATGTCCATTTTCATCTGGTCCATGTGCAGTGCGCCCTTGATGGAGATGCCGCCGGAGTCAAAGGTGATGCCTTTGCCCACCAGCACCACCGGGCGTTCGTCGCTGGCGCCGCCGTTGTACTTCAAAACAATAAGCTTGGGCGCGTTGGAGCTGCCGCGGGCCACGCCCAGCAGCGCGTCCATGCCCAGTTCGGCCATGTCGTCAGCTTCCAGCACTTCGAGATCGACCTTGTCGAAGCGCTCGCTGATGGCGCGTGCTTCCTGGGCCAGGTAGGCCGGGTTGCAGATGTTTGGCGGCAGGTCACCCAAAAGGCGCGCCTTGAGGTAGCCGGCAGCCATGCCCCGTGACTGTTCAAGCGCCTGCTCGGCGCCGGTGGCCTGGTTGAAGGTTGCTTCCTTCAGCGGCTGCGGCGCGTGGTCCTTGCGGCGCTTGGTGGAGGTGTACAGGTAGTTGGCGCGTTGCAGGCCCAGCGCGAGCTGGCGCAACTGCCACTCCGGGGCAACGCCGTCGATGGCAAGGTCATGGGCAAACAGGTGACACTCGGTGACGGGGTGATCCCTCAGCGCCTTGCCGGCTGCCAGGCAGGCGCGATCCCAGCGCGCCGCATCCAGTTTTTCGACCTTGCCGAGGCCGATGACCAGCAGGCGCCTGGCCGCCAGGCCGGGGAGGTCGTGCAACAGGGTGGTCTTGCCAATAGAGGTGTTGATGTCGCGGGATTCGAGCATCTGTGCAAGCTTGCCGCCGGTTGCCTGGTCCGCCGCCGCCATCGACGGCGAAAGTTCGCCGCCCTCGGTAACAGCGACGACCACGCAGGGCGATACGGCTTCCGCGATGGCGTCTGAGCTGAGGCTCAATTTCATGATCTTGTATCCTTTGTACCCGAACGGACAACGTCCGGTCACGTATGTAGCGTAAAGCGCGGTATTCTAACAGGCCGCAACCCCGACCGGGTGTGTCGGACTTGTCCAATTGTTTCTTGTTGCGCCATGGATGACCATGGCATATTTCGCCAATCCATGGAAGAAATCCCAGCCAAACCTGGTTTTGTGGCTCCAGGCACATCAACAAGCCCGCGGAGTCCGGCCTGAACATTCTCCAGAAATATGTCCTCAGGGAGTGGTTTTGGACACTGCTTGCGGTGGTCGCTGTACTACTCACGGTGATGATTGCGCTCACCTTTGGCGAGTTGCTCAACGACGTGGCGTCGGGCAGCCTGCCCGCCGGCCTGTTGGGCTTGCTGATGTTCCTGCGCCTGCCCGATGTGCTGAGCAACGTGGTGCCGCTGGCCGTGTTTATCGCCATCACCTGGGGCCTTGGTCGGCTTTACAAGGACCAGGAAATGGCGGTAATGCGGGCCAGTGGGTTCAGTTGGGCCATGCTGCTTCGCCCCCTGTTCAACCTGCTGTTGCCGGTATCCGCGTTCATGCTGGTGTGCAGTGTTTTTCTCGCTCCCCAATCTGCCAACCTGCAACAGTTCAAGTTGGAGGAAGCATTCCGCACCGCCACCGAGTGGGGCCTGCAGACCGGCCAGTTCCACGTCCTGCGCGGCGGAGACACGGTGCTTTACGTCGAGTCGGTAGAGCCGGATGGGCGCACCCTCAACAACATTTTCATTCAGCAGCGCGACAACGATCGCGAGCAGGTATGGATTGCCCGCAAGGGCTACTACCGGCTCGATGAGGAAAGCGGCGCACGCTACCTGACGCTGGAAGATGGCCAGATCACCGAGGGCGGCCGCTGGGACCTGGATTTCGGGGTGATCGAATTCTCCCGCAATGACCTGCGTTTGCCCCAGCCCGAGTTGCGTGGGGCTTCTGACGAAATCGAGGCCCGTCCCAGCCGCGAGTTGCTGCTGTCCGGCGAACCCGACGAGGTCGCCGAAATCCAGTTTCGCATCGCGCCGGCGATCGCCGTGGTGGTCCTGGGCCTGCTGGCAGTTCCGCTGGCCCACACCGCGCCGCGCGAAGGTCGCGGCGGGCGAATCGTGCTTGGCATGCTCGCCTACGTGGTCTACGCCAACGTGCTTTACCTGGCGCGGGTTTGGGTGGCCAAGGGCATTCTGCCGCCGTGGCTGGGATTGTGGTGGATTCATATCCTGGTGCTGGTGATCGCGCTGTTCTGGCTGCGGCGCCAGGGGCGCATGGCCGGGAGCAAGTCGCGATGATCAAGATTGTCGACCGCTACGTTGGCCTGGCCGCGCTGCAGGGTACGGCGCTGCTTTGGATTGGCCTTACTGTCCTGTACATGATGATCGCCACGCTGGCCGAGGTGCGGGGCTCGGAAGGCGGCTATGGCGTGGCCGACGCGCTGTGGTTCGTATCACTCACCGCGCCGCGAATGGCTTACCAGATCTTTCCCTTTGCAGCCCTGCTGGGCGTGCTGGTTGGCGTGGGAAGCCTGGCCGCGGCCAATGAGCTGGTGGCATTCCGGACTTCCGGGGTCTCCAGGCTGCGGCTTGCGGTTGCGGCGCTGGGTGGCACCATGCTGCTGGCCATCCCGGTGCTGATCATGGGCGAGTGGGTGGCGCCACAAGCCGAACACGAAGCGCGTGCCTACCGCCTGAGCGAGCGGGTGGGTTCGGCCATCGTTGGCGGTCCGCGCGGCATGTGGATGCGCGATGGCAACGACATCGTCAATATCCAGTTGCCCTTGTTGTCAGCGGCAGGCGGCGACCAGGCGGTGGAATTCAACCGGGTGGTGATTTACGGCTTTTCCGACGATGCCCAGCTTGACACCATTACCCGCGCCCGCAGCGCGCGCCACGATGGCCAGTCGTGGAACCTGGATCGCGTGACCACCGTCCGGTTTGAGGGTGACCTGGCCAGGCGCACGCGAGAGGAAAGCCAGGTCTGGCCCACCGAGGTTCGGCCCGAGTTGCTGGATTCCGCGGTCACCCGGCCCAAACGGCTTTCGATGCGCGCATTGTGGGATTTCCTCGGCTACCTGGGCGATAACGGCCTGGATGATCGGCTGTACCAGGCCGCCTTCTGGGAAAAGGCGTTTTACCCGCTCACCATTGTCGCCCTGGTGCTGGCCGGTATGCCCTTCGTGTTCGGCTCTTCCCGCACCCAGAACATGGGCGTGCGCATGTTCGTTGGCATGATGCTGGGCGGCCTGTTCATGATTGTCAGCCGCGGCCTGCTCAATTTTGGCGATGCGTATGGCATCCCTGCGGTGATTACCAACCTGGTGCCCGCTCTACTGCTGGGCACCGTCGCCATCCTGGTGCTACGAAGATCGGTTTGAGGATTTTGGCAGGCGGATAAGCCGGCTGCCGCACGCCTTGTCGTGCCAGGTGCGTTTCAGGGGGTCGAACAGGCTCCAGGCAAAGCCCAGGCCCGCGGCGGCTGTCGACACCAGCGAAACGGCGAATCGCGCCAGGCATTTTCCCCAACCGGGGGCTTTTCCATCATCGAACACCAGCTTGCAGCGCCATGCGCGCATGCCCAGGGTCACGCCGCCCTTTCGCCAGCAGCGCGCCAGGTAAAGAAACCAGGTCAGCAGCATGAGCGCGGTCGGGGCGGGGTCGATGAACGCGGTTTCGTCGCGCAGCGGGGTAAACAGCAACAGCGCGGTCACCGCCATCATCAGCGCAACCACGGCCACGGCATCGTAGAACATGACCATCAGCCGCCGTCCCAGCCCGCAGGGCTCGGCGCCGGACGGGCGGTCAGTCCCGGGCATTGGGTTGGGGGTTTCTGGCAAGGTGCACTCCGCTTCGGTTATCCTGATACGCCCGCGCTGCCGGGCGATCAGGGAGTTGGGTTGGCGCCCGCAAACAGGTCAACCTGTACTGGCTCCCTTCAAATTCAAGAGTGAAACCAGGCATGCCCAATCCGTCACCCCGTAAATTCGTTTCGAGCTTGCTGGCCGTTTGCGCCAGCGCTGTCCTGGTTGGCCTGGCGCCCTCGCTGGTCGAGGCCCAGGACCTGGAATCACCGCTGCAACTGGAACAGGAAATCAACGACGATGCCGCGCAATCGCAGGCGCGTGTCGATGGCCTGGCCAGCCAAACCGAGGACATGTTAGCCGAATACCGTGCGGTGGTGCGCGAAGTGGAGTCGCTGCGCATCTACAACAACAACCTCGAGCAGATCGTCCAGGACCAGCGTGACGAGGCGCAGTCCATCAACCAGCAGCTCGCGGGGCTGGAGGATACCAATCGCGGGGTAATCCCGCTGATGCTGGAAATGATCGATACCCTGGGACGCATTGTCGAGGCGGACATCCCGTTCCGCATCGAGGCGCGCCGGGCGCGGGTAGAACGCCTGCGCGCCATGATGGACGAGGCCGAGGTGACCGCGTCTGAGAAATACCGGCGGGTGATGGAGGCCTACCGTGGCGAGCTGGAGTTTGGCCGCACCACCGAGGCCTACTCCGCGGAACTGCCCGGCGCGGGCCAGACCGTGGAGTTCCTTCGCGTCGGCCGAACCCTGCTGGTTTACCAGGCCAGCGATGGCGGAGAAACGGGCTGGTTCAACCCCGCGACGCGGTCGTTCGAGGCGCTGCCGGATCGATACCGGCAGCAGGTGCGCGAAGGCCTGGCCATAGCGCGCAATGAGAAAGCGCCAGCCCTCGTCACACTGCCGGTGCCTGGCCCGGAGGTGGTGCAATGATCCTGCGAGTTGCGCTGGTTTTTTTCGTCATCTTTTCGGCGCCAGGCGTTTGTGCGCAGACCCTGGATGAACTGGAGCAGCTGGTGCGGGAAGCGGCCCGGAGCGAGGCGCAGATCAACCAGGAGCGCGAGGCCCGCTTCGTGCAAGCGCGCAACAGCCAGCAGCAACTGCTGGCCGAGGCCCGCGAGGAATTGGCCGCGGAAAATGCCCGCAGCGAGCGCTTGCGCGACGCCTACGACAGCAACGAGCGCGACCTCGCGGAACTGGAAACCACCCTCGACGAGCGCATGGGAAACCTGGGCGAGCTGTTCGGGGTGGTGCGGCAGTCGGCAGGCGAAGTGCAATCGGTGCTTGAGGATTCAATGGTCAGCGCGCAAATGCCCGGGCGCGAGGCCTTTCTTTCTAGCCTGGCGCAGCGCCGGGCGCTGCCCACCGTCCAGGAGTTGCGCCAGCTGTGGTCGGCCATGGTGACCGAGATTGCCCAGTCCGGCAAAGTCGCGCGCTTCAATGCGCCGGTTGAACTGGCTTCCGGCGAGCGTCGCGACCAGGAAGTGGTGCGTGTTGGGGTGTTCAACGCCGTGTCTGACGGGCGCTTCCTCGATTGGGACACCAACAAGAGCGGCGATCACCTCATCGAGCTGGCCCGCCAGCCGGCTGACCGGTTTCGAACACTGGCCGCGGATCTGCAGCAAGCCGCACCCGGCGGCGCAGTCCCGATGGCGGTGGACTTTACCCGCGGCCAGATTCTCAGGGCGGTGGTCAGGACCAAGACGCCCATGGAGCGTATTCGCCAGGATGGCGGCCCGGTGGGTTACGTCATCATCGGTATCGGCATTCTTGGCCTGCTGATTTGCCTGTGGAAGGCCTTCGTGCTGTACACCACCGGCGGCAAGATCGCGCGCCAGCTCAAGAATGCCGAGCCAGACAAGGCGAACCCCCTGGGCCGGGTAATGGCCGTGTTCGCAGCCAACCCGGACAGCGATGTGGAGACCCTGGAACTGAAGCTGGATGAAGCCATCCTGCGGGAAACTGCGCCGATAGAAACTGGCCTGGGCTTTATCAAGGTGCTCTACGTGGTGGCGCCGCTGCTTGGCCTGCTTGGAACGGTGGTGGGCATGATCGAAACCTTCCAGCTGATTACCCTGTTCGGGACCGGCGACCCGCGGATGATGGCGGGCGGCATATCCACCGCCCTGGTCACCACCGTACTTGGCCTGGTTGTGGCGATTCCTTTGACCCTGCTGCACAGCTTTCTGCAGGGCAGGGCGAGGTCGCTGATCCAGGTCCTGGAAGAGCAGGCGGCCGGCATCGTCGCCCGCCTGGCCGAGCGCAACTCGGGAACCACCAGCGGCAACGCCTGATGGCCGGGTTTTACACCGCAGTCGAGTCTATCCGGGGGTTTGTGGAGCTTGGTGGCGATGTGCTGTGGGCCATCATGGTGGCCCTGTTCCTGATGTGGACGCTGATCTTCGAGCGCATCTGGTATTTCTACCGCGTTCATCCCGGGCGGGCGAAGGAAACCCTGCAGGAGTGGGCACAACGCGCCGATACCCGCAGTTGGCATGCCCGCCGAATTCGCGAAGCGATGATTTGCGAGACCTCGATTCGGCTGAAGCGCAATATCGGCGTGATCAGGGCGTTGGTCGCCATCTGCCCCCTGCTCGGCTTGCTGGGCACGGTGACCGGCATGATCGCGGTATTCGACGTGATGACGCTGAGTGGAAGCGGTGATGCACGCGCCATGGCCAGCGGCGTTTCCAAGGCCACGGTGCCGACCATGGCCGGCATGGTGGCCGCGCTTTCAGGCGTCTATTTTGGGACCTGGCTCGACCACAAGGCTTCCACCGAGGTAGAGCGCCTGGAAGACCAGTTGCAGGCCCACTAGGACGGCGAGCGTGCGCAGACGGCATTCACAGCGGGACGATCCTGAGATCAACATCACGCCGATGCTGGATATCGTCTTCATCATGCTGATCTTCTTTATCGTCACCAGTTCATTTACCCGTGAGACCGGTGTCGAAATCGACAAGCCCCTGGCGGATGAAGCGGGTGCGCTGAGCAACGGCACCATCCTGGTGGCGGTGCGGGACAACGACGACATCTGGATGGCCAGTCGCCAGGTCGAGTTGCGCGAGGTGCGCTCGATGGTTGAACGCGCACGCGCTGAAAACCCCGAGGGCAGCGTGGTGGTGGTGGCTGATAAAGGCGCGCGAATTGGCACCGTCACCCAGGTGATGGACCAGGTGAAGCTGGCTGGCGTCGAAGGCGTCGCCTTGTCCGCGGAGCGTCCCGGTGGCTAACGCGGCTGCGCTCAGGCTGCCGTTGGCCGCGGTGGCGGCGGCCGCTGTCACTTTTGGCCTTTTCCTGGTGATGCACTTGCTGGTCTCCTCGGGCGGTGGGGAACGGGGCAGGCTGGAGCCGATCGCTGGCATCCAGTTCGGCCCCGTGGAAATACCCGACGAAACCACGATCCGTTCGCGACGCAAACCACCGCCCCCGGAGCCACCCGAGAGACGGCCACCGCCACCGAAAATGCAGGTGCCCCAGGCCAACCAGCTCGCCCAGGCGATGCCGGAACTGGATATACCCAACCTGGACGTGCCGCTCTCCGCCGGTGATGGGTTCTACATCGGCAATTTCCAGCAGGTGGACGCCAGCGCCGAGGGCGACGTGATTCCGGTGGTCGTAATCCGCCCGATGTACCCGCGCGAGGCCGCCATCAACGGCACCGAGGGCTGGGTGAAGGTGGAGTTCACGATCACGGAGAGTGGCACGGTGAAACGCCCCAGGGTGGTGGAAGCCGAGCCACCGCGCATCTTCAATCGCGAAGCCCTGCGCGCCATTCTCAAGTGGAAGTTCAAGCCGCGGGTGGTAGATGGCGTGGCGATAGAGCGCCAGGCGACCCAGGTGATCGAGTTCAGCCTTGATGACTCGTAGATTCCTCAAAACGGCCGGCGTTGGCTTCGCCGCCCTGGTCGCGGCGCTGCTGCTTGGCACGCCTGTCCTCTTCGCCCAGCAATGCGACATCAAGCGCAGCGCACGGGGCGGCGCGTTGGACGAGGTCACCTACCGACAGCTCAACGCCATCTACGAGGCGGTGGGTGAAGGGCAGTATGACGAGGCTTTTTCCGACCTGGAGCGACTGCTGCAACGGGCCGGCAACAACGAATACATGGCGGCGATCGTCAACCAGGCGATGGCCCAGGTGGAGTGGTCGCGGCAGAATTACGATGCGGCCCTGAAGCACTTCGAAGCCGCTGTCGCCCTCGATACGCTGCCCGACGAGGCCCATTTCGCGCTGATGTACCAGGTGGCCCAGCTTTACTACATGCAAGAGCGCTACGCCGAAGCCCTGGAGCGCTTGCAGTCCTGGTTCTGCACCGCACCTGCGGAAAAAGTGACCTCGGCCGCCTACGTGCTGGCTGCATCAGTTCACAGCTCGATGGAAAACTACCCTGCCGCCCTGGAGGCCATTGACCAGGCCATCGCCATGGAGGCCGATCCGCAGGAGCAGTGGTACCAGCTCAAGCTCGGTGTGCACTACCAGCTGGGGCAAAACGCCCTGGTCGCCGAAACCCTCGAATCGATGGTGGCGCTGTGGCCGGGTCGAAAAACCTACTGGGTGCAGCTAAGCCAGAGTTACTTTGCAATCAACAACGCCGACAAGGCCCTGGCCACCATGGCGCTGGCCTGGCGCAAGGGCCTGCTCGACCAGGAAAGCGAACTGGTCTATCTCTCAAACCTTTACGCCAACGCCGGCGTGCCGTTCAAAGCCGCCCAGGTGCTGGAGCAGGGGGTTGGCGAAAAAATCATTGAGCCGAGCGGGGAAAACTGGGCCAGGGTTGCGGGGCTGTGGTATGCCGCGGAGGAACTGGACAAGTCATTGGCGGCCTACGAGGTGGCCGGCCAGGCCTCGGTCGGCGGCGAAATAGACTTGAGGCGCGGCTACATCCTGGTAGACCAGGAGCGTTGGAGCGACGCGCTCCTGGCCCTCGATGCCGCGCTTTCCAAGGGCGGCCTGGAAGACCGGGAGCGAGGCGAAGCCTACCTGATGCGCGGCATGACCCAGTTCAATCTTGGCAACCTTGAGGAGGCCGGCGCCAACTGGCGGCAAGCCAGCCAGTTCGAGCCTTCGCGATCGGCAGCGATGCAATGGATGGCGCACCTCCAGGATGTGCGCAGCGGGGAGGGGCAATAGGTGACTGGCCACGACAGCGGCTCTGCCGACAAACGCCAGCAAAGCGCGGCTCCTGATCCAAGCCTGGAAGCCTTCCTGGACGCCATCTGGGCGGAGCGCGGCCTGAGCCGCAACACCCTCGACAGCTACCGTTACGACTTGCAGGCCCTCAGTGAGTTTCTTCGCAGCCAGGCCGCAACCACCCTGGAGCGCGCCGGTCGGGACCAGCTGCTTGCCTTCCTGGCCCACGAGGTGCGCCAGGGGCGCAGTTCGAGATCGTTGTCGCGTTACCTTTCAGGATTTCGCCAGTATTACCGCTGGTTGCTGCGCGAGGGCCGCATCCAGGTCGACCCAACGGCGCTGATCGAAAGCCCCAGGCTGGGCCGGAGTCTTCCCAAGGTGATTGACGAGGAAAGCATTACCCGCCTGTTGGAGGCGCCGGACCTCGACAAGCCGCTGGGGTTGCGCGACCGCGCCATGCTGGAAACCATGTACGCCTCGGGTCTGCGGGTTTCCGAGTTGGTCGGCCTGCAACTTCCCAACCTCAATCTCAACCAGGGCGTGGTTCGGGTGCTTGGCAAAGGCAGCAAGGAGCGGCTGGTGCCGTTGGGTGAGCATGCCCTGGATTGGATCCGCAAATACATGGCCGAGGGCCGGCCGGACCTGCTCAAGGGCAAGCACAGCGAGGCTGTGTTTGTCACTGCCCGTGGCGGCGGAATGACCCGCCAGGCGTTCTGGCATGCCATCAAGCGCCATGCGGCAGCAGCCGGAATTAAGCAAGCGCTATCTCCCCACGTGTTGCGCCACTCCTTCGCCACCCACCTGCTGAACCACGGCGCCGACCTGCGCGTGGTGCAGCTGTTGCTCGGACATAGTGACCTTTCGACCACCCAGATTTATACTCACATCGCTCGCGAGGGGCTGAAACAGCTTCATCGCAAACATCATCCAAGGGGCTGAACAAAAGCGAACAGGCGTTGTCCATTGGCATGCGCACCCGGTGTCGGGCGATAATGAAACACACAGAATTTGAGAGGCACGCCATGAGGCACATGCAAAACAATCGAATTTTCAAATCAGGGGCAGTGGCCATTGGCATGCTGATGGGGCTCACGGTACTTCCGGTACAAGCCCAGGACGACTACGCGGTGGTGGAAGAACGCATCCGCGAGTTGGCTCCGAATACCGAAAACATTGCCATCTCCGAAACGCCGGTGGATGGCATCCTGATGGTCCAGATTGGCGGTGAGATCGTCTACACATCGAAAGACGGCCGCTACATGCTCCAGGGCCGCATGGTCGACCTGGACACCCGCGCTGACCTGACTGAACAGGCAAAAGCGCAGGGCCGCCTGGAGCTGATGCAGAGCATCGACGAATCCAAGCAGATCGCCTTTGAGCCGGAGAACCCCGAGTACGAACTGGTGGTGTTCACCGACATTGACTGCGGCTACTGCCGCAAACTCCATTCAGAAATGGAGGCCTACAACGAGCAGGGTATCGGTATCCGCTACATGGCCTTCCCGCGCGCCGGAATCGGTTCCAATTCGTACAACAAGTTTGTCTCGGCCTGGTGCGCCGATGACCAGAAACTGGCGCTGACTGATGCCAAGGCGGGCAACGATCCCGCACCGCTGCAGTGCGAAAACCCGATTGCCGAGCAGTACCAGCTTGGCGTTGCGCTGGGTGTATCCGGCACACCCGCGCTGCTGATGAACGACGGCCAGTTGATTCCTGGCTACGTACCGGCGGACAAGCTCAAGGAGCGCCTGGACCAGATGGCGGCGGCCTCAACCGCTGCCGACTAGGGTCCGGAAAACCGTGTCAGGAAGGAGGCCGGATTCATTCCGGCCTTCTTCGTTTTTTGCCAAGCACCAATGAGGGAGAAAGCGCTGGTGAGCGAGTTTATTTGCATGCGTGGCGAGCCATGCCTGTCCGCCTTTCGCCTGCAAAAGCTGGAACGTCGCATCGAAGAAACCTGCGGTGTGCGCGAGTCGCTATCCGCGGAATTCGTCTACCTCATCGAGTTGTCGCAGCCGCTTTCGGCTGAGCAAGGCAAGCGGCTGGAAAACCTGCTGCACGCCCGCCGTGTTGATTCGCTGGATAGCGACGCCCTGGCGCTGGTCATTCCCCGCATCGGCACCCAGTCGCCGTGGTCCAGCAAAGCTACCGATATCGCCCGCCGCTGCCACCTGGAAGAGGTGGTGCGGGTGGAGCGCGGCATGGCATTTCGCTTTCCCCAGGTCAGCCGCGCCCATGGCCGGGTTCCCGCCGAAGTGGCGGACCTGGTGCATGACCGCATGACCCAGGCGGTGGTGAGCAACGTGGACGAGGCTTACGGCCTGTTCGCCCATCACGAGGCAGCGCCGCTGCAACGGGTGCCAGTTGGCGAGCATGGCGAGGCCGCCCTGCACGAATGCAACCAGGCGATGGGCCTGGCGCTTTCCGGGGACGAAATCAGCTACCTGGCCGATGCCTTCAAGGCGATGGGCCGAGACCCGTCTGACGCGGAACTGATGATGTTCGCCCAGGCCAACTCCGAGCATTGTCGCCACAAAATCTTCAATGCCAGTTTCAACGTGGATGGCGAGCCCCAGGAACGATCGCTGTTCCAGATGATTCGCAACACACACGCCCATGCGCCCGACGGCGTGCTGTCTGCTTACCACGACAATTCCGCGGTGATTGCCGGCCCGCAGGGCGAGCGCTACCACGTTTCACCGGTTTCGGGAACGTTCGAATGGCGTGAAGAAAGCCTGCCGTTCCAGATCAAGGTCGAGACACACAACCACCCAACCGCGATTTCTCCGTTTCCGGGAGCGGCCACCGGCTCTGGTGGCGAGATTCGCGATGAGGCCGCAACCGGGCGCGGAGCAAGGCCCAAGGCAGGGCTCACGGGCTTCAGCGTTTCCCACCTGGAGATACCAGGCATCGATGCACCCTGGCACACCGGCTTTGGCAAACCCGACCGCATCGCCAGTGCGCTCGACATCATGATTGAAGGCCCCATTGGCGGGGCCGCGTTCAACAATGAGTTCGGCCGCCCGGCGCTGGCGGGGTACTTCCGCAGCTTCGAAACGGAAGTGGGTGATCGCCTGTGGGGTTACCACAAGCCCATCATGGTGGCCGGCGGCATGGGCGCCATCCGCGAGTCGCAGGTGGAAAAGCTGGGGCTGGTTCCCGGCGCAAAAATCATCGTGCTTGGCGGCCCGGCCATGCTGATCGGGCTCGGCGGCGGCGCGGCGTCATCCATGGGCAGCGGGCAGGGCGAGGAGTCGCTGGATTATGCCTCGGTGCAACGCGGTAACCCCGAGATGCAACGCCGTTGCCAGGAAGTCATCGATGCCTGCTGGGCGCTCGCTGGTGAGAATCCGATCCTGTCGATTCACGATGTGGGTGCAGGCGGCCTCAGCAACGCCATCCCGGAATTGCTTCATGACGGCGGCGTTGGCGGGACCCTCGAATTGCGCCGTGTGCCGAACGCAGACCCGGGCATGTCGCCGATGGAAATCTGGTGCAACGAAGCGCAGGAGCGCTACGTGATGGCGGTGGCGCCCGAACGCATCGAACAATTCGAAGGCTTCTGCAAGCGCGAGCGCTGCCCCTACGCCATTCTTGGCGAGGCAGACGCAGACCAGCGCCTGGTGCTGAAAGACGAACTGCTGGGTGACAACCCGGTGGATATGGACCTCGACGTACTGCTGGGCAAGCCGCCTGGCATGCACCGTGATGTGCAACGGCAGGGAACGCCTTCTGCACCCCTGGATCTCGATGGCATCAGCCTGGAAGAACACCTGCGCCGCGTATTGCGCTTTCCCTCGGTTGGCAGCAAGTCGTTCCTGGTAACCATCGGCGACCGCACCGTTGGCGGCCTGAGCGTGCGTGACCAGATGGTTGGCCCCTGGCAGGTGCCGGTGGCTGATTGCGCGGTCACCCTCAGTGGTTTCCAGACCCAAACCGGCGAGGCCATGGCGATGGGCGAACGCACGCCCCTGGCGGTGCTCGACGGACCCGCTTCGGGCCGCATGGCCGTGGCCGAGGCAATCACCAATATCGCCGCTGGCGGTGTTCAACGTCTTTCTGATATTCGCCTTTCCGCCAACTGGATGGCAGCCGCCGGGGAAGCCGGCCAGGACGCCAGCCTGTTCGATACGGTTAAAGCCGTGGGCATGGAGCTTTGCCCCGAGCTGGATATCGCCATTCCGGTGGGCAAAGACTCGCTTTCCATGAAAACCCTGTGGGAAACCGATGGCGTCGAGCGCCGCATGCTGGCGCCGGTCTCGCTTGTGATCTCCGCGTTTGCGCCGGTAGCGGATGTGTCGCGCTGCATGACGCCGCTGCTGCAGGGTGATTTTGAAGACACGCGCTTGTTGCTGATTGACCTCGGCTGCGGGCGCAATCGCCTGGGCGGCTCGGCGCTGGCGCAGGCCAGCCGCCAGTTTGGCGACAGCGTGCCGGACCTGGAAAGCCCAGCCCTGTTGCGCGGATTGTTTGAAACCATCCAGGCGCTGAACGCTGAAGGAAAAATTCTTGCTTATCACGATCGCTCTGATGGCGGCGTGATCGTCAGCCTGCTGGAAATGGGTTTTGCCAGCCATTGTGGACTGGACCTGGAGTTACCGATTGACGGCGATGCTGCGCTGCCGTTCCTGTTCAACGAGGAAGCAGGCGCGGTCATCCAGGTGCAAGCCGATGCGCTGCCAGCCGTTCGCGCTGCTTTTGAAAGCGCCGGGTTGGGTGACGCGCTGGTTGAACTGGGTCGCCCCCAGGCTCAGCCACAACTGCAAATTCGCGCACATGGCGCAGGGTCTCCACTGCTCGACCTGGAGATGACCAGCTTGCAGGCCAACTGGCTGGAAACCAGCCATGGCGTGCAGCGCCTTCGCGACAACCCTGAAACCGCCGACAGCGAACGTGCATCGGCGCTTCGCTGGGATAACCCCGGGATCGCCCCGGTGCTGACTTTCGAACCGGCGGACAACCCGGCTGCGCCAATGATTGGCAGCGGCGCCCGTCCGCGGGTTGCCATTCTGCGCGAGCAGGGCGTGAACGGCCAGATCGAGATGGCGGCGGCGTTCGACCTGGCGGGTTTTGAGTCTGTCGATGTGCACATGTCCGACCTGCAGTCGGGCCGTTATGCCCTGGACGCGTTCAGTGGCTTTGTCGCCTGCGGAGGATTTTCCTACGGCGATGTGCTGGGCGCCGGGCAGGGCTGGGCCAAGTCCATCCTGTTCTCCCAGCGTATGCGCCAGGTGTTCGCCGATTTCCTGGCCCATCCCGACAAGTTTGCGCTCGGGGTGTGCAACGGTTGCCAGATGCTGTCTTCGCTGGCCGAGCTGATTCCCGGCAGCGAGGGCTGGCCGACCTTCGAGCGCAACATCTCCGAGCAGTTCGAGGCGCGCCTCAGCCTGGTCGAGGTGGAGTCATCGCCGTCGCTGTTTTTCCGCGGTATGGAAGGCGCGCGCCTGCCCATCGCGGTGGCGCATGGTGAAGGCCGGGCGGCGTTCGCCGACGGTGTTCCGCAAGCGGCGAACATATGCCTGCGATTTGTCGATGGCGATGGGGCGCCGGCGCGGAATTATCCCGCCAACCCGAACGGCTCGCCCGATGGCATCACCGGTTTGTGCAACACTGATGGGCGGGTGACGGTATTGATGCCGCATCCGGAACGGACGTTGCGGCGGGTCAATTTCTCGTGGGCGCCCAAAGATTGGCCAGATGCCTCGCCATGGCGAAGAATGTTTGAAAATGCACGCCTCTGGGTGGGGTGAGCTGGAAAGCGAATCAATGAACGAAAACCAAGACGACAACAAACTGGAACAACAGCCCGATACGGCGACCAACGCAGATCAACCCGCGGTTGAGGCTGCGGCCGAAGCTGCGCTGGAAGTTGACAACGATGAGCTGCGCCTCAGCGAATTGCTGATCCTGGCGGGCCTGTGGATGCTGTTCGGCTTCATGCTGTGGTTCTACCTGTCCGCTTTTCACGGCGCGCCGTCGCGGATTGCCTCCGAGGCCATCCTGCAGCACGTGCTGGGCGACAGCTTCTACAACATCATCGTTAACCCCGAGCAGCATTTCCTGTTCCAGGTACAGACCCAGATCATGTTCAATTTCCGCGACGGAACCACCGACCAGCTTGGTTTCATCGTCAACCCGCTGGTGTACAGCTATGGCCTGCCGCTATTGTTTGGCCTGGTGATGGGTTCGGATTCCAGCTGGATCCGCAAGGCCGTCACCCTGATCCTGGGTTACCTGGTGATTACCGCGGTGCAGATCTGGGGCGTGGTGTGGCAATCGCTGAAAATGCTGGCCTACAACTTCGGCTCGCAAACCCACGTGGTGATCGAGGAAGCCGGGGTGTCCGACTCGGCCATCGCCATCTGTTACCAATTGGGAACACTGATTCTGCCGGCGCTGGCGCCGATCTTCGTGTGGGTGATCATGAACCGGCCATTGGTAGAGCAGTTCGTCGGCTGGGGCGAGGGCGAGTTCTCGGTGGCCAAACCGAAACGAAACAAATCGGCCTGAACGCGTTCAGAGCTACCATATAATGTGTTCTTGATGACTGAACCAATGAACAGGGAAAGCGAATCCAGGTGACAAACGGTCCATCCACAGACCCCGCTGCAACAGACCCGGCGGCAGAAGAACTCGCCAGCCAGGAGTCAGGCGACCCGTCCGAGGCCCAGGAGGACACGGGCACCGCGCTGCAGCACACGGCGGTTGGCAGAATCTGCGAGGTCCTGCTCGAGCGCGAGCGCCTCAAGAAAGCCGACCTGCGCCGCGCCGAGGCTTACCGTGAGCAGCACGGCGGCGACCTGGTGTCGCTGCTGGTGCGCCTGGGGCTGGTATCCGAAAAGGATGTGGCTGAGGCCGAAGCCGAGTTGCTCGACCTGCCGTTGCTGCGCACTGCAGACTTCCCCGACGAGGTGCCGCAAATTGAAGGCATCTCGGTTCGTTTCCTCAAGCAGAACCTGATCCTGCCCATCGCCGAGGACGATGATGGCCTGACCGTGGTCATGGCCAACCCCACCGACGAATTCAGCATGCGAGCGCTGAAGATGGCCAGCGGCAAGACCATCAAGCCGCAGGTGGGCATTGCCTCGGAAGTTGAAAACGGCATCGAGAAACTGCTCGGCGGCGGCCGCAGCGCCATGGGCCAGATTGTTGAGCGCCTGGGCGGCGAGGCCGACGACGAACTCGAAGATGTAGAACACCTGCGTGACCTGGCCTCCGAGGCGCCGGTGATCCGCCTGGTGAACCTGCTGATGCAGCGCGCGGTGGAAGAGCGCGCCTCGGATATTCACATCGAGCCCTTCGAAAACCGCCTCAAGGTGCGTTACCGCATTGATGGTGTGCTGCAGGAAGTGGAATCGCCGCCGGCAAGCTCAACCGCGGCGGTGATCTCGCGTATCAAGATCATGGCCAAGCTGAATATTGCCGAGCGCCGCCTGCCGCAGGATGGCCGCATCATGCACCGCGTGCAGGGCAAGGAGCTTGACCTGCGTGTTTCCACCGTGCCGACTTCGCACGGCGAGAGCGTGGTGATGCGTATTCTCGACCGCGAAAGCATCGTGCTCGATTTCTCCTCGCTCGGTTTCGACGAGGAACTGCGCCGCGGCTTTATCCGCCACCTGGAAACGCCGCACGGCATCATCCTGGTGACCGGCCCAACCGGTTCGGGTAAAACCACCACGCTGTATACCGCGCTCAGCCAGCTCAACACGCCGGAGCGCAAGATCATCACCGTGGAAGACCCAGTGGAATACCAGCTCGAGGGCATCAACCAGATCCAGGCCAAGGCCTCCATCGGCCTCGACTTCGCGCATGCATTGCGCGCCATCGTCAGGCAGGATCCCGACGTCATCATGATCGGTGAGATGCGTGACCTGGAAACCGCCCGCATCGCCATCCAGTCGGCGCTGACCGGTCACCTTGTGTTGTCCACCATCCACACCAACGATGCTGCGGGTGGTGTAACCCGTATGCTCGATATGGGCGTGGAAGATTACCTGCTTACCTCCACCGTCAACGCCATCCTGGCGCAGCGCCTGGTGCGTACGCTCGATCCCGAAACCCGCCAGCCGGTGGAGATGCTGCCGGAAGTGGCCCATGAGCTGGGCCTGCAGGCCTTCGGCGAGAAAGACCGTTACGTGGTTTACAAGCCCGGCACCTCGGAAGAAAACCCCACTGGTTTCCGTGGCCGAACCTCGATCCTCGAGCTGCTGACCATCAGCGACCCTGTGCGGCGCATGGTGATGCAGCACGCCACTGCCGGCGAAATTGAGAAGCACGCCATCCAGGAAGGCATGCGCACCATGTACCTCGATGGCATGAAGAAGTGCCTGGAAGGGGTCACCACGGTGGAAGAAGTGCTGCGCGTCACCCAGGAAGGCTAAGGCCCAATCATGCCGGTTTTTGAATACAAGGCGGTCGCACCCAGCGGCGAAACAGTGCAGGGCACCATGGAAGCGGTGAGCGTGGACATGGTGATCCTCAAGCTGCAGGAAGCGGGCAATATTCCCCTGCAAGCCAAGGAGGCCGGCAGTGGTTTCGGGCTTGGCAGCCTGAGCCTGTCACGCAAGGGCATGAACAAGCGCGAAGTGGCGCAGTTCACCCAGCAGCTCTCGACGCTGCTTGGCGCGGGCCTGCCACTGGATCGCTCGCTGCAGGTTCTCAAGGAGCTGTCGGAAAACGAGCGGGTTGAGCGCACAGTTACCGATATTCGCGACAAGGTTCGCGAAGGCGGCAGCCTTTCCGACGCGCTGGAAGAGCGCCACGGCACCTTTAGCCGGCTCTACGTCAACATGGTGCGCGCCGGTGAAGTGGGCGGCACGCTCGACACCACGCTGCTGCGCCTGACCGATTACCTGGAACGCTCGCGCGAGTTGCGCGACAGCGTTATTTCGGCACTGATCTACCCGGTCATGCTGCTGTTGCTGGCGGCCGGCTCGCTGATCCTGCTGTTGGTGTACGTGATTCCCCAGTTCACACCCATCTTCGAGGAACTGGGCGGCGACCTGCCGACCATCACCAAGGTGGTGCTTGGGGCGGCCAGTATTCTGCAAAACTTCTGGTGGGCCATGATTGGCATCACCGTGCTGGTTGTGGTGCAGTTCCGGCGCATGCTCGACAGCCAGGAAAAACGCTTCAAGTGGGATACCCGGGTGCTAAAAATGCGCTGGATTGGCGACCTGGTTGGCAAGCTGGAAACCGCGCGCCTGAGCCGCACGCTGGGAACCCTGCTGACCAATGGCGTACCGCTGCTTTCGGCACTTTCCATCGCGCGCAATGTCATAAGCAACACGGTTCTGCGCAAGGATGTCGAAGACGCGGCATTGCAGGTCAAGACAGGCGGAAGCCTGGCCCGCAACCTCGCAAGCGGCGGCCGCTTTCCGCGGCTCGCGCTGCAGATGGTCAGCGTGGGTGAAGAAACGGGCCAGTTGGACGCGATGTTGCTGAAGGTGGCCGACACCTACGATCGCGAGGTGCGCAACACCATCGACCGCCTGCTGTCAGTGTTCACCCCGGTGGTGACCATGTTGCTGGCGGCGATGATCGGCACCATCGTGCTGTCGGTGTTGCTGGCGATTCTCAGCATCAACGACCTGGTGGGATAGCGAGGCAGGCAAACGGACAATACGGCGCGCAGCGCGCGCAGGTCGCAGTGGGTGGCGACACGTGGGAAAATGGTCCCAAGGAGATTCAACAAGTGAACATGACAATGCAAATCAATCGAAAGAATTCACGCCAGCGTGGCTTTACCCTGGTGGAGCTGCTGCTGGTGCTGGTAATCCTGGCGCTGATCGGCGGTCTCGTGCTGCCCGGTCTGATCGGCAAAGCCGAGGGCGCCAAGATTCGCGCCGCCTCATCGCAGATCGACCGCATCTCGATGGCGGTGGAAAGCTTCTACCTGGACACCGGCGGCACCCCGACCAGCCTCGACCAACTGGTTGATGAGCCCGGTGATGCCGATGGCTGGAATGGTCCTTACATCAAGCGCTCAACGTTGAAAGACCCGTGGGGCCGTGAGTACAGCTACCGTTATCCCGGTGAGCACGGTGACTTTGACATTCTCTCGCTCGGCGCGGATGGCCAGCCAGGCGGCGAAGGCAACAACGCTGACATCACCAGCTGGGAATAGGCCGGGTACAACGTTACCAGCAGGCCCTGTTCCGCCCGCGAACCTTTCATGAAGATCCACAGCACCAGGGTCCGCGGCTTCACCCTCGTGGAAACCCTCGTGGTGATGGTCATTGCCGCGCTGGTGCTTGCCCTGGTCGGTACTTCCATCTCCCGCAGCGTCAGCGGCGCCGAGATGCGCACTGCGGCCAGGAAAATGGCCGCCAATCTTCGCTATACGCGCACCCAGGCAATCCTCAAGAAAGAGGAAAAGGTGTTCATGGTCGATACCGAGGCCAAGACCTACCAGGCGCCTGATCGCGAGCTGGAGCAACTTCCAGAGGAAATGAACGTGGCCCTTACCACCGCCCGCACGGAACTCACCGGTGAAAACATGGGCGGCATCCGCTTCTATCCCGATGGCGGCTCCACCGGTGGTTACATCGAGCTGGAAACCGACAACCGAATTTACAAGGTCAGCGTTGCCTGGCTGACCGGTGAAACGGTGGTGGAAAGGCTGGATGACTAGGCTTTCCCAGGTGCGCAAGTCCGGTGGCTTTACGCTGCTGGAGGTGTTGCTGGCGTTCGTGATTTTCTCGATCAGCTTCGCCGTGGTCCTGCAAATCCTTTCCGGGTCCATTCGCAATACTGCGCGCTCCAAGCAATACACCGAGGTGGCGCTGATCGGGCAGTCCATCATGGATACCGTTGGGCTGGATATTCCGCTTGAATCCGGCACCCAGGCCAGCGGCGAATCGGGTGACTACACCTGGCAGATGGAGATCTTTGATTACCAGCCAGAGGCCACCGGCGAGTACGGTGGCGACGCCATGGTGCTGGCCGAGCTGACCGGCATCCAGTTGTTGCAGGTGGAGCTGTTCGTAAGCTGGGGCGACCCGGCTGAAGAGCGCAGCCGCCGCTTTACCACCGTCAAATCGGTCTTGATCAACCGCGGGCCATGAATCAATCCAGCAACAAGCCGAATACGCCAAACAAGAGCCGTGGTTTCACGCTGGTGGAGCTGCTGTTGGCAATCACGCTGCTGAGCATCCTGCTGGCGCTGGCTTATGGCGGTTTCCGCGCCTCCACCCGCGCCACCGATCGTGGCCAGGACATCCTGCAGGAGAGCAGCCGGCTGCGCCTGGCGCACCAGTTCGTTCACCGCCAGATCAACCAGATGCTGCCGATGTCGTTCTCCAGCCCCGAGGACGGTGATGTGCCGATGGTGTTCGAGGGCGACACCAACCGCATTCGCTACGTTGGCCCGATGCCCGGCTATCTCGGGTTTGGCGGCCCGCAGGTGCAAGAGCTGTCCATCGTCGACGGCGACAACGGCATGGCGCTGGTGCTTTCGCATGCCCTGCTGCAGGGCTTTGAAGAGGCAAAGATGACCGAACGCGCGCCGATCCTGCTGATCGACGGCATAGAAAGCGCCACCTTCATGTTCCAGGGGCGCGATGAACAGGGCGAGCCGGCCTCGTGGGAGACCACCTGGCTCGATACCCACATTCTGCCCCTGGCGGTTTCACTGCAGATCGAGTTTGACGAGGAAGCCCATATGGGTTGGCCGGAACTGGTCGCCTCGGTGCGAATCGATGGCATGGCCATTGCAGAGATGCTCGAGGAGGCCGACCTGCGCGCGCCGAGTGAGTACAGCACCACCATCCAGGAACTTATCAACCGCCGGGGGCGCAGCAACTAGCGATGAGCGCCCGCAACCAACAGGCATGCCCTCAGCGCCAGGCGCCGCTTCGCTTGCAGCGAGGCGTTGCGCTGATCATGGTGTTGTGGGTGCTGCTGCTGGTAACCATCACCAGCGGCGCGTTCGCGTT
>JAUIBE010000025.1 GCA_030428105.1 Gammaproteobacteria bacterium
AAGGCCTAAAAATCAGCAGTAAACTGCAGCCACAGCTTGGTCACATCATCCAGCGACTGGCCCGATGAAGCGTTAAAACGCGCGCCCTTGAACAACAGGCCGTAGCGTTCTCCAAACTTGCGCGAAACGGAGGCATCCAGTTCCTGGCCGTAGGAAGCGCCACCAGATTCGGCAGCAAAGTCGTGGTAGATCACGTTCCAGGTCCACGCGCCAAGCGGCCCTTTCAGGCCAAGGAACAGGTCGTTCAATCCAGCCGCAGGCGTGGTCAGGAACTTGTCAGCCCAGCCGTTGAAACCGTGCAGCGTGGCCAACGGCGTTTGGAACGCCGCGCCGCTGCGCGAATCATCGCCCCCCAGCGACTCGAAACCCAGGGTTGGGCTGACATAGGTGAACTCCAGGGTGGCATCCACGCGGTAGTAGTTGGCGCTGTAATCCACCGGCTGGTTGTGGGCATCTTTCTGGTGCGCATACTCCAGGGTGTACTTCAGCGCCCGCTTGCGCCAATTCGTGGCGCCTTCCCAGCGCAAACCCACGGAGCGGCTGGAGACCGCGGGATTATCCTGGTTATCGATATCGTAGAAGTAGCCCACCAGCTTGCCGCGGCCGGTCCACTCGCGTGAAGCATTGACCAGCGAGGTGTTGTGATCTTCCTGGCCAGCCGGCACGTCATCACCGAAAATCTTGTTGACCTGCCAGATGTAGCCCAGTTGAACATCCACCTTGCCCAGGCGGGTGTTGAAATAGCCGGCATCGAAGGTCTGCTCATTCTGGCGCCACCCCACCGCGCCGACAAAACGCTGGTTATCGAGAATGATGCGCTGGCGGCCACCGCGCAGCTTTGTCCCCTTCTGGCTGGTCCAGTCGAGGTAGGCCTGGTTCCAGTCGGGCCCGGTGGGGTCTACCACCGTGGGCAGGTGGCCGTTCTCCGGGGTGTTGCCGCCGCCGGCGTTGTAGTCGTCCCAGAAAACGTTGGCGACATAATCGAACTCTGCAAAGGCAGAAAAACCGTTCCAAACGCCGGTGCCAAAATTGATCCGTCCGCGCAGGGTTGAGGCCTCGGCCTCCTCGACGAAACTGTCCTGGTCGACATATTCAAACCGGTAACGAAAGGACAGGCCGAATTCACCTTCGGTGAACAGCCCGGAAAAGCTTTCGGCCGCCGGCGCTGGTGATGCCGACATCGCCAGCGCAGCCGCCAGGAAGAAACATGCACCTGGTTTCATGCGGGTTTATCCCTTCGCCGCATGGATTTTCCAGGCGGCCTAGTAGACGTCCTTAACCGTGTTATTGACGTTGAATTTGCCAGTAGGCGTGATGATACGCGGACCCTTGATCACATGCTTGAGCGTGCGGGTCTTGTCATCCACCACCACGATGGCCGATTCCTGGTCCTGCCCGCTCCACACCGAGAACCACACCTCGTCACCGGCCAGGTTGTACTCGGGATGCACCACGCGCCTGGGCCCTTCGCCCAGTTCCGCCCACTCGGCAATGGGCAGCACCTCGTAGCCGGCCTCCAGGTCACGCACATCGAACACAGCGATGCTTTGCGAGATGGCCTCGTCCGGGTTCAAAGCGGTATCCACCCACAGGTTGGTGGAGTTGGGGTGCGACTTGACGAACAGCGAACCACCGCCCTGCCCTTGCAACACGCGAACCGCTTTCCAGGCATGCTCGGGATGCCCCTCCGGGTCGGTGCCCACGAACGTGATGTTGGCGTTGCCCAGGGCACTGGTGATCCACACCGGGCCATACTCGGGATCATTGATATTGGCGCCACGGCCCGGATGCGGAATCTCGGTGACTTCCGGCAATGAAACCAGCTTGCGCTCCTGTGAGTCGATAATCGCCAGGCGATTGGACTGGTTGGCCGCGGTGAGGAAGTAACGCTTGCTGGCATCCCAGCCGCCATCGTGCAGGAAGCGCGCAGCGTTGATGGTGGTGACCGTGAGGTTGTCGATGTCCTCGTAGTTCACCAGCAGGATCTTGCCCGTTTCTTTCACGTTGACGATGAACTCGGGGTGCGCATGCGAGGCGACGATGGCGGCCACGCGCGGTTCCGGGTGGTATTCCTGGGTATCCACCGTCATGCCGCGGGTCGACATGATCTTCAGCGGCTCCAGCGTGTCACCATCCATGATCACGTACTGCGGCGGCCAGTAGGCGCCGGCAATGGCGTACCTGTCCTCGTAGCCATGGTACTTGGAGGTTTCCACCGATCGGGCCTCGAGGCCGATCTTGATCTCGGCCACCCGGTCGGGCGGGTTCATCCACAGGTCGATCATGTCGATTTTGCCGTCGCGGCCGATGGTGAACATGTAGCGCCCGGAAGCCGAAGGCCGGGAAATGTGCACCGCGTAGCCGGTCTTGACGATGTTGATCACTTCCTTGGTGTCGCCATCAATCACCGCCACTTCACCGGAATCTCGCAGGGTGACCGCGAAGAAGTTGTCGATGTTGCGGTCGTGTTGCGGCTCGGTGGGCCGGTCTTCCGGCTTGACCAACACGGTCCAGCTTTCCAGCATTTCCGGCATGCCCCATTCCGGCGGGGCCGGCGGATCGTGCTGCAGGAAACGGGCCATCACGTCGACCTGTTCATCACTCAGGTCGCCCGAGGTGCCCCAGTTCGGCATGCCGCCGGGTGAGCCATAGGTGATCAGCGCCTTGAGGTAATCGGTACCCTTCTGCCGGGTAATGTCCACGGTAAGCGGTTTACCGGTGGCGCCCTTGCGCAGCACGCCGTGGCAGCCGGCGCAGCGCTGGAAATAAACCTCGGTGGCCATGTCAAACTCGGCCTGGGTCATCGGCGGCCCTTCCGAATCGATCATCTTGCGTGCCAATTCGCCGGTCATGGCCGTGGGAGCGCCCTCGTAAGCAAGCCGCGATTCACCGGCGACCGGGTGATCTGCCGGCCCGCTCACCGCTTCGCCACCGCGCGCAGAGGCCACTTCTTCGGCACTCACCTCACCGCCTGGGTTGTCCCAGCTGTTCATGACAAAGGTGACGATATCGGCCACTTCCTGGTCGCCAAGGTAGGGCAGCGCCGGCATCACCGCGTTGTAGTCAACGCCGTTCACCGTGATCGGTCCCGAGAGCCCGTTGATCACCGCATTGATTGCCGCGCCGGCGCCCTGTTCGAGGTAGTCGGAAGCCGCCAAGGGCGGAAACGCACCGGCCAGGCCCTGGCCCTCGGCCTGGTGACAGGCCATGCAGTGCGTGGCGTACAAGGTTTTTCCACGCTCAATGCTTTCGGCCTGGTCAGCGCCAGCCGGATTTGCAAACAAGGAGATAAAGAGCGCGAAGACCACAGCCGAACGGGGCAGAACAGAATCTCTGGGCATGCTCGTCACCTTTTGTAAGATTTGACCAGTATATTCTTCCGCCAGCGAAGCACATTGACCTGAATCAAGTCCGCAGCTTGCAGCCTTTGGCACGGCTGCAGGCTTGCGGGCGGAACGATCCGTGGTGGACAATCGAAACATGCGCGTCAACGAAACCCCGTCTTACTTGCGTGCCTGGCTCGCCAACCCGTTGAAATTCGGTGCGGTGGCGCCTTCCGGCCCGGCCCTGGCCGCACTGATCACGCGGGAGATTTCGGCAAGCAGCGGGCCGATCCTCGAGCTGGGTCCGGGCAAGGGTGTGTTTACCGAGGCGCTGCTCGAGCGCGGGGTTGCTGAATCAGACCTGGTGCTGGTGGAGCAGGATCCGGGTTTCGTCACCATGTTGCGCAAGCGCTATCCGCTGGCGCAGGTGGTGTCGATGGACGCTGATCACCTGCACCGCCTGGGCGATGTGTTTGCCGGCAGGCCAGCCGGTGGAATCGTGAGTGGCTTGCCGTTGCTGACCATGCCTCCAGGCAAGGTCTGCAGCATTCTGAGTGGTTCGTTCGAACACCTGCGAGACAACGGCGCGATGTACCAGTTTACCTACATGCCACGCTGCCCGGTGCCCCAAAAAACCCTCGATTCGCTGGGCCTGGAGGCCGAACGCATCGGGGGCGCCTTGCTCAATATTCCGCCCGCTGCGGTTTACCGCCTGGTGCGAAACTCGGGCAGGTAAAACCACTGGGTCGCGTCGCCCACGTGACCGCATCTCGCGACCTCCTCAACGCTTTCCGCGTTTGGCTTGTTCACCTTGCATTCAGGCAGGTTCAGCTAGGGTAAGCCCGTAACAGCCCAAATTGGGCGCCAATTCAACGCAAGTGATTGATTTTGCGTAGGAGAGGAAGGGCGAATGAACCGCACCATGAAATTCATGATCACCGTTATTTTGCTGCTGGCGGGCGCCATGCCGGCCCATGCGCAAAGCAGCGAGTGGCCACGCACCGTGCCGCTGGATGCTGGCATGGTCACGATCTACGCGCCGCAGGTTGAAGCGCTTAGTGAAGAAACCCTGTATTACCGCGCCGCGCTCGCCTACCGCAGCTCCGCTAGCGCCGAACCAGTCTTCGGCGCCGGCTGGTTCAAATCGCCGGTCGAGATCGACGAGGCCGCCCAGGTGGTGCACCCCACCCGCCTGGAGCTCACCCAAACACGTTTTCCGGAAGGCACCGCCGACGTGCAGGCTGAACTGGCCTCGGCGCTGGCGCAGCATTCGCGTGGCTGGAACCTGGACTTCTCGGTGGCCGAACTCGATGCCGCACTGGATGCCGCCGAGGCCGAAACCCTGGCCGCACAGAAAATCAAGACCGCCCCGCCGCGCATCATTTACCGCGATCACCCCGCCCTGCTGGTCACCATCGACGGCGACCCGGTACTGCGCGAGATCGAGGACAGCCCTTACCAGGCAGTGGTGAACACGCCCTACCCGCTGATTACCGATGGCACCGATTACTACCTCAACGTGGCCCGTGGCGCCTGGTACCGGGCGCCGTCCGCGAAAGGGCCGTACCTGTACGAACCCGGCCCGCCAAAAGCGTTGGTCGAGATGGTGGAAGCCGCCCAGGATGCACACGAATCCGCCGATACTGCCGAAACCGAAAGCTGGGACATCAACGCGGAGAACGCGCCTGAAATCGTGGTCTCCACCGGCAATGCCGAATTGCTGGTCACCGATGGCCCGGCCGATTTCGTGCCGCTGGTAGGCGACCTGCTGGTGCTGAAGAACTCGGACGACGACGTGTTCCTGGATCTCCAGAGCCAGCAGTATTACATCGTGCTGGCAGGACGCTGGTACACCGCACCTGCCCTCAATGGCCCCTGGGCCTTCCAGGCTGCCGACAAGCTGCCCGCCGACTTTGCCAACATTCCGCAGGAGTCCGCCCAGGCCGACTCGCGGGTCTACGTGGCCGGCACCGATGAGGCTGAAGAAGCCGTGCTGGACGCGCATATTCCACAAACCGCGCGCATCGAGCGGGGCGAGGTGGACATCGAAGTGGATTACGATGGCGCCCCCGAATTCGCCCATGTCGAGGGCACCGAGGACCTGGCCTACGCGCGCAATACCGGCGCGACCGTTATCCAGTCAGACCGCACTTATTACCTGCTGGAAGATGGCGTGTGGTACGTCTCTTCTTCCGCCCAGGGCCCGTGGGTGGTTTCCGACCACCGCCCCGGCGACCTGGAATCCATTGCACCGAGTTCGCCGGTGTACAACACCAAGTACGTGTACGTGTATGACACCACGCCCGAGTACGTTTACGTGGGCTACACCCCGGGCTATGTCAACAGCTATGTCTATGGCCCCACCGTGGTTTACGGAACCGGCTGGTACTATCGCCCATGGGTAACGCCGTATTACTACTACCCGCGCCCGGCCACCTGGGGCTTCCATGTTGGCTACAGCGATTGGGGCGGCTGGAGCTTTGGCCTGAGCTGGTACGGCGGGCCGTTCAGTTTCAGCTACTACACCGGCGGCTACTGGCACTACAACTACCCCTGGTACAACCGCTACTGGGGCTACTGGGGCCCGCGTGGTTATGCCTACCGCCCGTACTACTACGGCCGCGGTTACCGACACGGCTACCGGCATGGCTATCGTGACGGCTATTACGACGGCCATGACCCCTATTACGCCCACAATCGCCACGACAAGTACCGTGGCGACAACCACCGGGACAACAACCGCTACGACCGCCAGCGCAATCGCAACCTGTACCGCGATGACCGCCAGCGCGCGCGGGTGCGCGACAGCCAGGACCGCTGGGCCGATAACCGCGGCGACAACCGTAGCAATAACCGAAATGGCAACCGCGGCCCGCGTCGCGACATGGACGACGCCCGCCAGGTCGTGGACAACCGCAAGGTGCGCCAGAGCACCACGGGCCCTGTACGCCCCGAGGACTTGCGCAAAAAGGCCGACGTGCGCGACGTAAACCGGGCCGCCAGCCGCGACAAGTTTGTCGCCAACAACCAGGGCGAGGTGTACCGCGCGTCGTTCGATAACGCGGGGCCAAATAACGTGCGTCGCCAGGATCCCGGCAACACACGCTCGGCCGACAGCCGCGCCAACCGCAGCGAACCCGATCGCAGCAACAAGGTCCGCGAAAGCAAGACCCAGCCCATCTCGCGTTCCGACCTGGGCCAGCGCGCCAATGTGGTGGCGCAGCGCTCCGCGCGCAGTTACCCCGACACGCGCAGCAGTTCGCGCGAAGTGAAACAACGCACATCGCGCACCCAGCCAACCCGACAGGAAGCCTCGCCTGCCCTGCAGGTCAAGCCTCGGCAGGCGCAAACGCAGCCCAACCGCCAGGTGAGCGCGCCGAAATCGCGTGACAGCCGGGTGACGCCAGTCAAGCAGGCGGAAAGCCGGGTAACGCCCACCAAGCAGCGGCAGAGCCGCGTGACCACGCCTACCCAGAGCGAGCGCCGCTATGCCGCAGCGAAGCAAACCGAGAGCCGAGTGACTCCGTCGCGGCCAACCCAGAGCCGGGCGAGCGCGCCGAGCGTGCGGGAGAATCGCGCAATGCCTTCCAAGCAACGTGAAAGCCGCGTATCCGTGCCGGCGCAGCGCAGTGTGCAGCGTTCAGCGCCGCGCCAGGTTTCAGCGCCGACGCGCAGCACCCAGAGCATGTCACGGAGCGCACCCAGGCAAAGTGCACCACAGCGAAGTGCACCGCAGAGAAGCGCACCGCAGAGAAGCGCACCGCAAAGCCGGGCCAGCCAGCGGACAGCGCAGAGCAACACCAGGCAGCGCGCTCCTCAGAGCGGACCCAGCCGCAGCCAGGCTCCGAAAAGCAGCCGCAACGCCGCCAGCCAACGACGCCGCCAGGACTGACCAGCGGACGCCTGCCGGGGTCGCCCCGGCTTGACTCCGCCAGCCGCAGGTCCATTATGTATCGCATCCAATGCGACGCGGCTGGCCTGTGCACCAACAACAGCAACAACACCCGCCCACCCGTAATCCTGCGCGCATGACCGCTCCGGTCGTGGCGCTGGCCATGGGCCTGGCCCTATTGCTTGGCGGCTGCGCCACACCGCAGCCTTCTGGCAGAAACCCGGCCGACATCCACGCTGCTTTCTCCGCTTCACCCGCCCACTGGGTGGAAACCGATGCCGTGGTCACCATCAGCAACCCGGTCATTGCAACCGAGGTCCGCAACGCAATCCTCGAGGCGCCGCTGCCACCGGAACTGGCGTTTTCAGACGTCCAGGTGAGTGCGCGCAGCGGAGCGCTCGCGCTGCACATCGAGGGCCAGATCGGGGCCGGCGAAGCACCGCCAACAGCGGTTCGGTTCAACGGTTACATCATGCTTTCCTACGCCAGCTCCGGGCTGCGTTGGCGCCCGGTTATCGAGAGCGTCGAGGGCGAAGGCGCCATCGCCCCGGACGATGCAACAGCCTGGGTGATGCGCGCCAACAACGTACTGGCCTCGCAGGTGGTGGCCGGGCAACGCAATCATCTGGGCCTGCGCCTCCAGCCGCCTTCGGCGGTAGCGCTGCGGGCGGGCCTGCCGGGCCTGGGCCTGGAGCCGCGCACGCAGTCCTTCCCGGTCGATGGCGCCTACACGGTGGCTGCCAGCATGGTTCACACCGATGCCGGGCAGTCCGTGGTTGCGCTGGACCTGGAGTTCGTTGACGGTCTTTCTTACTGCGCCAGCGATTTTTCAATTGGGCGCGCGGCGTTTGCCACCGAAATCCGCGACCGTGAACCCAGGAACCTGGTGGCGCATGTGCCCGCTTCCGTGCGCCCCCTGCACTACTTCACCGAGGTCAGCGAGACCCGCCGGCCGTTTACCCTGGTGCATTACTGGTTTGCCGACGGCCGCGCGGTGGACGTCACCGAATTGCCGGTTGAACCCAGCGCGCGCTGGCGCACCTGGTCGAGCCTGCCTGCGGTGGCGGGCACGGCGCGCCATATCGAGGTATTCGCCGCTGACCGCGACAGTGGCTGCATCCTCAGCGCCGACCATATCGAGGTCGCGCCGGCGACCGGAATCAGCGCCAGTCAATTCAACCTGGCTACCAGCGGCTTCACCACGACGCTGCCGGGCAAATCCCCGGCAGGCGTGGAATTGTCGCGCGTGACCGTGGCCGACACCCTGAACAAATCGTTGCGCGGCGCCCGCTTTGCGCTGCAGTTCGAAACGCCGATCGCGATTGAGCAAGCCATGTCCGGCGCCCTGTTGGTGCGCGATGCCGCCAACCTGCAATGCGCGCCACCGGACTGCAGCGTGAAAACCGAATGCCCCGTGGATTTCTCACGTTGCACCCGCATGCAGGACAGTCGCGAATGCACCACCTGCCTGTTTCGCAACCCGCTGAACAACCGCTGTATCAGCGAACAGGTGGATTCTGCCTGCGAAGCGCGCAAGACCACGCTGAACGAGCGCTACAGCCGCGAATGGGAAGCCTGCATGGCTCGCGAGGAATCCGCCCAGGCCGCCTGCCAGGAGCGCGGCCAGGAAGCCATTGAGGTGTGCGAGACCCGCGCCGCGCAGTTCGTGCAAGCCTGCACCGCCAACCAGCAAGTACTGCAGGCCCACAATGGCCCGGTTGCCGTGGTTAGCGGTGAGGGCCGAGCGCAGGGAACGCTGGCGATTGCCTTCTCGGAGCTGCAGGTATCTGGCGACATGGCGGCGTTGAAAGGGATGGCCGGCCTGGCGCCCAACCTGGAGGCCGACGGCACGCTGGCGTTCGCGCCCGGCGATGGCCTGGGCAGCCTCGCTGACTGCATCGGCCAGTGGAGCGCCCCGTTTCAATCCAACTTTGACCGTCCGCAGGCAACCCGCCGACTGGCCGCGCCCCTGGGGTTTGCCGATGGCACACTCAGCAGCACATGGCCCGGTCTCACTTTGCCGCTGGCAATGAACCGCGGACCGGTGGAGTCGATCCTGTCCGACCAGCCCGCGCACTTCGCCAATTGCATGCCCGGCCTGGAAGCGGACGATACCAGTGTCCAGGCAACGGGCAGCGACGACCTGCTCCTGCGCGGCATACTGGCCGTGGATGTAGTGGACGCGGCCGCGCACATCACATTGCCGGCCGTTTCCTTCACTGCTGGGGGCGCGGCGTACAGCGCGGAGGCGCTGGCGGCAGGGTGGCTCTACCGTTATGCAATGGAGCCTGCGTCGCGAAACTGACCGGCGCGCAATAAAAAAGCCACCCCGCGATTCCTTCGCGGAGTGGCTGAAACGTCTCAGTGGGTCTTCCCTGGTTACAATGCAATCCGGCGTGTCGTCTTCCTTGCGGGGTTTGACAACCACCCCGGCGCCTGGTCCCTCAGGAGCCCACCTATTACCCCTGAAGCTTCGTCACTTCCGTGACTTCGGGGGCCTGGCGCTTCAGCCGCTGTAGCGGTTGAGGTCGGGGCGCCGGATGCACGATTGCAGTATCCGCAATACACCTAAAGCCATCCTGAAAGTTTTATGAACGTAATCTAAATATCCGCAACGGCTGCTGCGGTTATTCCAGCGGGTTCATGCGGTAGCCCATGCCACGCACCGTTTCTATTCGCGAAGGTCCGGACTCGGGGTCGATCTTCTTGCGCAGCCGGCCGATGTACACATCCACGATGTTGGTCAGCGGATCCATTTGCAGGCCCCACACGTTGCTGAGAATGCGTTCGCGGCTAAACAGGGTGTCTGGTTTGCTCATCAGCAACTCGAGAATGGCGAGTTCCTTGGCGGTCATGTGCACCGGCACGCTGTCAAGCAGCACGCGCAGGTTGGCGCGGTCGAACTCGATGGGACCCACGCGAAGACTGTGGCTGTCTTCACGAATGTCCGTCGCGCGGCGGGCCAGCACCTCGATACGCGCCAGCAGCTCTTCAAAAGCGAACGGCTTGGTCATGTACTCATCGGCGCCCATCTTCAGCCCGCGCACGATATTCTCGGTGCCATCCATCGCGGTGAGCATCAGCACCGGGGTGGTCTTGCCGCTCACCCGCAACTCCTGGCAGACATCCAGGCCGTGCATCGAAGGCAGCATCAGGTCGAGCAGGATGATGTCGAAATCGCCCTCGGTCGCCAGCGCCAGGCCTTCCTTTCCATCCGCGGAAAGCACGCAGTAATGGCCTTCTGCTCGCAGGCCGCGATTGAGAAAATCGGCCACCCGGGCCTCGTCTTCAATGATCAGGATTCTCAAGCGCCGGCTCCACTAACCGGCAAGCGAACCGTGGACCGCAGCCCCCCGTCCGCCCGCGACTCGAGGAAAATCTCTCCGCCGTGCGCCTCGACGATGGCTCGCGCCACCGGCAGCCCAAGCCCGGTGCCGCCCTCATGCCCGGCGGCCTTGCTGCCGCGATAGTATCGCTCGAAAACATGGCTGAGCTCTTCCTCGCTGAGGCCAATGCCGCGGTCGCTAACGGTCACGGTAACCACTTCAGGCCCATCGACCAGGCGGACATCAACCTCGCCGCCGGGGTTGGAATACTTGATGGCATTGTCGACCAGGATGGTAAACACCTGGCGCAGGCGGCCGGAGTCGCCGCTGACCACCGGCCCGGGCTCGGGAATATCCTGGCCGAGCGTGATCTCCTTGCGTATTGCCGCGGCAGAAAAGTCAGCACAAACCGTGGCCAGCAACTCGGCCACCGGGGCTTCGCCCAGGTGCAGGCGCGGCTCGCCCACCTCGGCGCGCGCAATGAACAGCAGGTCATCAACCAGCCGGGTGGTCTGGCGAACCTGCTCGAGAATGCGACCCAGCGTTTCGCGATATGGCTCGGCCTGAGCCTGCTCGCCGCGCAGCGCGATCTCCGCTTCGCCCTGGATCACGGTTAACGGGGTGCGAAACTCGTGGCTGATGTCGGCCAGCAGCTGGCGCCGGTTGTCATCGATGGCCTCCAGTTTCTGGTTGCTGGCCTTGAGCGCGCGGGTACGCTCTTCCACCATCGCTTCGAGGCGCACGTGCGCCTGCTTGAATTGCTCCCGGTGCTCGGCCAGCTCGTGCGCCATGGTGTTGAATTCCGCCCCCAGGCGGCGGAATTCCGCCTCCTTGAGCTCGGGGATTCGGTAGGCCAGGTCGCCGGCGCTGAACGCCACCGCGCCATCATGAAGCGCCACCACCGAGCGCGTCAGGCTGCGGGAGAACAGCCAGGCCATCAACACGGTCAGCACGATCAGAACGGCGGCGAACAACGGCATCAGGCCGGATACATACTCGGCCAGGCCAATAGCCCCTACCTGGGCCTGGCGAACCTCTTCGCGACGTTCGTCAATGGCCTGTTCCGCCATCTGCGAAAACAGGGTGACCAGGCCCGCTTCCCGCAGGCCCGAGCGTGCCTCGTTCGCTGCCGTCTCGTCGCCGGCAAGCAAGCGGTCGGACACGGCCTGGCGCGCCTCGAAAATCTGTTCCAGCACCTGCTCAATATCGTCGAGCTGCTGCAAGCGATCAGCAGAGTCATCGGCAACCCCCGGTTCACGGAACCCGGCCTCGGCGCGAATATCAGAACGAATTGCCGCCACCAGGGTGCGCAGCGACTCTGCCTGGTTACGCCAGGACTGGGGATCATGGTTGGCCACGGTCGCGGCTTCTGTAGCACTGATGGATTGCAGCGTGTGCGCAGCCAATAGCTGGTAGTTCTGCAATACCTGGTTGCCCAGCGCGATGCGCTGGATATCGTGCTCGTACCACTCGACGCTGTCGTAGAAGTACCAGGCGAGCGCAAGGATAAGCAACAGCATGGCGGCGAACGCGGCGTGCAATTTGCGCGCGAACCGCAGGCCTTGCCGCGGCCCCCGGTCGGGACCCTGATGATCGGTGGATTCGGGCTCTTTACGCATGTGTAGCGTTAATACACCCCTGTTTTTTGTTGATTATGCTACAGAAGTGCGGCCCGGTGGGGTTTACGCCCGCGAGCGATGGGACAGCCGGTCCTGTACAACAGCGGGCACCAGGGCGCAGAACAGGCAGAGCACAAGCGCCGCCACGGCCAGCCAGATGACCAGGGAATAGTTGTTTTCGCCGAGCACCAGCGCGGCCACCGCCGGGCCCGAGGCCAGGCCCATCTTGGAAGCAAAACCACCCAGCGCCGCCATCTGCCCGGCGGCGTCGAAGCGCGACACCAGGCCCAGCAGGTAAGCAATGGAATAGGCCCAGGTCACGCCTACCAGGCAGTTGGCTGTGATCCACACCCACGGTACGTCACTGTGCAGCAACGCCCAGTTGGCGACCACGGTCAGCCCGATTCCAACCGCCAGGGTGCGCGCGTAGCCGAAGCGGTCTGAAACCAGCACCACCAGGCCTGCACCCACCAGGCCGATCCAGGCGCCGATGCCCAGCGTGGTGGTGATAAAGCCATCGCTCAGGCCGTAAAACGTGCCCAGGCCGATGATGAAGGCATACAGGCCCATGTTGGCGGCCTGGAACAGGAAAATCGCCAACAGGGTCAGCGCCAGAGGGCCAACCTTGATCTTCTCCTTGGCAGGCGCCCCGCCCTGCTGTGTCTCCGCCGCGCGCTCGTAGGCGGGCAGGAACGGCAGCATCAGCAGGGTGACGAGGCTGAACGCGACCAGCGAAAGGAACAACACCTTGGTGCCGAACTCCGGCACCAGGCCGGGAATAAACATCACGCCAAGCCCGCCGAGGCCAAACTGCACGAACAGCAGCACGCCAAAGGTGCGGTCAGGCTGGTGGGTGCGCGCGATGACCGAGAAACCGACACCTACCAGGGCGCCGCCAACCAGGCCGTGGACAAAACGCATCGGCACCATCACGGCCGGGCTGCTGACCGCCATCGAGGCCAGTTCCAACACCAGCAGGGTGATGAGAAACCCCAGCGCCACCCGCTGCCAGTTGAGCCGGCGAATAATAAAGACAATGCCCAGCGCACCGAAGGCAGCGCCGTACATGTTGGCCGAGGCCACCGAACCAGCTTGCTGGTTGGTGTAACCCAGGCCTTCGATCAGGCCAGCAACAATGGCTGGCATGATGTTGACGTAGAAAAACCCGGCGGTGGTCAAAAAGGCCAGGAACACGCGGGCCGTCATGCCATCGGGACTAACCTTGGGGAAGTTGCTGAACAGGTTCATGAGGCCTCGCAAAAGTCGGTTATTTTTCGTGATTCTTTGGCTGCGCCGGCCCAGGCAAACTGGCCGCCATCGCTGAAAACGTAGTACACCGCACCGTTGGGCAGCAGCGCGACCGAAATGCCGCCGTAGCCCGACATCAAGGGCACCCAGGCGGGCGCCTCGCAACCGGCGGCCTCGGCCACATCCCAGGCCCAGAAACCGTTGTTGTAGCGGATTCCTTCACCGCCGGCAGCGTAGCCCGGGTCTTCCGGGGCGCGCTGCAGGGCGCCGTCGAGCAAGGCGCTGCCGAGCACCTGGACGCCGTCGATCCTGCCCTCGCTTTGCATGAGGAACAGTGCCAGGCGGGCAATGTCGTCGGCCAGCAGGGTAAGCCCGAATCCGGTGAAAGGCTGGGCCACCTCATCGTAGGTGCGGCGCGTGCTGTCGGTCACTGCGCTCAGGTTCAGCGGCGCGAAAACCCCGGGCACCAGCACATCGCGGTGAATATCCCCGTAGTCGCCACCGTCTTGCAGCCAGGCGTTAACCAGCGTGCCGGCGATGTAGCTGTCGCTGGAGTGGTAGACAAAGGTGCTGCCCGGCTCGGCTTTGCGCGGGAACAGGGTGCAACTGGCTTCAATCTTTCCGGCATGGGTGTCGGCGTCGACAAAAGCGGTGGTGTAGGAGTAGAACTCGTCCACCTGGTTTTCGGTGGCGTCGAAATTACCGCTGGCCATGTCCACCAGGTGCTCCAGGGTAACGCCTTCCCAGCGGCCGTCCGCCAGGCGACATTCGGGCACGTGGTCAGTCACTTTGAGTGCGCCCGCGCCGGGGTACCGCTGTTCCAGCACCATCAGCATCATCCCGGCAAAGACGCTCTTGGCCAGCGAGTACGAGGGCAAGTCCACCTCGGCACACAACGGGTGCGGCCCAAAGCGGGTTGGGCAGCCGCCGGCATAGTGCACACCGTTGACCACCAGGCCATAACTGCTCACCTCAGCCGGGTCGTGCAAAGCGAATGCGGCTGGGTCGACGCCGGGAAAATCCTTCGACAATGCGGCCATCGGTTTCACCGGCAGGCGCGCGGCGCGGTTGGCGTTGTGCCGTTCAAGCGCGGCCTCGCGCCCCTCCACTTCGCCCGGCGCATAGTGCGCAGCATGCACGCCCCAGGCGTTGAACTGCAGGTAGTAGCAAGTCTCGGAGCCAATCTGCCAGGCAACCCTGGAGACGGCTCCATCGTTGTTGAACAGGAAGGTCATCAGGCCGTTGTGGGTGCAATTGGCGTTGCGTTCCTGCAACGAGAACGGAATGGCGGCGCGCGACAAGCCCGCGTCTCCCGCCTCATCCCAAACCACGCCCACTTCCAGGATGTACTCCCAGTTGGGGTGGTCGCCAGCTTGCGGGCCGCGCTGGAGGGGGATCAGCGCATCGCCCTGCTGAACGAAGGCGAAATCGAATGCGGGCAGCGTATCCAGCTGCAACGCCGCGTTGGCCTCCAGCTCGAACAGGTCATAAAGCACCTCGAAGCCGTTCTGGCCGCTTGCAACATCCAGCTTGAGGCGACCTTCGAAGCGGTGGGAAGGCGTCTCGCCGGTTTGCGGCGCGAAAGCCCTGGTGGGCACGCCCCCGGTGAGCGGCTGGTCACCCAGCAGGAACGCAGCATCGAGATCGCCACGGCCGGGTGTGTCACTTGCCGCGGCCGTGCTGGCCAGCAGGCAGGCCGCCAGTAGCCAGGGCTTCAGCGCTAGGGCTGGCCTAGTCAAACACCAGGCCCTGTTCGCGCAACTTTCCGGCCAGCGGGGCAAGCTGTCGCTCGAATCGCTTCCAGCGCGCCACCGAACTGGAATAAATCGGCTTGCGGACCTGTGCCGCGCTGGCGGTGGCCGCGGCGCCAGATTGCTTGTGAAACTCCAGGCAGCCAGGTTCGAACGCCAGGCCGCAGAATTCCAGCAGGCGGCGGGTCTCGTCTTCCTGGTTGGCCACCAGTTGCTCGTAATCCACATCCAGGATGAACCCCGGCATCGCAGCGCGCCAGTGGTCCATCAGGCGGCGGTACGCCAGGGTGTAGCGCCCCAGGTCCTGCAAGCTGTAGCTGAAGGGATAACCCAACCGGAACAAGGTTTTGTACATGGCGTAGCAGCTATCCAGCGGATGGCGGCGCAGGTGCACGATACGCGCGTTGGGCAGCGCCAGGCGGATGAGGCCGATGTAGAGAAAATTCAGCGGGGTTTTGTCGAGCAGCCGCTCGCCGCCCGAGGCCATGCCTTCAAGCCCATGGCAATAACGCCGCCCCAACTCGGCAAAATCTACTTGCGCCGAGCGCTGGATCAATTCGTTCTTGTCCGCGACCTTGCCCGCCAGGTGCATGAGCGACAGCGCCAGGGTGTTGACCTCGCCCACACTTTCCACCTGGCTGTGGGCATTGAGAATGCGATCGACCAGCGTGGTGCCACTGCGCGGCAGGCCCAGCACGAAAATCGGCCGGCCCTCGTAGTAGCCCTCTACCGGCTTCGAGAGAAGATCCTGGCTGAAGGTCTCGGCAATCTGCGCCATCGCCTGTTCATCGCCGGCCACGTCGTATTGCAACATGCGCTTGCGCGCCACGGCGCCCTGCTGCAGAAAGGCCCACGATTCATCCCAGCGCCGCAGGTCTTCCAGCTCCTTGGCCAGCGCGTAGCAAACCGGCACCCGCCCTGAGTGGGAAGCATCGAGGTGATCGAGCACGAAGCGCAGTTGTTCGACGTGGTTGTTCTCCTCGCTCTGGGTGCGTAGCGTGGAACGGTTGTGCCAGGCGTCGTAGTCCTCGGGGTCAAGGCGGATGACCTGGGTGAGCAACTCCTCGGCCTCGGCAATTTCACCCAGCGCGATCTTCGATGCGGCCAGGTTGTACAGGTAGCGCGGGTTGCCGGGTTGTAGCGCCACGGCGCGGGCATGGCACTCGGCTGCCTCGGCGTGGCGTCCGCACACCACGTATTGCTCGGCAATAGCCTGCAGGAAGGCGTGATCGCGCCCGGCGGAGGCGGATAGCTCGCCCAGCACGCGCAAGGCCGGGGAAATTTCCCCGGCCCTGTAGTGCGCGTGAAAAGCCGTCAGGCGTTGTTCGGCAGGCTTAGAAATCGTAGGTCAACGTCATACCGATGGTTCGCGGACGGGTAATGACTTCTTTACTGCCGTTGCCGTAGTAGTTCTGCGAGGGGTCAGTACCCATGTATTCCTCTTTGAATACACCCACAACCCCGGTCTCGTCAAACAGGTTCTTGACGAACAGGCCCACCGACCACTGGTTGATGACCAGCGTCGAGTTCAGGTTGAACAGCGTAAAGCTGTCGAGGTTCTGGTTGAATGTCACGCTCTGGCTGATGGAGTTTTCCATGTCCGACTGGTAGTAACCGGTCACGCTGTTCACCCACTGCCAGCCATTGTCGAACTGGTAGCGATTCTCCAGCATGGCGTTGAAAGTGTTCTCGGCAAAGCCCGGCAGGCGGGTGCCCTCGAAGCCGGCCACGAAGGCGCCATCCGGTGACAGGAAGGTGTCGTCCAACTCGCCGTCGGTGTAGGCGTAGCCCAGGTTCAGGTGCCAGTTGTCGCCGAAGTACTTGTCGTACTCCACTTCCACGCCCTGGGTATGCGCGTCACCACCGTTGATGGCGGCGTAAAAGCCCCAGTTGGTGGTGGCCGAGTTGACCTGCACATCCTTCCAGTCGACGTAGAACAGCGAGACGTTGTAGAACGTGCCGTTGCCGCCGCCCTTGAGGCCAATTTCGTAGTTGGTGGTGGTGTCGGGCGCGTAGGTCTGCCACGCTGGATCCTCGGCAAACGTGCCGGACAGCGGTACCGCGTTGGCGCCACCGCGGCGATAGCCTTCGGAAATGGTGGCATAAGCCATCTGCGAGTCAGAGAAATTCCACGATGCGTTCAACTTGAACAGGGTGTCGGAATCGCTGCCGCGGAACTGCACCTGGTCGTCAATGGCAAAAGCGGTGAACAGGCCCACGCCCATGAAGGTGTCATTGGTGTAGTCGTTGTCGAAGTAGCGGAACCCGCCGGTCAGGCTGAAGGCATCGCTGATGTGCCAGGTGAGCTCACCGAACAGCGCCTTATCCTCGAAATTTTCATCACGCTCGTAGCGGAAGTCGTTGTCGCTGACCACGCAGCAGCCCCAGGCCGTCCACGCCCAGTCGTAGAAACCGCGCAGGTAGCTGTACTGGGTGGAAAGCGCATCTTCATCGCGGTAAAACGCGCCGACGATCCAGTCGAACGCGCCGTCGGTGTTCGACACCAGGCGCAGTTCCTGCACGAACGCGTCTTCTTCGTAGCTACGCACCGCCGATGCCATCGGCCGCGGGTAGTTGTAATAAAACGCTGCCAGCCAGCCGTTCTGGGCATAAAAGCCGGTGTTCTCACTGTTGCTTTCGCCCGAGTGGTCGTACCAGGAGCTGGCACTGGTGAGGGTGGCAAAGCCCAGGTCGATGTTCATCTCCAGCGAGGTCAGGTCGAGCTCGCGGGAAGAAGGCTCGCGCTGCACGGAACCGTTCTCATCGTCCTCGTACGGGTCGCCCCAGCCATCCAGGCCGCGAGTGGGCTGCATGCGCCCGCCGATGTCGTCATCCTGGTAGGCGTAGGTGAGCATGGCGTTGAAGCGGTCGTTGGCTTCCCACAGGGCGGAAACGCGGGCGTATTCGATATCGATGGTGTCGGCATCCTCCACGCTCTCGTAGACCGCGGTCTCAGCCAGCGGGCCGTCTGGCGCCACCGGAATGCCGCGATCGTCCAGCACGTACAGGTTCGGCAGGTCGATAACCCCGTCGTAGTCCAGCTTGCCGACCACCGCACGCACCGCGAACTGCTCGCCCAGCGGAATATTGATGACCGCATCAGCATCCCAGTTGCTGCCGCTGGAGCCCTCGGTCTGGCTGTAGCTGCCACCCACCGAACCTTCAAACTCGCCCAGCACCGGCTTGCGCGTCATGTAGCGCACCGTGCCGCCCAGCGAGCCGGAGCCGTACAGCGTGCCTTGCGGGCCGCGCAGTACCTCGACGCGCTCCAGGTCTTTGAGGACCATGTTGGCGAAAATCGGGGTTTCGTTGATGTAGGTAGACACCGGCGGCACCGCGGACAGGCGCACATCCATGTTGATGTTGGAGTCGATCGCCAGGCCGCGAATTCGGATCGAGTTGACCGCACCCTGGTTGCGCGCACCGTAGTCAATGACCTGGGCGCCGGGAATGCCTTGCAGCAGTTCGCCGGTGGTCTTGATGTTGCCCATGTCGATCATCTCGCCGCTGACCGCCGAGATGTTGTAGGGGATATCGGCCACGGTGGCTTCACGACGGGTAGCGGTGACCACCACCTCCTCGATTTCGCGAAGACTTTCGCCCTCGGTCTGCGCCATGGCCGCCTGGCCGCTGGCCAGCAGGGCCGTGGCGATGGCCGCGGACAGGGTGTTCTTCCTGAGGATAAGGGGTTGTGCCTGACGATCTGCGTTCATCTGTGCGCTCCGGTTCTGTTTTTGGCGGGAGACCCAGTCTTCCCGATAGCAAAGGTAATGGACCGGCCCTTGTTCACGTAGGGCCAGTTCCGGATTTGTTGTTAGGCCAGTCCATGCCAACGCTTTCGCCCGGCTCAGCGGACGGCTTGCCCTCCTCGCCCGGCGTTTCGCGGGGCGGCACTTCCAACGGCCCCAGGTCGGCCAGCGCGCCGGGGTTGGAACCACCCTGCTGGTACGGCGGATAGGCCACCGGGTGGTCGCGAAAGCTCTTGAGGGTCTGGCACAGGCCGTACAGGCCGCGCTCGCGCACCCGGCGGACGTGGTTGAAATCCACTTCCAGGGTCATGATTTCGCGGCCGCTGCCGGCCTGGTGGATCACCTGCCCGTCGGGGCCGGCGAAAATCGACTGGCCCACCGCCATGCGTCCGGCGGTGTTGAGATTGAGGAAATACATCTGGTGCAACGCGGCGTGGCTCTGGGCGATGGCCAGTTCCACCTTGCGGTCGATGGTGTTGGTGAGGCTGGGACACAGCACCACCTCGGCGCCCATCCATGCCATGGTGCGGAGCATTTCCGGGTACCACATGTCGTAGCAGATGATCAGCCCCACCCGGCCGGCGCCGGGCACATCGAAAACCACGAACTCCTGGCCCGGCTCGACGTTCTGCTCATAGGGCAAGAACGGGTACTGCTTGCGGTAGCGGGCGATGACCTCGCCCTTCGGGTTAATCACCGGCGTGGTGTTGTACACCTTGTCGCCGCTGCGCTCGTAAATACTGCCAGGAACCAGCCAGATGCCGTTCTTGGCGGCCGCCTCGCGAAAGCAGTTCTCCACTTCGCCGGGCATGCGCACCGCGCGATCGGTGCCCGGGCCAAAGGCGCACAGCTCGGGTAGCACCACCATTTGAATCCATGGAAAGCGCTTGGCCACCCCGTCGATCTCTTTTTCGAGCAGCGACAGGTTGTCTTCAATATCCAGTTCGAGCTGTAAGCCCGCAATTGCCAGGTAAGACATGTTCAACTCCATCCGGCCGCGCGGCAAAAGACCCGGCGGCGATTGCGCAGCAGATTAGCCCGGCGCCATTTCAGGCGCATAGGTCCAGAGTGAAAATGCAGATGGTGCCAGTCAGTCGGCCTGCGGTTCGGCGGCGGGGTGGATGATGGCCGAGTCGACGATGCGTTTCTGGGTGTTGTAAATGCGCAGGTGCTGGCCCTTGATGGCAATGTAAAAACGGCCAACTTCGCCGTAGGCCCAGTGTTCCCACTGGCGGCACCAGAGGTCATCTTCCACCCACCAGCGGCCAACATCGCGCTCTTCGTTGGCGTGGCCAGCACGGCCGCGCATAGTGCCATCGGCATCCAGTTCAAAGGTGCACGGGTCGCCGTAGACCGTCTTGTAGATCCAGGTAGAGCCGCTCATCAGCGCCTGGACGGACTCGCCGTCGAGCAGGTCGGGGTCGTCTTCGGGCAGGAATTCGCCCTCCCCGCTGGCCAGTTCCCACATCAGCTCGCGGAGTTTTTCCACGCCCTCGCGAATGCGTTCACCGGGAATACTGGTAACCCCCATGCGGAAGCAGTTCTTGGATTTGCCCTCGGCGGCGTAGTAGTGGGTATCGGGTTCAATCAGGATGCCGCGCTTGGCGGCCTCCAGCGCCAGGGTTTCCACGTTGTAGTGCTCGGGGCAAAGCACCCAGAAAACGGTGCCGCCCTGGGTAGGCAAGGTGGTGAAGTTGGGGCGATAGTGGTTGAGCGCATCGCGCAGCGCCAGCCAGCGCTGGTGCATTTCGTGGTGAAGGCGCGACATGAAGGCGTCGTAGTGGCCCAGCGAAAGAAACAGCGCCGCGGTGCGCTGGTTAACCAGCGATGGGCGGCCGATAACCAGTTGGCGCAGCCTGCGAGCCTCGCGAATCAGCTCCGGCGCGGCGACAATAAAGCCAATCCGCAGGCCTGGCGCCAGCACCTTGGGCAGGCCGGAGATGTAAATCACCCGGTTGTCGTTATCCAGGCTACGCAGCGCCGGGTGCGGCTGGCCCAGGTAATTGCTTTCGTGCTCGAAGTCATCCTCGATGATGAGTTGGTCGAGCTGCGCCGCCTTCTTCAGCAAGGCCTGGCGCCGCTGGGTGTTCATGGTGACGGCGGTGGGTACCTGGTGGCTGGGGGTGACGTAAACGATATCGGCGTCATCCAGGCGCGAATTGATGACCATGCCGTGTTCATCCACCGGCTGGTGAATGATGTTGGCCGCCTTTTGCGCCAGGATGCGGCGCATCTTGGGGTTGCCCGGGTCTTCCACCGCTACCGAAACGCTTTCGTCCACCAACAGCAGGGCCAACAGGTACAGCGCGTTCTGCTCCCCCAGGGTGATGAGAATTTCATCCGGGCCAGCGGTAATGCCGCGGCGCGGCAGCATCTTGGTGCGAATTTCCTCGATCAGGGCGGCATCGTCGGCGTTGCCCTCGGCGGCCACATCCTCGCTGACCACCCGCGAGCCCAGCGCCAGGCGGTTGGCCTCGCGCCACTGGGCGGTGGGGTACAAGGACGCATCGAAGTGGCCATCGATAAATGGGTACGGGTGGCGCTGCCAATCGGCCGGCCATTGGAAGTCACGGCCCTCACCCGCGCGTGCGCGAATACGCTGCTGCCAGCGTTCGTCCTCGGCGCGCTGCCCCGGCGCGGCGCCCTGGTAACCAACACGACCCTCGAAAATTTCGTCGTTGACGAAAAATCCACTGCGCTCGCGGCTTTCCAGGAAGCCCTCTTCCTGCAACTGCTCGTAGGCCAGCACCACGGTGTTGCGCGCCACGCCCAGTTGCTCGGCCAGTTTGCGCGAGGAAGGCAGGCGCGTGCCGGCGGGAAACGTGCCACGCAAAATGCCCTCCACCAGCTTCTGCCGAATCTGGCTTTGCAGGTTCAGCGAGCTTTCCGGGTCGAGGTATAACAACGCCTTGTTCACGCCGGATAGTTTACGTGGCCGGCAAGGAAATGCACCCGGGCAGAAAGTCACCACTGCCATCGATTGGGCGTAGAATGCGGCCTTTATTCAAGTCGAAACGAGGGTCTCAACCTTGGCCAGCTACTGCGAAGTTGCCGCCGGGCACCCGGTGCACGGCCCCCACCACGATACGCAGCACGGCTTCCCGGCGGAGTCAGACGACGAGCTGTTTGAACGCCTGATGCTGGAAGTGAACCAGGCCGGCCTTTCGTGGGAGATCATCCTCAAGAAACGCGCAACCATGAACGCGGCCTATGCCGGCTTTGAAATTGACAAGGTGGCGGCGTTTACCGAAAAAGACCGCGAGCGCCTGCTGAACGACCCGGGCATCATCCGCAACAAGCTGAAGGTGAACGCGGCGATTGAAAACGCAAAAGCCATCCAGCGGCTGCAGGCCGAGCACGGCTCATTCATGAACTGGCTGGATGCGCATCACCCACGCCCCAGGGAGGCGTGGGTGAAGCTGTTCAAAAAGACTTTCAAGTTCACGGGTGGCGAGATTGTGAACGAATTCCTGATGAGTACCGGCTACCTGCCGGGCGCACACCGGGAAGAATGCCCGGTGTACGCCGTTGTGCTGAGCCGGTCGCCGGCGTGGTCACGCCAGCACACTTAGGCGCTAGTTGTTGGCGCCGAAGCCTTGTTTCGGCAGGTAGAAGGACTGGGTAGAGCTGCCGATGTACTGGCACTGAAGGTACGATTCACCCGAGGCATCTGCCACCTTCTTCCAGCGGAAGGTGATGTAGGAAAAACTGTCGAGCGCGGCGATGGCGTCAATCAGTCCGGGGTTCTCGGTGCTGCAATGGACATCGTTGCCCTTGGAGTCCACCGCCTGGCAAAAGCCCCACGTGAAAGACCCGCCTGCACCGGTATCGTGGGTGCGCAGGCCGCAACCGATGTACACCTCTTCATTGGGCTCGTTGCGCGCGGTCCATTGATCGCCGTGCGCCGACTCTGTGGCGAAATCCACCTCAACGACCTGTGGTTGGGTCGCACCAGCATGAACTGCCGTCGCAAAAACTGTGGCCAGGGCCGCAAGGCCGATGGTTTTGATTTTCATTACACTCTCCCGTTGCAAATCGTGCATAACAAAAAGCCGAGCGAAAACGTCGGCGTCACTCCCAATAAAACGTGTACGCAGCCAAAAAAGGGACAAAAACTTTGGTAGAACCGCATTTGGCTAAGCGGAGCGTTCCGCTGCGGTTGGCTGCATCCTACGAATTCAGCGCCAGGAATCAAGCCTCTGAAAAATCGGCCAACGGTTTTGCAAACGGGGCATTTGATGCTGCCAGGTTGGCCGCGGTGGGTTAGTCTTGTTAACCTCATTTGACCCACCAGGCAGGTGAATCATGCGCCCGATTCAGATCCTCCCCCTTTTGTGCCTGCTGTTGGCCGGCACTTCCGCCACCACCCAGGCCCAGATGAACATTGAAAGCGAGGTGGAGCTCACCCCGTTTGCCGATGGGGTGTGGCTGCACACCTCGTACGCGGTTTTGCGCGATGGCACGCGCTTTCCCTCGCACGGCCTGGTGGTGCGCGAGGGCGATACCCTGGTGTTGGTGGACACGGCCTGGGGCGTGGAGCAGACCGAGAATCTGCTGGAAGCCATTGACGCGGAAATTGGCCTGCCGATCAGCGGCGTGGTTGTAACCCACTTTCACGCTGACCGACTGGGTGGCGCCGACTTGCTCGCGGCCGAGGGAGCCGAGGTGTGGGCACACCCGCTAACGCCAGGCCTTGCTAAAGAGCGTGGCGGTGCGGTGCCAGAATTCGTGTTTGAAGAACTGCAAGCGCCCGGCGACACCGCGCCGTTTGGCAACCTGGAGGTGTTCTACCCCGGCCCGGCGCACACCTACGACAACATCATGGTGTGGCTGCCCGAACAACAGATCCTGTTCGCCGGCTGCCCGGTTCGCGGCGCCGAGGACAAGAACATGGGCAATGTGCGCGACGGCGACCTGGCGCACTGGCCCACGGCCATGAAGCTAGCCGACGAACGCTACGGCAGCGCGAAGCACGTGGTCGCCAGCCACTCAGAGCCGGCCGGGCCCGAGTTGTTCGGCCATACCGCCTACCTGGCGCGTTTGGCGGCTGACGAGGCGGCCGCGGAAGAGTAAGAAATCAGGCTGCCTTGCGGGTAGCCGCGTTGAGCAGGATTTCCGCAGTCTGGCGCGCCGCCTGGGCAGCTTCCGGATTCTGCGAAACCTGGGCAGTCACGGTTGCCCCTTCCAGCAAAATGGCCAGTGCCACCGCCACCCGGCGCGGGTCATCCACATCGGCCTGTTCGGCCAACTCCTGGATGTAACTCAGAATCTGCTGCTTGAACGATTTGCAGGCGGCGCGAATGGCCGTATCCGGCTCGGAGTACTCCCCCACTGCGTTGATAAACATGCAGCCGTAAAACTTCTGGTCGGAGAACCACGCCTGGGCGACATCGAAGATGCCCAGCAGGCGCTGGTGGGGTGTATTGCCGGTGGCCTCCACCGCACGCATGAAATCATTGCGGAAAGTGCTGTCCTTTTGCTTGAGGGCAGCGAGGATCAGTTCTTCCTTGGAGCGAAAGTGGTGGTACAGGGTTTTCTTGGTGACCCCGGATACCTCGGCAATGCGATCAATGCCCACGCCGTGAAAGCCGTGCTCGTTGAAGAGCTCGATGGCGGTGTCGATCAGTTGTTGGCGTTTCTTGGACATGGCTTCCTGGGCAAATTCAGCTAAAAAGTAAACCGTTTTGTATCTTACGGGAAATAAAATCCCCTGCCTGATTTTCTCTCAATTTCAATGGATTATAGCATAGGCGCGCGACAAACACACTTTCTATGCCTATGATCGCTTGACAAAGGTAACAGATCGGTATACTTTTCTCCTCACGATAGTAAACCGATCTGTTTACTTTGACCCAAGCGTAAGCCATAACAGGAGACACCCATGAGCCACATCAACCCGCTCACCATTGAAACCGCCGGCGATGCCGCCGAAACCCTTGGCGCCATCAAGCAGAAACTGGGCGTTGTGCCCAACATCTTCGCCACGTTTGCCCACTCACCCGCAGTGTTGAACGCCTACCTGGGCTTCAGCGATGCGTTGGGCAGCGCCAGGCTTACCGCCGATGTGCGTGAGCAGATTGCGCTAACCGTAGCCGGCGAGAACAAGTGCGACTACTGCGCCTCGGCCCACACCATGATGGCCAAGGGCGCCGGCGTGAGCGCCGACGAAGCCGCCCGCAACCTTCAGGGCCAGGCCAGCGACCCGCGCACCCAGGCCATTTTGCGGTTCTCCCGCCTGGTGGTGGAAGAACGCGGCCTGGTAGACCCGCAGGAACTGCAAACCCTGCGCAACGCCGGTGTGAGTGAGCAGGAAATCGTGGAAATTATCGCCACCATTTCCATCAACATCTTCACCAACTACTTCAACCACATTGTCGATACCGAGATTGATTTCCCGCGTATCGAAACCGGCGCCGGACGGCGCGCGGCATAATCCTGGCGCCGCAAGACCCTCCCCCGTGGCCGTCACCCATCGCTATTTCGGGTGGCGGCCTTTTTTTCTACGTTATGGGGAAGGAGAAACGCCCAGGTCTTTGCAAATTTTCCGGCAAAGAATGTCGCTGATTTCGCAATGCCTGGGTACTGCAGATCTTGCGCCCGTAGCCGGATTACACCACCAGGAATGATTGCCGCCCTCTCTTACGAGCTGACAGTGTTGTTTTTTGAGATGCTTAATAAACTTTCGGCGCTTCACGCCGAGATTTGAATTTCTTCGTAATTTTCGCCAGCGGCGGCTTTGGCATCCTGGCGGTTCATCTCCAGGGCTTCGGCCAGCGCCGAATGTAGATTGTCCAGTAACTCCTGCCTGGTAGCACCCTGCGCATTAACGCCGGGAACCTCTTCAATCCAGCCAATCCACAAGTCGCCATCTTGCTGAACAGCAGCGGTGTAATCATTCATGCGCATGATTCTACCCATATTTTCCAGTCCACTCAGCAGAACCGCAGCTTGGCTTTGCGTGCGACACAGTTATACCAACTGGTTCGTTCCGTGGCTGTAGGAAATCTCCCTATAATTGGCGAAGATTTTGGAGGAACATTGATGACCACACTCGTTTACGACCTTGCCATTGCACCGATCTTGCAATCGCTCAAAGACCTGGACGCCATCGTCAGCAAAGCCGAAGCGCATGTTGAAGCGGACGACAACATCGCCCCGGAAACCTTTCTGCAGGGAAGGCTTTACCCCAACATGAAGCCCTTCATGTTTCAGATCCAGGTGGCCACCGATACCGCCAAGGGCGTGGTCGCCCGGCTGACTGGAAGCGAGAATCCCTCGTGGCCGGATGATGAACAAACCTTCGACGACGCCCACGCCAGGCTGAAGAAAGCCATCGATTTTCTCTCCGGCTTCAAACCCGAGGACTTTGCCGGCAGCGATGCGAGAGAGATTGACCTGAAGTTGGGCCCCTATCAGTTCAAACTGACGGGCGCGCAGTATGTGCAGTCGTTCGTGCTACCCAACTTCTACTTCCACACCACCACGGCCTACAACATCCTGCGCCACTTTGGCGTGGAGCTGGGCAAGCTCGATGTGCTGGGTGGGATGGGGAAGTACGCTCAGGGTTAAGGATTGGCTGAAGCAAGTACGTCATCTTAAGGGACATACCCCGGCGAAAAATACCCTTCCGGGATCTCCGGGTTATGCACCAGCTCAACCACGGTAGTGGTGGCCAGCCACGCGTTGGTGTCGGCGTTGAAGTTCTCCTGGCGCCCAAAGCGCAGCACGCCATCAACCTCAACAGGGTCTAGCTGGCGTGACTCCACTGTCACCTCGGTGGGATCCATGCCGGGGTGAAAGGCGCGGAAATCACGCGCGCGCACCACGCGATAACTCTCCTGCGAAATGAAGTAGTCGCGCGAATAACCATCGTCCAGCGTGAGACGCAGGTGCCACTGTGCGCCGGCATCAGTCTCGACCTCGCCTATGAGCTCTACGCTGGCCCCATTGGCCGCCACGTCTTCCAGGGTATGAAAATGCCCCGGCAGCACCAGGCCGTGCTGCAACGCGGCGGTTTCCTTTTCGCCCACGCACTGTGCCGGCTCATCAGCCGATTTGCCCGGATTCCACTCCCAGGCGCACTGCCCACCCTGGCCGTTGGGCATCAGCCCCTCGGCATACACCCGCTGGTCGCCAGCGTAAATATCAATGCGCATCTGGCCCGCGCGCGTGGCCACATATACGCCTTCCACCTCGAAGGTCGGCTCCTTGATACGCAACTTGGCACGCATCGACTGCACCGCCAGGTAGGCATCGCCGCCATGGGCCTTGTCGTTCTCGGCCAGGATGGTGGCCAGCTCCGCCGCGCTGACAGGGACGGCAACAAACGAAACGCACAAAACAATCAATACTCGCAACATGGTTGCTCTCACTTTGGGGTTTCAAAGTAGATGCATGATGCACCCAAACGGTTACGAACCTGCATCACCGACCAGCAAAACTCACTGTCACTGTAAATTACAGTGAACTGTAAATTTGCATGAACTACATTTTTCAGTACACTGTGACACCAACGGCACCCAGGGGAACCGAATCCTGAGGATGAGACCGCCCCGCCCGGCGCCGCGAGCCACTTGCTTGTGAACGCTTTACAACCCTAGACGGGGAACTGACATGCATGCCAATCGTTTTCATCCCATCCTGATTTGTTTGTATTGTGCTACAGGGGTTGCGGCGGCGCCCTCCTACGCCGACGAGCCCGTCCTCGAGGAGGTCATCGTTACCGCACGCTACCGCGAAGAAAGCCTCCAGGATGTCCCCCTCAGCGAAACGGCGTTTACCGAGCAACAGATAGAAGACGCGCGCATCGACCACGTGGATGACTTTATCTCGCTCACCCCCAACGTCACCCTGGTGCAGTCGCAGAATGCCGGCACCTCCTTCATGACCATTCGCGGCATTACCCAGGTGCGAAATGGTGAACCGCCGGTGGCCACGGTTGTTGATGGCGTGCTGCAGGTCAGCCCCAACCAGTTTGCCCAGGAGCTGTTCGATATCGAATCCATCGAGGTAGTGCGCGGCCCGCAGGGCGCACTGTACGGCCGCAACGCGACCGGCGGCGCCATCATTATCAACACCAGGCAACCCACCGATGACTTCGAAAGCAGTGTTCGGGTGGGCTACGGCGATGGGGATGAGATCCTGGCGCAGGCTTCGTTCAGTGGTCCGTTGGTGGAAGACTCGGTTTATTTTCGCGCCGGGCTTCGCTACAACGACCGCGACGGCTACTTCGACAACATCTACCTGGATGAGAAGGTCGACTACCTCAAAGACACCACTTTTCGCGGCATGCTGAAGTTCCAGGGCTCAGAAAACTTCACCGCCGACCTGCACCTGAACCTCTCGCGCTACGAAGGCGGCGCGGCCTACTGGGTGTACCAGCCCACGGTGTTCGCCGACGACGGCGTCAGCCTGGGGCCCGGCGACTTCCCCTTCGATTTCTCCCAGGTCGACGCAAACAACACCAGCGTGCCGTTTACCGCGAATAACCTCGGCTTCAACGACCGTGACATCGACGAGATTGCACTGAAGATGGATTTCGACCTGGGCGGCGCCATCCTGACTTCCACCACCTCGTGGAACAGCCTGGAAGAGTTTTTCTCGCAGGACCAGTTTCCCTACACCGCCAGCACCACCACGTTTAACGCCTTTGGCATGGTGGACGGCACCGCAACCCAATACCTCGATGTCGACGCCTGGAGCCAGGAATTCCGCATCAGCTCCGACACCGACGAGCACTACAACTGGATGTTCGGCGCCTACTACCTGCAGACCGACCGCTTTATCTCCACCGTCACTGGCGATGACCAGGGCCTGGGCATCCTTCGCGTCGAGCGCACCCCGGCCCCGCCGGGCAGCATCAACCCCACCACGGCGTTCTTTGCCGACGACAATGACAACACGGCGTGGGCGCTGTTTGGCCAATATGGTTACCAGATCAGCGATCAATGGGAGTTCTCACTCGCAGCGCGCTACGACAAGGACGAGCGCGAGCAGCATGTCTCCCCCGAGTTCTTCGGCGGCCTGGGTGAGCCCGGGGCGGTGAACAGCGCTTCGTTCGACAAGCTGCAGCCAAAAATCACCGTCACTTACCGCCCCGAAGAGCACATGAACCTGTACTTCTCCTGGGGCCAGGGTTTTCGCAGTGGCCAGTTCAACCAGAACGGCGTGTCTGAAGGCGCTGCCGATTTTGGCTTGCCGGGGCTTTCCGACATCGCCGGCCCGGAGGAAACCGAGACCTACGAGATTGGCTTCAAGAGCGAATTGCTGGACCGCCGCCTGCGCCTGAACGCCGCCATCTTCAGCACCGAGGTTGATGGCATGCACTACTACGTGTTTGTCGGCCCGCTCACTGCGCAGGTGCTGGAAAATATCGACCAGGTACAGCTGCTGGGCGGCGAACTGGAGCTGGTAGCCGCCGTGGCCGATGGCTTCGACCTCTACATGGGCGTGGGCATCACCGATAGTGAAATCGAGGAATACGCGCGTGTGCCCTCCGATGTGGGCAACAAGGCGCCCTACATTCCCGACTACACTTTCAATTTTGGTGGCCAGTACCGCACGCCCATCACCGAAACGCTGGGGCTGTTTGCCCGCGCCGATTACGAGCGCCGTGGCGAGCAATACTGGGACCCGGAAAACACCACCGCCCGCGAGCCACTGGACCTGCTTGACCTGCGCCTGGGCGTGGAAAGCGAAGATGGCAAGTGGTCGCTGATTGGCACGGTCAAAAACGCGCTGGACGAAGAGTACAATTCGGAGTTTGTTGGCGGCGGCTTTTCCTACCTGGCCTTTCCCCGCACCTGGATTGTTGATTTCAGCTACAAGTTCTAACGGAAACCGTAGCCCGGCAGGCGCCTGAATCGACGTTTCGCCGCTGGTTTGTGTACGCTACGGCCTGAAGACAGAAGTAAGGAGTGCAAGTGAAGAAAAAGGAGGTGATTTCCAAGCACGGCGTAGGCATTGCCGCGCTGCTGCGCGACCGGCGCAAGAAGCTTGGACTCTCACTACAAGAGCTGGCCAAGCAGTCGGGCCTGTCCGCCAGTTTCCTTTCCCAGGCCGAGCGCGGCAAAGCGATACCTTCGATTGTTTCGCTGATTAGCCTCACCAAGCCGCTGGATGTGAGCCTGAACTACTTTTTCGATGTGCCCAAGGACACCACCATCCTGCGCCGCGGTGATGACCCCGAGGTGATCAACATCGATTCGCCCGTCACCTACATTCGTCTCAGCTCGGGCCTGCCCGACGAGAAAATGGATGCGATTTTGCACGTGATTCCACCGGGCTGGGAATTCCCCCGCGTATACCGCGCTGGAGAGGCGTTTTACTACGTGCTGGATGGCGAACTGCATTTCGAGATGGGCGACCAGACTTTTGAGCTGGCTGCGGGCGACAGCCTGCACTTCAACACCCAGCTCGAGTACACCATGAAGAACAATGGTGAAAAGCCGGTGCGCCTGCTGTGGGTGGGAACGCCGCCACTGTTCTCAGAGCACATGGCCGAGAGCAAGACTGACGGCAAGAAAAAACCCAAGAAAAAGCCCAAGAAGAGTTAATAACGCGAGCAGCCGGGAATACTTTTGAAAAGACAACAACTCAACTTCGCCCAGCCCCCGATGGAGGCCGTTCCGGCCCTGCAAACCCAGGTGGCGGGCAATAGCGCCGTGCAGATTGGCACGGTGCACTTTCTCAGCGGCCAGCGCGCCCCCGAAACCGGCAGTGCTGCCCACGACGAGCGGGAGATTTCCGTCATCCTGGAAGGCGAGCTGGAAGTGGTTTCAGGTGGTGTCACCCACCGGGTGGGCCCGGGCGACCTGCTGGACATTCCGGCCGGCGAGGCGCACTACAGCACTGCCCTTTCCGACAGCAAGGTGGTTTACCTGTTACTCGGCTAGGCTGGCCTGCGCCCGCCTGGCAACCACCAGTTGAGCGGCTGCCAGGTCTTCCAGCGCACAACCCACCGATTTGAACAAGGTGATCTCGTCGTCGCCTTGCCGGCCGCGGCGCTGACCGCGCGCCAGCTCAGACATCTCCGCCACGATCGCACGCTCGGTAATCACGCCGTTGGCGATTGCCTGTATCAATTCGCCCGATTCAGCCAGCGCGCCGTTGCGTGTATCGACATAGATGCGGGAACGCACCATGGCCTCGTCGTCGGCCTCGCGCATCTCCGCGGTGAATGCACCCACCAGGTCCAGGTGCTGGCCAGGCCGCAGCCAGGCGCCCTCAATCAGTGACTGGCTGGTGGAGGTGGCACAGGTGATGATGTCAGCGGCGCGGGCCGCGATTTCCAACCCTGCGGCCATTTCCAACTGGCAATCCGTGCTCTGCAGTTTTTCCGCCAGCGCAGCCGCCTTGGACGCATCGCGACCCCACACGCGGATGCGCTTGAGCGGAAACTCACTGGCATGCGCCCGCGCCATATGCTCGGCCAATTGCCCGGTGCCCACGACCAACAACTCGGCTGAATCCGGGCGCGCCAGGTAACGCGCCGCCAGCAAAGAGGCTGCTGCAGTGCGGCGCAGGGTGAGCGCGTTGCCATCGAGATAAGCCTTCGGTACGCCCGACTGGGCATCAAACAACAGTACCCCGGCATTCACCGTGGGCTCGCCACGCTGCGCGTTGCCGGGAAAGAAGGTCACCAGCTTGATACCCAGTTCGGCGCCTTCCTGCCAGCAGGGCATGAGCAGCAAGTGGCCGGGCTCTGCACCTGGCACTTCCAACTGGTGGTGATGGCGCACCGGGGTCTGCGATTCAGCGGCAAAAGCAGCATCAATGGCATCTGCCAGATCGGAATAGCTGGCCAGGCCCGAAATTTCCTCGTCACTGATGTAATCGATGGCCACGTTGATTCAGATGCAGTTGCGCTCTACCAGCGGCGCGTTATCGAGAATGCGCTGGTAGCCCAGCGGCGACAGGTCGAGGCTGCGGTACTCGCCGTAAGTAATCTGCTCGCTCAGCCCGCGGCCCACCGCCGGGGCCTGCTGCAGGCCGTGGCCGCTGAAACCGTTGGCCAGGTAAAAATTCTTCACCGTTGGATGTGCCCCCACGATCGCGTTCTGGTCGAAGACATTGTAGTCATAGTGCCCGGCCCAGTAGTTGGTGACGCGGATTTCCGCAAAAGCGGGAACGCGCTCGGCCAACAGCGGCCAGATTTGCTCCTCGAACAAATCGTGGTCGACCATGAAATCATCCGGCGCCACGTTTACATCGGGGTTGGGCGGAATGCCGCAGATAAACTGGTGACCCTCGGGGCGGAACCACAACCCGGAAGGGTCCACCACCAGGGGGCAGCCCTCAACCGGGTGAGCGCACTCGAATACGAACACGCAGCGCTTGCGCGGGAACACTGGCAACTCGATGCCAGCCTGCTGGGCAATTTCCCGGGCATGGCAGCCGGTAGCGTTCACAAAGCTGCTGCAGGTAATGGTTTCACCGTTGCCCAGCTTTACCCCGCTGACACCCGAAGAAGAACAAACCACCTGCTCCACCCGGGCGCGGATGTAATCCACTCCCCCAGCGCGCGCCCGGGCCCGAAAACCCATCAACAGCTGGTAGGCATCAAACCAGCCCTCGCCGTGCTCGGTGACCGCACCCAGCGCGATATCTTCGAAGTTCATCCACGGAAAACGCGTGGAAAGCGCATCGGGGAGCAATTGGTGGCAGGCAACGCCGCATTGCTTCTGTATGCTGGTGTTGTCGCACAGGCCCGCGTTTCCGGCCTGGGTGGCGAGGTAGAGATAGGTGGATTCCACCAGGCCCAGGTCCGGCGCTACGCCATCCAGGGCCAGGTGTTCATCAGCCGATTTCAGGAACGCCATGCCAAACTGCGAGATGGCAATATTGACCGGCGAGGAAAACTGCTGGCGAATCGAGCTGGCGGAAAGCGCCGAGGCGGAATACTGGTAGCTGGGGTCGGGCTCGATCACCGCCACGGAACCCTCGAAATCGGGGTTTTCCGCCAGGAAGTAGGCGCAAGCGCTGCCAATCACGCCGCCGCCGGCAATCACCACGTCATAGCGGCCCGCCGTGCTGTTTTCAGTAGTTGTTTCGGCGGATTGAGGGGGCTGGTCGGGCATGAACGGCATTGTATGTAATTATTGATATACTGTAAATTACAGTGAACCAGGAATAGAGGACTTCAAATGCGCGTAGCGGTGGATGTAGGTGGCACGTTTACGGATGTGATCGTGCTGGATGAAACGCGCGGATCGCTGCGCTTCGAGAAAGTGGAAACGGTTCCAACCGACCCCGCCCGCGGGGTGCTCAGCGGCTTCGACAAGGCCGAGGCCGATATCAACGCCATTCGCTATTTCGTGCACGGCACCACCCTGGCGCTGAACGCCCTGCTCACCCGCACCGGCGCGCGGGTTGCCATTGTCACCACCCGCGGCTTCCGCGATGTGTATGAACTGGGCCGCAACGACCGCGAGCCCATGTACGACTTCAAGTATCGCAAACCCGAGTCACTGGTGCCGCGCAGCCACGTATTCGAGGTGGACCAGCGGATGGGCTTCCAGGGCCAGGAACTGAGTGCCTTCAACGAGGCCCAGGCGCGCGAAGTGGCCCAGCAAATTGCCGCGCTGGACCTGGATGCCGTGGCGGTGTGCTTCCTGCACGCCTACGCCAACCCGGCGCATGAACAGCGCATGCGCGATGTGCTGGCCGAGGTGTGCCCGGGGCTATCGGTCACGCTGTCATCTGACCTCAGCCGTGAGTACCGCGAATACGAGCGCACCAGCACCGCGGTGATCGATGCCTACGTAAAACCCATCACCCGCTCTTACCTGGAAAAGCTGGATGACAAACTGGCCGAAAGCGGCCTGCAGGGCAATTTCCTGCTAACCCGCTCGGGCGGCGGCGCAATGACGGTGGAAACCGCCAAGCACCAGCCGGTGCAGCTGATTCTTTCCGGCCCCGCCGGAGGCGTGATTGGCTCGGCCGTGTTCGGCGAGCTGACCGGGCATAAGAACCTGATCACTTTTGACATGGGCGGCACCAGCCTGGATGTATCGCTGATTGCCGGCGGCGAGATTCACATGGAAAGCCAGCAGCGCTTCCAGGGCTTGCCCATTTCCATTCCCACCATCGATATCCACACCCTGGGCACCGGCGGCGGCAGCATTGCCTGGGTGGATGACGGCGGGCACCTGCAGGTGGGCCCGCAAAGCGCCGGCGCAGACCCGGGGCCGGTGTGCTACGACAAGGGCGGCAGCCAGGTAACCTTTACCGACGCCGCGCTGGCGGTTGGCTACCTGGACCCGGCCAATTTCCTGGGCGGTGATATCCAACTCAACGCCGATCACGCCCGGCAAGCCATCGCAAGCCTGGCCGAACAACTTGGCATGAGCGCCGATGAAACCGCCGCCGGCATCCTGCGCATCAGCGAGGCCAAGATGGCGGGCGCCGTGCGGGTAATTTCAGTGGAACGCGGCTTTCACCCCGGCGACTTCACCCTGCTGGCCTTTGGCGGAGGCGGCGCCTTTGTCGGCGCGGCCGTGGCGCGTGAACTGGGCCTGCCGCGGGTTGTGGTGCCGCCCGGGCAATCGAACTTCTCGGCCTTTGGCATGCTGATGATCGACCTGGTACACGACTTCTCGCAAACCCACGTGACCGCGCTGGAGCCCGACCAGCCGCAATCGCTGGAAGCCATCAACGCGATTTACGCCGACCTGCACGCGGCCGGCAATGCGGCGCTGGATGAAGACGGCTTCAGCGATGACCGCAAGGTGTTCCAGGCCCAGGCCGAGCTGCGCTACCAGGGCCAGGAGCACACCGTGAACGTGGGCCTGCCCGGAACCGTGCTGCAGGCAGACGACATTGCCACCATCATCGCCAGCTTTGGCGAGGCCCACCGCGCCCAGTATGGCCATGCCATGGACGACAAGGTGGAAGTGGTCACCCTGCGCCTGCGCGCCCTGGGGCTGTTGCCCCGCCCCGAAATCCCGCGCCTGGAAAAAGGCGACGCCAACCCGGAAAGCGCCCACAAAGGCGCACGCCCGGTGTACCAGTATGGCCAGGGCGAAAGCGCCGACTACCAGATTTACGACCGCGAACGACTGCTGTGGGGCAATGAAATTGAAGGCCCGGCGATTGTCGAAGAACGCACCGCCACCACCGTGATTCACGCCGGCGACCGCCTGGGCGTGGGTGAATTTGGCGAACTCATCATCAAAATTGGAGCGCAGTCATGAGCCAGGTAGACGCCGTTACCATCGAAGTCATCAACAACTACCTGCAATCGGCCGCGCGGGAGATGAACCGCAACCTGATTCGCACCTCGTATAGCACCATCATTTACGAGGTCCACGATTTTGGCCTGGGCATTTACGACCGCCACTGCCGCATGCTGGCCGAGGCGCCGGGCATTGCGCTGTTCACCCGCGGCAACGACTACGCCCTGAAGAAGATGATTGAGCACCTGGGCTACGACAACATCTACCCGGGCGACCTGATACTGCTGAACTACCCGTACTGGAGCTCAGCCCACGTGCTGGACGTGCTGGCCGCATCGCCGATCTTTGCCGGCGATGACCTGGTGGGCTTCACCGCGGTGAAAGTGCACTGGCTGGACCTGGGGCAGAAAGACCCCGGCTACGTTCTGGACTCCACCGACATGTACCAGGAAGGCCTGGTGATGCCGTGCCTGAAGATCTACGAGAAAGGCGTGCGCAACAAGGCAGTGGAAGACCTGATTCGCTTCAACAGCCGCATGGCCAGCCACGTGCTGGGCGACATGAACGCCCAGGTATCCTCCTGCCGCACCGGCGAAAAACGCGTGGCGGAACTGGTTGAGAAATTTGGCCTGGAGACCTTTGAGACCGCAGTGGAAGCCATCCTGGACCACGGCGAACGCCTGGCCCGCGCCCGCCTGGCCAAGTTGCCAAAGGGCACTTGGTCGGCCGAGGACTGGGTGGATGACGATGGCATCAACAAGGATGACCTTGTGAAGCTGAAGGCCACCGTCACCATTACCGACGATGAAATGATTGTCGACTGGACCGGCTCGTCACCGGCCGTGGAAGGCCCGCTGAATTTGCCCATCGGCCTGACCGTGGGCCTGTGCGGTTTGATCTTCAAAGGCATCACCACGCCGGACACCCCGGCCAACGAGGGCAACTTCCGCCCGCTGAAAGTGATTGCGCCCAAGGGCGAAGTGATGCACGCCGAACCACCGCAGCCAACCTTTGCGTTGTGGATTGCCCTACTGGCGCCCGAGGTCATCACCAAGGCGCTGGCCCAGGCCATGCCCGACACCATCCCGGCCTGTTCCGGCGGCGATGTGTTCACCGTGATGGGGGTGGGAACCCACCCGGAAAGCGGCGCCATGTGGGTGGAAGCCACCAACGAGTGCGTGGGCTTCGGCGCCCACGCCGGTGCGGATGGCGAAAACGGCATTATGCACATGACCCAGCCGGGCAGCCGCAACAACCCGGTGGAAGTGCTGGAAACCAAGGCGCCGTGGATTATCGAAAACTACTGCCTGCGCCAGGATTCCGGCGGGCCGGGCCAGCACCGCGGCGGGCTGGGCATTACCCGCACCTACAAATTCCTGACCGACGCCTCGGTGCTGACCCTGGTGAAGAAAACCAAGACCCGCCCGTGGGGCATGGAAGGTGGTGAAACCGGCGAGAACGGCCACGTTATCCTGTGGCCGGAAACCGAGCGCGAAACTTTCACCGGCATGATCTACGAGCCGATGAAACCCGGCGACCGGCTGGTGAACAACTCCGGCGGCGGTGGCGGCTGGGGCGACCCGCTGCAACGCGACCCCGAAGCCGTGCTGCGCGATGTGCAAAACGAATACATCTCCAGCGCAAGCGCGCGCGATCACTACGGCGTGGTGATCAGCCCGGAAACCGGCAGGGTGGACGAGGCAGCCACGCTGGCGCTGCGGGCCAGCCAGGCGCCGCAGGAGCAAAGGAAGGTATCTTCCCTATAATCAACTCAAGGTAACCAGGGCGCCCGCGCCCGCCACGAGGTGCTTTGAGTGCTGAATCGAGTGAAATGGGCAGCACTGCCTGCGCTGCTGCTATGCAACACCCTGCTGGCCAGCAACGCCTGCATAACCGAAGTGATCACCACCAGCGCCGACGTTGCGGTTTCCGACGGCTCGGCCTACAGCGTGGAAACCTACTACCGTTCCGCCGATGAAGCGGCGGTGTCTTTCCTTGGCGAAGGCGCCAGCGATATCGTCTCCGAAGGGCCGTTCGCCTGGTACCGCCAGGGTAAAAAAACCGGCCTGGCCAGCGACAAGGAAAAGCGCTTCGCCCTGGGCCACCAGTACCACGCCATGGTTCTGCATTTCGACGAAATCATGGCCAACGTGGCGGATGACCCGGCTATCGAATTCCTGGGTGAAACCCGCACGGGCCGCACCGGCGAATACCCCACCGGCGGAACCGTGAGCCTGGTGGAAGGCGACAATCCCGCCCAGCCGGCCGGCTTCCTCATGCTGCTGCCGGAAGAAACGCCCATAACGGTTACGCTGGATGATTGGCGCGAATCAGAAGCCGGCGCCGCCCTGCCCTACACCCTGCAAATTCACCACGGCGATCGGGTGTTCACCTACACCTACACGAGCGTGGCGTTTTCCCAGGGCGATGCGGTGGATTTCCACGAAAGGTACGCCACACCAGGAGTAACTGAAATAGACGAGTTCCGCCAGCAACAAGCACTTCTTGCGGAACAGTGCCGCACCGACAGGGAATAGCAGAAAACCTAAAACCGTCATCCCGGAAAAGCGAGGGGTTATGTCCAAGGGCGCTCCAACGAAACCGTCATCAAGTCAGTTGTGCTGCATGGTTTTTTAGCTCTGCGTTAGCGATAACCACGAGCTTGCGAGCCACTGCGGCAAGGGCGAGTCTTTTGGGCTTTCCCCGGCTGACCAGTCGTTGGTAGAACG
>JAUIBE010000026.1 GCA_030428105.1 Gammaproteobacteria bacterium
CCAACAATGCCGCCATTTATTACGGCCTGGGCGTTTCTGAGCACAGCCAGGGTTCGACCATGGTGATGGGTATTGCCAACCTGGCCATGGCCACCGGAAACCTGGGGCGCGAGGGCGTGGGGGTGAATCCGCTGCGCGGCCAGAACAACGTGCAGGGCTCGTGCGACATGGGTTCCTTCCCCCATGAACTGCCCGGCTACCGCCACGTTTCCGATCCGGCGGTGCGCGCGCTGTTTGAGGGTGAATGGAACGTGGAAGTGCAGCCCGAGCCCGGCCTGCGCATTCCCAACATGTTCGATGCCGCGTTGGCGGGCGAATTCCGCGGCATGTACGTGCAGGGTGAAGATATGGCCCAGTCCGACCCCAACACGCTGCACGTGGAAAGCGCCTTGCGCGCACTCGATTGTTTGATCGTGCAGGACCTGTTCCTGAATGAAACCGCGCGTTTTGCGCATGTTTTCCTGCCCGGCAGCTCGTTCCTGGAGAAGGACGGCACCTTTACCAACGCCGAGCGCCGCATCGGCCCGGTTCGCAAGGCCATTGAGCCGCTGGCCGGCCTGGCCGACTGGGAGGTCACCCAGGCGCTTTCCAACGCCCTGGGCTACCCGATGAATTACGGGCATCCGTCCGAGATCATGGACGAGATTGCGCGCCTCACGCCAACCTTTGAGGGCGTGACCTACGAAAAACTCGACCGCCTGGGCAGCATCCAGTGGCCCTGCAACGAGGAGCATCCCGAGGGTACGCCGACCATGCACGAGAACGAATTCGTGCGCGGCAAGGGCTACTTTGCCATCACCGGTTTTGTACCCACCGAGGAGCGTTCCACCCGCAAGTACCCGCTGCTGCTCACCACCGGGCGCATCCTTTCGCAGTACAACGTGGGCGCCCAGACCAGGCGCACCCACAACAACAAGTGGTGCGAGGAAGACGTGCTGGAAATGCACCCCTTCGACGCCGAAGAGCGCGGGATCGAAACCGGCGACTGGTGTGGCATTTCCAGCCGCGCCGGGGACACCGTGTTGCGCGCGATTGTCAGCGAGCGGGTGCAGCCGGGCGTGGTCTACACCACCTTCCACTTCCCTTATTCGGGCGCCAACGTGGTGACCACGGACAACTCCGACTGGGCCACCAACTGCCCCGAGTACAAGGTCACCGCGGTGCAGGTGGCGCGGGTCACCGAGCCGTCCAGCTGGCAGAAGCACCAGAAGGACTTCGTGCGCAAGCAGGAAGAGTACCTGGCTTCCGCCAGGGCCACGGCCAGGGCCAACGCCTAGCCGCCAGCGCTGATTCCTGTGAGCACCTCGGGCGTCGTTGCGGTTGACCAGTGGCAGCTGGGCAAGGACTCCGGCCGGGTTTCCGCACAAGCCGCTCCGCGCGCCAGCGACCACATCGCGGCCGAGGTGCCGGTGGCGATGAGCTACAACCGCCACGCCCACGTGGTGATGATGGCCACCCCCGATGACCTGGAAGATTTCGGCCTGGGTTTCAGCCTGACCGAAGGCATTATCGGCGGCGCGGAAGACTTGCTGGGCACGAAAGTGCTGCCACGCGAGGGCGGCGTTGAACTGGCGATGAGCATTACCGAGCCCTGGTACGACCGCCTCCAGACCCAGCGCCGCAACCTCACGGGCCGCACCGGCTGCGGGCTATGCGGTGCCGAACGCATTGAGCAGGCCCTGCGTGAGCCGGCGCCGGTGGGCAACCAGGTGCGTGTGAGTCATCGTGCCATGCAGCGCGCGCTCTCCGACATAACGGCGCACCAGCCCCTGCAATCGATCACAGGCGCCACCCATGGCGCGGCCTGGTGTGACCTTTCCGGCGAAATCGTTGCCCTGCGCGAGGATGTGGGCCGTCACAATGCCCTCGACAAGCTGATTGGCCACCTGGCGCGCGAGGGTTTTGATTCGCAAGCCGGGTTCGTGCTGGTTTCCAGCCGGGCCAGTTATGAAATGGTCTACAAAGCGGCCGCTGTGGGCATGGAAGTATTGGTGGCGGTGTCCGCACCCACCACGCTTGCAGTGGATTTCGCCCAGCGCAGCGGCATGACCCTGGTGGGATTTGCCCGCCCGGGCAGGCACAATATCTACACCTTACCCGAGCGGATCGAAGATTGATGTCCGACATCGAGCAGATGATCAAAATGGCCAACCAGATCGCGGAAAACTTCAGTTTTCACGATGACCAGGTGGCGCGCACCGCCGACCATATCCAGCGCTTCTGGGCGCCGCAAATGCGCCGCAAGATGGCCGACTACCTGGATGGCGGCGGCAGTGAGTTAAGTGAAGCCGCCGCGCAGGCGCTGCGCCAGGCGTCCGCCTGAAACGTGGAAGTCAGCGCCCTCATCCTGGCAGGTGGACAGTCGCGGCGATTTGGTCCGCAACCCAAGGCGCTTTCCATTCTTGGCGGCATGTCGTTGCTGGAACACGTGATCGAGCGCCTGCTGCCGCAAGTGGCATCCATGGCGCTGAGCGTTGAACGGCGCAACCCGATGTTCAACACCTTTGGCTTGGAACAGGTTGAAGACCCCGAGCCCGGCTCCAACGGCCCGCTGCCTGCGCTGCTGGCCGGCTTGCGCTGGCTTAAAGCACAAGGCTATTCGGAGTGGCTGCAACTGGCGCCGTGCGATACGCCGTTCCTGCCGCGCGACCTGGTGGGGCGGCTGGGCTTGCGTGCCGGTGGCGGCAACGCGATTGCCTGCGTGCCGCGCTTTCGGGGAGAGGTGCACGGCACCTGCAGCTTGTGGCGGCTGGAGGCGCTGGAAGCGGTCGAGGCCGCCGTGGCCCAGGGAACGCGAGGCTTCAACGCGTTTTTTGAAGACCACCCCGTGTCCATGCTGGACTGGCCGGAACCCCATGCCGGCGAAGTCGACCCGTTCTTTAACATCAACAAGCGCACCGACCTGGAGCGCGCCGAACAACTCGTAAGCTAGCCGGAGCCATGGTTTCCACTGACGAATTCAAAGCGCTTTCGATTGCCGTTCTTACCCTGTCTGACACCCGCACCCTGGAAAACGACACCTCTGGCGACGCCCTGGTCGAACTGCTCGGTGAGGCCGGCCATGCGCTGGCGGCGCGCGAGTTGTGCCCCGATGACAAGTACCGCATGCGGGCGATTGTTTCGCAGTGGATTGCCGACCCCGAGATCGACGTGGTGCTGACCACCGGCGGCACCGGCTTTACCGGCCGCGATTCCACCCCCGAGGCGCTGGTGCCGTTGTTTGACCAGGCCATCGACACCTTCGGCGAGCTGTTCCGCCAGCTTTCCTACCAGGAAATTGGCACTTCCACGGTCCAGTCGCGCGCCACCGCGGGCCTGGCCAACCAGACCCTGGTTTTTTGCATGCCGGGTTCTACCGGCGCCTGCCGCACCGCGTGGAGCGGTATCCTCAAGGAACAACTGGACTCGCGCCACCGGCCCTGCAACTTCGTGGCCATGACGCGCAAAGGCAGCGGTGTTCACCCCGGTTGACGAGGCCATCGCCCGGCTGAGGGCCTCGTCGCGCTTGCTGGCAGACACCGAGAGCGTAGCCATCGCCGAAGCCCTCGGCCGTGTCCTGGCCGAAGACGTGGTTTCCGCCATCAATGTCCCGCCTGCGGCCAACAGCGCCATGGACGGCTACGCCCTGCGGCGTGCCGACTGGCCGGGTGCAAAGCAGGCCATTCCGGTTTCTCAGCGGATTCCCGCTGGCTCGGTGCCGCAGGCTTTGCAGCTCGGCACCGCCGCACGCATCTTTACCGGTGCGGAGCTGCCAGAGGGCGCTGACACGGTGGTAATGCAGGAAAACACCGCAGATGGCAGGCAAGCGTCCGTTCGCATCCTTGAGCTTTGCGAACCCGGCGACAACATCCGCCCGAAGGGCCAGGACATCGCTGCCGGCGACATGGTGGCGAAGCAGGGCGCCCGGCTGCGGCCGCAGGACCTGGGCCAGGTTGCAGCCGTGGGCTGCGCGCAGGTCTGTTGCTTTCGCCGTTTGCGGGTGGCGCTGGTCTCCACCGGCGATGAGTTGGCCGAGCCTGGTTCCGAGGCTAAACCTGGCCAGATTTACAACTCCAACCGCTACACCGTGCGCGGGTTGCTGCAGGCCTGGGGTTACGAAATGATCGACATGGGCGTGGCTGAAGACACGCCGGAAGCGGTGCGCAACCTGTTGCTCGAAGCAGCCGAGCGCGCTGATGTCATTCTCACGACCGGCGGCGTCTCGGTGGGAGAAGAAGACCACGTGCGCGACGTTGTGGCCGAACTGGGCGCCATCGACCTGTGGAAAATAGCCATCAAGCCAGGCAAACCCTTTGCCTTCGGCCACATCCGAGGCTCCGGTAGCGAAACGCCGTTCCTGGGCTTGCCCGGTAACCCGGTTTCAGTATTCGTCACCCTGGCGATCATCGCCCGGCCTTACTTGGCGGCCTGCCAGGGTGCGTCACACCACGAAACACCGTTCCTTTCGGCGCTTGCCGATTTTGATCACAAGGGTAGTTCGCGTGAGGAGTATTTGCGCGTCCAGTCACGTCACGGAAAGCTCGCCCTGTTCTCCAACCAGAGCAGCGGCGTGCTCACCTCGCTAAGCGCCAGCGATGGCCTGGTGCGCCAGCGTGTGGGCGAGGACATCAGGCGAGGTGACCTGGTGGACTACTTGCCATTGTCGACCTTCGGTTAGTGACCCCGTCATCCCGGAGGCGCATGCGCTTCGTAGCCGTGGGATGGGGTGCTTCTTCCGCGACCTTAAATCACAGGGACGTGATTTAAGAGCTACATGGACGTACTTGCGCGTGTCGTGGAAGGAGCACCCCTCCCGCGGCTCCACCGATGCCACCGATGCAACTCTTCTGCTCAGCCGGTGGGTCCCGGATAACGCTACTCGCGTTTCCGGGATGACGGTAGGAGGCCTTCCGGGATGACGAAGTCGCTGGTGGGTGATTTGAATCTGTACCCTGCGCCCCGCTAGCCTTTCAAATTCACCCGCGGATAAACCTGCCTGCCCATCCCCTTCTTGGTTAGCACGATGTGCCACAGGTTGATGCTTTCGGTTTGAAAACCCGCGATGCAGGAAAAGAAGTAATAGTTGAACATCCGCCGAAAGCGCTCATCGAAGGGTTTATCGGCGTCGATCGCCGCGATGGCATCCCAGTTCTCTTCAAACTTCTGCTGCCAGGCCGCAAGGGTAGGGGCGTAGTACAGGCCGTAATTTTCCCAGTCCTGCACCACCATCAGGCCCTCGAAAGCCTGCGCCAGTTGCTGGATGGAGGGCGCCATCGAGTTGCGGAAAATATACTTCTCAATCCACGGGTCGACGATCACCGTGTTCTGGCTGTTGCCGATGGTGTGCAGCAGGAAACGCCCATCGTCCTTCAGCAGCTTGTGGATGATGGAGACAATGGTGCGGTAATTCTTGTACCCCACGTGCTCGATCATGCCGCAGATCAGCACCTTGTCGAAGTGCTCGCCGCCGAACATTTCTGGCAGGTCGCGGTAATCGGCCTCGATGATCTTCACCGGCAACCCGGCGGTGTACTCGCGGGCGTAGGCAATCTGTTCCTTCGAGATGCTGACCCCGGTGACCTCGCAGCCACGGGTTTCGGCGGCGTATTTCGAGAAGCCGCCCCAGCCACAGCCGATGTCCAGCACCTTGTCATTCTCGGAAATATCCAGCTTGTTGCAGATCATTTCCAGCTTCTCGACCTCGGCCGCCTCCAGCGTGGTCGCCTCGTTCCAGAAGCAACAGGTGTACTGGTTGTAGGGGCCCAGGAAGTGCTGGTACAGGCGGTGGTCCAGGTCGTAGTGGGTCTCGGCAATGGCCAGCGAGCCTTTTCGCGTTTGCGGGTTCACCAGGCGGGCGCGCGAGTCGTGCCACAGGCGGTTGAGTTTCACCAGCGGGCTGCTGCCAACGTCCGTGCGGATGATGCGGCGGAACAGGGCATCCAGTTCAACGGCATCCCAGTCGCCGTCCATGTACGACTCGCCAAATCCCAACGAGCCGCGCATGGTCTGGCTGTAGAAGCGTTCGTTATGAACCTGGATATCCCAGGGGTTATTGCCGTTTATCTTCACCCCGGCGCGGGCGAATGTGTCGGTGACAATTTTTCGGGCGAAGGCGCCCATTGACTGCTCCCTCGTGCGATTTTTGTGAAGTTATTTTTGCAGAAGTCTAATACCAGAGCGCGCTCAGGTCATGCCCGGCTGATTTTTGGGCTGGTGCGTCCCGCCCACCGGTGATACCTTGTGCCTTTTTTCGCGCCCGGACAAGTCAGAATTCTTACCCATGATCCAGATAAAAGTAACCGACCGTTTTGGAGATGTGCACAACGTTGAAGGCGAGCCTGGCGACAAGCTCATGGAAGTCCTGCGCGAGTTCCCGTGGGGCGTGGAAGCCATCTGCGGCGGCATGTGCTCATGCGCCACCTGCCACGTGTACGTGGACGAAGCATGGCGCGACAAGTTCGATGCCCGCGAGATCGACGAGGAAGAGCTGATCGACTTCCTCGACCACAAGCAGGAAGGCTCGCGGCTGAGCTGCCAGCTGCACCTGGAAGATGAGCACGATGGGCTCAGCGTAACGCTGGCGCCCGAAGAATAAAAAAGGGCGCGGATTCCCGCGCCCTTCTGTTCGCGAGCTGGAGCTCGCTGTTACAACTAGTGATTAATGCGCCAGGTGACCACCTTCCAGGTGCTCTTGTCAGCCTTGCGCACGTCCAGGCCAAGGAAGTATTCCTTGCCGGCCGGCACGTTGACCGTGGTTGAGCCTTCGCCAATCGGGCTGTCGGCGCCAAGGCCGGCGTCAGCGATGGTGGCGCAGGCGGAAAAATCGCCCTGGGCGTAACCGCTGAAGGTGTGGCTGCCGGCTTCCACTTCGTAGCGGCCCGCGTCTTCTTCCACGGCTTCGCCGTCCATGCTGGTGACTACCAGCGGCAGGATGCAGCGCTCAACCAGGCCTTCATTGGTGACCACCACCGCCGGAATGGCTTCCGGCTCGGCAGCGGCGTCCTGTGCGAACGCAGGTGCAGCCACGGCTGAAATCAATACGGATAGCAGGATACGGTTCATCATTTTCGGGTTCTCTCCTAGGTTCTGACCGTTGTCGATCTGACTTGAGTGTTCAAATTTTTCGGTTTCGGTCGCTATGTTGACAGTGGAAACCGCTACAGGTTCGTACCTGCGTGCGCCCTTTGTATGGTTGCAAAGGTCGCAAATTTCAATTCCGCGGCATTGTAACGCGCTCAGGGCGCATGATACTCGAACGTAAACCGGTTATGCTTGGCGAAATGAGCGCCAAGGGCCGGGATCGAGTTCTTTTCCTAAAGCTGACAGTGTTTTACGCACTGTTGTTCGGCGGCGCTTCGCTGGCCTTCAACATCTATCCCGACCTCGGCAGCCACTTACCGGTTGGTGAGCTGGAGCGGCTGATTGGCAATGAAGGCAGCGCCCGTGAATCGCTGGATGGCATCGAAATCCAGGCCTCGCAGGTGCAGACCAAGGGCGACAGCGTGGTGTGGCTGGTTACCGCCATCCTCGGCGCCGTGGTGCTGATGATCCCGGTTTCGTGGACCTACCTTTCCATTCGCCAATTGCACCAGCTCGATCAATCCCTGTTGCAGAGCATGCTGATCCTTCCGATCGCGGTCAGCGGCATCGTGCTGGTGGTGCACAACAGCCTGGCGCTGGCGTTCAGCCTGGCCGGCGTGGTGGCGGGCGTGCGGTTTCGCCATACCGTCAAGAGTGCGGCCGACTCCATCTTCATTTTCATGGCAGTTGGCGTGGGGCTTTCCGCAGGCATCGGCATGCTGATTGTTGGCGCCATCATGACCCTGATCTTCAATTACACCGTCCTGGTGTTGTGGTCGTTGAACTATGGACTGCGAAAAGAGGCCAAAACCTATATGCGGTCGAGCGAGGTAGAAGCCGATCGCGGTGATGACTTCGAGAACGAATTGACGGGCTGACCCGGCCCGGGGGAGAAGCGGCGCCATGCCAAGACTGGTTTCCTTGTTAGCCCTGGTGTGCCTGGCTTGTAGCGCGCACGCCGGTTCCCAACAAGTGGATGATTACACCTGGGAAGGGGTGGAGCGTGTTGTCGCCATCGGCGATCTTCACGGTGATTACGACCACTACATCGACACCCTCCAGGCGGCCGGCCTGGTCAACAAGCGCGGCAAGTGGACCGGCGGCGAAACCCACCTGGTGCAGACCGGTGATATTCCCGACCGCGGCCCGGAAACGCGGAAAATCATGGAGCACATCGACAAGCTCGCCAGGCAGGCGGAGAAGGCCGGTGGCCGTGTGCACCTGCTGATCGGTAACCACGAGGCGATGAACAGCTACGGCGATCTGCGCTACGTGACCGCGGAAGAATTCGCCGAGTTCGAGGGGCGCAACTCCGAGGCCATGGTCGATCGCTACTACCAACTCAGCATGGAAGACATGAAGCTGAATGATCCGGAGGCGTACGCGGCCTTGCCCGAAGATCACCGCGCGCAGTGGGACAAGACCCACCCGCCAGGCTTCGTGGAGCATCGCCAGGCCTGGGATCCGGGTTGGAACCCGGAGGGCGAGTACGCGCTACGCACCCTGGCGCTGAAAGCGGCGGTGAAGATTAACGGCATCGTGTTTGTCCACGGTGGCATCAGTGACCAGTACGCCGACCTGTCCCTGGCCGAACTGTCCCGCCAGGCGAGGGCCGGCCTGGCCAACTTCGACTACGAAAACCCCGGCCTGATCGCCGATGAATGCGGGCCGTTCTGGTTTCGCGGGCTGTCCGGGGGCGAGCCCGAAGTTAGCCCGGAGTTGCTCGACTCCATTCTCGAGCGCCTCTCGGCGCAGCGCATCGTGGTGGGGCACACCCCAACGCCTGCCGTTATCTGGCCGCGTTACGATGCCCGGGTGATACAGATTGATACTGGCATTGCCGCGCACTATGGCGGTCATCCGGCCTACCTGGAAATCAGCGCGGATGGGCTGGTGGCGGGCTACCCAACAGGCAAAGTGCCGCTGCCCGCCAGCGATGCGGAGCGCGGGGACTACCTCTCCAGGGTAATTGCGCTGCAGCCCGAAAACTCGGCGCTCAAGCGATTTCGTGAGCGTTACCAGTCGCCGCCGGAACAAGCGGGTGGCGAGTCGGCCGAATCGTCCGAGGAAGGCGCAGAGCCCGAAGAAGTGAACCTGTGCCTGAAGGATGCGGCCTGAGGCCTAGCCGCGGCAGGATTCGGTAATTTCTGTTTCGAATTGCTGGTCGTCGGCCAGCACCGCGAAGAATTCATCCAGGTAATCGAGCGCTTTTTGCCGCTCACGCGGCTCCAGCCGGTTCTCGTTGGCGATCACGGCTCGAATTTCTGGTTCCAGCGCACGAAACTCGGCACGGGTGGCGGGCAACTGCGGGTTGTGACGGCAATAACCCCGGTACATGCGGGTGGTGATCCTGCGTACCCCCAGGCCCTGCGGCGGATCGGCGTAGTGCGCGTCCACCAGCCCGGTTGAATCGAAGTCGTAGGGCACCGGCACCAGGGGTGTTTTGTCGCCCTGCGGGTCATTTTCAGCGCCAATCAGCTTTACATTGTGGCAGCACTCGCCGTCGGGGCCGCGGATGGCCGACCAGTCGAGGTTGCCAATCATGTACTGGAACAGGGCGGCGCGGCTGCTGGCCTCTGGGTTGAGGCGGCTGGGCAGGGTCGAAGGCACTTCGATTTCCACCAGGTCATGGCGATCAGCCAGTTCGTCGATATCCTCGATGACGAAAGCGAAATGGGTTTCCGGCTCGCTTTCTCGTTGAGTATCGCGATAGCGGATTTGCATCGGCCGCACGCGCAGGCTGTAGTCGGTGACCAGGTTGAACATTCGATAGGCCGCCATTTCCAGCACGTAATACTTCGCCCAGCGTTCACCTTCACCGCAGTGAGTGACCAGCTTGAGCGCGCCTTCGCCCTGGAACAGGGTGCCTTTCACCGACTCCTTGTCGAAGCGCAGGCGAATGGGCGGAAAATCGCACACCCGCTGGCGCGAGATGCCGCGGCGTTCCACGGTGAGGCTGACGCTGAGGGGTTCAGCGCCGGGGTTCTGCACCACCAGGGTGGCCGGCCAGCCCTTGTTGTCCTTGGCCCGCAACACCTCGCGCCACGGTGCGCTGATCACTACCTGAAGCGCTTCGTTGCTGGTGAAAAGCGCGCCTTTGTCCAGGTCAGCAGCCGGCGCGGCTTGCGGGCACAGCGTTGCCAGGGTGGCAATGGTCAGTCCTGCAAGGGCGCGTTTAAACACGGCGGTGATCTACACGAAGCGCATCGAGAAGTCGGTGGCGCGGACGTGCTTGGTGACATCGCCGGTGGAGATAAAATCCACGCCGGTTTCGGCCACGGCCCGGACGGTGTCCAGCGAAATGCCGCCGGATGCCTCCAGGCCAATCTGTCCGCTGAAACGGGACACGGCCTCGCGCAGCATCTCGTTGCTGAAGTTATCCAACAACACGCGCTGGGCGCCCGCGTCGCGCGCCTCTGCAAGTTGCTCGAGGTTTTCCACCTCCACTTCCAGCAGCAGGTTGGGGCTCTGCGCCTGGGCCTGCCTCACGGCTTCGCTGATGGAGCCAGCGGCGGCAATGTGGTTTTCCTTCACCAGGATGGCGTCAAACAGCCCCTGGCGGTGGTTTCGCGCGCCGCCGCAGCGCACCGCGTATTTCTGCGCCACGCGAAGGCCGGGCAATGTCTTTCGGGTATCCAGGATCACCGTTCCGGTGCCGTCAACAGCGTGAACGAATTCGGCGCTGCGGCTGGCGGTTCCGGAAAGTGTTTGCAGGAAGTTCAGCGCCGTGCGCTCGCCACTGAGAATGGCGCGGGCGGAACCGCCCAGCACGCAAACTTCCTGGTTGGGCGCAAGCGCGTCGCCATCGGCAACCGCCCAGTCCACGTGGACGGAGTCGTCGATTTGCGCAAACGTCTCTTCGAACCAGGCCTGCCCACACAGCACCGCGTGCTCGCGGCTGATGACGCGGGTGCGAAACACCTGGTCGGCGGGTATCAGCGCCGCGGTGACATCGCCGCTGCCCAGGTCTTCGGCCAGCGCCGCCGCAACGTTTTCGCGAACAACCGCGGGGTCGGGCGGGGCGGGCCTAGAAGTCGTTGAGCTGGGTGGTGCCAATGCCACGGTCTTCCAGCAATACGGGGATGCCGTCCTCGATGGGGTAAATGACTTTCGAATCTTCGGTCACCAGCGCCTCGGCCAGGGGCTGGGTCACTTTCTCACCGCGTACGTACTGCACCTCGCCGGCCTCGATGGCGCGGTTGAGTTTTTCCAGGCGCGACACCTCCAGGTGACGCAGTGGTGTTTTGCTGACCGGGCAGCAGAGTATTTCCAGCAGTTTTCCGTCGACGGGCATGAATCGGCGCCTTGGCTGATGATTTGAACGGGTGCCCATTGTACGCCAGCGTGGCATCGCGACAACACGCCGCTTGCAGCCGTGCAGGGTCGCGCCCCGATTTTGTTACAGGGCGTTCAGCAGTTCGGAAACCACGCTGACGATTGTCTCCGCCTGCTCATCGTCGATGATCAGCGGTGGCAGCAGGCGCACGACGTTGTCGTGGGTGACGTTGATCAGCAGGCCGCGCTCCAACGCCTGGTCCTTGATGTGGTTGAGCGGGCGATCCGCTTCTATGCCGATCATCAGGCCGCGGCCGCGAATATCCACAATCGCTTCGTTGTCCGCCAGCTTTTCACGGAACGACGCCAGCATGGCGCTTCCGGTGCGCGCGGCCTTGCCGGGCAAGTCGAGCTCCGTCATCTGGTCGAGTACGGTGCAGGCGGTGTGACAGGCCAGTGGGTTACCGCCGAAAGTGGAGCCGTGGCGGCCTGGGGTAAACGCCTCCGAAGCCCAGCCACGCGCCATGCACGCGCCGATCGGTACGCCGTTGGCCAGCGCCTTGGCCGAGGTAATGATGTCGGGATGGATGTCCTCGTGCTGGTAGGCGTACCAGTTGCCGGTGCGGCACAGGCCGGACTGGATTTCATCGCACACCATCAGCCAGTTGTTGGCATCGCAGGTCGCGCGGATGTCGGCCAGGTAGCCATCAGGCGGCACGCGAACTCCGGATTCGCCCTGGATCGGCTCCAGCAGCACCGCGACGATATTCGGGTGTGATGCTGCCAATTTCGCCACCGCTTCCGCATCGCCAAAAGGCACCCGGATAAAACCGCCCACCAATGGCTCGAATCCCGCTTGAACCTTGCGGCTGCCAGTGGCCGAAAGCGCCGCCAGGGTGCGGCCGTGGAAACTGTCTTCCATCACCACCACTTCGGGGTGGTCTATACCACGCTCGCGGGCAGCAATGCGGCAGATCTTCAGCGCACACTCGATGGCCTCGGCGCCGGAGTTGCAGATAAACGCCTTGTCCATTTTGGCCACTCTGCAGACCTTTTCCGCCAGGGTTTCCTGCCACGGCACGCGCGCCAGGTTGGCGGTGTGGATCAGGGTATTGGCCTGCTCGCAGATGGTCTTCGCGACAGCCGGGTGTGCATGGCCGAGGGCGCAAACACCCAGGCCGGAAATGGCGTCGAGGTACTTCTTGCCAGTGTCATCCCACAACCAGGCGCCTTCACCACGTTCAAAGGCCACCGGCATGCGGGCATAGGTGTTCATCAGGTAGTCGGACAAAGGGGTCTCCTTCAGAATCCGGTCAAAATTTTCCAGCGGTTGACGATGGCGCAGAACAGGGCCGCCGTTTTTTCCGCATCGTACAGCGCAGAGTGCGCCTGTGATTCATTCCAATCAATGCCTGCCGCCTGCACCGCGCGAGACAGCACGGTCTGGCCAAACGCCAGGCCACCCAGAGTGGCCGTGTCGAACGAGCTGAACGGGTGGAACGGGCTGCGCTTGTAGCCGGTGCGCTCCAGCGCGGCGTTGATGAACGACAGGTCAAACCAGGCATTGTGCCCCACCAGGATGGCGCGCTGGCACTCGGTGCGCTTCAGTTCACGGCGGATCGGCTGGGAAAGCTGCTGCAACATCTCGCGCTCGGGCAGGGCGTTGCGGTTGGGGCAGTCAAGATCGATGCCGGTGACTTCCAGCGAGCTGGGCTCAATATTGGCGCCGGGGAACGGCGTGACATTGAACGTGACCTTCTCGCCGATCTTGATGCGCTCGAAGTCGTCCATGTGCAAAATGCAGGCGGCCACTTCCAGCAGCGCGTCGGTCTGCGGATTGAATCCGCCTGTCTCGACGTCGACTACAACGGGTAGAAAACCCCTGAAGCGTGAAGAAATGCCCGGCATAATATGGGTTCGATGGGTGCGCTCGTTGGCTTGCGCCGAGGATAAAGGAAGCAGGGTGGCTTTACCATGCGAAAAATGAGCTTGAGGCAAATTTCCGGTTTTCTGGTCGTGCTGGCGCTGTTATGCGGCGCTTTGGCCAGCCAGGCAGTGGCCAGCCAGGGGCTGGTGTACACCCTCAGCAAGGATGGCGAATTGCGGGGTTACCTTCTGGGCACGGTGCACAGCGATGACCCGCGCGTGCTCAATTTCTCTGAGGCCTTCCTGGCAGCGCTCAAGTCCTGTGACCGCTTCGCCATGGAGTTGGTGCCCAACCAGCCCACCATGGCCCGCCTGATGGAATACATGCACTACCAGGACGGCTCCACGCTGGAAGAGCGGATTGGCGCGGAACGCTTTGCCCGCGTGGTCGAGGCAGCCAGCGTCTATCGCATGTCGGCGCAGCAGCTTTCCACCATGAAGGTATGGGCGGCAATGATGACCCTGAGCATTCCACCGCCCAAGAATGGCTTGTTCATGGACCTCTCCCTGGCGCTGCAAGCAGCCGGTGAAGGCTTGACCGTGGTTGGGCTGGAAACCCTGGAAGAGCAGCTTTCCTTCCTCGAGGACATGCCTGAGGAGCAGCAACTGGTGTTGCTTGACCAGGCGCTGGAAGACCTGGACGAACTGGAATCCTATTTCGAGGCGATGATCGCCGACTACGTTCGCGCGGACCTCGACGCCCTCAAGCAGAAATCAGACGAACAGCTCGCCGACCTGCCGGACTCGGTTGAGTCGTATTTCTGGGATGAAGGGATTGAGGCGCGTAACCTGCGGATGCGTGACCGCCTGGTCAAGGAACTGGCTGAAGGCAGCGTGTTTGCCGCGGTCGGCGCGCTACACCTGCCCGGTGACAGCGGGCTGGTTGAGCTGATGCGCAAGGAAGGCTACGCCGTCGAACCGGCGCCTTTCTCGCCTTTTGCCGAATAAGCCCGGCGCTTACTTCATCAGGGCCGGAACCACCAGGCAGGCCAGTCCCAGCGCCAGCAGGGTGATGCCCCAGGCCGGCACCAGCAGGATGGCCGGGATGCCCAGCACCACGAAGGCCCAGCCGGCTGCAGCGAGGTCGCTGATTCGGTCGTTGATGAACGCGTCGCGCCCGGTGATCTTGAGCATGATGTGGTCAAGGCTGAACTTGCCGCCACCATAGAACACCAGCGGCAACAGGATCACCACGAACAGCAGCGGCAGCTTGAAGTTGCCCGCGCCCTTGTTGCTGATGGCGTAGCCTTTCCACAGTTCTGAAAGGCTCGACCACTCGGCCGGCCAATGCACCGCCACCGTGGCCACCACGGTAATCACGATCAGCGAAAACGCGGCGAAGCGGGTGAACAGCCCCAGCAGCACCATCACCGAGAACACCAGTTCGCCCCAGGTGGCGGCCAGCCAGTTGAGCTCGGGGCTGAGCGCGTTGAACGGAAACGGAAACTTGTCCTGCACGTTCTCGAACCAGTTGCTGCCGCGCAGCTTGGTGATGCCCGAATCCCAGAACTCCCAGAACATGATCAGGCGCAGCACCAGTGGCCACACCCAGTCGCCCGAGGTGCGCAAACGCGCGGTCAGGTTGTCGTAAAGATCGCTCATTGAGGTTCCTGCCAGGTTGTTACTCTTGCGTGTGCATGGCGCCCAGCACGATATCGCGGCTGCGCCAGTCTTCCATCAGTTGCAGGCCTACATCCAGCAAGGCGTCGGGGTTGTCCCGACCGATGGCGCCGGCCATGGCGCGCAGCAGTTCGCGCCCGCTGACCGGTGCTTCGCTCTGCTGGTTCTCCTGCATATGCTCCAGCAGCAAGCGTGACACGGCGTTGATGCGCATGTACTTCACCTTGTCATCACGTCGCCGATACACCAGCAGGTGGGTGGGCTCCGGCGGAGGTTCTGAAGGCTGGAAATCCTTGCTGATTTTCTCCACCGGGTAGCTGTAGCTCAGTGGCCAGGCCAGCGGCGAGGCCAGCGGGACGCCGTCCAGCAGGTCGCCATTTGGGTCCGCAGGTATATCGTCCAGTTCAACCGGGTCAATGTTCAGCGCCACCGAGACCCATTGGTAGTGGGCCAGTTCCTGCAGGAACGGCGGATCATCTTCGTTCCGGTTTCCTGCTGCGCCGCGCTGCTCCTGCAGGTAACGCAGGAATTCCCGCGGCAATTCGGGGAACAGCGGCGACTGGCTGCGGTGCTCGGTGAAAAAGTCGCGCACCAGTTGGGTCCAGGCTTCCTCGCTGTAAAGTGATTTAACCACCGGGTAAGCGCTGGAAACCAGCGCGCGCATGTTGTTGAAGAACAGGCGGCGGTAAATCGCCATGCGGCGGTCTTCGACATCGCCTGGCGGGGGCACCAATTCGGGGTTGCGCAGGTGGCCGGCAAAGGCCATCTGCTGCTCGCGCAGGCGCTCAGGCATGGGCGTGGGCCGCTCGCGGTGGTGCGGACTCCGCCGCGGCTTCGTGCCTGGCCTGGATTTCACAGATCCGGTCGACCTCGGTCATCAGTTCTTCCACCGGCGGAATGTTGAAATCGCGCTCCAGCAGGGTGGGGAACACGCCGTGTATGGCGTAGGCGTGGTCCAGCAGCGCCCAAACGTCCTCGATCACCGGCGCAGCGTGGGTATCAACAATCAGGTCTTCGGCCTCGTTGTAGTGCCCGGCGATGTGGCCGTAGGCAATGCGCTCGGTAGGCAGGCTGGCGAGGTAGTCCAGCGCGTTGTAGCGGTGGTTCACGCTGTTGACGTAGATGTTGTTTACATCCAGCAACAGCTTGCAATCGGCTTCTTCAAGGATGGCCGAAATGAATTCGATTTCCTTCAGCTCTGCGCCGGGTGCGGCGTAGTAGGACACGTTCTCGATGGCAATCTGCCTTCCGACGATTTCCTGGGTGCGTCGGATTCGGTCGGAAACGTGGCGCACCGCTTCCTCGGTAAAGGGGATGGGCATCAGGTCGTAGAGATGCCCATCGTCGGTGCAATAACTGAGGTGCTCGCTGTAAATCAGCACGTTGTGCTGGTCGAGGAAACGCCCGACCCGCTCAAGATAAGGCTCATCCAGCGGAGAGGGGCCACCCAGTGACAGCGACAGCCCATGACACAGGAACGGCAGGCGCTCCGTGTACTGCCGGAACAAGCGGCCGCGGGCGCCGCCCACGCCGATCCAGTTTTCCGGCGCCACCTCCATGAAGGAAACATTGTCCATGGGGTGATCCTGAAGCGGGCCCAGAAGGGCCCGCCTCAGTCCAAGTCCTGCACCCGATACCGGGTAAGCGGTCGGGTATTGGCTTGATTTCACGGCTTAATGCCGGTGATTACAGTGACGACAGGCTGGTTTTAGCCGTCGTCCTCGCCGCAATCGCCTTCGCCGTCTTCACCGCAGTCCCCTTCACCGTCTTCACCGCAGTCGCCTTCGCCGTCTTCACCGCACTTGCCTTCGCCGCATTTTCCTTCGCCGCACTCGCCTTCCTTATCCTTGTCTTCTCCAGCGATCATGTAGCCGCTTTCGAGGTCATCCGCTTCGAACGGATTCTCGGCAGCCAGCGCAGAGCTGGAAAGGACCATCGAAGTGGCAAATGCAACACCAACGGCTGCAGCAATGGGCTTGATATTGATCGATTTCTTGGACATCTGATTAAAACCTCCACAGTTTGGGTTTGCGGCCAGCGGCCGTGACTCCGAATCGCGAAAACCAATGGCAGCTCCGCAAATTCGAGCAACAAGACCGGTTGCCTGCCACGATTATTACACCCGCTGATGGTTCGCCGTCAAACTTGGGGCCAGCCGACCGAAGGGCGCGACCGGCTGATCAGTCGGCGTCAGTTTTGTCTTTGAAAGCGCACAAATCGCGCACGATGCAGGCCCCGCAGCGTGGCTTGCGGGCGATGCAGGTATAGCGGCCATGAAGGATCAGCCAGTGGTGTGCGTCCTGCAGGAATTCCCCGGGAACGACCTTTAACAATTTCTTCTCCACCGCCAACGGCGTCTTTCCCGGCGCCAGGCCGGTGCGGTTGGAAACGCGGAAAATATGCGTATCCACGGCGATGGTAGGCAGGCCGAACGCGGTGTTGAGGATGACATTGGCGGTCTTGCGCCCAACGCCGGGCAGGGCTTCCAGCGCGGCGCGGTCCTGCGGCACCTCGCTGGCGTAGTCCTCGATCAGGATTCGGCAGGTCTTGATGATGTTGGCGGCTTTGCTGTTGAACAGGCCGATGGTGCGGATGTAATCCTTGAGGCCGTCTTCGCCCAGCGCCAGGATGGCCTCGGGCGTGTTGGCTACCGGGTAGAGGCGGTCTGTTGCCTTGTTGACACCGACATCGGTCGCCTGCGCCGAGAGAATCACAGCAATCAGTAGCTCGAACGGCGTCTTGTAATTGAGCTCGGTGGTCGGCGAGGGGTCGACTTCCCTCAAGCGCTCGAAAAATTGCTGGACTTGCGCTGGCTTCACGATGGCTCCGTTGCGGGTTGCATGTCTAACTTCGCCTGGTCGGCTGCAGCCTGGCGGCGGGCGTCAAACCAGTTGCGCGCGGCCACCAGGCAGCCCAGGGCGATAAACGCGCCGGGGGGCAGTATGGCCAGCAGGAATTCCCAGTCGACCGGCGCCACGGTGATTTGCCAACCGGCTGCGACCGGGCCGAACAGCAGTTCGGCATCACGCAGCAGGGTGCCGTAGCCCGCCAACTCGCGCACCGCGCCCAGGGCCAGCAGGGCGATGGTAAAGCCCAGCCCCACGGCGAACCCATCGGCCAGCGCAGGAAGCGGCCTGTTGCGGGCGGCGAAAGCCTCGGCGCGACCGATGATGGCGCAGTTGGTGACGATCAGTGGAATAAAAATGCCCAGGGTCTGGTACAGGTCGTGGGTCCAGGCGCGCATCAGCAGTTCCACCACGGTTACCGCCGAGGCGATGATCAAGACGTAGGCCGGAATCCGCACTTCCGGGCGTAGCATGGGGCGCGACAGCGAAACCGCCGTGTTGGTCACAACCAGGACCAGCAGGGTCGCCAACCCCAGGCCCAGTGCGTTGATCACGGTGTTGGATACCGCCAGCAGCGGGCACAGGCCCAGCAGCACCACCAGCCCGGTGTTCTGGCGCCAGATGCCGTCGGCCATGATGTCGCGGTAGTTGGCGCTCAACGTTCCGCCTCCTCGCTGGCGGCGAATTCAGAGGGCCGGGAGAACAATGCTTCCTGGTTTTCTTCAAAATACTCCAGCGCCCGGTGCACCGCACGCACCACCGCGCGCGGAGTAATGGTGGCGCCGGTGAACTGGTCGAAATCGCCGCCGTCGCGTTGCACGGTCCAGTCCTCCGCGGCGGTGTTGTCCAGCGACCTGCCGTTAAACGATAGAATCCAGTCGCTGCGGCGCAACTCGATGCCGTCACCCAGGCCGGGCGTTTCGCGGTGTTGCAACACGCGCACCCCGCTCACCTGGCCATCGGCGAGAATACCCACGATCAGGTCAATACGGCCGTTGTAGCCGTCGATGGCGTAAAACTTCATCGCCACGGCTGCTGGCACGCCCTGTTGCCGGGCGCGAAACACCTGCGCCTGCTGCCCGCCGGGGAAGGCCAGCGTGTCGCTGACCAGGATGAAGTCCTCGTGCATGGCGTTGTTAAAGCGGTCCGCGGGCACGACCTGCTCCAGTTGGTCCAACAGTTGCCGGCGCTCCTGCTCTGCGATGCGCGGCTTGGTTGCCGAGTTCACCCAGGCCAGCAGCGCGGTGCCCAGCAGGGCTATGACACCCAGCGCGATGGCATTGCGGGCAACGGGGTGGCGGGGGTTGTTGCTGGCGTCAGTCATTGCGGCCAACCTGTTCGCCGTACACCCGCGGGCGCGTAAACCGGTCGATCAGCGGCGCCGCCATGTTCATGATCAACACCGCGAACGCCACCCCGTCGGGGTAGCCGCCCCAGCGCCGTATGGCCAGCGTGATGACGCCAACCCCGGCGCCGAACCATAGCCGCCCGATCGTGCTGGTGCAGCCGGTAACCGGGTCGGTGGCGATAAAGAAAGCGCCCAGCACCAGTGCGCCGGAGAACACATGCTGCAAAGGCGAGGGGCTGCTGCCGGGGTCGACCACGTAGGCCACCAGGCCCAGCGCAATCACGGAGCCCAGGGTGGCCACCGGCACATGCCAGGAGATCACCCGCCGCCACATCAGCCACAACCCGCCCAGCGCAAACCAGTTGGCGATCCACTCCCAACCCAGGCCGCCGAAGTCGCCAAAGATCGGCGCGCTGCGAATCTCGGAAACAGTCTGGCCGTGGTCGACGCCGGTTTTCAGCGTATCCAGCGGTGTTGCCTGGGTGACGGCGTCCCAGCCCAGTCCACCCGGCGCTGCGCCGGTGAAGATGGCGCGCAGGGTTTCGCCGATGCCGATCGACGCGTCGGCCAGCGAAACGGGCGGCAACCAGGCGGTCATTTCGCGCGGAAAACTCACCAGGCAGACCACGTAACCCACCATCGCCGGGTTGAACACGTTGTGTCCCAGGCCGCCGAACAGGTGCTTGGCAATGACGATGGCGAACAGCATGCCGGTAAGCGCAATCCACCAGGGAGCCAGCGGCGGTAGGCACAGCGCGAACAGGATGGCGGTGACAACCGCGCTGAGGTCGGGCAGGTACAGCCGCAGTGGCTGGCCCCGCGCCCGCAGCATCAGCGCCTCGAAACCCAGTGCGAAAAGAATGGCGAGGATGATCTGCACCAACACGCCGGGGCCGAAGTACCAGGCGCAGGCGGCGATGCCCGGAGTCAGCGCCAGCAGCACATCGCGCATCACCCGCTGCACCGTGACATCGGGTGAAAAATGCGGCGCGCCGCTGGTATCGAACTCGCGTGATGGGGGAAGCGGTTTCATTGCTTATCGTCCCCGCCTGAGCGCGCCTCGCGCGCCTTGCGAGCGCGCTCCAGCGCTTCCGCCACTTTCTTCTTGCTTTCCGACGATTCGCTCATCTGGCGTTTCTTCGCCGCGATGCGGTCCTTGCGGTCCTGCTTGATGCGCGCCAGGCGCTCCTCGCGCGCCTCGAATCTTTGCCGGGCCAGGTCGGCGGCCGCCTGTTCGGCGGCGCGCTTGCGCACCATGCCCTTGCCATGTCGGAACCAGTCGAGCAGCGGAATATGGCTGGGGCAGACAAAGTCGCAGCAGCCGCATTCGATGCAATCCATCAGCCCCGAGTCGCGGGCGTCGTCCCACTGGCCGTTGCTGGCTTGCCAGTGCAGGGTTTGCGGCAGCAGCACCGCCGGGCAAACCCGGGCGCACTCGCCGCAGCGAATGCAGGGCATTTCCGGCTGGGGCGCCTGGATGTCTTTCGCGGTGAGCGCCAGGATGCAGTTGGCCGCCTTGATAACCGGCGCTGCATCGGTGGGTAGCGCGTAACCCATCATCGGGCCGCCCAGCACCAGGCGCTGTACATCATCCTCGTAGCCGCCACACTGCTCGATCAACGCCGAAATGGGTGTGCCAAACAGCGCGACCAGGTTGCGTGGGCGCTTGACGCCATTGCCGCTGACGGTCACCACGCGCTCGATCAGCGGCTTGCCTTCGATCACTGCATCTGCAGCGGCGGCCGCGGTGCCCACGTTCTGCACCAGCAGGCCCAGGTCCTGGGGCAGGCCGCCCGAAGGCACCTCGAGCCCGGTCAGTACCTGGATGAGTTGGCGTTCGCCGCCTTCCGGGTAAATCGTGGTGACCCGAACAACTTCAACGTGCTCGGCATCGCTGGCGGCCAGCGCCTTTTTCAGCACCTGCTCGACCACACCCATCTGGTCTTCGATGGCAATGATGGCCCGCTCGGCGCCGACGGCCCTACGCAGGATGCGCGCGCCGGCAATCACCTTTCCAGCCTGCTCACGCATCAGCATTTCATCGCAGCTGATGTAAGGCTCGCACTCGGCGCCGTTGAGGATCAGGGTGTGCACGCCTGCCGCACCGGCGCCTTGCACCTTGGTCGAAGTTGGGAACACCGCGCCGCCGAGTCCGACGAGGCCGGCCCGGCGCATGGTTTCCAACAGGTCTTGCGGGTCTGCCCCTGGCCAGTTGGGGCAGGGTGAAAGCGTGGTCCAGCGTTCGAGGCCGTCTGGCTCGATCACGACCCGCATTCCGGCCTGGCCGCCGGGGTGTGCGATCGGGCCATTTTCAATGGCGACGATGGTTCCCGAGGTGGGCGCATGGACAAAGCCGCGGTCTGGAAACTCGTAGGCGCCGATGGGCTCGCCCTTCAGCACGGCCTGGCCGGGTTGAACCAGTGCGTTGGCAAGGTCCGAGCCGGCGTGTTGCAGCAACGGTACGAACAGGCGTGCAGGCAGCGGCACCCTTTCCAGCGGCACTTCGCAGGAAATCTTCTTGTTGTGGCGCAGACGCAGGCCGCCGTGAAAATGGTGGATGCGCTCGCCAGCCAGACGGGCGCGCTCAACGGCTTCGGCCTGGCGCTGCACTACGCGGCCCCCCTCTTGCGCCCGGGTTCGGGCCAGCGCCAATCCATGAGCGAGGCAGGGCGTTCGACCATATCGATACAGTCCACCGGGCAGGGTGGCAGGCATAGGTCGCAACCGGTGCATTCCGAGGCAATCACGGTGTGCATCAGCTTCGGCGCGCCGACAATCGCGTCCACCGGGCAGGCCTGGATGCACAGGGTGCAACCAATGCAGATTTTCTCGTCAATCACCGCCACGCGCGGCGGTTTTTCCACCCCGTTCTCGGGGTTCAGCGGCAGGGGTTCGCGGCCCAGGAGGTCGGCCAGGGCCTGGATGCCTGCTTCGCCGCCGGGCGGACACTGGTTGATGTCGGCTTCGCCGCTGGCAATGGCCTCGGCGTAGGGGCGGCAACCGGGAAAGCCACACTGGGCGCACTGGGTTTGTGGCAGGATGGCCTCGATCTGGTCGACCACCGGGTCGGAATCGGCGCGAAAGCGCTGCGCCGCCCAGCCCAGGCCCAGGCCGAACATCAGGCCCAGGACGGCGATTGGCAGCACTGCTTCCAGCATCACAGGTCAGCCAGGCCGGTGAAGCCCATGAACCCCAACGCCATCAGCCCGGCGGTGATGAGCCCGATGGGTGCGCCGCGAAAGTGCAGCGGGATATCGGCAAAGGCAAGCCGTTCGCGAATGGCCGAGAACATCACCAGCACCAGGCCAAAGCCCAGTGCGGCGCCAAAGCCGTACAGCGCTGACTGCAGCAGGTTGTGCTGCTCCTGCACGTTCAGCAACGCCACGCCCAACACGGCGCAGTTGCTGGTAATCAGTGGCAGGAAGATGCCCAGGATGCGGTACAACAGCGGCGCGGTTTTGCGCATCACCGTTTCGGTGAACTGCACGGTGACCGCGATCACCAGGATGAATCCCAGTGTGGAGAGATACTCCAGGTCCAGCGGGGCCAGCAGGTAGCGGTTGAGCAGGTAACTGGAAACCGAAGCCAGGGTCAGCACAAAGGCGGTCGCTGCCGCCATGCCGACCGCGCCCTCGAACTTGGTGGAGACGCCCATGAACGGGCACAGGCCCAGGAACCGGACCAGCACGAAATTGTTGGCGAGAACGGTGCTGACGAGGATGAGGAAGTATTCAGTCATCCGGTTGCGCGGGTCTCCTGCCTGGCTCAGGTCACACGGGTGCCGGCGCTAACGCCCTCGTCCGGGGACAGCAGGTACAGCCCGGATTGGTCGCCCGCAGCCAGCACCATGCCCTCGGAAAGGCCAAAGCGCATCTTGCGTGGCTTGAGGTTGGCCACCATGACCACGTGGCGGCCGGCCAGCTCGGCCGGGTCGTAGGCCGACTTGATGCCGGCAAACACGTTGCGTTTCTCGCTGCCCAGGTCGAGGGTCAGGCGCAGCAGCTTGTCGGCGCCTTCCACCGCTTCGGCTTTCTCGATGCGGGCGATGCGCAGGTCCACCTTGAGGAAATCCTCGATGGTGATCTCGTCCGCCAGGTCCAGCGCCGGCGCCTTGGCCTCGGCGGGTTTCAACGACTCTTTGGAGGCGGCAACAATGTTTTCCACCTTGTCGCCGTCGATGCGGGTGAGCAGCGGCTCGAAGCCGTTGATGGCGACATCCAGCAGCGGCGTATCCAGGTCTGTCCATTGGTCCACGGGCTGGCCCAGGAAGCGGCCGGCTTTCTCGGCTGTGAACGGAATCACCGGCCCCAGCAGGGTAATCAGCACGCGGAACAGGTTAATGCCCTGGGTGCAGATGGCCTGGACTTCGTCTTCCTTGCCGCCTTCCTTGATCAACACCCAGGGCTTGCGATCGTCGATGTAGCGATTGGCCTCGTCCGCCAGCGCCATGATCTGGCGAATGGCCGACTGGTAATTGCGCCCCTCGAATTCCTTGCCAATGGCCTCGCGCGCCTCCAGGAACCGCTGGTACTGCTCCGGCTCGGCCAGTTGCGCCGACAGGCGGTTATCGAAGCTGCGGTTGATAAACCCGGCGCAGCGGCTGGCAATGTTCACCAGCTTGCCGACCAGGTCGGAGTTGACCCGTTGGACGAAGTCTTCCAGGTTGAGGTCGATGTCCGCCAGGTTGGGGCCCAGCTTGGCCGCGAAGTAATAACGCAGGTAGTCGGGCGCCAGGTGATCCAGGTAAGTGCGGGCGCGAATAAACGTGCCGCGCGATTTGGACATCTTGGCGCCATCCACCGTCAGGAAGCCGTGGGCATAAACCGCGGTGGGTATGCGCATGCCCGCGCCCATCAACATGGCGGGCCAGAACAGGGTGTGGAAATAAACGATGTCCTTGCCGATAAAGTGATATAGCTCAGTATTGGAATCAGGCCCCCACCACTCGTCGAAATCCAGGCCCTCGCGCTCGCACAACTCGTGGAAGCTGGCGGCGTAGCCAATCGGCGCATCCACCCAGACGTAGAAATACTTGTCCTCGGTGCCCGGGATCCGGAAGCCGAAGTAGGGCGCATCGCGGGAAATGTCCCAGTCGCGCAGGCCATCGGTGAACCACTCGCCCAGCTTGTTGACCACCTCGTCCTGCAGCACACCGGAGTCCATCCACTCGCGCAGGCGTTCCTCGAAGGCCGACAGCGTGATGAAGTAGTGCTCCGATTCTTTCAGCACCGGGGTGGAGCCGCTGACCACCGAGCGTGGATCGATCAGGTCGGTGGGCTGGTAGGTGGTGCCGCACACCTCGCAGCTGTCGCCGTACTGGTCTTCTGATTTGCACTTGGGGCAGGTGCCGCGGATAAAGCGGTCGGGCAGGAACATGCCTTCCGATTCATCGTAAAGCTGCTTGATGTTGCGCCGCGCCACGTAGCCGCCTTCATCCAGGCGGGTGTAGATTTTTTCCACCAGCGCCCGGTTGTGGTCGCTGTGGGTGGTGGCGTAGTTGTCGAAGCTGATGCCGAAGTCGCGGAAATCGGCCTTGTGCTCGCGGTTGGCCTTTTCGATCAGTTCTTCGGGCGTTTTGCCCTCACGCCGCGCCCACAGCATGACCGGGGTGCCGTGGGCGTCGTCGGCCCAGGCGAAATAGCACTCGTGGCCCTGGGCACGCTGGAAGCGGGTCCAGATGTCGGTCTGCACGTATTCGAGCATGTGCCCGATGTGGATATCGCCATTGGCGTACGGCAGCGCGCTGGTGACGAGTATTTTTCGTTTGGGTGTTGTTATTTCCTGGCTCATGGGCCAATTATCGCACGCCCGGGCGGCCCTCCATACCCCATTTCCTGCGAAGCCGTTACAATGCCGCCGATGAGCATCAAGTCAGACCGCTGGATACGGCGCATGGCGGAATCAAGCGCCATGATTGAACCCTTCGAACCCGGCCAGGTGCGCACCGACAGCGCCGGCGCGCGGAGCATTTCCTACGGCACCTCAAGCTACGGCTACGACGTGCGTTGCGCCGATGAATTCAAGATTTTCACCAACATCAACTCGGCGGTGGTGGACCCCAAGCAGTTCGACGAAAACAGCTTCGTCGATGTGCAGGCGGACGTGTGCATCATTCCACCCAATTCCTTTGCTCTGGCGCGCACGGTGGAATACTTCCGCATTCCACGCAACGTGCTCACCATCTGCCTGGGCAAAAGCACCTACGCGCGTTGCGGGATTATCGTCAACGTCACGCCGCTGGAACCGGAGTGGGAAGGGCACGTGACCCTGGAGTTTTCCAATACCACGCCGCTGCCGGCCAAGATTTACGCAAACGAAGGCGTGGCCCAGTTCCTGTTCTTCGAATCGGACGAGGTCTGCGAAACCTCATACGCGGACCGCGCCGGGAAATACCAGGGGCAGCGTGGGGTAACGTTGCCGAGGGGTTAACTAATTACTGCACTGGGGGTTGCTGAATCAGGCTGGTGTGGGTCTGGAACTCGTCGTAACCACGCCGCACTTCCAGCTCAATCTCGGTACCCGGCGCCATCTGCGAAATGGCCAGCAGGAATTCCCGGCGTTCGTTGGTTTCCTCGCCGTTCATGGCCAGGATGATATCTCCCGCTCGAATGCCGGCCTCCCAGGCCGGGCCGCCACGGGTCACCTCGCGAATCTCCACGCCGCGCCGCGCCAGGCTGCCATCGCCCTGCGGGCTCTCGGGCATGTTGTTCACCACCACCCCAAGCCAGCCGCGTTGCACCGATCCGTATTCGACAATCTGCTCCATCACGGTGCGCGCCACGGTTGCCGGAATGGCGAAGCCGATGTTCTCGGCGCCCGGGTAATTCGAGAGGTTGCGCGAATTGATGCCAATCAGTTCGCCGCGGGTATTGATCAGCGCACCGCCGCTGTTGCCTGCATTGATCGCGGCATCGGTCTGGATGAAATCCTGCGAAGACATCGGCCCGCCCAGGTTGCGCCCGGTAGCGCTGACGATGCCCATAGTCACGGTATGGCTAAGGGTGAGCGCGTTGCCAATCGCCAACACCACGTCTCCAACCTGGACCGGTGACTCGGCAATCGGCGCCACCGGCAGGCCTTCGACATCAATCTTGAGGACTGCGAGGTCGGATTCGGGGTCGGTGCCCACCAGCCTGGCGTTGGCGATTCTGCGGCCATCCCAAAGCGCCACGCTGACGTTGGAAACGCCGCTTACCACGTGGTGATTGGTGAGGATGTAGCCGTCTTCGCTGATCAGTACGCCGGAGCCGACGTCTCCGCGGATTCGGTAAAGCTGCCGGCTGCCCAGCATGCGCTGGACTTCGGGTGAAACATCCTGCGGTGAAAGGCTGCGGGTATACAGGCTCACCACCGCCGGCGCTGCGCGGTTCACTGCTTCGGCATACGACGCCAGCGCCAATGGCGCGGGCGGGGCTTCCGAGGCCACCGGGGTGAATCGGGCCGCCATCGACGGAAACAGGTAAACCACCAGGAAGGCAAGCGCCAGCCCGGCCACGATGGCCTGCAACAGGTAGCGAATCCAATTGGCGGCTTTACTCATTGGGCGGGTTTGGTTCTGCCTGGTTGGCGAAAAGACGTGTTTGCGCGCAGCGAACCCCGAATTCTATCCTGATTCAGCCATTTGTACATTGTCTCTTATCGGCCCTTTCGGATAAAATGTGCGTTTGGGACGGTATATTTTGCGAAATTCTGCGATATCGTCCCCGAATGAATTGAATTCGCCTCTAAATCAGAACCGAAACAAATCTTTAAGTGTGGGCCCGGCCATTCGAGGCTCACATTCAGTTGGAGACATCAATGTCGAGTGATGGCTCGCCCGAGGGCGTGAACAATGGAAGGCGCCGGTTTCTCGTCGCCACCACTTCCGCGGTAGGCGCGGTTGGGGCCGGTGCGGCTGCCGTGCCGTTCGTCAAATCGTGGAACCCCAGCGCCAAGGCCCAGGCCGTTGGCGCACCGGTGGAAGTTTCCGTCAGGGAACTGGAGCCGGGGCAACTCATGAAGGTGCAATGGCGCGGCCAGACGATTGGCATCCTGCGTCGCACCGAGCAGGAAATCAGCGATCTGCCGCTGGTGGATGGCGAACTGCGCGATCCGGATTCAGCCGAGTCCATCCAGCCCGAGTATGCCCAGAACGAGGTGCGCTCCATTCGAGACGAATACCTCGTGGTCAACATGCACTGCACCCACCTGGGTTGCGTGCCGGCGCTGAACAACAAGAGCAACCCGCCTCCGGGCGTGGACGACTGGGAAGGCGGCTTCTACTGCCCCTGCCACAAGTCGCGCTTTGACATGGCTGGCCGCGTCTACAAGGGCGTGCCCGCGCCAACCAACCTGACCATTCCGCCGTACGCTTTCGTTGATGACGAAACCGTGCTGATCGGTGTCGATCCGGAGGGACTGGCCTGATGGCAAAACCGGCTTCCAATTTCTCCCGCAGGATGAACGACCTGGGCAACTGGATCGACCAGCGGTTGCCTGTCAGCGCCTTCTGGAAGGCGACCATGACGGGCTACTACGCGCCCAAGAACTTCAATTTCTGGTACTACCTGGGCTCGCTGGCCCTGCTGGTGCTGGTGATGCAGATCCTTACCGGCATCTTCCTCACCATGCATTACAAGCCGTCCGCGGCCGAGGCCTTTGCCTCGGTTGAGTACATCATGCGTGATGTCGAATGGGGCTGGCTGATCCGCTACATGCATTCAACCGGCGCCTCGTTCTTCTTTATCGTGGTTTACCTGCACATGTTCCGCAGCCTGCTGTACGGCTCACACCGTGCGCCGCGCGAGCTGTTGTGGGTGTTCGGCATGCTGATTTACCTGTGCCTGATGGCCGAGGCGTTCTTCGGCTACGTGTTGCCCTGGGGGCAGATGTCCTACTGGGGCGCGCAGGTGATCATCAACCTGTTTGGCGCTATCCCGGTGATTGGCGAGCCGCTGACCGAGTGGATTCGTGGCGATTACTTCATTTCCGACGCCACGCTTAACCGCTTCTTTGCTTTGCATGTCATTGCCCTGCCGCTGTTGCTGCTGGGCCTGGTGCTGCTGCACCTGGTGGCGCTGCGCGAGAATGGCTCGAACAACCCCGATGGCATCGAGATCAAGAAGAACAAGGGTGAAGACGGCAACCCGGTGGACGGCATTCCGTTCCACCCCTACTACACCGTGAAGGATATTTTCGGTGTGGCGATGTTCCTGCTGATCTTCGCCTTCGTCATCTTCTTCTGGCCGGAGGCCGGTGGCCTGTTCCTGGAGCACGATAACTTCGTGCCCGCCGATCCGCTGGTCACGCCCGAGCACATCAAGCCGGTGTGGTACTTTACCCCGTACTACGCCATTCTCAAGGCGGTGCCGGACAAGCTGATGGGTGTCATCCTGATGGGCCTGGCAGTGGTGATCCTGTTCTTCCTGCCGTGGCTCGACCGCTCGCCGGTCAAGTCGATTCGCTACAAGGGCATTGGCTACAAGCTGCTGCTGGCCATGTTCGCCATCGCGTTTGTGCGCCTGGGCATGCTCGGCATGGCCGAGGGTACGCCGGCCCAGACCATCGAAATGCGCGTTTGGACGTTCGTCTACTTCGGCTTTTTCGTGTTGTTGTTCTTCTTAAGTCCAAAGATGAAGACCAAGCCGGTACCAGAGAGGTTGACCCACTGATGCGCCGCTCAAGACTCACATTTGCAGCCCTGGCGGCCACCGCTGCCCTCGTTTTCAGCCACGTCGCCCTGGCGGCCGGCGGCGGGGGTTATGTTGAGCATTCAGGGGTGAACACCCGTGACGTGGCGGCCGCGCAGCGTGGCGCCAAGATCTTCGTCAACTACTGCCTGTCGTGCCACAGCGCCAGCTACATGCGCTACAACCGCCTGGCTGAAGACCTGGGCCTGAGCGAAGAAATGGTGATGCAGAACCTGATGTTCAGCGACGCCAAGATCGGCGACACCATGGACATCGCCATGCCGGCGGCGAAAGCCGAGGAATGGTTTGGCAAGGCGCCGCCTGATCTTTCGCTGATCGCCCGCTCACGTGGCGTCGATTGGCTGTATTCGTACATGAAAGGCTTCTACCGCGATGAAACCGGCGGTTGGAACAACCTGCTGCTGCCCAATGCCGCCATGCCGCACGTGCTTTGGCAGTTGCAAGGCATCCAGGAGCCGCTGTACCACACCGTGCACGGCGAGGACGTGATCGAGAAGCTCGTGCTGGTGGAACCGGGCGAGCAGACCGAAGATGAGTACGCGCACACGGTGCGCGACCTTGTCACGTTCCTGGATTACCTGAGCGAGCCGTCAAAGCTCAAGCGCAAGAGCGTGGGCATCTGGGTGATGCTGTTCCTGGCGTTTTTCGCCTTCCTGACCTACCTGCTGAAAGCGGAGTACTGGCGGGACGTACATTGATTTGCCAGCCTGCTGGCGTGATTTAATACCCAAGAATTAGACCGGGAGAATTTAGTGGCTGTATCAGTTCGAGGACGTTCCGTCATGGCTCTGTACTCTTCGCCAACCAGCCTCGAAAGCCATCGTGTGCGTTTCGTGCTGGCGGAGAAGGGCATCAACGTCGAGATTGTCGACATCAGCGAGGATGAATCGGCTGCGGCTGACCTTGCCGAGCTTAACCCCTACAACGAGGCGCCCACCCTGGTGGATCGCGACCTCGTGCTGTACGACGCCACCGTGATCAATGACTACCTGGACGAGCGTTACCCGCATCCGCCGCTGATGCCGGTCGACCCGGTGTCCCGCGCCCAGCTTCGCCTGGTGCACTTCCGCGTGTTGCGCGACTGGTACTCACTGGCTGCCCAGATCGACAAGGCAACCGGCAAGAAGTCGGAAACCCTGGCCAAGCAGCTGCGCGAGAGCATCATTGCCTCGAACGACCTGTTCAAGATGAACAACTACCTGCTTAGCGAAGAGCTGACGCTGCTCGATTGCACGCTGGGGCCCCTGTTGTGGCGCCTGCCGTGCTACGGCATCAAGCTGGGCAAGCCGGGCGTGACCATTGAAAGCTACGCCCAGAGAATCTTCTCGCGGGCCTCGTTCAAGGCGAGCCTGACCCAGGCCGAGCGCGACCTGATTCTCGACGCGGCCTGAGGGTCGCCCACGCTCCATGTCAGACATGACGCCCAACCGGCCGTACCTGCTTCGGGCCCTGTACGACTGGATCAGCGACAATGCGATGACCCCGCACATCCTGGTCGATGCCGATCACGAGGGCGTGGATGTGCCGGAACAGGCCGTCCAGAAAGGCAAGGTCATCCTCAATATCGACCGCGCGGCGGTGCACAACCTGGAACTCGGAAACGAGTTGGTCAGCTTCAACGCGCGCTTTTCCGGCCACCGCTATGGTGTGACCGTGCCGGTGGAAGCGGTGCTGGCGATTTACTCCAAGGAAAACGGCCAGGGCATGATGTTTGCCCAGGACGACGAGTCCGGCCCCGAAGACGATCCTGATGGCGAAAAGCCCAAGATGAAGCGCCCGCACCTGCGGGTTGTGAAGTAGGAACGGCGCCTCGCCGCGATCAAATCGACTCGATCACCTGCCCTTCGGGCGTGGTAATCACCACCATCATCGGCTGTCCCGGTGCGATCATCACCTTGCCACCCTGCTTGAGAATGCCGTTATGGGCGAAATCAAAGCGGTACTGCAGGCCAATTGCGCGGTGGGTCTTCCAGCGGGTGGTGTCCAGCGATTCCAGCACCACCGTGTCGTCCATCAGCACCAGGCCGTGTTCGCGGCAGGCCATTCCCGCCGCGGCGCGGGCTTTTTCGCGGGCCAGCACCAGCCGCCACCAGCAGTATCCGGCGGCGCCGAGCAACAGCAAAAGAAACAAGATTGTCACGAAGGGGCGCTCCTGCGCAGCCGGCGCCATCGCCGGGCCAAAAGGGCCGTTTCGACCAGCGCGCCGAGGCCGTACAATAGCGGTGGGCGCAATGTCTGAAACCAACCAAACAAGGAAATTATGCGATTTCTGATCAGCAATGACGATGGGATCCATGCACAGGGTATTCAAGTGCTGGCGCAAAGGATGCGGGAACTGGGCGAGGTCACCATCGTCGCTCCGCAAAAGAATCACAGCGGGGCCAGCAACTCGCTGACCCTGGCCGACCCGATCCGGGTAAAAGAGATTGCCGAGCGCACCTTCCGGGTGGGCGGCACGCCTTCCGATTGCGTGCACCTGGCGCTTACCGGTTTGCTCGATGAAGAGCCCGACATGGTGGTTTCCGGCATCAATTTCGGAGCCAACCTGGGCGATGACGTGATTTATTCGGGTACGGTGGCCGCGGCCGTGGAAGGGCGCTTCCTGGGCTTGCCGGCAATCGCTGTTTCGCTGGTGTTTGAAGACACGCCCAGGCATTTCGAGACCGCGGCCGAGGCCGTGGCGCGGGTGGTGGGGCGTCTCAAGCAAGATCCGCTGCCGGCCGACACGATTTTGAACATCAACGTTCCCGACCTGCCGTGGGACGAGATCAGCGGATTTGAAGTCACCCGCCTGGGGCATCGCCATCGCGCCAAGGCGTCGATCCGCATGGAGGACCCGCGCGGCCGGCCGATGTACTGGATCGGGCCCTCGGGTCCGGGCCGTGACGCCGGGCCGGGCACCGATTTCCACGCGGTGGAGCGCGGTTATGTCTCCATCACCCCGATCCAGGTCGACCTCACCCGTTACCAGGCACTCGACCAGGTGGCCCACTGGATCGCCGAAATCGATACGGGCGCGAAAAAGGTGGAAGCGGGCAGGTGATTCACCGTCGCAAGCTGGGCGCAATCCCGCGCGGTATTGGCATGACTTCGCAGGGCACGCGCGACCGCCTGGTGGCGCGCCTGCGCAGCAAGGGCATCGCCGACGAGATGGTGCTCAAGGCCATTGCCACCGTGCCGCGCCATGAGTTTGTTGACGAGGCGCTGTCCAGCCGTGCTTACGAGGATTCCGCGCTGCCCATCGGGCTAAGCCAGACCATTTCCCAGCCGTGGGTGGTGGCGCGCATGACCGAGGTGTTGCTGCAGGGCGGCAAGCTGGACAAGGTTCTGGAAGTCGGCACTGGCTCGGGCTACCAGGCTGCGGTGCTTTCGCTGCTGGTGCCGCGGGTATTCACGGTTGAACGCATCGAGGAACTGCTCAAGCAGTCGCGCCGGCGCTTTCACCGCCTGGGCCTCAACAACATCATCAGCCGCTACGCCGATGGCCACATCGGTTGGGCCAGCCAGGCGCCGTTCGATGGCATCATCGTCACTGCTGCGGCCACCCAGGTGCCACTGGAACTCACCGACCAGCTGGCCGAGGGCGGGGTGCTGGTGTTGCCGCTGGAACGGAACGGCGGGCAACGCCTGTTGTCCATTCGCAAGACCGAAGAGGGGTTGGAGGAAACCGACCTCGGTGGGGTGATTTTTGTACCAATGCTCAGTGGATTAAGTTAAGGCCGGATGCTTTCCAGGCTGTATGACAGGGTCATAGGCTGGTCCGCGCACCCGCGGGCGCCGCGCATTCTATCCGCGCTGAGCTTTGCAGAATCAAGTTTTTTTCCCATTCCGCCCGACGTGATGCTGGCGCCGATGTGCGTCGCGCAACCCCGCCGCGGCTGGAGTTTCGCCCTCAATTGCACGCTTAGCTCGGTGGCGGGTGGCCTTGCCGGTTACCTGATTGGTCGCCTGGCTTTCGAATGGCTGCAGCCCTGGTTGCTGGAGTCGGCCTATGCGGATGCCTTCCAGAGCGCGGTGCAGTCTTTTGAGACCTGGGGGTTCTGGTACATCCTGCTGGCCGGATTTACGCCGATACCGTACAAGGTCTTCACCATCAGCGCCGGCGTGGTGGGGATGCCGATTATTCCTTTCCTGCTGGGTTCCCTGGTGGGGCGCGGCGGTCGATTCTTCCTGGTGGCGGGCCTCATCCGCCTGCTGGGCGATGACGCCGCCGGGCGTATTCGCGGCTGGGTGGATCGTGCTGGCTGGTTCATCCTCGGGCTGGTAGTGTTGGGCGCACTGGCGTGGTACTGGTGGGGGCATCAAGGATGAATAACTACAAGCTGCTGTGCATCGCTGGAATTGCCGCCCTGTTGGTGGCCTGCAGCCATACCCCCGCGCCGGTTGAAGACCTGAGTGCAAGCCACACGCAACCACGCACCCGGTCGACCGCAGATGGCAATTACACCGTGCGTGGCGGCGATACTTTGTATTCCATCGCTTTTGATTTCGGGCTCGACTGGAAAGAACTGGCCCGTTGGAACGGCATAGGCCGGCCTTACACCATTTACCCCGGACAGTCGCTGCGCATGGCCGCGCCAGCAACCAGCACGCGCACTACCGCAGCGGTGACCACCCGACCCGTCGGTAGCGCACCCACAGCGTCAACGCGTTCCACCCAGCCGGAAACGCCACGGTCCACGACCGTCGACGCACCGCCAGCCGCCAGTACGACAGCATCCAGCACCACACCAGGCAGCACCGCACCAAGCGTGTCGGCGCAAAGCACGCCGCCCGCCACCACCGCGGCAAGCACGCCAGCGCCGACCGCTTCACCCGAGGCGGTGACCCCGCCCAGGGCGACCGAGGCGCCCAAGGGGTCGCTGAGTGATCCGCAGAGCTGGTTGTGGCCCACTGATGGCCGAGTGGTCGCCACGTTCAAAGACAATGACCCCAGCCGCAAAGGGCTGGATATCGCCGGTGAGGAAGGCCAGCCCATCATCGCCTCGGCGACCGGAGACGTGGTGTACAGCGGAAACGGCCTGATCGGTTTCGGCGAGCTGATCATCATCAAGCACAGCGAAAGCATGCTCACCGCCTATGCCCACAACCGGCGCCGCCTGGTGGAGGAAGGAACCCGCGTTGCCGCTGGAACCACCATTGCCGAGATGGGCCAGAACGGCCAGAACCAGACGGTTTTGCACTTCGAACTGCGGGTCAACGGCAAACCGGTTGACCCAACGCGCTACCTGCCGCGGCGCTGAAGCAAGCCTCCCCCGTCAAGACAAGGCGGGGGGATTGTGGTAAATTTTTTGGTCCGGCACGCGGAATTTCCGGCTTGGGCAAGCCGCTTTACCATTTCCGCGTGGCCCGCGAAAACCACGAAAATTTGGCAAACGAGGGAGGGGGATGACCAAGGCCCCTGCAGGTCGCACGGACGTACGGTCCGAAAAGCCGACTGGCGCAAACGCGCAAGCCGGTTCGGCCAGCGTTTTGCCCAAGCAACCATCCCGGCTTGCCACCCACCAACGCGGCGCCCATCACGGCGATGTCACGCGCATCTATCTCGGCGAAATCGGTCGCGCCAAGCTGCTCTCCGCGCAACAGGAAATTGAACTCGGCAACAAGGCGCGAGCCGGTTGCCTGGCCAGCCGCCAGCGCATGATCGAATCCAACCTTCGATTGGTGGTGAAAGTGGCGCGCGCTTATGTAAAACGCGGCTTACCGCTGCTTGACCTGGTTGAAGAAGGCAACCTGGGCCTGATTCGCGCGGTGGAGAAATTCGACCCGGCGCGTGGCTGCCGCTTTTCGACTTATGCTACCTGGTGGATCCGCCAGTCGGTGGAGCGCGCGATCATGAACCAGTGCCGCACCGTGCGATTGCCGATCCACGTCATTCGCGAGCTCACCGTCTACCTGCGCACCTCGCGTGAGCTGGAACAGCAGCTTGGCCGCCAACCCACGCCCGAGGAAGTAGCCGGCAAGCTGGCGGTCGACCCTGAAGAGGTGCTACGACTGTTTGGCCTCAACGAGCCTACTTCTTCAACCGATGAGCCCCTGCGTGAGGGTTCCGGCAGCGCCCTGGTGGATTCCATTGCCGATGAGCGCTGCCGCAACCCCGAGTCGGAATACTGCGAACTCGCCTCCAACCGCCTGCTGGGGCACTGGCTGGACCAGCTTTCTTCGCAGCAACGCGAAGTGGTGGAGCATCGTTTCGGGCTTAGCGGCCACGGCAAGATGACCCTGGAAGAAGTGGGGCGGCTGATGGGCGTGACGCGTGAGCGGGTCAGGCAGGTCCAGATTGCGGCGCTGGCGCGGTTGCGCGACATTTCAAGCCGCGAAGGCTATCGCGAGGTACCCCTGATCGACTAGGCCGTATCGCCCGCGCCGCTTTCTCCCGGCGGCAGTAACGCAGCGATCACTTTGCGCTCTTCCATCACCAGCACGTTGAAGGTACGACAGGCGGCCCGCGTGTCCATCACTTCGATGCCGATTCCGGCGCGATGAAACACCATCATCAGTTCGGGGCTGAGAAACACCTGCTTTGCGCCGGTTCCCAACAGCACGAGTTCGGGCTGCTGGTCGACAATGGGCTGCAGTTGCTCAGCGGTCAGCGCCGCCACCCCTTCGATTGCCCAGGTGCCAACAACGCGTTCCGGGGTAACCAGCACTGCTTCGGTATAAGTCTGCTCGTCGATGCGAATGCCGTCGGCGCTGATGGCGCGCACGTACATCCGGTCGCCGGGTTTCTGGCGGGTGAGTTCCACGGTTTCAGGCGGGCAGTTCTACCACCGGCTTCTTGGGGTTGGGGCGGTAGTAGCACACCACCTGGCCGATACTGTGAACAATTTCGGCGTTGAACTGGGTGGCGATCTGTTCGCCCATGGCGCGCCGTTCATCACGCTCCGCGCGGATCTTCACCTTGATCAGTTCGTGGTGGTCAAGCGCGGTTTCGATCTCGTTGAGCACGTTCTCACCAAGGCCCTTGTCGCCAATGATCACCACCGGGTGAAGATTATGGCTCAGGCCCCTGAGGTGGCGGATTTGTCGGTTGTTCAGGCTCATGGGTGGTTTTACTCGCGGTTCCGGGCGATGTGGCAAACTGTCAGGCAAACACCCCGCTGCCACGGCGGGCGCCGATTCTAACACGGTAGCGGGCAGGCGCGACGAGGGCTTATGGCACGCAGCAAGAGCAGCAAACGCTGGCTGGACGAACATTTCGACGACCATTACGTGAAAAAGGCGCACGATGCGGGCTTGCGCTCGCGCGCCGCGTTCAAGCTGACCGAGCTGGATGAGAAGTACCGCCTGATCAAGCCCGGCATGGTGGTGGTGGATCTCGGCGCGGCGCCAGGCGGCTGGAGCGAGGTGGCTGCGCCCCTGGTAGGCGCCAACGGACGGGTGATTGCCCTGGATATCCTGCCGATGGAGCCGATCAACGGCGTCGAGTTTATCGAAGGTGATTTCACCGAGTCCGAGCCGCTTGAGACCCTGCAGGCCGCCCTGGAGGGTCGCCAGGCCGATCTTGTGTTGTCCGACATGGCCCCCAATATGAGTGGTGTCGCAGTCAGTGACCAGGCGCGGGCGATGTACCTGGCAGAACTGGCGCTGGATTTTGCGATGGCCCACTTGAAACCTGGCGGCGATCTGCTGGTCAAGGTATTCCAGGGGGAAGGATTTGACGCGTTTGTTCGCCAGTGCCGGGAGGCTTTCTCCAAGGCCCTGATCAAGAAACCGGACGCGTCGCGGCCGCGAAGCCGCGAAGTCTATTTGCTGGCCAGGGGGCGACTGGCCGGGTAAGGTGCCGGGTAGGTTGCCCCAGGGCATTCACGAAGGCACAAACTGAAGTATTACAGCCGTTTGCACAGAGGATCGGAATTTTGAACGACCTTGCCAAGAACCTGCTGACCTGGGCGATTATCGCAATCGTACTGGTTTCCATTTTTAATCACTTCACCGCGGTCAACGCGGTGCCGGACCAGCTTGCTTACTCGCAGTTCCTGTCCGATGTGCGCAACGGCCAGATTTCAGAGGTCAAGGTGGAGTCCAGCCAGAGCGGCAACCGGATTACCGGGCGCCTCGCCGATGGCAGCAATTTCGAGACCTTTGGTCCGCCCGACCCCAAGCTGGTGGACGACCTGGTTGAAAACAACGTGC
>JAUIBE010000027.1 GCA_030428105.1 Gammaproteobacteria bacterium
CGAGAACCCCGATGCGGTGATGACGCTGGAAGAAGCGCAGTCCATCAACCCCGACATCGAGATTGGCGGATTCATCGAAGAGCCGATGGAAAATGCCGAATTTGGCCGTATCGCCGCGCAGACCGCCAAGCAGGTGATTGTGCAACGTGTTCGCGAAGCCGAACGCGCCCAGGTGGTGGAAGCCTACCAGGAGCGTGCCGGTGAACTGGTCACTGGCATCGTCAAGCGCATCGAACGTGGCAACGTCTACCTCGACCTGGGCGGTAACGCCGAGGCCTTTATTGCCCAGCGCCACATGATTCACGGTGAAACGGTGCGTCCGGGCGATCGCCTGCGCGCCTATCTCTACGAGGTTCGACCCGAGATTCGCGGCCCGCAGCTGTTTGCCAGCCGCACCATCGTCGAGTTCCTGGTTGCGCTGTTCGAGCTCGAGGTTCCGGAAATTGGCCAGAACCTGATCCAGATCATGGGCGGCGCGCGCGATCCGGGCCGCCGCGCCAAGATTGCGGTGCGTTCCAACGACAAGCGAACCGACCCGATCGGCGCCTGCGTGGGCATGCGCGGTTCGCGCGTCCAGGCCGTTTCCAACGAGCTGGCCGGCGAGCGTATCGACATCATCCTGTGGGATGACAACCCGGCCCAGTTCGTGATCAACGCGATGGCGCCGGCCGAAGTGGCCTCTATCGTGGTTGATGAAGAAAACCAGGTGATGGATATCGCGGTTGAAGAGTCCAACCTGTCGCAGGCCATCGGCCGTGGCGGCCAGAACGTGCGCCTGGCGAGTGAGCTTTCCGGCTGGGAACTGAACGTGCTGACCATCGAGGAAGCCGAGCAGAAGGGCGAGGACGAGGCCAAGGCCATTCTCGAGCGCTTCATGGAGCGCCTGGACGTCGGCGAAGACGTCGCCAACATCCTGGTCCAGGAAGGTTTCAGCAACATCGAGGAAGTGGCCTACGTGCCCGAATCGGAACTGCTGGAAATTGAAGAATTCGACGAGGAAATCGTCGAGGAAATTCGCCGCAGGGCCCGCGATGCGCTGCTTACCCAGCTGATCGCCAAGGAAGAAGTGCTGGACGAGAACGCCCCGGCCGAAGACCTGCTGGCTCTTGAAGGAATGGACGAGCGCCTGGCGTTCCGCCTGGCCGAGAAAGGGGTTCGCACCCAGGAAGACCTGGCCGAACTGTCCATTGATGAGCTGCAGGAATTCGATGGCGATATGGATGAAGAAGCTGCAGCCGCGCTCATCATGGCGGCACGTGCGCCTTGGTTCGCCGAGGAGGATTCAGCGGCCTGAGCATTGGCCGATTAGGGAACTGAATCACTACCACGCAATAAAACGAAAAGAACCAGGGCAAACAGGAGTCTGAATATGTCAAAAGTTACCGTTTCACAATTGGCCGACGTGCTGCACATTGACGTGGCCAAGTTGATTGCCCAGCTCAATGACGCCGGAATCGAGGCGGCCGGGGGCGACGATGCGGTCTCCAATGACGACAAGAAAAAGTTGCTGGCCTACCTGCGCGCTGCGCACGGCAAGGGTGAGTCCGACAGCACTGCGCCATCCAAGGTGACGCTGAAGCGCAAATCCGTCAGCGAGCTGCGCGTGCAGGGCAGCGGCCCGCGCGCGGCTACCCGTACCGTCAATGTGGAGGTGCGCAAGCGCCGCACTTACGTCAAGCGCGATGCCGTGCAGGACCAGTTTAGTGACGAGGCCGAGCGCGAGGAAGCGCGCAAGCTGCTGGAAGAGTCACGCGCCCAGCGTGCCGCTGAAGAGCAGGCGCGCCAGGAAGCCAAGGATAGAGTGCGCCAGGAGAAAGAGGCCGAGCGCGCACGCGAGGAAGCCGAAGAGCAGGCCCGCAAGGAAGAGGAAGAGAAGACCCGTCGCGAGGCCGAAGAAAAGGCCCGCGAAGAGGAAGCGCGCCGCAAGGCCGAAGAAGACGAGCGCCGCCGCGAGGAAGAGCGCTCCCGCAAGATCGCCGAAGAACAGCAGCGCAAGCGCGAGCAGGAAAAGAGCAAGAAGCCCGCTACCCGCTACGGTCGCAAGGAATTGCACGTGGCCGGAGGCGCCGCCGCGCGCCGCCGCAAGCCTGGCAAGCGCACGCGCAGTGGCTCCGCACGTCCCACCGAGCACGGCTTCTCGCGCCCAACCGCGCCGGTCCTGCGCGAAGTGGAAGTGCCGGAAACCATTTCAGTGGCCGACCTGGCCAAGCTGATGGCGGTGAAGGCCGGTGAGGTCATCAAGACCATGATGCAGATGGGCATGATGGTGACGATCAACCAGAGCCTGGATCAGGACACCGCCATCCTGGTGGTGGAGGAGATGGGTCACAGCGCGCGAGCAGCGACCCAGAAGGACGTCGAGCAAGAGCTGATTGCCCAGGACGAAGACACGGGCGGTGACGCCAGGCCGCGTCCGCCGGTGGTGACCGTGATGGGTCACGTCGACCACGGCAAGACCTCGCTACTCGACTACATCCGCAAATCGCAGGTGGTGGAAGGCGAGGCCGGCGGCATTACCCAGCACATCGGCGCCTACCACGTGGATACGCCGCGCGGTGTGATCACTTTCCTTGATACCCCGGGCCATGCGGCGTTTACCGCGATGCGCGCCCGCGGCGCAAAGGCCACCGATATCGTGATCCTGGTGGTGGCCGCCGACGATGGCGTGATGCCGCAGACCAAGGAAGCCATCCAGCACGCCCGCGCCGCCGAGGTGCCCATCATCGTGGCGGTCAACAAGACCGACAAGCCCGAGGCCGATATCGACCGGGTGAAGAATGAGCTCAGCAAGGAAGAAGTGATTCCTGAAGACTGGGGCGGCCAGGATATTTTCGTCAATGTTTCGGCGATGACCGGTGACGGCGTTCCCGACCTGCTCGACGCCATCCTGCTGCAGGCCGAAGTGCTTGAACTTGCAGCCGTGGCCGACAAGCAGGCGCGCGGTATCGTCATCGAATCCACCCTCGACAAGGGCCGCGGCCCGGTGGCCACCCTGCTGGTGCAGGAAGGTACGCTGAACAAGGGCGACATGGTGCTGGCCGGTTCCGAATACGGCCGCGTCAGGAACATGTTCGACGAAAATGGCCAGCAGATTGAGTCCGCCGGCCCGTCGATGCCCGCCGTGGTGCTGGGTCTTTCCGGTGTTCCGGAAGCCGGCGACGAAATGATGGCGGTTGCCAACGAGCGCAAAGCCCGCGAAGCGGCGCAACAGCGTACTGAGCGCGAGCGCGAAGGCCGCCTGGCCCAGCGCCAGGCCGCCAAGCTGCAGAACCTGTTCGAGAACATGGGGCAGGAAGAGCAGACCAGCGTTAACCTGATCATCCGCGCCGATGTGCAGGGCAGTGTCGAGGCGCTGCGTGATGCGCTGGTGAACCTCAGCAACGACGAGGTAACGGTTAACGTGATTGGCTCCGGCGTGGGCGCAATTACCGACTCCGACGCCCAGCTCGCGGCGACTTCCAACGCGATTATCATCGGCTTCAACGTGCGCGCCGACGCCACCGCGCGCCGCACCATCCAGGAAAACGAGACCGACCTGCACTACTACAGCGTCATCTACGACGCCATCGATGAGGTCAAGAAGGCGATTTCAGGGCTGCTGGGCACCGAGACCAAGGAGCAGATCGTCGGCCTGGCCGAGGTCAAGGATGTGTTCCGCTCGTCCAAGCTGGGCGCTATTGCCGGCTGCCTGGTGGTGGAGGGCGTGGTCAAGCGCGCCAACCCGATTCGCGTGCTGCGTGACAATGTGGTGATCTTCGAAGGCGAACTCGAGTCGCTACGCCGCTTCAAGGATGACGTCCGCGAAGTGCAGGCCGGCACCGAGTGCGGTATCGGCGTGAAGCAGTACAACGACGTCCGCGAAGGCGACCACATCGAGTGCTTCGAGCGCATCGAAGTGGCTCGCACCCTGTAGGTGAAACTAGATGCCAAGGGAGTTCAACCGCTCTGAGCGCGTCGGCGGGCAATTGCGCCGCGAGTTGGCGCAGCTCGTCCAGCTCGAGGTCAAGGACCCCGGCGTCGGTTTTGTAAGCATCTCGGATGTCGAGGTCACGCGTGACCTGGCTCACGCCAAGGTCTACGTAACCGTCTTTGAAGAAGACAAGGCTGCTGAAAGCCTGGCCGCGCTGAACCGCGCAGCCGGTTACCTGCGTCGCCGCCTGGGCCAGGAGATGCGCATCCGCGCGGTGCCTGAGCTTCACTTCCTGCACGATGCCTCGGTGGAAACCGGCGCGCGCATGGATGAGCTGATCGCCACCGCCCGCGCCGCCGATCGCGGGGCGGAGCCCGACGAAGAGTCCTGATGCCGCGTAACCGCAAAGGCCTGGATATCCACGGCATCCTGTTGCTGGACAAACCGGCGGGCCGTTCTTCCAACCAGGCCCTGCAGGACGTCAAGCGCCTGTTTTCCGCCCGCAAGGCCGGCCATACCGGCAACCTCGATCCGTTTGCAACCGGCATGCTGCCAGTCTGTTTCGGCGAAGCCACCAAGACCGCGGGCTTCATGCTGGATGCCGACAAAACCTACCGCGCCACCGCGCTGCTGGGCGTGGCCACCGAAACCGGTGACACCGAGGGTAAAGTCTCTGCCAACGCGCCTGTTCCCGACCTGGACAACGCCGCCGTTGAAGCGGCCCTGGCCAGGTTCGTGGGTGATATTCAGCAGGTCCCACCGATGTATTCGGCGCTCAAGCGCGATGGCCAACCGCTGTACAAGCTGGCCCGCGAAGGCAAGGAAGTGGATCGGGAGCCGCGCCAGGTCACCATTCACGAACTGGCCCTGGAAAACTGGGATTCGCCGCGCCTTACTTTCAGCGTGCGCTGTTCCAAGGGCACCTACGTGCGCACCCTGGCAGAAGACATCGCCAAATCGCTGGGCACCTGCGCACACCTGGTATCCCTGCGTCGCCTTGCTGTTTCTCCTTTTACCGAGCAGCAGATGGTCTCCACTGACCAGTTGGCCGAGCTGCGTGACTCCGAGTCTCAACTGCAAACGCTGCTGCCCATAGATGCTGGCCTGGTTGGCTGGCCGCGTGCTGATATCACCGAGGGGCAAGCGGCCCGCTTTTGCAACGGCAACCCGGTGATCATCGATGGCCAGGAAGAGGGCCTGGTGCGGGTTTATGGGCCGGAAGACAAGGTTTTGGGTATCGGCGAAGTCAAGGGTGACGGCCAGACGCACCCCAAGCGTTTATTCCTGGCTTAGACGTTGCCCACAAAGGAGAGGGTTGTACCTATCCGAAACCTTAAATGACAGGACGTCATTTAAGAGCTACAGGGATGTATTTATGCGTGTTTTGGATAGGTACAACCCTCTCCTTTGCGATGGACTGGTTTGGACCTATGTCTCACCAGGTCGTAGAGGCGCGCTTGGGTACATCCTTTCAAAACCCGCCGTAAACCCTTCCCTGGGGGCTCGTTCTGAAACGTCCTGTTTCATACGGTTTTGAAAGGATGTCCCCAACCACGCCTTGCAGCGTTTGCGTGTACTTGAGCGGCAGGTGCCTCTACAAAGGGTGGGGACCCCAGGCGCAAATTGGTTGTTGTGTCAGTAATTTGGCGTTATACTTGCGCGCTTTATTTTTGACCCGTCCAGCAGTTCAGGGTCAGAACCCAGTTACAAACTTGGGGCCACGAAGGCTTTGCAAAAACCAGCCCGGTGCGAAACCGGTCGAGCCTGCAGAAACAGGGGTTTTTACAAAGGCTTCGCGGCTCTAGTCATGGAGAAGGAACCATGTCTTTTGATGCAGAAGCAAAAAGCAAAATCGTAAGCGAATACGCCCGTTCAGAGAACGACACCGGCTCACCGGAAGTACAGGTAGCCCTGCTGACCTCGCGTATTCAGCACCTCTCGGACCACTTCAAGTCCCATAAGGGCGACCACCATTCGCGCCGCGGTTTGCTGCGCATGGTGAACCAGCGTCGCAGCCTGCTCGATTATCTGAAGAAAAAAGATATCGAGCGGTACCGCGACCTGATCAGTCGTCTTGGTTTGCGCCGCTAAACCTCTGCGTCGAGTCTTTGTAAACCCTCTGGTGGAACACGTATCTACCGGGGGGTTTGCGTATATACGGAATTAAATTCACGGGCTAATCGGCCCCACAACGCAGGAATCGCGAAGTGCAGAAAATTACCAAAACCTTTCAATACGGTGATCACACCGTAACCCTGGAAACCGGCCAGATCGCCCGCCAGGCGAACGCCACGGTCATGGTCAAGATGGCCGATACCGTGGTCATGGTCGCCGCGGTGGGACGCAAGGAGGCCAACCCTGGCCAGTCCTTCTTTCCGCTGACGGTCAACTACCAGGAGAAGTTCTACGCAGCCGGCCGCATTCCCGGCGGTTTCTTCAAGCGCGAAGGTCGTCCGACTGAGAAAGAAGTCCTGACCTGCCGCCTGATCGACCGTCCCATCCGCCCGCTGTTCCCCAAGGGTTTCCTCAACGAAGTCCAGATTACCGCCAACCTGATGTCTTCCAACCCGGAAGTCGACGGTGACATTCCGGCCCTGATCGGCACCTCTGCGGCGCTTGCGCTCAGCGGCATGCCGTTTCGCGGCCCGATCGGCGCGGCCAAGGTGGGTTACATCAACGGCGAGTACGTTCTGAACCCCACCGCCAGCCAGTTGGAAGAATCCAAGCTTGAGCTGGTTGTTGCCGGCACCGAAAAAGCCGTATTGATGGTGGAGTCAGAAGCCGACCTGCTGCCGGAAGACGTCATGCTGGGCGCGGTGACCTTTGGTCACGAAGCCATGCAGGAAGCCATCAAGGCCATCAACGAGCTGGTTGCAGAAGCTGGCGCCGAGAAGTGGGACTGGCAGGCTCCTGAAGAGAATGCAGATCTGAAGGGCAAGGTTGAAGCGGCCGCCAAAGACGGCCTGGTTGCCGCTTACGCCATTGCAGACAAGATGCAGCGCCGCGACGCCATTGACGAGGTGAAGAACGCCGTCATCGACTCGCTGTGCGACGAGGAAGACGAGAACGCACCGAGCGCCGGTGAAGTCTCGGAGTACTTCCACAAGCTGGAAAAATTCCTGGTTCGCGACCACATTCTTTCCGGCAACCCGCGTATCGACGGCCGTGACCTGACTACCGTTCGCGATATTTCTGTCGAAGTGGGCATGCTGCCGCGCACGCACGGTTCTGCACTGTTCACCCGCGGTGAAACGCAGGCGATTGTGACCACCACGCTGGGCACCACCCGTGATGCCCAGATCATCGACGCGGTGACGGGCGAGTACAAAGACCCGTTCATGCTGCACTACAACTTCCCGCACTTCTGCGTGGGTGAAACCGGTTTTGCCGGTGGACCCAAGCGCCGCGAAATCGGCCACGGTCGCCTGGCGCGCCGCGGTATTACCGCAGTGCTTCCCAGCCAGGAAGATTTCCCCTACGTGATCCGCGTGGTTTCAGAAATCACCGAGTCCAACGGTTCTTCCTCGATGGCTTCAGTGTGTGGTTCCTCGCTGTCCATGATGGATGCCGGTGTGCCCCTGAAGGCGCCTGTCGCTGGTATCGCCATGGGCCTGATCAAGGAAGGCGACCGCTTCGCGGTGCTTTCCGACATCCTGGGTGATGAAGACCACCTCGGCGACATGGACTTCAAGGTAGCCGGTACCGCCGATGGCGTGACCGCGCTGCAGATGGACATCAAGATCGAGGGCATCAACGAGGAAATCATGCGCATCGCGCTGGCCCAGGCCAACCAGGGACGCAACTTCATCCTTGGCGAAATGAACAAGGTCATTTCCGAGACCCGCGCCGAGATGAGCGAGTTTGCTCCGCGCCTGATGACCATCAAGATTCACCCCGACAAGATCCGCGACGTGATCGGTAAGGGCGGTGTCACCATCCGCAGCATTACCGAGGAAACCGGCGCCACCATCGACATCCAGGATGACGGTACCGTCACCATCGGTTCTGTCGACAAGGCGGCTGGCGACGAAGCGCGCAAGCGCATCGAGCAGATCACTGCCGATATCGAGCCGGGCCAGATCTTCGAAGGCAAGGTCATCAAGATCATGAACTTCGGCGCCTTTGTTTCCCTGACCCCGGGCCGCGACGGCCTGGTGCACATCTCGCAGCTTTCCGATGAGCGTGTTGAGAATGTCACCGACGTGGTCAAGGAAGGCGACATGGTCAAGGTCAAGGTGCTTGAAGTCGACAAGCAGGGCCGCATCCGCCTGAGCATGAAGGCGGTTGCAGAAGAGGCCGAGGCCTGATCCAACAGGTAGTAAAATTGAAACGGCGCCGCAAGGCGCCGTTTTTGTCTGTGAGGTTTGCCCCATGATGCGAGCGCTGGTTTGCAAACAGTACGGCCCGGCCGATGACCTGGTCATCGAGGAGTGGGATTCACCCGAACCCGGTCCGAGCCAGGTGCGCGTGGATGTCCGCGCTGCCGGCATCAACTTCCCCGACCTGCTGAGCATTGCCGGCAAGTACCAGGTGCGCAGTGAACCGCCCTTCATTCCCGGTATTGAGGGTGCGGGCGTGGTCAGTGCGGTAGGCGAGGGCGTTGATCGCATTGCCGTGGGCGACCGGGTCATTTTTACTACCCAAACAGGCGCGTTCGCTAGCCAGTGTGTAGTGGATGCGACTCGCGTCATGCCGTTGCCCGGGGCATTGGGCTTCGAGGAGGGCGCAGGCTACGCCATTACCTACGCCACCAGCTACCACGCGTTTCGCCAGAGCGGCCCGATCGAGCCTGGCCAGAATGTGTTGGTACTGGGCGCAGCCGGCGGTGTGGGCAGCACTGCTGTGGAAATTGCCAAGGCCATGGGTGGTCGCGTGATTGCCGCCGCCAGTAGCGAAGAAAAACTGGACTTCGCGCGCGAATTTGGCGCTGATGAAACCATCAATTACTCCGAGCAGCCGCTCAAGGAAAGCGTGCGCGCCCTCACCGATGGCAAGGGCGCAGACCTCGTTTACGACCCGGTCGGTGGCGACCTGGCAAAGCAAGCCCTGGGCGCGCTGGCCTGGCAGGGGCGCCTGCTGGTGATCGGCTTCGCCAGCGGCGACATTCCCGCCTTTCCGGCCAACCTGATGCTGCTCAAAGAGGCCAGTGTCATCGGCGTTTATTGGGGCGATTGGGCGGCGCGAAACCCGCGTGAATCGGTCCGGAACATGATGGAGTTGGAAGCCCTGATCGGCGAGGGTAAACTCACCCCGCGCGTTTCCGCTTCGTACCCCCTTGAGCAGTTCAAGGAAGCATTCTCGGCCCTGGCGCAACGCAAAGCGCTGGGCAAAATCGTATTGACGTTCTAGCAGGATTATTCAAAAAGGATTGTTAAGGCCATGAGTTCAGTAGTCAGCACGGATATTCGCGGCGATGTCGCCGTTGTGACCATCGATTCCCCGCCAGTAAACGCCATTTCAAAGGCAGTGCGCGAAGGCGTGATCGACGCCTTTGAGGGGCTGGAAGGGCAGGATGGAGTGAGAGCTGCCGTGCTGTGCTGCGCCGGGCGTACGTTTATCGCCGGTGCGGATATCTCCGAGTTTGGAAAAGAAATTCCTGGTCCAACCCTGCACGAAATGCTGGAAACCATCGAGCGCAGCAGCAAGCTTTCGGTGGCCGCCATTCATGGGACCGCGCTGGGCGGTGGCCTGGAAACGGCAATGGCCTGCAACTACCGCATTGCGCTGGACAGCGCACGGGTTGGCCTTCCCGAGGTGCACCTGGGCTTGTTGCCTGGCGCCGGTGGTACGCAACTGCTGCCGCGCCTGGTTGGCGTGGCTCCAGCGCTGGAAGCAATGCTCAGCGGCAAAATGATTACCGCGCCAAAAGCGGCCGAAATGGGCGCCATCGACAAGATTGCCCAGGACAACCTGGTTGACGCCGCCGTGGCGTTTGCCGAGGAGCTGTTGGCTTCCGGCGCTGAGCAGAAATACGCCGGCGACATCGTGATTGACCCGGCCAGCGTGCCCGAGGGCTACTTCGACCAGGTGCGCGCTTCAATTGCCAGGAAGTCGCGCGGCTATTTTGCCCCCGAGCAGATCATCAAGTGCGTTGAAGCGGCGGTGAACCTGCCTTACCGCGAGGGTCGCGATTTTGAGCGCGATCGCTTCATGGAGTGCATCAACTCACCCGAATCAGCCGGCCAGAGGCATATCTTCTTTGCCGAGCGCGCCGCTTCCAAGATTCCTGACCTGCCCAAAGATGTCGCCCTGCGCGACATCAAGAAAGTGGCGGTGATTGGTTCCGGCACCATGGGTGGCGGCATTGCCATGAACTTCGCCAGCAAGGGCATCCCGGTGTACATGGTGGATGTCGATGAAGCCGCGATCGAGCGTGGCCTGGGCGTGGTGCGCGCCAACTACGCGCGCGGCATCAAGAAGGGCCGCATCACCGAAGAGCAGCTCGAGCAGTTGATGGGCCTGTTTACCCCGACCACCGATTACGCCGCCCTGGCCGACGCCGACCTGGTGATCGAGGCGGTGTTTGAAAACATGGCGCTGAAGAAGGAAATCTTCAGCAGGCTGGATGCCGTGTGCAAGCCTGGCGCCATCCTGGCAACCAACACGTCAACCCTGGACGTGGACGAGATCGCCGAGGCCACCAGCCGCCCCGAGGACGTGCTGGGCATGCACTTCTTCAGCCCGGCCAACATCATGAAACTGCTGGAAATCGTGCGCGCCAAGAAGACCGCGCCCGATGCGCTGGCCACGGTGATGAAGCTCTCCAAGATGATTGGCAAAGTGGGCGTGGTCAGCGGCGTTTGTTACGGCTTTATCGGCAACCGCATGCTGGAAGGCTACCGTCGCGAGGCCACCCTGATGTTGCTGGAAGGCGCGCGCGTGGAGCAGATCGACAAGGCGATGTACGACTTCGGCATGCCCATGGGACCGTTCGCCATGGCCGACCTGGCCGGCGTGGACGTGGGCGTGAAAATTCGCAAGGAGCGCGAGCTGGCTGGCACGCTGCCCAATGACCCGCGCCAGGGTGTGATCTCAGAGCGCATCGTCGAGATGGGCCGCCTGGGACAGAAATCAGGCGCCGGGTACTACCTCTACGAGGATGGTGCGCGTGTCGGTACGCCCGACCCGGCCATCGAAGCGATGGTTCGCGAAGAGGCAGCCCGCCTGGGCATTGAGCAGCGTACGATTGACGCCGACGAAATCGTCAGCCGTTGCCTGTACCCGATGATCAACATCGGCGCCCAGATCCTGGACGAGGGTATTGCCATTCGCGCCAGCGATATCGACGTGGTGTGGGTCTACGGTTACGGCTTCCCGCCGTACCGCGGTGGGCCGATGAAGTACGCCGACATGGTGGGTGTGAAAGCGGTGTATGACCAGATTTGCCAATATCGCGAGAGCCTGGGTAACGAGTTCGGCTACTGGGATCCGGCGCCTTACCTCGAAAACCTGGCCGAGAGCGGCGGCTCGTTTAACGACGAATAGGTCGTGACGTAAACGTCGCTCCTTACCTTGTAGGAGCGGCCTTCAGGCCGCGAGTGGGCCTAGCCTTCGCCTGCTTCAACCGCCAGTTCCAGTGGAACCGCGCCGCCCTCTGCCTGGGTTTCCTTGACCTCTCCGGAATTGGAAACGGCCAACGTACGCTCTCCTTCGGGCCCTTCCAGGGCCTGAAGGACCGCTTCCGCCCGCGCCCGCGCCAGTTCCTGCAGTTGAGGCTCGCCGATGGGCTGCGCCTCCACCAACCGCTGGCGCAACGCCGCCACGTATGCGGGAGCATCCAATACGGGAGCCTCACCTTCCTCCCCGGCTGGAACGCTGGAATGTTCGGCCTGCACGCTCTCCAGCGTGACATCGGGGAAGCGCTCGACGAATAAAGACTCCAGCGCCGGGCGGTCGGCATCAATGACATCCGCCTCCCCCGACTCCAGCAACTGGCCCTTGCGCTCCTCCAGCTTCGTGGCCAGGGCCTGGGCTTGCAGCGCGGGGCGATCGCTGGCCTCGGCGTAAACCCCGGAAACCACCAGTGCCAGTTCCGGGCGCTGCTGCATGGCCTCGGCCAGTTTCAATAGCTTCTCCTGGTCGGGTGGCGAAACCAACGCGCTGCCTGGCTGGAATTCCATGGTTCCAAAGTCCTCGGAATCCACCCCGACCAGGTTGCCCAGCAGGCGGAAGGGGGCAGAGACCACTTTCACCAGCAGGTTCTTGATGGCCTGCCAGACAATGCCCGAAACCTTGAAGGTCGGGTCATCCAGGTCGCCGCTGATGGGCAGGTCGACGTCGATCACGCCTTCGGAGTCCTTGAGCAGCGCAACCGCCAGTTTCAACGGAAGGCTGACCGCGTCGGGGTGCTCTACCTTGTCGCCCAGTTCCAGTTCACGGATGACTATGTTGTTGTCACCCTCCAGCTTGCGCGCTTGCAGCGTGTAACCCAGGTCCAGGTCGAGACGGCCGCTTTCGATGGCGTAGCCGGCGTACTGGATGGTGTAGGGCGTGAGGTTGGCCATCTCAAGGTTGCGGAAAATCATCGAGATTTCGGAGTTGTGGCTGAAGTCCCAGGGGTTTAGCGCCCCCTCGACGCGCGCTTCGCCAAACTCATTTACGCGGCCCTGCAAATTAACCGTCGAGGGCTCGGAGCTGTCAGTGGCCAACGTGGAAATGGACCCGTTCATTGAGCCGATGGCGGTGCTGAAGGGCAGGGGCAGCGAGTCGTCGGCGAAATCCATGGAACCGTCGTTCACTTCGATTCCTGCGACGGTAATCGAGAAGCCAGGGTCGGCGTCACCGGTCGGTGCTGGAGCAGTGCCTCCTTGTTCCGCAGGCGCGATGAGCAGCCCGTCCAGGTTTGTGGTGAGGTCGTCAAAAATATGGATGCGGCCGTAGGCGCCGGTCAGCACTAGCGGTGAAGTTCGGATGCTTGCGGCGTTGCTGTCAAACTCAAATCGCTCGATGTCAAGTGCGCGAAGGGCAGCCAGGCTTTGGGTGCGCAGCGTGTCCTGCATCGTGAGTTCGCGTACCGCCAGGGTGCCCTGGGCAGACAGAGACCCAGGCCCAAACTCCAGGTCTGCACCCAGGGTTGCCAGGCCGGTCTGCAGTTCGACATTCAGGTGCTGCGCCAGCCAGGGCTGGACAACCGTCAATGCCAGGGCCTGCACGTCGGCACGCCCGGAAGTAGCGAATTGAGGGAACAGGGTTAGTGCGCCCGCATAGGAAAAATCGCCGCCGCTGGCCAGGTTGAAACTGAGTTCTGTGGGTAGCTGGGCGCTTTCTTCCAGGCTGAAGTCGCGCAGGGTGGCGGCAATGTTTTCAAGCTGAAACGAGCCTGGCTGGGCCGGCTGGCGGTCCTCGAACCGGACACGGGCGCCGGTCAGGTCGAAACGGTCCAGGTTGATAGTCCAGGGGGTGGCGCCGTCGAGATCTTTCTCGGTCGGGCTATCGGCGGGCAGCGCTTCCAGCAGCTTGAGCGCGCCTTGCTCGTCCAGCCAGGTGTCAAGCTCAAGGCCGTTCACTGCCAGCGAGCCCGCCTGGACGAACTGCTCGGGCCAGCGCAGTTTTCCGTCCGCAAGCTCTATGCTGTCGAGGGTCAGGAACGGCGCGTCTGCGTTGTCCATTCGAACCTGGATTGCGCCGGTCTTTGTGCTCCAGTTATCTGCCGAAAAGGTCAGTCCTTCGCTGCCATTGGCCAACTGGTAATCGAAGGCGATGTCCACTTGTTCACCGGCAATCGACACGGGCAGGAAATGATCGGCGTATCGCAGCGCCGCCGGCAAGCCTTTGCCGCTGACAGTCAGGTGACCCTTGGAGGCCAGCGGAAACAGGCTGAGGTCGCCCTGCCAGGAGATCACCCCGCCGGAGGGCGTGGCAATGGAAACCGACTTGTTACCGGCGTGGTCGGGCAGGGTGCGCAAGTCCATCGCGCTGATGCTCACCGGGCCGAATTCGCCGTGGAAACCGCCGGCTGTCTGGTCGGTGAAACCGATGCTTCCCTCTTTCAGCTCGAACGATTGGATCACCAGCCGGACCGGCGCGCTGTCCTGCTCATCAATCTCGTTCTCGGGTTGTTGCAGCTCATTGGCAAACCGCAGGAATCGGGTGTTCTCGTCGTCAAAACGCTCTTCCTCAAGGTGCAGTCCGGAGAGGCGGAATTCGCGCAGCGTCCAGGCCCAGCGGAACACGGAGCTTAATTGCAGGTTAGTGAAAAACTGGTCGAACCGGATCAAGGCAATCCCGTCCGCATCACGGATTTCCAGCCCATTGACCTCGACGCTCAGCACGAACGGGTTGGTCTTGATCTCTTCGATGCTTACCGTGCGCCCGCTGGCTTCAATGGTTTTGGTGATCTGCGAGTCCAATACCCGCGGCAAGCCAAAAAAACCGAAAAGTGTGTAGGCCGCCAAGGCCACCACCAGCCAGAATCGAAAACCGCGCCAGTTGAGCCAGGGCTGTAGCCAGCTCACCTGCCCGCTGGCCTTCTCATCCCTGATATCATCTTCTTTTTTTGGCATTCCGAAGGATTCTCCGTGACAACAAGAACTCAGATTTGCGCTGCAGCCCTTTCCCTCTTTGTACTACCCGCTATGGCGGAGCCGGTCAAGGTCATTCACGCTGGCACGCTGCTGGCGGTGCCCGGTGAGCGCCCGCAGCAGGAGCGTACCATCGTGATCGAAGGAGATCGTATCACTGAAGTTCGTAACGGTTATGTCGACCCGGCAGAGTTTGGTGAAGAAGCCGAGCTGGTCGATTTGAGTGACCATTTTGTCATGCCGGGACTGATGGATATGCATGTTCACCTGCAGGGTGAACTGGGCGCGGGCAGTTCCCGCGACCGTTTGAAGCTGTCCGCCGCGGATGGCCAGGTCCGCAGCATTCACTACGCCATGAAAACCATGATGGCGGGTTTCACCACCTTGCGTGACGTGGGTAACAGCGGTGAGGAAATGTACGCGGTTCGTGACGGCATCAACGAGGGCTGGATCGATGGCCCGCGCATTATCGCGGCGGGCGGGGTTGGCGTCACCGGCGGTCATGCGGATGTCTCCGGCCTGCGTCCCGAGTGGATGGAGCTGGCCACCGACGAGACCATCTGCGATGGCCCTTACGATTGCCGTCGCGCGGCCCGCCACATGATCAAGTACGGCGCCGACCTGATCAAGATCGCCTCTACCGGCGGGGTGATGACCGACAACAACACCGGCACCGCCCAGCAGATGAGCGATGACGAGCTGGTGGAAATCGTCGATGCCGCCGCAGCCATGGGGCGCAAAGTAGCCGCCCACGCCCACGGAACCGAGGGCATCAACGCCGCGCTGCGCGCTGGCGTGGCCAGCATCGAGCACGGCTCCTATTCCGACGAGACCAGCATCAAGTTATTCAAGGAAACCGGCGCCTACCTGGTGCCCACCTTGCTGGCCGGCGCCACCGTGGTCGAAATGGCCAAGAACACCACGGTGCTTTCCGAGAACTCCCGCCAGAAGGCGATCAAGGTTGGCGCCGATATGCAGGGCAATTTCGCCAAGGCCCAGGCGGCCGGAGTGAAGGTGGCCTACGGCACCGACAGCGGCGTGTCACCGCACGGCGAGAATGCCCAGGAAGCGGTGCTGATGGCTGAAGCGGGCATGAGCAACGAGGATATCCTGGTGTCGGCCACCATCAACTCGGCCGACCTGATCGACATGTCCGATTCACTGGGCACCCTGGAAGCCGGCAAGTACGCCGACATCATTGCCCTGGACGGCAGCCCGCTGGAAGACATCGAAGAGTTGCTGGATGTCGACTTCGTGATGAAGGGCGGCAAAGTTTTCAAACAAGACTAGGTGGTGGCTTCTGGCCGTGCCTTTCGGGACGGCACCAGGCCCATGGCCGCGGACATGGGGTGCTTCACTCGCGACCTTAAATTACAGGACGTAATTTAAGAGCCCCATGGACGGGTTTATGCGTGTCGCGAGGGGAGCACCCCTGCCGCGGCCCCTATCGCCCGGCACCCAACGCTGCCAGCGCTGCGCCGCCCAAAGACCAGCCGCCATCCACCGGGATAATTGCCCCGGAGATGTAGTCGGCCAGCGGCGAGGCCAGGAACATCGCGCAGTTGGCTATGTCGCGCTTGGTGCCCAGGCGTTCCAGCGGTACCGAGCGACGGCAGTGTTCGCGTGCCTCTTCGCTGGGTGCCAGGCGCGCCATGCCCTCGGTGTCGTCGATTGGCCCCGGAATAATTCCGTTGCAGCGCACCCCCTGGTGGCCCAGTTCCATCGCCAGCACGCGCGTGAGCATGTCGACGCCTGCCTTGGCGGCGCAGACATGGGCCTGCATCGGCATCGGCAGAATCGACTGTGGCGCGGAAATGGCAATCAGGCGCATGTCGCCCTTGGCGAAGTAGGGGCTGGCGGCTTTCACGGTGTTGAAGGTGCCCAGCAGGTCGATATCCACCACCGATTTGAAGGCGTTGGCCGACATGGCCAGCGCCGGGGCCGGGAAGTTGCCTGCCTGGCCCACGATCATCACGTCGATGCTTTCAAAGTGCTCGGCCTGGCTCTTGAGACCCGCCTCGATGGCCTCGACATCCCTGGCGTCGGCCGAAAAGCCGAACGCCTGGTGGCCGAAGGCAGCCAGTTTCTCAACCGCGGCGTCGACTTTTTCCTGCGAGCGGCTTGCCACCATCAGGTTGGCGCCTTGCTCGGCAAACGCCTCGGCGATGCCCAGGTTGATGCCACTGGTGCCGCCCATGACGAACACCGTTTTTCCTTCAAATCCAAGCCAGCGGCTCATAACAATCTCCTTACTCGCCCAGTTCGGTCGGAACCGGCGGCGCTTCAGTCATCACTTCATTCTGGTGGTTTTCAAGCTGCAGCAGGATTTCGCTGATCGCTGCTTCCAGCTGGCTGTCTTCGCCCTGGTTGGTGGCAATCGGGTCGAGGCCGACCTCGATATCCGGGGCCACGCCCTCGTTCTCCACGCTCCAGCTGCCGTCTGGCTCGAAGAAGCGGAAGAAGGGCACCGTGACCACGCCGCCGTCCATCAGGTTGGGGTTGGCGTAAATGCCAATCAGCCCGCCCCAGGTGCGCGTGCCCAGCAGTTTGCCGATGCCCGCGTAGCGGAAGGTGTGGGGCAGGTAGTCGCCGCCGGAGCCTGCATCCTGGTCAATCATCATCAGCATGGGACCGTGCATGGCGCCGGCCGGCGTGTTGAACACCAGGCCGTCGCGGTCTTTCCACCCGGACAGGTGCTTGCGGCTGAGCACATCGATGATGTAGTTGGCTGCCTGGCCGCCGCCGTTGGAGCGCTCGTCGATGATCAGCGCCTGCTTGTCCACTTGCGGGAAGAACATCCGGTTGAAGAAAGTGTAACCGGCGCCCGCCGTGTTGGGCAGGTAGATGTAGCCCACCCGGCCATCAGTGGCTTCGCTCACCCGCTGGCGGTTGGTTTCAATCCAGTTCCACAGGCGGATCTGGCCTTCATCGTCGGTTGGGGTGATGATAATATCGCGGGCATTGTCGCCATCCGCCTCGGGGCCGACGCGCAGGGTAACCTGCTCACCGTTGGTGCCTTGCAAGTGGGCGAAAATGTTGTCGGTGGCGTCAATTTCCTGACCGTTGACGGCCAGGATGTACTCACCGGCGTGGGCCTCACTGCCCGGTTGCGCCAATGGCGCGGCCAGGAACGGATTCCAGGACTCACCGCTGTACACCCTGGCGATGCGGTAGTGGCCGTCATCAATTTCCAGGTTGGCGCCAAGCAGGCCGACACCAACCGCCGGGTCACGGTAGCGGTCGCCGCCGCCCACGCGGTTATGCCCAGCCATCATCTCGGCAATCATTTCCACCAATAGCGCGTTTACATCTTCGCGGCGCCCGGCGTGGGGCAGCAGCGGGCGATACTTGGCATACATCGCCTCCCAGTCGAGGCCATGCATGTTCTCGGCGTAGAAGTATTCGCGCTCCATGCGCCAGGCTTCATCGAAGATCTGCGCCCATTCTTCGGCTGGATCTACGAACACGCGCACACCGCCCAGGTCCAGAGGCTCGGGCGACAGGTCATCGGCAATCTCAGCGGTGGCCAGTGAGCCATCGGCTTTCTGGATGATCATGTGCGCGCCATCGCTGCTGATGGCGAAGTCATTCACGCCACCGAGCACCGTGGAAGCTTCCTTGTCGTCGAAGCTGAAGCGCATCAGGGTGTTGTCACTGGCGGGGTTGCTGCCCGGCGGCTCCACGCTTTCACCGGCCTGGATGTAGCTGATGTAAAACAGGCTACCGTCTTCGCCAACCCCCAGGCTGCCATAGTTATCCTCGGCAACCGGCAGGGCAACGATGCGGTTTGACAAGCCATCGGTGTCAACGCGGGTGGTTACGGATTCTTCTTCGCCAGATTCATCATCAGACTCGCCGTTTTCCGCTGCGGGTGCTTCTTCATCGCCGCTCTTGGGCTTGAGCGGTGAGTCGCCATCCGATGACAGTACGGCGGCGTAAAGCCCGGCGCGGAACGGACGTTCCTGGCTGGTCATGTTGAGGCCCACCTGGATCGGGCCGGAATTGGTGGATGCGGCAAAGAACAGGTACTTGCCGTCCGGGCTGAAGGCCGGCGAGGCGGCGTCGGCCAGTCCGTCGCTGACCCGCACGCGGTTGCTGGTGCCCAGTTCCAGCAGCATCAGGTCGCGGTGGTAGTTGGCTTGCTCCATGGTGTACGCCAGCCAGCTTCCGTCGGGTGAGATCGCAACGTCCACCTGGTCGCGGCGCTGCTGGGTGGCAACCTGCGCGCTGCGGCCGTTCTCCAGGTTGAGTACATGCAGGCCCAGGTGATTGTCCTGGTAGACCAGGCGCGGCGTATCACCGGCGCTCCACGCCAGCAGTTCGTAAAAACTGGTGCCCAGCGCATGGCGCGCGTTGACGTTGCCGGCCTGGTCGCTGATCACCACTTCCTGGCCGCGGCTGGTGCCTTCGCCGGTTTCTGAGATCCACGCCAGCTGCTGGCCATCGGGTGACCACAGGGCGCTGTATTCGCGGCGGGTGCCGGTATTGCTCAGGTTGCGGGTCGAGCCGTCAGACACCGGTACGGTAAAGACTTCACCGCGCGCGGTAAGCACAGCGCGTTTTCCGGTGCGCGAGATCTGCGCTGCGGTAATCGTATCCGCGGCATTCTTCCACTGCGGGCGGCGCTCCGGCAGGTCGGGAGCGATATCAATCGAGAGCTCGGTGACGTTGCCCGAATTCACATCAAGACTTTTGAGCTTGCCGCCAACCTCGTACACCACGGTGTTGCCGTGGCCGCCGGCCGCGCGAATGTCCCAGCCAGACTCGTTGGTGATCTGTTCAATAGCCTGCGAGCCTGCGTCAAAGCGGAACAGCTGGAAATTGCGATCCTCGCGGTCAGACAGGAAGTACAACTGGTTGCCCAGCCACAGGGTGTTGAAATTGGTGGCCTCCGCGCCGGGGATGGTGAACACCTCGTCGCGGTCGGCATTCATCACGTTAACCGCCGGGGTGGTTCCGCCGCGATACCCCTTCCAGCCTGCGGTGCCGCCAAACAGCCCGTTGTAGCCGGAGCCGAAGGGAATGTAAGCAAACTGGCCATCGTCGCTGTAAGTGCCGCGGTATACACGTGCTTCCATCTGCTTCCGGGGCAGGCCGCCCTCCACGGATACGTGGTAAAGCTGTCCCGAACGCCCATGGTCCGTTTCACGGTATGAAACCAGTGCAACCTCGCTGCCATCTGCAGACCAGTCAAGCGCGATATCGGCTTCCGGGTGCCAGGTCAGGCGTTTTGGTTGTCCGCCTTCCACGGGAATGATGTAGACATCAACGTTGCGCTCATAATCCGCTGTGTAAGCAATCCACTGGCCGTCGGGCGAAAATACCGGCCCGCTTTCATCTGCCGGGTGTGACGTCAGTCGCCTCGGGCTGGAGCCATCCGGCTGCGCGATCCACAGGTCTCCGGCATAAACGAATGCCAGGTGGTTGGCGCTGAGGGCGGGCTGGCGAAGCAGCAGGGTGGAATCGGCCATGGCGCTCGGCGCCAGGGCAAACAGAACCAGGGCGAGCAGGGCGCTCGCGAGCAGATTGCGGGATATCATTTAGAATCCTCGGGTTATTCGCGGGAATAGCCTTGGAATTGTACCGGAACTTCATTTGCAAACGGGGGAGACCAATTTAGATGAGCGCAAAACTGGACCGATGCCAGAACATTGCAGACTTGCGGAGGCTGGCGAAGAAACGGCTGCCGGCTTCGATGTTTCACTACATCGATGGCGGCGCCGATGACGAGCGAACGCTCGATTGGAACACCTCGTCTTTCGATCGCTACGAACTGCTGCCCAGCTATCTGCGCGATATCGACAGTATTGATACCTCCACCACCTTGCTGGGGCAGCGCATCGAGGTTCCGTTTTTCCTGTCGCCCACCGGCATGTCGCGCCTGTTTCACCACGAAAAAGAGATTGGCGCCGCGCGCGCCGCCGAGGCTTTCGGCACCTTCTACGGCCTGTCCACGCTTGGCACCACCAGCCTGGAAGATATTGCCGAAGTGACCTCTGCCCCAAAGATGTTCCAGATCTACATCCTCAAGGATCGCGAGTTAACCCGCGAGTTTGTAACGCGCTGCAAGGCTGCCGGTTTCGAGGCGATGTGCCTCACGGTTGACGTGCCCGTGGCCGGTAACCGCGAACGTGAAATCAAGTACGGCATGCAAATGCCACCAAGGCTTCGCATGGCCACCCTGCTGAGCTTTGCCACCCATCCGCGCTGGACATTGAACCTGTTGCGCAACTCGGACTTCCAGTTGGCCAACGTGGCGCACCGGGTGGATGCGCTCGGCCAGGGCGCCATGGGCCTGATCGACTACGTCAACAGCCAGTTCGACCGCACGGTGACCTGGAAAGACGCCGAGTGGCTCGTAGACCTGTGGGACGGGCCGATGGTGATCAAGGGCCTGCAGACGGTAGAAGACGCCCGGCACGCCCGTGACATCGGCGCCAGGGGCATCATGGTTTCCAACCACGGCGGTCGCCAACTGGATACCGCCCCGGCGCCGGTGGACTGCATCGGCGAAATGGCGGACGCGGTTGGCGATGACCTGGACATCATCTGTGATGGCGGTGTTCGTCGCGGCACCCACATCCTCAAGGCGCTGGCGCTGGGCGCGAAAGCCTGCAGTTTTGGGCGGCCCTACCTGTACGGGCTCGGCGCGGGTGGTCATGCAGGCGTGATGAAGGCGCTGTCGATCATGAAGGCGGAACTGGTACGTGACATGGCGCTGCTGGGCTGTAGCCGCATTTCTGAAATCGGTCCGCAACAGCTACGTGCTCACCGCTAGCGGGTCGTGCTCGTAAAGGCGACCTGGATGAGGACAGCGGGGCGCCCCAAACGCTAAAATAGCCAGATGGAAAACATTCACGTACCCGTTTCTCCGGGCGAAGTCCTGGACAAGATCACCATCCTCGAAATCAAGTCAGAGCGCATCGCCGACCCTGAAAAGGTGGCCAACGTGCGCGTCGAGCTGGCGCTGCTTCAGGAAACCTGGAAGCAAAGCATCGCCGAGGATGAAACCATCCGCTCGCTACACGCAGAGTTGAAATCGATCAACGAAGAGCTGTGGGAGATTGAGGACGATATCCGCGACAAGGAACGCGCCAAGGAGTTTGACCAGAAGTTCATCGAGCTGGCGCGAGCGGTGTACTTCACCAACGACCGCCGTTCCGAGGTGAAGAAGAAACTCAACCTGCACCTGGGTTCCCAGATCATCGAAGAGAAGTCCTACCAGGATTACACCTGAGCCTTATCGGCCTGGAAAGGGGTATAGCCTTCCCAGACGCGCCGTAAATACATCCCTGTAGTCTCTTCGCCGGCGTCCATGCCGTCGAAGGTCTGGCAAAGGCTATACCCCTTATCCAGGCTGGTGGGCTGCGTATTGGGGGTTGCTTGCCTCCTAAACTATCGCCTACAATCAACCCACAACTCATTCAGACCGGCTGAGGGACAGGCCCTTTGAAGCCGGGGCAACCTCCGAGAGCTAACCACTCCGGAACGGTGCCAACTCCTGCGGAGCTCGCAAGGGCGAACTCCGGGAAATGAGTGACCAGGAAGCTATTCTGTAGGACCTGGTCAAGCTCAAATCTGCACATCAGGAATTCCGAATGAGTCCCCTTTCCAGGGGAATTTTTTTGGGTTTTTGATTGAGGAGCAGGTTAATGAGCGCAGTCCCTTCCTTAGCAGCCATCACGCCTTTTGGCCGTGCTGCAGACGCCAACCAGGGTTCACAGCTACGTGACGGCACGGTCCGTTTCGAAGCGCCTTTGAAACTGGCGTGCGGACGAATGCTCAACGATTGGTCATTGGCTTATCGCCTGGTCGGCGATGTGCGCAAGCCCCTGGTATTGGTGATGGGTGGAATTTCCGCCGGTCGCCAGTTCTGGTCTGAACAAGGCCCGGAAGGCTGGTGGCAGTGCCAGTTTGGGCCAGGTCACGCGGGGGATACCGACCGGTTCAGTTTCCTCGCCTTTGATTTCCTTGGCGGCGAGGGCGGAAGCACCAACCCTGCGAGCTGGTTTGGACGGCCGGCGGACTTTCCTGCCATCGACACGGCCGACCAGGCCAACGCCGCACGCTTGCTGCTTGATCACCTCGAAATTGACTGCCTGCACAGCATTGTCGGCGCCTCTTATGGTGGCATGGTTGCCTTGCAGTTCGCCGCGCGTTTTCCGCGGCGTCTGCGCAAAGCGCTGGTGCTGTGCGCGGGACACCATCCTTCGCCGTTGGCCACCGGTTGGCGGCACGTGCAACGCCAGGTGCTGGAGTTTGGAATCTCCAGGGGCAGCCCAGAGGCTGGTGTGCGCATCGCGCGTTCACTGGCCATGTGCACCTACCGCTCGGAGCGCGAATTTCAACGACGGTTCGCGCCCACCGGCCCGCACCAGGCCTCACCGGCGGCCTACCTGGACCATTGCGGCGCGGCGTTTGCCGACCGGTTCAACGTGTATTCCTACCTGTGCCTGTCGCAGTCGATTGATGACCACCGGGTGGACCCGTCCGCAATCACTACCGCTCTGGACCTGGTGGGTTTCACCACCGACCAGGTTGTTCCGCCGACCCAGTTGATCGCCTTGCGCGGCAAGCTGGCGGGCGACAACTCACTGAAACTTCTCGACAGCCCGTTTGGGCACGATGCCTTCCTCAAGGAGCGAGGCGCGGTTTCTTCCATTATTCGCAAGCACCTGGAGGCGCAGGCATGAGCAATAACAGCAACAACCAGCAAGCGACGAGGCAGCACAAGCAGACCGCAGCAGTGCGCACCGGCATCAACTGTGACAAGGGGCATGGCGCGGTTATCCCGCCGCTGTACCTCAGCTCGACCTTTGCCTTCGAAGGTTTTGACCGGAAAGGCCAGTACGACTACACCCGCAGCGGCAATCCGACCCGTGATCAACTGGCTTGCGCCCTGAACGAACTGGAAGGCGGCGCCGGGGCCGTGGTCACCGGCTCGGGAATGTCTGCTGTGCACCTGGCAACCCAGTTGCTGGGTCCGGATGACCTGGTGATTGCACCGCCCGATTGCTACGGCGGCTGTCATCGCCTGCTCACCGCGGGCGCGAAGCAGGGGCGTTTTTCAGTGCACTGGACCCCGCTGTGGGAAACCGAGCGCGCGCGGGCGGAAATTTTGCGCCTCAAGCCGAAGATCGTCTGGATCGAAACGCCCAGCAACCCGCTGTTGCGCATCACCGACGTTGAAGCCATTTCTGCTGCCGCCCACGAGGCTGGTGCGCTGGTGGTTGCAGACAACACCTTTCTTTCGCCTGCCGGCCAGCAGCCTTTGAGCCTGGGCGCCGACGTGGTGGTGCATTCAACCACCAAGTACATCAACGGCCACTCCGATGTGGTGGGTGGTGCGGTGATCGCGAAAACTGAAGAACTCGCAGAGGAGCTAGCCTGGTGGGCCAACTGCCTGGGCCTCACCGGCTCGCCGTTCGACAGCTTCCAGACGCTGCGCGGGCTGCGCACCATCGATGTGCGCTACCGCCAGCACCAGGAAAACGCGGCGGAAATCGCTTCCCTGCTCGATGAGCATCCGCTGGTGGAGCGGGTTTATTACCCCGGCCTGGCCTCGCACCCGGGCCACGAAATTGCAGCCTGCCAGCAGTCCGGTTTCGGCGCGATCGTGAGCTTTGAACTGGACCTGCCGGAAGCGGCGATTGCCGCGCTCTGCCAAAGCCTGGAACTGTTTACCCTGGCCGAGTCACTGGGCGGTGTAGAAAGCCTGGTTGCGCATCCGGCCACCATGACTCACGCGGCGATGGAGGAGGCTGACCAGCTGAAGGCGGGGATTAGTCGGAAGTTGTTGCGGCTTTCGGTGGGTATCGAGTTTGTGGGGGATCTGCGCGCGGATTTGTTGCGGGCGCTGGATGCCGCGGAAAAAGTAAGCGGAGGCACCCAGGTTTATGCAGTTCGAAACGCCGGTTAAGGGGGCGCAGCACCCCCTCAGGATATTTTTCCGCCTGTCGCGCGCAGCAGGTTGAAGAACTCGCGGCGTGTTTTTGGCCCGTAGGTCTGGAAATGGGGCGTTGGGTTGTTGGCGTACTCGGCGCGGGCGCGGCTGATGGTGTCGTTGGCGGCCACCTTCATCACTTCTGCTGATGAAATGTTGTAGGGCACGCAGGCGTTGAGGCCGAATACCTTGGCGCGAAGTGCCGGGGTGATTTCGGGGTAGCCGTGTTGTTCGCGCAGTTCACTGGAAATCTGGAAGGTGCGGAACGCCTGGATCTGGTCCTGCGGCGAGCCGTACCACACCGAGTCTGATCCCCACAGCACGTTGTCCTCGCCGATGTACTTGAACATCTTGCCCAGCGCGTGAGCAGCGCTTTCCGGGTCGCGCGTGGAAAGGAATCGCCAGGTGCTGCCCAGTTCGGCGTACACGTTGGAGTTGGGGGCCACACCGTTATCCACCACCGACTTGATCAGCGAATCGACGCCCTCGTTGCGATCGGGGTCGAACGGCCCTTCCGCCTGGCCGGGTACGTAGCCCGAGTGGTAAATCAGGAAATTGACGTCCGGGTAGGCTTTGGCGACCACGCCGATGTCGTCGCACAGCGAGTGTTCGTAGGAATCGCGGCCAAACGGAATGCCCTTGTGGACGCAGATGTTCTTAACCCCCAGCTTGCGCGCTTTCTCGATGTAGGGAATGCCGGTGTCCTCATCGGAAAGGAAGAAGCCCTTGTTGTCGGGTCCGTACTGGGTGTAGCACTTCCACGCCGCCACGCCCCATTTTTCGGCCAACTCGTCCATCAGGTCCAGGTCGCCGGGCTGGTTGGGGTTGCAGCGGCCGTGCAGCAGCAGGCGCTGGTCGCCTTCGAGTTCCTGCACCATTTGGCGGGTCTTGTCGGCTTCCTCGATGCTGATTGGCTCATTGGCGTGGGTGGAGGGAATAAAGCTCAGCGCCATCAGGTCGGTGTCGCTGTCCATGAACACGTCCTTGATGAAGTTCTCTGCGCCGATGCATCCCATGTACTCGCGGCCCAGCAGGTCGTGCTCGGCCTTGCATTCCGGCTTTAGTGTCTGGGCCAGGTTGGGCGGCAGGTAGTGGCCCTGGACATCGAAAATAAACTCGCGCGAACCGAGGGACTCAGCCGCGGCATCAATGTCGAAGGCCGCTTCCGCGGGCAGGTCGAAGTAACCTCCATTGATGCCCTGGGCAGCGTTCACCCGGTTGAACGCAAGCAGCGTCGCGGCGGCGGCGCAGCTGGAAGCCAGGAAGGATCTGCGGTCGCGTCCGGTGCGCCGCGCGGCGTCATGGATGGCCTCGACCGCCGAGGTTCGCGCCTGGGCCTCAGCGCGCTTCAACGGAATCGGGACGTACTCGCCGTTCGAAGTGCTGTCCAGTTTTACGGGCAGGCAACGTGGGTCGTCGAGTGCGCTGGGTTTGCGGTACTGGCTCATGGCTTGGCTCCATCCGGATTTTGCGTCATTGATGCACTACAAATAGCAGATGGCATGCGCCTCGGCCACCACCGGATGTGCTGAACCGCCGGGGCGCCAGCGATTGACGGCAGGGCGAAGCCAGCCGAGAATGACGCCACACCCACCCGGCATGTTTCATGAAGTCCCAGCCCCTCAAACTTGATTCCGGCCTCGTGCTGTACGACGCGGAACGCTTTGCGCGAGCCAACCTGGCGCCCAACCTGGATTGGTTCAGGCCGCGTTTCTGGGAAGATGAGGGGTTGGTGGCCGCGCGCCAGCGCGGTCGGGGCACCGCCCTGTTTGTGAAAACGCCGGTAGGCCGCGCGGTGCTGCGCCAGTACCTGCGGGGCGGCGTGGCGGCGCGGTTCATCCGCGAGCGATACCTGTTCAAGGGCGTTTCACGCAGCCGGCCGGTTCGGGAGTACCGCGTGTTGGAGCGCCTGGCAGAACTCGGTTTGCCGGCTCCGCCCCCGCTTGCAGCGTTGTGCGAGCGCCACGGCCTGGCCTACACCGGTGCCATCCTGACACTCGAAATTGAAAACGTGCGCACGATTGAGCAGCAACTTCACCAGATGGACGCCGATGCGTGGACTGCGGTGGGCCAGTGCATACGCCGGTTTCACCGCTACGGACTGGTGCATGCCGACCTGACTGTGCGTAATATTCTCATCCAGGAAGGCGGTGCGGTGCACCTGGTCGATTTCGACCGGGCCCGGTTTGGCGGTGGCGCCCTGGCATTTCGCGCCAACCTCAGCCGCTTGCAGCGATCGCTGCGCAAGGCATGGCCTGACAACCAGCTTGAAGAAGATGAATCGGCATGGACGCACCTGCTCAAGGGCTACGAATCTTAAATTCCAGGAGGCTGACCCTGGTTGCCGCGAACCACGAACTGGTTAGCCAGGATCTTGCCGGTCGCGCCGCGCTGTCGGTTGCGCTGGAATCCACGGTACCGGACAACTGGCCGCCGGAGCTCTACGACCGCACCGCGATGAGGTATTCGCTCGATGAACTGGCTGACCCGGCGATGCAGGGTTGGTCATTCTGGTACCTGGTGTTGAGCGAGCGTAATGAATTGATAGGCCTTTGTGGCTTCAAGGGCCGTCCGGATGATGCCGGCGAGGTCGAAATTGGTTACTCGATTGTCAGCCAGTTTCGCGGCCAGGGCCTGGCTACAGAAGCTTGTATGAGGCTGATTGGATGGGCTTTTTCACACCGGGAGGTGAAGCAGGTGAATGCAGAAACCCTGCCGCACCTGAAATCCTCGATCCGTGTGCTGGAGAAAAACGGCATGCAGTTCGCGGGGCCGGGTTCCGAATATGGCGTGGTTCGATATGCGGTCACACGACCGGACGGGAGCTAGGAAGTCGATGAACTGGATGGATGGAAAACAGCTGTACGGCGTGATCGCCGCGGTTTCCTTGTTGGCATTCAGCCTGTGCGCACAAGCCGAGGTTAAAATCACCCAGCTTGCCAACGAGGGGGTGATTATCGACCACGAAACCACCCGCATCATGATTGACGGGATGGTGGTTGAGCCCTATGCCCTGTACGGCGGTTTGCCGCCGGAGCTGGCCGAGGAATTCCGCCAGGCCAGGGGCCTTTTCGCCGGAGTGGACCTGGCGCTGGCCAGCCATCGTCATCATGACCACAACCAGCCAGAGTTCGCCTGCATCCTGATGCAGCGCAATCCGCTGCTACGCATGGTGACTTCGCCCCAGGTTGTTGACCTGATGCGCGAGCGCTGCCGGGACATCGCCACCGATGTCTCGCGGGTGCGCATGATTGACCCGCAATACGGCAATCCGCTGGCGGTAAGGGAAGGTGATGCGTTGGTCACCATTTACCGGCTGAGCCACGGCGTTGGCAAGTACGCAAAGTTACAGAACTTTGGCCACCTGGTTGAAGTGGGCGGCGTGAAGATTCTGCACATTGGCGATGCCGCCATGGACCCGCGCGACTTTGAAACCGCCGGTTTGCAGGAAGAGCAACTGGACGTCGCGCTGATTCCCTTCTGGTTTTTCCAGCCCGGGCCGGGCATGGAAGTGGTTAACCGCTACATGAATGCGCGCAAGAAATTCGCAGTGCACATTCCCCCCGCTGAAGTTGCCGAGGTTAGTGAGTACCTGGCGGAAAACTTTCCGGAAGTGGGCGTACTAGCAGAGCCGGGGGAGTTCGTTGACGTCATTCCGGCTGGTGCGGAGTAACCTGCCCGGTCTCGCACAGGCTGTCCAGCCGCAGTTCGGAAGTATCGCGCAGCTGGAGGTGCGCATAGCGCGCCTTGAGCGCCTGTTCGTTTTCTATGCGGTAACGCGCCGGTTTTTCCGCGTACTCATCACAGAATTCGGCCAGTCGTTCTTTCATGTGCGGGTAGAGCAAGCTGTCGAAGTGATTGACGTTTAGCGCCTCGTCCCAGTAGGCATTGACGTGATCCGCCCAGGTGAACGGGCGCTGGATGACCCAGCCCTTGTCAATCCACGCCAGAATCGCCGGCTTGTCGCCCACAATGTCGTCTTCAAACAGGCTGCGGTAGAACAGGTAGCCCTCGTAGTTGGCCACCAGGTCGGCATTTGAGTAAACCCCGGTGGTCACCTGCCCAAAGATCGCTCTCTCGGTATACGCCGACCGCTCTGCGGCACGCGCTTCATCGTCGAACCTGGCATACCGGAAATAGAACTTGCGGCCCTGCGAGAAAAAGTGGCCTAGCTTGTCCGAGCCAATCAGCTGGCCATTGAGCTTGATGGTTGGCCCCACCCCGAACACGCCGATGACCCGGGTGGCCCAAAGTGGGTGGCCGCGATAGATGGAATCGCGCCGCGGGGTGCTTAGCCGGTCCACCTGGTCGGACTTCATGGCCCAGCGCTCGATGCGGTCGACCCAGTGGTAACCGCCTACCTCGTGGAACAACTCGTTGATGACCTTGTCATCGTCGCGCGGCCCGCGCCAGTTGTCGACAATGTCCTCGATGGCCTGGTTGACGCGCGCATCCAGTACGGATGTCGAGTCCTTGAGAGGCTCCAGGCGATTGTGGAACTGGTCTGTCTCGTAGGCCCCCGCGCTACCCCACAGTAGCAAGGCAACGATAACCAGTGCGCCACGAGTCGCCAAGGCTTGCCACGGCGTCAGAAGCGGAACGTGTAGTTGAACAGCGTGTGATCGCGCTCACCAAAGCCGAATTCCAGTGACAGGTGTGCGCGCGGGCTGAAGGTGTGCCCCACGCCAACCGCGTAATTCCACTTCTCTGCGCCTTCCAGCTCAACATTGAATGCCACCGGCGGTACGCCCGGGATCGGTAGCTGCAAGGTGCCCGAATGGTCTTCCTCGGTATCCAGGTACATGCCGCCAACCCAGAACTGCCAGCGGTTGCGCACCAGGCCGATGCGGGGCTGGACCGAAATCGTCGATACCGAAGAGTCGAACTGGCCGCCGAGATTGGCCTCGGTCCAGGTGGTGGTGGCGGCCGCGAACCATTGCTCGGAGCCATAGATCAGGGTAAAGCCACCGCCATACACGGTGCCGTCATAGGAAATGGGCAGCTTGGTTATCGGAACCGGCAGGCCGGTGATCGGCGCCGCGCTGAAATCAACAACGGTTTCGGCATCGACGTAGCCCAGAAGGCCAAAGACGTTAAGGAAAGGCGTAAGCCAGGCATCGAGCTTGAGGTCGAGATGCTGGATGTCGTTGTCGATCTCGAGCAGGGAAGGGTCGGGCAGGGAAACACCGGGCAGATCGAACTGCAATGACTTAATGTCGTACTGCTGGTCCATGGTGTAGAAATCGAAGCCGATGCCCCACGGCTCAAAGAATTCCTGGTCGCCCAGCATGTCGCGCATGAATAAAGGACCCGGGCTTTCTTCCTGCGCGAACGCGGTGGCGGGAAGGGCGACAAAAAGTGCGAGAAATAGTGCATGAAACAGTCTGGCTGTGCGGAGATTGATCATGAGTCCCTCCTTGTCGATTTTTTTGATCCAGCACGGCTGGTGCGTTTGAGTATACGCCTTTGCAACCAGTGATCGAGCGACGTTGGGGTGGGGTGTGACTTCTGGCCCGTTGCGCGTTGGCGAATCGAGGCGTATAAAATGATATCATTCTAATATTGACTGGGAGGTTGCCATGATCAAGGAAATTACCCGTAAGGCCGCTTCAGGTTACGTTGCGCTGGTTGCCCTGCCGGCGCTGGCGCTGGCGATTGGCTGGATGCTGGTTCAGTCCATCCAGGCTGAGAGTATCCTGGCCGTCGCCTGGGCGCTGGCCCTGGCCGTGATTCTTGTCTGCTTCAAGGGTTTTTTCATGGTTCACCCGAACCAGGCGTTGGTGCTGCAGCTGTTTGGTACCTACGTTGGCAGCGTGCGCGAAACCGGCTTGCGCTGGGCCAACCCGTTTTACTCCAAGGACGCGGTCTCCCTGCGTGTGCGAAATTTTGAAAGCGACAAGATGAAGGTCAACGACAGCAGCGGTAACCCGGTGGATATCGCCGCGGTGGTGGTTTGGAAAGTGGTGGACAGCGCCGAAGCCCTGTTCGAGGTGGATGATTACGAAAGCTTCGTGCAGATCCAATCCGAGGCGGCGTTGCGAAACCTGGCCACCAGCTACCCCTACGAGGCGCATGAGGAAGGCCAGGTCGCGCTGCGCAGCGACCCGCAGGCGATTGCCGAGAAACTTCGTCACGAGGTGCAGGACCGACTGGACCAGGCCGGCGTGGAAGTGATCGACGCCCGCATTACCCATCTTGCCTATGCCCAGGAAATTGCTTCCGCGATGCTCAAGCGGCAGCAGGCCCAGGCCATCGTTGCGGCGCGCAGGCAGATTGTCGACGGCGCCGTGGGCATGGTGGACATGGCGTTGAAGGACCTTGAGCAGTTAAATGTTGTCGAACTGGACGAAGAGCGCAAAGCCAACATGGTAAGCAACCTGCTGGTGGTGCTGTGCGGCGAAGAGAACGCACGCCCTGTGCTCAACACCGGCAGCCTCTACTAGCGCCCGCGGGCTGAAGCGAAATGCCTGCGAAGAAGTCATTTCCCCTTCGCCTGGGTAGTGATATCTACGAGGCGATGAAGCGCTGGTCAGATGAAGAACTGCGCAGCGTGAACGCGCAGATGGAGTACGTAATGCGAGAAGCGCTGCGCAGAGCAGGAAGGCTACCGCAACGGCGAGAAGGGCGTGACCGTGACCGGGACTAATTTGGAGAGCAACAGCGAAAAATCGGCTCGATGGCGCAAACCGGTTCTGGTAGTCGTGGTTGCGCTGGTGGTCGCGCTTTCTTCAGTCAGCTCGGTCGACCGGGTGGCGCAGGAAGACTTCGAATCGCTGTTTAGCCGCGCACTGATCACATTCGCACTGGCGCGCGCGCTGAACGGGGTGATTTCCGTGGTTCAGGGCACCGAACTGGCGCTGCAGCCGGCCGGTGTGGGTGTAACTCTGACGCCCGGCGAGGTGCTTGACCCGGTCAATGACCTGATCGAGCGCTTTTCGTGGATCATGCTGGGGGCCACGCTTTCCCTGGGTGTGCAGCAGGTGCTGCTGGACATCGGCCAATGGTGGGGCACGCGCCTGGTGGTCGTGCTGCTGGCGCTGGCCTGGCTTGCGCTGCGGCTATGGCGGGCAAAACCCGGCCAGTTGGAGCCCTTGCTGTTGCGCGCGTTAATTATCGCGCTATTTATTCGCTTTGCGGTCCCGGTCACGCTGATCGCTAACGAAGCCATCTACAATCAGTTCCTTGAAAGCCGCTACCAGGAAAGTACAGAGGTCATAGAATCAGCGGGCTCGGAAATCCAGGCCGTCAACGAACCGATCGCCGAGTTGGCGGAAGAAGAAAGCGGCCTGCTAGATTCACTGGGCCGTGCCTGGGATTCAACCCGAGAATCGCTGGACTTGAAGGAGCGTGTTGCGGTCATAAAGTCCCGGGCAACCGACGTCATAGAGCACCTGATACAACTTAGCGTGGTTTTTATCCTGCAAACGGGTATTTTGCCGCTCGTTTTTCTGTGGTTAATGCTTCATGCTGTTAAACGTGTGCTCGGCTTTTACCAGCAAAGTGGCAGAAATTGATCAAAATTTGATCAATTTCGGTTGTTACATCGGTTAATTTGTAGGAAATTTGCTCGATATATGCGTTTTTCTCGAAAAACACTGGCTCCCGGATTGACATCAATGTCTATTTGTGACATTAATGTCAATGCAAGGGGAGCAGTTCAATCGCGAAGTCAGGAAACTGGGCCTGAACCTTCCCGAAGGGGGGTAGGGAAGCAGGCAGAGAGGGGGAACCCTGACCGCCATTGGACAGACAGGGCCCAGGCCTTTAGAGCCTGGGCCTTGCCTTGTGCCTGTTTGGGTGCGGTTTTTCGAGTTGTTGGCAAGGGTATGGAGACTTCCAATGCTTCCGTCTCGGGCGTACACAAGTTCGCTCCCAACTGCCACTTTGTGAAAGGACTCGTGCAGTAGGTGGATCCGACGTCTACAAGGAAGCAAGCATCCGGAATGCTTATCGATGCTGTGGAGAAAGTGCTACGTCAAGTACTGAGTATCCTTTTGGGAAGAATGTCTTTCCAGAAGTTTGTTGACTTAGCTCGAAAAGTTTTCGTTGAAGAGGCTGAGAAGAAGCTTAGGGCAGAAACTGGGAAGAGAAATGTTCCGCTTACTGAGTTAGGGCTTTTAACCGGAATCGATACAAGATCGCTTTCCAAAGTTAGAAACAGTTCCGAATACGATAAGCCAATATCCGAGAGCGAAACGTTTTTCGCAGAGCTTACGCCTGAAGTCACTGTGGTTGACACTTGGCGAACCCATCCAAACTACTCGGACGTTGAATCTGGCAAGCCTTTGGAACTTAAAGTTTTTGGATCGTGCCCGTCATTTGAGAGCTTGGTCAGCGACGTTGTCAAATCGAGAGGAATAACAGTTCAGTCCATTTTGAATCGCTTAAAAAAAAGCGAGTCGGTTACAGTTTCTGACGTCGGCGAAACAATCGCGCTTAATCCCAGTATCTGGATGCACTATCCAAAGTTAGACGTAGAAGGGGCATATGGCTCTGGATTAACTAGTGTGAGCAGACACTTGGACACCGTCATCAAAAACATTCAGGCGATGAAATCTGATGGGGATCTAAGGTTTGAGCGACTTTTTTGGACGGTGAGATTGAGTCCTGAGAGGGAACACGAATTCAAAAAAGTAATGACCGAGTTTCTCCAAGACTCGAGTGAGCAAGCCGCTGAGATGATTGCACCGTTTGATCGGGACCACACCCTTCCAAAGCGATACACAGCCGGTGTTGGGCTATTTTACTTCGATTCCAAAGAGGAATAGGGACCCGCGCGGGGTCTGTATGGCGCGCCCGGCAGGATTCGAACCTGCGACCCCCGGATTAGGAATCCGGTGCTCTATCCTACTGAGCTACGGGCGCTCTTCCAGCGTAAAAAGCAACGCGAATTCTAATCGTTGAGCCAGGCGCTCGCTACCTGGAATCACCCCGCTCCCTATTCAACCTTGTCCGGCTGGTCGAGAATTTCCAGCAATTGGTGAGTCACAATGTCCATTCGCCAGCCACCAAAGCGTTCTGGCACCGCTCCATTTTCAAGATAGCTGAACAACAGGTCTTCCAGTTGCTTGCGTGAAGCCAGCAGCGCGGCATCCACTTCGAGTTCGCCCGCGGTAGCCGCCACCCGCTGCTTCATCAGCTTCATCAGCCTGCGCTGCTCCGGACTAAGCTGGGGAAGCGGCGCCACTGGCTGCTGGTTGCGAGCCGCATCGATCAACGCATTCCAGGCTTCACCGTAGCGGCTTGCGGCCCTGGGATGAATCGCCTCGATGGTCTTGATATCACCAACAGTGCCTGGCTGACGGCGAGCCAGCGCTATGAGGCCTGCGTCGGAGATCACGAAGCCGCGCGCCAGGTTCTTGCGTATCGCCACTTCTTCACGCCATGCCGCCAGGCTGGCTAGCGCCGTGCGTTGCATGTCGTCGAGGCCTCCTGCGCCACTGATACGCATCCAGGCCAGCTGGGGATCGGTATCTTCCACCGACTTTTGTATGGCCCGTTCCACTTCCTCTTCCAGCCAGGCCCAGCGTTGCTTTTCCTCAAGCTGGGGTCGCAGGCGCTCGATCATGAACGGCAGTAACACCACATCCAGTGCGGCGTAGCGGTGTTGGTCGTCGCTAAGGGGGCGGCGCAGCCAGTTTGAGCGTGTCTGGTCCTTCTCCACCTCGACATCAAGCAGCCATTGCGCGGCATGGTGATAACCAAGTTGCAGGGACTGGCCCAGCATGGCGCAGGCGATCTGGCTGTCCACCACGCCGCGCAGCTGTGCGCCAAGCTCGTGGTGCAGTACTTCGAAGTCTTCCGAGCCGCTGTGAATGACCTTGGTTGTGGCCGGGTCTTCAAGCAGGGAAGTCAGGGGCGACATGTCTTCCACGGCCAGCGGATCAACCAGCCATGCGGTTTCGCCGTCAGAGACCTGCACCAGCCCGAGCGCGGCGCGGTAGGTCCGCTCGCGGACGAACTCGGTATCCAGGCCCACCACGGTAGCCTGGCGCCATTCATCCGCCGCCTGGCGCAGCTGAGCGCTGGAAGTTACAACCACGGGGTCGTTCACCGCGGCCAGTGTAGGCTTGAGCCTGCTGGTTATTGAGGCATCGATATCCACGCTAATTCTTCACTTGTCAATGTCTTGTCGTCTATATTGAATGTGCGCTATGGTGTCGCGCATCGTAAGGGACATGTTCCGGAACGTCTTCGGTTTCGCAATCCAGGTCCTAAAGATGCTACAGGCAAGGGACATTGCATGCACTTGGTGGTTGGAACTAAACGGAAACGGTTCTGTTGGCCCGCATTCTGCTTCCTCTTGATCCTGGTCTCCTCGCTTCAGGCGCAGGAGCAGGCCAGCGAGGAAGAACAGTCTAATCTACTTCCTCCAATTGAGTTGGAAGAGGCCGAGGAAGAGCTTTCCGGCGAGCGCACCACACCTCCTACAGGGCGGCGCGTTCGACGCCTGGGCGACGTTCAGACCGAGGAATGGCAGCCTCAGTTCGATATTGCCCCCGGCTCCCAGCAGCGCAACGAAAATCGGCCGTCACTGCCCGATTCGCAACAGAACCGCAAGATGTACGAACTGCTCGATGACCTGGCGGCAACGCCGGGTAATCGCACCGTTCGGCTTGAGCTCGACGCCCTGCTCGACGACGTAATGCGCCAGGTTGATGCCGCGATCGCGCAGAACAACCTGGGCTCGGCCACCGCCATGCTGGATGTGGTCAAGTCGGTGAACCCCAATAAAGAGGGGCTGGATGCAGCCTATCGCCGGATCGAGGAGCAGGGCAATATCGGTGGGCAGCTAACCCTCGCGCGCCAGGCCATGGAAGCCGGACGGGTGGTGTCCCCGCAAAACAACAATGCCTGGTATTACTACCGCCGTGTGGCAGACCGCGACCCTGGCAATGTTGCCGCTGAGCGCGGCCTCGCCTCAGTGCAGCAATACCTGGTGGATCGGGCGCTGCGGTTCGCCAATGACCTGGACTTTGAATCCACCCAGCGCATGCTTGAAGAAGCCCGCCTGGTGCGTGAGGACACCTCGTCCATCGACCAGGCTGAACGGGAAATTGAAGAAATTCGCGTTCGCCATGCCCAGTACCTGGAAGCACAGGCCGTGGCGGCCATGGATACGGGCGACTTTGCCCGCGCCGAGCGGATGCTGGTGGACCTGGTTGCGCTGGGCGGGCAGGACATCATGCTTGGCCAGCTCCGCCGCCGATTGGAAGAGGCCAGGGTCTACGGCGGCTTCGAGCCGGGACAAACCATTCGCGATCACTTTCTCAACGGCGGCCATTGGACGCCGGAAACCGTGGTGATTTCCGCGGGCAGTTTCCTGATGGGTTCTGACACGTTTGACGACGGCCACGTGGAGAACGAAAGCCCCGAGCACCGCGTTAGCATTCGTCGTGGCTTTGCGATTGGCCTGAAGGAGGTTTCGGTTGGCCAGTTCAGGAGCTTTGTCGAGCTTTCCGGCTACTCCACCGATGCCGAGCGCAAGGGCTACTCGACCATCTACAACCACGCCTCGGGTCGCCTTGCCCAGCGCAAGGATGTGACCTGGGAAAATACGTACGATGGGCGCAAAGCGGATGACAATGAGCCGGTACTGCACGTGTCCTGGAGCGATGCCACCGCGTTTGCCCAGTGGCTGGCGCGTGAAACCGGCAAGCCCTATCGCCTTCCGTCCGAGTCAGAGTTTGAGTACGCGCTAAGAGGCGGGACTACCACCAAGTACTGGTGGGGCGATGGGTCGCCCACCCGGGTAGTGGAGAACCTCACCGGCGACCAGGATGAGTCCCGCAGCCGCCGCAGCTGGACCGTGGCCTTCGAGAACTATGGTGATGACCACTGGGGTCCTGCACCGGTGGGCTCCTTCGCGGTGAATCCGTTTGGACTCTACGACATGTCCGGCAACGTCGCCGAGTGGGTGCGCGATTGCTGGCACGAAACCTACATTCGCGCGCCGGATGATGGCTCAGCTTGGATCAACCCGGGCTGCGGCTATCGCGTGGTCCGTGGTGGCTACTGGGCCAGTTCACCACACCAGACCCGCTCCGCGTTTCGCCTTTCCGCCAAGCCGGATACCACCGGCGCCCGCGTCGGTTTCAGGATCGCAAGGGATCTGTAATTTGAATGGTGCCGGAGGTGGGACTCGAACCCACACTCTGTTGCCAGAACCGGATTTTGAATCCGGCGCGTCTACCAGTTCCGCCACTCCGGCAGTCGGCCTGCGCAGGGCAAGCCTGAGTGGGCGCGTAGTATAGCCGCGCAACATCCCCCAGGCCAGAGAAAGCGCCCGCCGTGGCGAAGCTGATTCCTAGGCGGCGTCCAGTTGCAGTTGCTTGGATTGGCGCTGGTGCCAGCCGTCGTCAGCGGGGTGGAACATGTGGCACTGGGTCATGGCGCCGCTGTAGATATGCACCGAAACAGCCGAGTCGGTTGGGTCGATGTTGCGAATGGTATGAAACTCGTGCGGCGGAATCAGGCTGCCGGCGCTGCCGC
>JAUIBE010000065.1 GCA_030428105.1 Gammaproteobacteria bacterium
GCCCGGTTGACCAGGGCGCTGGAAACATCCGACTTGGTGAACTGGCTGGTATCGGTCACCACTTTGCGCAGGATGCCGTTGGGGCATTCGCACACGCCCACCAGGATGGTGCCGTACAGCGACTCGAGGTTGGACTTGGCGTAACCATTGCCCGATGCACCGGCCTTCAACTCGGCGCTGGCGGTGATTTTCGAGGTCAGCGAACCCGGTCGCACGTCGGTTGCCTTGAGCTTCTTCACCGTGGCGCCGCCGCCGATGATGGCCTTGTCTTCCTTGTCCTCGCGCTTGTAGACGACGTTGTTCTTCGCTTCTCCACGGTCGGTTTTTCCGCCAACGGTGAGCGTCGCTCCACCCATGGCCGAAGCGTGGGTATCGCTTGATGGGTCAGTAATGGCATCCACTCCTGCCTCGATGGCGTCGCTCAGTCCCGGCGGCAGCTTTCGGGTGGCAAACTTCACCGAGATCTCCTTGGCCGCATCCAGGGCGCGGAAGTACTCGATGCTGTTTTCCAGCGGGTCGAAGGCGTTCGACGAAGCCTTGATCCACATCGACGCCGCACCGGCTACCACCGATGTGCACTCCGGACCGTGGGTAAAAGTCAGGGTGTGAGTGCCGGTGCCGTTGGCGTGGGCCGCAATGGGGTCGGTGTACCAAACCCATTCCTGGCCATCATCTTCAAGAAACACCGACTTGGCGTATCCCGAGGCAACGCCACCCACGTGGTCATCACGCCAGATGGCGTAAACCGTTGAAGGCGGTGTCGCGGTGGCGTAGACGTTGTTTTCTGATTGCACCGCCTCTTTCAGGCCATCGGTAATCTTCTTGCGGGTTTCATCATCTCCATAGCTGTCGGAAACCGTGGCATCGACCACCCGCGGCGTGTGGTTGATCACCTCGCTGGCCTTGCAGGCAAAGTCCGCAACCTCTTCCGGCGGCGGCTCCTGTTCGTCACTCACCAGGCTGCCGGCAGATGCCTTGGGCTTTGTCTCCGTACCCGTGGCGGTGGCGCCGCGGGCTTCTGCCCCGGTTGAACGAACATTGATCACCTTGGCCTCGGCGCCAACCAGTTCAAAGGCGCCCCAGAAATCGTTGGCGCCCTGTTCCAGTTGCTCGCGGTCCTCGTCGGAGGCCTCGGCAATCGGTACGCCGGTGGAGTCCTCGTACTGGGCCTCCAGGCGACTGGCGAACTGCTCCTGGGTGTAGGGGTCATTCTCGAGTTCCGCGGCAAAGATCCAGATGGTCTGCTGGTTAACCGCCTGGCGCTCGCGTTCCTGGTTGGCAGAGAACGGCGTGGTGATATCGCCGCTTTCCTGCAAATGCGAGGTGGTTTGCTCAACAAGGCTGACCGCGGCGAACAACAGCGGTGCGGCAACCAGGGGTTCATCATTCACACTCACCGCGCGCGGCAGCGGGGTGTCGCTGCCCGGAACCAGCGCCGCACCGGGGGGTGCTGGATTTTCAACCGTCGGAATAGCGGCCGGGCCGCTCTCGCCGGTGGCCACGATCCAGTCCTCGGGCGGCGGCATCGGCTCGCCGGGGGGAACCGGTGGCAGGCGCACCGTGGCGCAATAGCCAATGAGCGGCACCACGGCCTTTGCGCCGGCGGCAATCACGTAACCGGGCGCGGGGCGGCCAACGTAGCTCTGGTGCCTGCCATCGGAAGGTATGAATACCAACTGGGATGGAAGCTCAAGCGGCGCATCGCCCAGGTTGGTTACTGACAGGTCAGCAATGTGCCCGGTGGTGCGCCCGGTTCCGTGTGCGGCGATGGAAAGCGCCTCGCCGGCGGGCGCGTAGCCAGCCTCGACCAGCGGTAGCTGCGCCGCACTTTCGTCCTGCGCCAACACGTGGCTGAATGGGAGCGCCGCCAAAACCAACACCACTGTCAGCACTGCAAAGAACTGGCTCGTCTGCGTCTTCATCATTCCACCTCATACCGTCTCATTTTGCGCACACCGGCCGGCCTAGTGGCGCAACACCTTGGCCTCCAGGCCAATCAACTCGATCTGTGACCAGGGGTCGGCCTGGTCGGCAGCCTTGCCGGCAGCGATCACCACGGGGAAATCACGTCGGCAATCCGCCCACCACGAGGCAATGTCGCCGGGAATCAGCTCGATTCTGTTGGGGTCTGCGCCGGGTTCAATGAGCCACGCGGACGCTGCGGTGGTTACCGGGTCTTGCGTAGGAAGCGTGGTGTGGACCACCAGGTAGGCGTCCTGGATTTGCCCAGGGGAAAGCTGGAAACGTGCGCCAATCTGGCGGGCGCCATGGTGTGCGCGATCAAAGCCCAGTTGACTCCACACCGCCTGCCCACCACCAGCATCATCGTGGCCTACCCCGTCATCCCAGCTTCCGCTGATGCTGCCGGATTGCTCGCTTACGACTGCGCCATCGCGGGTCGTGCCGCTCGACCAACCTACCGAGACCGAGCCCTCGCTCCACAGCTTGTAGATTTCGACGCTGGCCGGATAGGCACGGCGACCGTCACAGTGTTGCAGGAAAACGGCCTGGAAAGTGCCTTTACCTGGCGCGTCGTCAATGCGGGTGCTCACCAGCAAGCCGTTATCATCCCAAAGCGCTCGCGCCCCGGTTTCCAATCCACCATTCATTGCCTTGATCTCGGCAAAGTCCAGTTTGCGTGATGGGTCACGGATGGTTTCGGGGCGGTCGCTGTCGCGAGCCTTGCTGTCACTGCCGCCAAGCAGACCACCCAGCACGCCACCGACAACCCCTTTCGCAGCCTTCTCGGCGGCGCTGTCGGTGCCAATCACGGCACGCGGACCTACTGTGATGGGGGCATCGGGCGCGGGGCTATCGGTGACAGCGGTGGCCGCCAGTGGCGCCTCGCCCGACTGCGCGAAAACGGGAACGGATTGGAACAGGAGGGCCGCAAGGAACCCGGCGGCCATTGCGGCCGTTCGGTCAGTGCAGAGCCTGAATCCCCTGCCTACCCCAAGTTGCATTGGATGTTCCTCCAATACAATTGGAGCAGACAGAACCAATAATTACAACTGCTTACAGCCGAAGCGACCTTTAAGGTCAGTGGCCGTCCAGGCCGATCAGGATGGCGTCGTGATCGCTCGAGCGATAAGGATCAACCGCGTACAGCGCGGCTGGCGCGGGGTTATCCTCGGAGTAACCGAATGCGCCAGGCTCATCGGCATTGATGTGCCACACCGCCGCCCTCCTCACCTGGCCAGCCAGGCTCGGGCTGGCTATCGCGTAGTCGAGGCGGCTTGCGCGCCCCTGGAAGACGAAGCTGTAATCGCGGACCGACAGCAGGTCGGTCCAATCATCCGAGGTGCCCGGCACGCCATCCCAGCCGGCGGTGATCGCCGCGATCGGGTCTTCCGCGGGATGCGCATTCAAATCGCCGATGATCAGGACATCCGGGTCGTAATAACCCAGGTGGGCGTTGGTGCTGGTGGGGTCGTTGGCGAACCAGTCGACCAGTTCCGCCCCGCCCTTGGCGCGCGTGTCGTTAAAGCAGGCCTGGCCATCGCCCTGGTCGATGTCCAGCCCGGTTGGGGCGGGGCTGCAACCCTTGGCCTTGAAGTGATTCACACTGACGGTAAAGGCGCCGATGGCGGTGTCGAAGGTCTGCGTCAGCGCCGGGCGATTGAGCTTGAAAATGTTGCCGTTGGGGTTGGCAAACGCATCGCTGAACAGCCATACCAGCGGCCCGACCGGGGTCACCGTGGCGGGTTTGTAAATCAAACCCACCATTAGCGGAGAAGTCCCAAATCCGTCAGCCGGGTCGAGGTATTCGTAAGTGCCGGCGCCCAGGGCGGAGTTCAGGCCATTGACCAGATCCTGTATGGCGCTGGCAGGGCCGGCCAGGTAATCGTTCTCCAGTTCGACCAGGCCAACGATGTCTGCATCCATTTCGGCAATGGTGGATATGAGCTTGGCGCGCTGCCGCAGATACTCGGTAAACGTGGTCTGTCCCCCACCCAGCGGAAAGCTGGCGGGATCACCGCCATCTCCGTTGAGGAAAAACTCCAGGTTGAAAGAGGCGACTTTCACATCACCCCGAACCCGAGGCGGCGTAAGCGGCCGGCGGTTTGCCGGCCGAAAGCGGGGCTCTACCGTTGGCATCAGGCGATAGGCCTGGTTACCGTCCGCGCCATCGCCCCGGCGGTAGGTGACCACGCCGATCAGCCTGCGAACCACGTCTCCAGCGCGCACCCCGTTGCTTAGCCCCAGCGCAGGAGGCGGGTAAGGAATGGGGTCTGGCCAAGAAGCGGAGAACCCATCGTCCAGATACAGGCTGCGCTGCGCCGCCATCTCGTTCCAGGCGGCAAATCCCGCCGCATCGGGCATGTTGGCCTGGGTGAACGCCACCAGGCGTCCATTCGAGGACAGGAGCAGTTCGCCGAATCGATCCAGGTTGGCCAGGTTGCTGACCCAGAGATTGCCGGCCATGCGCACGCGCTCACCCTCGTAGCGCTCCAGGTCGCCAACCGCTTGCCCATCGTCGTTGTAGATGAAACCCGGAGCCGGCAGCCGAACTCGACGTGGCGGTGGCAGCGGACGCCCCGAGGCCACGACAGCCACCCCGGCGCCAGCCACGGACGCATTTACCTGGGTTTCACCGAAGAACTCCTGGACCGCTCCAGTAACGCAGACCTGGTCACCGACAACCACATCCACTGCCGGTGCAAAACCATCAAACACGAACACGCCTTCACTGGTGGCGGGATCGCCATCTGCCTCGCGACGTTGCTCCTGGACCGCAAATCCGTTCAGGTCACCGTTTAAGCCCGCGCCATCCTGGAAGTCTCCAACGACCACCCCTTCGATGGTGACGATTGAGCCGATCAGGGGGCTTGTAGGCCCGCTACCCTGGACTGCGTGAATACCGGTTACCGGAAAATCCGGGTCACAATCTGCCGCGTGAACGGCACAGGAGCAGGCCAGCAAAACGCAGGCTACGACGCGGGTTGGCAGTGTCATGCGGCTATATCCTTTCTTTGACTGTACAGAAAGAACTATAGCCAACCAGGGTTTTTGTGCTCAGCCCCCGGCTTTGGCAATGTTTAGTCAGGCCGCTTTGCGTGAACCTGAGCGCCGCCCTTTGCCCGCCCTGGCGTTGTGCGAACGTGCGCCGGGGCGTCCGGACGATCTCCGTCGTGGCCCGTCCTTGCCCGCGGGCTTCGCTCCACGGCGCGACCGGGAATTCGACTTGCCGGGTTTCCTGGCCTGCGGACTACTGGGCGTCTCGACGGGCTCGAAATCCTTGACCACCTCTTGCGGGATCGATGTCTTCAGCAGGCGCTCAATGGCAGCAAGTTGTTTGCTCTCCTCGGCGCTGACCAGCGAAATTGCGTGTCCGTCCATCCCTGCACGGGCGGTGCGGCCAATGCGGTGAACATAGTCCTCGGGAATAGCCGGCAGGTCGTAGTTGATTACGTGCGGCAACTGGTCGATGTCGATGCCGCGAGCCGCGATTTCGGTGGCCACCAGCACCCTGGTCTCGCCGTTCTTGAATGCCTCCAGCGCACGTTTGCGCGCACCCTGCGACTTGTTGCCGTGAATGGCCTGGGCTGTGAGCCCATCCTTGTCCAGCTGTTTGCTGAGCCGGTCGGCGCCATGCTTGGTGCGGGCGAACACCAACACCTGTTGCCAGTTGTTGGAGCCCACCAGGTAGGCCAGCAATGCGCGCTTGCGGCCGCGGTCCACCGGGTGGACCAACTGGCTGACACGTTCAGCGGTGGTGTTTCGTGGCGCCACCTGGATCTCTGCCGGATCATCCAGCAGATTGGATGCCAACTTGCTGATTTCCTGTGAAATGGTAGCCGAGAACAGCAGGTTCTGGCGGTTATCAGGCAGCTTGGCGAGCACTTTGCGAATGTCGTGGATAAAGCCCATGTCCAGCATGCGATCGGCCTCGTCCAGCACCAGTGTTTCAACCGAGCGAAGGTTAATGGTGCCGCGGCCGATATGGTCAAGCAGGCGCCCGGGCGTGGCCACAACGATATCCGCACCTGCGCGCAGCTTCTTGATCTGCGGGAAGATGCCCACCCCGCCATAAATCACGGCCGTGCGGAAAGGCAGGTGGCTTCCATAGGCACGCACGCTGTCAGCCACCTGGTCGGCCAACTCGCGGGTTGGAACCAGGATTAGCGCACGTACGCGCTTGCGCTTTCCTGCGACAGGAAACTCCTGCAGGCGCTGCAGCAACGGCAGGGTAAAGCCGGCGGTTTTGCCGGTGCCGGTTTGCGCGCCGGCAAGCAGGTCACCGCCCTCGAGAATTACCGGGATGGCCTGCTGTTGAATGGGGGTTGCCTGCGTGTAGCCCTGTTTTTCGACCGCGCGCAGCAATTCGGCCGACAGGCCGAGCTCAGAAAATGACATGAAATGTAAAACTCCGGAATCGCCACACCCTGTGGCTATTGCTTGGCTGCCAAGGGACGATCAGGGCGGATTCTTGATGATGCTTCGGTTCCCGAACATCAGGAAGTGAAGCGTTGGTGTAGACCGAAGTACACCAGAACGGCGCG
>JAUIBE010000028.1 GCA_030428105.1 Gammaproteobacteria bacterium
TTCAGGTGAAACGGCAGAACAACGCGCACCATGGCTCAATCCAGGGTCTGCACTTCAACCGAGAGCACCGGCGGCAGATCGCGCACGATGGCCGCCCAGTTGTCGCCCTCGTTGGCCGAGCAGTACACCTGCCCGCCAGTGGTGCCAAAGTAAATGCCGCACGGATCATGCGTATCCACCGCCATGGCGTCGCGCAGGATGTTCACGTAGCAATGCTCCTGCGGCAGGCCATCGGTCAACGCTTCCCATTCTTCGCCACCGCTACGGCTGCGGTAAACGCGCAGCTTGCCCTCGGGCGGGTAGTGCAGAGAGTCGCTCTCAATCGGCACCACGTAAATGGTCTCCGGGTCGTGCGAGTGCACCGCGATGGGGAAACCGAAGTCGCTGGGCAGGTTGCCGCTGACTTCGCGCCAATTGTCACCACCGTCGTCGCTGCGCAGCACATCCCAGTGTTTTTGCATGAACAAGACGTTGGGGTTGGTTGGGTGAATGGCGATGCGGTGCACGCAGTGCCCCACCTCGGCCTCCGGGTCGGGGATGTACTCGGAGTGAAGGCCCTTGTTGATGGGCTTCCAGGTTTTGCCGCCGTCATCGCTGCGGAACGCCCCGGCCGCTGAAATGGCGGTGAAGATACGATCGTGGTTGGTGGGATCGATCACGATGGTGTGCAGGCAAAGCCCGCCAGCCCCTGGCGCCCAACCGGCGCCGGATTCATGGCCACGCAGGCCGGCCAGTTCCTGCCAGCTCGCGCCGCCATCGGTGGTCTTGAACAGGCCGGCGTCTTCCACGCCTGCATACACGGTGTCGGCGTCGTGCAGTGAAGGCTCCAGGTGCCACACGCGGGCAAACTCCCAGGGATGCGGGGTGCCGTCATACCACTGGTGGGTGGTGAGCGGTGCGCCGGTTTCCTCGGAGGTGTCGTAAACAAACTTGTTGCTCTCGCCGGCCGGCATGCCGAAGTCGCCGATGGGCTGGCCGTCGGGTGAACCCGGCGTAAACCAGGTTTCGCCGCCGTCATCCGAGCGCTGGATCACCTGGCCAAACCAGCTGCTGGTTTGCGAGACGTAGATCCTGTCCGGGTCCACTGGTGATCCCTTGGCGTGGTAGATCTCCCAGCCAGCAAAGTGCGGGCCGGAAACCTCCCAGTTCTGGCGCGCGCCATCCGAGGTGAGAATAAACAAGCCTTTCCGGGTTCCTGCCAAAACGCGCGTTCTGCTCATGCCATCGCTCCTGCATTCGGGTTCTGCTGGGTACAAAAATGCCCTTCCACCAATATAGTCGATCCAGGCCATGTCGAATCGACACGCATGGTGAATCGATATCCAGACCGGACGAAACCCCGGTTGCTGACCCCAACGAACACCTGGTTGCGCAAGTAAACCCTACATTTCCGGGTAAGTTCTACCATCGCGGGGGCAACGCCCAAGTCGCGAGAATGGCTTTGGAACGGGCTTTCCGCTGCTTGGACCGCTTTTTGCATCTCTGTGCCTGTCGAACACGAATCGACAGACGCTTGGATAACAGCAAGGAGTTTTGTCATGAACAAGCAGACACTGACCGGAATCATTATCGGCGCCGTTGCGGTAACCGCGATTGGCGCATTCGCTGGCTACCAGATCGCCGAGGACGACGACTACGCCAGGGTGGTTGATGTGACGCCCAACTACGTCACCCAGAACATTCCGCGCGAGGAATGCCGCGAAGTGCTGGAAACCCGCCAGAAGCCGGTGAAGGACAAACACCAGGTGACCGGCACGGTTGCCGGCGCCATCATCGGTGGTGTGCTGGGCAACCAGGTAGGTGACGGTTCAGGACGGGATATCGCTACTGCCGCGGGTGCTGTGGCCGGCGGTATTGCGGGCAACAAGGTTCACGAACGCATTCAGGAGAACAACCTGGAACAGTACGTGACCGAGGAATGCCGCACCGCGTTCGACCAGATCAACGAACAGGACGGTTACCTGGTGACCTACGAGTGGGAGGGCGAGCGAAAGCAGGTGCTGCTCGACCACGACCCGGGTTCACGCATCGAAATCGAGGACGGCCGCCCCCTGTAACACCAATCGGCATCTTGATTCGGCAACCAACAACCACCCGGTGGGCGTCGTCCACCGGGTGGGCTTCACCTTCGAGCTAATTACCCACGTATTTCGAGTAAACGCTGCGCGCCTGTGATTCCTCGTCGGTTCCCTTGACGATGGCGCGGCCATCGGCAAACAGCGTGATCTCGTAGTCCTTTCCACCATCTGAAATATCCGCGCGCACCATGAAGTCGTTGGCGCGCACCTCGCCATGGGCCGACAGACGCCGCGCCACCTCGGCCAGGTCGGCGCCCTGCGCGGACTGGCGGTGACGCAACTGCACCGCGTTACGCCCGCAAAGCGTGGCAGCACTGGAGCCGGCCCGGCCCTCCAGGTATTCAAACTGGCGGCCCTTGCAGCAGGCGCAGTCACCGTCTGCCCAGGCCTTGCCCACCTTGAGCTGGGTGATCACATTGCTCCACAGGTCAATGCTTAGCATGGCGGGGTTCACCAGCCCGAGGTTGCCGGTAAGGATTTTCAGCGCCTCGGAAACCTGGAAATTGGCGATGATGGAAACCACCGGGCCAATCACCCCTGCGGTGTCGCAGGTGGGGTTTTCGCCGGGCGGTGGCGGTTCTTCAAAAATGCAGCGGAAACACGGCGTGGCATGGTTGCCACTCTCGCTGTTCTCCCACCAGGCGCCACCCTCAGCGGTGTGCGGCAGGATGGCCAGCGCCATGCCCACCGTACTCACCGCACCGCCGTACACGTAGGGAATGCCGTTCTTTACCGCGCAGTCATTGGCCAGGTAGCGCGTTTCGAAGTTATCCAGGCCGTCGATCAGGATGTCCGCGCCCTCGGCGTAACGCTCAATGTTGGCGTGGTTCAGGTCATCGACAATGGCGGTCACTTCCACCTGCGAATTGCTGCGGGCAATCTTGCGTTTGGCGGCCTCGGCCTTGGGAATGGCGTCGGCCACATCCTGCTCATCAAACAACACCTGGCGCTGCAGGTTGGTGAGCTCGATAAAGTCGCGGTCGACGATCTTCAGGTGCCCCACCCCGGCCCGCGCCAGCATGTCGGCGGCCACCGAACCCAGCGCGCCGCAACCCATGATCAGGGCCGTTGAATTGAGCAGCTTCTCCTGGCCGGCCTGGCCGAAGCCGGGCAGCAGCATCTGGCGGTGGTAGCGGGAAAGGTCGTGGCTCATCGCTTGATCATAACGGTTCGGACGCAAGCCGATCGAGGCCACGCCGGCGCTTGAGCCACAGGTAGGCGGGCAGCGATACGGCCAGCATCAGCACGGCGTAGCCGGCGGTCTCCGGCTCCGACCACGCCTGGAACAAGGTAACCCCGCTCCAACCGACAATGCACAGGATCGTGCTGGCAGGGTGACCCCAGGCGCGGAACGGCCGTTCCTCCTGCGGTCGCTTGCGCCGAAGGATCGCCACCCCGGCCGCCAGCCCCACGTACAGGATGACAAAGAAAAACACGCACAGGTAAAGCAGGAACTCGAACCCGCCCACCAGTATCAGGCTGACCGATACCAGCCAGGTCAACAGCACCGCAAACATCGGGTTACCCCGCCCGGAAACGCGCGCTGCGCGATTGGCGCCCAGGCGATCGACCGAAAGCGCGTACAACACGCGCGGTGCAGACATGAAATGCAGGTTCTGGTGGGCCAACAGGATGAACACCGCGGCGCCAACCACAAGCAAGGCGGCCGCCGGTGAAATGGCCAGTTCCAATGCACTCGCCAGGGCCAGGTCTTCACCCACCAGCGCCGCCATCGGGATACTGAAGGCCAGGGCCGCCATCAGCGCGATGTAAAGCACAAATACAGCCGCCGCACCGCGAACGCACGAGCGCGCAACCGCACCGCCGCCACCCTTGATCTCGCCGCCGAAATAGCACGCGCCCAGCCAGCCGTCGTAGGTAAAAATGATCGCGGCGGCGACCAGGCCCCAGCCTGCAAGGCCCGGCCTGGGCGTATCAAGCGGCACGGTCACGGCAACCGGTTCCGCGAACAGCAGCGCGGCGGTAAAGCCAATCACGGTGAGCGCCATCAGCGCGGCAGCGGCCTTGTGCAAAGATGCGCCAAACCGCACACCGCAGAGTTGGAGGGCGGCGAACAGGGTGGTAACTCCGATAGCCAGCGGCGTCTGGTATGCCCCAACCGACGGTACAAGCAGGGCCAGGTATTCCACCACCACCGTTGCCTTGAGCGCGATGATGGCGCAGAAGCTGAGCCAGTCGGTCCAGCCAATCACGAACCCGGGATAGCGGCCATAGGCATGCCGCACCAGCACGTAGATGCCGCCCGAGCGTGGCGTCATGCCCACCAGTTCCGCGGCCACGCCGACGCTCATCAAGACGAACAGGCCGCCGGCAATCCACAGCCCGGTGAACAGCCAGGGGTCGGTGACCACCGTGGCGATCTCGCCCGGAGTGCGCAGCACGCCCAGCCCCACCATGGTGCCCAGCACCGCGGCCACCGCGAAGCTGCCGGAGAGCACGCGCTTGAGGTCCGTCGGACGCGTTGCGGATGCAGGGTTGTGAGTGGCCACTGGCTCCCCCCAAAAAACAGAGGGCCACTTATAGCATGGCCGCGGACTACGGGCTAAGTCTCAGGCAGCCTGCTGGCGGGGCAGGTCGAAGGCAAACACGGTGCCCTTGTCACGCGCGCTTTCCACCGTGATGCGCGAGCCGTGTAAATCCAGAATGCGCTTGACGATGGCAAGGCCCAGGCCGGTGGAGCCCCCGCGTGCGTTGGATTCGGCGCGATAGAAGCGGTCGAAAATATGCTCAATGTCTTTCTTGGCAATACCGCAACCGGTATCGGCCACTGAAACCGCAACCCGGTCGGTACGCGGCGCCAGGGACACGGTGATGGCTCCGCCCGCCGGGGTGTACTCCAGCGCGTTGCGCAGCAGGTTTTCCAGCACCCGCTGCATCAGGCCGATATCCGCCATCACCTGCACCGAATGGGGCGGGGTTTCGATGTCCATGGTGATGCCTTTTTCGCGCGCGTCGAGCTCAAACTCCTGGGCCACATCGTGCAACAATTCGGCCAGCGAGAACTGCTCCAGCTCGGGCTGCACCTGGGCCGATTCCAGCTTGGAAAGCTCAAACAGGTCGCCCACCAATTGTCCCAGCCGCTGGGTGTGGCGGCGGGTGATTTCCAGGTAGCGGCGGCGTTCATCGGGCGAAAGCTCGTCGTTCTTTAACAGCAGGGTGTCGACGTAACCATGCATCGAGGAAAGCGGCGTGCGCAGGTCGTGTGAAACGTTGCTGATTAGTTCGCGCCGCACCCGGTCTGTCTCTTTGAGGCTTTCGAACTGTTCGCGAATCTTCGCAGCCATGGTCGCGAAGGCCCGGCTGAGCTGGCCGATTTCGTCGCGGCCGTTTTCCGGCTGCACCATCGACGCCGGATCAAAGCCCGAGTCAGCAAACTGCTGCACATCGCGGGTCAGCCGGCGCAGTCGCTGGGTCAGCATGGCGAACACCACGAATCCCACCAGGAAGGCGGCCAGCACAATGGCCAGCGTGGCCCCCAGGCTCACTTTCTGGACGTAGCTTTCCTGGACGGAATGCGCCAGCGCATCGTACGTGGCGCCCCCCAGGACGGCATAGAGATAGCCCTGCAGCTCACCGTCGTCCATCACCGGCGACGCGGAAAAGATCTTCAGGCGGTCGGCGTTGCGTGGGTCGGTGCCTTTGAAGGGCATTTCCACATCGCCGGCCACCCAGCGCTGAACCGCCTCGAGATCTACCGATGACAACTGGACACTTTCCGGCGGCACGCCGTGCCCCAGGATGTGGCCGCGGGTATCCAGCAAGTAGATTTCGACGGTGGGGTTTACCACCATCGCCTGCCGCGCCAGCCGGGCCAGCGCTTCTTCGTCCACCTGGCCGTCGCGAATCAGCGTTTGCTCGTTGGTGACGTACATCGCGATCGGCCCGTTGAGGCGCTGGGTGAGTTCCTCGTAGTACAGCCGCGTGCTGAATCGCTCCAGCAGGTAGAACCCGCTGCCAATCAAGCCGATGATCACCAGCAGCGCCAGCCCCAGCCTTGCTAGCAACGACTTCATGCCCGCTGCATCTTGTAGCCGACACCCCAGACCGTGACGATCAACTCGGGGTGCGCGGGGTCGGGTTCGATCTTGGCCCGCAGGCGATTGATGTGGGAATTCACCGTGTGTTCGTAGCCTTCATGGCCATAGCCCCAGACGTGGTCCAGTAGCTGCGCCCGGCTGAATACGTGGTTGGGGTTGCGCGCGAAATGCAGCATCAGGTCGAACTCGCGCGCGGTCAGGGTAATGGGGTCTCCGCCCAGGGTGACGCTGCGGCTGGATGGATCAATCTCCAGCCCGCCGATCAAGATGGGCTGTTCGACGCCAGGCAAGTCTTTGCCCAGCGAATCGATGCGCCGAAACAGCGCCTTCACGCGGGCGACAAATTCGCTCACGCTGAAAGGCTTGGTGACGTAGTCGTCAGCGCCCAGTTCCAGGCCCAGCACGCGGTCCAGCTCCGAAGACTTCGAAGTCAACATCAACACCGGAACGTAACTTTTCTCGCGCCGCAGGCTGCGGCAGATGGTCAGGCCATCCGGGCCCGGCAGCTTGATATCCAGCACCACCAGGTCCCAGTCACGCGCAAAAGCCTGGCGCATCCCCTCGTGGCCATCGGCGGCCAGGCAGACCTCGAAGTTGTTGTCGCGCAGGTGCAGCGCAATCAGTTCGGCGATATCGCGCTCGTCTTCCACCACCAGGATGCGGCGCGGTTGTGCCCGCTGCGGAACGCCGCCATGGCCCGGCGGGCTTGGATTCGTTGCTCTCATGGTTTGCCAACTGGCGCCGAAACGATCGGCGGATTGCCCTGAATCTAGACCAGAAATATCACGGAAGTATCACAGCCTGCCACGCAGCCACCTGTTTTTGCAAATTAATTCAATGCGTTACGGGTTCTGCCAAAAGCCAGGAGGCGTGATACGCATGTGAACTGCGCCATCGAGAATCTGCCTCGAGATCGGCAATTGCCGGTTGTTCACCATCCACCCCCAAAGAAACCCAGGAGACAAGCCATGCGTTTCAAGCAAGCCATTCTGTTCGCAACCTGTACCGCGTTGGCGGCAATCAGCCTGCCAGCCGCGGCGCAACCGTTTGGTGACTACGAGATTTCCATCACCAATATTTCCGAGGCCCAGGCGTTCACGCCCTTCCTGGCGGCAACCCACGCGCCCTCCCTGCGCATGTTTACCCCGGGTGAAGCAGCCAGCGATGAGTTGGCCGACCTCGCGGAAGGCGGCGCCACCGACCCGCTGGCCGACTTGCTGTGGAGTTTTCCCGGCCAGGTCAGGGACATCGTCCAGACCGAAGGCCTGCTGATGCCCGGTGAAACCATGACCTTTGAAATCACCGCTGATGTGTTCAATCGGCGCCTGAGCTTTGCCGCCATGCTGATCCCCACCAACGACAGTTTCGTGGGCTTGAACGCCTTGCCACTGCCAGCGCGCGAAGTTGAAGTCTACGTCCCTGCGTACGACGCCGGCTCTGAGCCCAACGATGAGCTTTGCGCCAACATTCCCGGACCAGTATGCGGCGGCGCCGGCGGCTCACCCTTGGAAGGCGGCGAAGGCTTTGTGCATATTTCGCAGGGCATCCAGGGCATTGGCGACCTGGCGCCGGAAACCTACGACTGGCGCAACCCGGTTGCCTACGTGGTGATTCGCCGGATGCGTCGCTAAGCGCTACTCGAAGTCATTGAAGAAGATCAGGCCTTCCACGGTGCTGAACTTGCGGTCGATGCGGGTCACGTTTCCCTGCTGGTCATAGACTTCCAGGAAGATGTGCGCCCCGTCGAGCGTTCCCGGCGAGCCGCCGATGGCAATCTCGTAGACGCCATCGTCAACGGCCACCGCCAGGTCGGCAAGTTCAGCATCGGGAGGCCGCCCTGCCACCGAAAAGGTTGCACGCACCGAGAGGCTGGCCAGGTCGATTCCCGAGTTGGCATCCGCCATTCCGAACCTGAGGCTGGTGAAACCCGACAGATCCAGGCCGGCGCGCGGGCTGCTCAGGGTCAGCGTGGGTTTGAGGTCATCCAGGAACCAGCCAAAGGCATCCGATGATGTGCCTTCCGCGGTGTCAATCGGCGCGCCCATATCAATCCAGCGCGCAAACAGGATCCTTTCGTCCGCACTCAGGGGCGGCACACCACTGCCGGGCGGCGGCATGATGGTGCCGGTGTAGTCCAGGTCGGCATCGTTGGCGTTGGCTCCTGCCGGCAGCGTATTGGGGTCACCTGGAACCGCCTCGGTGGGGTGGTCGGAATTGCTCCAGCCATCCAGGCGCTCGCCAAACAGTTTCCAGATCAGCAGGCTGCGGCGGCTCTGGAACTTGCGGATATAGCGGCTGGCATTGGTCTGGCGCCACACCGGGCCAAAACTGATCACCGGCGGGTAACCCCAGTCGGCGTCCTGGTCATCGGCCAGGCGCTTATAGTCGCCGGGCAATCCGTCGTAGATCGCCAGGTCATCCAGCACCAGGTTTCCGGGCGGGCTGGGGTTCGACTGGGTGTGGCAGGAAACGCAGCTGCGCTGCAGGATGGGGCGAATATCGCGGTGAAACTCCACGTCCACCAGCGGTTGCTGCACAATTTCCAGGTCGGGCGCACCGGCGGCATCGTGGGTGACCAGCGGCGTTTCCTTTGAAAGGTCAAACATTTCATAGTCCGGCAACGCGGCTGCCGTGGTTTCAAACTCCAGCGGCAACTGGCTGTGCGCGTGGCAACCGCCGCAATCGACGCGAACCTCGCCGGGCCGCACCTGGTGCCAGGTCTGCGCCATGTTCAGCACCATCCCGTTTCGGTCGATGGTTTGAAAAGTGAACGGCGTGTCGGCGGGAATTTTCGCCAGGAAACTGGTGTCGGGGTTGCCCTCGTCATCAATGATCGGCTGGCCCAGGTCATCGAATTTGCGCAGTGGGATTTCCCCAAGAATGCGGTGGCGTTCATTGGCGAAATTGCGGTACTTGTACCCTTCATCGGGCCCGTAGCTGCGGTGGGTGTTGGGTTCAAGCGCAACAATCCGCACCGCCCAGATGTCCGAGTTGTCGTACTTACCGGCATCGGAGCCCTGGGCGCCCCAGTTGCTGGAGGCTCCGTTCTGCGAGGTGTTGAACGGATCGAGCCCATCAAAAGCGCTGTCGCCCTGGCCTGGAAAGCTCTCTCGCTTGTAGAAACTGCTGGTGCCAATCAGTCCGTAAGGGGTTCCTTCCGGCAACGCCGAATGGGCTTCGCCATCGTTGGGCAGCCAGGGCAGGCGCTGCGGCTTACGCATACCGTGAACCGCAGCGTAGGAAACCACAGCCCGCGGCCAGGCCTCGTTATAGGCCGGGTCGTTTTTTAGCAGCACCAGCTCATCCGGGCTGTTCACGACATCCCCGCCCGGCAACAGGTAGAGGCCGCCATCGTAGTAAGGCAGGGGTGTCGGCCGGTTCAGGTCGTTCGCCGGGCCCGGGGTCCACACCACCAGCAGGTCGTTATTCGGCACGGCCGAGGGGTGGGTAAATTTTCCTACCCGAACGCCGCCCGCACCTTCGGGCGCCGCCTCGTCATTGCCGTGTGTAAACGGCGTAATGCTGTACATGCCATAGGGCGTGAACGACATTCGGAAGGGGTAGGAAAATCCGCCACCCACGGTCTGGTCGATAGGTGGATTCTGGCTGGGAAACGGGCTGCCAAAGCGGGCGATGCCTGGCGGTGGATCCAGCGGAAAACGGTACAGTGCGCCAAAACCATTGTTGTTTAGATTGTAGTAATCGACCACCACCAGGTCGCCGTTGGACAACTGGGTCATGAAGTGAAACGCGTTGGGCTGGCGAAAGGCGCTGACCAGCGGCGTCCAGTTGCGTCCATCCGGATAGATTGCCCAAATGCCCCACAGGCGGCGGTCGCGCAAACCCTGGCTTTCGTAGCTGGAGAACATCAGGCGGCCATCCTGGAGGATGGTGGGGTGCAAGGCGCTGTTGATGCTCATCGGCGCGATCGCTTCGATGTTGCTGCCATCCTCGTCCATCACGTAGAGCTGCATGGTCGGGTTGGTGAAGGTCTTCGGCGGGGTAAAACCGTTGCGGTTGCTGGTAAACGCCACCTTGCCGCCCGGCAACGGGCTGGGGCCGATGTTCAGAATGCCGTAACCCAGGCGGTTAAACCCCGAGCCTGGGTTCACCGGGTTGGATTCATCCCAATTCCCCGCGCCGGTATTGGGCGTAAACTCGCCGTGAGTGAGCTGTTCGATTTCCCGCGTTTCGAGGTGAATGCGGAAGATGTCAGCGCCGGCAAAAGGCAGGTCTCCACGCTGGCCGTTGAGCGCGGTCTGGTCGTGGAAAAGCGCGTAGTACACCCACTTCGCATCGAACGAAACGAACGGGTCGGTCACCGCGCAGTCATCGCAGTCGACGAGGATTTCCTCGCTGCCATCGGGATGTAGCAGGACCAGGTCCGCACCTGCATCGATGCGCGCCGGGTGAAATATCTCGGGCCAGGTGGTGTTGACGGTGTCGCCGAAGCGGGGCTGGCGCACGTAAACTATGTCGTAGTCGAGCGGGAGACTGCCTGCCTCGGCAGGCACATTGAAACTTGTGAACGCGATGGCAGCCGCCACCAGCAGAAGCCGGATCGGTTTCATGGCGCTGACCTCCTTGTCAGCCAACCTGCGATCCTCGCAGGCTGATCGGGTAAAAAATATACCATAGCCATGCCAGGCAAAGCGCCCGGCCACATTGGGAAGGCCATGAAAAAACTGAGATTAATCGGGTTGCTGGGGCTGCTTGCGTTGCTGGTAGTGGCGGCGTGGCAACTGCCGCTCGAATCCCTGATGGCCAGGCTACAGGAGTGGGCCAGCGGCAACCCGACGCTCGCCTTGCCTGCGGTCGTCACGCTGGTGAGCATCGCCATCCTGCTGATGCTGCCCAGCTCCCTGTTCATGATGCTTTCGGGCTTCCTGTTCGGCGTTGTGCAAGGCTTCGTGGTGGTGTGGCTGGCAACCCTGCTGGCCTCGACCGCCGCATTCCTGCTGGCGCGCAGCTGGATACGCCCCCTGGTGCACCGGCGCTTCGCCAGCAAGCCCACCTTCATGGCCATAGACCGCGCCATTCGTCGCAAGGGCTTCTTCGTGGTACTGCTTACCCGGCTGATCGTTTTCCTGCCGTTCCCTGCCCTCAACTACAGCCACGGCCTGACCGACGTCAGGCTGCGCGATTACGTCATGGGGACTATGATTGGAATGGTGCCGCCGATCTGCCTGTTCGTGTACCTGGGGTCCCTGGCTTCCGACGTGGCAGATATCATCCATGGAAGGGTGGCGCTCAATGAGCAGCAAATCATGCTGGCAGGCATCGTGGGCGGATTGGCCCTGGCCTTCGCAGTGGGCATTGGCCTCGCTGCGCGGCGCGCCTTGAGGGCCGAGTTGGCGCGCGCCACAGAAGAAAACTAAGCAAAACGGTGCGGCCGTTGTCCCGGCCGCGTTTTTCAACGTGGTTTGAGGAGTGTGCAATGAACAAGTATGCAGCCGAGTTTGTCGGCACGTTCTGGTTGGTCCTGGGTGGTTGCGGCAGCGCAGTTCTGGCCGCCGCGTTTCCTGAAGTTGGCATTGGTTTGCTGGGCGTATCGCTTGCTTTCGGCCTTACCGTGCTCACCATGGCGTTCGCGATAGGCCACATCTCCGGTTGTCACCTGAACCCGGCCGTTTCCTTTGGCCTGTGGGCCGGTGGCCGGTTTCCCACAAAAGAGCTTGCTCCATACATCATCGCCCAGGTGCTGGGCGGTATCGTCGCAGGTGGTGTTTTGTACGTGATCGCCAGCGGCCAGGCAGGTTTTGATGTCAGCGCCGGGTTTGCTTCCAATGGCTACGGCGAACATTCACCCGGCGGATACAGCCTGCAGGCAGCGCTGGTTTGCGAGGTGGTCATGACCATGCTGTTCGTGGTGGTCATCATGGGCGCCACCGACAAGCGCGCGCCAGCAGGGTTTGCGCCCATTGCCATCGGCCTGTGCCTGACCCTGATTCACCTGATCAGTATTCCCGTCACCAACACCTCTGTGAACCCGGCGCGCTCTACCGGCGTGGCCATTTACGTGGGCGACTGGGCCGTTTCCCAGCTGTGGCTGTTCTGGCTGGCGCCGATTGTCGGCGGCATCATCGGCGCATTCGTGTACAAGGCCATCGCCGGAAAAGAAGAATAATTGCTTCGCATTAGAATCGACAGGAGGAACCCAATATGGGCATGAATCTCGTTGCACTCTGGCTTCCAATTTTGCTTTCGACGGTTGGCGTTTTTATTGTCAGCAGCCTGATCTGGACGGTGATCCAGTGGCACAACTCCGACTGGAAAAAGCTGCCCGATGAGGAAAGCGCCCGCGCCGCGCTGAAGGGCGTGCCGCAGGGCCAGTACACCCTGCCCTGGGCGGGCAACAACAAGGCCAAGTCCGACCCCGAGTGGCTGAAGAAAGCCGAGGAGGGGCCCATGGCTATGATCACCGTGTGGGGCGAAGGCCATCCGCTGGCGATGGGCAAACCCCTCACCCAGTGGTTCATCTATCTACTGGTGGCCACCATCATCATCGCGATGGTTTCCAGCGTGACCATCGACAACGGCGCGAGCTTTGTCATCGTGTTTCACTCGGTGGCCATCTACGCCGCGATGTTCTACTGCGGCGCCCACGCGATGAACGGAATCTGGTTCGGGCACGGCTGGGGTCGGGTGGTCAAAGACATCGTCGACGGCCTGATTTACGCCCTGCTTACTGGCGCTGTTTTTGCCTGGTTGTGGCCGGCGGCAGCCTGATTGAGGGCCACGGAAGCACGTCAAAAAGCTTTATACTGCCGGCCGTGAACAGGCAGGCAGGCGCAGCATTCAAAATACGCCGGACGGAGGACATCAACGACCGGGAATGGCTGCTTTTGCGCTGCGCATTCTGGGATGGCGAAAGCGAAGAAGAGCATTACGCTTCGCTGAAGAAGCTCACCACCATCTACGCGCCTTACTTCGCTTTCATCGCCAACGGTGAGGATGGCGAGGCCCTGGGGATGGCGGAAATCTCGGTCCGCAAGGACTACGTCAGCGGCTGCGAGACCAGCCCGGTGTTGTACCTGGAGGGTATTTTCGTACCCGACCAGCACCGCGGGCGGGGTATCTCGCGCGCCCTGTGCGCGGCGGCCGAGGAGTGGGGGCTGGCCCAGGGCCTGAGCGAGTTCGCATCGGATTCCGATATTGATAACGACCTCAGCATCAAGGTCCACCTGGGCCTGGGCTTCGAGGACGTTGATCGGCTGGTTTGTTTTCACAAGAAGCTGGGGAAACACTGAGGTTAGACCATGGCGGCAGAAGACCGTAAGGAAAACAGGAATGGAAAACGTCTGTTGGTGGTCAACACCGGCAGCCGCAAAAAGCGCTTTACCTTGAGGCGCCTCAACGAGTTGGGCTATGAGGTCATCATCCTTAACTCGGAGATCAACTGGGCGAAAAATTACGCCGCCCACTGGATTCTCGCCGACACCACCGATCACGAGGCATGCATTCGCGCCGTCACAGAGTTTTTCGAGCAACACCCGGAGCTCAAGCCTCATGGCTCGCTGACTTTCTGGGATGACGATGTCCTGCTGGCGGCCCGCGTGGCCGAAACCCTGGGCGTGGTGGGCATTCCGCTGGAAGTGGCCCGGCGGGTGCGCGACAAGCACCTGTTCCGCGAGTTCTGCCGCGACAACAAGCTGCCCCACCCGGGCTACGGCATGATCGACCCCAACGGCGACGTGGTTGCCGCGGTCAGCCACCTCAAATTCCCGCTGGTGCTCAAACCCATCTACGGCAGCAGCAGTTCCTTCGTTATTCGGGTGGACGATGAAGAATCACTGAAGGAAACGGTGGCCTACATCGCCGCCAATATCTCGGTTGAAGTGGAGCCTGCGCTCTATGCCGGCACCGAGATCATGGCCGAGGAATACATCGACGGTAACGAGGTGGACATCGACATCCTGTTGCAGAACGGCAAGTTCAAGTTCTGGTCGATCAGTGACAACGACGCCACCCGCGAGCCGTATTTCGTCGAGACCGGCCAGTGCATCCCCTCGCGGCTGTCGCGCACCCAGCAGGAAGAGCTGGTTTCGATGGCAGAGGAGATGCTCGAGCGCTTTGGCGTGGAAGATGGCTGCATCCACTTCGAGGCCAAGTACAGCTCACGCGGGCCGGTGCCGATTGAAATCAACCAGCGCATGGGCGGCGACGAGGTCTACGATTTCATTCGCATCGCCTGGGGCGTCGACCTGGTGGAAAACGCGGCAAAAATTGCGGTGGGCGAGTACATCAGCCCCATCACCAAGCCGGAAACCCCGAAAAAGTTCGTATCAGGCCAATACTTCCTGCCGCCCTATTCCGGCATCCTCGCCTCGCTGTCTTTGCCGGAAAAAGTGGACAACGGCGAAGTCGCGTTCTTCAAGCGCGTGGGCGACGCCGTGTTGGCGCCACCGCAGGGCTACGAATACATGGGCTGGGCCTACGCCACCGCCGACACCCTGGGCGAGGCGGAAGAGCGGGTTGAACGCATCATGGCGGCGACCAAGCTGGAAGTGGCGCGCTTCTCGCGCGGTTCTTCGCTGGGTCGCACCATCCGCAAGCGCAGCCTCAGCTCGGCGCGTTTTTATCGCGACGCGGTGCTCGGCGCCGCCAAGATCGAACTGGTGCGCGCCCTGCCAAAAAACGAGCAACGCAGCCTGCACATCGGCATCGCAAGCAACGCTTTTGCCGGCAGCGATAACCCGATCGAGGCCGAGCTGACCTCGGATGCTCAAACCATCGCCAACACGCTGGAAGACCGTGGTTACCGCACCACCTTCCTCGACTTTAACCAGCCCTTCGAGGCGGCGAAGCAGATCCAGGACTCGCGCATCGACGCGGTGTTCAACCTGTGTGAACGCATCAACCACTCCAGCCTGCTGGAGCCGCATGCGGCCGCGCTGTTCGACATCCTGCGCATTCCCTACACCGGCTCCAACCCGTTCACCCTGGGTCTTTGCCTCGACAAGATCCGCGTCAAGAAGCTGATGGCGTTCCACAACATCCCGACGCCGCGCTGGGATTACCTGTACGAGCGTGACGAGCACTTCGACGAGGATTTCCCACTGCCGGCCATCGTCAAGCCGGCCAACAGCGACAGCTCCATCGGCATCACCAACGATTCGGTGGTGGAAACCCGCCAGGAGTTGCTCGAGCGCATCGACTACGTGCTCACCGACCTGCAACGCCCGGTGCTGGTGGAGGCCTTTATCGACGGCGACGAGTACGACGTTTCCATCATGGGCAACTGGGCCGACGACCAGCGCGTGCTGCCGCTGTCGCGCTCGGTGTTCAAAAACCTGCCCGAGGGTTACTGGAACATGTTCCCCTACGAGGCCAAGTTCGAAGGCAGCGAAGTGCACAAGAAGGGCATCGAGGTGCAGCGCCCACCCAAGGGCGTGCCGGCCAAGCTCACCTCGCTGATCTCAGAGATCGCCCTGGATGCCTATAACGTGGTGGGTTGCAGTGATTACGGCCGCGCCGAAGTGCGGGTCGACACCAAGGGCAACCCCTACGTGCTGGAAGTGAACCCCAACCCGTCGATCGGGCCAATGGACTGCGTACCCCAGGTGGCCAAGGTGGCGGGCATGGATTACGGCGATTTCCTCGAGGAGGTGCTTCGCCTGACCATCCGGCGCTACAAGGAACGCCCGCCTTACTACCACCTGCAGATGACAACCCTCTAGAAGAATGACAAACCTAAACCCGGCGTTCAGCGTCAGCCGCTGCCTGGCCTGCGGCACCGAATACCCGGTAGATACACCCATGAACCTGTGCCCGGCCGATGGCCGGCCGGTGCAAATGGTGCTTGATACCCAGCGGATCAGCGATGAGTTTCCCGACTTCGCCTGGTACAACCCCGGGCTGAAAAACATGTGGCGCTTTGGCCCGCTATTGCCACTGAATCACGCCGATGAAAACCAACGCGACTCCATCATTTCGCTGGGCGAAGGCCACACCCCGGAACTCGATTACAACGATCATCCACTGGCCAGGAAGGCTGGCTTTTCCCTGCGGGTGAAGGACGAGGGCAAGGCACACCCGGGTTACGGCGCCAACCCCACCCAGAGCTTCAAGGACCGTGGCATGGCGATGACCGTGAGCATGGCCAAAGCGCTGGGCATCAACCGCCTGGCAGTGCCCACCCAGGGCAACGCCGGCGATTCGCTGGCGGTGTTTGCCGCCCATGCCGGAATGGGCGTCGTGGTGGCCATGCCCACCGACACGCCCATGCCCATCCAGGGCGGGGTTGCAGCGCTGGCCCAGCGCCACGAAAACATTCACATGCTGACCGTGGAAGGCACCATCCGCGAGGCCAACGACCTGCTGGAGAAGGACTGGATTCCCAACGGCTGGTTCAGCGCCGCCACCTTCCGCGAACCGGGCTGGCGCATCGAGGGCAAGAAGACGCTGGGCCTGGAACTGGCGGAGCCACGCGAGGCCGGCGGCGCGTGGATGCTACCCGATGTCATCATCTACCCAACCGGCGGCGGCACCGGCGTGCTGGGCATGTGGAAGACCTTTGATGAACTGGAAGCCCTGGGCGTGATCGGCCCCGATCGGCCACGCGTCATTTGCGTGCAGGCCAGCGCCACCGAGCCCCTGGTCAAAGCCTTCCAACAGGACTTGGCCGACAGCGTATCCGGGCCGGCCGGCAAGACCCTGGCCTACGGCCTGAATGTGCCCGGCGGCGTGGGGCATTTTCGCGTGCTGGAAATTGTACGGGAAAGCGAGGGCGCCGCAGTGGCCGTGGAAGAGGCGGACATTCACGCCACGCTTTCCGAGATCTGGAAGGACAAGGGCTGGTGGATTTGCCCGGAAGGCGCGGCCTGCATCGCCGCCATTCCGCAGTTGCTGGAACGCGGCCTGATACGCAAGGGGGAATCGGTGGTGGCGTTCAATACCGGATCACTGGAGAAGTATTTGCCGGATTTGCGGCATTTATTGTAAATCGCAGGTGGTTCGCGGCGAGGGCGCCGCTCCTACAACCGCCGCGATTTCGCTGTTTCTCAATCCTTCACTACTTCCAACAACGCCCGCGCATGCGCCTCGCTGTCATTCAGCGCCGGGATGTACTCCAGGCTTTCCCCACCAGCCTCGATAAACAAATCAAGGTTCTCCATAGCAATCTCTTCCAGCGTTTCCAGGCAATCAACCGCAAAGCCGGGGCACACCACCTGCACGCTGCGCACTCCCTCTTCGGCCAACGCTTCCAGGGTCTTGTCGGTGTAAGGCTGCAGCCAGGGCTCGCGGCCGAAACGCGACTGGTAGGTCAGCATCCAGGCTTCATCCGCCAACCCGGCCGCCTGGGCGATGGCTTTTGCGCTGGCCTCGCAATGGCCCTGGTAGGGGTCACCCTGGGCCACGTAGCGTTGTGGAATGCCGTGCATGGAGAACAGCAGCTTGTCGGCGGCGCCATGTGCCTCGCGATAAGCGCGTACGCTTTCAGCCACCGCGGCCACCCAGGCCGGGTGCTCATGGTAGTCATTGATCCGGTTTTGCTGCGGGCGCCAATTCATCTTCTCCAGCGCCGCATCTACCGCGTCGTAGCCGGCCGCCGTTGTGGTGCCGGAATACTGGGGGTAGAGCGGCAACACGGTGATCTCTTCAACGCCTTTCTCCCGCAGCGCCTCCAAAGCCTGCCGCATCGAAGGCTGACCGTAGGTCATACCCAGTTCCACCGGGCGCGCGGAAAGCGCCGCCAGGCGCCGCGCCAGACCCTGGCTGAATCGCAGCAGCGGTGAACCCTCCTTGTGCCAGATGCGGCCATAGGCTTTCGCCACCCTGCCGGCGCGCAAGGGAATGATGACCAGGTTCAGCAATGGCAGCCACAACAACCTGGGCAGGTCGACAACGCGCGGGTCTGAGAGGAACTCGCGCAGGTAGCGGGCCACCGCTGCGCGCTCGGGTTTATCCGGTGTGCCGAGGTTAAAAATCAGCAGGCCTTGCCTGTTTTCCGGGCCTGAAGCGCTGTTTTCGGTGTGGTTTTCCATCAAATCTCGAGAATTTTTTGCATGTTGCGTAAATGATACAGAGAGGGCCTTGCACCGCGACCTGGTCACTCCAATGAAAAGCAGCGCTCCGTATTCTGGCCGACTTCACCATAAACCCCTGCTCTGTGGTCAGTTTTTGAACATTGCTTACGACCATTCCCGGGCGCACCCGTTCGGTGCATGTTGCGAATCGGCAACAGGGCGCCTGGAACCGCCGCCGGGGCCCTTCGCCCTGGCTTTTAAGGTTTTGTTTTATTAGTTTTTTTTGCTAGCATGGCCGTCCGTCGTTATATCAACGAGGATGGGCTTTGTCCGCCCCGATGATGACAATAAACATAAAAAATTCGCGCCCGGCTTCAAGCCACTCTAGCACGCTTCTCGCGAGGTGCGGCGTGGCCGTGGCCATGCTTTTTGTCACGCTCGCTGCGAGCCTGGCGCACGCGGCGCCCGACGGTTACAGCATCAATTCCGACAGCCCCGGCGCCAACGCCGACAGCCTGTATCGCATCAATCTCGCCAACGGCAACCACCAGCGTATCGGCGCCGTCACCTCGGTGGGCCAGCCGCGCATCGACGTGGAAGGCCTGGCGATGGCCCCGGACGGAACGCTTTACGGCGTCGACGATGACGCCACCACGCTGTTCCCCATCAACACCACCAACGGAACGGTGGTGTCGGCGGAAGAGGTCTTCATCGATGGCGTGCCCAGCTCCGGCGGCAATGACTTTGGCCTGACCTTCGCCTGCGACGGCAACCTGTACATGACCTCGGTCACCACCCAGACGCTGTACCGCGTGCAGCTGGATGGCGACACCACGCCGGTCGGCCCGGTCGGAAACCTCGGCGCCAACATTAGCGCCATCGCGGCCTACGGCAACCCGGTTCAGCTTTACGGGCTGAGCAACGATATCGATAACGACGGCCTGCCCAACGCGCGCACCCTGTTCTCGATCAACCCCAACACCGGCGCGGCCACCGAAATCGGCCCGCTGGGCGGCGCGGCCCTGATGTACAGTCAGGCCGGCCTTTCGTTTGACGAAAGCGGCGTGCTGTGGGCGCTGACCGACCGTCGCGACGACGTCGGTTTTTCACTGCCCAGCCAGATTCTCCAGCTCAACACCAATACCGGCCAGGCCACCGCCATCGCCAACACCGCCGAAAGCGGTTTTGAAAGCCTCGCCATCAGCGCGCCACGCGGTTGTGCTACCGGCGGCGGCGAAACCGCCCGCTTCACCGTCGACAAGCGCTTCATGGATCGCAACGACATCGACGGCGCCACCTTCACCCTGAGCTGCAACACCGGTATCCCGCTGCAGCAGTCGATCACCGTCACCCCGGTACAGGGCGCGTTCGGTGATTTCGAGGTGCAGTTCGTGGTGGGCGATTTCGCCAGCGGCGAGCTCGACTGCGAACTTCGCGAAGAGCCGCTCAGCGGTTACACCCCAACTTACAGCTGCGATGGCATGTCCGATTGCAGCGCCGGCAACAACTCGCCGCTCGATCCCTTCTTCCGCGGCCCCTGCGCATTCACCGACGTGGAAGCGGGCGATGAAAACCAGTGCTTTATCCGCAACTACGTGGATGCAGTGGATATCGACGTCACCAAGATCTGGATGGACGACCACGAGGAGTTCCAGGGCCCGACCAACGCCGAGATGGCGTGGGCCTGTGTCAATGCCCGCAGCAGCGGCAATGACCTGTCACTGGGCACCGAGCAAGGCACCATTGATTTCTTCGAGTCCGAAGAGACCCAGAGCATCCCGGTGTTCCCCAACTTCGACCCGGAACGCCCCACCGTGTGCACCGTGACCGAGCAGTTCCCCGGTTTTGACAGCGATATCGAATCCGACGGCAGCGATTGCGTGGGCCTGGTGGTTTCACCCGGCAATGGCAGCGCCTGCACCATCATCAACACGCGCATCTACGAGGGCATTCCCACGCTTGGCCAGTATGGCAAGCTGCTGATGGCCCTGATGCTGCTGGGTGTTGGCCTGGTGGCAACACGCCGTATCCTGTAAGCGCAACGGGTCGCGGCCTGAAGCCCGCTCCTGCCCGTAAATTGCGTTAAAATCGATCCATTCTCAATTTCGGAGTAACGCCATGGGTATTGGTGGTATCAGCATGTGGCAATTGATCATCCTGCTGGTGATCGTTGTCCTCGTATTCGGGACCAAGCGCCTGCGCAACATGGGCGGCGACCTGGGCGCGGCCATCAAGGGCTTCAAGAAAGGCATGTCCGACGACAAGGACGAAGAGCCCCAGCAGCTGGGCGACGAAGCCACCCCTTCACCGCAGAACCAGGCCCAGGCAGACGCCGAATTTCGTGAAAAGGAAGAAGAGCTCGCCGACAAGCCGCGGAGCTCCAACGCTTCCTAGGCCGAACCTATGTTTGATGTGGGGTTTGCGGAACTCCTGTTCCTATCCCTGATTGCCCTGTTGGTGCTCGGCCCCGAGCGCCTGCCAAAAGTTGCGCGCACCCTCGGCGCGCTGACGCGTAAAGCCCGCAGCAGCTGGCTCAGCCTAAAGCGCTCGATTGACGAGGAAATGCGCCAGCAAGACCTGAAAGAGCCAGTCGATTCCATGCGCAAGGATTTCCAGTCGACGGTGGATGAATTCAAATCCTCGGTTGACGAGGTCAAAGGCTCGGCCGACGAGATCCGCGGCTCGGCCAACAAGCTGAGGGACGAAGTCGTGGGCAAGGACAGCGCCTCGTCGAACAAGCAAAACCCGTCCACGGAGCCCCATGGCGAGCAATAAGCAAACAGAGCCAGATCGCGACGATATCGACGACCGCGAGCTGACCTTCATGGAGCACCTGGTGGAGCTGCGCAGCCGCCTGCTCAAGGCCTGCCTGGCCATCCTGGTGGTACTGGTGGTGTTGTTGCCATTCGCGCGGCGGCTGTATTCGATGCTCTCGGAGCCGCTGACCAAGCACCTGCCGGAAGGCAGCAGCATGATCGCCATTGATGTGGCCTCGCCGTTCCTCACGCCGTTCAAGCTGGCCCTGCTGCTGGCGCTGATCATCGCCATTCCGATCGTCATGTACCAGATCTGGGCCTTCGTGGCGCCGGCGCTGTACAAGCACGAAAAACGCCTGGCGCGGCCGCTGCTCTACTCGGCCGTGGTGCTGTTTTACATGGGCTGCGCGTTCGCGTATTTCGTGGTGTTCCCGCTGGTGTTCGGCTTCTTCACCAGCGTGGCGCCGGAAGGGGTTTCGGTGATGACCGACATCAGCCGTTACCTGGATTTCGTGATTACCCTGTTCCTGGCCTTTGGCATCGCCTTCGAGGTACCCATCGCCACCATCATCCTGGTGGCCACTGGCATAACAACGGTGGAAAAGCTTTCGAAAGTGCGTGGCTTCGTGGTGGTGGGCGCATTCGCCATCGGCATGCTGCTGACCCCGCCGGACATCATCTCGCAAACGCTGCTCGCGCTGCCGATGTGGCTGTTATTCGAGTTTGGGCTGATCCTGTGCCGAATCCTGTTGCCGGAAAAGCCACCGGCCGACAGCGAGGCGCAAGCGTAGAAAAAGCCCTTTGCGGGCACACCCGGTTAGGTTCAGCTGGTGGGTCCCGGATAATTCTATTCGAATTTCCGGGATGACCAGATAGCGCTAACGGGCTGGCTCAAATGCCTCGCGACCGTTCTAGGCGACGAACTGATCGTCGTCATCTTGAGGTCCGGACGGTTCCTCCACTTCCAGCGCTTCCTGCATATTCCCCGGCAACTCGAAAATCTCGGCAAAGGCACAGTACTGGGTGCCGAACATCAACAGCTGGATCAGCAATACCACGAACATCAGCACCAGGTACTGGATGGGCCCCGGGCCACCAGAAACCGCGCTCAGGCCCACCAGCAGGCCCATGATCAACATCAGCGGCAATGACAGCGCCACCAATACCAGCCCAAGCACCAGGAACGGCTGCCAGTTCTTGACCAGTGCCTTGAAGCTGGTGGCAAGCGCGGCGCCCACCCCGATATTGCGGAACCACAACAACGGGATTGAGAAGTAACCCATCACGCCGCTCACGCCCACGCCAATACTTAGTGCGATCAGCGCGCGGCGAATGATTGCAGGGTCTATTTCCCGCATGGCGTTAATGTCGCCCGCCTCCAGCCGCGCCAGAAGCGCCGGGTCACGCAATTCGCTCACACCCGACAACAACCAGGAAATCACCATCACGCCCACCAGCGCGATAATGCCGCCCAGCAGGAACAGGCGGCCGGCAATCCGGGTGTCGGCGAAGGGCGAGAACAGCACCACGGGGGAAAGCGGCAGGCCACGCCGCACGTGGTGAAAGCACTGCAACATGCCCGCGTTGAACAGCGGAATGGCCAGGGCAATCATCAAGCCCAGCACCGGAAACCGCGTCAGGCCCATGATGACCTGCATGATCAGCGCCACCAGCACCAATCGCCACATTTGCTGGCGCAGCAGGGTGGCCGCTGTGATTATCCAGGCCAGGCCCCTGGCCGCAGGCAGCCGGCGAAAGTCCTGCCCGGTTCGCCTGGGGTCAGAGCCTGGGCCGCGATCCGGCCCGGGGTTGGGTTCAGAGTCGGGGCCCATCAGCGCCTAGCGCACCGCGGCAAACTGGCGCGCGGATTCGCTCCAGTCGGGCGCATTCAGGAAAGCTTCCATCAGCTGCTCGGGGCTATCAATCACCTGCCACATCTGGAGATGACTCTCGCTCATGAAGCGCTCGGAGATACTGTGCTGCAGAAACTCTATCACCCGGTCGTAATAACCGCGCGTATTCACCAGCACGATCGGGCCCAGGAACTGGCCCAGCCGCTTCAGCGTCAGCACCTCGAACAGCTCTTCCAGCGTGCCCGACCCGCCCGGCAGGGAAATGACCGCATCGGAGCCTTCCAGCATTTTCTGCTTGCGCTCGGCCATGGTGCGCACCACGTCGAGGGAAGGCAGGGCCTTGTGGCCATGCTCCACGGTGTTGAGGAAATCAGGAATCACGCCGTGCACATGGCCGCCTTTGGAAAGCGCCGCATCGGCAACCGCACGCATCAGCCCCACGCCACCGCCGCCATAACGGATACCAATGCCGGCCTCGCCGAGGATCTCGCCCACCCGGCTGGCCGAGCGGTAGTAGTTTTCATGTAGCGCGTTGCTGCTGGATGCATACACCGTCGCGCAGCGGATCGGCGCACGATCGGCCTGGCTGATCTGGTCCATCAGGAGCCTCCGGGAAAACCCGCATTGTAATATGATATGGCCATGCCAATGCCTACCCCGGTTTCCCTGGGAATCATCATTGCCTGTGTCATCGTTCTCCTGCTGGGGAACGTTTCGCCCATGCTTGCCCTGTGGCCGGTGGGCAGCGACCTGTTCTATCCCTGGCAACTGGTGAGCTATTCCTTCCTGCACGCCGATTTCGGCCACCTGTTCTTCAACATGTTCGCGGTTTGGATGTTCGGCACGGCGTTGGAAAGCGCCTGGGGCAGGAAGCGGTTCGCGATGTATTACGCGGTTTGCGTGGTGGGCGCGGCGATTGCGCAAATCGTGGTACAGCTATTCCAGGGCGGGATGTACCCCACCATCGGCGCATCTGGCGGGGTATTTGGCCTGCTGCTGGCCTACGGCGCGATGTACCCGCGCAACAAGATTTTCCTGATCTTTCTGCCCATCCCCATCGAGGCACGCTGGTTCGTCTTGATTTACGGCGCAGTGGAGCTATTGTTCGGCGTAACCGGCGCCATGCCGGGCATTGCCCACTTCGCCCACCTGGGCGGCATGGTGTTTGGCGCCTTGCTACTGTACCGCTGGGGCTGGCGGCCAGGCATGACCTGGCGCCGCTGACCCCGCGGATTAAAACCTAGTCTTCCAGAATAAACGTCACCTTCAGGATGGCGCGGTACTCGGTGATGTTGCCCTGGCTGTCGCAAACCACCTTCTGCCCTTCCACCCAGGCGCCGCGCACGTTCTTCAGCGTTGCGGCAGCCCGCTTCACGCCCTTCTTCACGGCATCTTCAAACGACTCCTTTGACGAGGAAATAATCTCTGTGACTCTGGCTACGGACATGGTTGAACCTCTCTGTTGTTGAAAAAACTGCCCCGCCGAAATTGGCAGGGCCTGCTCTAAGCATAGACAAGCCGGGTTGCACTTCCAACTCGCTAGAAATTGCGGAAACCAAAGGGATTGCCCAGGTAGAAGTAGAAGGTCGACTCGCCCGATTCGTGGTGACCCCAGGCCACGTAGACCGGCCCGATCGGCGTATCGGCACCGACAAAAATACTGCCCGCGCTTTGCAGGTCGCCAAATGAGATGTCATCGGCGAAATTCCACACATTGCCGGCTTCCAGGGTGAACCCGGCGTAAACCGGCGCGATATCCAGGTCCACCACCTTGCGCCGGTAAGAAACCGACAACAGGCCCAGGTGGCGGCCAATCAGCTGGTCGGGAATCAGGCCCGACATGCGGGTGAAACCACCCAGCTGGAACGAGCGCTCCAGCGGCGCCAGGTCATCGAAGCTATAGGCCGCCTCGGCGTGACCCAGGAAAATGTTGCGCCCCCATGACCACGCCCTGGTGGCCTGGAAGTAGGCCTGGTCGTAATCCAGGCTGGCGCCAAACGAATCAAAACCATGGCTATAAACCAGGTTCACGAATGAACCGTCGTTGGGGAAATAAACACTGTCCAGGGTGTCGTGCTGGTAGCTGAGCACCATCTCGCTGATGCGCACATCGTTGTCGGTCACAAAGCTGTCCGGCCCAACGCGCTGGGTGGCGTTGCCACGGAAGTAGTTGTAGTCCAGCCGCACCTGGTTGTTGTAATCAAGGTTTCGGCCGATGCCGATCGAGGCGCCGAAGCCGCCAATCTCCAATTCCGAGATCAACTTGTTGTCCTGGTAAATATCAAAGCGGTTGCGGCGGTAATAGAGGTCGCTTTCCACGAACCAGTTCGCCGCCTTGTCGATGGGCTGGTAGAAGTTGAATTCGAGCTCGTCCTCGCGACCGAACGCGCCCAGCACGCGCAACTCGCCGCCATACGGGTTGAGCGCGTTGCGGGTATAGGCCGCGCTGACTTTGAAATCGCTGTTGCCGGAGAAGTCATCGGAAAATTCCAGCCCAAGTTGCAGGTAGTTCGGCCCCCAGCTTCGCGGCAGTGCCTCGATATGAACCCCCTGCTGGCCGGCCGGATCCTGCACCAGGCTGTAAGTGACCGACTGGAACACATCCAGCGCGTACACCTGGTCGATGTTGCGCTGCAGTTCATCCAGGTCCAGCGGCTCGCCGGGGGTGATACGGATGCGCGACATGATGATCTCGTCATCCAGCACCGACTGGTTGTTGAGGCTGATGAACTGGATCACCAGCGGGTCCGCCGCGCCACGGGCGGCACCGGCAACGCGGGTTGTGTCACCCACGCCGGGAAGTGCCGCCAGCGCCGTTTCAAACTCCGCGGTGGCCTGGTAGCCGAGTTCGGCCAGGTCACCGGCCGCCTTGAAGTCGGTAGAGGTGAAGCCTTCCAGGTCCGGAACAATCAGGATGTCCCGGGCGGTGAGGCTGGCAATCTGCACCTCGGTGTTGCGCCGGGTGAGAAAGCCGGTGAGTTGCTCGGTCACGCTCAATACCGAGTCAAGCTGGTCGGCCTTGAACAACGGCATCGAGATATCCACCGCGATCACGATATCGGCGCCCATCTCGCGGGCCACGCTGACCGGCAGGTTGTTGGCCATGCCGCCATCGACCAGCAGGCGGTCCTGGTGCGGCACCGGGGCGAAGAATCCCGGCACCGACATGCTGGCGCGAATCGCATCCGCCAGGCTGCCTTCAGAAATCACGATCTCGTCACCGGTCTCCAGGTCGGTCGCCACCGCGCGGAAAGGCACGCGGAGATCGTCAAAGTTGCGCACATTGGCCACCGGCAGAAGGAAGCGGTGAAACATCTGGTCAAGGTGCTGGCCTTCAACCGCCCCCATCGGGAACTGGAACGAGCCATTGTTGAAGCCCACCCGGTAGGGAATCAGCAGTTCGCGGTCGAGCTCCTTCTTGCGCATGGTCTCGTCGCGGCGCGCCGGGCGGTCGGTGAAGGCCGAGCGCCAGTCGGCGTCACGCACCATGGTCTCGATTTCATCGGGCGTGTAGCCCGCCGCATACAGGGCGCCAACGATCGCGCCCATGCTGGTGCCAGCAATGTAATCGATGGGCACGTTCAGCTCTTCCAGCTTTTTCAGCACACCAATGTGGGCGCCGCCACGTGCACCGCCGCCGCTCAGCGCCAGGCCAATCTTTGGCCGCTCGGATTCCTGGTTGGCAAAAACCGGGGCCGCCAGGCCCAGGTTTGCAATGGCCAGCAGGCCGGATAACACCATTCGAATCACGGAATTCCTCCACCAGGGCCAGCCGTCGCAGGGGTGCGAACAAGCCGGCGTAAGTCGCCTGCGGGCCGTAACACAACACGCGAAACGGCTACAATGACATGACCGTATTCTACAAATCAGGTCAGCCACGAACATCATGAACACGAAATACCCGGTCCCCGAAGCGTTCGCCCGCAAAGCCCACCTGGACAGTGAGGCGTACGAGCGCGAGTACCAGCGCTCGATTGAAGACAACGAGGCCTTCTGGGCCGAAATCGCCCAACGGCTCGACTGGCAGAAGTTTCCAGAGAACATCAAGGATGTTTCCTGGGCCCGTGATGACCTGCACATCCGCTGGTTTGAAGATGGCGTGATCAACGCCTGCTACAACTGCGTCGACCGCCACCTGGAAACCCGCGGCGAGCAAACCGCCATCATCTGGGAAGGCGACGACCCGGCCCGCGACGAACACATCAGCTACCGCCAGTTGCACCAGCGCGTTTGCACCATGGCCAATGTGCTGAAGTCGCTCGGCGTGGTGCGCGGCGACCGGGTCACCATCTATATGCCGATGATTCCGGAGGCCGCCATCGCGATGCTGGCCTGCGCCCGCATCGGTGCGGTGCACTCGGTGGTGTTCGGCGGCTTTTCACCCGACGCTCTGGCCGGCCGCATCATTGATTGCAGCTCCAACCTCGTCATCACTGCGGACGAGGGTGTGCGCGGCGGCAAGATCGTGCCGCTGAAGAAAAACGTCGACGCCGCCTGCGCGGTTGCGGGCGTTTCAGACACCCTGCGCTCGGTGCTGGTGGTGCGCAATACCGGCAACCCGGTGGACTGGAAAGATGGCCGCGATACCTGGTATCACGAGGCAGCCGAGGGCGTGGACGCCGACTGCCCGTGCGAGGACATGGGCGCGGAAGACCCGCTGTTTATCCTTTACACCTCGGGTTCCACCGGCAAACCCAAGGGCGTGCTGCACACCACCGGTGGCTACCTGGTGTACGCCGCTTACACCCATGAACTGGTGTTCGATTACCACGATGGCGACATCTACTGGTGCACCGCCGATGTGGGCTGGATCACCGGCCACAGCTACATTGTTTACGGTCCGCTGGCCAATGGCGCCACCACGCTGATGTTCGAAGGCGTGCCGAATTACCCCGACCCCAGCCGCTTCTGGCAGGTGTGCGACAAGCACCAGGTGAACATCTGCTATACCGCGCCCACCGCCATCCGCGCCCTGATGCGCGAGGGCGAAGCGCCGGTGAAAAGCACATCGCGCGAATCCCTGCGCCTGCTGGGCTCGGTTGGCGAACCGATCAATCCCGAGGCCTGGGAGTGGTATTACAAGGTGGTGGGCGATGGCCGCTGCCCCATCGTCGATACCTGGTGGCAGACCGAAACCGGCGGCATCATGATCAGCCCGCTGCCCGGCGCCACCGCGTTGAAACCCGGTTCCGCCACCCGGCCCCTGCCCGGCATCCAGCCGGCGCTGGTCAAGCGCAACGGCGATGAAAAGCACGGCGCCACCGACGGCCTGCTGGTGATCAAGGATAGCTGGCCCGGCCAGATGCGCAGCGTTTACGGCGACCACCAGCGCTTTATCGACACCTATTTCTCCACCATCGACAACCGCTACTTCACCGGCGACGGCGCGCGTCGCGATGAAGACGGCTATTACTGGATCACCGGCCGGGTGGATGATGTGCTGAATGTCTCCGGCCACCGCCTGGGCACGGCCGAAATCGAGAGCGCCCTAGTGGCGCACCCGAAAGTGGCCGAAGCCGCGGTGGTGGGATTTGCCCACGACATCAAGGGCGAGGGGATTTACGGCTTCGTCACCCTGGTGAAAGGCGAGACGCCCAGCGAAGAACTGCGCCAGGAGCTGCGCAACCTGGTGCGCAAGGAAATTGGCCCCATCGCCTCACCCGACGTGCTGCATTTCACCGATGCGCTGCCAAAAACGCGTTCAGGCAAGATCATGCGCCGTATCCTGCGCAAGATTGCCGCCAACGATACCGACAACCTGGGCGACACCTCCACCCTGGCCGAGCCGGAGGTGGTGGAGCGCCTGGTCGCCGGGCGGCAGAATATTTAATTTTCCAGGTCGGGAATCACCAGTTCCTGGCCCGGAAAGATCTTGTCGGGGTCTTCCAGCAACGGCTGGTTGGCCTCGAAGATCTTCATGTACTTCGAACCATTGCCGTAGTGCGCCTCGGCAATCTTCCACAGGCTGTCGCCGGGCTGAACGGTGTAGGTTTTTGCCGCTGTCGCCGGGGCTTGCGTGGCTGGCTCAGGGCTGGGCGCCGATGAAACCTCGGGCTCCGGCGCAGCCACCACGGGCGTTTCCGGTGCAGGGGGTGGAGGCGCGGGTTCTGGAGCCGCCGGTGGTTCCGGCGCGGGCGGAGGCGCCACGCTGGTCCGGTCATTCACTGCGCTCACCCCGGCGATACCCGAAACCAGCTCGACGATTTTCTGCCGTTCCGCCTCGCTGGCTGCCGTTCCGCTGATGGTGACCGTTCCATCGGCGCCGAATGAGAAATCCAGCGTTGAAGGATCGATACCGTTCTCGCGCAGCACCTGGCTGGGGCCAACGGTGACATCGGCTTGCGGCGCTTTCTTGCCGCCCATTGCTTTTTTCAGACTGTCGAAGAATCCCATGCTTGCTCCCTTGCTATGGCCGATTCACGGCCCACGGCGCCAACAGCGGCGTCATTCCTAATTACTATAGCCCGCCAGGCTCGATGGCGCGTTCGCGCTTCATCAAGATCCACTCGGCGCCCTCTTCCAGGGCCGCTTCGCCCAGGGCTCGCATCACGCGACGCTGGAATGCGGCATTGCTGGTGCCGGATATCAGCTCGCGTGCATTGGCGAATACTTTGCCCATGAACTGGTACTGTTTGATCAGCTCTTTTTCGGCTTTCTTGGTGGACATCGCCTCGCGCACGCCGGCAATCAGTGGCAACACGCCCATCAGGATCATGACCAGGTCCTTTTGGTCTTCACCCAACCGTTGGCCGATGAAAAGCATCGCCACCGCCAACAGGATGCCGGCCCAAAGGCAGAAGTTGCCCATGCGATGGGTGCGTGCGTGGTGATGGGCGTTGAAGGCAGCCTTGCGGGTGTAGTAACCGAGCTGGCCTGAAGCGGCCTGCTGGTCGCCGACCCAGTGGTCAATAGCCCAGGGCAGCCAGGCCGGGTCGGGCACGATGCCGCGCTCGCGCAACATGCTGGCCGCGCGCATCACGTGGCGGATCCAGCCCAGCTCGGTGTCCTGCTTGTGCAGGAAGGTGTCGTAGGCAAAACCGGGCGAGTGCGCGTCCACCACCCCGGAAACATTCCAGTAGAACTGCACCCGCAGGGCCTCGGCCAGGGCGCGGTAGTCCAGGTACTTGCGGTGCCACTGCCGCCGGGTGCCGATGATGTGCAGCACGAAGCCGGCGGCAAACAGGCCCAGGAAGGCGGCCAGCAGCCAGTGCGGACCGTCGCGCTCGGAATAGACGATGAACACCAGGCCCATGATCACCGCCATGGTGTACATCAGCAGCAGGCTGTTGTTGAAGCGTCGCTGGAAATGCACCGCCAGCCAGTCGGCCGCTGAAAAAAGCCGGTTGGTTAATGCCGCGCCGGGCGGAACCTCGGCTTGCGGCGGGTCTTCCAGCAGCATTCGGCCTTCGCGCTCGATGGCATCGTCGTACTTGCGCCAGTCGTCATCAAACTCACCCAGCCGGTCGAGCATGGCGCCGTATTCGCGTGGCACATCCTCGTCCTCGGGCAAACTGAAATGCGAGGTCAGCCAGCGGTCCTGGCCGATCACCAGGCCTTCAGCCGGGCCGCCATCGGGCCCCTCGCGGCGGGTGATGATGTGGTAACACAGGTCGTTTTCGTTGTCGGCCAGCAGGCTGGCGGGCGGCAGCTCGTCCTCGAAACCGGGCATCACCGCGGTCAGGTGATAACGCACCACCTGGCCAGTGCCGCCATGCGCATCGGTGTGTTTTCCGTCCCACAGGGCCAGTAAGACCTGGCAGTGGTTGGAAACAAAAACCCCAAGCTGGGCGTACTGCCAGCTTCGCGCCTCCCTGTCCTTCAGGTCCGCACCGGGACGTGTGGGCAAAACGATGACCCGCTCGGCGCCCTCCATGAAGCGCTCCATGGCTTCCCTGCCGGCGTGCGAAACGAAGTCTTCCAGGTAGTCGCTGTGCGCCATCGGCAAAACAGCGGTGTAGGGAATGCCCAGCTCCACCGCGACATCTGTCACCAGCGCATCGGCGCCTTCGGCCAGCGGCGTGAGCAGTTCTACTGGCAGGCCTGGAAAGCGCTTTTCCAGCACCTTGAAGAACTTGATCACTTCCGCGCGCAGGCGTGGCGACTCATCGGGAGCCAGGTCCCGGTGGCCGGTCACGCCTACAGTCAGTCGCATCAATTTCCTGGTGAGCCCCGGTTGTCTATGCGCGGATCATAGCTGAGTTGACGGCCGGTTCCACAGTGCTCAACCACCACCTTGTACCAGACCGAAAAAACATGCTCGTTGGCGTCACTGAACGTGACCTTTTTCTTGTTTTCCTCGGTAAGCTTTACTTCGCCGCTGGTCCTATCGGCACTGAAGTCGTCAGCCGCATCCTGCGAAATATTGCCCCAGGTGGTTGGCTTGGCGGCCGGGTTGGTGACATCTGACTCGCCACCCAGCACCACCGAGTGAATCTTCCACGAACTGTCCTTGCGACAAGTGGAGTCACCTTGCTGCAAGGTCACCGAGAACTCCGCGCTGTGATCCTCGGGCACATCGTAGCAGGCATCATGATTCTTGCTTTTGCAGTTGGAGCGGGAGGTATAGAAGATGTTTTTCTTCAACGCGAGGCGATTGCCGTCCACCTCGAAAGTCATCTTGTAGCGATCAACGGGCTTGGCGTGGGCGATGGCCGGGGCCAGCAGCAATACGAAGGCGATGGCGACGCCCCCCACGGGTGTTCGTAGCGAAGTATTCATGCGTCTCTCCTGTTGGAACGTTAACTGGGAATACTTCCTGTGGCCCACGTCAGCCAGGTCCCTGGCACAAATCATATTCACGGCAAATGCGCACAAAACCAGGCTCGAAGAAGCCCTGTGACAGCAGGAACGCCGTTTGCTCCTGCGCCAATGCGCGGTTGTCTTCCACCAGCGCTTGCAGCACCAGGGTGTTGCGGTCATCGCAACTCATGTATTGGCGGGTTTCGTCCAGGCGGACCGGTGGCAGCAGGTCGGCAGCCTGGCTCAAAGCGCTGTTTTCTTCACTGAAATGCCATTTCAGGAAACGCGCCAGGGCGATCTCGCCGGTCCACGGCCGGAGGTCACCCTCGGTTTCCACCAACTCGGTCATGCGCCGCGCTGCGTCTTCCCAAAGACGCTCGGCCTGCTGTGATTCTCCCACCAACCAGGCCATTTCGGCGTAGTGCAGCAGGAAAACCACGAACTCTTTTCGACGCCGGTGATTGTCTTGCCCACCCATGGCCAGTACCTGCTGAAGCTGGACAAGAAAATCAGCGTAGCGAGCCAGCGCGGCTTGGCGGTCACCCTGCTCAGCGTTCAACAACACCACGTAAGACTCACGAATCAGCTGGTCCCAGCGGAAACCCACGTTGCTGGCATCGTTCTGGTAAAGGCGCTCAAACTCGCGGATCGAAAGGCGCAGGTGCTCCATGGCGAATTCATTGGCGCCCGCCTTGCGGGCGACGTTGGCGAAACCACTTAGCGAGTATGCGTAACGCTGGCGCAAACCCATGTTTGACGGCTGGCGCGCCAGGCTCTCGCGGGCGATCCGTACGTTTTCCTGGCGCGATTCCATCGCCCCGCCCAGGTCACACAGCAGCAACTGGGTATCGGCCTGCCAGGCCAGGGCCTCGCCATACTCGCTGATGTAATCCTCGTTGTTGGGGTCGAGTTCAATGGCGCGCCAGTTCAGCTCTACCGATGCCTTGATCTGGTCCAGCGCCAGTGCGACATCATCGCCCTCGCCGCGGTTGATCAGGGCGGCAATGTTTCCGTGGGCATAGGACTGCTCCATGATCCATTCCGGATTGCGCGGGTCCAGTTCGGCCAGCCGGTTGGAATACTCCAGGTAGTTCTGCATCGACACCTCGGCTTCGTCGAACTCACCCGTCTCGGTATACACGTAACCCACCCAGAATTCCGCCTGGCTCATCTCGAAAATACGTTCCAGGTTATCGGGCTGGCGCCGAAGCAACTCGCGGGTGACCTCCCGCGAGGCGGCGAAAGCGGTCATGGCGTCGTCGAGCTTGTCCTGGCTCATCGCCACTTCGCCAAGCTGGCGCAGCACCTTGGCTTTTTGCAGCAGCGACTCGGCGGTTTCCTCGCGGGGGTTCAGCGTGCCCAGGTAACGACTGACCTCGTCACCCATGCCCTCGAGGATATCCAGGCGACCGACCTCGTCTAGCTTGTCCTTGAGGTCGTCCACCATGTAGTCGACCAGGTTCTCGGCATGCTGGCGGCGGTTCTCGGCCTGGTCGCGAGCGGTGATGGCCACAACCGCGAGAATGGTGGTGACGATCGCAACGGTCATCGCAGCGGCCGAAGAAATCATCCACTGCCGATGTTTGCGCTGCATGTCGCGCTGGCGCAGGTCATCCAGCCGAATGCCCAGGATACCCGCCACCAGTTTCAGCCGGGCCAGCACCTTGCCATCGGCATCTTTGCGCGCATCGGCAGCCAGCGGCTCCTGGGCAAGGCCATCCACCTCCTGCACCATGGCAGGGGGGAAACACTGCAGGCTTGGATCGCTGGCGCCGGGCTCACCATCGACGATCAATCCCAGGATGCGATCTTCGCGCCCGAGCTTGCGGAAATACTCAACCTCGCGATTGACCCACTCGGAAGCAGCAGCGGCTGGAGAGCAGATGACCACCAGGGTCTCGGAAGCCTCCAGTTCCCTGGTGACGGTGGCGCCGAGGTCTGCCGAGGAAGACAAGTCCTCGCGATCGCGGAAAACCGGCGCAACGCGCGCCGGTATCGCGCCGTACAGCCCGTTCTTTCCAACCAGGCGGCGAGGCACGCGGTAGGATTCCAGCGCCTTGTGCAGCCACCGGCCCCAGGCTTCATCGGCATGGCTGTAGCTGATAAAAGCCTTGTAACGGAACGCGCCCATGTCAGCCCGTGCGCCCGGCTGGGCGCATCAACAATGCGCCGCTCGCGGCCTCGCTCTCTCCGGGTTCAGCCGCGTGACAGGCGCCGGTCAATTTCTGCCAAACCCGCCGTGGTTCTTGATCCGCGGGTCAGTCTTGGCCTCCTTGCCGGTTCCACATTGCACTGCGGTGAGTTCATACCAGATGGTGTAGGCGCTGGAGTTCATGTCCAGGATCACCATCTCCTGGCCACCGGGGGAAAGGAAACTGATGTCGCCGTACTCCTCGGCGTAGAAATCCGCCTGCGCCTTGGTGCTGATCTTTGAGTACTTCTTCTCGTAGGTATTGCCGGTTTGCGTAACGTTGGGAAGTTCGGTCAGGCTGACGCCCTTCCACACCCAGGTTTCTTCAGGCTCGCCTTCACACGAGGTCACGTCACCACCTTCCAGGCGAAATACGATGACGCCCATTTTTTCCAGCCCAACCTCGATGCAGCCGTTCTCGGGCCCCAGCACGGTAGGACACTGGGGTCCGCTTTGAATCTCCAGCGTGAATGTGCCGTTGTCCTCCTCGACTTCCACATCGACATCGAAAAACTGCGGCTTGCCGCTGCTGGACATCGGCGCGACGCCCATCGGTTGTGTGGCGCACCCAGCCACGCACAGGGTCGATCCGAGCACTACTACCGCCCAAGTCTTCATCTCATATCCCTCCACGCAAAAACGCTGCCTTAGGGATAATCATAGGACAAAACAGTAATTTAGGATTGATCCGGGTCAAATATTGTTGACCACGTTGATCGGTGAGCCCGCCTGGAAGGCTTTAACAATTCGCGCCAGGTGGTCCAGCGCTGCCTGGCGGGCCGTGCGACTGGCCCAGGCGTTGTGGGGCGTAACAATCAGGTTGGGTATGCCCGAAGCGAGCAACGGGTGATCCGGTGGTGGCGGTTCGGAATCCAACGTGTCGATGCCGGCGCCAGCGATTTCGCCATCCTTCAGGGCTGCCACCAGGTGGTTTGCGTTGATGACAGCGCCACGCGCGGTGTTCACCAGAAGCGCGTCTTTCTTCATGGCAGCCAACACCTGTTCGTCGATCAAGCCACGGGTCTCGTCGGTCAGCGGGCAATGCACGCTGATCACGTCCGATGTGGCGATCACCTCTTCAAACGCCACGCGCCCTTCACGTGGCTGCGTGCCCTTGCGCTCGGCAACCTGCACGCGCATGCCCAACGCCGCGCCGAGCTCGGCGGTTCTGCGACCAAGCGTGCCGTAACCAATGATGCCCAGGGTCAGGCCGCGCGCTTCGCGGATCTGGCGGTCCTTGAGGCAAAACTGCGACGCTTCGCTCCACTTGCCGGCGCGCACATCCTGGAAGTACCACGGCAGGCCGGTGAGCAGGTTCAGCACCAGTGTGATGGCGTGCTGCGCCACCGACTCGGTGCAGTAATCACGAATGTTGCAAACTGCCACGCCGTGTTCCGAGGCGGCCTGCAGGTCGACGTTGTCGGTGCCGGTGGCGGAAAGCGCAATCAGCCTGAGGTTGGCGGCGCCCTCGATCAGTGTGCGATCAAGGCGGCACTTGTTGGCCAACACCGCGTGAGCATCGCTGATGCGCTCGGCAATCTCGCCGGGTTCACTATGGCCGTACCAATCCCAGTGCGCCAACGAGGCCTGTAGCCTGCTTCGATCCAGGTCGCCGGATTCCACCGTGTCGATATCAAGAAAAACGCCATGGGTAAGAGGTGCGCTCACGAATCCTCCGTGGTGGCCACGCTGATGTTTTCGATGGCGACCGCCTTGGCGGCGTTGAGCACGGTGACCAGCGCTTCGGTATCGGCATCGGGATGGGCGGCGACGATCAGCGCCGCATCTGGCTTCTCGGCTTTCTGCCGCTCAAGGTTGGCTTCCACCACCCGCTGCTCCACCACCCGCCCCTGGATGGAGATCATGCTGACCGAATCAATCTTCACCACGATCGGCCCCTGGTCCTGCTCCACCTGCTCAGGCGGCGTATCACTGGGCCGCGAGACCTCCAGGCCCTGCTCTTTCACAAAGGAACTGGTCACGATAAAGAAGATGAGCATGATGAAAACAATATCCAACATCGGCGTGATGTTGATCTCGGTCTCATCCTCGCTGTAACGGCGTCTGCGCATAACTCCCCAGCTTAAACCAGATTGGGGTCGGACCAAACCAAGTCATTGATACTTCGATAATTCATTCTGAAATTCGGGCGAAATCTGAGCTTAAACCGGCTTTTTTCATATCAAAAAGTGCTGTTTAAGGCTGACGCTCCGAAAATCCGGCGCGAGGCCGTTGTTAGCTGGATCTGACCTGGTCGAAAGATTGCATGAAAGCATCCAGGCGGGCCGGGTCGAGCTGCTCCAGGTACTGCCCGGCCTTGCGGAAGGTTGAGCCGACGATGAAGGCATCGGCCAGGGGCACGATCTCCGCGGCATTTTCCGCGGTCATTCCTGAGCCGACCAGGATGGGCAGGCTGCTGGCTTCGCGCACGGCGCGCAGATCGGCCGCATTGGCCGCTTCGCCGGTGAACTGGCCGGTAACGATCAAGCCGTCGGCCAGGAACAGCTCGGCCTGGCGGGCCTCTAGGGTGATGTCGAGGTCGCCCTTAATGGCGTGGGCGCAGTGCTTTTTGTGAACGTCGCAGAACACCTTGATGCGCTCGGCGCCCAGCCTGGCGCGCTGGCGCATCAGCGGGCCGGCGCAGGCGTCGATGAACCCGGCGCCGCCGAT
>JAUIBE010000029.1 GCA_030428105.1 Gammaproteobacteria bacterium
CAATACCCTTTTCCCTACCTTCTCGACGAGAGCCAGGAGGTCGCCAGGGCTTACGGGGCGGTCTGTACGCCGGACTTTTACGGATTCAATGCAGATCTTGAGTTACAGTATCGCGGTCGCCTGGATGACACCACGCCGGGACGCGAAAATGCGCGTTCTGAGCGCGAGCTTTACCAGGCCATGGTCCAGGTGGCCAGAACCGGTAGCGGGCCGGACAACCAGGTATCTTCAATGGGGTGCTCTATCAAGTGGCGATCCTGAGGGCGATTCCGGGTTGGGGCCCGGTCGAGAGATCCATTCACCAGTGAGGTTAACAACATGAGCCAGGTCTATCTGGTTGGTATCGATTGCAGCGACTGCTGTAACCGTGCGCTGGATTACGCAGTCAGCGAAGCCACTGCCGAGGGCGCCGAGGTGATCGTGGCGCATGTGATCGAGTGGTCGCCATTCACCTTCAGTACCGCGGACGAGAACGAGCAGCGCCACAAGCGGCGCGAGGCCGAGCTGGCCCGGGCCCACAGCGAAATCCTCGACCCGGTAGTTGACCGGCTGAAAGAGCAGGGCGTTAAAGTCCGCGGCGTAATCCGCCACGGCCACATCGCGCGTACGCTGAAGTCGCTGGGTGACGAGGTTGGCGCCACCTCTATCGTGGTCGGCCGGCGCGGTGATTCAGGCTTCAAGTCCCACCTGTTTGGCAGCGTGCCCGGTTCACTTATCCAGATTGCCAAGGTGCCGGTCACGGTTGTGCCGTAAGGGCGGGCCAGGACCTGTCGAGGAGATTTTCGAAATGTATCTAACAAGAATCAGCACGTTTTTCGTTTTCCTGTTGAGCGCCGCACCTTTGATGGCGCAGCAGGGCGTCGACGAACGTATCAACGAGGCCATCAGGCCCTACGCCGACGGCGTGGCCGGCTTCATTTTCTCCTCCTTTCCCCTGGCCGGGGTGGCGGTTCCGTTCGTGCTGGTTTGGCTGCTGGCGGCGGCCACCATTTTCACGCTGTACTTCAAATTCATAAATTTCCGCGCCTTCAAGCATGGCTTCCAGCTGGTGCGCGGCGATTACACCGATCCGATGGCGGCCGGTGAAGTGACCCACTTCCAGGCGCTGGCCACGGCGCTGTCGGGCACCGTTGGCCTGGGCAATATCGCCGGTGTGGCGGTGGCGGTCTCGCTGGGTGGCCCGGGCGCCACTTTCTGGATGATCCTGGCGGGCTTGCTGGGTATGTCGTCGAAGTTCGTCGAATGTACGCTGGGCGTGAAGTACCGCAACGAGTACACCGACGGCACGGTCTCGGGCGGCCCGATGTATTACCTGTCCAAGGGCCTGGCCGAGCGCAGCGACAAGCTCAAGGTGCTGGGCAAGGTGCTGGCCGTCATGTTCGCAGTGTTCTGCGTGGGCGGTTCATTCGGCGGCGGCAACATGTTCCAGGCCAACCAGAGCTTCCAGCAACTGGTGGCTGTGACCGGTGGCCAAGCCAGTTGGCTGGCCGACAAGGGCTGGCTGTTCGGAATCATCATCGCGATTCTCGTCGGCCTGGTTATCCTCGGCGGCATCAAGGGTATCGCGCGGGTGACTTCCAAGATCGTGCCTTTCATGGCGGTGATTTACGTCGCCGCTGGCTTGATTATCATCTTCGCCAATTTCTCCGCGATCCCCGCTGCCTTTTCCGCTATCTTCACCGGCGCATTCAGCGCCGAGGGTGTTGCTGGCGGCTTTATCGGTGTGCTGATCCAGGGCTTTAGGCGAGCGGCGTTCTCCAATGAGGCGGGTATCGGCTCGGCCGCTATCGCCCACTCCGCCGTGCGCACCAACCGCCCAGTAACCGAGGGCTTCGTGGCCCTGTACGAACCGTTTATCGACACCGTGGTGGTGTGCACCATCACCGCCCTGGTGATCGTGATTACCGGCACCTGGGACCCGAACGTCGACCCCAGCCAGGGTGTTGCGCTCACCTCGCAGGCCTTTGAATCTGCGATTCCGTGGTTCCCGTGGGTGCTTACCGTTGCGGTGGTGCTGTTCGCGTTTTCCACCATGATTTCCTGGTCGTATTACGGCCTCAAGGCATGGACCTACCTGTTTGGCGAGTCGCGCTTCATGGATGTGTTGTACAAGTCCATGTTCCTGGTGTTCGTGGTGATCGGCGCCTCGATGCAACTGGGCTCGGTGATCGATTTCTCAGACGCCATGATTTTCGCGATGGCGTTCCCCAACGTGCTGGGCATCTATTTCCTGCTTCCGGTGGTCAAGCGTGAGTTGAACGAGTACTGGGCGGATTACAAAGCCGGCAGATTGCAAAAATTCGGAGCGGCCGCAGACAAGGCCTGAGTGGAGAAAGCAGTAGCATGACAACGAGGAGAGACCTGGCCAACGCGGTTCGCGCGCTTTCCATGGACGCCGTCCAGAAGGCCAATTCCGGCCACCCTGGCGCACCCATGGGCATGGCCGATATCGCCGAAGTACTTTGGAACGATCACCTCAAGCACAACCCGGCCAACCCGGCCTGGTGGGACCGCGACCGTTTCGTGTTGTCCAACGGCCACGGGTCGATGCTGTTGTACTCCCTGCTGCACCTGTCGGGCTACGACCTTTCGATCGATGACCTGAAGGATTTTCGCCAGTACCACTCGAAGACGCCGGGTCACCCCGAGTACGGTGAAACCCCGGGCGTGGAAACCACCACTGGCCCGCTGGGGCAGGGCATCGCCAACGCGGTTGGCATGGCCCTGGCTGAACAGTTGCTTGCGCGACGCTTTAACCGCGACGGCCACGACATCGTTGATCACCATACCTGGGCTTTCCTGGGAGATGGCTGCCTGATGGAAGGCATTTCCCACGAGGTTTGCTCGCTGGCCGGCCGCCTAGGGCTCGGCAAGCTGGTCGCGTTCTGGGACGACAATCAGATCTCCATCGACGGCGATGTCGAGGGCTGGTTCACCGACGACACCCCGGCTCGTTTCGAGGCCTATGGCTGGCACGTGGTTCGCGATGTCGACGGCCACGACCCGGCTGCCGTTAACCGCGCGATTGAAGAGGCGCGTGCCGAAAAAACACGTCCCAGCCTGATCTGTTGCCGCACGGTCATCGGTTTCGGTTCGCCCAACAAGCAGGGCACATCGGCCACCCATGGTGCGCCGCTGGGTGACGATGAAATTGCCCTGGTGCGTGAAGAGCTGGGTTGGCCGCACGCGCCGTTTGAAATTCCCGCAGAAATCCGTGCTGGCTGGAGCGCCGCCGACAAGGGCCAGCAGGCCGAGTCGGACTGGAACGCGCGCCTGGAAGCCTACCAGGCGGCATACCCTGAACTGGCCGCGGAGTTCCTGCGGCGCATGAAAGGTGAGCTACCGGGCGACTGGACGGCTACCAGCCAGGCGGCTATTGCGAAGATGCAGTCCGATGGCGGCGACGTGGCGACCCGCAAGTCTTCAGAAATTTCCCTGGAAGCGTTTGGCCCCAGCCTGCCCGAACTGATCGGTGGCTCCGCTGACCTGACCGGTTCCAACAACACCTTCTGGAGCGGCAGTGTCGACATCAATAGCGGCAGCGCCGACGGCAACTACATTTATTACGGCGTGCGCGAGTTCGGCATGACCGCGATCAGCACCGGGCTGGCGCTGCACGGCGGATTCCTGCCTTACGACGCCACCTTCCTGGTGTTTTCCGACTACGCCCGCAATGCGCTGCGCATGTCATCGTTGATTGGCGTCCAGTCAATTCATGTTTACACCCACGATTCCATTGGCCTGGGCGAAGACGGCCCCACCCACCAACCGGTGGAGCACGTTGCCAGCCTGCGCCTGATTCCCGGCCTGGAAGTCTGGCGGCCCTGCGATACCGTCGAAACCGGCGTGGCCTGGCAGCAGGCCATTGAGAACCGCTCCGGTTCAACCGCGCTGGTTCTTACCCGCCAGAAACTGGCCCACCAGGCGCGCGATGACGCGCAGTTGGCGAATATTTCGCGCGGCGGCTACGTTCTTCGCGAGGCCGGTGCAGAGCTGCGCGCGGTGCTGATGGCCACCGGCTCGGAAGTACAGATTGCCATGGCGGCCGCCGAGCAGTTGGAGGCCGAGGGTATCGGCTCACGGGTGGTTTCCATGCCCAACCCGGAGCTGTTCCTGCGCCAGGACGCGGACTACCGCGATTCCGTTTTGCCGCCCAATGTTGGCGCCCGCCTTGCAATCGAGGCAGGAGTGCCAATGTACTGGTTATCGTTCGTCGGTCCTGCCGGCCGGGTGATCGGGGTGGATCGTTTCGGCGCTTCCGCCCCCGGAAACGTCATGTTTGAAAACTATGGCCTGACGGCGGAACACGCGCGCCGGGCGGTACTCGAAATCATTTAGCAAGCATCAAGCTGGAGTCTGATCATGGCAATCAAGGTTGCAATCAACGGCTATGGCCGCATCGGCCGCAACATCATGCGCGCGCTGTACGAATCTGGGCGCACCGACGAAATTCAGATCGTCGCCATCAATGACCTGGGCGACGCGGAAACCAACGCCCACCTCACCCAGTACGACACCGCCCATGGAAAATTTCCCGGCGAAGTGTCTGTGGATGGTGGCGACCTGGTGATCAATGGCGATCGCGTTCGCGTTTTTGCCGAGCGTGATCCCTCGAAACTTCCCTGGGGCGAACTGGGCGTCGACGTGGTTCACGAAGCGACCGGTTTCTTCCGCAGCCAGGAAAAGGCCGGAATGCATCTCAGCGCAGGCGCCAAGAAAGTGGTTATTTCGGCGCCGGGTGATGGCATCGAGAAAACCGTGGTCTACGGCGTGAACCACAACATCCTGACCGCGGATGACACCATCATCTCGAATGCCTCCTGCACCACCAACTGCCTGGCCCCGCTGGCCAAGGTGCTGAATGACGGCATTGGCATCGAAAGCGGCTTGATGACCACCATCCACGCTTACACCAATGACCAGGTGCTGACCGACGTATTCCATTCAGACCTGCGCCGCGCGCGCTCGGCCACGATGAGCCAGATTCCCACCAAGACCGGCGCCGCGGCGGCGGTTGGCCTGGTGTTGCCGGAACTCAATGGCAAGCTGGATGGCTTTTCCATGCGCGTGCCCACCATCAACGTTTCGGTGGTGGACCTGAGCTTTATCGCCGGCCGCGACACCACCGTCGAGGAAGTGAATGCGTTGGTGAAAGCCGCATCCGAAGGTGAGCTGGATGGCGTGATTGGCTACAACACCCGTCCGCTGGTCTCTATCGACTTCAACCACAACCCGCACTCCTCGGTGTTTGACGCCACGCTGACCCGCGTGATGGAAGGCAACCTGGTGAAAGTGCTGAGCTGGTATGACAACGAATGGGGCTTCAGCAACCGCATGCTGGATACCACCGTCGCCCTGATGAATGCCTGAAACCATGGCTGACTATCGTCGCCTTGGCGATGTAGACATCGCCGGAAAGCGGGTGCTGATGCGCCTCGACCTGAATGTGCCGGTGGAAGACGGCCGGGTGGTTTCGGATACGCGAATCCGCCAGGCCCTGCCTGGTATTCGCCACGCGCTGGAACAGGGCGCGGCGGTGATGCTGATGTCGCACCTCGGCCGCCCGGTGGAGGGTGAGTACGACGAATCCGCATCGCTGCGGCCGGTAGCCACCCGCCTGGGTGAATTGCTGGAGCGGGAGGTGCCGCTGGAGCGCGACTGGCTGGAGGGCGTGGATGTTGCCCCGGGCAACCTCGTGTTGTGCGAGAACGTGCGTTTCAACCAGGGTGAGAAATCCAACGATGCCAGCCTGGCGCATCGAATGGCCGCGCTTTGCGACGTCTTCGTGATGGATGCCTTTGGCACCGCGCACCGGGCCCAGGCATCCACCGAGGGTGTGGCACGCTTTGCGCCGATCGCCTGCGCCGGGCCGTTGCTCGACCGTGAACTCAGCGTACTGGGCAAGGCCCTGTCGAGCCCCGACCGGCCATTGCTGGCCATCGTCGGCGGCTCCAAGGTATCCACCAAGCTGACCGTGCTCGAAAGCCTGCTTGACCGGGTCGATGAGTTGATCGTGGGTGGCGGCATCGCCAACACCTTCATCGCCGCTTCCGGCTACGAGGTGGGGCGTTCGTTGTTTGAGCCCGACCTGGTGGAGCAGGCGCAACGGTTGATTCGCAAAGCGCACGAGCGCGGCGGGTCCATTCCCATGCCCAAGGATGTGATCGTGGCCAACGAGTTTTCGGCCGACGCGCAACCAATGGTGCGGGAGATTTCTGAAGTCGGCCCCAAGGAGATGATCCTCGACATCGGCCCGCTGACCGCGGCGGAGTACTCGGAAATTATCGCTGGCGCCGGAACCATCATCTGGAACGGGCCGGTTGGGGTATTCGAATTCGAGGCATTCGCATCCGGTACTCGTTCTGTTTCAGAAGCCGTGGCGCGCTCGTCCGCTTTCAGCATCGCTGGTGGCGGCGACACCCTGGCCGCCATCGAGCGCTTTGGCGTCAGTGAGGAGATCGATTACGTTTCCACCGGCGGTGGTGCGTTTCTCGAGCTGGTCGAGGGCAAGACCCTGCCCGCGGTTGCGGCCCTGGTGGAATCTGCGGGCTGAACCGGGGGCACACCCCATACCTGTTGTTGCAAGGCTGACACACTGGTTCGATAGAGTTGGCCGGTATAACAATGGGCATAACAATGTATATCCACAAAACTAACGTTTGCTTAAGCAGCGCCAAGGACAACAAGGACTTTCGATGACCCGACGCCGAACCAAAATAGTCGCCACCCTGGGACCGGCCACCGACGACCGGGAAGTGTTGCGCAAACTCATCCAGGCGGGCGCTGATGTGCTGCGCATCAATTTCTCGCATGGCGGCCGCGAAGAGCGCCTGGCGCGCGCCCGCGCCGTGCGCGAAGTTTCAGCCGAGCTGGGGCGTGAGGTTGCCCTGTTGGCCGATCTTTCCGGGCCAAAGATCCGGGTTGAGCACTTTGCCGAAGGCAAGGTGGAGCTCAGGCGCGGGCAGGAATTCACCCTCGATACCGTGAGCGTGGACGAGCCAGGTGACGAGACCTGGGTAGGCGTCAGTTACCCCAGCCTGGCCAGTGATGTGGAGCCAGGCGACCTGCTGTTGCTGGACGACGGCCTGATCAGCATGCGCGTGGAGCGCACCGAATCCGGCCGCATCGTGTGCCGGGTGGAAACCGGGGGCACGCTGCGCGACCGCAAGGGCCTCAACATCAGCGGCGGCGGCCTGTCGGTTTCCGGTATTACCGAGCAGGACGTTGCCGATATTCCGCTGGCGGCGGAAATGGACGTTGATTACCTGGCAGTCTCCTTTCCCAGCAATGCCGATGACATTCGCAAAGCGCGCTCGCTGCTGCGCAAAGCTGGCAGCGAGGCCGGGGTGATCGCCAAGATCGAGCGCACCGAGGCCATCCGCGCGCTGGACGAGATTTGCGACACCGCCGATGCCATCCTGGTAGCGCGCGGCGACCTGGGCGTAGAGATTGGTGATGCGGCGCTGCCCGGCATCCAGAAACAGATCATCCAGGCTTCGATTGAACACAATGTCACGGTAATCACCGCCACCCAGATGATGCAGTCGATGGTGGAAAGCCCCATCCCCACCCGCGCCGAAGTATTGGACGTGGCCAACGCGGTGATCGACGGCACGGACGCGGTGATGCTTTCGGCCGAAACGGCGGTTGGCAAACACCCCGCCCTGGTGATCGAGGCTGCCGACCGCGTTTGCCTTGGGGCGGAACGGCACCGCGAGCAAAGCGGCAAGATTGATTTGCTCAACGTGCGCTTCCAGCGCATCGACCAGGCCATCGCCATGGCCGCCACCTTCCTTTCCACCAACGTTTCCGTGCAGGCGATCGTGGCCTTTACCGAATCAGGTTCTACCGCACTGTGGCTTTCCAGGGTGCAGTCGCCGGTACCGATCTTTGCGCTGTCACCCAGCGCCCGAAGCAGGCGGCGGATGGCGCTGTACCGCAATGTCTACCCGGTGGCCCATGACGCCGGTGACGGAACCATGGATTCCATCATCCGCGAGAGCCTCAAGATGCTGTGGGGCCACGGCGCCATCAAGGCCGGCGACCGGGTGATCCTGACCATGGGTGAAAGCGCTGGCAACCAGGGCGGCACCAACACCATGCGCCTGATCAAGCTGGGCGGCGATGGCCACCCGGAACACCAGACCGAACTCGATTTGCGCTGAGGCCGGCGCCAGGCAATCACCGCGCCGCCTGACCCCGGCATTTTTTCGGGCGCGTAAATGGTGTTGCCCGGGTGATTTCTCTAAAATGGACCTCTTTAGTCCCGAATTTGCCGAGGAGCAACAATGAGCAGCAGTCAATTGGTCGAAGTCGCACAGGCCATGGTCGCCGAGGGCAAGGGCATCCTTGCCATCGATGAGAGCACCGGAACCATCGCCAAGCGCCTGAAGAGCGTCAACCTGGAGTCCACCGAGGACAATCGCCGGGCTTACCGTGACATGTTGCTCACCACCCCGGGCCTGGGCGAACACATCAGCGGCGCGATTCTCTACGACGAAACCATTCGCCAGTCTGCGCTGGATGGCACCCCGTTCGTGCAGGTCATGACCGCGGCCGGCGTGCTGCCGGGCATCAAGGTGGATACCGGCGCCCATCCCCTGGCCGGTCATCCGGGCGAGAAAGTCACCGAGGGTCTCGATGGCTTGCGCGGCCGCCTGGACGAGTACGCCAGCCTGGGCGCAAAGTTCGCCAAGTGGCGCGCGGTGATCACCATTGGTGAAAACATGCCCACAGCGGCTTGCGTAGACGCCAACGCCCATGCCCTGGCGCGTTATGCGGCGCTTTGCCAGGAGGCCGGCATCGTGCCCATGGTTGAACCCGAGGTGTTGATGGATGGCGACCACAGCCTGGATACCTGCTACGAGGTTACCGAGGCCACGCTGCGCGCCCTGTTCAACCAGCTCTACGACCAGAACGTGTTGCTGGAAGGCACCATCCTCAAAGCCAGCATGGTGATTTCCGGCTCCGAGGCTTCCAACCGCGCTGGTGTGCAGGATGTGGCCGAAGCTACCATCCAGTGCCTGCTCAATGCTGTTCCGGCGGCCCTCGCCGGCGTGGTGTTCCTGTCCGGTGGCCAGAGCGAAGTGGAAGCCACCGCGCACCTGGATGCGATGAACAAGATTGGCGGCCTGCCTTGGCCGTTGAGTTTCTCCTACGGCCGCGCATTGCAGGCCGGCGCCCTCAGCACCTGGGGCGAAAACCCGGCCGAGAACGTGGCCGCAGCCCAGGCCGCACTGGCGCACCGCGCGCGCATGAATGGCCTGGCTGCGACTGGCCAGTACGAGGATTCGCTCGAGCAGGCTGCCTGAGGGCGGCTGGCTTGGCGCAGATCACGAACTGAATGACCAGGGATCTCAAGGAGAGCGCACTCCACTACCACAGGCACCCGACGCCGGGGAAGATCAAGATCACTCCCACCAAGGCCCTGACGACACAGCAGGACCTTGCGCTGGCGTATTCCCCGGGGGTGGCTGCGGCCAGTGAGCTGATTCACGAGGATCCGAACGCGGCGAGCGAAGTAACCGCGCGCGGCAACCTCGTGGCTGTCATTTCCAATGGCACGGCGGTGCTGGGCCTGGGCGATATCGGCCCGCTGGCCGCCAAGCCGGTGATGGAAGGCAAGGGGGTGCTGTTCAAGAAGTTTGCCGATATCGATGTGTTCGACATCGAGATCAACGAGCGCGACCCGCACAAGCTGGTGGAGATCATTGCTTCGCTGGAGCCTACCTTCGGCGGCATGAACCTGGAAGACATCAAGGCGCCGGAGTGCTTCATCGTTGAAGCGGCGCTGAAGGAGCGCCTCAACATCCCGGTGTTCCACGACGACCAGCACGGCACAGCCATCATTACCGCCGCGGCGGTGATGAACGCCCTGCACATCGTCGGCAAGCCGATTGAAGAAGCAAAACTAGTGGCTTCCGGCGCCGGTGCGGCCGGCATTGCCTGCCTGGACCTGCTCGTGATCCTGGGCCTGAAGAAAGAGAACATCATTGTCACCGATCGCATGGGCGTGGTTTACGCCGGGCGCACCGAGGACATGGACGACCGCAAGGCCGCCTACATGGTGGAGACCCCCCACCGCACCCTGGAAGAGGCGATCGCCGGGGCGGATATTTTCCTGGGAGTCTCGGCGGCCGGCGTGATGACCCAGGAGATGGTCAAGAGCATGTCCGACCAGCCCATTATCCTGGCGCTGGCCAACCCCGAGCCGGAAATTCGCCCGGAATTGGTGAAAGAGGTTCGGCCCGATGCCATCATGGCGACGGGCCGCTCGGACTACCCCAACCAGGTCAACAACGTCCTCTGCTTCCCCTATATTTTCCGCGGTGCGCTGGATGTCGGCGCCAAGGTCATCAATGACGAGATGAAGATGGCCTGCGTCAAGGCGCTGGCCGACCTCAGCCGCAAGGAAGTCTACGTGGAAAGCGCCATGGGTGACGAGGAGCTGGTCTTCGGCCCGGATTACATTATTCCCAAGCCGTTTGACCCGCGCCTGCTGGTGCAACTGGCCCCGGCGGTAGCGAAGGCGGCGATGGACAGCGGCGTGGCAACCCGCCCGCTCAAAGACATGGACGCCTATGTCGAATCCCTGCAGGCGTTCTTCTACCGCACCGGCCTGCTGATGAAGCCGGTGTTCGACGCCGCGCGCCGCGATCCCAGGCGGGTGGTTTTCGCCGAAGGTGAAGAGCCGGTGGTGCTGCGCGCGGTGCAGACCATTGTCGATGATGGCCTGGCCAAGCCGATCCTGATTGGCCGCCCGGCGGTGGTGGCAGATCGCATCGAGAAGCTCGGGCTGCGCATACGCATCGATGAGCACTTTGAACTGACCAACCCGGAATCCGACCCACGATTCTGGGATTACTGGACCACTTACCACGCCATCATGGAGCGGCGCGGGGTTTCCCCGGACAACGCCAAGGCCATTGTCCGCACACGAACCAGCGTAATCGCGGCCCTGATGGTGCACCGCAACGAGGCTGATGCGCTGATTGCCGGGGTGGTAGGCCGCACCCAGGAGAAGCTGAAAAACATCCTTGATGTGATTGGCATGCGAGAAGGCAACAGCGTGGTGGCCTCGATGGGCGTACTGAACACCGAAGATGGCGCCTATTTTGTCTGCGACACGCACGTCAACCCGAATCCCACGGCCGAGGAGATTGCCGAGATCACCGTGATGGCGGCGGAAGTGGTCCGCACCTTTGGCATTCGTCCACGGGTTGCACTGTTGTCGCACTCCTCGTTTGGCAGTCACGACGACCCCAGCGCGCAGAAAATGAAAGCGGCGCTTGCGTTGCTGCACGAAAAGCAACCAGACCTGGAAGTGGATGGCGAAATGCCAGCCGACATGGCGTTGTCGGAGTCGTATCGTAAACTTGTATTTCCGAATTCGCGGCTTCGCGGTCCGGCCAACCTGCTGGTCATGCCCGATCTCGATTCCGCCCACATTGCATTCAATTTTGCTCGCGTGGTGGCAGGCGGGGTATCGATTGGCCCCGTGTTGATGGGCGCGGGCCGCCCGGCGCACGTGCTGACCCCCTCGGCGACCGCGCGACGCATTGTTAACATGACAGCACTGGCGGTTGTGGATGCGCAGATCTATGAGCGCAAACAACGCAACGCTGGAACTGGAGCAACCGGATGACCGAAGAAAACAAAACCAGGGCGACCAGCATGGTTGCCCCAACCACGGATGCGGACCCGCAGGAGACCACGGAGTGGCTCGAATCCCTGCAAGCGGTCATTGAGCAGCAAGGGCCACAGCGTGCCCACTACCTGCTGGAGAAGCTGGTGGATTACACCCGGCGCTCGGGCGGGCACCTGCCGTACGATGCCACCACCGCATACATCAATACCATCCCGGTAAACCTGCAGCCGCGCATGCCCGGCGACCAGGAAATGGAGTGGCGCATTCGCTCCATCATTCGCTGGAACGCCATGGCCACCGTGATTCGCGCCGGCAAACGCGGCGGCGACCTGGGTGGTCACATTGCCAGCTTCGCCTCGGCGGCGACGCTTTACGACGTGGGTTTCAACCACTTCTTCCGTGGCAGCGATCACCAGGGCGGCGGCGACCTGGTGTACATCCAGGGTCATTCCTCGCCGGGCATTTATGCCCGCGCGTTTCTCGAGGGACGTATCACTGCCGAGCAGCTTGATGGCTTCCGTGAAGAATCCGAGTCGGGTGGGCTGAGTTCATACCCCCACCCCTGGCTGATGCCCGAGTTCTGGCAGTTCCCCACGGTGTCCATGGGCCTGGGGCCGATCATGGCTATCTACCAGGCGCGTTTCCTCAAGTACCTGCATAACCGCGGCTTTGCCGATACTTCCGACCGCAAAGTGTGGTGCTTTATCGGTGATGGTGAAACCGATGAGCCGGAATCCCTCGGCGCCATTTCCCTGGCCGGGCGCGAGAAGCTGGATAACCTGATCTTCGTGATCAACTGCAACCTCCAGCGCCTGGACGGCCCGGTGCGCGGCAACGGCAAGATCATCCAGGAACTGGAAGGCGTGTTCCGCGGCTCCGGCTGGAATGTGCTCAAGGTGCTGTGGGGTTCGTACTGGGATCCGCTGCTGGCGCGCGACAAGGACGGCCTGTTGCGCCAGCGCATGGAAGAAGCGCTGGACGGCGAGTACCAGAACTACAAGGCCAAGGGCGGCGCCTACACCCGCGAGCATTTCTTCGGCAAGTACCCCGAGTTGGCCGAGATGGTTTCCAGCATGTCCGACAAGGACATCTGGCGCCTCAATCGCGGTGGTCACGATCCGCACAAGATTTACGCGGCTTACGATGCCGCCACCCGCCACAAGGGCCAACCCACCGTGGTGCTGGCCAAGACGGTCAAGGGCTACGGCATGGGGGAGGCGGGCGAGGCCCAGAACATCACCCACCAGCAAAAGAAAATGGATGTCGAGGCGATTCGCCAGTTCCGCGACCGTTTCAACGTGCCCATTTCCGATGACCAGCTGGAAGAAGTGCCCTACTACCACCCGGGCGAGGACAGCGATGAGGTTCGCTACCTGCGCGAGCGGCGTGAAGCGCTGGGCGGCCCACTACCGCGCCGGCGTCCGAAAATCGACCCGCTTGAAGCGCCAAAACTGGAAGCCTTCGAAAGCCTGCTGAAATCCACCGGCGATCGCGAGATCAGCACCACCATGGCGTTCGTGCGTTCACTGGCCATCGTGCTGCGCGACAAGCAGGTCGGGCCCCGTGCGGTGCCCATCGTGGCTGACGAGGCGCGCACCTTTGGCATGGAAGGCATGTTCCGCCAGCTCGGTATTTATTCATCGGTGGGCCAGCTTTACACCCCGGTCGATTCCGACCAGCTGATGTTCTACAAGGAAGACAAGAAGGGCCAGATCCTCCAGGAAGGCATCACCGAGGCGGGCGCCATGTCCTCGTGGATCGCCGCCGCAACCAGCTATGCGGCCAGCGGCGAACACATGATTCCGTTCTTCATCTTTTACTCGATGTTTGGCTTCCAGCGCATTGGCGACCTGTGCTGGGCGGCAGGCGACATGCGCGCCCGCGGCTTCCTGATTGGCGGCACATCGGGGCGCACCACGCTTAATGGCGAGGGCCTGCAGCACGAAGACGGCAACAGCCACCTGATGTCGGCAATGGTGCCCAACTGTGTTTCCTACGACCCCACCTTTGGTTACGAGGTGGCGGTTCTGGTGCAGGACGGCCTGCGGCGCATGGTGCAGGAACAGGAAGACGTTTATTACTACATCACGGTAATGAACGAGAACTACAACCACCCGGACATGCCCGAGGGCGCCGAGGAGGGCATCAAGCGCGGCCTGTACCTGCTCAAGGGCAACTCGGCGAATGCCAATGACCGCAATCGCTGTGTCCAGCTGATGGGTTCCGGCGCCATCCTTCGCGAGGTGATCGCAGCGGCGAACATTCTCGAGCAGGATTTTGCCGTGAGCGCCGACATCTGGAGCGCAACCAGTTTCACCGAACTCAAGCGTGACGGTGTCGACTGCGCCCGCTGGAACCGGCTTAACCCGGAGCAGAAACCGCGTACGCCATGGGTGGTGGAGTGCATGCAGAACCAGCCGGGGCCGGTCATCGCGGCCACCGACTACGTGCGCTCTTTCGCTGACCAGGTGCGTGGCTTCCTTCCCCAGGAAGACTACATCGTGCTGGGCACCGATGGGTTCGGCCGCTCGGACACCCGCGAGAAACTGCGCAAGTTCTTCGAGGTCGACCGTTTCCATATTGCCTACGCCGCGCTCTACGCGCTGCATCGTCGCGGCGCCATCGGCCAGGGCGAGTTGCTGGAAGCGCGTGGCAAGCTCGGTATCGATCCGCAAAAACCGAACCCCATCAGCATTTAAGCGGAGACGGATGTGAGCAACACCATTGAAATCAAGGTGCCCGACATTGGCGACTTCGATGATGTACCCGTTATCGAGGTGCTGGTCTCCGAGGGCGACGAGGTCAGCCAGGAACAGTCGCTGATCACGCTGGAAAGCGACAAGGCCACCATGGAAGTGCCGTCGCCGGCGGCGGGGCGCATTGTCGAGTTACGCGTGGCGGTCAACGACACCGTTTCGGAAGGCGATGTGGTTGCTGTCCTGGAGGCTGCAGAGGAAGCAGGTGAGGAAGCGCCAGGGGCTTCCGAGCAGGAAACTGCGGAACCGACAGAATCCACGGAACCCGCTTCGGAACCAGAGACGGCTGCACAAGACACCCCGCAAGCGGCACCTGCAACACCGCCCTCTTCCACCAACCAGGCTGCAGAGGACGAGGCGCCCCTCGGCCCGGTAGAGCCGCCTGCCCATGGGCTGCCTGCCGTGGACCCTGCGCGGGTGGCCTACGCCAGCCCGGCCATGCGCCGACTGGCGCGTGAGCTGGGTGTTGATCTGCTCAAAGTCAAAGGCAGTGGCAAGAACGGCCGCATTGTGCGCGAAGACGTCACCGGCTTTGTCAAAGCCGCGCTATCCGGCGCAGCGCCAGCGCGCAGCTCCGGTGGCGGCATGCCGTTCGACCTGCCAGCACCGCCCAAGGTCGATTTCAGCAAGTACGGCGAAACCGAAACCGTCGAGCTTTCGAAAATTCGCCGCATGTCGGCCGCCAACCTGCATCGCAACTGGCTGACCATTCCGCACGTCACCCACGATGACGAGGCGGACATCACCGACATGGAGAGCTTCCGCAAGTCGAGTTCGGCGGAAGCCGAAGCACAGGGCTTCAAGCTCACGCCGCTGGTGTTCCTGATCAAGGCCAGCGTGGCTGCGCTGCGCAAGTATCCTGATTTCAACGCCTCGCTGGATCCGTCCGGCGAGCGCCTGATCCGCAAGAAGTACTTCAACATCGGCATCGCGGTGGATACCCCCGAGGGGCTGGTGGTGCCGGTGCTGCGCAACTGCCAGGCCAAGGGCATCATGGAGCTGGCCAGGGAGCTGTCCGAAATCAGCGCCAAGGCGCGTGATGGCAAGCTCAGCCCGGCCGATATGTCCGGCGCCTGCTTCTCCATCTCCAGCCTGGGCGGCATTGGCGGCACCGGTTTCTCGCCGATCATCAACCTGCCCGAGGTGGCGATTCTGGGCGTGTCGCGGCACAAGATGCAGCCGGTATGGGATGGCCAGGCATTCAAGCCTCGCCTGATGCTGCCGCTGTCACTCAGTTACGACCACCGCGTGATCGATGGTGCGTCGGCAGCGCGCTTCACACGCTACCTCGCCAGCCGCCTCGAAGACCTTCGCAGGCTGACCCTGTAGTTCACCCGGAGGCCCAGCAACGATGAGCGAAAGCATCAAGGTAACTGTCCCCGACATTGGCGACTTCGACAAGGTCCCGGTGATCGAGGTACTGGTGGGCGTGGGCGACACGGTGGAAAAGGAGCAGTCGCTGGTCACGCTGGAGAGCGACAAGGCCACCATGGAGGTGCCTTCGCCGGTAGCCGGGGTGATCGAGTCGCTGGAAGTAAAGCTCAATGACGAGGTGGGCGAGGGCGACCTGCTGGCGGTAGTCAAAGCGACGGCCGACGAGACCGAAGGTGAAGCCCCGCCTGAAGAGCGCGCGCAAGCGCCTGCCGTTGAAGAGGCCACCGATTCCGGGCAAGAGGCTGCGCCGGCACCGGCGCCTGCCGACGATTCCGGTGAACATGATTTTGACGTGGTCGTACTGGGCTCCGGCCCCGGCGGCTACACCGCTGCATTCCGCGCTGCCGACCTGGGCCTGAAGACTGCGCTGGTCGAGCGCTATCCTTCTCTGGGTGGCGTATGCCTGAACGTGGGTTGCATCCCATCCAAGGCGCTGCTGCATACCGCACAGATTATTGACGAGGCTGCCGCCATGGCAGAACACGGCGTGCAGTTCGGCGACCCCAAGATTGATCTCGAACGTCTGCGTGGTTTCAAGGACTCGGTGGTAGACCGCCTCACCGGCGGCCTGGGCGGAATGGCGAAACAGCGCAAGATCGAAGTGATCCAGGGTGTTGGTTCACTGACCGGCCCGCACGCGATGAACATCGAGTCGAGCGGCGAGGGAGAGGGCGGCCAACGCAGCATTTCCTTCTCGAAACTCATCGTCGCGGTTGGTTCGCAATCGGTCGAGTTGCCCGGCATTCCCTGGGAAGACCCGCGGGTGATGGATTCAACCGGCGCGCTCGACCTGGAAGATATTCCCCAAAGGCTGCTGGTCATTGGCGGCGGCATCATCGGCCTGGAAATGGCCTGCGTGTATAGCGCGCTGGGCAGCGACGTGACCGTTGTCGAGTTGTTGCCCCAACTGATGACCGGCGCAGACCCCGACCTGGTTCGCCCTTTGCAAAAGCGCATTTCCGGCCGCTACAAAGCTATTTACACGGGCACCAAGGTGACCAGCGTCAAGGTGGCCGACGATGGCCTGGTCGCCTATTTCGAAGGCGACAAGGCGCCGGAAAGCGAAACCTACGATCGCGTGCTGGTAGCCGTCGGCCGTTCACCCAACGGCAACAAGTTTGGCGCCGACAAGGCCGGCATCGAGGTCACCGAGCGTGGCTTTATCGAGGTGGACGGACAGATGCGCACCAACGTGCCGCACATCTTCGCCATCGGCGACGTGGTGGGCCAGCCCATGCTGGCGCACAAGGCAACCCACGAGGGCAAGATTGCCGCCGAGGTCTGCGCTGGTGAAAAATCCGCATTCGACGCCCGCGTGATTCCTTCGGTGGCCTACACCGATCCGGAAGTGGCGTGGGTCGGCGTAACGGAGACCGAGGCCAAGGAAGCTGGAGCCGATTACGGCGTTGGCAAGTTCCCGTGGGCGGCCAGCGGCCGCGCGCTGGGAATCGGCCGGCCGGAAGGTTTTACCAAGCTGATCTTTGACAAGGCCACAAACCGCATCATCGGCGCCGGGATTGTTGGCCCGCATGCGGGTGACTTGATCGCTGAATGTGCTTTGGCGATCGAGATGGGGGCGGAGGCGGCCGACATCGGCCTGACCATCCATCCGCACCCAACGCTCTCGGAATCAGTGGCGCTGTCCGCCGAGGTCTTCGAGGGCACGGTCACCGACCTGTACATCCCGAAGCGCTAGCCAGCCCTTTTTTTTCCCAAAGCTTCGGCCATCCGCGCACCGGGTGTGTCGGCTCAAATCCCCATTGCGATCCAGGGCAGGGAGCCGGGTCACAGGTGGGGTATGCCCTTTCAAAACCCGCCGTAAACCCTTCCCTGGGGGTTCGTTCTGAAACGTCCTGTTTCATACGGTTTTGAAAGGGCATACCCCACCTGCGACCTATGCGCCGCAGGCGCGCTCCGGAAGGCGCCGCAAGCCGTGGGTGTGGGGCTTTGCTACGCGACCCTCGACGGGATGGACCCCGGCGAGGAGACTACAGGGATGTATTTACGGCGAGTCGCGGAGTAAAGCCCCGCACCCACGGCCTGCTACTTCGGCAATCCGGCAATCCACCAACTCGCCAACCGGAAGCTTTCGGGGCGGAGTTCCTTTAAAAAACGGGGGGCGCTAGTGGATCACCACAAGCGTTACGGCCGTGATGATCAGGGCGCCAAGGAGATTGAGGGCGAAGCCGGCGCGCACCATGTCGTGGATGGCCAGCTTGCCACTTCCGTACATGATGGCGTTGGGGGCCGTGGCTACCGGCAACATGAACGCACAACTGGCGCTCATCGCCGCCGGAACCATCAACAACATCGGGTCGATGTTGCTGGCCTGCGCGGTGGCGGCCAGCAGCGGCATGAGCAGGCTCGAGGTGGCGGTGTTGCTGGTGACCTCGGTAAGGAAAGTCACCACCAGGCAGACGCTGAGAATCAGCATCCAGGGCGGCAAGCCGGACAGGGCGGAGAGGTTGCCGGCGACAATATCGGCCAGGCCGCTTTGCACAAAAGCACTGGCCAACGCGATGCCGCCGCCGAACAGGATCAATACGCCCCACGGCAGCTTGACCGCGGATTCCCAGCTCAGCAACCTGCCGCCATGGCCGTCTGGCGTCATCGCCATGGCCACCACTGCCAGCATGGCCACGGAAGCATCGTTGGCGCCGGGCAGGCCCAGCCAGGTGCTCCAACCGCCAAACGGCTCCTGGCGCGTGATCCAGCACAGGGCGGTGATTGAAAACATCACCAGCACACGGATTTCGTAAGTGTCCCATTTGCCCACGGCCGGCAACTCCACCGGTCGCGCAAGGCGCAGGCCTCGGGTCAGCCACAACCCCGCCAGTGGCACGAACAGGATCACCACCGGCAGGCCCCAACTCATCCACTCCGGAAAGCTTGGGGTTTCGCCGAACTCGTTTCCGTAAACCTGCATGAACACCAGGTTGGGTGGGGTGCCGATGGGTGTGCCGATGCCGCCGATGCTGGCGGCGTAAGCGATGCCCAGCAACAACGGTATGGCGAGTTTTTTCTCGGCCCGGTCCAGTACCGCAATCGCGACGGGCAGCAGCATCAGCGTGGTGGCCGTGTTTGAAATCCACATGCTGAGAATCGCGGCGGCGGCCATGAACCCAAGCACCAGGCCGCGCGCACTGGAGCCTCCAAACAGGTTCACCATGTACAGCGCCAGTCGGCGGTGCGCGCCGGAATCCGCCATCGCGGTGGCAATGATGAAGCCGCCCAGCAGCAACAGGATCAGCGGGCTGCCGTAAGCCTGGCCCACCTGGGCCGGCGTCAGGATGCCAAACAGCGGAAACAGCGCCAAGGGCAACATCGAAGTAAACGGAATCGGGATGGGCTCGAAAATCCACCAGATGGCGCACCACGCGGTAACCGCGGCGGTGATCGCCGGTGCCGCCTCCCAGGAGGCGCCGCCAAACAACGCCAGAAACGTCATGGCGGCCGCCAAAGGGCCGGCAGCAGTTAGCCAGGTGCGTTGTCTGGAAGATTCGATGGTCTATCCCCTTGTGATTTTTTTGCCACGGTTCCGGCGTGCGCCGATCCGGGGGGTTGTGCGAATAGCCGTACGCTGTCGTATGATAGCGATAGACCAGTTTATTAGAAACGAACTAAATATTACCGGGGATACAAGTTGATGTTAAAGCGGACGGTTTTGCTGTTTCTCTTCGCTCTTCTGTCGTTCAACCTATTAGCCTTTCCAACGGTGCCTGCCACGAACAAGGATGGCAGCATCGTGACCGGCGTCCTGACGGCGTCCTACGATCCGTTGAACCAGGTCTTTCCACTGCCGGTGAACCTGCTTTACCAGGGCACCACCGATGGCACGCTCAACACCGACGTGTTGCTGGGCGCCGATCCCACCGACTTTGGTAATCCTTTTGTAGCATTGGCTGCGATGGACGGGTTCAGCACTACCGAGCGCTGGGTGACCACGTTTCATGACTACTTCGGCGCCGAGGGCGATATCGACCCGGCTTCCGTGGTTGCGGGCGAATCGGTGCGGGTGTTCCAGATAACCGCGGACCAGATCGTTGTGCCCACCGGAATCGTCCGCGAGTTGACCCCCAACGTCGATTACACCGCGGCCAAGATTGCGCCGTACACGGTGGCGATCATTCCGTTGAAACCACTGCAGGAGCTCAGTAGCTTCCTGGCGGTGCTGACCAACGACATCAATGATGTGAACGGCAACGACGCCACCCCCGACCAGACCTACTACCTCACCAAGCGCACCACGCCGTGGGTGGACGAGAATGGAAACAGCACCTATCCGTTGATTCCTGACGCTACCGCACAGGGCCTGGAGCCGCAGCGCCAGATCACCAACGCCATGGAGGCCGTGGCTGCCTCGGCTGGTATTCCTAGCGAGGACATCATCCTGAGCTGGACGGTGCAGACCCAGTCGATTACCCCGGTCACCAAGCTGGTGCGCAGCATTGCGCAGCCGGCCGATACCACCGTGGTTCCCTCCGGGCTTGATACCTCCGCCATCGGCGGCCTTGGCCTGGCCAACATCCACGCTGGCGTGATCACGCTGCCCTACTACCTGGGCGTACCGAGCGCCGAGAACCCCATCGCGCCGCTGACCGATTTCTGGACGGCCGAGCCGGGCGCTTACATTCCGCCCTTCGACCAGCTGGGCTTCGACCCGACTTCAACCCACGTGACGGTGTACAACCCGTTCCCGGTGCTCACCGATATGCAGACCGTGCCGGTGTTGGTGACCTCGCCCAGTGCAAACTCGGGGCTTGAGAAGCCGGGTGCCGGCTGGCCGACCGTGATTTTCGGCCACGGCCTGCGCGGTAACCGCTCGCAGGTGCTGGCCATTGCCGATACCCTGGCCTCGCTGGGTTACGCGGCCATCGCCATTGATGCGCCACTGCACGGAATCACGCCGCAGGATGCCGCGCTGGCGCCGCTGTACATTGAGAACACGCCATTCGCGCCGATCGCGAACGAGCGCACCTTCGATGTCGACTACGTGAACAACGCCACCGGCGCCCCTGGCCCGGATGGCATCGTCGATGGTTCCGGCACGCATATCATTAACCTGACCAGCATGCTCACCTCGCGGGACAACGCGCGGCAAATGAACGTCGACCTGTCGGTGCTGGCGGTGACCGTGCCGCACATCGATATTGATGGCGATACGCTGCCCGACCTGGATGGCTCGACCGTCCATTACCTGGGCCTTTCCATGGGCGCTATCCTTGGCACTCCGTTCGTGGCGGTTGAGCCAACAATTTCCACCGCCGCGCTTTCGGTGGGCATGGGCGGCATTGCCCGTGGCTTGAACGGTTCTCAGTCGATCGGCCCCAGCATTCGCGCTGGCCTGGCCGCGGCGGGCGTGGTCGAAGGCACGGTTGAGTTCGAGCAGTTCTTCACCGTGTTCCAGACCGTGATCGATTCGATGGACCCGGTAAACTGGGCTGCGGAAGCCGCACTGAATCACCCCATCCTGTTCCACGAGGTGATCGGCGATACGGTGGTTCCGAACTTCGTTGCCAATGCGCCGCTTTCCGGCACCGAGCCGCTGATGGCGGTGATGGGCCTGACCAGCTACAGCACTACCCAGTCAGATCTTTCTGGCCTGAGGGTGGCGGGCCGTTTCGTCCCGCCGGCTTCGCATGGCTCATTGTTGAGCCCAAGCAGCTCACTGGCGGCTACCATCGAGATGCAAACGCAGGTGGGCTCGTTCTTCGTATCCGGGGGTGATGTGGTCCTGGTTACCGATGAGGCGACCATGGTTCCAATTCTGCAGTTGCAGGGCGACAACCAGCCACTGGTTGTGCGTCCTGAAAACGGTGGCCACGGGCACAGGCTGGTGACGCCCAGAACCCTGGAAGTCAGCGCCGGGAGGCCACAATGAGCGCGCGTAAAGGGGGGCTCGAGGCCCAGCGGAACTGCGAGGAGATCCAGATGAAAGGCAACTACTCAGTTAGCCCCGTCAAGCGACTTGCCGCTGGCATCGCGCTGGCGCTGGGCACGGGCATGCTGGTGACAGCGCCGGCACATGCCATTGAATTCAGCAGCGGTGAAATCACCGGCAGCTTTGATACCACCATCAGCTATGGCGCCACCTGGCGCGTGAACGACCCGGATGACGACAACCTGGGCAAGGCCTACCACAACCCCACCACGTTCCTGTTCGACAATGCCGGGCAGCGCGACCAGCTGGGTCGCTGGTCGGTCAATAACGATGACGGCAACCAGAAATGGGACGGCGGCGACCTGGTGTCAAACGCCATCAAGCTAACCTCGGAACTGGACCTGCGGTACCGCAACTTTGGCGCCTTTGTTCGCTTCAGCGCTTTTTATGATTTTGAGTACAGCGATCGCGACGACCTGTCGAAGGCCGCCGAAGACCGCGTGGCCAGCGACATTCGCCTGCTGGACGCCTACGTTTGGGGTGACCACACCATTGGCGACAGCTTCTTCACCTGGCGCCTTGGCCAGCAGGTTGTGAGCTGGGGCGAGTCCACCTTTATCCAGGGTGGCATCAACGTGATCAACCCGGTGGATGTCTCCAAGCTGCGCCTGGCCGGTTCCGAGCTGAAAGAGGCGTTTGAAGGCATCAACATGTTCTGGGGCACCATCGACCTGGGCGCCGCCTGGTCACTGGAAGGCCTGTACATGTTCGAGTACGAGGAGATTATTCCTGACCCGGCGGGCACGTTCTGGTCGACCAACGACATCGCCACCCCGGGCGCCAGCTACGGCATGCTCAATTTCGGCACCATTCCGCAGCCGGTGATCAACCAGGACCTGTATTCCACGGTTTGCCTGGATGGCAACTTCGGCGCTTCGGATAACGGGCTTCCCACCGAGCTGGTGGTGGCCGGTTGTTCTTCGTCGATTCCGCGGATCGATTCCCGGTTTCCCAGCGACAGCGGCCAGTTTGGCGTGGCGTTGCGCTACTTTGCTGAACAGCTCAACGGCACCGAGTTTGGCTTTTATTACCTGAACTACCACAGCCGCCTGCCGTTGATCAGTGGCTTTGCGCTGACCGCGGTGCCCACCACGGGTTCGCCGGTGGCCCTGCGCTACTTCACCGAGTACCCGGAAGACATCGACCTGTACGGCCTGAGTTTCAACACCAACGTGGGCACATGGTCGCTGGCTGGTGAAATCAGCTACCGCCCGGATGCGCCGCTGCAGCTCGATGACGTGGAAATCCTGTTTGGCGGCCTGACCCCGCTGAACCCGCTGACCCCGGCGCCGGTGTTGCGCTTCAAGAGCCAGTTGGGTGAATTCCAGCCGGGCGATTACGTGCAGGGTTACGAATACCACAGCATGACCCAGGCCCAGTTCACCCTGACCAAGCTGTTCGGGCCCAACAACCCGCTCAAGGCCAACCAGATCGCCTTTGCCTTCGAGGCCGGCGTGAATTACATCTCTGACCTGCCCGACAAGGATTTCCAGCGCTACAACGGTGACGGCACCGATACCGGTGGTGGCCCCGATTTCCTCAGCGGCGACTTCCGCAACCCGCAGACCGAGCCGGACGGCTTTGCCGACGACATGAGCTGGGGCTATCGCCTGATTGCACGGGCGGACTACAACAATGCCATTGGCTCGTGGACCGTCAGCCCCCGCATTGGCTGGAGCCACGACGTTGACGGAACCACTCCGGGGCCCGGTGGGTCTTTTATAGACGGACGTAAACAACTCACACTGGGCGTTGGTTTCGGTTACCTGAATCGCTGGAACATTGATATTGCCTACACCGACTACTTCGGTGGCGGGCGATACAATGAACTGCGAGACCGCGATTTCTTCACAGCCAGCGTCAGCTACTCATTCTGATTTCCGGAGGATTCTCCATGCGCGAAACCATTCACGCCAAGCTTTGCTGCGCTCCGGCTGCAGCGTTTTCTCTTGCCGCAGCGCTCGCCTTCACGCCTTCGTCGGCTTTCGCCGGCCCGAAGCCGGACGAGGTGGGACGGCTCAGCGAAGACCTGACGCCAATGGGCTCAGAACGGGCGGGCAACGCCGCGGGCACCATTCCCGCCTGGACGGGTGGCATCACCCAGCCGCCAGCGAATTACAGCCCTGGCGATCATCATCCCGACCCGTTCGCCAGCGACGAACCGCTGTTCCGCATCGACGCCAGCAACTACCAGCAGTACGCCGACATGCTCAGCGTGGGCCAGAAGGCCACCATCGAGAAGTACGCCGACACCTATTACATGGATGTCTATCCATCACGCCGCAGCACCTCGTTTCCGCAGCGCGTGTATGACATGACCATCGAAAATGGCAAAACCGCCACCCTGGCCGCCAATGGCGAGGGCGTTCTCAACGCCGCGGAGGGTTTTCCCTTCCCGTTTCCCGAAAATGCCTACGAGCTGATGTGGAACCACAAGCTCAAGTACAAGGGCATTGGTGGCGTGCGCTACAACAACCAGATTGCGCCGACCCCGGATGGTAAGTACTCCGAAACGGTCATCCGCGAGGAACTGCTGGGCCTGTACTACAAGGAAGGCGTCACGGTTGAAGACATCAACAATGTCTTGTTGTACTTCTTCCAGGAAGTGGAATCGCCCGCGCGCCTCGCCGGTAACATCCTGCTGGTGCACGAAACCCTCAACCAGGTGGAGCTGCCCCGCCAGGCGTGGATCTACAACCCCGGCCAGCGCCGTGTGCGTCGTGCGCCAAACGTGGCCTATGACAACCCGGGTACGGCTTCCGACGGCCTGCGCACCAATGACATGACCGACATGTTCAACGGCGCCATGGACCGCTTCGACTGGAGCGTGGTGGGCAAGAAGGAAATGTACGTGCCTTACAACTCGTACAAGGCCCACGCCGAAGGCATCGAGAACGACACTTTTATTCGCCCGGGTCACCTCAACCCTGAACTGATGCGCTACGAATTGCATCGCGTGTGGGTGATCGAGGCAACCTTGAAAGAAGGCATGCGCCATATCAACCCGCGCCGCACCTTCTACCTGGATGAAGACAGCTACCAGATCCTGCTGATCGATCACTACGACGCCCGTGACCAGCTGTGGCGCGCTTCCGAAGCGCACTGCATCAACTACTACGATGTGCCGACCTTCTGGTCGACCATTGAAGCTCATTACGACCTGCAGTCCGGCCGTTACGTGGCCCAGGGCTTCGACAACACCATGCCGGTAAACACGTTTAACGTGGAGATGGCTCCGGCGCAGTTCACGCCACAGGCCCTGCGTACCCGCGGACGGCGTTGATACGGACGGGTTGTTAAGCAGCTTCATGCAGCCCCGAACTTCGGTCTTCCTGGAAGCATTGCGGCATTGCCGCAATGCGCTCCAGGGCGCATTCGCAACTGCACTGCTACTTGGTGCAATTGTTCCGGCACATGCCCAGGAAGGCGGCGACGAGGCTGTTGATGTCGAGTACGCCACACCCCAGCCGCTGGCTACCGAATCGCTGCTGTTGAACCTGGTGGAAATGCCTTCCGGCCGGCTGGTGGCGGTGGGCGAACGTGGCCACGTGGTTTTGTCGGACGACCGGGGTGAGACCTGGCGCCAGGCGCAGGTGGTGCCCACCCGCTCAACCCTCACCACCGTCACTGCGTTTGAAAATCGCCTGTGGGCTGCCGGCCACGACAGCGTCATTATTACCAGTGGCGATGGCGGGGAAACCTGGACCCTCCAGTATTTTGACCCGGAACGCCAGCAGGCGGTGATGCACATCGCATTTTTCGACAGCCACTCCGGCGTGGCGATGGGCGCCTACGGCCTCTACCTGGTCACCGACGATGGTGGCCAGAACTGGCTGGATGAGATGGTGGACCCGGACAACGAGTATCACCTTAACGACATGGTGGTGCTGGACGATGGTCGGCGCATGATTGCCGGCGAAGCCGGTTTTTCCTATCGCAGTTTCGATGATGGCGTCACCTGGGAACCTATGAACCTGCCCTACCTCGGCTCGATGTGGGGCGCACAGCTTATCGACAATGACTGCGTGCTGTTCTTTGGCCTGCGCGGCCACATCCTGGAAAGTTGCGATTTTGGCGATAGCTGGCAGCCCCGTGTTGCCGGGACGCAGGCCAGCCTGTCCGGCGCCGCCCACCACGATGGCCAGACCATCATCGTCGGCAACAGCGGGACAATCGTGGTTCGCGATGCATCCGGTTCGTTCAGCGTAACCACGCACTCGGGTGGATTCGACCTGGCCGCTGCGCTGTCGCTGGGCGATGGCCGCTTTGTTTTTGCCGGTGAAGAAGGGTTACACCACTACCCCGAATCGACAGGCTCGGCAGCCAACGGGGAGGGCGCCCATGAGTGATTCGGCTGTCACCAGCGATACAACCACCAGCATGCTCCACCGGCTGGCGACTTTCCTGATCAACTTCCGTTACGGTATTGCCGGCCTGTTTGTGCTGGTCACCATCGCGATGGCGTTCGCGATGACCAACCTCAAGATTGAAACCGGCTTCAAGAAACAGCTTCCGCTGGAACACGAGTACATGCGCACGTTCCAGCTTTACGAAAAAAGCTTTGGCGGCGCCAACCGCATCATGGTGGCGCTGGTTGCCCGCGACGGCAACATGTTCAAGCCAGAGTTCTTCGAGCGCTTTGAGAATATCTCCGACCAGGTGTTTTTCATTCCCGGCGTCGACCGCGCCAGCGTGCGCTCCATATTCACGCCGAACGTGCGTTTCGTCGAGATCGTCGAGGATGGGTTTGCCGGCGGCAATGTTATTCCATCGGACTTCAGCCCCACCGACGAAATGTTCCAGCGGGTGCGGGCCAACATCGTCAAGTCCGGCGAGGTGGGCCGGCTGGTTTCGGGCGATTTCTCCGGCGCCATGGTGTGGGCCAACCTGCTGGAAGAAAACCCCGAAACCGGTGAGAAGCTCGACTACCGCGAGGTAGCGGCAGAGCTGGAGAACATTCGCACCGAGTTCGAGAACGACGCATACACCGTCCATATCATTGGCTTTGCCAAGATCGTTGGCGACATCACCGACGGCGCCAAGTCGGTGTTCTGGTTCTTCCTGGTGGCGCTGCTGATCACCACCGTGCTGCTGTACCTGTATTCGCGCTCGGTGTGGCTAACCGTTCTGCCACTGGTCTGTTCGCTGATGGCGGTGGTGTGGCAGATGGGAACGCTCAGCCTGCTGGGCTACAGCCTGGACCCGATGAACATCCTTACCCCGTTCCTGATTTTTGCCATCGGCGTGAGTCATGGCGTGCAAAAGATCAGCGCCTGGGTGGTGGAGAAAGAGTTCAACGGCCGCACGCCGGATGACTGGGCGCGCGACGGGGTCACGGCGATCTCTGAAATTCCGCGGCATTCTTCGATGCACGCCTCGCGCGAAACCATGAAGAAGCTGCTGGCGCCCGGCATCATCGCGCTGGTGAGTGACACCATCGGTTTTCTCACCATCCTGTTTATCAATATCCGCATCATCCAGGAACTGGCCATTACCGCGAGCGTGGGTGTGGCCGTCATCATTCTCACCAACCTGTTGCTGCTGCCCGTGTTGCTGTCGTGGGTGAAGATGCGCAACCCGGAGAAATACCGCGCTCGGTTGCTGGACGATGCGCAGACAGAGAGCGGCATCTGGAATTTCCTGGCCGACTTCACTACCAGGAAACGCGCAGGCATCGCCATTGCGGTGGCGGTGGTGCTGCTGGTGCTGGGCGGTTGGAAGAGCACCGACATGCAGATTGGTGACTCCGAGATCGGCGTACCCGAGTTGCGGCCTGACTCGCGTTACAACCAGGACGCCGTGCTGATTTCCGAGAAGTTCTCGCTGGGTGTCGACGTCATTACCATCGTCGCCGAAACGGTGCCCAACGCCTGCACAGAGAACTACCAGGTGATGGAGAACATCGACCGCTTTGCCTGGAACCTGGCCAATGTCGAAGGCGTGCAGAAAGTGATCACGCTGCCTACCGTGGCCAAGATCATGAACGCCGGCTGGAACGAGGGTAACGCCAAGTGGCGCATCCTGCCGCGCGACCGCTACCTGCTGCGCCAGGCGCTGAGCAATGTTGACACCGATACGGGCCTGCTCAACCGCGACTGCAGCGCCATGCCGGTGATGGTGTTTACCGCCGATCACCGCGCCGAAACCATCAGCCGCGTGGTCGCCCGGGTGAAAGAACTCCGCCAGGAACTGGACCTGGGCGATGTGGCCTACCGCATCGAAAGCGACGAATTGCAGGAGTTTTCCGAAGGCGAGGAAGTGACGGCCGAAAGCCTCCGGTTCCGCCTGGCTACCGGCAACGTGGGCGTGATGGCTGCCACCAACGAAGACGTGGCTGCCGCAGAGAAACCAATGCTCGCGCTGGTGTTTGGCTCGATTATCGTGCTCTGCCTGGTCACCTTCCGCTCCATCCTGGGTACGCTTTGCATTGTCCTGCCGCTGGTGCTGGTTTCGACGCTGGCTGAAGCCTTGATGGCGCTTTACGGCATCGGGCTGAAGGTCAATACGCTGCCCGTAGTGGCGTTGGGCGTGGGCATTGGTGTTGATTACGGTATTTACATCTACAGCAAGCTCGACAGCCTGCTGAAAGAGGGCTATTCGCTGCGTGAGGCCTACTACCGCACCCTGCGCCTGACCGGCCGTGCGGTGATCTTTACCGGCCTGACCCTGGGCGCGGGCGTGGGCACCTGGCTGTTCTCCGCGCTGCAGTTCCAGGCCGACATGGGCGCCCTGCTGGCGTTCATCTTCCTGGCCAACATGGTGGCCGCTATCGTTATGATCCCATCGCTGGTACGGTGGCTGCTTTACCGCAACAGCGAACCGCAATCCTGAAATGACTGAATTGAATGAGCAGCGCGTCCGGGACATCCTGGGCGCGCTGGAAGACCCATACCTCGGTGACGATATCGTCGCCGCAGGCCTCGTGCGCGGCGTTGGTATCGATGGCAAAAACGTCGCCGTGGACGTGCGCCTGCCATACCCGGCTGGTTTGTTGATCGACGACCTGCGGACCAGGATCGAACAGGCCCTGGTGGCTGATCCGGCCATCGAGCGCGCGGTGGTGAACTGCGACTGGAAGGTCGCACCGCGCAAGGTGCAGGGCGAGCTCAAACCGTTGGAGCAGATCCGCAACATCATCGCGGTGGCTTCCGGCAAGGGTGGCGTTGGCAAATCGACCACGGCCGTCAACCTGGCGCTGGCCCTGGCTGCCGATGGCGCCCGGGTTGGCGTCCTGGATGCCGATATTTACGGCCCCAGTATCCCCACCATGCTCGGCGTCAAGGGCCGGCCCGACACCGACGGCAAGCGCATCATTCCCAAGAGCGCCCATGGCCTGCAGTTGATGTCGATGGGCTTTTTGGTGGAAGAAGAAACGCCGATGGTGTGGCGCGGGCCGATGGTGACATCGGCCTTGCAGCAACTGCTGGGCGAAACCAACTGGGACAACCTCGACTTCCTGGTCATCGACCTGCCGCCTGGCACCGGCGACATCCAGCTGACCCTGGTGCAGAAAGTGCCAGTCGCCGGCGCGGTGGTGGTGTCCACCCCGCAGGACATCGCGCTGCAGGATGCGCGCAAGGCCTACCAGATGTTCAATAAACTGGAACTGAAGGTGCTGGGCGTGGTGGAAAACATGAGTACGCACATTTGCTCATCGTGTGGCCACGAGGAAGCGATTTTTGGCGCCGGCGGTGCCGAGAAGATGGCCGAAGCCTATGGAATACCTCTATTGGGCAAGTTGCCACTGGCGGCCAGCATTCGCCAGGACCTGGACGAGGGCCGCCCGACCATGGTCTCAGACCCGCAAGGGCCCATTGCCGGGGCGTACCTTGAACTCGCCAGGAATACCGCTGCCGGATTGGCGAAACAGCCCAGGAACCTGAAGCTCGACCTGCCGGAAATCCAGATACGAAACGGTTAGGGCGTCAGGCGCGGTAACCGGCAATGGCCGGCAGGAAGACTTCGGCGACGGTCAGCGCGGCGCCGCCCACATCGAAAGCCGAGCGCCGTGCCCACAACGGCGCACCGCCAAGGCCGCTGAGCGGCGCTGGCAATGCCGGGGCTTCCAGCACGGCAAATTCGAATGCACCCCTGGATACGCCCGGGTATGACTGCAGGGTTTCACCCAATGGGTCGGTGCCCAGCCGCCTGAGGCCGGGGATGCGTTGCAGGACATCGCCGGAAAGGCAGGATTCCGCATACACGCAGGGCTCATCGTTACACCACAGAACCACCCGGCGAACTGCCGGATCATCAATCATCAGGCCGGGTTCGGAAACGCCATTCAACAGCTGCAGGCGAAAGCCGCCGGCGCAGGCGTGCTTGAGGCGCATGGTCAGCAAGCCGGTGCATTCCAGCCATGCGGCCAATTCCGCGTCCGGCGCCTGGCCAAGGCTGGAAAGCGACGCGCGCCAGTCCAGCATTTGCTCGGATTGTTGAATTTCTGCCGACATGGGTAACCGGGTTGGGTAAAGGGGGAATTTTACCCGATAATACGCGGGCCCATGATACGGCCAGGAAGCGAACAGGGAGTGGGCAACCTGGGCCGCTAGTCCGCACACAGTCCCAATCAACTGGAACATTGATGAATCAAACCGCCATTTTGCAGCACCTTTCTTCGTTGGTTGCCTGCGATACGCAAAACCCGCCGCGTGACATTGACGCCGATAGCGCGATTATCGAGTACTGTCGAGCGGCCGTTGGCCAGAACTTCGAGGTGGAAGTTTTCGACCACGGCGAGGGGCATGTGAGCTTCTACGCCCATCGGGGTACACCGAAGGTGTTGTTCAATGTGCACCTGGATACCGTTCCTGTCGGTCCGGGCTGGGAAAGCGACCCGCTGGAGCTGAAGGTGACCGACGACAAAGCCATTGGCCGCGGCGCCTGTGATATCAAGGGCGCAGCCGCCTGCTTGCTGGCGATTGCTGACACCCTCCCCGAGCACATGGCCATGCTGTTTACCACTGATGAGGAAGGCGCCGAAGGGCGCTGTGTCCGGGCTTTTTGCGAGTCCGGCGCGGCCGACGACTTCGAACAGGTCGTGGTGGCCGAGCCCACCTACTGCGAAGCGGTACTGGGGCATCGCGGCTTTCTTTCGGTGGAAACCAGCTTTCATGGCAAGCCGGGGCATTCCTCGGAGGCGCGCGGACTACACGACAATGCCATACACCAGATGGCGCGTTGGGCCGCAGGGGCGCTTGACCTGGCGGAACAGAAAAAGCCATCTCCCGAAGAGGCTGGAACCTGCCTGAACCTGGGTTTTGCGCTGGGGGGCACCGCCAATAACGTGATCGCCGGCGAAGCGCAGGTGAGCTGGAGTGCGCGCCTGCTGCCCGGTTCATCCAACAACGCGTTTCTCGATGAGATCAAGGCCTGCGTTCCGCAAGGCGCCGCGGTGGACTGGCAGGTGGTGCATGACGGCAAGCCGCTGCCTGCTGGCGGGCAATCCGATAGTGAGGCCCGCGCCTTCTGCGCAGCCCACAAGGTGCCGATTGCAGCCAACGTTGATTTCTGGACCGAGGCCTCGATTTTTTCACAGTTCGGCCTGCCCGCCCTGGTGCTGGGCCCCGGCCACATCGCCCAGGCACATATCGCCAACGAGTGGGTAGAACTTGCACAGCTTGAGCAGGCGTGTCAGCTTTACCGGGGGATCATAGATGTCGATGGAAACCGCAGTGGGTGATCGTTTTGAATGACCAGGCAAGCCAGGAGCTGAGGGATGTTGTTATCCAGGTGCTCAGCGAGCTCGGCACCAGCCGCGAAGCGCAGTACTACTTAAGGCGTTTCAGCCGCACCGATACGCAGCGTTTCGCCGTCATCAAGGTGGGCGGCGCGGTGCTCGGCCAGAAGCTCGAGCTGCTGGCCAGTTCGCTGGCGTTGCTGCGAAGGCTGGGCCTGGTGCCCATCATCCTGCACGGTGCCGGCCCACAGCTCGACAAGGCCCTGGCCGATGCCGGGGTTACTAGCGACAAGCCTGGCGGCATGCGCGTGACCACGCCGGAAGTGATGAAAGTGCTGCGGCCTGTGGTCTACCGCGCCAACCGCGACCTGGTGCAGGCGCTGCAGGCCGAGGGCGTGCGCGCCCAGGGCATCCAGCACGGCGTGTTCGAGTGCGATTTCATGGACCAGGAGCGCCTGGGAATGGTCGGCGATGTGCGCGATGTTGACCTGGAAGCGGTTCGCGACGTGATCGACTCTGGCGCCCTGCCAGTCATCGCCTGCCTGGGCGAGAGCGATACCGGCCAGGTCATGAACATCAATGCGGATGTCGCGGTGCGCGAGCTGATCCTTGCCGTCCGGCCCTACAAGATTATTTTCCTGACCGACACCGGCGGCTTGCTGGACGAAGGCGGCAAGGTGATTGGCGCGATCAACCTGCGCAACGATTACGAGCGCCTGCGCAACCAGCCGTGGGTGCACTCCGGCATGCTGGTTAAGCTGGAGCAGATCCAGCAGATGCTGGAAAAGCTTTCCGAAAACGCATCGGTATCCATCACCTCGGTGGAAAACCTGGTCACCGAGCTGTTTACCCACCGCGGCGCCGGCACGCTGATTCGCGTGGGCGAGACCATTATCGAATCGGAAGAGGTGCAGCCCTCAGACCATGCCGGCCTGCGCAACCTGCTGGAGCAGAGTTTCGGGCGCAGCCTGCGGGAAGATTATTTCGAAGACCTGGATGTGCAGTTCCTGCTGCGCAGCGAATCCTACGGTGCTGCCGCCATCGTCCTCAAAGGTGTTGATGGCTTGCCCTACCTTGACAAATTCTCGGTAACGCCCGAAGCGCAGGGCGCCGGGCTGGGCGCCGCGGTGTGGAGCGCGCTCATCAAGCGCTGCCCGCAACTGTATTGGCGCTCGCGTACCGACAACCCGCTTACCAAGTGGTACTTCCACCAGGCCGATGCGAGTTTCGCCTCGGAGAAGTGGGTGGCATTCGCGCGGGGCATCAAGGATTTCCGACAGCTCGAACGTTGCCTCGATGACAGCTTCGCCCGAGAAGGGTGCTGGCTGCCCGACGAGAACACCCGCAAACAGGACGAACCCCTTGCCTGAAGTAACCGTGATCGGCGCCCGCGGCCACACCGGCAGCGAGCTGCTTCCGCTGTTGTGGCGTCACCCGCAGTTTGAACTGGCCGCAGTAGGTTCGCGCAGCGCTGCGGGCAAAAAAGTGAGTGACGAAGTGGCCGGCCTGGATGGCTGCGATCTCGCCTTCAGTGATATCTCGGCGGACAACGTGGCCGACCACCTTGCGGACGCATTCGTCCTGGCGATGCCCAACGGCGAGGCCGCTGGTTTTGCCAACGCCATACTGGCGGCAAAGCCCGACGCAGTAATCGTGGACCTGAGTGCTGACTTCCGCTTCGATGACACCTGGGCGTACGGCTTTGCCGAGCGCAACGAGGCTTCGATTCGTGGCGCCCGTTTGATCTCCAACCCGGGCTGCTATGCCACCGGTGTGCAGCTTGCCCTGGCGCCGCTCAAAGACCTGCTTGCGCAAGCGCCGGTGGCGTTCGGTGTTTCCGGCTACAGCGGCGCGGGCGTCACGCCATCGCGGCGCAACAATAGCGACGAATTACGCGACAACCTGATGCCGTACTCGCTGGCAGGACACGTCCACGAAAAAGAAGTCACCCGTCACCTGGGTCACCCGGTGCGCTTTATGCCGCATGTCGCTCAGTTCTTTCGCGGCATCAGCCTCACGGTTTCCGCCGAATTGAATAAGCCGATCACTGCTGAAGAATTGCTGGCGGCTTACCAGCAAACCTGGGGGCAACATCCGCTGATCACGGTGCAGGCTGAAACCCCCGAGGTGGCGCAAATCCAGGGTCGCCACGGCGCGATTGTTGGCGGCTTCACGGTTAGCGCATCCTCGCCAACCAGCATTGCCGTGGTCTGCGTGCTGGATAACCTGCTTAAGGGCGCTGCCACCCAGGCAGTGCAAAACCTGAACCTGGCATTTGGGTTCGACAGCATTGAAGGAATTCCCGTATGAGCCAAGCGCTGTGGCAAACCGAACCAGGCGCCGATCCGGATAAAGCCATCATGGAGTTCCTGGCCGGCGACGATATTGTCGACGACCGCTTCCTGCTGCCCTTCGATATCCAGGCCACCCGCGCCCACGTGCGCGGCTTGCAACGCATTGGCATCCTGGGCGAGCAGGAATGTGAACAGTTATGTGGCTTGCTCGATGAGCTGCTTGCCGATTTCCAGTCGGGCAAGTTCGCCCTGGACGATCGATTCGAGGACGGGCACTCGGCCATCGAGTTTTATCTCACCGAGCGCGCAGGGCCGGTGGGCGAGAAAGTGCATACCGGGCGCAGCCGCAACGACCAGGTGCTCGTTGCCACACGCTTGTTCCTGAAAGATGCGTTGGGCCGCCTGGCGGACGAGACTCGCAACATTGCATTGGCCTGCCTGGCGCGGGCGGAGAAAGAGGGTGATACCCCCATGCCGGGCTACACCCACCTGCAGCGCGCGGTGCCTTCGTGCGTGGGTACCTGGATGGGCGGATTCGCCGAATCGTTTGCCGATTCGCTCGACTTTGCCCGCGCTGTTTCCGGGTTGATTGACAATAACCCGCTGGGCACCGCGGCCGGGTACGGCGTGAACCTGCCGCTCGATCGCGAAGGGGTAACCGCTGAATTGGGATTCGCCCGCCTCCAACTCAGCCCGTTATCCACCCAGAACAGCCGCGGTAAGTTCGAAATCATGGCGCTTCAGGCCGCATCGCATGCCTTGAGTGACGTACGTCGCCTGGCCTGGGACCTGAGCCTGTTCACCAGCAGCGAGTTCGGTTTTGTTTCCCTGCCCGATCGCTACATCACCGGCTCGTCCATCATGCCCAACAAGCGCAACCCCGACGTGGTGGAGTTGCTGCGTGCAAGGCTGGCGGTGGTCGATGGCGCCATCCACGAGATTCAATCGGTGTTGTCACTGCCATCCGGGTACCATCGCGACCTGCAATTTACCAAGGCGCCGATGATCCGCGGCATGCGTTCCGCGCTGCAGGCATTGGCCATTGTTCCCGACCTGGTGCGTGCAATGACCTTCAATGCCGAGCGAATGCGCGCTGCAATCACGCCGGAGATGTTCACTACCGATGACGCCATCGCCGCCGCGGCCGAAGGAAAGCCGTTTCGCAGCGCATATCGTGATGTGAAGGGCGGGGCCGCAGAAGCACAGCCCAGAAACCCTGAAGACAGCCTTGTGGCGCGGGTTTCAGCGGGTGCGAGCGGCGACCTGAGGCTGGCGGAATTGCGCCGCCGGCTGGCCTGAATAAAATTAATTTCAAATTAATTGCAAAAACCTCTTGACCTGCGCAAAGCGGTCCCTATAATTGCGCTCCCTGTCTGGTTGATTCTTCAATTCAGGCGGGCGAAGTCCGACAAAATTTTTTTGCAGATTTCGAAATTTTTTGCCCAAAACGCGTTGACTGTAATTACTGTTGGCGTATAATGGGCGGCCCGCCCAGCACCGGGTGGCAGATTCCATGTGAATCCACCGGCGCGGCGATCCGAGAGGGTTCAGCCGCGGTAGTGTCGTGCGGGACGCAGTTAGCGAAATGCAACTGTGGAAAGTGATCTTTAAAAAGATAAGGTAACTTGTGTGGGCGCTTGCGTCATGGAATTTGCCATGAAGAAAGCGACCATGCCCTGAATAAATCTTGTCTTCGGACAAGTGTAATCGGGAGCAAGGGTTCAGCTTTCAGCTAAAAGTAATATCTAGATGAGCGGAAGAGGTTTGGGCTTCGGCCTGGCTTCGGACAATCATCAACAAACTTTTAAACTGAAGAGTTTGATCCTGGCTCAGATTGAACGCTGGCGGCATGCTTAACACATGCAAGTCGAACGGTAACAGGACGCTAGGATCCCTTCGGGGTGACTTTGTCGCTGACGAGTGGCGGACGGGTGAGTAATGCATAGGAATTTGCCCTGAGGTGGGGGATAGCCCGGAGAAATCCGGATTAATACCGCGTAACCTCTACGGAGCAAAGTGGGCCTCTTCTTGAAAGCTCACGCCTTGGGATGAGCCTATGTCGGATTAGCTTGTTGGTGGGGTAACGGCCTACCAAGGCGACGATCCGTAGCTGGTCTGAGAGGATGATCAGCCACACTGGAACTGAGACACGGTCCAGACTCCTACGGGAGGCAGCAGTGGGGAATATTGCACAATGGGCGAAAGCCTGATGCAGCAATGCCGCGTGTGTGAA
>JAUIBE010000030.1 GCA_030428105.1 Gammaproteobacteria bacterium
TGTCCTCGAAGAACTCGGCCGCCAGTTTCGGCACCAGGTTGGTGGTAAACATCGGCGCCCACAGCTCCGGTTCTTCCATGCTTTCGGGGCAAGAGAGGTCCGGGGCCGCGTAAGGGTCGTCGTAAAACCGGTTGAGCATGTGCCCGGAACACGGCACCGAGCGCGTTGGGCCGTGGCCCGCGTAGGCGTACTCAATGTAAGTGCCATTGCTGAAACCGGGCAGAATCGCCCTGGCGTTGGGCGGTGGGGTGATCGGGTCCATGTCGCCTTCAATCAACAGCGTGGGAATGTCGGTTTCCACCGCGGCGTATTGTTCAGAGGGGCGCGGCGGCATTCCCAGCTCAACGCACAGGCTGGTGTCTCGCGCATTGGCCTCTGCGCTGCCCAGGACCTGGCCAAACACCGGGTGCTCTGCCGCATCGCGGCGGTTGGCAAGCTCCTGCGCGCCCTGGTCGCCATCGTTGCAGATCACCGCCATTTGCATGCCGGCGCTACCATCGCCAAAACCGCCCTCGGACATGGCGCCAGCCAGCGCCTGGAAGAAGGATTCGTCACGCGATTCGATGGCTTCCGCCCAGGCGTAGATCAGGCCGGGCAGGGCAGGATAGTTTTGCTGCTCGTAGAACTGGGTAAAGGGCAGCAGCGCAGCGATATCCGCGAAGATATGCAGCTTGCCGCCAGGGAAAACCTCGGTGTCCTTCACTTCCACCATGATGGGGTTGCCGATGACGGTCTGTACGGCGGCCTCGAGTCGGCCGGGGATGTCCGGGTAGGCCTCGGCGCAGGCTGGTTGGTTCTGGCAGATTTCCTGGAGTTTCTCCAGGTCGCGGACAAACCAGTTGATCACCCGCCAGTGTTCCTCGGTGCCCTGGATATCCAGCGGCATGATGGCGTCGATTGCCACCGCGCGGATGCCTTCCGGGTCTTCCTTGATATAAGCCTGGCCCAGGATGGAGCCGTAGGAAATGCCCCACACGTTCCAGTTTTCATAACCCAGCGCGCGGCGCAGGGCCTTCACGTCGCGGGCGTTTTCGATGGTGTTGTAGGCCGAGAGGTCAACCCCGGCGGCAGCGGCATTGGTGGCGCAATCGCGCTTGGCGATGTTGTCAGTCTCCTGGTAATCAGCCCAGTTGTCGACAATGCCGGCTTCCGGTTTGCGGGAACCAAATTTCAGGCAGAAATCGCCGGAGTTGGCGATGCCGCGCTGTTCCAGGATGTAGAGGTCGCGGTAGTCCAGCAGGGTGTGGTCCTTGAAGCGATTGACATAGTAAGTGGCGGGAGAACCGGGGCCGCCGGTGAGGTAGATCACCGGGTCGTCGCGTTTGCCGTCGGCCAGGCCCTCGGCGTACTCAAGCGCTTCCTCGTCGCGCATGTCTTCGAAATCCTCGTGGCCCCAGCGCGAGTTGAGCTTGACGAAATGCAGCTCAATCATGCGCGATTCCGGGTCCTCGCGATTTTCCGGAACCTGCAGCAGGCCGCACTCGATTTCTCCAGGTTCGTAGTCGATCTCGCCCTTGAACGGGCAGATCAGCGAATCGATGCGGTACGTGTCGCGGGCGAACAGGTCGGGGGCGACTTCGGCTTCGGCTTCGATGGGCGGCTGTTCGCCGTCGATGGCTGTTGTTCCAGGTTCACCTTCCTGGGCGTAACTGCCTGTCCAGGCGGCCAGGCCGAGGAGGAGTAGCGAAATTCTGCTTGAATGCTTCATGGCTCGTCCTGCTATTCAGAAGTTGGTTGTTCGGCAACGCGCGTCCAGCGCTCGTCCCAGTAAACGAAGGCCGTTGGTTGGCCATCGATGCCCAGCTCAAAGCGACCGGGTTGTGGCGTCCACCAGGGCACGATACGCACCAGGAAGGTGTCGTAGTGCCAGTGATCGAGGGTGATGTCGTAGTTGGGCAGTTTCGCCGCCAATTCACCCTCCACCAATTGCAGCTTGATTTCGCCCCAAACCGGGTGCGAGTAGGTGCCGGTGTAAGCCTCGAGCGCGTGGGTTGGTCCGGCATCGCTGACCCGTGCGGCCACGAAGGCCTCGCGCCGCGCTTCGCTGTCGGCGGCGAAACCGTCGTACAGCGCCTTCACCTCGGTGTTCCAGTCGCGATTTGGGTCGAAGGATTCCCACATGATGGCGTGGCGCACTTCGGCGTGATCCAGGTTTTCCAGCACCACCACCGCCTCGCCGGCATCGCGATCGAGGCCGACAATGGCGCACAGGCCATCCAGGCTGCCGGTGTGGAAATCGATGCGTCGGCCGGCGTAGTCCTGTTGGAACCAGCCCAGGCCATAGCTGCGCCACTTGGGCTTGGTCAGTTGTGACGTCGGGTAAAAATCACCCGCCGCGATCAAGACTTGCGGCTCGAACAGCAAGGCAAATTGCTCTTCGCTGATCAGGCGTTCGCCATCGCTGGTCACGCCACCGCGTAGCAGGAATCGCGCCCAGCGGGACATGTCGCTGACACTGGACCACACCGATCCGGCGGCGTTGACCTGGTCCTCAGGTAATGGGAAGTAGGGGATTTGGGTCACCGCACCCTCCACCCGGTTGTGTGGCGTCACGTGGGCCGCCCCGTCAGCCTTGGCGGCAGCCAGGTTGGAGTAGGTGGTGTTCATGCCCAGCGGTTGCCACAGGTTTTCGGCCACGAAGGTATCCCAGGGCTGACCGGATACCCGCGCAATCAACTCGCCGGCCAGCGCGTACATCGTGTTTTGGTACTGGAACCGCTTGCGGTAAGGCGCGGTGGGCTGCACTTCGGCAAACAGTTCGATCTGCGTCTCGATGGGCAGGTCGAGGGTGAAGTCCCAGCTGTCGGTGCTGGCGATGCCGCTGGCGTGGGTGAACAGGTCTATCACCTGCAGGTTGCTGGTGATGTAGTCGTCGCCAAACCGCAGGCGAGGGAAGTGCCTGGTTACCGGGTCCTGCCAGTTCAGTTTGCCCTGGTCGACCAGGATGGCGGCGGCTGCCGCCACCATGGCCTTGGTGGTGGAGGCGATTGCAAACGTGGTGTCGGGCGTAATGTCTTCATCGCCGTCCAGTTCGGTGGTGCCGCCGGTAATAAACTCGACGTCTTCCCCGTTGATGCGCGCCACTGCGATTCCGGGAACATCCCACAGCGCCCGGCCTTCTTCAACGAATTGCGCCAGTTCCGAAGCCACGACCGAGTGGCTAGAGCTCAGCAAGAGCGCAGCGCAAAGCAGCAGCATGACCCTGGGCACAGGCTGGTTGGATGGGGTGGTGCTAGGGCGTGAGCGGTGCATTCTTATTGGCATTCCTGACTCCTTTTTCATGGCAGGCCGGGCTCTTTGCGAGCCTGGATTTACCACGCGGTGGTGACTGCGGTTTGATTCTGGCGGCGACCATCATACAACCAACCCGGGTTGGCACAATCTGCCGGTAGTCAGGGCAGGGCAGTACGCGCAGCAATTTGGCAGGTCGCAGTTGCTGGCCGGGACTGCCGCTCATTCAGCGGCTGGTACCGATACCGTGTAGTCCTGGTACTTCTTGAGCGCGCGAATGACCTCGATATCCCGATCGGCGCCGTCGAAATTGAGCAGCGCGTCGAGCTTCTTGTAGCGCAGGTACAGCATGCCTTCGCGGTCGGGGTGGGCGATTACGCCCTTGAAGCCAAACTCCAGTTCGGGCGCTCCCAGATTGGCTGTAGGCACGTACAAGTCCTTGTTGTCCAACTGCAGCTGGATATCGCCTTTGAGGCTCTCAACAGTGAGTCGGCGCGCAATCCAGCGTGGGCCGCCGTGATTGATGAACAGCGCGGAAAGGGGCCGCGAATCGCTGACCGTGAGATCGGCGGCCAGGCGCATCTCGCGAGTCTCCTTCAGCTTGATGGCGCCCTCGCGGATGTCCGCCCTGGCTGACCAGTCTTCAGCATCGAGGCTGTCCTCTTCGCCCAGCACGCGCGCCCGGCTGAATTCCAGGACCGAGCCAGCAATATCAAAGTTGCGGTCAAGTGGCTTGCCGCCCTCGATGGTGGCATCAAAACGCAGGTCCAGGCCAATGTCCTGCTGGTCCATCCGGGCGGTGAGATCTTTGCCTTCCAGCTTCAGTTGGCCACTTGCTTGCCGGTGGGTGAACAGCAGGTTGGCGGTAAGATCGGCCTGGCCCTTTGTGAACTCCAGCGGTGGGTCGTCTGGCAGAAAGCGATTGAACACCCGCGCGTCGCCGACCCGCGCATCAGGCAAGTAAACCGTCGCCGAGAACTCATGGGCTTCATCCGGGTCCAGCGGATCACGTGGCAGCAATTCACCTTCGTCGGCAAGGCCGATTGAGAGGTTATTGCCGGAGACCATCAAGGAATCGTCGCTGCTGTGGTAAATGCCGAGTTGGCTAAACAGCATGCCTATCAGGAAGGGGCGCTCGCTGTCTGCCTGGCCTTGAAGTTTAACCGCGCCTTCGCCCGAAATTCGGAACGGATCCTGAGAAAAAACCAGGTTATGGGCACTGACATCAATACTGGTGCCGTCCGCTACCCGGCCGCCGGACAACACCAGCCTGCCGGTGGCGCGGCCACTGCCGTCGATGGCAATGGTGGGGTAGCGCAACAGGAACAGGCGGACAAAATCGAAACTGTCGGTATCCAGGTTGATGTCGAGATCGGTCTCGAGAAAACGCAGCGCCAGGCGGCCACGGTGTTCGCGGTAGCGGTAAGGGCCAAGGGTAAGGCTGCCGCTGACCTGGCCATCACTGAATATGTCCTGGTCGTCGTCGGCCCAGGCGCGGTCCAGGTCAACCGCAAGCTGGTCCACCTCGAGGTCAAGCGGGCCTCCCTGCGAGCGGACAACCAGGTTTACCTGTGCGCTGGCTGCGAGTTGCGCCTGGAAGCGGTGAATCCAAACGCCGTAGTCGCCGGATACGCGGCCATTGTTGATGACCACCGTCCAGGGTTTCTTGCCGTGCTTTCTCCGCTCGCCAATCTCGGTGAGGTCATAGCCGCGGATGGGAGGGAACCAGTGGCTGACGGCCTGGTTGGAGCCGTCGGGTCTCAGGCGTTGGCGCTGGCGATACTCGCCACTGGCCACCTGGACGTTTCGCAACACCACTTTTTTCTGTAGCAGGGGCAATAGGGCCACGTTGCCGCTGGCACGGTCGGCATCGGCCTGCCATTGGAACCGGGAAGTCTGGCCGCTGACTTGCGCGCCGCGGATGGCGATATGGCCGGGGTACCAGCTGGTCGCCCGGCTCCACGCCATTTGAACCCGTTCCGGGCGCAGTTGATTCAGCCACAACTGGGTGGACTCACGCGCCAGGAAAAGGTTTGCGCCCACCAGCCACAGCAACTCGATGATGATCGAGGTTAGCAGCAGGATCTTGAGCAGGCGCCGCCAGCGCGGTTTCGTCACGATGTTGTGCCCCGTTTTGCGGCCCCGATGAACCATGACCAGACTAGCTTGCCGGCCGGGGAGAGGCAATTCCGGGCCAATCAGAACTATTCGATCTAAGCCGGTAAGAACCGCGGACTGCGCGGGCTGTCGTATTTTCGCTCCGCCAGGGAGTGTTCCCCACTTCGAGTCGGAAGGCCATGCAGATCATGGGAAATAGCACCAAACCCGCACTTTGTTTCTTGTTGTTCAGCGCTTCTCTTGCGGCCTGGACAGTTCCGGCGATGCGGCTGGACCCGGACCTGTCCGGCGTTGAGCCGATGATGGTTGATGGCCGCCAGGGTTGGCAGGTGAAGCAGGTCATTGCCTTTGGAGAGTTTCGCTCGGGCCCGGTGAAAAGGGGTTGGACCCGCGGTTACAACTACCCGTTTATCGTGCGCTTCTCAGCGGCCAAGGAAAAGTTGAGCTATGAAACCGCCGATGCGGCGGGCGGGCGAATCGAGGCTTTCTGCATGGGAAGGCTTTCGGAGCAGGATTTTCACAAGTTTCATGAGTACTTCGAGATCAACCTGCGCACCCGCGATGTGTTCAGCTGCACCCTGGCCGGTGCTGGTTCGGCTTCCTATGACTTCTACGTGGAGGACCTGAACCAGAACCGTACCAGCGGTGAGGTGAGTGGCAGCGTACGGGGCGCCGGAATACACGCGGAGATTCGCCCGGTTTGGCGGCTTGAGTCCGGCAAGAAGAGCTGGGATGTTCGCCCGCTTGGCTTTGAGTTCGTCATTGATGGGGTGGTGGCCGGCGCCGTGGAAACGGTAAACGATGGGCGTGTCTGGTTGACGGCCGACTTGCCCGAGGCGCACAGGCTGGTGCTTTCCAGCGTGGCCTCCGCGCTTTTGTTGCGCAGCGACCTGGCGGATCACAACGACGACCTCTAGTGAAGTTGCATGTCCGTCCCCCGGGACGTTGGACGCGCGACCGACTGGTAACTACCAAGGTAACATGGTAACATTTCTTCTCTTTTCACCAGGAGACGAGGAATCTAGCCATGAAAAAAACCACCATCAGCCGCACCCAGACCGGAGTTCGCATCGAAACGTCACTGTTGAAGGTGCTCAAGGGCCTGGCAGAGTACCTGGACATGTCCCTGGGTGACCTGCTCGAGGGCATCGTGCTGCACGCGTTCGAGGCCAGGGCGCCTTTCGGTGATGAAACCCTGTCAACCATCAACCAGTTAAAAGCAGTGTACGGTTGCAAACTTACTGCCGAGGACAGTCACCAGATGGAGGAAGCCTAGGGCGTCATGGACCTGGCCCGCCAAGAGGCCGGTCATCCAGGCCCATGTATACTCGCCAGCCAAACCTGATAAGGAGTTGCCTGGTGAAGAAGCTGATTGTTCTGCTCGTTATGTCCGTCATGATAGGCCTGCCCTGGTCAGCACCCGCCTTTGCGGAAGATCAAAAAGCGGTACTGATTACCGGCGCCAGCACCGGGCTGGGTCGCGCCATGGCGGAGCTGATTGCTTCCAAGGGGCACTTTGTCTACGCCGGAGCCCGCAAAGATTCCGACATGGCGGAGTTGAACGCGATTGAGAATATCCAGGCCATTCGCCTGGATGTGACCGACCAGGCGCAGATCGATGCCGCAGTGCAAACCATCGAGGAAGCCGGGCGTGGCCTGTACGGGCTGATCAACAACGCCGGCGTGGGCATTCTCTACCCGCTGGCCGAGGTGCCGCAAAGCGAGCTCGAGTGGTTGATTGATGTCAACGTGTATGGCCCGGTACGGGTGACGCGGGCGTTCGCACCCATGATCATCGCGTCGAAAGGGCGTATCAGCACCACGGGTTCGATTTCTGGCATTCTTTCCGGGCCAATGTACGGGCCCTACAGCATGAGCAAGCACGCGATGGAGGCCTTTGCTGACTCGCTGGCTCGTGAAATGGGTCCCGAGGGCGTGGCGGTGAGCATTATTGAGCCGGGCAACTACGAGACGAAAATCGGCGAGAACGTGGTGGCGCGCATGACCAGCCAGGGCTATGACAACCCCGAATCGCCGTACCACGAAATTTATTTGCAGCTAAAGGCCCGGGTGGAGTCCAATGAGCCCAGCGGTGACCCGGCGCAGGTGGCGGAAGCTGCCTACCAGGCCATGTTCAGCGAAAATCCCAAGCGACGCTACCTGGTAGTGCCCGAGCAGGTACAGGCCGAGTGGACCATCACCAAGGCGATCCAGGAATTGGTCCAGCTCAATGAAGACCACCCCTACAGCTACACCCGCGATCAACTGGTGGAGATGCTGGATGCCGCGCTGGCCGAAGGCGAGTAGATTGCGGCCAGTGGTCAGCCGCCACCGGGTTTAGTTCGTGTCACGCCGGGGTACGACCATGCTGTGACGTTTCACGCCGGTGACCTGTCCCTCGTCGTTGCGAATGAACACGATTTCATCGCCCAGCTCCTTGTCGCTGCGAATCACCCTGAACACATCACCTTCGATGTGTTTCAACTTGGTCAGGTCGCCGGCGGGCGAGTTGGATGGCGCCCATGCCGTGGCGAGGCCGTCTCCCCACTGAAACACGAGTGAGTCGCCGCCCCAGGGGTAGAAGTCATAAGCGCCGACGTAATCGCCAAAGTCCACGACCGCCTGGTCGTTGTCCTTGCTCTTACCCGGCGCGCCGTTGGCGTCAAGAATGTCGAGGATGGCTCGCGCATAGCCGCTGACATCAACCGAATTGCGGTTGGCCATCACCGCCACCCCGTAGTTGGTGAGCGGGTCGATGTAAACCCGGGTGGAAAAGCCGGGGCAGTGCCCCGAATGACCCACCAGGGTGCGTTTGTTGATGCGGTAAATCCCGAAAGCCAGGCCCCAGGAGTTGCTCCAGTCCCAATCCATGAAATGCACGCGCTGCATTTCTTTCAGCGTGTTGCTGGCGAGAATCTCGTCGCTCTCTCCCTGGCGAACCCTTAACTGCCAGGAAGCGAACTTCGCCAGGTCCAGCGCGGTGGAAGAAAAGCCGGCCGCTGGTGTGATGCCAAGGGCATCGTAAAGCGGCAGCGGCGAAATCTCGCCTTCGCGGGTGGGCGGACCGTAACCAGTGGCCAGCCGCCGCGCCTTGCGGCCCTCGGGAAAGCCGGTATCGGTATCTTCCAGGCCCATGGGTTCGATAATGTGCTCGCGTACATATTCTTCGAAGTCCTGGCCGGACTGTTCGGCGACAATCTCACCGGCAAGACTGATTCCAAGATTGGAGTACTGGAAGTAGGTGCTGGCTGGGTAGATGGTTGCCTGGGCGGAAAGTATTTCGCGCATTTCTTCGCGAGTGGGGAACTGGTAGTCGGGGCCTACCCAGTAGGGCATGTCGGACTCGCGCGGAAGTCCGCCGGAGTGAGTCAGTAGTGTTTCCAGGGTGATCGTGGGGCTGGTCTCGTAATCCTGCTGGAGGTTGAACCAGGGAAGCAGCTCTTCAACCGGGTCGTCCAGTTGTACCTTGCCCTGGTCGCGCAACTGCATCGCCGCGATGCCTGTAAACAGCTTGGAAATCGAGCAAATGCCGTAGATGGTTTCGCTGGTGGCTGGTGACTGGCTGTCCAGGTCGGCGAACCCGTAGGCGCCGCTCCAGATCAGGTCCTGGTCGTGGACGATGGCTGCCGACAGGCCGGGGACGCGGTCGTAGGCGCGCTGCGCGTCAAGCCACAGGTCAACCAGCGCGAGCGCGTTTTCATGGTTTTTCTCGGCAACTGCGTTAACCGAGGCCATTGTTGTCACCAGGGCTGTGAGGAATGCTGCTTTCAATTTCATGCGGTTTACCGATGCTTGGGCCACGGCCTGCAGTGTGGAGCGCAGGCGCGGCGGTTACTTGTTGGTTTGCTCGATATATCGGGCGGCAAGCTGAACGTACTTTTCCGCGGTGTAAGCAAAGTAGCTGAGTTCTTTCTCGCTGAGTTCGCGCACCGGGCGTGCAGGGCGTCCGACGTACAGGTGACCGCGCTCCAGGGTTTTTCCTTCCGTGACCAGGCTGCCCGCACCGATGACCACCTCGTCTTCCACCACCGCGCCGTCCATCACGGTGGAACCCATGCCAACCAGGATGCGGTTGCCCAGGGTGCAGCCGTGCAGAGTAACGCGGTGGCCGATGGTGACCTCGTTGCCCACCACCAGCGGGTAGCCATCCGGGTTGTAGGGCCCGGCGTGGGTGACATGCAGCACCGAGCTGTCCTGGACGCTGGTGCGCGCACCAATGCGAATGCGGTGGATGTCGCCGCGTATCACGGTCATCGGCCACACCGAACTTCCGTCGCCTATCGAGACATCGCCAATAACGACGGCAGTGGGGTCAATGTAAACGCCAGCGCCGATCTGTGGCGCGTGCTGTTCAAAAGAGCGGAGGTTCAAAGCCGTGACCTGATCCTGATTCAAAAAAGGCGGTTCACAGTAGCAGACCACCTGGTTTCAACCAACCTCGTCGTCCGTGCAAACCTGGCCTTTCTTCTGCCGGCACGCTGCGCTTGCTGGGTTTGTTAGCGGAACTCTTACATTGGAGTGGTTCCCGGCTACAATGGGGAGGGAGGGACCACGATGACCGAAAACAATAAACCGCAAAATTCCGAGCACACCAACCCCAGGGTTTTCATTTCCTATTCCTGGGATTCGCCCGAACACAAGTTGTGGGTGGAGAGTTTCGCCCAGGAACTGCGCAAGGCCGGCATCGACGCCCGCCTGGATGCATGGCGAGATGAAAGCCAGAGCATCGACGATTTCATGATGATCGAGCTGGAGCGCGCCGACTACGTGCTCGCCATCTGCACGCCGGAATACAAGCGGAAAATCATCGATAACGCCGAGGGTACGGTGCAGACGGCATCAGGTTTCGAGATGGGAACCGCCGCTGCGCTGCGCCGCGCCGGCGGTAAAGACATCATTCCCGTGTTGCGCGCCGGGGATTGGACCGAAGCAGCGCCCAGCAGCCTGATCTCCTACCGCTTTTACGATTTCACATTGCCCGACGTAAGTGGCGAGTTTGAGCAGCTTCGCGACCGGTTGCTTGGCCACGTGCGTAGGCCACCGGCGCTGGGCAAGGCGAGTGGTCCGGCAGCCGCTCCCGAATTGCCGGATATTTTTGAAGGCGGCGGGCAGCCCGCGCCGGCCTCCCAGACCATGCCCAGGGCCGCCGATGCGCCAAGGTCGGCTCCACCCCAGCCCGCAGCCCCGGCGCCTTCGGCGCCCGCTGCTTCCGGGGGTGGCAAGAAGTGGCTATGGGCCCTGGGTGGCGCCGTGGGAGTGATCGTACTGCTGATGATGCTCCCCACCGGTGATGAAAGCGCCCCTGTAGATGTCGATGTCCAGGGCCTGGCGTCCGATAGCGGCCAGCAGGAAGAATTTATAGATGAAGGCGCCGCGGATGGCGAGGAAGACTGGAGCGAGTTCGCCGATGACGATATTGCGCTGGACCCGGCGCCACTGGCAAGCGCTAGCGGCTCAGTCGACTGGAGCGATGCGCCCTGGGAATACTATGAGCAGCCGCACGGCTGCTATGTGCAGAAGCAGTTGGCGGACAACTGCTGGATACAGCTTGGCTACGACGCCACCAACGAGCAGTTCTCGATAGGGCTTTTCGACTCGAACTGGGGTGATATCGAACATGGCAAAATTCAGCCGGTCGTGCTGGAGCTGGACGAGAATCCGGGTACCGCGCGAACGGCCGAGGGCACCGCCTACCTGAGCGGCCCGGTTCCCGGGGTTTACGTCTACTTCCAGGACGACGCATTCCTGATGGGCCTGGCGCAGCGCCATACCCTGAGCGTGTTCTGGGATGATCGCCCGTATACCGACTTCTGGATCATGGATGCTGACTTGCGCGGCAGCTACGGCGCGCTGGAGCAACTGGCGAACTGCCAGGTAGGGGTTGAAGGCTCCGAGTAGCGTTGGCGCTACAGCGAGAAGGGTTTTTGCCGGTCGAAATCCGGGTCGTTAGGGCCCATCACCGCGTGCCCCGGGGTCTGGGGATTCATCGCCTGGGCCACGGCCGCCACGATTTCGCGGTGAAAATCCTTGTAGTCGCCCTCGAAAGCGCCGTCTGAGAAAACACGCCGCACGGCATCGGTAAAGCGTCCGAATTCCTTGTTGCCGAACGACTGCTCGTGTTCCTGGCAGCCGGACAGCAGGCGAACGCTGGCGCGCACCTGGGGTCGCGGGTGGGGCAGGGCATCCTGTATTTGCGCGTAGAAGGAACGGTTGCCCTTGAAGGTGTCGATAGCGGCCTTGCGTGGCATGGCGCGTGAATGAACGAAGTCGTCCTCGATCCCGCCTTGCGCCTTCCTCGCGTTGGGGTCTTTGAGCATGGTTCCGCTGTGGCAGCTGTCGGACAGCACCAGCACCCGAACGCCGGCTGCGAAGCTGGCATAAATGACGTTTAGTTCGTCATCCAGCAGCTGGCCATCGTAAAGGCACCAGGTGTCGTCGCGGCCGTCTGCCTCATCGCCATCGACGTCGCGAACCTGGCCGCCATGGCCGGAGTAGGTCACCAGGAACATATCCCCGGCAGCCAGTTGCCCGGCCGCATCCAGCATCGCCTGGCGCACCGCATCGCGGGTGGCTTGCTCGGTCTTGAGCTGCCTGGTTATGAAGCCCTGGGCGCGCGCAATCCCCTGCATGATGTCGGCGTCGTTCTCGCACGAGGACAGCGGCCCTTCCCAGCCACGGTAGTGTTCCGGGTTGCACCGGTTCACGGCGATGTGCAGGGCAATTCCGCGGCGGCCAGCCATGGCTCAGATACCGCTGAGCTGGTAGGCCGCGATGGCCACGTGAAGCAGGGAAAACAAAAGCGGCACGAAGGTTTCCACCGAGGTTAGTGAGCGGTGCGGTTTGGCCGAGCTTTTTTGCACTGCGTACTCGGCGGTGTAGGCCGCAAGCGGCAGGTGCTTTTCCATTTCCTGGATCACCTGGAACTTGGAGCTGTTGAGTGAGCGGTAGGACTGGATCATTCGGTACCAAACCACGCAAATCAGGATACCCACCGCCGCCAGCACCACCACGGCCTGTCCGTTGTTGATTTCAAAGTAGCCGCGAACGCCGATCAGGGCGGTGTTGATGCCGACGAAAAAGTTGTTGGCCAGGGTGCGGCGCGAGGACACGGCGTCGGCAGAGGCCACGTAATCGCGATACAGGGTGAGAAAGTCGCCGCGGTAGCGCTCGCCATAGGCGCTTTCGGGAGTGCCCAGCAGGCCATCGTTTGTGTTTGCTTGTTGTTCGCTCATGACAATTCCTTGGGCACGGCCCGGATTGGAATCAGAAATCGCCGCGCTGGGCGCGTTTCCAGAACAGGCGGCCCTGCGGCGTGAGTTCGACGGCGCCGGATTCAAGGGCGGTCCAGTACAGGTCCTTGTGTTGCTCGGTGGTTAGCAAGTTGGCATTGCGCAGCAGCTTGAACTGGTCGAACACGGAAACCAGCGCCGGGTCGGCCGATTCGTGTGACACCTCGAAGGCCGGATTGAGCGGGAATTGACTGTCTTCGCGCTTGAACCACTGGGGCAGGCGCGCCAATACCGAGTCTGGCACCGCCGGGGCGCAGCGGCGCAAGGGTTTCAGGGTGCGCGCATACGACTTGTACACCGGTCGCTGGTCCCAGGCGCCGAGGGATTGTTCGATGTAGGCGTATAGTGCCGCTGCCGAAACCTCGCCGCGGACATCCGCAGCGCCCCCTTCCAGCCCGCCCAGCGCGAGGTGAGTGAACAGGCTGTGCTCCCAACCTTCTGCCGACTTGTGGTTGGCGGCGGACCCCGCCAGCACGGTCACGTTGGGGCCAATGGAAACCTGGTTGAAACCGTGGCCATCGGTGAGGTTGCCAATCGCGCCGCTGTGGCAGCAGTCGAGAATGATGACCACCGACTTGCTACCGCTGCGGTTGGCGGCATCCAGCAGCGCCTGCATCGGGTAGCCGGGCGATTCCGGCGTGGCGTCCTGGGTAACGAGGTAGCCACCGCCATCGTTCACCAGCCCGTGGCCGGAGAAGTAAAACAGGGCGTCGCCATCGCCCATGCCGTGGGTCATCAGTTGTTCGACGCTGCGCGACAGGCGCTCGGTGGTAATGCGTTCGCCCTGGCTGCTGGAAAGTAAGCGGGTGGAGTAATTGGCCCGGCCCTGCGCCTCGCCACCAGTCGCCTGGTGGCGGGCCAACACGCGTTCCATCGCCGCTGCGTCCGCTTCGCAGCAACTCAGGTTTTCAAAGGCATCGGCCTCGTAGTGGTCGATGCCAACCAGCAGCGCAAGCTTGCTCATGCGCTGCTCAGGTGGTGCCTTGGCGAGACAGGGCTAGCGACCAAACAGGCGGGAGAAGAATCCGCGCTTGGGTTCGTCACCATCCGGCGGGCCGGGGCGTGGTTCATCGCCGTCGGGCGGACCAACTCGGGGCTCGTCACCATCCGGTGGGCCGGGGCGTGGTTCATCGCCGTCGGGCGGACCAACTCGGGGCTCATCGCCATCCGGCGGGCCGGGGCGTGGTTCGTCGCCATCCGGTGGGCCGGGGCGTGGTTCATCGCCGTCGGGTGGGCCAACGCGGGGCTCATCGCCATCCGGTGGGCCGGGGCGTGGTTCGTCGCCGTCGGGTGGGCCAACGCGGGGCTCATCGCCATCCGGTGGGCCGGGGCGTGGTTCATCGCCATCGGGCGGACCAACGCGGGGCTCGTCACCATCCGGTGGGCCGACACGAGGTTCATCACCATCCGGTGGACCAACCCGGGAATCATCGCGTTCGTGGTTGCTCATGGAAGCACTCCTGGAAAGTGGCTGAGACACCTTGAGAATATAACGCGGGGGGCGCAAAAGCGACTTGTGTGATTCTGTTGGATCGCCAAACGGGCTGGGTCGGTGGCAATCCGCTGAGTTGGATATACTTCGAATCCTGTAGCTGTCGACTGGGTTGCCGGTGAGACTGGTTCAAGAACTTAAACGAAGGGGCGTGTTCCAGATGGCTGTGGCTTACGCCGTGGTGGCGTGGCTGCTGGTCCAGGTTTCCGACATCCTCCTGCCTATTTTTGGCGCGCCCGACTGGCTGTTGCAGTCCGTTGTCCTGTTGTTGGCCATAGGCTTTCCTATCACCCTGCTGCTGGCGTGGTTTTACCGGGTTTCGCCGGAGGACATTTCGCGCGCTGGGCTCGATTCGGACGACGAGGCGCACGAGGCCTTCCCGGGCCAACTGCTCAACTACATCATCATGGGCGTGCTGGCGGCTGCCGTGGTGCTGTTTGCTCTGGACAAGTTTGTCTGGCAGCCGGGCCTTCACGGGCCTGCGGAACGCGCCAACCAGTCCGTGGCCGTGTTGCCGTTTCGCAATCTCAGCGGCGACCCACTGGCCGACCCTTTCGTCAATGGAATCCATGACGACCTGCTGACCCAGCTTTCGCGAATTTCTTCGCTACGCACCATCTCGCGCACTTCGGTCATGCGTTACCGCGACCAGGACATTCCCGTTCCCGTGATTGCCGAGGAACTGGGTGTCAGCGCGGTTTTGGAAGGCGGCGTGCAGCGGCTGGAAGACCGGATCCGGGTCAACGCGCAGCTGATCGACAGCAAGAACGACTCGCACCTGTGGGCGGAGACCTATGACCGGAAGTTGACCGCAGCCAATATTTTCGCCATCCAGAGCGACATTGCCCGGGCGATTGCGGATGCGCTGCGGGCCAACCTCAGCGGCGAAGAAATGCGTGCCCTGAGTGCGGTGCCTACCAAGAACCTCGCCGCCTATGACGCTTACGTCAACGCACGCGCCAGCCTGGAAGGCATTTCAGACCAAAACTACGCCCGCGCGTTGGAGCAGTTCCAGTTCGCCACCGAGCTGGACTCGGAATTTGCCGCCGCCTGGGCGGGCCTGTGCACCACCCATTTGCGCATGTACCGGCGCGACAGCAATCGCGAACACTTTGACAACGCGGAAAGCGCCTGTGGTCGCGCGCTCGAGCTGGATAACTCGCGCGCGGAGGTGTACGTGGCACTGGGTGGTCTCTACAGCCAGTTTGGGCAGTACTCCAAGGCCGAAGTGGCGTTGCAGCGCGCCAACCTGGCCAAGGCGGAGGAGGCGCTGGAGCAGGCGTTGTCGATGGAGGGCGTGCAGGTTGAAGCCTCGATTGAGCTGGGCATCGTGCTGGCGCGGCAGGGACGTCTGCGCGAGGCGGAAAGCCATCTGAAGCGCGCCGAGGCGTTGGAGCCGGGGTCGTGGGACGCGCAGAACGCGTTGTTTTCGTTCTATTACACCTACAGCAAACGTCCCGATCGCTTTGACCTGGCCGCGCAATACGCCGCCAAGAGTGCGTCGCTGCGTCCCGACCTGGCGGCATCGTGGAACAACCTGGGCTCGGCCAATTACATGATGGGGCGCTTTGAACTGGCCGCCGACGCCTGGGAAGAGTCGTTGGCCATCGAGCCCAATCGAACGGCCTTCACCAACACCGGGCATGCGCTGTACTACAGCGGTCGCTTCGAGGAAGCGGCACAGATGCAGGAAAAAGCGGTTGCCCTGTCGCCCAGGGACCATCGAGCCATGGGGCGCCTGGCCGACGCGTTGCATTTTGTGAGCGGTCGCCAGGAGGAATCGCGGCAAGCTTTTGAGCGGGCCACAGCGCTGGCCGAGGAATTGCTGCAGGTCAACGACCGGGACTGGCGCACCCTTGGTCTCTATGCGTTCTACCACGCCAACCTCGGCAATGCAGAACTGGCTCGGCAGCATATCGACCGCGCCTTGCAATTGTCAGAGCGCAATGCCGAGACGCTCTACTACCTGGCCTTGATCCAGTCATTGCAGGGTTTGCCAGAGCTGGCGGTGGTGACCCTCGCCGAGTTGGTGGAAAAGGATCCCGATTACATTAACCTGATATCCCAGGAGCCCTATTTCCGGGCTGTGCGCGCGCTTCCGGAGTACCAGGCCAACTTCGAAAAACACGGTGGAACCACGCAGACCTGAGACCATGGGCGCGTACCACTTGTCAGCGTTTGCTCGCTGGCCGGTTCCAATACCCTGAACAACAAACAGGCGACATCCATGAACAGGACCTTCTTCGGAATCACGCGAGCTCTGGCGCTGCTTGTGGCGCTGACCTCTTCCTTCACCGCGTGGGCGGCCTGTCCGCCCGAGGGCTACAGCCGCCAGGACCTGTTGGACATGCGCGCAGCCGGGTTCGAGGTTGAGCCGGCGCAACGCGATGCGCTGGCCGTGGCGCTGTTGGGCTGTCTTGCAGATCCCGACCCGGCGATTCGCGACGGCGTGGTCTACGAGGGGTTGACGACCTGGTTGCGCGCAGCGTCGTTAAGCGCGCCCACCATCGAGACACTGGACGATCGGCTGGTAGCAGACCTCTCCTCGGATGCTGATGCCAACGGCTTTCTCCAGCCTTTCGCCGCCCTGGTGCTTTCCGAAGTAGCGCGCACGGATCGGGTTGGAACCGTGGAATTCTCGCCGCAACGCCGCGCCCAGTTGGTGGACGCAGCCAGCGCATTCATGCGCAACATTTCCGACTACCGCGGCTTTTCCGACCAGGAAGGCTGGCGCCACAGCGTGGCCCATGGCTCAGACCTGGTGTTGCAACTGGTTCTGAATGAGAACGTTGATGCCGGGCAGGTGGAGGCACTGGTGTCCGCCACGCTATCCCAGGTGGCTCCGACGGGTTCCGTGGCCTACATCCATGGCGAGTCCTCGCGCCTTGCGAGGGCGGTTTTCTACGCTCATTCCCGCGATGCCATCGCGCAAGCGCGATGGCAAGCGTGGCTCGACGAAGTTATTGATCCTGCGCCGCTTGAAGCGTGGGGCGATGCGTTCTCCAGCGAGGCCGGCCTGGCGCAGCGGCACAATACCTTGTCGTTCCTGGTGGCCCTGCATGTTTACGCCTCCGCGGCGGAATCAGAATCGGCGGCGGCTTTTGCCGAGCAAATCATGGATGCGCTGAAGAAGATCTGGTAGCGGTTCCACTCAATCCCGCGAGTCCGCATCGTAAGGGGGCGCGCGTTATCAACAGGGGGTAAAGAATGCGCAAGGGGATTACTCGAAGAAAGCTCTTCACTGTTGCCGCACAATCGGCCGGAGGGCTGGTTTTGCCTGCAGCATTGGGCAGCGGTGCAATCGCGAACGACATGGAGGCGCGCGCCACTGATCTGCTGATTATTGGCGCGGGGCCATTTGGTCTTGCCCTGTCGGCCCAGGCCAGCGCGCTGGGTATCGATCACCTCGTGGTAGGCGAACCGATGGGGTTCTGGAAAGACCATATGCCCCCTGAAATGCTGCTCCGCTCTTCCTGCCAGTGGTCGCTGGACCCAACCGGGGTTTGCTCCATAGATGCCTACCTCGAGGAGCTCGGCCAGACCTGCCGGTCGGTGGAGCCGCTGTCGCGCAACTTTTACCTCGATTATGCGCGCTGGCTCCAGGATGAAAAGCGTATCGAAGTACAGGATTTGCGTATCGCTGCGATTGAGCAGCACGACGACGCGCTCTTGGCGCTCGCCACCGACGGCGCCCGCATTCGAGCGCGCAATATCGTGGTTGCAGTTGGTTTTGAACGTTTCGCTTTTACGCCGCCGGAGCTGGCCGCGATGTTCCCGGTCGAGCGCGTTGCGCATACCTGCCACCTGGTTGACTTCGCGCCTTTGCGCGGCAAGCGGGTGGTCATCATCGGCGGCCGGCAAAGCGCATTCGAGTGGGCGGCGATGATCCGCGAGGCAGGCGCCGCATCGGTGGAGCTTGTTTACCGCCACGACACCCCGCTGTTCGAGCCCTCCGAGTGGGCCTGGGTGGGCGACATCGTCGATAACATGCCGGCGGATCCGGGATGGTTCCGGCGCCTGTCGGACCAGCAGAAAGCGCAACTCAACCGTAGATTCTGGGAGCAGGGCAGGCTTCGCCTTGAGCCCTGGTTGTGGCCGCGGGTAGATCACGACAATGTGCGCCTGCATTCCAACAGCAACGTGGTGAGCGCCGGCACGCAGGGTGAGGCCATGTCGTTGCAACTGGATTCGGGCAAAACCCTGGACGCCGACCAGCTTGTCTTCGCCACCGGTTACCGGGTGGACTTGGCCCAACTGCCATTCCTTCCTGCTGCAACCCTGGGGGCGCTTGGGCTCGAAGACGGTTATGCGCCGCTGGATATTGGCTTCCAGTCGCGCGTGCCGGGCCTGTTCTTTACCAGCCTCGCCGCTACCCGTGATTTTGGAAGTTTCCTCGCATTCACTGTTTCCGCCCGCGCCCAGGCAACGATTATCGCTGAAGCGGTGCGCAGGCGGGCCTGAGGTTGGCCTGTAGCCACAAGTGCCCGGGGCCGTGAGGTAGCCGACAGACCGTTCAGGCGAACAGTGTCTTTAGACATCAGGTTATTGTAGTGTATTAAAAATAGTTCAATAACGGCTTATATGGTTATTAATGACTCGAAAATAGATCAGTAAATATAATTGAAATACATTCAATTAGTGTCCAATAAGTGATACTATAAATGTTTTTCATGTATTTAGTGGTTAGTTTATGAGTCGTAAACAGGATTATTTTCTGGAAAGCGCCGGCCAGGTTGCCCAGTCGCTGGGCACACGCCTGTCCGAAATTCGCCTCGGCCAAAACCGCACCCAGGCGCAAATCGCCACGGAAGCAGGCATTTCGCGCGCCACCCTGGTGCGCCTGGAACAGGGCAACGGCGCTTCGCTAGATACCTTCATACGCGTCATGATGGCGCTGCGCCTACACGAGCACCTCGAACAACTTCTGCCCGACCCATCGGTGCGCCCGCTCGATCGCGTGCGCCTTTCTGGCCGGGAGCGCCAGCGGGCGCGGCCTAAAAAAACGGACCCGGGCGATACGTCGTGGGCATGGGGCAACGATGAATGACCGACGCCCGCGTCAAGCTGTGGGGCAGGACCATCGGTGCGGTGAGCTGGGACTCCGATCGCGCCCTGGGGGTGTTTCAGTTTGCGCCTGAGTTTGCGGCCAGCCCGGTTGAGCCATCGCCTATTGTCATGCGCAAAGGCCAACCCAGCTACGAGTTTCCAGCCAACCGCGCCCGCGACCATGACGATGCCGCCTTTCATGGGCTGCCCGGCCTGTTGTCCGACTCCATACCGGATAAATTCGGCAATGCCCTGATCGACCGCTGGCTGGTGTTGCAGGGCAGGGCGCAGGGTTCGATGGACCCGGTGGAACGGCTTTGCTACGTGGGCAGGCGCGGCATGGGCGCGCTCGAGTACACGCCCGCCATTCCCAAGGGCGGCAACCGGGCGGTCACGGTGGAAATCGACGCGCTGGTCGAGTTGGCCAACCAGGTCCTGGACCAGCGGGCCAGCCTGGATGGAAGCCTCGATGACAACAAGGCCGATCTCGAGGATATTCTTCGGGTGGGCACCTCGGCGGGTGGCGCGCGCGCCAAGGCGGTGCTCGCCTGGAACCCCGAAAGTGGCGAGTTTCGTTCCGGCCAACTCGGCGCACCCGCGGGTTTCGAGCACTGGCTGCTCAAATTTGACGGCGTGAACGAGGCTTCAGACCGGGAAATCGCCGAGCCGCGTGGCTACGGCCGGATTGAATACGCCTATTACCTGATGGCCAGGGCTTGCGGCATCACGATGATGCCGAGCCGCTTGCACGAGGAGGGTGGGCGTGCGCACTTCATGACCCGGCGCTTCGACCGGGTTGGCGATGAAAAATTGCATGTGCAGTCGCTGTGCGCCCTGTGTCACTACGACTTCAATCGCGCCCGGGCCTATTCCTACGAACAGGCCATCCAGGCCTGTCGACAGTTAGAACTGGGTGCCGCCGATATTGAGCAGCAAGTGCGCCGAGCGTTGTTCAACGTGTTGGCGCGTAACCAGGATGACCACACCAAGAATATCGCCTTCGTGATGAACAAGACGGGCGAGTGGCGGCTCTCGCCTGCCTTTGACGTGGCCTACGCCTACAACCCGCAGGGCTTCTGGACCCGGGAGCACCAGATGTCGCTGGGCGGCAAGACCGATCACTTCGAAACCGGGGACCTGCTGGACTTCGCGGGTTTTGCGGGCCTCAAGACTCGCAGGGCCCAACGGTTGCTCGAAGAAGTTTCCGCTGCGGTAGGGGATTGGGAGGCTTATGCGGCCGAGGCCGGTGTTGATCAACGGGCTATGGATGGGATCGCCAAAACGCTGCGTACAAACCTGCTAGTGGCGTAAGGGCTTGATATCGATGCGGGTTCTATTCCGTCAGCCATACGCGGGCGCGCAAGCCCAGGCTGGTTGAGTAGCCGACAGAGCGGCTCGCAATGCGACCCTCGCCGTCGATCACGAAGTAAGTAGGAAAGGCGCGAATGCCCCATTTTTCTACCTGCTGCTGGCCGCCCAGCAAAACCGGGAGTGAAATCCCGGTTCGTTCAACGAAGGCCGCGACCGAGTCCGTGTCCGCGTAATCAAGCGCCACGCCGTGGGCCCACGCGATGGAACCGTCGTCGACCAGGGCATCGAGACTTCCGATGCTGCGTTCGCAGACGTGGCACCAGGGTGCAAAGAAGTAGACGACGCCTGCCTCGCCGCTGCCGGGCAGCACGTGCGCGGGTCCGCCCTGTAAGCGCTCGAGCATCGCCTGCGGCGCGGGCTCATCGATCGGTAAGCTGCGCGCCTGCCAGGCGTGGACAAGCAACATCACGCCCACGATCAGGCAAACGTCCACCGCCAGGCTAAGCCACCGGCGGGCTCGAAGTTGTTTCCACCATTGAAAAAAAGCGCGGCTGCTGCCCATGTTCGTCCGCAGTTGCTAAGAAAAGTACCCATTCACAGACAAAAACCCACCGCGTGGGTTCGACGCGTTGATCTTACTTGCTCAAAATCCAGGTGTGGAAGGCTGCAACGGCTCTGCCTGGAATCGTTCCCTCAAGAACGAAGCATTCTGGCACGCACGGGTCATGGTGTACGATTGATGGCAATGATGCTGGTCGCCTGAACAGGAGTCGTTGATGTCGCAAAAAATGTCGCGCCGGCAGATGGCCGGCAAACTGGGTGCGATGGCAACCGGGGTGGTTTTGCTGACACCGGCCATCGCGCACGCCTTGTTGAAGACCCCCAGCCAGGTGGAGGGGCCGTTCTATCCCCCGTTGCCCCTGGGTGAAACCGATGTCGACCTGACCTGGCTCGAAGGCCACTCGGCGCCCGCCCAGGGCGAGGTTATCCTGGTTCGCGGCGCGGTAACCGACACCAAAGGCGTGCCGCTGGAAGGCATTCGCGTCGATATCTGGCAGGCCAACGCCAATGGTCGCTATGACCACCCGGACGACCCCAATACGGGCGCGGCCCTGGACCCCAACTTCCAGGGTATCGGCATTACCACCACAGACGCTGAAGGGCGCTACGGATTCAAGACCATCAAACCGGCGACCTATCCGCTTGAAGCGCTGGGCGATTCGGGCTGGCGTGCTCAGCATATTCACTTCAAAGTCTGGTCCGCAGACAAAGCCATCCTGGTTACCCAGATGTACTTCGAGGGCGATCCACTGTTGGAGCAGGATGATGAGATAAAGCGCGTTCCGGCTGAGCAGCGCCATGTGCTTGTTACTTCTCCGGTGGTGGACGAAGCAAGCGGTCTGCCGCTGCACCAGTTCGACCTTGTGCTCGAGACTGCCAGCTAAACGTACTTAACTTTGTCGAATCGGCGCAATGCGTCCGGATTTGGTTCATTGGGTGGTTCATTGATAGCCCGGGGCAGGCCATAATGGCTGCTTGTACCCAACAGGCCCATTGGCCTTCACCAACCCGGGGGAACGCCCAATCGTGGATCATTTTTTGGCCAGCGGCGGACGCATGTTTTGCGAGGACGTTGCCATGCAGGACATCGCCGACGCGCAGGGCACACCTGCCTATGTCTACTCACGCGCCACGCTTTCCAGGCACTGCGAAAAGCTGAAGCAGGCGTTTGCCGCCTACCCGACGCTTGCCTGCTTCGCGGTTAAAGCCAACAGCAACCTGCATTATCTGCGCGAGGTGTTCAGCCACGGTCTGGGCGCAGACCTGGTGTCGCTGGGCGAACTGGAACGCGCCAGGATTGCGGGGGTAGACCCGCGCAAAGTGGTCTTCTCAGGTGTGGGCAAGCGCGAAGACGAGATTGTTGCCGCGCTGGATATGGACATCCTGTCATTCAATGTCGAATCCGAGTTCGAGTTGGCCAACATCGCGCGGCTGGCGGCAGAGCGCGGGGTGGTGGCCAATATCAGTCTCCGTATCAACCCCAATATCGACGCGAAAACCAACCCCAAGATCACCACCGGCCTGTACAACACCAAGTTTGGTTTGCCCGAGGCGCTGGCACGCCGCCTGATCGGTGAAATCGGGGAGATGAGCCAGTTGAGGCTGGTGGGGCTGGCCTGTCATATCGGTAGCCAGATCACCGACCTGGCCCCGCTTGGCCAGGCGGCGCTGCGGATGGCGGCTTTCTGCGCCGAGGTGCGCAGCGACGCGCCGGATCTCAAGTTGATCAACATGGGCGGCGGACTGGGTATCCGTTACCGCGATGAAAATCCACCGGGCCTCGACGACTACGCGCAAACGTTGATCAGCGCCATCAGGCCAACCGGCCTGAAGCTGGTGATTGAGCCGGGCCGGGTGCTGGCCGGCAACACCGGGGTGCTGCTGACCCGGGTCATCGGGGTGAAGACCACGCCGGATAAAACCTTCGTGGTGGTGGATGGGGCCATGAATGACCTGCTGCGCCCCAGCATGTACGACTCGTTCCATGACATTGTTGCGGTGGATGAAGCTGGTCCAGGCGCCGAGGTGATTGCTGATTTCGTCGGGCCGGTATGTGAAACCGGCGACACGCTAGGCAAGAATCGTGCTGTGGCCCTGCCCAGCCCGGGGGATTTGTTCGTGGTTCGCGGCTGCGGCGCCTATGCCGCCTCGATGTCCTTCCAGTACAACAGCCGGCCACGTGCGCCGGAGTTGCTGGTCGACGGCAGCGAGGTGCGGGTGATTAGACGGCGCGAAACGCTGCAGGACCTGTGGTCGCTGGAACAGGAGGCGGAAGCCAGGCCACTGCGTTCCGCCTGCAACAGTCTTTGACCGAACCGGCCTCCAGACCGGCCGAACCGTTGCATATTGTCCAGGCGCTGGCGGCCCTGAGCATTGGTGGCTCAGAGCTGGTGGCGGTGGAACTGGCTGAGTATGCGCGCGCACAAGGGCACCGGGTTAGCGTTGTAGCTGGTGGCGGACCACTGGCGCAACGGGTTGGCGACTGCGGCGCGCAACTGCTGGACTGGCCGGTTGGCCGCAAGCGCTTTTCAACGCTGGCTTATATCGGCCGCTTTCGCCGCTGGCTCGAGCACGAGCGCCCGGACGTGGTCCATGTGCATTCCCGCCTGCCAGCCTGGATCTGCTACCTGGCAATCAACAAACTGCCGCGCGATCAGCGCCCGGTGCTGGTGACCAGCGTTCATGGCTACTACTCCGTCAGTCCCTACAGCGCAATCATGACCCGGGGAGACCGTGTAATCGCGGTGTCTGAGCCGGTTCGTGGCTACACCCTTCGCCACTATCCGCAACTTGATGCGAAGAAGCTGGATACCGTGCATGGCGGGGTGAGCCTGGAAAGTTTTGCTTATGGCTATGCACCCTCGTCGTCCTGGTTGGAGGCAGCCTACCTGGAGTTTCCCCAACTTCGTGGCCGGCGCCTTCTTTGCCTGCCCGGCCGGCTGAGCCGTTACAAGGGTCACTCAGACTTCCTCCAACTGGTGGCTCGGGTGCGAGACGAGTACCCAGATGTCCATGGCCTGGTTGTCGGGGAGGGGCGTAGCGGTTCGCGTCTTGCCAGGCAATTACATGCGCAGGCCAGCGCGCTGGGCATTGCTGATCACATCACGTTCACGGGTGGGCGCACCGACATGGCGGAGTGGATGGCCCTGTCCGAGTTGGTTTTCAGCCTGTGCAGCGACCCGCCCGAGGCGTTTGGCCGCACCGTGCCCGAGGCGCTTCACCTGGGCACGCCGGTTATCGGCTGGAATCATGGCGGTGTGAGCGAGGTACTGGCCGAGATGCTTCCATCAGGCGCCGTCGCGCCGGGCGACCACGCGGCCTTGCTGCGCAAGACCCTGGATTTCCTTCAAGCGCCGCCGGTGGTTCCGCGCTCCACCGCCTTCGGGCTGCAACAGTCCATGGAGGCCACCATGGCTGTCTATCGCCGGGCGCTGGAGGCCCGGCGCAGTTCTACTCGAACCCGCTGCTGAACAGCTCATCCGGGTCGGAGATGCTAAACGTGGCCGTCACCGAGCTGTTGCTGTTGAGTGAAAACTGGCACAGCCCGGTACCACTGCAGTCGCCACCCCAGCCGTCAAACACGGCACCGCCGGTGGGGATGGCGGTCAGGCGCAAGTTGGTCTGCACCTGGAAATAACCCGAGCAGTCGTCGCTGCAGTTAATGCCCGGCGGGTTGCTGGTGACCAGGCCCTCGCCATTGCCGGCGAAATTCACCGTCACGCTGACAATCTCCGGGTCTTCGTCGAACTGGTATTCCACCGCGCCGATGTCGCACAGGTTTTGGCCAGTTTCGCTGCCGTCAACGGGTTTGGGCTCGCCGCGGGCGTCGGTAGTGACATTGCCACCGAGCGCGCCGGGGCAGTTGTCCAGGTAGGCCGCGTCCACGGCCGGACCACCCGGAATCGGCAGAAAGGTGAGCAGATCCAAAGCGGCAATGTTGTCGCCCCATGTGTCGAGTGGCATCAGCAGTGGATTGGTCGAGGGCAGGTCGCTGCCATGGCCAGTGCAACTGCCGTCGTTATCAATGTTGTAGCCAAGCGAGTTGAGCGTACCGCCCGGGAGCTCGTTGCAAATACTGTCGGTATCCCAGCTGTTCCAGACAATGCTTGCGCGCAGGCTGACGGTGCACGTTTCGCAGATGGTTAGCGCGGTATCGAAATTGCTGTCGGTGCCATTATCGACCAGGGTGGAGTACTGAACCGCGCTTGTGCCGCCGTTGTAGAAGTAGACTGCGGAGGTTGAGTTCTGGGTGAACGTGGAATTGCTGATCACTGCAGGAAAGTTGGAGATCAAGGCGGCGCTGCCCCGGTCCGGACTCTGGTTGCCAACGAAGCTGCTGTTAGCTATCGACAACAGGCCGCTGCCGTCTGATGCCGCGTAGACGGCGCCAGAGCGGAGAGCGCCGTCCGGGCTCAGAAGTATCTCATTATCGACAAACTGGCTGCCGCTAATGGCTACCTGGGGTACGAACAAGGTGTGCACTGCGGTGCCATGTTTTTCGGCGCCGTTGTTGCGAAACTCCGAATTGACGATGGTCAGCGCATCCAGGGGGTCATTGGTGGGTGTGCCGTTGTCCTGGTAAAAACGCGACATCACCGCGCCACCATAACCGCGCGAAAGGGTTCCAGACTCGCGCACCGCCATGTTGTTCTCGAACAGGCAGTCTTCGAGGCGCAGGGTGGGGTCCGGGCTGTTGAGCAGAGGGCCGGCAAACAGCGCGCCGCCACCTCCCCAGCCCTGGCTGGGCGCTACAACCACCATGTTGTCCAGGAAGTGGACATTGTTGAATTCGAAGGTGTCGCCTTCCATCAGCCGCACCGCGCCACCAAACAAGCCAGGCACGGCGTGCCCGCCCTGGAAAGTCAGGTCACTGATTTCGACATCGTGGCTGGGGTTGGCCATTTCGATCAGCAACAGCTGGATGGTGGAGCCCTGGGTAATCACCGTGGTGTCCGGGCCGCCACCGGTCAGGGTCACCCTGTCGGTAATGACCAGGGGGCCGAGATTGCCTTGCAGCGTGACGGTCCCGCCAACCGCAAAAAAGATCGAATCGACAACCGTGGACTGCCCGGCGGTGCAGTCATCGACGGATGTGTTCGTGTTGGCAGACTCGATTGCCTCGCGCAGGCTGCAGTCACCGTCGCTGTTCAACTCATCGTCGAGCGTGTTGACAAAGATCAGGCTGGCGAAGGCGGATTGCCAGGGTGCAAATGCCAGGATGCCCAGCAAGGCGCCAATGAGCATGGCGTGACGAATCATGATGGCTCTCCGGCTTACTGGCGCTCTAAGTAGAAGCGGTCCCTGGCCCCTTCAAGGAAGGTCAGGGGATTAGCGCTTTCGCGGTCCTGGCGGCCGGTCAACGGCATGGCGCCGTCGGCCTGGTACTCATAGCGTGCGAAGTCCTCACCGTTGTTTTTCACCATCACGGTGTATTTGCCGGAGGCAACCAGGTCGCTGGCGGCCACGAACCCGCTGTCGTCGGGCGTGCGCAGGGCGAACTCGTGCGCCACCCACCAGGGCTTGGCCGACTGGCGGCTGGCGCCGTTCTTGCCGTACTGGGCAACGAGCGCTCCGTCCTTCATCACGTCGATGGTGATGTTCTGCTCCACCCAGTTGCCCGGCTTGGCGGCCTTGTCGCGCAGGAACAGGTTGAAGGTGGGGTTCTGGCTGAGGTTGCCGTTGGGTACGTAGATATAAGCCCAGTCTTGCCATGGGCCTTCCAGGTACTTGTTGGGTTGGTCGTAGGGATTGTCGGCGGCGGATTCGGATACCTCGAAGGGCAGGCTCCAGAACGCCTGGCCATCGATGAACCAGGTCAGCGTGTATGAACCGCTGGCCAGCGGCGCAGGGTCACTGTTGTTCACCGCGTGGCTGGTCCAGTAGGGAAAGCTTTCCTGGCGGGCTTCCCACGAGACGGTGGAAACCACCGCTCCTGACTGGTCCGTCATTTGCGAGACCAGGAAAGCGCCGGTGTTCGGGTTGTAGGCAGCGATATGTTGCGGGTCCTGGAATGCGGGCAGGAAAGTCATCCGCACCCGTTCGAAGAAACGCAGCTTGCCGTTTTCCCAGAATACCTGGTCGGACATCGACTTGAGGATGTCGCTGTACATCACCGATGGAAACGGCTGCCCGGGGTCGATGGTGACGCCATGGGTGCTGGCTTCGGGCTCTGCCGCCAGGGCATTGATGGATGCAGACAGGGCCAGGCCTGTTGCGACCAGGCTGGTAACAAGGGGTTTCAGCAACTGCATGATCGTGCTCCGTTCTCCGGGTTGTTAACCCTTCAAACCAACGAGCAAGAAATTTGGTGCCAAAAAAACCGGGTTGCAGGGTTAATCCAGGCCGTGATCGGACAGCAGGGTCTGGAACACGTCGTCGTCCATTCCCGACCCGCGAATCGATTCGATCAGCGGCTGGGCCTCCTCGTACTCGCCCAGCTGGATCAAGGGAACGGCCAGGCTGAAGCTGTAGTACTTGTTGCCGGGTTCGCTCTGGTGCACCGGCCGCATCACGCGGACAGCCTCGGCCCACTGGGCCTCGGCTTCCTCGGAGAAGCCCAGGGCGCTTAGCACGTTCGCGCTGCTGATCAGGTCGATGGCCAGGTCGTTGGCCGATGAAAACCCGTCCGGGTCGTCGCTGGCAATGCTGCGCGAAATGGCAAGGCTTTGCTGGTAATGCGCCAGCGCGGTTTGCAGGTCGCCCTGGCTCTCGGCCAGTTCGCCCCGGGTGGTGTGGGAGTAGGACAGCTCGCGCTGGTACTTGCGGTTGGTGGGCGCCATCAGCGCCAGCTGCTCGCCCACGCGAATGGCCTCGGTGACCGATTCTTCAGCGCTACGCACGCGGCCCAGGTCGACACTAATAAAGCTCTGGTGATTCAACAGGATACGGTAGTTGTCGAGAAACTCGATGTCGCCGTCATCCTCGACCAGGGTGTTGCGGGCCAACTCCACCGCGCGGTCGATTGCGCTGGCAGCATCTTCGGGCTGGCCGTAGTCGAAGGCGTACCAGGCCAGGGCTTGAAGCGAATGCGAAAGGTTTGCCTGCCAGCGCGCATGCCGCTCACGCTGCTCATGGCTGGAGACCTGGGCGGCGGCAATTTCCTGGGCCTGGTCGAGATGGGCCAGCGCCTGTCCAGGCTCGTCGTACTCCATGTAGTGCCAGCCCAGTTGCAAATGCGCTTCCCACAACGTATCGGGTGATTCGTCGGGGTAGTCCGCGATCAGCGATTCTGAAAGATCAATCGCGGTGTGCAGGCTGGATTCCATCTGGGCGCGCTGCTCATCGGTGGTCAGCGTGAGGCTCTTCAGAACGTTGACCGATGCCAGGGTACGCAGGTACTCGCGGCGCAGATCGGGGGCGTCGGCAATCTGGGCAATCTGTTGCTCCGCTTTGGCATAGGCATCCAGCGCCTCTTTCGAGGCTTCCAGGGCGTCGAACACTTTGCCCGCGTTGATGTAAGCCAGCGCAGATTGCAACCAGGAAGAGGCATTGAAAGTGCGTGGATCCTGCTCGTTCAGGCGTGAAAGGCTGCGCTCGGCGGTTAGGCGCAGCAGGTCGACCCGGCCGATGCGGGTGAGGTCGTCAAACAGGTCGGTGAGCATGAAGTTGAAAAGCGCATCACCGGCATTCTTCTCGGTACGGGTGATTTGCTGCAACTCGCGTACATCGGTGGTGTATTTGTAGGTGGAGGCGATGGCAGCCACCACAACCAGCAGGCTCGCCGCGGTGATCAGCTTGTGGCGGCGAACCGTCTTGGCGAGTACGTGGAAGGCCCGTGAGCGGTTTGCCGCCAGTGGGTAGTCATTCAGCCAATGGTGCAAATCGGTGCGTAGCGCCTCGACATCCTGGTAGCGCGACCCGGGCGCCTCGCGGGTGCAGTTGCGAATGACCTGGACGAGGTCGTTGGAAATGCCCTTGCTTTTCAACAGCGACTCGCGTTCGCGAGCGGACAGCAGGCCGATGTTATCAACACTGTCGCCTGCAAGTACCTGGGCGAGCATCATCCCCAGCGAATAGATATCCGCCCGATGATCGACGGCCTCCCCGGAAATCTGTTCTGGTGCGGAGTATCCGCGGGTGCCGAACACCGGTGCATCCGGGTCGGTTTTGCGAACAGCGGCCTCCAGAGCGATTCCGAAATCGATAATCACCGGCCAGGGCACGCCATTGATAACCCGGATCATCACGTTGGCGGCCTTCAGGTCTTTGTGCACGACGCCTTGCAGGTGGACAAAGCGCAAGGCCTCACAGATCTTGAGGAACAGTTCGACAATGGCACGGGCATCGGGCGCGTTTTCCTTGCAGTAGGCGCTGAGTTCCTGGCCTTCGATGTACTCCAGCACCAGCCAGGGCTGCGCGTCATCGCTTACCCCGCCGTCAATGATCTGCACGATGCCGGGATGGGTGAGGTCGGCCAGCAACTGCATCTCGCGCATGAACGCCTCGCGCATGGCCTCTAGCTCGTGGCGCCGTGACATGATCTTGATGACCACCGTCTTGCGGTACACGCCATCGGAGCGTTCAGCGAGATAGATTTCGCTCTGACCACCGGTGTTCAGGCGTTCGCGGATGACGTACTTGGAATGCTGCAGGTCGGGCGGCAAGTCGTCATCGGAAAAAGTAGCGGCAAGCAGTTCGGCCGCTGCATCCGCCACGTGATCGGGCAGCTTCAGTGGGTGCTCGATTTCCGCTTCTTCATCGCGATCGAATTTCTCATCGATCGCTTTCCATATCTGCTCCAGGTCTGTCACCTGTCTGGTGCGCCCAGGGCTACCGACAACATGGCCTGGGCCTTTTTCCAGTCCCGCACCACGGTGCGCCGGCTGACGTCCAGGTAGTCAGCAATGTCGTCGAATGTCATCTCGCCATAGAACTTCATGGTAAAAATCTGCTCCAGGCGCTTGGAGTAAGCGCCCAGCCGCACCAGCTGGCGCTCCAGGTCAAGCAGGAAATCCGATTGGCGGTACACCGGCTGGCCGTCCAGGGTGCGCTCATCATCGACATAGGTGAGCAACTTGTTGCGTCGCGCCTGGTCGAGCAGGATGTGGCGCATCGCCAGCGCGCAGTAGGCGAAGAAGTGGCGCCGGTCATTGAAGGTCTTGTTGCCCGAGTGCGTCTTCAGCCAGGCTTCGTTTACCAGGCTGGTGGTGTTGAGGCCGTGGTTGCTGATTTTGAAGCGCTGGACGCGGGCGATCTGCTTCAGCTGCTGGTACACCGCTTCGACATCATGCTGCTGGTCGGCAGAAAGCTTGCTCTGCTCGGTGTTGATCAGCTCCGTGAGGTCGGGTGCGTCCATTGCTGTTGTTAATGCGTGGTTCCTCGATGCCTGGGTTAAATCATACCTTGCCGCCCGGCGGAACCGGAAATGGCAAAGCCGCTTCGTGGATCAGGATGCAGTAGGCATGTGAAGGTACTCCGCCAGCTTTGCCTGGCAAACCGCGCGTATCTGCGCGGCCAGCTTGCGGTACATGGCCCGGTGCGGCGCGGTGGGGCGCCAGGCCAGTACCACTTCGCGGTCAATCGGTTCGTCTTCCATTGTCAGCACAACCACGTCATCGCGCGGCTCGATCTCGCTGCGCACGTAAAGCGCGGGCAGGAAAGCCAGGCCGAAGCCGGTGGCAATCATCTGCCTTACCGTGTCCAGGCTGCTGCCCTCGTAATCGCGCAACAGGCTGGCGCCGTAACGGTTGGCCAGGGCCTGCATTTGCTCGAACAGGCGGAATCGCTCGTCGATGGCGAGCAGGCGTTCGCCCGCCAGTGCCGTGGCTGCCACGGTTCCCCGCTCCACCAGTGGGTGGTCGGGCGGGGCGCAAAGCTGGAACGGCTCGCCGAACAGGGGGTCAACCTCCAATTCCGAGATCTCGACCGGACGAACCGTGAGAATCAGGTCGTACCTGCCGGAAACCAAAGCGTTTTCCAGGTCGCGCGGAGTGTCTTCGCGCACATACAGTCGCAACGTCGGATCTTTGGCGTGAATGGCGGTTAGTACGTCCGGCAGCAGGTATGGGCCCAGGGTTGGTGGCGCACCCAGGCGGTGGATGCCGCTGCCTCCGTCACCGACAAACCGGGCGTGGTCACGAATGGCCCCAACCGCCTCGCGAATGGTGGCGATGTACGGCAGCAAGGCTCGCCCGGCGCTGCTGGGCAAGGTTCCGGTTCGAGAGCGTTCCAGCAGGGTCATTCCCAACGCTTCTTCAAGCGCAGCAATCTGTGACGTGATGGTGGGCTGGGACACACCCAGTTTTTGTGCCGCGGCGCGGAAACTGCCGGCCTGCGCCACGGCATCCAGGTACTGAAGTTGCTTGAGAGTTGGGTTTCCGACGTTTGGCATCTTTCTGATTCCAATGGGTGATAGTAAATAACTATCATAATCTATCAAAAATAGGGAATTGATTTAGCACCTGTTCTCTCCCACCATTAACCGCATCCCGGCCATGCGCCGGTTTTTTGATTGCACAGGCAAGGAGCGACAGCGTGAAACACGTGATTGAAGGCGTACTCAAATTCCGGTCCGAGGTATTTCCCGGTCGGCAGGAACTGTTTTCGGAACTGGCCAGTGGGCAAAGCCCCCAGGTGTTGTTCATCACCTGCGCGGACAGCCGGATCGATCCCAGCCTGGTTACCCAGTGTGGGCCTGGCGAGCTGTTCATTTGCCGCAATGCCGGCAACATCGTTCCGCCCTGGGGTCCGACTGCGGAGAGCAACACCGCGTCGATTGAGTACGCAGTGTCGGTGCTGGGCGTTAGCGACGTGGTGGTCTGTGGGCATACTGACTGCGGCGCCATGAAAGGCGCACTGGCGCCGGAAGGGCTTGAAGAGCTTCCGCAGGTTTCTGGTTGGCTGGGCCACAGCCGGGCCGCTGTTGCCACCGCTAAAGCGCGTCACCCAGGTTTGGAGGGTGAAGCGTTGCTGGCGGCAGTAACCGAGGAGAACGTTCTGCTGCAGCTGCAGCACCTACGAACGCATCCGGCGATTACGGCTGCCCAGGCGCGGGGTGAACTGCGCCTGCATGGCTGGCTGTACGACATTGGCCCTGGCGAGATTCGAGCACACGATCCGCAATCGGGCCAGTTTGAAGCTGTGCACCCGTTGCGCCACGTGGCCTGAGCCCGGTCAAACCCCTTCAAGGAAACTGCAAGCGGACTGCTGAATCGATGAAATTTTTCAATACCACGAACCTTCGCGGCGACCTGATGGGCGGCCTGACCGCCGGCATCGTCGCGCTTCCCCTGGCGCTGGCTTTCGGCGAGGCGTCTGGCGCTGGCCCGATTGCCGGCCTGTACGGCGCCATCATTGTTGGCTTCCTGGCCTCGCTGTTCGGCGGAACAGGCAGCCAGGTGTCTGGCCCGACCGGACCGATGGTGGTGGTGTTCGCCGGGGTGTTCGCTAGCCTGTCCGGCGAGCCGGCCCTGGTGTTTGCCGCGGTGATACTGGCCGGCTTGTTGCAGATTGTGTTTGGCGTATTTCGCCTGGGGCAATTTATTCGCCTGGTGCCTTACCCGGTGATTTCCGGCTTCATGAGTGGCATCGGGGTAATCATTATTGCCCTGCAGCTGTCTCGACTGTTCGGCCATGAGCCGGAAGGTTCGGGCACCATTCCGGCCCTGGCCAGTATCCCCGATGCGGTGATGGCGCCCAACGCCATCGCGCTGATGATTGGCCTGGTGACGCTGGCGATGGTGTTTTTCTGGCCGCGTAACCTGGGCAAATGGATTCCCGCGCCGCTGGCGGCGCTGGCGTTCGCCACCGGGCTTTCCGTGATGATGCCGGGCGCGCCGATCCTGGGCGATGTGCCCACTGGCCTGCCTTCGTTCATCATGCCGGGGTTCTCCCAGGATTCCCTGTTCGTGGTGCTTGAGGCGGCCGTCCTGCTGGCGCTGCTGGGCGCCATCGACAGCCTGCTGACTTCGCTGGTGGCCGACAATATGACCCGCACGCGGCACGATTCAAACCGCGAACTGGTAGGGCAGGGTATCGGCAACACCGTGGCAGGCCTGTTTGGCGCGATTCCCGGTGCGGGCGCCACCATGCGCACGGTTGTAAACATTCGCAGCGGTGGACAGTTCAAGCTTTCCGGCATGACCCACGCGCTGGTTCTCCTGGCCACCGCGCTGGTGCTGGCGCCGGTTGCTTCCTTGATTCCGCACGCCGCGCTGGCGGGCATCCTGATCAAGGTTGGCTACGACATTATTGACTGGACCTACCTGAAGCGCGCTCATCGCGGGCCGCGTTGGGACCTCGCCCTGGTCATGGTTGTGCTGGGCCTGACGGTATTTGTGGACCTGATTACCGCGGTCGCCGTGGGTGTGGTGCTGGCTGCACTGGCTTTCGTCAAGCAGCTGGCCGAGCAGCAACTGCGTGACCTGAAGCTGGACCACGAGCAGGTGGACGACGCCGAGGAGCGCGCCCAGCTCGCTCGCTTGCGTTCGCACGTTTCCGTGTTCGAGTTTGGCGGGCCGCTGAGCTTCGGCGCGGCCGCAGACGTTGGTCACCACGTTCGCGAGAAGTCAGACGGACTGGACAAGGTGTTGATCCTGGACTTTTCGCGGGTGTCCTTCCTCGACCTGTCAGCCGCCAAGGCGGTGGAGACCATTGTTGAGGACGCCGGCAAAGCCGGGAAAGTGGTTTACCTGGCGGGCGTCTCCCGCAGAGTGCGCGATGTGCTCGACGGCCTGGGTATTTCTTCGGCCATCGGAGAGGGTCACTGGTTTGCCGACCGGCGACAGGCGCTGACCGCGGCTGAGAACCACGTCAACAGGCTTGCTGTGCCGGGCGACGCTATTCCAGTTAATTAGCAGCTGGTTGTTAACTATCAGCCTGGGCGGCCACCGCGGTGGCTGCCTGGGCTTTTAGTGCGCCCACTCGTCGGCCAACAACTCTGCCTGGCCGGCGTGGAATTTAACCTCCAGCTTGCGCGGCTCGTCGCCATCGCCGGGGCCGAAAAACTCGTAGATCACCACGCCGTCACCCTGGTCGCTTTCGATGATGCGGTGGGGCGCCCAGCCTGGGACCGCTTGCTTCAACTCCAAACCCACCGGCTCGGGAACCTGGGTCATGTCAATGTCACGCTGGATTTCCATCACCTTCCAGCCGTCGGCGGTGAGCATCATGTCGAGTTCAAGTTCGCTGCCGTCTTCCAGTGTTCCACCCACGTCATAGTATTCGCGCCCGTCACGGGTTTCGTACTCGGCTTGCTCAATCGCCAGGTCGGGCCGCGCTTTTGACGCCGCTTGCAGTACGGCCGGAGGGACCTCGGCCAGTGCTGTGTCCTGCTTGCCGCTGGTGACCACCTTTTCACCCGCTACCGCCGAAAATGCTGTTAAAAGCATCATTGCCACCGGTGTCATTACACGAACTATCAGCTTACGCATGGGTTTGTCTCCTTCTCTGGGTGGTTGAGCGAATCGCGTAGCGATCCGGGTCCGGGCGCGGACGCAGGTTCACTGTAGTGAACCGAAGGGTCGAATTCAAATCTGCCCGGATTCGGGCACCTGGTGCGTATTGTCAGGCGTAACGCACATATTCGTGCACGACCGCACCGTGATGGAACCATTCTAAAATGCTGCTTGGGTTGAGGTGATGTAACCCATTGAAATACAGAGGTTAATTAGTGGCATGAAATCTGCATATCGAAGGTTGTGCGCCTTTCAACCTGGCCCGGCAACGGCCAGGGGGCACCACGTCAACCAGGAGAATCGATATGCACAAACGCACGTTACTTTTTGCTGCCT
>JAUIBE010000066.1 GCA_030428105.1 Gammaproteobacteria bacterium
TGGATGGCAAGCTGGCCATTTCCGATGGCGAAGATGGCGGCAGTGGTCGACTGCAGTGGCGCAGCGCGTTTGAAACCAGCCGGTTGGATTTTCGCGGCGCCCTGGGGCGCGGCGCCTGGCAGATGGAGATCATGCCGGGCAGGGCGGTGCTGAAACTGGCCAGCGGGGAAACCTGGGAAGCCCCGGATGTAACCAGCCTAGTCGTGCAGCACGTGGGCTGGCGCGTGCCCGTGGATGCGCTTGCCTGGTGGGTTCGGGGCCTGGAGGCGCCCGGCGTGGTTCAACAGCGAATCCTCGACGACGAAGGCAGGATGACATTGCTTAAGCAGCATGGCTGGGAAGTGGAGTACCAGCGTTACGGCGAGTTTGCCGGCATGGCCATGCCGACCAGGCTGGAGGCGCGCAACGGCGAGCGGCACGTCAGGCTGGTGCTGCGCGGCTGGACCCTGGAAGGGGTTCCGGAGCATGGCTCCTGAACCGCTAGCGGCCATGAACGCGCACTGGTGGCCTGCGCCCGCCAAGCTCAACCTGTTTCTGCACGTCACCGGTCGCCGTTGCGACGGGCTGCATACCCTTCAGACCCTGTTCCAGCTCCTGGATTGGGGTGATTCCGTCTACGTTGAAGCCACTAATGACGACGCCATCACCCGCCGCACCGGCGACTACGACGTCGAGGCCGATCAGGACCTGGTCGTTCGCGCCGCCCGCCTGCTGCAAGAAACAAGCGGGGCGAAGGGCGGTGCAGACCTGGAGGTGAGGAAACACATACCCATGGGCGCCGGGCTGGGTGGCGGCAGCAGCAATGCCGCCACGGTGTTGTGCGTGCTCAACAGGCTGTGGGGTTGCGGCCTGGACACCGACGCCCTGGCCGATTTGGGGCTGCAGCTTGGCGCCGATGTGCCGGTGTTTGTCCGTGGGCATAGCGCGCTGGCAACCGGGGTCGGCGAAGCGCTTGAGCCCGTGGCCTTGGGCGAATGTCACTACCTGCTGGTGACGCCCCGGATCCACATCTCAACCGCGCAGATCTTCAGCGACCCGGACCTGCGCCGCGACTCGGCGAAAATCAGCCTGGCCGAAGCGCAAGCCGGTGGTGGTCGCAATGACTGCCAACCCGTCGCCTGCGCACGTTTTCCGGAACTTGCCGCGATGTTCGACCTGCTGGCGCCGTTTGGCGAGCCGCGATTGAGTGGAACGGGCAGTTCCATCTTCATCCCGATGCCGTCGCAGGCGGCAGCGCAGGACGCTGCAAACCTGCTTCAAGCGCAGCAAAAAAACGGGTCGGCACAAATTTCCAATTGCCGATATAATGTGCGCGCCGTTGGCGGACTGGATCGGTCACCACTCCACCGCGAGCTGGAAAAAGTTGCTCCAGGCTGACTGCCAAACGGATCAAATTTCACAGTTGGGACGTAGCCAAGTTGGTTAAGGCACGGGGTTTTGATCCCCGCATTCGCAGGTTCGAATCCTGCCGTCCCAGCCAAATTTGGCACACAGCGCGGGACAAGCAAAACAATGACGGAGGCCAGCCCTTCCTTGATGGTGTTCTCAGGTAATTCCAACCTGAGCCTGGCCAGCGACATCGCCGCTGAACTCAACGTACCCATGGGCAAAGCCGTGGTGGGGCGTTTCAGCGATGGCGAAGTCATGGTCGAGATCATGGAAAACGTTCGCGGTCGCGACGTTTACGTAATCCAGTCAACCTGCGCGCCCACCGCAGACAATTTCATGGAACTGATGGTGATGATCGATGCCATGAAGCGCGCATCCGCTTCTCGCATCACCGCCGTCATCCCGTATTTCGGTTACGCCCGCCAGGATCGCCGAACGCGTTCCGCGCGCGTGCCCATCACCGCCAAGGTTGCCGCCAAGATGATCAGCGTCGCCGGCACCGACCGGGTGGTGGTGATCGACCTCCACGCCGACCAGATCCAGGGTTTCTTCGACCTGCCGGTGGACAACGTCTACGCCTCGCCGCTGATTCTTGCTGATATCTGGCAAAAGCACGGCGCTGAAGATGTCACCGTGGTGTCCCCAGATGTGGGCGGCGTGCTGCGCGCCCGCGCCATCGCCAAGCGCCTGCACTCCGAACTGGCCATCATCGACAAGCGCCGCCCGCGCGCCAACGTGGCCACCGTGATGAACATCATCGGCGACGTCAACGACCGTTGCTGCGTGTTGGTGGACGACATGGTCGATACCGCCGGCACACTCTGCTCGGCCGCCGCGGCACTCAAAGAGAAGGGCGCCCGCAGCGTGGTGGCCTACTGCGTCCACGCGGTCCTTTCCGGCCCGGCGGTGGACAACATCGCCAATTCCCAGCTCGACGAGGTGGTGGTCACCGACACCATCCCGCTGCGCGAGAAAGCACGCGAGTGCGGCAAGATCCGCCAGCTCAGCGTGGCGCAGATGATGGCCGAAACCATCCGCCGCATGTCCGAAGGCGAATCGGTGTCGTCCATGTACGTCGACTGATCAAGCCTTCGTTCGAAGCAACATCATCGGTTGCATTCAGTACGTTTCTTTAGGGTATAATGCGCGGCTTTCTTTTTGCCCCACACCTGGTCGCGGGTGTGGCATTACTACGCTAAACACGAGGAAAACTCATGTCTGATACCAAAACCATCATCGCGGAACTCCGTGACGATGCGGGGAAAGGTGCGAGCCGCCGCCTGCGTCGAACCGGAAAGATTCCCGCGATCCTGTACGGCGGTGAAAAAGACCCCGTATCCCTGTCGCTCGACCACGACGCCATCCTCCACCAGTCCGAAGATGAGGCGTTCTACGCCAGTATCCTTGAACTGAACGTGGGCAAGGAAACCCAGCAGGTGGTCCTGCGCGATATGCAGCGTCACCCCTACCGGCCGATCATCATGCACATCGACTTCCTGCGCGTTTCCGCCGGCGAAGTGCTGCGCATTTCCGTGCCGATCCACTTCGTGGGCGAAGAAGACTCACCCGCGGCCAAGGCAACCGGTGTAATCATTCAGCACCAGGTTACCGAGGTGGAGATCGCCGCGCTGCCCAAGGACCTGCCCGAGTACATCACCGTCGACCTCTCCGAGATGGCGGACGGCGATGCGGTCATGCTGTCCGACCTCAAGCTGCCCGAGGGCGTTTCCATTCCGGCACTCGAAGTGTCTGAAGAAAACGACACCCAGGTGGCGAGCACCACCCACATCAAGGAAAGCCAGGGTACTGGCGCTGCCGCGGCCGCCGAGGCTGAAGGCGCGACCGATGAGCTGGGTGAAGTGGCTGAAGGTGAAGCCGCTGAAGGCGAAGAAGCTGGTGAAGAGGGCGCTGAAGGCGAGGAAGAATCCAAGCCTGAAGACGACTCCTGATCGCACCGCTTTGCAGGGTGATCCGAAATGTCGGACACAACACCGGGGTCCAGGCCTGATCCATTGCTGATCGTTGGCCTGGGTAACCCGGGTGACAAGTACGCTGAAACCCGGCACAACGCCGGGTTTTGGTTTTTGGATCGGCTGTTGGCGAAGGCCGCGGCCCCGCTGCGTTTACAGAGCAAGCTCAGTGCTGAGACGGTAAAAACCAGCCTGTTCGGGCGCGAATGCATTTTTGCCCGGCCCACGACGTTCATGAACGAGAGTGGCAGGGCGGTGCAGGCCGTTGCGGCGTATTACCGGGTCGCACCTGCAAACCTGCTGGTGGCCTACGACGAACTTGACCTGCCGCCGGGCACCGCGCGCCTCAAGTTTGGCGGCGGACATGGCGGGCACAACGGGATTAGAGACACCGTCCGTTGCATCGGCTCTGCGGATTTTCACCGATTGCGTATCGGTATCGGTCACCCCGGCGTGAAAGACGCCGTCACCCCCTGGGTGTTGAGCCGGCCCAGCCGCGCGCAGGCTGACCTGATTGACGACTCCATCGCCCGCGCGATTGATGTCATGCCCACCTTCTTTGAAGGAAACCTGCCCGCGGCCATGAAGGCGCTCCACACGGACCCGTCCGAGGAAAAGTAAAACAATGGGATTCAAATGCGGCATCGTGGGCCTGCCCAACGTTGGCAAGTCCACCCTGTTCAATTCGCTGACGCGCGCCGAGATCGCGGCGGAAAACTATCCGTTCTGCACCATTGACCCGAACGTGGGCATGGTGCCGGTGCCGGATACCCGCCTGCAGCAGATTGCGGATATCGTCCAGCCCGAGCGACTGGTGCCCACCACCATGCAGTTCGTGGATATTGCCGGGCTGGTGAAAGGCGCGGCCAGCGGCGAGGGCCTTGGCAACCAGTTCCTTGGCCATATCCGTGAAACCGACGCCATCGCGCACGTGGTGCGCTGCTTCCAGGATGATGACGTGGTGCACGTCGATGGCAAAGTCGACCCGCTCTCCGATATCGACACCATCGATACCGAGCTGGCCCTGGCCGACCTCGAGGCCGTGGAGCGCGCCATTGACCGGGTGGACAAGAAGATCAAGGCCAATGAGAAGGGTGCGGCGGCGCGCAAGGATATCCTGCTCAAGCTCAAGGGCTGCCTGGACGAAGGGCGCAGTGCCCGCCATGCGCAACTGGATGCAGACGAGCTCAAAGCCATCCGCGACCTGAACCTGCTCACGCTCAAGCCGGTGCTCTACATCGCCAACGTGGCCGAGGGCGATACCCAGGACAACCCCTATCTCGACAAGGTGCGCGAGCGCGCTGCCGCCGAGGATGCCCAGGTGGTGCCCGTGTGCGCTGCCATCGAGGCTGAGCTCAGCCAGCTCGATGATGCCGACCGCGCGGAGTTCCTGGCAGAGATGGGGCTCACGGAGTCGGGGCTCGACCAGGTGATTCGCGCCGGCTACGCGCTCCTGGACCTGCTCACCTTCTTCACCGCGGGGCCAAAAGAGGTGCGTGCATGGACCGTGCGCAAGGGTTCCTCGGCGCCGCAGGCGGCCGGCCGGATCCACACCGATTTCGAACGTGGCTTTATTCGCGCCGAGGTCACGGCCTTCGAGGATTTCATCGCCTGTGGCGGTGAGCAGGGCGCCAAGGAAGCCGGAAAATGGCGCCTTGAAGGAAAGACCTACGTGGTCAAGGAAGCGGATGTCATCCACTTCCGTTTTAACGTCTAAAAAATCTGCCGCTTTTTGGGCAGAAAAACTTTGCAATCTCCCGGATCGAGGCGTATAAGGGCGACAGTGTGAAGTGCAGTTGAAATCGAAGGGTTTCAGCTGCGGGGATTTAGGCCAATTCAGCTTGTGGAAGAGCGATGGGCAGGTCTGCAAAAAGTGCGCGTGACGCCTCGGTAAAAGACGGTGAAGACGCTGTTCGCGAACGCAAACGCGGATGGCGCGACATCGAAGCCTGGCGCGATCGCAAGTTCCTTCGGGAGAGCCTGGCGGAAATCTGGGACGACGACCTTTCGGTCGACGAATCCATGCTTTCCGGTGATGATTCGGATGTAAGTTTTTACGCCGAATCGGAGGAAGTTGAACTCGAAGACGAGATGGATGACTTCGAAGACGAAGGCTTCTACGACGACGAGGAAGACTAGCCGGAACAGCGCGTTTCAGGGCGCTGAGGAAGTCCCGGAAAATCGATACCAATCGGTGTCGCAGGTATCCTTGACACACCCGTTCGCCTAAGCGAGAATATGCGGCTTGCTTGCGGCGGCTTGCGTGATTCATTTTTAACCCGAAACCGGTGACAAATTTGTGCTCCGGCAGGGAAGATCGCGCGGGAAACGCCCTGAATTTTTTGCGGTTTTTTTGGTATCCGGAGGGGTACTCAAGCGGTCAACGAGGGCAGACTGTAAATCTGCTGGCTATGCCTACGTAGGTTCGAATCCTACCCCCTCCACCACCAAAAGATACCGCGGGTGTAGTTCAACGGTAGAACCTCAGCCTTCCAAGCTGATGATGTGGGTTCGATTCCCATCACCCGCTCCAGGCACGAAAGCGCGCCGCGGCGCGTTAACAGCTTCGCCCGCATAGCTCAGGCGGTAGAGCACTCCCTTGGTAAGGGAGAGGTCACTGGTTCAAGTCCAGTTGTGGGCACCACATCCTAGAAGCCGGGATGGTTTTATCGGCTTCGCTGAACGCTCTAGAAGTCAAATTTCGGAGAAAGGCATGTCCAAGGAAAAATTTGAACGCACAAAACCACATGTAAACGTGGGCACGATTGGCCACGTTGACCATGGCAAGACGACGCTGACTGCGGCGCTGACGAAGGTCTGTGCTGAGCTGCGCGGC
>JAUIBE010000067.1 GCA_030428105.1 Gammaproteobacteria bacterium
TTTCGCGCAAGTTTGGAGAACGCTACGGCCTGTTGTTCAAGGGCGCGCGTTTTAACGCTTCATCGGGCCAGTCGCTGGATGATGTGACCAAGCTGTGGCTGCAGTTTACTGCTGATTTTTAGGCCTTCGGCGGCCTGTTTGTAAGAAAATCCCCCGAATTCCTGTAGGAAATCCGCGCGACCGTGTTCGCAGCGCCCGGCCGGGTGGCAACTTGCGCTAGGGTCGAGTGGACGGAGCTGAAATCGGCCGCAGGAAACGGTAAGGGAGGCAAGCGTGGTGAGCTATTCGATTTCCCTTGGTTCACTCGCTTCGCTGTTCCTGGTTTGCCTTTCGAACGTGGCCGGCGCTGCCGAAAATGACCCTTTGCATCTAGTGAGTCTGGCGTTCGGCAGCGGCTCCGTTACTGAACAGGAAGAAGGTGTCGTCAGCGGTGTCGTCAGCGGTGTCGAGCGCGAGCGCGCCTGGTTCGTCCAGTTGATTGCCGAGGCCAGCCGCGGCAGCGACGAGCGCACCTTTCTTGGCCAACACCCGCAGGCCAATGATGGGCTGGATCGTTTCGATCGCGAAGAGAAACGCCCGCGTGGCAAACGCTACGTCACCATCGTGTTTTCCAACCCCCAGTTTCCCCGGGCGAAATGGGGCTATTCCAGTGACATTCGCGCCGGCTCCATCAAGCCGCGCGGCGAATGGCATTTCACCGTAAAAGCCTCGCCGAGGCAGGAATTCATCACTTTGACCTGGAAAGGCAGCCGCAATCCGCTGCTGGCTGGCTGGTTGATTGACCTGGAAACCGGCGCCTTTGTGCGCACCCAGCCCGGTAGTTCCTATACCTACCCGGCGGGCGCCGAGGACCGCAGCTTTATCTTCGCAATTTACCAGCGCTAGGTGGCGCTCAGGCGGCCATTACCGCCTTGGTCTCAAGGAAGTCCTCGATACCGGCGACGCCCCATTCGCGGCCATTGCCCGATTGCTTGTAGCCGCCAAACGGCGCGTTGACATCGACCCCGGCGCCGTTGAGGTGCACCATGCCGGCACGCAGCCGACGGGCGACTGCCAGGGCATCTTCGCGGCTGGCGCCGTAGACATAAGCGGAAAGGCCGTACGGTGTGTCGTTGGCTATGGCCACCGCCTCGTTGATATCCGAGTACGGGATCATCGCCAGCACCGGGCCGAAGATCTCCTCGCGGGCGATGGTCATGTCGTTGGAAACATCGCGGAAGATGGTGGGTTTTACGAAAAAGCCCTTGTCGAAGCCGTCCGGCCGCCCGGGGCCGCCACATACCAGCTTTGCACCCTCGGCAATGCCTTTCTGGATCATGTTCTGCACCCGCTCGTACTGCAGCGAGCCGGAAAGCGGGCCCATCTGGGTGGACTCGTCCAGCGGGTTGCCGATGCGAACAGAGGCGGCGGTCTCGGCTGCAATGGCAACGGCATCCTCGTACACGCTTTCTGGCACCAGCATGCGGCTGGGCGCATTGCACGACTGGCCGGTATTGGAAAAACAGTCCCGCACGCCGTGGCTGATGGCTTTCTCCAACGGCGCTGACTCGAGAATGATGTTGGGCGACTTGCCGCCCAGTTCCTGCGCCACGCGCTTCACATTGTCCGCCGCCGCCTTGGCCACCAGGATGCCGGCCCGGGTGGAGCCGGTGAACGAAACCATGTCGATGCCCGGGTGCGCGGCAATGGCCGCGCCCACGCCGGGGCCGTCGCCATTGACCAGGTTGAACACGCCGTCGGGCGCTCCCGCGGCCTTGCAGGCCTCGTCGATAATTCCGGCCAGGATGGTGGCGTCGATCGGCGCAATCTCGCTGGGTTTGAGCACCACGGTGCAACCGGCGGCCAGCGCGGGGGCTACCTTGCAGGCAACCTGGTTTAACGGCCAGTTCCACGGGGTGATCAAGCCGCACACGCCGATGGGTTCCTTGAGCACCACCGCGTCACCGGCTTTTTCTTCGAAGTCGTAGTCTTTCAACGCCGCTGCGGCAACCGCAAAGTGTGCTGCCCCCAGCGCAGCCTGGGCGCGCTTTGACAGGGTAGTGGGGGCGCCCATCTCGGCGGTGATCGCCGCGGCAAACTCGTCGCGTGCTTCGCCGGCGCGCTTAGCAATGTCCGCCAGCAACGCGGCGCGCTGATCAACGCTCCACTGGGAGAACGTCTCGAAGGCCGCGCGGGCGGCTTTGACGGCCTGGTCCAGTTCGTCTCGCGTGCCGTAGGCCACCTGGCCGATCACCGATTCGTTGGCCGGGTTGGTGATGGGGTGTTTGGCGCCGCGTGCGTCTACCCAGCGACCATTGATGTACTGACGAGTGCAATCGTAATTCATGGGTTAATGCTACCATTTCGCCATGGGAAACATCGCTAATATCGTGTCGGCAGCAGTCGAGCACAATCGCGGGCGTATCGGCCCCCTGATGCCAGTGCTCCACGCCATCCAAAAGCAGCTGGGCTGCATACCCAGGGAAGCCGTTCCACTGGTCGCCACCGCGCTCAACCTGTCGCGCGCCGAGGTGCAGGGTGTGATCGGTTTCTACCATGATTTTCACCACGAGCCGCTGGGCAAGACGGTCATCCAGGTGTGCCGCGCAGAGGCCTGCCAGGCCAATGGTGGGCGCGCGCTGGAAGCGCATGCCAGGGAGCGCCTGGGCGTGGATTTCGGCGAAACCACGGCCGATGGCCAGCACTCGCTGGAGGCGGTTTATTGCCTGGGCAATTGCGCCTGTTCGCCATCGGTACGAATCGGCGATGAGATTCATGCGCGGGTGACGCCCGGACGGTTTGATGCGTTGATAAGCGAAAGCGGTCGCGACCTGGAGCGCGCTCCTGCACCGGCAATCGGCGGCCACAAGACAGGCGAAGGCGCGGTACGTGTTTGCGTGCCGATGGACACCACCGCTGTGGCGCTGGGTGCTGATGCGGTTGCGCAGGCCATCGCCGCTGAAGCAGGCGAGCGCGGTATCGAGGTCGATATCGTTCGCACCGGCTCTCGCGGCGCGTTCTGGCTGGAGCCGTTGCTAGAGGTGGGCTCGGGTCCTGACAAGAAACTGTTTGGGTCGGTCAAGGCTGAAGATGTTTCGGCGTTGTTTGATGCCGGGTTTCCTGGCGACTGTGAACACCCGTCGCTGCTCGGCGGGCTGGAAGACATCCCCTGGCTGGCGCGCCAGCAGCGGCTGACCTTCGCCCGCGCCGGCGAAATCGATCCGCTGTCTATTGCCGAGTACGAGGCCACCGATGGTTTCACGGGCCTGCGCAAGGCGCTGGAGATGCAGCCCCAGGCGATTGTTGACCTGGTAAAAGAATCCGGGCTGCGCGGCCGCGGCGGCGCTGCCTTTCCCACCGGCATCAAGTGGCAAACCGTGCTGGATGCGCCGGCCGACCAGAAATACATCGTATGCAACGCCGACGAGGGCGATTCGGGCACCTTTGCCGACCGCCTGCTGATGGAGGCCGACCCGTTCCAGTTAATCGAGGGCATGACCATTGCCGGGCTGGCGGTAGGTGCCACCGAGGGTTATGTCTACTTGCGCTCGGAGTACCCGGTGGCCGAGCGCGTGTTCGGCGAAGCGATTGCGCGGGCCGAGTCGGCCGGCTTCCTGGGCGATGACATCCTCGGCAGCGGCAAGGCCTTTCGCCTGGAACTGCGCATGGGCGCGAATGCCTACATTTGTGGCGAGGAAACATCCTTGCTGGAGAGCCTGGAAGGCAAGCGCGGGCTGATTCGCTACAAGCCGCCGCTGCCGGCCATCAAGGGCCTGATGGGCAAACCCACCGTGGTCAACAATGTGCTCACCCTGGGCGCGGTTTCCACCATCCTGGCGAAGGGTGCCAAGTTCTACCAGGATTTTGGCAGCGGCCGTTCGCGTGGCACGCTCACCGTGCAGTTGGCCGGCAATGTTCGTCGCGGCGGCCTGGTGGAAGTGCCGTTTGGCGCCACGCTGCGTGAACTGGTGCAGGACTATGGTGGTGGAACGGCAAGCGGGCGCCCGATGCGCGCCATCCAGGTGGGTGGGCCACTCGGCGCATACCTGCCCGAATCACTTTGGGATACCCCGCTGGACTACGAGGCGCTGGCCGAAAAAGGCGGCATGCTGGGCCATGGCGGGGTGGTGGTGTTTGACGACACGGTCGACATGCTGGCGCAGGCGCGCTTCGCCATGGAGTTTTGCGCGGTGGAATCGTGCGGCAAGTGCACACCGTGCCGGGTTGGCTCGGTGCGCGGTGTGGAACTGATCGACCGCATCGCCGATGGCGCCCAGCGCGCCGCAGACATGGCGCTGCTGGATGAGCTCTGCACCACAATGGTTGACGGTTCGCTATGCGCGATGGGCGGGTTAACGCCGTACCCGGTGCGCAGCGCGGTAAAACACTTTGCCGAGGACTTTGACCGGCCAACAAGCTGAGCCGGGTTGCAGAAATAACAGGGCAAGCGCAGGATAATTGGCAAGATGATTGAAAAACAGGCAGATTTCGGAACCCCGGCCCCGCGCCGGCCTGCTGGTGAGCAAGTGGTGGCGCTGGGCAAACCGGTCACCCTCACTATCGATGGCAAGGCGGTTACCGCGCCCCAGGGCGCCTCGGTGATGCGCGCCGCCGAGCAGGCCGGCATCCACGTGCCAAAGCTGTGCGCCACTGACTCGCTGGATGCTTTTGGCTCCTGCCGCGTCTGCCTGGTTGAGATTGAAGGCCGCAGGGGTTACCCGGCCTCCTGCACCACGCTGGTGGAAGAGGGCATGGAGGTGCGCACCCAGTCCGAGCACCTCACCCTGCTGCGCAAGAACGTGGTGGAGCTTTACGTTTCAGATCACGCCTCGCAGTTCGGCAGCGATAGCGCCACCGCCGAGGATTGCGAGTTGCAGGAACTGGCCGACGACCTGGGCATTCGTCAAAGCCGCTACGCCATCAATGGCACGCAAACCGAGTTCACCCACCAGCACGCCGAGGTGGACGAATCCAACCCTTATTTCCGCTTCGACCCCTCGCAGTGCATCGTCTGCTACCGCTGTGTGCGGGCCTGCGATGACATCCAGGGCACCTATGCGCTGACCGTCGACGGGCGCGGCTTTGAATCGCGCATTATCGCCGGCCAAGACGATGGTTTCATGGAATCCGATTGCGTTTCCTGCGGCGCTTGCGTGGACGCCTGCCCGACTGAAGCTTTGCAGGAGAAATCCATCCTCGAGATGGGCCTGCCCGAGCGCAGCGTCACCACCACCTGCGCCTACTGCGGGGTGGGTTGCTCGTTCAAGGCGGAGCTGAAGGGCGACGAAGTCATACGCATGACGCCATGGAAAGAGGGCAAGGCCAACGAGGGCCACGCCTGCATCAAGGGCCGCTTCGCCTGGGGTTACGCCACCCACGAAGACCGCATTCTCAAGCCGATGATCCGCGATTCCATCGACCAGCCGTGGCAGGAAGTGAGCTGGGACGAGGCCATCGGCTTCGCCGCGCGCCGGCTCAAGGAAATCCAGGCCGAGTACGGCCCGGGCAGCATCGGCGGTATTACTTCTTCACGCTGCACCAACGAGGAAACCTACCTGGTGCAGAAGATGGTGCGCGCGGCGTTTGGCAACAACAACGTCGACACCTGCGCGCGGGTGTGCCATTCGCCCACCGGCTACGGCCTGAAGACCACCCTGGGCGAGTCGGCTGGAACCCAGGCGTTTAAATCCATCGAACATTCAGACGTGGTGATGGTGATTGGCGCCAATCCCACCGATGCGCACCCGGTATTTGCCTCGCGCATGAAGCGCCGCCTGAAAGAGGGTGCGGGCCTGATCGTCGCTGACCCGCGCCGTATAGACCTGGTGGATGGCCCGCACGTGAAGGCCAACCACCACCTGCAGCTCAAGCCGGGCAGCAACGTGGCGTTTATCAACGCCATGGCCCACGTGATCATCAGCGAAGGGCTGGAAGATGCCGACTACATCGCCCAGCGCTGCGAGGAAGACGCCTACCAGCAATGGCGTAGCTTTATCCTGCAGGAACAGAATTCTCCCGAGGCTACCGAGCGCGTCACTGGCGTGCCGGCCTCGGAACTGCGCGCCGCGGCGCGGCTTTACGCCAACGCCAACAATGCCGCCATTTATTACGGCCTGGGCGTTTCTGAGCACAGCCAGGGTTCGACCATGGTGATGGGTATTGCCAACCTGGCCATGGCCACCGGAAACCTGGGGCGCGAGGGCGTGGGGGTGAA
>JAUIBE010000068.1 GCA_030428105.1 Gammaproteobacteria bacterium
TTCCGGTCCTGGCCAGGGCGGGCGATAACGTAAATTCGCGCCTGGCGGTTCAGTAGGGGTTCAGCAGTGGAAGTCTATTCTTTGCCTGCGAGGAGCGCAAAGGAGGACTGAAAATGAAACTGGTACTAGTGACATCTCTGACAGCCGTGCTTGCGCTTGGGTTAAGCGGCAAGGCCGAAGCCCATGGCTATGCGCCCGCTTCCGGAGGCTCTTTCTACTGGGCCGACAGCGGCGTGGCCATCGGCCTGAGTTATGGCCAGCCAATCGTGGCGCCGTATTACGCGCCGCCCCGTTATGTCTACCGTCCGCGTTACTACGGTGGCTACTACGGCAAGGGCTACCACAAGGGCAAGCACCGTGGTTACAAGAAAGGCTACAAGCGCGGTTACAAAAAGGGCTACCGCAGCGCCCGTTATGATTACCACCGCCGCGACGGTCGCCGCGGCCATCATCGCGACTGGGATGACTAGCGGCTCACCTGCTGCCCAAACCAAAACGCCCGGCATTTGCCGGGCGTTTTTATGTGGTTCTGTCGAGTATTACCAGGTGTAGTGCACCGTGTAAGTCAGCACCTTTTCCTCTTCCGGCTCTATTTCCACCTCGAAGCGGATGCGGTTGCTGGTTTCCTTCTGGTAATCATCGCTGGGATTTTCCACCGTCCAGTTGGCGGCCCGGTAGAGGTTCTCCAGCACGATCACCTCGGTGGACTCTTCCTTTTGGTTGCGCAGCTTGATCTCGAAGGTCTCCCACAACTGGCGGCTGCGGGTGTCGATGCGGAAATCAGTCTGCTTGCGCTCGCCCACCACGTCGAAGGCGTTGCCCATCTCGATCAGCACATCCTCGTTGCGCGGGGTGTGGTCGATGACGTCCTCGCCGATAAACTCCAGCGAGTTGTCTGCTTCATCCAGCTGGCTGACGCGAATGCGGCCGGCCGGCAGCGCCACGCCAAGGCCCTGGTCTTCCTCGTTGGCAAAGCGCAGGTAAACATCGACCTCGCCCTGGCCGGTAACGCCATAGTTCTGGTCAAGCTGCTGGTAGCCATACCAGCCGTAGTTCATGGTGGGGGCAAACACCAGTTCGTTCTCGCACTCAACGCCGCGGGCTGTGGGCATCAGTTGTATCTGCTTGGTGGAGTTGTTGGGCAGGTCGGTGCGGCGGCCCAGGGTGTACAGGTGGTATTCAAAGAAGGCCTTTTCCTGGAACGAATCCTCCATCGGCGCCGCCCTGGCTCGCTCTGCCAGGTAGAATTCCTGCTGGGGCACTTCGGCACGGTTTACATCACCAGCAATCAGCTTGATGCGCGCGTTATCAAACCCGGCCCCCGACTGGTTGATGATGCTGACCCAGGCGGAAAGGTCCATCTCGCAGGCGTTGCCACCCTTCTCGTTGTAGATGATGTTGTAATCAGCCCACCAGGTCATGCCCTGGGTTTCGTAAGCGATGCGCGCCTGCTGCTCACCACCGCGTGGGCTGTCGAGCTTCCACTCCAAAGTTGGCCGCGTAATCAGGCCGCCCGGAAGCTGGGTGAACCGTACGTTGCCCCAACTGCGCAGCGCCTGGATGCTGCCGTCGTCCATTTGCAGGGTGAGGCCATCGCCCAGCCCCAGCAGCGTGCCTTCCAGGAGGTCTACCGAGTCGCCGCGAACCTGCTCCACCACGATGCGCTCGCCCAGGTAGCGCTCCAGCAGCTTGGCCTGGCTGACCAGGTCGAACTGGAAGCTCTGCTCCACCACCCGAGTACCAGGCACATCATGTGAGCTGAAGGTAACCGTGGTGGGGTCGATCAGCGCCGCTACATCGGTGACCCGCAGGTCCGAAACGCCGCGCTGAATATCAAACGTGCGGTCATGGCGAACAATGGCGTACCCCGGAACATTTCCGCCGTACTGGCGCCCACCGGTCGGCCGATACAAATCCGGCGATACGGCGCCCGGCTGCATGCGCGAGTAAATGGTGACCGAATCATCGCTGGCCGTTTCCTGGGCCCAAGCGGGCAGGGTCAATGCAGCGCCAAGCGCCAGCATCATGGCCCTGGCCAGGGCCTTGCGACTGATTTTTTTGTGCCGGAAGACGGTGTTCATCATGCGTTCTCCATTTGAATTTGGGGATGTGAGTGCTTGGACTCACTGTAGCGCAGGATGTGCCCGGGTAATTGCAAACTTCTTGTAAACGTTTCGTGGTTGCCGGGGTGGCACGAGCGGATGTGCATGGAGGGGTGCGGGTCCCTCCGAAACCTTAAATTACAGGGAAGTAATTTAAGAGCCACAGGGATGTGTTTATGCGTGTTTTGGAGGGACCCGCACCCCTCCATGCTTCCGGATTCGTGGTTTTAGGCGCTCTTGCGGATACCTTTCTCGCTACTGCTCTCGAGAATCGGCGCCAGAAATTGCCCCGTGTAAGAGTGCTTCAACGCCGCAATCTGCTCTGGCGTCCCCCTGGCAATAATCTCGCCGCCCTTGTCACCGCCTTCCGGCCCCAGGTCGATAATCCAGTCGGCCGTCTTGATTACGTCAAGGTTATGCTCGATGACGATCACCGTGTTGCCATGGTCGCGCAGGCGATGGAGCACCTGCAGCAACTGCTCGATATCGTGGAAGTGCAGGCCGGTAGTGGGCTCATCCAGGATGTAAAGCGTCTGCCCGGTATCGCGTTTGCTGAGCTCGCGTGAAAGCTTGATGCGCTGGGCTTCGCCACCGGAAAGCGTGGTCGCGCTCTGGCCAAGCTGGATGTAGGAAAGCCCCACGTCCGCCATGGTCTGCAGCTTGCGCGCCACCGCCGGCACCGGCTCGAAGAATTCGAGCGCGTCTTCCACCGTCATCTGCAACACCTCGTGGATGTTCTTGCCCTTGTAGGTGACGGTCAGGGTTTCGCGGTTGTAGCGCTTGCCGTGGCAGACATCGCAGGGCACGTAGATATCCGGCAGGAAGTGCATTTCCACCCGGATCAGGCCATCGCCCTGGCAAGCCTCGCAGCGGCCGCCCTTGACGTTGAAGCTGAAACGACCGGGCTTGTAACCACGGGCGCGGGCCTCCTTGGTGCCGGCGAACAGGTCTCGGATCGGGGTGAACAGGCCGGTGTAGGTGGCCGGGTTGGAGCGTGGCGTGCGGCCAATCGGCGACTGGTCGATGTCCACTACCTTGTCGAACTGTTCCAGGCCCTCGACGTGTTCAAACGGCGAAGGCGCTTCCGAGCTGCCGTAGAGCTCGCGCGCCGCCATTTTGTGCAGGGTGTCGTTGATCAGGGTGGATTTGCCAGAGCCCGAAACCCCGGTGACGCAGACGAACAGCCCGGCGGGAATCTCCAGCGTGACCTCTTTCAGGTTGTTGCCAGTGGCGCCGATGACACGCAGCATCTTGTCCGGGTTGGGCTGGATACGCTCGGCCGGGATGGCAATTTCGCGTTTGCCGGACAGGTATTGCCCGGTCAGCGATTGCTCATCCTTGACCAGCGCGTCTGGCGTGCCATCGAAGACGATGCGGCCGCCGTGCACGCCGGCGCCCGGGCCAATATCGACCACGTGGTCGGCGGCGCGGATGGCTTCCTCGTCGTGTTCCACCACGATCACCGTATTGCCAAGGTCGCGCAGGCGGGTGAGGGTGGATAGCAGGCGCTCGTTGTCACGCTGGTGCAAACCGATGGAAGGCTCATCGAGGATATACATCACGCCCACCAGCCCGGCGCCAATCTGGCTGGCCAGGCGGATGCGCTGCGCCTCGCCGCCCGACAGCGTATCGGCCTTGCGGTCCAGCGTAAGGTAATCCAGGCCGACGTTGACCAGGAACTGCAGCCGCTCGCGCACCTCCTTGAGAATCTTGGCGGCAATTTCGCCGCGCCGGCCGGCCAGTTCCAGCGCCTCGAAGAAATCCAGGCAGCGCAGGATGGGCCAGCTGGTGATGTCTGGCAGGTTGGTGTCGGCAATGAACACGTGGCGCGCTTCGCGGTTCAGGCGTTGTCCGTGGCACTCGGTGCAGGCGCTCTGGCTGATGTACTTGGCCAGTTCCTCGCGGACGATGCGCGAATCGGTCTCGCGGTAGCGGCGCTCGAGGTTGGGAATGATCCCGGCGAAGGGGTGGCGGCGTTTGCGCACGCCATGCTCGTTGGTGTACTTGAACTCGATGGCCTCGTCGCCGCTGCCATACAGGACAATGTCACGAATCTTCTTCGGCAGGTCCTGGAATGGGGTGTCCACATCAAAGCTGTAGTGCCTGGCCAGCGCCTGGATGGTGGAGAAGTAGAACGCATTGCGCCGGTCCCAGCCGCGCACCGCACCGCCGGCCAGGCTGACCTGCTTCTTGCTCACCACCAGCTCAGGGTCAAAATACTGGCTGACGCCCAGGCCGTCACAGGTGGGGCAGGCGCCATTCGGGTTGTTGAACGAGAACATCCGCGGCTCGAGTTCCTGCAGGCTGTAATCGCAGTAGGCGCAGGAGAACCGCGCCGAGAACAGCTTTTCACTCAGTTGGCTGTCGGCGTCCATCGGCGAAATCATCGCCAGGCCGTCGCTAAGCGTGACCGCGGTTTCGAACGACTCCGCCAGGCGCTGCTTCAGGTCATCGCGCACCTTGAAGCGGTCGACCACCACCTCGATGCTGTGCTTCTTGCGCAGCTCCAGTTCGGGCACGTCATCCAGGTCGTAGACCACGCCGTCAACCCGGGCACGGACAAAGCCTTGTGCGCGCAGCTCGTTGAATAGCGAGGTGTGCTCACCTTTGCGATCGCGCACCACCGGCGCCAGCAGCATGAGTTTTTCGCCGTCCGCCAGGTTCAATACGTGGTCGACCATCTGGCTGATGGTCTGTGCTTCCAGCGGTACATCGTGATCCGGGCAGCGGGGCGTGCCCACGCGGGCAAACAGCAGCCTGAGGTAGTCGTAGATCTCGGTAATCGTGCCCACCGTGGAGCGCGGGTTGTGCGAGGTGGACTTCTGCTCAATCGAGATGGTGGGGGAAAGGCCCTCGATGTGATCAACATCGGGTTTTTCCATCATCGAGAGGAACTGGCGAGCGTACGCCGACAGCGACTCCACGTAGCGCCGTTGGCCTTCCGCGTAAATCGTATCGAAGGCCAGCGATGATTTGCCCGAGCCAGACAAGCCCGTAACCACGATCATTTTGTCGCGCGGCAAGTCCAGGTCGATGTTGGCAAGATTGTGGGTGCGGGCGCCGCGAATCTTGATCATGTCGGTGCCCGTTCGGGCGGCCTTGGGGCCTTCGCTCATAGCTTTGTGCTTCGCCAAATCAAACCACCTATGATACTCCCCGCTGCAAGGGGAGGGCAAAGTGCCACCGCTTTGCTGGCTGTTTCATTCGGAAGCGCCAATTAGTCACCCCGAAACTCGGTCCTCCGTCATCCCGGAAAAGCGAGTAGCTTTATCCGGGACCCACCGGCTGAGCAGAAGATTCGCATGGGTGGCATAGGTGGAGCCGCGGGAGGGGTGCTCCTCCCACGACACGCGCAAGTACGTCCATGTAGCTCTTAAATTACCTCCCTGTAATTTAAGGTCGCGGAAGAAGCACCCCATCCCGCGGCTACGAAGCGCATGCGCCTCCCGGGCCGACGTTATTGGGGCGGTTCGCCCGGTGTTGACCCACGGGGTCAAAATAGGTAACATTCTCGCCCTTTTGCAGGGCCGTTTTCACACGGAGCGAAATACCCATGTACGCAGTATTCAAAACTGGCGGAAAACAATACCGCGCCTCTGAGGGCGACGTGATTACCGTCGAGAAAATCGAAGCCGAAAAGGGCGCCACGGTCGAGCTGGACCAGGTGCTGATGGTTGGTGAAGGTGAAGACGTGACCGTTGGAACCCCGTTCATCGACGGCGGCAAAGTTTCCGCGACGGTTGTAGACCACGGCCGTCATGACAAGATCAAAGTGGTGAAATTCAAGCGCCGTAAGCACCATCTCAAGCGGATGGGCCACCGCCAGTATTTCACCCAGCTCGAAATCACCGGCATCAGCGCCTGATTTCGTCGGCACTGATTTCGAAGGAGCAACGCAGCAATGGCACATAAAAAGGCAGGCGGCAGTACACGTAACGGCCGCGATTCGAATCCCAAGTACCTTGGCGTAAAAGCCTACGGTGGTGAGTCTGTAGTTG
>JAUIBE010000031.1 GCA_030428105.1 Gammaproteobacteria bacterium
CCAGGGCGGTCTGCCAGGGCATACCCAGGGACAGGACCACGGTGTAGGTGAAGTAGGCATTGAGGCCCATGCCGGGCGCCAGCGCGAACGGCAGGTTGGCCCAGAATGCCATCAACAGGGTTCCGGCAGCGGCGGCCAGCGCGGTTACGGTAAGCAGTTGTGGTATCGCGTTGGGAACGTCTATCGCGTTGGCCAGTATCAGCGGGTTTACAAACAGGATGTAAGCCATCGCCAGGAAAGTGGTGGCGCCGGCGCGAAGCTCCCGACCCGGCGTGCTGCCGCGCTGCGAGACCTGGAAAAAACGATCGAGTGGATTTTGCATCGGGCTATCCTACCTGCGATCGGCGCCACAGTAACGGTAAAGGCCGCTGGACGTGGTATCTTAGGGCCAGCGGTGCGTGCTGGTTGCTGGAAGCAACAGCAGGGCACGCGCCTTTTGTTAACGAGTTCCTAGAACAGGGAAGGTCAGGAATGAGTAACCAGGGGTCTCAAAAGCGGCGGGATTTTCTACGCAAGAGCGCAGGCGGCCTTGCGCTTGCCGGAATGGCTGGTATCGGCCTCGGCGCTTCTACCAGCGCCAGCGCCCAATCCTCGGCCGACGCTTCGGCCAGCCTGGCCGGTCTCAAGCCCTTGTATCGTCGCGGACAACAGGCTTCCGAGGCGCCCAGCACACCCACTTCAGACCTTCCGGATCCAGCCGTTCGGGCACTGCGGCGCCTTGGTTTTGGCTACCGGCCAGGTGATCTTGCGGCGTTCAACGCGCTGGGCGGCAATTTCGATGACCGCCTGGAGGCCTGGGTGGACGCGCAACTGGCGGGCTACTCCGCCGCCTGGCCGCCCACCAATGATCCGGCGCTGGAGGCGCAGCTCAACGATCCCGCGGCCAACTTCGAAACCCTGGGCGATTCGCTGAACACCCTGTGGCAAGAGCGCGTGCTGGCCGAGCCGCCCTGGCCGTACTACACCTATCCCCTGGTCGAAACCCAGTACCTGGCGTTGATTCGCGCCATTTACAGCCAGTGGCAACTGGCCGAGGTCCTGGCGGATTTCTGGCACACCCACTTCAGCGTGCATGGCGGCAAGTTCGAGGTCTCGCCGGTATTTGTCCATTACGACCGCGACGTGATTCGCCCCAACATGCTGGGCAACCTTCGCCAGATGATCGAGGACGTCACCAGGAGCACGGCGATGATGTACTACCTCGACAACGTGTGGAATTCGCGTTTCGGCCCCAACGAAAACTACGCCCGGGAGATCCAGGAACTCCACACCCTGGGCGCAGTGCACTCCTGGGGTTTCACGCCCGAGGGCGATATCCCCAACGCCCAGCCGATGGCGGGGTCATCCACCACCTTGCCTGCCGGTCTCAAGGCCGGCTACTCCGAGGCTGACGTTGCGCAGGTGACGCTGTGCCTCACCGGCTGGACCATCAGCAACCAGTACACCACGGGCGGCAACACCGGCGAGTTCGTGTACTACGCCAACTGGCACGAGGGCGGCGCCAAGCGGGTGATGGGCATTGATATTCCGGAAAGTGGACAGTCGGAAACCGAAACCGTACTCGACCTGCTGGCCATGCACCCCAACACCGCGCGCTACGTGTGCGAAAAACTGTGTCGCCGCCTGATCGGCGATTCACCGCCGCCATCCATCGTCGAAGCCGCCGCCACGGTGTTCAACGACCAGTGGCAGGCGCCGGACCAGCTGGCCCAGGTGGTGCGCACCATCATTCTTTCCAACGAGTTCAAGGATGCCGCCCAGTGGGGCGAAAAAACCAAGCGGCCGTTCGAGTTGATTGCCGGCCTGATGCGCAGTTGCGGTGGGCCAGCGCACAAGTTGGTGCGCCCCGAGCCGTTTGGCAACTGGGCCCAGAACCTGCTTAATGGAGTGAACTACAAGTTCAGCCAGGAGCTTTACTGGCAGATGTCAAACTCCGGCCAGTTGCCTTTTGACTGGGTGACCCCCGATGGCTTTCCTGATGTAAAAGCAGCGTGGCTGGGCAGTACCCCGCTGGTGATGAGTTGGCGCGTGTTGAACATGATACTGATGGACGGGTATCCAGATGACCCGAACAACCCCGGGGGCAGCTGGCACAACTATTACCCGGTTGACGCCACTGCAACCACCAAGGCGGCGCTGGCGGTGAATGACCGCACCGCGGGCAATATCGTGGACCACTGGGTGCACGCCATCCTCGGCTACGACGCTTCCAGCCCCGGGTCGCCACAGCTCGATACGGGCGTGCGCAGCCTCCTGGTGGATTTCATGCAACAGGACGCGCCCAGCCCGGACACCGTGCTCGACCTGGACCAGGACGAGTGGGACAACACGCCATGGATGGCCTACGTACCACAGCGCCTGCAGACGCTGGTAGCGAGTATTGCCATGCTGGCCGAGAACCTGAGGCGATAGGGGGCAGGCCATGAAACGCAGACACTTCATCAAGAACAGCGCGCTTGGGTCGATTGCCGCAAGCGCATTGGCCAGCCACTCGTCGCACGCTGCGCCAGCCTACAACGAGGAGATCCTGGTTCATATCTTCCTGCGCGGCGGCATTGATGGCTGCAATTTCGTGGTGCCGTTGGATGCCAATGACCACGAGTACTACTCGATCATGCGCCCCAACCTGCATATTCCCGACAGCGGCGCGGGTTCCGCGTTGCAGATCGGTTCCGAGCCGTTTGGCTTCAACCCGGTGGCGGCGCCCCTGCTTGACCTCTACAACGCCGGTGACCTGGCGGTTATCCAGGCGGTGGGCACCCCGGATGATATCGCCTCGCGCAGCCACTTCGACGCTGAGAAATACATTGAGCTGGGCACGCCCGGATTTGTCGGCACCCCCAGTGGCTGGCTGCACCGGCACTTCTTTGCCATGGCGGAAACCCTGGGCCTGTACCCGGAAGAGATTTTCCTGCCCATCATTGCCTTTCGAAACAATCCGCCTGTCAGCCTGCTGGGTAACACCTCCTCGCTGACGGTTTCATCGCCATCAGCCTTCAAGCTGAACAACGCCCACTGGCGTTGGGCGGTGGAAGACACCAACCCGGGCTACAAGCAGCTTCAAATGCTGCCTGATCTTTACGCGGTGGGTGCCGATGAGTTCAGCCACGCTGGCGGCCAGGCCTTGTCAGCCGAGGCCATCCTGCGCACCAGTTTCGACGAAGAATACACCGGCAGTGGCAGCTTGCCGTACGGTGACAACCAGATTGCCAACCGCCTGAGCGATGTCGCCCAGTTGATCAAGCTGGACCTCGGCACGCGCATTTTCACCATCGACTACCACAACTTTGACAGCCACACGAGCCAGGACAACCCCGATAACTACGACAACCTGCTGGCAAACATGTGCGCCGGCCTTGCCGCGTTCATGGACGACCTGGAATCCAGTGGTGGCAGCTACGCCGCTCGCACCACCGTGATCGTGCAGAGTGAGTTTGGCCGTCGCGCGTATGAAAACATCACCAATGGCACCGATCACGGCAATGGCAACGTGATGTTTGCGATTGGTAAACCTGTCAACGGCGGCTCCATCTACGGCGACTGGCCGGGGCTCTACCCGGGAACTGCCGACGGTTGGGTGGATTATCCGAATCCCAAGAACGGCAGCACCGAGCCGGAATTGTTCCAGGGCGCTCTGTCCACCACCACGGATTTCAGGCGGGTGCTGAGCGAATACCTGGCAGCGCGTTGCGAACACACGCCAACCACCCGCGCCTCGGTGTTCCCCGACTACAGCGGTTATTCCGCCATGGGTGTGTTCGAGCCGCTGGCTGAACAACCGGACATGATCTTCAAGGGCGGCTTCGAATCCTGATAGGCTGCGCCGCATGGGTGCGCCTGCGCAATATGGGGTAACGGCTTTCGGTTGGTCGACCGCCATCCTGCTTGTGGGCTTGCTGTCGCTATCATCCGGCAGCGCTCTTGCGTGGCACACGATTGTGCTGGAGCCTGCGCAGGACAACACCCTTTATGAATCCGAACCCGACATGCCGCCAACTCAAAATGAGTTGAGCAACGGCCAGGGCATATTCCTGTTTGCCGGCCGCACCGGCATGGATGCGGGGTTCCGCCTGCGGCGTGCCGCGTTGCAGTTCGACCTCACCCCGGTACCGCCCGGCAGCGAAATTTTCTACGCGGAACTCATCCTGTTCCAGTCCCGTGCCGCGCCGGGCAGCCCACCTTCGGTGATGACCTTGCACCGGCTCCGCGAGCCGTGGGGTGAAGGTGCATCGGATGCAGCCGGGCCTGAAGGGCAGGGTGCCTTTGCCGAGCCCGGTGATGTCACGTGGTTCAACCGCTTTTATCCGGTGGATGCGTGGGAATCTCCGGGCGGGGACTTTGTTACCAGCCCCTCAGCGCAAGCCACCCTGGGCGACGGTTCGCTGGATTTCACCTGGATGTGCAACCCGCTGATGGTGCAGGACCTGAACGGCTGGCTGGCTGCTCCCGCGCAGAATCATGGTTGGATTTTGCTGGGCTTTGAAGACGGCGCGCAGAATGCACGCAGGTTTCACAGCCGGGAGCATGTGGATGCACAGACCCGCCCGCGGCTGCGGCTCTTTTACCGGGCCGCGGACGAGTTGCTCATCGATGGGTTTGAAGACCAACAGGGGTGTTTGCCGGGAGCTAACATTGATCGCTAACGCGAAAAGATCGCTACCTTGCCACTTAACTCCTGCCGCCACCACATCGATCAAGTAACATGCGCCGATGTGCGGAATCGTCGCAATCGTATCTCCCGGGGGTGAAGTCTCCGACAGGGCGTTGAACCAGGCGCTCGACAGCCTGCATCATCGCGGTCCGGATGGGCGCGGCGCATGGTGGTCTCCGCCACGCGATGCAGCGCTGGGACATGCCCGGCTGAGCATCATCGATCTTGAAACCGGGGCGCAGCCGATATCCAGCCTGTGCCCGGGTTTCAACATGCATATCACGGTCAACGGGGAGTTCTACGGTTTCGAGGCGCAGCGTCGCGAACTGAAGCGCCTGGGCCACCGCTTTTCCACCCGTTCCGACAGCGAAGTCGCGCTGCACCTGTTTGAAGATCATGGCGTTGGTGCTTTCAGGCAATTGCGGGGCGAGTTCGCCCTGGCCCTTTGGGACGAGGCAAAGCGGCGACTGTTCGCCGCGCGGGATCGCCTCGGCGTAAAACCGCTTTATTACGCCATCCACCGGAGCGCCCTTTACCTGGCCTCCGAGGTCAAGGCCTTGTTCGCTGTCGGTGTGCCGCCGCGCTGGGACCTCAGGGGCGTCTACCTGGGCGCCGGCTTGCGCGGCGCCAGTCGCACCCTTTTCGAGGGTGTAAGCGCGCTTCCGCCCGGTTGCTACCTGGAGTTTGATGAACGGGGATTGCGCGTCAATCGCTACTGGGATGCGCTCGACGAGGCTGGCGAGGCAGCCACGCTGGAACTGGCAGAAGGGGAACTGGTGGAGCGGATGCGCGCCGAGCTGGACGAGTCGGTGCGCCTGCGCCTGCGTGCGGATGTGCCAGTGGCCTGTTACCTGAGCGGAGGGCTCGATTCCTGTGCAGTCCTTGGGCTGGCGAGCCGTCAGGCCAGCGGGCCGCTGCGCAGCTTCACGGTGCGTTTCTCTGATTCAAACTACGATGAGGGCGAAGCAGCGGCGAAGATGGCGGCGCACGCCGGTTCTGATCACCATGAGTTGCTGCTTTCACAGGATGACCTGGCCAGCCATTTCGTCGACTCGGTGTATCACGCCGAAACCCACGTGACCAATGCTCATGGAGTGGCTAAGCACCTGCTCAGCCGGGCGGTGCGTGACGCCGGTTACAAGGTGGTGCTCACCGGCGAAGGGGCAGACGAGGCGCTTCTGGGTTACCCGCATTTCCGCCAGGACTGGCTGCAATACGACGTCCCGTCGCGGCCCGGTTTATCGAGGGATGAACAGCTCCAGCACCTGGCCAGCGAAAACCGTGCTTCTCATGGTCGTTTACTGGCGCCTGAAAAAGCAGTGGGTTCCGCCGCAATGGAGGCTGCGTTGGGGTTCGTCCCGGCCTGGCTGCAGGTTCAACTCGAATCACGTCAACGCGGCGCCAAGCCCCTGGACTATGACCAGTTGGAGCGCGCTTGCGCGGGCGATCCGGTTGCGGACCTGCTAGACGAACTGGGTCCGCTGGCAAGAATCTCCGGTTGCAAGGTTGCTGAAAAGTCCGCCTTGTTATGGGCCCGCACCATGCTGCCCAATTACATCCTTGCAGTGCTTGGTGATCGTAGCGAGATGGCGCATTCGGTGGAAGGCCGCCTGCCGTTCCTTGACGCCAGTCTGTGGCGGTTCCTGGCGGGTGTGCCAGCGCAATGGAAAATCCGCGATGGTGTTGAGAAGTACTTGCTGCGTGAAGCCGTTCGTGACCTGGTTCCTGCCGAGGTGTACCAGGCGCGAAAGCACCCGTTCTTGAGCCCGCCGGTAGACCTGGCCTCAAACGTGGCGTTTGCCGAACTGGCAGGAGACCTGCTGGTCGGCGCCGCCAGCGCGGTGCCGTTCCTCGACCCGTCGGCCGTAGCGAACATGCTCGTCGCGCTGCATTCGGGCAACGCGGGTGAACCGATCCACTCAGAGCGAAACCTGCTTTACGTGATGAGCCTGGTGGTGCTGCAACAGCGCTTCGGGCTGCAGGCCTGAACGGACGGTTTTTTAGCCTTCGTCCTGCGGCCCTTCATCCTGCGACATGATGCGCGTGTTCTGGTCGTGGACCAGCCGCCACTGGCCATCTTCCTGTTGGAACACCAGCACAAGCCATGAAGACCTTGGCTCGCCATCGGCGGTATCGCGGTACTGGTAGCGCAACACGGCGGTGGCCTGGTCGCTGCCCACGATGGTTTTCACCACCTCCGGCTCCATCACCCAGTTTTCATCGGCAAACCAGTTGCAGTGGAACTCGATGATGCCTTCACGGGTATCTATCAGTTCGCCGGCCGGAAAGATCAGCATCAGGTCGTCCGACGCTGTCAGGGTGGGCACGTAGGCATCCAGGTCCTTGTCCAGTATGGCGTCGAGGTGTTGTTGCAGCGCTTCCTGGAAGCTCGGCGCAGCTTCCTCCGTACCGGCCTGGCTGGTGGTGGCGACGAAGAATGCCACCAATCCTGCCAGCAACCCGATGGTCATTCCTCTGATACGATTCGTGATCATTGGCTGGCGTCTCCTTTGAGAATTGGCTTTGCGTCAACGCTGGAGAATGCCAGACTTCCTGTCGTCAGCCCAGGTAAAACCACAAAAAGGACTTCACCATGACTGAGCCAACCCCTTCAAACAGCTTCTCGATGCGCTTTTTGGGCGCCGTCGAGCGCATCGGCAATAAGTTGCCCGACCCGGCAGTGCTGTTCATCGCCCTGCTGTTTATCACCTGGGTTTTGTCGTGGTTGTTGTCCTATATCAGTTTCGACGTGGTAGACCCGCGCACCGGCGAGGCGCTGGTGATCCAGAACCTGCTGTCGGGTGCTGCGCTGACCCAGTTCACCTCGGACATGGTTACCAACTTTTCCCACTTTCACCCGGTAGGCGTGGTGCTGGTAGCCATGCTGGGCATTGGCGTTGCTGAACACACCGGTTTTATCAATTCGGCGATTCGCGCGCTGTTGAACGTGACGCCGCAGAAACTGCTCACCCCCATGGTGATCCTGGTGGGTATTGTCAGCCACTCTGCGGTGGATGCCGGCTACGTGCTGGTCATTCCGCTGGGCGGGGTCATTTTTTACGCCGCAGGCAGGCATCCGATGGCGGGTATTGCGGCGGCGTTTGCCGGTGTTTCGGGCGGCTTTTCCGCCAACTTCGTGCCGTCCTCGCTGGATCCGCTGTTACAGGGTTTGAGCCAGGAAGGCGCACGCCTGCTGGACCCGGCAGTCACCCTGAATCCGCTGAACAACTATTACTTCACTACCGCTTCATCGCTGGTGATTATCGGCCTGGGTTGGTGGCTCACCGACCGGGTGGTGGAGCCGCGCCTGAAGGGCACTGCGATTGATGGCGAGAAAGAAGACCTGCCCGAGATGCATGACCTGGAGCCGGCTGAGCGCAAGGGTTTGCGCTGGTCAATGGTGGCGCTGGTGCTGGGCCTGGTCCTGCTGGCGCTGACCGCCTGGCCCGAGACTTCGCCATGGCGAAACGCCGTCGGCGAAATGACCAAGAGCGATGCCCCGTTAATGCGCTCCATTGTCTCGCTGATTTTCTTCCTCTTCCTGGTGCCGGGTGTGGTTTACGGCATTGTCGCCGGCACCATGAAAAGCTCGCGCGACATGATCGAGGGCATGACCAAGGCGATGAACAGCATGGCCTACTACCTGGTCATCATGTTTTTCATCGCCCAGTTTGTGTACGCCTTTGGCCAGTCGAACCTGGGTGTGCTGTTGGCGCTGGAAGGCGCCGGGGCTTTGCAGTCGATGGGGATGCCGGCCGCTGGCACCATCGTGGGTATCGTGCTGCTGACCGGCGTGGTCAATATTTTCATCGGTTCGGCCAGCGGCAAGTGGGGGCTGTTGGCGCCCATCTTTGTGCCCATGCTGATGCAGCTTGGTATTTCGCCCGACCTGACCCAGGCTGCTTACCGCGTGGGTGACTCGAGCACCAACATCATCACTCCGCTGATGCCTTACTTCCCGCTGGTGGTTGTTTACTGCCAGCGCTACGTGAAAGGCACCGGCATTGGCACGCTGACCGCGATGATGTTGCCGTATTCACTGTGGTTTATCAGCACCTGGACGATCTTCCTGCTGCTGTACTACATGATCGGCTTGCCGCTGGGCGTGGACGCCCATTACGCGTACCCGCCGAACTAGCGGTTCGACCCGGATCTGGCTTGGGCCAGGCTCAGGCCTGGTCCAGCCTGGCGTTGGAGGCCTCGAACACCCGCAGCGTGTGCTCCACGTCGTAGGGGTGTTCCTCGTAGGTTTCAGGGTCCCACTCGCTGCGCGGGGTATCGAAAAAGTCGCCAGGGTAGACATGGATAGCGGCGGTAAGCCGGTCCAGTGGGTTGGTGACCGAGTGAATGATGCTTTCGCCCAGGGCGATGGTTTGTTTCTCTTCCAGCACTTTCACCCCGTGGCGGGTGAGCCCCTCGCTTTCGCTGCGGCGGAAGAACGTATTGTCTTCCCGGCCGCCGTAGACCCCGATCACCGCCCACATGTTGTGGTTGTGCGGGTGCAGCACCATCCCAGGCCCCCAGGTGACGTTGATGATTGTCAGGTCGGGCGCGCGACAGATGGTCTGGATGCCGGCCCGTTGGGGCTCGCCCAGGGCGCGAATGACCTCGGCAGGCGTGCTCACAGCGCGCTCAACAATGGCGGTTACCGCGGCGTGCGGATCGTGTTCGGACAGTGCGGCGCGGCAGTCTTCAGTTAGTTGATTTGGGTCAAACATCATTTTCTCCGTAATTCCTTATAATAGCCGCGCCCGCCGCTGCGGGGCATATCAACAGGGAACGTCATGAAATACAACAGGGTCTGGTCAAAAATTGGCAGTGTGTCTTTGGGAATCCTGCTTGGGGCGGGGTCCGCGCAAGCCTGCCTGATCGAAGAGCGATTGCGGGTGGTTCGGCCCAATTACAGCGACGCCCAGATCGCGTCGCTCGCGCACGGGTCAATGACGCCCGAAATCATACCCTACCATTTCCGCGGCGCGATGAACTGCGTCGATGGCATGGCCGATATCTTTCCCTGTGAGAACGTCGACCTGGTGGGTTTCCTGACCCTGGCCGAAATTGGCGGCGGTAGCGGCAACGATGTATGGGGCTGGACGGATCCACAGACCGGTACCGAGTATGCCCTGGTGGGGCGTAGCAACGGGCTTTCTTTCGTGGATATCTCGGTGCCCGAATCGCCGCAGTACATAGGCAACCTGCCCAGCCACACCGGGCAAGGCAGCACCTGGCGCGATGTGAAGGTATACCAGGGCCACGCTTACGTGGTTTCTGATTACAACACCGGCCACGGCATGCAAGTGTTCGACCTCAACCAGTTGCGCGATGTGGCCTCACCGCCGGTTACTTTTTCCAACACCGCGCATTACGCGGGTTTCAGCCGCGCGCACAACATTGTCATCAACGAGGACACCGGTTTTGCCTACGCGGTGGGCTCTGACACCTGTGCCGGTGGTCTGCACATGATTGATATCAAGACCCCGGCCAGCCCGGTTGGCGTCGGCTGCTACTCGGCTGATGGCTACACCCACGATGCCCAGTGCGTGGTTTATGACGGCCCCGATATCGAGCACATCGGCAAGGAAATCTGCTTCAATTCGAACGAGGACACGGTCACCATCGTCGATGTCAGCGACAAGGAAAACCCGGTTTTGCTGTCGCGCTCGCCGTATTCCAACAGCGGTTACACCCACCAGGGCTGGTTGACCATGGACCAGCGATTCTTCCTGGTGGATGACGAACTGGACGAATCTGATTTCGGCCACAACACGCGGACTTACACCTGGGACCTGCTGGACCTGGACAACCCGGTGCTAGCCGGGCGTTGGGACGCCGCAGGCGGCTCCATTGACCATAACCAGTACATCAAGGGTTTCTACAGCTACCAGGCCAATTACCGGCGCGGCCTGCGCATCCTGGAGATCGCTTCTCCGGAAACCGGCGGCCTGGAGGAATACGGCTTTTTTGATACTTACCCCGCTGCGGATGGCAACGGTTTTTCGGGCGCCTGGAGCGTCTACCCGTTTTTCGAAAGCGGCATCGTGATTGTCAGCGATATCTCGCGCGGCCTGTTCATCCTGCGCCCGCGGTTTGACGAAAGCCTGTTCAAGAACAACTTCGAGGCTGGCGCGCGCTAGTTACGCGGCGGTTCGTTGTCCAGCGCCTGCAGGGCTACCAGCTTGGCCTCGTAGAGCGATCGCACCGAGGCGCGGTTGGCGCGTTCGCGGGCCAGTTCAAGCTGGCGCTCGGCGGTATCCCGGTCGCCCAGTTCAAAGTGGCTGCGCGCCATTCCGAAATAACTCTCGTGTAGATAGGGCGCCACCGCCACTGCCTTTTTGTACAGGCGGATGGCCTCGGGATAATGACCTTCCCTGTGCGCCTGCTGGGCGGCGTGAATCCAGTCAAACGGGTTGTTGTCCCCGAGGGCGAGAAGTTGCGCAGCCAGTTCATCGGCTTCCTGCTGACGACCCTGTTGCTCTAGCAGCAGGCGGTAGTTGCGTAGCAGGCTCACCTTTTCGGGCAGGTTCGAAATGCCGTAGCGATAGATTTCCTCGGCCCGGGCTTCGTCGCCTGCACGGCGGAAAACGACCGCCATCATGTTGACCGCGCTGGTGCTTTGCGGCGCGAGTTCCAGGGACTTGCGCAGTAACCAGTAAGCCTGCGACAGGTCGCCCTCGGCAACGGCATCGGCGGCCAGGTTGCTGTAGTACATCGAAACGAACTGGTCGCGCGCCAGGTTGCGAATAAAGCGCTCGCCGCCGGTGGGGTAGTAATCCACCTGGATGCCCGGCCGGCGGAAGGTGAGCTGGCTGTTCGTTTCGCGCCAATCGGGGTCGTAGAGAATGCTGCGGGCGTGCACCCCTTTGTAGATCACCCGGTTTTCCGTTGAGCGCTCACCAGTGGACTCCCCGGGGGCTCCCGCGGAGCCTTCAAGCTGGAAAATCGGGGTGGAGTCCATCAACTGGTAGCCAATCTCAACATCCACCAATTCGGCCAGGGCGGTGGTCAGTATGGCCAGTGAAAGACAGTTGCCGGTTCCAAGCGACAGCGCTTCGGCGGCATCCAGGGTTTTTCCCTGGAAGTTGAAGTTGGTGGTCACCAGGTCAAGGTAGTCGTAAACCGCCCGGTTGGCTGGCACATCGTCGCGTTCCGGGCTGTAGAAATAGCGCAGAAAGGCACGCCGCTGTTCGGGCGTGAGGCGGAATATCTCGGCGGGATCAGGCAGCGCAGAAGGCGGGCCGAACAGCTCGCTGTCGATATCAAGCGATGGTGCGTGCACGGTGCGCTCAGGTGCGGGAGCGGCCGCACAGCCAGCCATCATGGCGCAGCAAACAAACAAAAGGCAGCGACTAGCTTGCATCAACCCTCCCTCCGAAACTGACTTCACTGTACACGACCGGACAACGCTGGTCATGCATTCACCTGCCTGGCCCAAGGGGGTATAGTTTCCTTCAAGGAAAAACCGGAGCCTGAATATGACCTGGTGGGCATGGATGATTTTGGGGGCCGTGCTGTTTGGCGCGGAATTGGTTGCGATTGACGCGCAGTTTTACCTGGTGTTCCTGGGGCTGTCGGCGGCGCTGGTTGGCCTGCTCAGCCTGTTCGGCGTGACATTGCCCGAGTGGGGCCAGTGGCTGGTGTTCGCGGCTTTGGCGCTGATCTCGATGTTTACTTTTCGCAAGGCCTTGTACGAGAAGATTCGCGGCAACGTGCCGGGGTTTCGCGACAGCCTGGCGGGCGATTTCGTGTTGTTGCCGGAAGGCCTGGGCGTGGGCCAGACCACGCGCACCAGTTTTAGAGGGTCCACCTGGACGGTGGTAAACGAAGGGGACAGCGACATAGGCAACGGCCAGCGCGCCGCCATTGTCCGCAGCGAAGGCCTGACCTTGTATGTCGGCGCCAAGGCCGCGCCCCAGACTGACGAAACAGGAATTTCATCATGACTTCTTTGTACGTATCACTGGCAATCGCCGTGGTTGTTATCGTCGTCATCGCCAAGACGGCGGTGGTGGTTCCGCAGCAGAACGCCTACGTGGTCGAGCGGCTGGGCAAGTTCAGCCGGGTTCTGAACGCCGGCTTTCACATCTTGATCCCGTTCATTGAGCGTTCCGCCTACAAGCACACGCTCAAGGAACAGGCGGTGGATATTGCCGAGCAGATCTGCATCACCAAGGACAACGTGCAAGTTGGCGTCGATGGCGTGCTCTACCTGCAGGTGCTGGATGCGGGCAGGGCTTCTTATGGCATTGGCGACTACATGTTCGCCATTTCGCAGTTGGCCCAGACCACGCTGCGTAGCGAGATCGGCAAGATCGACCTCGACCGCACCTTCGAGGAACGCGGCACGATCAACGCCAACGTGGTGGATGAGTTGGACAAGGCTTCCGACCCGTGGGGCGTGAAAGTGCTGCGCTACGAGATCAAGAACATCAACCCGCCGCACGACGTGCTCAGCGCGATGGAAAAGCAGATGCGTGCCGAGCGTGAAAAGCGCGCCGTGATCCTGACCTCGGAAGGCGAGCGAGACGCCAAGATCAACCAGGCCGAGGGTGAAAAGCAGCGGGTGATCAAGGAATCAGAGGCTGCCAAGCAACAGCAGATCAACGAGGCCGAAGGTGAAGCTGCAGCCATCATGGCGGTGGCCACGGCAACCGCCGATGGCTTGCGCAAAGTCGCGGCGGCGCTGGTGGACCAGGGCGGCCACGAGGCCATGCAACTGCGCGTGGCAGAGCAGTATATCGACGAGTTTGGCCACCTGGCCAAGGAAGGCAATACCCTAGTTATTCCCGCCAACCTGGCGGACCTGACCTCGATGATTGCGTTGGCCACCAACATGGTGAAGAGCGATTCACCGGCGCCGCAGTCGGCTGGTCCGGGCCCGGCTCACAACCCCAGCTAGGTCCTCGAGAAGCAAAAGCCCGGCGCGCGCCACGCAGACACGTGGTTGGCGCCGGGCTTTTTGTTTGCGCGCCTAGGGCGTGCAGTCGTTCTTGTAGATGTCGTAGAGCTTCTGGATGGCGTAATTGCCTGAACCCAGGCCGAAGCCCAGGTCGTAATCCACTGAGCCCAGACCTTCACCCTCCTGGCAGCTGCCCAGGTGGAAGGTCACCGTGCCGGCAAAGTTTTCTTCGTAGTCGGCCGGGTCGTAATCGGGGCCGAACACAGGGCCGCTGGTGATGTACATGTCCACGGTGAACGACTCGGCGCCGGTTTCAGGCTCGTAGGTGAAGTCGTAGGCGTCCTTCACGCCGATCAACCACATCTGGTTGCCCAGGGCATCGTAGGTGAACCAGAAAATCACCAGGGTACCGTTTTCCGTGGGCTCAAACAGGAAACCTTCGCCATTGTGGCCGAGGATGGTCCAGTTGCCGCCGGCGCCCATCGAGTAGGGTACGTAGACCACCGGGTCGGAGAACACGGTGAACTGGGTAACCAGCCCAATCGGGTCGCCATTGACGACGCCTTCCTGTTCAATCGCTTCCTCGTTGTCCTTGTCTGGTGACCAGATGCGCATCACGTCATCGCTTTCCAGCGCGGCGTCAAAAGCAAACGGAGTGCCGGTAGGGCAACCCAGGATGGTGATGTCCACCAGCAGGTTGGCTTGTGAACCGTCGAAAGCAAACGGCGCGTCAAACGGTATTACCAGGTCAAACGGGTTGGGTCCCGGGTCGCTGACGCCCATGTCCACCACCAGGTCGCCGTTGTAGACCACCTGCGCATCCGGGCCGATATTGTCGGCAAAGGTGCGGCTCATGGTGGACTGGGTGTGGAGGGTGGATGACAGGGTGACGGTCACATCGTTGAGCGTGACCGGGCCCACCGGACCTTCGATAGCGTCGAGTCGAAACGCCATGTCGGAAATCATCGGCCCGCCAATCTGCGCGCCGGTGTACAGCTGCTGGTAACGAATGCCGTCCTGGCAGAACGACGCGCTGCCAAAGGGGATGCTGTTGTTGTCGTTGGCCTCGGTGTCGAAATTTGCATCCGGCACCACGGCCAGCGCGATGGCGGCCTGGGTGGTTGTGGGCGAACCAAGGCCGGCCACCGCCACGATCGCGGTTAGGGCCATGGTTCGAACGGTTGCCTCAAAATACCTGCGTAACTTGATATCCATTTCGCACTCCTTACGCGTTTTTCGTTCGATGGTTTTCCCTGCGGCTGGACAATATAGTCCATCGCTTGCGGCGGAGCGAATCGCGCCTGCCTGCAACATGCCTCCTCGTTGGGCTAGCCGATGGTTTCGCCCAGCAGCCGCAACCAGTTCAGACCCAGCAGTTTTTCCAGCTGGCTGTCCCCCCAACCACGTTGTTGCAGCCTTCGTACCAGGGTGCGAAAGCGGTCGGGAGAATCGAGTTCGGGGATCCATGGTGGCCAGCGCACCTCGTAGCTGGGCTTGAACGACTCCAGCCGGGGCTCATACCAGTTTTCCCGCGTGGCCCAGGGCGAAATGCCCTGCGGCGGAAAGTCGGTGGAAAGGCCGACATGGTCAATTCCCGCAACGTTAACCGCGTGCTCGATCTGTTCGATGTAGTGCTCGATGGTGGTTGCGCCGCCCGGGTCGGGGCCGATGAAATATCCCAGTGCGCAGATGCCGGTCACGCCGCCCTTGTCGGCGCAGGCGCGAATGGTCGCATCGGGCTTGGCGCGCGGGTGGGGCCGAAGCGCCGAGCAGAAGGTGTGGGTCATGGCCACCGGTTTATCTGAGAAGGCAATGCCATCCAGGGTGGTCTGCGGTCCGCAATGAGACAGGTCGACCATGACGCCGGCTTCGTTCATTCGCTCAACCACCGCGATGCCAAACTCGGAAAGGCCCGCATTGGTTCGTTCCAGGCACCCATCACCCAGCCGATTGCGGTAGTTGTAGGTCAGTTGGAAACTGCGCATACCCAGCGCATGGAGCGCGACCACGTTGTCGGCATCGCCTTCCAGCATGGTGGCGTCCTGGAAGTTCATCATCACCGCGGTACGGCCTGTCTCCTTGGCGGTTGCGAAATCAACAACGCCGAGTGCAGGTATGATCTTGTCCTGGTGTTCGGAAAATCGCTTGCGCCACTCCACCAGTGCGTCAATGGCGGTTTGCAGGTTCTGGCGTGGCAGGCTTTCGATGATCCCGCTGTAGCCAGAGGCGCGCAGGCCTTCGAAGGCCTGGTCTTCCCATTCGCGCCCAAAACACAGCGCGTCAATCACCACGGCGCGGTCATACAGGGCATTGCGGTTTGCAATGGCTACGCCGGGTGCCGCCAGGGCGGCTCCTGCGATGGCCAAAGCCTGGATGGCTTCACGCCTGCTGGTCATACGGTGGACTCCTTCTGGCTGGAAATTGCGGGGTTCGTACTAAGCACAAATTCAAAGTGTTACAGCCTAAACCATGTAATAAGCTTTAACCAAGGCGTCGGCCTGGCTTGTTTGCCACGCGGCAATCTTGCAAAACCGACATATATCGTGTAAGATAATGAAATCTAACGCTTTTTGGCGCTCGCCTTCGCGTTAGTAATCATTGAAATTCAGCAAGTTCCAGTACGAACCCTTCGAAAGGAGAAGACCCATTACCGTCAAAGTCGGAGATACTGTTCACCACCACCTGCACGGAATCGGTACCGTGCAGTCTATTCGCAAAAGAAGTTTTTCAGGCGACGACGGCTCGCGTTTCGCGAAGCTCGTATTCCCCGGTAATCGCCTGTCCATGATGGTCCGTGAAGAGGACCTGGACGAAACCATTCGCAGACCCATTGCCAAGAAGACAGCCAAAGAAGTGCTGGACCACATTGGCACCTGGGACCAGCCCGTCAGTGACCAATGGAAAACCCGCGCCAGCACCTTGCAAGCCAAGCTGGATGACGGCGATCCGTTCGCCCTGGCCGAGGTCTACAAGACGCTGGTAAGGCGCCAGGCCACCGAGACCCTCAGCGCGGCCGACCGGCGCCAATTGAGCCAGTCCGAGGCGCGCCTGTCCGAGGAAATCGCCATGGCCTTCGGCCACCCCCTGGACAAGGCCCTGCAACGAATGGAGAACGTCGCACAGGCCAAGGCCTGAGCGCGTAAGCAGATTGCATTTTCACGGCTGGCCCGCAAGGGCCAGCTTTTTGCTGTGCGCCCTTGCTGGGGCGCCACACCTGGGGAATTGAAGCGATGAAACGGTTCTTACTGGTTTTCCTGTTGGCGGCGCTTGCCACGCCAACTCTTGCGCTGGCGGATTCAGCCACAGAGGCGCCCGACGCCGCCGAGTTGCGTTCCATGCTCGATACCTTCCTGGCCGGCGCGACGGTCAACGACCTCGACGCGCATCGCCGTTTCTGGGCGGAAGACCTGATCTACACTTCATCCACCGGCCAGCGCTTTGGCAAACAGGACATCGTAGGGCGCAACGCGCCGGATGAGGATGTCGCCGAGGACGCCGAACCTGAACTGGTGTACTCGGCTGACGAAGTGCGCATCCAGCAGTATGGAGCCACCGCCATCGTGGCTTTCAAGCTGGTAGGGACGCCCGCAGATGGGACCGGGCCGCTGTATTTCTACAACACCGGGACTTTTCTCAAGCGCGAAGGTGTGTGGCAGGTGGTTGCCTGGCAGGCGACGCGGATTCCCGGGGAAACGGCAGAAACGACCGAATAAGTCGTTTGCCAGGCATTCAAGGTTGGCGGAGCGCCGACGCCGGCGCCCCGCCATTTAAAACTACTCTTCGGACTCTCCTTCCTGTTTCGCCGGGTCATACTTGGCGAACCAGCCCATGATGTTGTCGGTCTTGGCAATCAGGCGGCTAGGGCGACTGGCAATGTAGTGCGGTGATTCCGGCACCCGCACCAGGACAGTGTCGATACCGCGCAACTTCAGCGCGGTGAAGTACTGCTCGGATTCCCAGGTTGGCGTGCGCCAGTCTTCCTCGCCAACCATCACCATGGTGGGCGTTTCCACGTTACCCACCAGCGACAGCGGTGACAGGCGCCAGTAGGTCTCGCGGTCTTCCCAGGGATAGGCGCGAATCCAGTGACGCACCACGTAGGCGCCGATATCGCCGGTCAGCGCCATGGTCGACCAGTTGATCACCGGTTTGATGGTGGCTGCCGCCGCGAAGCGATTGGTGTTTCCCACGATCCACGCGGTCAGCACGCCGCCGCCGGAGCCGCCGGTTACGAAAAGGCGCTCGGGGCTGACGTAGTTCTTTTCAATCAGCGCGTCGACCACGCTGATCAGGTCGTCGTAGTCGTTGCCCGGGTAGGCCAGGTCAATCAGCTGGGCGAATTCCTCGCCGTAGCCGGTTGAGCCGCGGGGGTTGACGTACACCGTGACGTAGCCCTCGGCGGCGTAGCGTTGGATTTCCGCGGCGAAGGTCGGGCCGTACATGGTGTACGGGCCGCCATGAATCTCCAGGATCATCGGGTAGCTGCCATTGGCCTCGAAGCCCGGGGGCAGGGCCACCCAGGCCTGGATCTCACGGCCATCGTGTGACGACGCCACCTTGATCTCCTCGATCGGCGCCATGTCGAGGTGGTCGAGCAGGTCGCTGTTGAGGTCGGTCATCACCCGGCCGCCACGGCCGTTGTTGTAACCCACCTCGGCGGGGCGGTCCGGACTGCCGGAGGTGTAGGCAATGGCGCCGTTACCGCTGGCCACTGAAAACGAGCCGCCGGCATAGGGGCGTCCAATGGAAGTGCCGGTTACACCGCGCTGCACCTCGGAAACCCGGCCGCGCAGGCTGATTTCATTGAGCACCACCTCGCCGTCCATTTCTGCCAGGGCCAGGATCGAATCGCCGCGCCAGGCAATCTGGTCGATGCTGCGGCCGAAATCGGCGGTCAGGTTGCGCGGCTCGGAGCCATCCGCGTTCATTACGAACAGGTCAGTTTCCTGGTATGAAAGCACTTTGTCGTCGTAACCGAGATAGGCGATCAGGCGGCCGTCTGGTGAAGCCACCGGTGAGCCATCCGGGCCATCGCGGGTGGTCAGGGGCGTCACGGACAAGTCGCTCAGCTCAACCTTGTAGATCTCGCTTTCAATCGGGTCGAGGTCGGCGTCGTCAGCATCATTGCCCACCACCAGCAGGGTGTCATTGTCGAGCCACGCCGGGCTGTTGTAGCCGTTGTCACTGCTGGTCACCTGGCGCGGCGTGCCGCCATCGGCCGAAATCACGAACACCTGGTTGGTGCCGTCTTCCAGGTAGCCCGCACCGTCAAAGCGGAAAGTGATGTTTTCAAACACCCGCACCGGCTTGTTCCACTTGGCGCCTTCCGGCGGAGTGGGCGGGGTGGCGAAGCTGGGTGGCTTGGAGGGCGTAAACATGGTGAAAGCAATGGAGCGGCCATCGGGTGACCATTCCGGCGCGCCCGGCGACTGCTCAAGCTGCGCCAGCGCGAAGCTGCGGCCGGTATCCATGAACATGATGCGCAACTGGAGGCTGCCATCAGTAGCGCCGAGATACAGCAGGCGATCTCCGGAAGGTGACCAGCGCGGTGAGGCAACCGGGCCCTGGCCGGTAATCAGCGGGCGGTGGGCGCCGCTGCGGGTGTCGATCGACCAGATTTCGCCGGACATGCGGTCGGTCATGCGGTTCATCGAGGTGCGCGAGTAGACGATGGTGCTGCCATCCGGAGAGATCTGCGGATCGTTGGCGTACTCCAGGTCCCACACGCGCTCGGCGGTGAATTTGCGGCTGTCATCTGCGGCTGCGCCCAGCGGGGCGACCAGCAGACTGGCCAGAACGGCGCTCAGCACCGCGGTGAAACTGTTACTTCTGGGTTGCATCTTGGGTTCCTTGGTCAAACGAAATCAGCTTATTCAATGCGGGCAAATGTGCGTGGGTCAACAAATTGGCGCTGGCCCGTGCCGCGCAGGATCAACTTGTTGTCCGTGCACTCAATGGCGTAGGCGCGTGGCTGTCGTGGCGGCTGATTCTCGTCGATGAGTTGCGAGTTGTCACCCATGCCCGCGATGGCAATAGAGTATTCCTCGGTAGTGCGTTCAAACTGCACCTGCAACAGGGTGGAGTCACCGCTTTGCCAGGTGCCGGTTTCGCCGGAGAAGACCACGTTGCGCATCTGCGCCGCGCCCGGCGCACCGAAGGTGATCAGGTGCGGATCATTGAGTTGCCAGGTGCCGGCAGCCGAAATCACCAGCCGCGGGCCGGCAAATCCATACGAACGGGTCATTTGCGCGCCCTGGGGCAGGTTGACCTGCTCGGCATCGTGGAACGCAAAGGCTTCCGGCAGCAGGCGCACGTCAATTTCGCCCTCTGATTCGAGGTGCGCCACGGTTGGCGCGTCCATCTGGCGGGCGTCCTGCACCCGGCCGGTAATTTCTTCCCATACGCCAACCTCGCATTGACGGGGCTCACAACGCTCGGGGGCCATGGGTTTGAGGGTGTAGCGGATTTCCTGGTTCTTGATCGGCCGGCGGTCGAGGTGGCTCAACAGGATGTTGGCCGAGAAGGGTGCATCGCACTCGCCGGCGTATTCGTACTTGCGGGTCCAGTTGCGCTCGGTGGCGACATTGCTCTCCAGCGACGCGTGAAGGCCGGGCGCGGCAGGTGGCCACAACGTGATGTCGAAATTCTCCGGTGCTTCCAGGTGGACCACGCTCAGGCGTGCTTCCGGGATCGACAGCAGTTGGATGGCGCCGATGTCCTCGAACAGGTACTCATCCACCATGAACTCCACCCCATCGGGCGCTTCGCTGGGCAACAGCCCAGGGCCGGGCGCATCGGGAACCGCGGCGTGGTAGTGGTCGAATACGAAGTTGTGAAAATCCCGGTCAAAGCCGGTGGACTGCAGGTGCGCCATGCGCGCATCGCGGTCGCGAACGGTGAAGATCTCGCTCAGCAGAACCAGCACGGTGATCGGGTCGTGCGCCAGTGCATAGCTTTGCAACATGGCGTAGGCGTTGTAGGGCTGTTCGAACGACGCGCCATCGAGGTCGAATGCGCGCGCGTCCTCGTGCTCATAGTTGAGTTCGGGATAAACCAGGCTGCCAAAGTAATGGGCTCCGCTCTCGTCCCACCAGTTGTCCAGCTGCTCATCGTAAGCTTCGTAGGTGTAGTACGGGATGTTGGCCATCAGGAAGCAGTGGGCCACCTCGTGGGCCACCAGGCCGGGCAGCAAGTGGGCGGTGTCCTCGCGCCAGCCGCCCACGCCACCGCGCGGGCCAGCTTCCACCCAGCACTGGTTGGGAACCAGCCAGTACGTCTCGGCGTTCTCGTGGACATCGTTGAGCAGGTAGAACACACCCAGGTCGAGTTCGCCAATCTGCTCATAAACGGTTCGTGCGTCCTTGATGGCGCGGTGCACCGCATCGATCAGGCCCTGCTTGCCCGGGGTGGGCTCGGCACCCCAGCTCCACGGGGTAACCACGAAATCCTTGCCGGTCTCGCCGGGGTGCACCCAGCAGCCGTGGCCGCCAACACCCTCGGTTTCGCGATAGTAGCGGCGCAAAATGGGGCCGGCATCCGGTGGGCTGGGGGTCAGGCCCATGGATTTGCAGGTGAGGGCGCCTGCCGGCGTTTCGGCATCGTCCTTGGCTTCCGCCTTGCGCGCTTCGGGCGCGGCGACCACGACCAGCGGAACCAGCAGTGCAGCCAGGGCAAGCGCACGTGAAAGCAGGCGTGGAACGGTTGGCGTCATGGCGAACAGAACAGTCAGGTTGGTGCTCATCGTAGGGTGGAAGTCAGCGGATTACAATTTCACCGCCAAGGGCTGGTAAAGTACCGCGCGTGAAGATTCTCCCCGGCCTGATTCTAGCCCTGCTGCTTGCGCTTGGTGGGGAGTTCCTGTCCCACCTCATTGGTGTGCGCTGGATGGGTATGCCCAGCAGCCCGGTGAGCGCCATCATGATGGCCATTCTCCTTGGTTTGCTGCTAAGAAACAGCGTCGGTCTCGGCGACATGTTTCTGCCTGGCGTTGAGTTTGGCCTCAAGCGTGTGCTTCGAATTGGCATCGTCCTGCTGGGCATTCGCCTGAGCCTGGGAGAGATGGGCGCGATTGGCTTGAAGAGCCTGCCGGTGATTATCGGCGCCTGCGCCGCCGCTTTGCTGATCGTGACATTCCTGGCCCGGCGAATGGGTCTTACAGGTCGTCTCGGTACCCTGCTGGCCGTGGGTACAAGCGTGTGCGGCGCAACCGCGATCGTCGCCACCTCGCCAGCCATTGGCGCGCGCCAGAACGAAACCTGCTACGCGGTGGCCTGCGTCACCGGCTTCGGCATTATCGCCATGCTGGTATACCCGTTCCTCGGTTACTGGTTGTTTGCCGGCGATGCGTTCCGTGCCGGGTTGTTTCTCGGCACCTCGGTGCACGAAACCGCCCAGGTGGCCGGCGCCGGGCTGGTCTACCAGGAGTTCTATGCCTCACCCGAGGCGCTGGATGTGGCGACCGTTACCAAGCTGGTGCGCAACCTGGGGATGCTGGTGATCATTCCGCTGATGTCCGTCGTGTATCACCGCGGCGCCAGTGAAGCGGCCGCCCCGCCGCCCTGGTGGACCATGGTGCCTTTGTTCGTGCTTGGCTTTGCCGCCATGAGCCTGCTGAGAACCATCGGTGACATGGGCGACAGTGCGTTTGGTGTGCTCTCGCAAGTTCAGTGGCAAACCGTGGTTTCGACCACCAAGACTGCAGCCGAGGTATGCCTGGCGGTAGCGATGGCGGCGGTGGGCCTTTCCACCGATTTCCGCGACCTGGTGCAGATTGGCTTCAAGCCGCTGGTCATGGGCCTGGTGGCGGCGTTGCTGGTTGGCGGCGTCAGTGCGACCATGATTCAACTGCTTTACTGAGGCTTTCGACCCGGCGTGAACTCCAATTTTTCACGATGGCGCAGAATGTTCCGGTGCGTAACGGCGCTCTTCCTGGCGGCCGTTGTTTCGAGCGCTTCGGCGGCGCAGGCCGGCGGTTCAGGTGGGGTCAACGCGCCCGAGCATGCCGACAAACCCTACCTGGTGCTGGTCTCGCTGGATGGTTTTCGCTGGGATTACCAGGACCTGTACGATGCACCCGCGCTCGACCGGATTGCTGAGAACGGGGTGCGCGCCGAGCGCATGCTGCCGGTATTTCCCACCCTGACTTTTCCCAATCACTACTCGATAGCTACCGGCTTGTTCCCCGCCAACCACCGCCTGATTGGCAACCATTTTCCGGGCGAAGTCGGCGATGGCTGGTACAGCATCAAGGACCGCGAGGCGGTGCAGGATGGCCGCTGGTACGCCGGCGAACCGGTTTGGGTGGCTGCCGAGAAGGCCGGGATGGTGACTGCGGCGTATTTCTTCGTCGGCACCGAGGCCGATATCCAGGGCGTGGAAATGACCCACTGGAACGCCTTTGACCAACATGTGCCGAGTGAAACCCGGGTTACGCAGGTGCTCGATTGGTTGGCCCTGCCGGCGGCGCAACGCCCGCACCTGGTGACGCTGTATTTCGAAACCGTGGATTCCGTAACCCACAAGTACGGCCCGGGTTCGGCCGAGAGTATCGCTGCCATCAGCGAGGTAAACGTCCACCTGGAGCAACTGCTGGATGGCATCGAGGCCTTGCCGCATGGTGAGCAAGTCTACGTGGTGGTGGTTTCCGACCACGGCCAACTGCCGAGCCAGTTCGATCGCGAGATCATGTTTCTCGATGCGCATATCGACATCGAGGGCCTGACCATCGTTGACCATGCTTCATCCGTCTACATCTGGCTCTCCGAAGCGCAAAAACAACGCGCCCGGCAGATTGTTGATGCAATCAACGCCAACTGGGACCACGGCCGCGCCATTTTGCGCGAGGAAGCGCCTGAAGCGTGGCGGGTGACCGCCGAGGCCGGGTTTGCCGATGTGATCGTAATGGCCGACCCTGGCTACCTGGTGGCCTCCACGCCGGAAAAGCTCTCGGGCTCGCTGGGCAATCACGGCTGGGCACCCGAAGCGGAGGGCATGCACGCCATCTTCCTGGCCCAGGGGCCGCGCCTGCCGAAAGGCCAACGTATCGGGCCGATCCGCGCGGTTGATGTGTATCCGCTGATGCTCCAGATCCTGGGGCTGCCAGTTCCGCAAGATATCGATGGCGACCCTGGTCGCCTGCTGCCACTGCTTGATAGCGAGTAAGTTCAACCGATGAATGACAATTCTTCCTTTCCCGCCTCGATGCGGGACGAGACCGGCCTGCTGATTGAACAATTCGAAGGGGCGCTGCGCAGTGCCCTGGAAGGCATGGACCAGCGCCTGGCGCTGCCGCCCGGCCTTGACGATGCCCTGGCCAGTCTCGACGAGCCGCTGCCAGAGCAGGGCTGCGGCATTGGGCCAGCCCTGGAGCGCCTGGTTGAACTCAACCTCACCGCGGATTCCAACACCGGCGGCCCGCGCTGTTTCCATTTTGTCATTGGTGGTAGCACACCAGCGGCCTACGGTGCTGACCTGTTGGCCACGGCCTTCGAGAAGCTGACCTACACCTGGGTGACCTCGCCGCTGGGTGTCGAGTTGGAAACGCTGTCGCTTCGCTGGCTGCGTGAACTGTTTGGCCTGCCCATGGAGTGGCCAGGTGTGATGGTGACCGGCGGCACCATGGCCAACCTGGTGGGCATGGCTACCGGGCGCCAGTGGTGGGCTGAACAACTGGGCGCCGATATCTACGAAACCGGCATGAATGGCCTGCCGCCCATGCCGGTAATAACCTCCGGTTACGTTCACGCCAGCATGCGCAAGGTGCTGGGTTTGCTGGGCGTGGGCGTGAACCAGCTGGATATCCACGCGCGCGATGCCCGTGGGCGGTTGGACCTCGAGTCGTACACGGCCGCGCTGGAGCGCCTGGATGGCAAGCCTGCCGTCGTGGTGGTGAATGCTGGCGAGGTCAACGCGGGGGATTTCGACCCCTGCGAAGAGATGATTGATATTGCCCGGCGTCACAACACCTGGGTGCACGTGGACGGCGCCTTTGGCCTGTTTGCTCGCCTTTCGCCACGAACCGAGCACCTGGTGCGGGGTATTGAACGCGCCGACTCAGCGGCGGTGGATGGGCACAAGTGGCTGAACGTGCCCTATGACTCGGGCTTTGCCTTCGTGCGCGACCATGACCTGCTGGCCAAGGCCTTTCGATACAGCGCGGACTACCTGCCGCCTGCTGATGACCCGCGTCCGACTCCCGGCGCGATCGGGCCGGAGAGCTCGCGGCGGGCGCGAAGCTTTGCGGTGTGGGCCACGCTGAAGGCCTATGGCCGGGAAGGGCACCGCAAGATCGTCGAGCATTGCCTGGACAACGCCGCCTACCTGGCTCAGCTGGTGGAGGCTGCACCGGAGCTGGAACTGATGGCGGAGGTACCGCTGAACATCGTCGCGTTCCGCTACAACCCCGGTGGAATGTCCGATGAGGAACTGGATGTGTTTAACAAGCGCCTGGGTGAAGCAGTGCTTGCTGACGGCCGTTTCCTGGTTGGTACTTCCCGGCTCGGGCCGCGCACCATTTTCCGCCCGGCATTCTCCAATTGGCGCACCCGCCGCGAGGACCTGGACGAGTTCGCGCAGGTGGTTACAGACCTGGGGCAGGCACAGCCAAAAGAAGTCGCGCGCTAGAGCACGCTCCTACGGGCAAAGCGCGACCCCGGCAATTACTGCGCCCGGGTGACAATTTCCGTGTAACGTTTCCCGTATTGGCCAGTCGTTACCTGTGATGGCTGGGAAACGGACAATGCAAGCAGTATCTGACGAACAACTCCTTCAGTGGGTGGCGGATGGTGACGCCTCGTGCCTGGGGACGCTTTTTGAGCGTCACCATCGCGGCGTCTACCAGTTCTGCCTGCAGATGCTGCGCAATCCCGGCCATGCCGAAGACGTGGCGCAGGAAGTCTTTATCAAGATTCTCAAGGCCGCGCCCAAGTTTCGCGGCGATGGCACCTTCAAGGGCTGGATGTACAACATCGCCCGCAACGCCACCTACGACTACATTCGCCAGAACAAGCGCCATGGCGAACCGGCCGAGCCCAACGAATACACCGACGCCCTCAACGTGGACGAGATATCAGCCGACCAGTCGGCCGAAAGCCAACAGCGCATGGGCAACCTCACAAAAGCCCTGGCTTCACTGCCTGCGCAGTTGCAGGAAGTGATCTGGCTGGGCCGTTTCGAATTCGACTCGTTCAAGGAACTGGGCCAGGCGCTGGACTGCAAAACCGGCACCGCGCGGGTGCGCATGCACCGAGCCATGCAACAACTCAATCTCGCCTTTGCCGAGATCAACGGAGCACCGTTCGATGAGTGACAAAGACTCAAAGCTCAATTTTGAAGCACAGAACCCCGCCGAGCAGAAACTGTGGGCGGCGCTGGAAGACCTGCCACGCGGCGAGCCTTCCAACGAATTGCGGCGCAAGTTCTACAGCGAACTGCACGAGGCCAGCAAACCGGGGCTGTTTCAGCGGTTGGGCGATTGGCTCGGCCTGGGGCAGGGCGTTGGCTGGGTGACCGCTGCTGCCTGCCTGGTGGTGGGTTTTGGCTTTGCACAGATCATGCAGCGCGGCGCAGCCGAAGACGACCGCCTTCAGGTTCTGGAAAACAACCTGGCGCTGATCCAGCGTGAACTGGTGCTTGACCGCTTGCAGGATGGCTCGCCAGGCACCCGCCTGAAGGGCGTGGTGGATGCTGGCGAGATTGCCGCCACCGATCAGCAGGTTGCGATGGCGCTGCTCGATCGCGCCGCGCAGGACCAGTCCACCGCAGTGCGCGCCGCGGCCATTGACGCGCTGGGCACGCAGATGAATTCCGACGTGATCGGCGAGGGTGTGATGGCGCTGTTGCAAGCCTCCGATTCGCCCATCGTTCAACTCTCACTGGTCGACCTGGTGCTGCGCCACGGCAATGCCGCCCAGGTGCGCCAACTTCAACAACTGGCGGATGAGGGCCGCCTGCATCCCGACCTGGTGCGTCACGTACAAGGGTCTCTGAGGAGCCAATCGATATGAATACCCGCTTGAATCTTTTGTCACTGGCTGGCGCCTGCGCGTTGGCGACTGGTTTCGCAGGAAAGGCCATGGCCGATGTCGAGACCCGTGATGCCTGGACCGAAACCTTCGCGGTTACGGCCGCCGAGCCCACCCTCGAGATCCGCAATATCTGGGGCGACGTGCGCGTGCTGCCCGGCAAGGATGGAGAGATCACCCTTTCGATCAGCGAGCATCGTTCCGCGCGCAACCAGGAGATGTACGAACGCTCGCTGGAAGTGCTCAAGCTGAACATTGCCGCCGACGCCAACGGCGTTGATGTGCGGGTCGGTGACCAGGGCCGCAGATGGCATGGCCACGACCGCTGCGACGACTGCCAGGTCACCTATCAATTCGAGGTGCGGGTGCCCGCCAACACCCGGGTCTACGCCAGCACGGTGGTAGACGGCGAGGTGGAAGTCAGCGACATCGGTGGCTTGATAAGCGCCGGCAATGTTAACGGCCCGGTTCGAGTGGTGAATGCCGCCAACTGTGAATCGGTAGAAAGCGTCAATGGCGAGGTGAGCGTTAGCTTCGCCAACCCGCCGGCCAGTGATTGCCGCATTGAGACGGTGAATGGTGATATCCGTGTGCAGGTGCCGGAAAGCTCCGGCCTCGACGTGTCGATGGACCTGTTTAACGGTCAACTGCGCACCGAGTTACCGGTAGACCCGCTTTCCCTGGCGCCGCGCGTCGAGCACAAGCAAAAAGGCGGCCGCAACGTCTACAGCATTGAACAAGCCGCCGGGATACGCCTGGCGGGCGGAGGTCCGATGTTCAGCATCGCGTCCATGAACGGCGACGTCCGCATCGAGAAAAAATAGTTAAAGATTGATATTCAAGGAGATACCCATGAACACTTTATTCAAAACGGCCAGCTCCCCAATCCTGGCTTTGCTGCTGCTCCTGGTTTTCGCCCCCGGCGTTCATGCCCAGGCCGACAATGATGCGCAGGTAATCAATATCCCCTTGTCGCGCCCGGGTGAGCCGGTGCAACTGGAGATTTCCATCATTTCGGCCCACATCGAGGTGATCGGCGAAAACCGCGAGGATGCCCAGTTCGAGGTTTCCGTGATGGAAGGCTCGCGCAAGATCATCACCCCCTCGGGCACCAAGAACCTGAGCATCGGCGCCTACAGCGTGGAGGTGGAAGAGCGCGATAACCGTATTTCGCTGGACACCGACTGGCGCGCCAACCAGGTGCGGGTGGTGGCCAGGGTGCCGCAGCGCGCCGACCTGGAGCTCGAGACGGTGAACGACGGCGTGATCGAGGTAAGCAACATCACCGGCGCCCTGCAGCTCACCAACATCAACGGCCCGATCACGGCCCATGGCATTACTGGCTCGGTGATAGCCGAGTCGGTAAACGACACCATCGATGTACGCTTTACGCAGATGGAAGGCAGCGAGGTAATGTCCTTCAACTCGGTCAATGGCGACCTGGTGCTGGGCCTGCCCGCTGGCGCTGGCGCAGAACTGCACATTGACAGCGCCGAGGGCGAGATCACTTCCGACTTCGAGGTGGACGTGGTTCCTTCCCGACCGGTGGTGACCCGCGAAGACAACCGCGGCGGGGTAGAAGTGAAGGTGGAAAGCGTGATCGTGGCGAAGCTGGGCGGTGGCGGCCCGGTGATCAAGATGAAAACCCTGAACGGCGATATTGCCATTCGCAAATCCAACTAAGTGGTAGGAGCGACCTTCAGGTCGCGACCTGAAGGTCGCTCCTACAAATCTATGACCTTGCCGGGATTCAGCAAATTATTCGGGTCCAGGGAGCGCTTGAGCTGGCGCATCAGGGCCAACTCGGCGGGGTTGCGGGAGCTGGGCAGCCACTTCTTCTTTTCAGTGCCGATGCCGTGTTCCGCGGAAACTGAACCACTGTACTGCTTCAGCGGGGTATAAACGGCCTGGTCGGACAGCGCATGCAGACCGTCGCCCTCAAAGCCAGGTTGGACAAAAAAGTGCAGGTTGCCATCGCCGATATGGCCCAGGACATAGCACTTGCAACCAGGCCACTGTGCTTCCAGCAACTCGGCAACCTCGCGCGTGTAGGCGTCCATGTGGCGAATCGGCAGGCTGACGTCGTACAGGAAGGTGGGGTGGATGTTGGTGATGGCCTCGAAGTCCTCGCGGATTCCCCAGATAGCGTCTCGCTCAGCCTCGGACTTGGGCAGGATCGCGTCGACGATCAAATCCTGTTCGACCGCGGCTTCGAGGATGCCCATGAACCAGTCTTCATCGCCGTCGGCGCCTGAGCCGCTGGCTTCCATCACCACGTAGAACGGGTAATCGCGGTCCATCGGCGCGCGGTGGAAGCCCGGTTCGGTAACCGCGCGGAAATAGTTGCCCCACATCACCTCGTAGGCATTCAGGTGGCCACCCAGGCGCTGTTCCATGAATTTGAGTAGCTGGGCCACCTGGTCGAAGGTTTCCAGCGCCACCAGTGCGCTGATGTGGCTGGAAGGGGCTTCCTTGAGTTTCAACACGGCGCGGGTGACCACGCCAAGCGTTCCTTCGCTGCCAATAAACAGTTGCTTGAGGTCGTAACCCGCGTTGTTCTTGAGCATGTGGTTCATGCTCGATACCACGGTGCCGTCGGCCAGAACGGCCTCCAGGCCCAGCACCAGCTCGCGCATCATGCCGTGGCGGATCACGTTGATGCCGCCGGCATTGGTGGCGACGTTGCCGCCGATGGTGCACGAGCCGCGCGCGCCAAGGTCGAGCGGGAACAGCAGGTTCTGCTCGGCAACCGCCTCCTGCACCTGCTGTAACACGGCGCCAGCCTGTACCGTGGCGGTACGGCCGATGGGCTCGATTTCCTCGATGGCGTTCATCCGTTCAAGCGAGATGATCACCTCTTCGCCGCTGGCGCCGGCGCCTTCCACGCAGCCGGTCAGGCCGCCGTGTGTGACCACCGGCTGGCCCAGCTCACAGCACAGCTTCAAAACCGCGCTGACTTCTTCCGTGGTGCGTGGCCGGACCAGCGCCCGTGCGCGCAGCGGGGTAGGGTCCCAGTAGCTGGAGGCGCGCTGCGCCATGGCCTCGCTGTCCAGCGCTCCATCTTCGCCGACGATGCGGCGCAGGGATCCAAGCAGCTTGTCAGACATCGGCAGTTCGCCTGACAAAGTGACTACCAGGTGCCGGTATTGCCCATCGAGGTCCAGGGTTCACGGGGTTCGAGCGGGTCGCCCTTTTGGAGCAACTCAACGGAGATATTGTCAGGTGAGCGTACAAAGGCCATGCGTCCATCGTGTGGGGGGCGGTTGATGGTAACGCCTCCGTCGGCCAATTTCTCGCACGCAGCGTAAATATCGTCCACTTCAAACGCCAGGTGGCCGAAATTGCGGCCTTCGTCATAGCCGGACTCCCCGTAGTTGTAAGTCAGTTCAATGGCTGGCGCCCAGTCGTTCTTGAAGCGCTCCACGTCTTCTGGCGCGGTCAGGAAAACCAGGGTGAACTTCGCATCGGGAAAGTCTTTTCGCTCGACCTCGACCAGGCCCAGCTTGTTGCAGAAAAAATCGAGCGTGGCGTCCAGGTCGCTGACCCGGATCATGGTGTGCAGGTATTTCATGGGTGCTCCTGGAGTGAGTATTTAGATTGGAGCATTTTAGCGTTCACGTGTTTGCGGAGACAGGTGAGCGTTTGGGCAGGCCCAGAGTTCCGTTCGAACTCGCCCATCACCGCTTGTAGAGCACATTGGCAAACTTTGGCTACACTGTGCTTATGAAATCCACATCGAACACTGGCCGCGCACAGCCAATGACTGGCAAGGCCAGAAAAATATTGAAACTTTTTTGCGTGTACGTTGCGGCTCTCGGCCTGGTTTCGTGCGCCTCGATGAGCCCTTACGATGAAAAGCCCACGGTGGTCCTGAAATCATTCCAGCCCATGTCCGGTGAAGGCGGGGTGCCCGGTTTCCAGATTGGCCTGGGTGTAATCAACCCCAGTCGTTCACCGCTGGAACTGCATGGTGTGGTTTACACCATCAGTATCGAGGGTCAGGAACTGGTCAAAGGCGTGGGCAAGGACTTCCCCACGGTCGAGCCGTATAGCGAAACCACGCTGACGTTAACCGCACAGCCCAACCTGCTGGGTGGCATTCGACTGTTGACTGGCCTGGTTGGAAATACCAGTGATGCGGTGAACTACGAGTTTGAGGCCAAGCTGGACACCGGCGGCTGGTCGGTGCCCATTCGGGTAAAGGAAAAAGGCCAGTTCAACCTGGCCGGCCAGTCGCGTGAGTAACTTTGGAGGTGCTACTCGTAAAGTACTGATATTCCTGCTTTCGATATCGTTTTCTGCCCCGCTATTGGCGGCGGAACCACGCACGGTTACCTTGCTGTTCACCAACGATGTTGAAAGTGCCTACGACCCCATTCCAGCCTTCTGGTTGGATGACTACGAGAACATCGGCGGCATTGCGGAACTGTCCACCCTGGTCAACCGCATCCGCGAAACCGAACCCAATGCATTCCTGTTCGATTCAGGCGATATCTTTACCGGTGCGCTGGCCAAGCTTACCGAGGGGCGCCTGGCATTCGAGTTGATGGCGACAATGGGCTACGACGCCATGGCCATTGGCAACCACGAGTTTGAATACGGCCACGAGGTGTTTGCCTGGCAGAAAAACCGCGCCTCGTTCCCGGTGCTCGGGGCCAACCTGTTTTACCGGGGCACCGATCATCCTTACGCCCAGGCCCACACCGTTATCGAGCGAAACGGCGTACGAATTGCCGTCATTGGCATTATGGGGACCGATGCGGTTTCGGCCATTATTCCGTCATTTATTGCGCCGCTGGACGTGCGCGATCCTGCACCACTGGTGCAAGAGTCCGTTGATGAATTGCGCGATGACGTTGACCTGGTGGTGCTGCTTACTCACCAGGGCAAAACCGCGCCCATGCAGACCGACGCAGAGAGCGACCCGCGCCTGCAGCGTGATATTGACGCCGATATCGCGCTGGCCGGCGCCGTTCAAGGCGTTGATGTGTTGTTTGCCGGGCATGCCGATGCGGGCACGCCTGAGCCAGTAGTGCACCCGCAAACCGGCACCATCATCATGCAGACCTATGGCCAGGCGACCCACCTCGGCTACCTACAGCTTGAACTGGATGGTGTAACTGGCAGCATCGAAACCTTTAGTGGTCGCCTGGTTCCAGTTGATTCGGATGGCCTTCAACCGGACCCGCGGATCATGGCCAAGCTCGTCAATTACCGAAATAAATTTCCGGAGTTATTAGACGTTGTTGGGCGCTCTGAGGCCTGGATGTTCAGGCGTTACATCGAAGAATCGGATGTGGGCAACCTGTTTGCTGACGCGTTCGCCGAGATGACCGGATCCGATATCGGAATGATCCACAGTGGCAGCCTGCGCAAGGATCTGCCCGGTGGCGAAATCAGGCTGGTTGACCTGCTGGATACCTATCCTTTTGTTGACGATGTGATCGTAAAACGTCTTAACGGCGCGCAGTTACGGACGGTTTTTGAACAATCCTTCACCCTGGAGCGCGGCCTGATGCAGATCAGCGGCCTGCAAACGGCTTATGACCTGTCATTGCCCGATGGCAGCAGGCTGGTTGCACTCACCCGCAACGGCGTGCCGGTGGCCGATACCGATACGTTCAGCGTTGCGGTACCGGGCTTTGTTGCCGAGGGTGGCGACCTTTATACCGTGTTTGCAGATTTGCCCGAGATTTCACGGGGCGACACGGTTACCGCGTTGATGCAGGCGTATTTCGCGCAACGCGAAGTGATTGCGGTCCCGGCTCGAGGTCGCCAGCTGGAGATCAGGCCCTAACAGTAGGGGCTAACTCCATGTCTGCTCGAAGACCCTGAGCAGGTTTCCGCCCAGGATGGCCGAGACTGTTTCTTCGCTGTGGCCGCGGTCGAGCAGCATTTCCGCAAGCGTTTCAAAGCGGCGCGAAGTGTTCAGGTCATTGGCGAACAGGTAGCCGGTTTCGGTTTCATACGGCGCCGCAATGCCAAGCTCCTTCCTGCGCCGCGTGCCGGCGGCAAACTCCTCGCGGTATTCGTCTGTCAGGGTTGCTGGCGATAGGTTGCCATCGGTGCCAATCGATACATGCGCTTCGCCAACCACTTCCAGGGCGTGTTCAATGTGCGCGATGACGTCGGCCGCCGTCGGTTGCTCGCCCCGGGCGAGGTAAGGCATCACGTAAATCCCGATTACGCCGCCGGTATCGGCAACCGCGCGCAACTCATCGTCAGTGCGGTGACGCGGGTGTTCCACCAGCGCGTAACAGCCGGTGTGGGTGAAGGCCACGGGGCGCTTGGAGGTGGCGATGGCATTGGCGGTGGTCCTTCGTCCGCAGTGGCTGA
>JAUIBE010000032.1 GCA_030428105.1 Gammaproteobacteria bacterium
CCTGGGTTGGCAGTGAGAATTCAGGGTTCTCGTCGATCCATTCCTTGTTGACGATGACCTCGACTGGCAACAACTTGTTCTCGATGTCGCAGGCATAGGTTCCGGTCTGGATGTCGCTGTAGTAGCACCCTGCGTTGTCATCGGTGAGGTCGCCGTACAGGGCGTCGTCTTCAGCGCTGGCTTCATACGAGGCCTGGTAGCCCGCCGGGACGGGGTCTTCGAAGATTTCGCAATCCAGCGTGCCAACCTCGAAGTCCTGGACGATGAAGCTGATCTGGTCAAACGGAGCGCCGAATTCGGACACCAGCGCTTCCTGCATCAACGGCAGGCCGGTGTTGCATTCGATTACCACGCGAACCTCGGCCGGGTTGTCATCAGAGAAGTCCTTGGTGACCTCGAAGGTTGCGGCGATTGGTGCGTTGACGAACGCGCAATCGAAGTTGTCCTCGTGCGCCACGCCGTCCACATCGCAATCCGCCGATGCCGAGACCTGGAAGTACTCCGGCGGCAGGCCGCTTTCGGTCACTTCACAGGTGGTGTTTCCGAACGGCCCCATCAGGAAGCCTTCCACCGTCAGGTCGGCCGGATTGCCTTCAGAGACCGTGGCGGGTGGTGTCACCACCGTGCCGGATGAGCAGCTGAGGGTGGCGGTGACGGAAGCTCCGGAATCATCCAGGAAGTCCTTGCTCACCGTCCAGGTGGCCGTGGTGGGCAGCACCGTGGTGGTTGCCGTGGCGGAATCATCACCCGGGTTGATGATGACCTCGCCGCCACCCGAGCCGGTAACGGCCGCGGTGTTGGAAATAGCGTCATCACCCAGCGGCGCATTGGGGCCGACAGTAGCCGTCAGGGTCAGGGTCTCGCTGGCGCCGCTGGGCAGGTCGACCACCCAGTTGGTGTTGTCGTACGTTCCGGCGCTGGCCACGTGGCTGTCCACGGTTACGCCCGCGGGCAGTGAAGCGGCCGGGTCGTTGATGACTACAGCATCGCCATCGGACGGGCCGTTGTTGGTGACCGTCACCACGTATTCCAGGCCACCGGCTTCAAAACCTGCAACCACAGGGTCCGGGTTATCGGTCTTGGTGACCACGAGATCAATCTCGCGGCCGACCGATGTGGCAATGGAAGTGCTGTTGTTGCTGGGGTCGGTTTCCGTTTCGGCACTGGATTCAATGGTTGCGGTGCTGACAATGGTGTCCGTGCCTGTCGATACGGATGGGCCCACGTTGAATGTCAGCGTGAGAGTAACGGAAGCGCCAGCGGGCAATCCGCCGGTGATCAGTTGAAAGGCGCAGAGACTCGGCCCCTCACCGGCTACCAGTTCTGCACCTTCAAACTCCGACAGTTCAATGACACAGGTCACACCCGCAGGTGCAACGGCCGACCCGGAGGCATTGAAGCTGCCGCTGCTGGGTCCGTTGTTGGTTATGGTGATGGTGTGCACCAGGTTGTCCGGGCCTGAGCCTGCGATGACCGGTTCGATCGACTCCATGCTGCTCGCCTCGAGATCCACTTCGCGAACCACGATGGTGCCTTCAGTGGCAGAGTCATTGCCAGGCGTTGGATCCGGGGTGTCCGAGGTGACCGAAACGCTGTTGCTCAGCGTTACGCCGCCGAGCAGGTCCGGATCAACCGCAACCTCGATGGTGTACTGCGCGCTGCCACCAGAGGGGATGGTGCCCAGGGTGCAGGCCGGTACGGCGACCGGGTCTTCAGCGCAGCCGGAAGTTGCTACCAGGCTTAGCCCCAGGGGCAGTGTGTCTGTGGCAACCACGTTGGTTGCGTCTGCCGGCCCGGCATTGGATACCGTTACCGTGTACGTCAGGTTGGCGCCGGCCGCAACCGGGTCGACGCTGTCCGTTTTGGTAACCGAAAGGTCGGCGCCGGAGAAGTTATTCAGGAAGGTGCACAGGACTTCATCGCCCTCACCGAGATCTACCGAAAGCGTGGTGTCGCCCGGAGTGAAGGTGCCGAATGTCGAAGTGCCATCCTCCGAGGTGCAGGAAATGTCATCAAGGGTCCAGCCAGAAGGAATACTGGGTTCCCTGACGGTGTAGCTGCCGGCAGGCAGCACGCATTCGACGTTTGAGCCGGCCGTGACGGTAGAGCTGGTGCATATAGTTCCCAGGCCCACCATGGTGAGATCAAGCGTGAAGTTCTGGTTGGGGGCGGAAGGGTTACCCTGGTCGACGGCCTTTTGCAGCAGGATCGTGCCCTGTTCAGCGTCGTCGTTGAGAATGGTGCCGATGGCGGTTGAAACATCAACGAAGAAACTGGGGCTACCGACCGAGGTGTTGGTGATCTCGAACTCAAGGGTTTCATCCGGTTCAAAGACGGTGTCACCGAGAACCTGCACAGTGAGGTTGTAGTCGGTGGGGCCAGAGGGGCTTGAGCAGACGTCTACGATTCCCGGTGCGGGGTTGCCCGGCGTCACGTCCACGTAATCGTTGTCGGCAGTGCTCGCCGTAACATCGTTCAAGCCCCAGCTCACCTGCGTATTCGTTCCCATGTTGCACTCGGCCGACATCACAAACGTCATGGTCGTGAAGCCAAAGTTGCCTTCCAGCACCGTGGGGCTGCTGATGGCGACGATCCGGTCGGGTCCACCGGCCAGGGCAGGGCTGGCGGCGGTAAGAAACAGAAGGGACAAGACAATAGAACACGCACCAAAGCGCAGCTTGGACATGACACACACTCCTAAAAGCTCAGGTTTTTCGACGTTTTTGTTCAGAGACCCTTTAAGAGCGAATCCCCTTGACGGCGTGCAGTATAACAAGCCACGCCGGTTCGTTCTGTTTCACGCCTGTTACGCGCTTGCTTCTACTCAAAACCACTGCGGAAGATCGAGGTATCGATCTCGTCAACGGTCCAGTTGAAGGTTTGCCCGGTGGATTCGTTTTCCGGGTCGTAGACCAGGATGAGCACGGGATAAAAGCCCTCGGCGCCCAGCTCGATGGTGCCGCTGATAACGCCGCTGTCCTCGTCTATCACCAGGCCAGCGGGCAGGTTTCCGGCTTCAAACCGCAACGGGTCGCCGTCCGGCTCTTCGAAGTGCGGTGACACGTCGAAATTCACGCTGTCGCCTTCCTCGTTGGTCTGGTCAGGGATTTCAATGATGGAAACCGGCGGCGACGTAGGCGCGCGCCCCGTCGATGGTGATCTGCCCGGCGCCAACCGATGCGGCGTGGTTACCCACCACGCTGGGGCTGGCCGGGTTGCTGATATCCACAATCTGCACGCCATCGTCGCTCTGCCCCAGGTAGGCGTAGTTGCCGCGCAGCGCAACATCGAACACGAAATCAGATACCGTGCCGCCCGAGTTGGCGACGAAGGTCGGCGTGTCGGGATCACTGATGTCGAGCACGGTCAGGCCAACGGTGCGCACGGCGACAAAAAGGTGGTCGCCATCGAATGCCATGCCGGTGGGTTGCTGCAGGCCCGCCCAGGCGTAAGTCCCACGCTTGGCCGGCATGCTGCGATTGCTGATGTCCACCAGCGTGACATTGTCGAACCAGTCGGAAACCGAGGCCATGGAGCCATCGGCGGAAACGGAAACGCTGGTGACCTGGTGATCCACGGTTACGCGCCCGAGTTCCACTGGCGTTGCTGGTGTTTCGATGTCGAACACCACCAGCTCTGCTCCGGCGCCTACCAGCAGCAGTTCCTCGCCAACATCGCTCCAGTACTCGAGGTCGGATGGCGGGCCGGCGCCCCACAGCCCTTCGCCAACCACGCAGCCCAGGGGTTCATCCTCAGCAACCGCAACCGGGGTGTAAGCAGTAGCTGATCCAAAAACCAGGCAGCCAAGCAAGGAAAGGAAAAATGATTTGTGGTTAGCAGACGACATGTGGACTCCCTTGATGCGCGGCACAATTGATAGAGTGGCCGGGCCGCTCCCTCGCGGCGTGTACAGTTTAGCGTGTGGAGCTTAAATTTTGGTGTCAGTAGCAGATGGAGCCGACAAGTAATGAGTGAAGGTGCAATTTCCGCGGAAAGGCTGGAAGAACTGGAAAGCCGCCTGGCGTTCCAGGACGACCTGGTTGAGCGACTGAACGAGGTGGTGGCGCGCCAGGATCGGCTGATTGCGGACCTGCAAGCGCGCCTGGCCAACCTGGAGCTGCGCATCGAAAACCTCGCCGATGCCGCGGCCGCCGGGGGCGGTGGCCACGAGGTGCCGCCCCACTACTGAGCAGAGACCCGCGCCGGGTTGCCTTACTGACCCGGTGCGCGTGTCACTGGCGTGGTCGGCCGCCCAACCTTCAGGGGCATTTCGCAGGTACCCTTGCATGTTCCAGGCACAATGACATCGATGGCGCCGGTGGTTTCCTCGTCGGATGCGATTGCGAAGCTGCCTGCAGTGGCGCCCTGGTGCAGGCCTTCAATTTTACGGCCGGAAAACTCAAAAGCGGTTGTTGAGCGGGTGGCCGGCGCGCGCATCAGATCGGCGCAATTTCCCTGGTCACAGAGCTTGTAGATGGTCGAGCAAAAATAGCTCGTACCGCTGGACTTGTGCGCTGCCTGGTTCGCAATCTCTCCTTCGAATACCGAAGCTGCCCAGACGGCCCCTTCGGTGCGATACAGGTCTGAAATATCGCGCCATTCGCCGTTGATGACTTCGGAGCCTTCGGGCACGCTGCACTTCGGTGCTTCGATCTCGGTGTAGCCGGGCTGGCCGGTCTCGACTCGGCCCGCGTCAAAGTCGACAATCACGTTGAGCAGGCCGCCGTTGTATCCACCGGCTTGCTGCTTTTCGACCACCTCATGACGCCCGCGGCTGGCAAGCGTTACCGCGTAACGGTTTTCGCCAAGCGCATCGCACAGCATGCCTTCAACCTCGAAGCCGGCGGGCACGCCCTTTGCGTGGATGACATGGTCGTGGTAGCTGACCGGCTGGCCGACCATCTCCGCCTTCCACGCTCCGCCACGGTGGGTAAGTGCCAGTTTGAATATTCTCCGGCTGGTTGCCGGTTCATAGCCGCCACTTTCCACGGCCAGCAATTCAAGCCGGTCGCTGCGCCCGGCGCCCTTGTGCGGAGCGTGTGTCTCCAGCAAGCAGAACGCCTCCAGGTCATGCGGAAGGGCCGAGGCGGGCGTCTTGTCGGCCTTTAGCGCGACCTCTGTGCCAGTGAGCGAGCCGTTTGCGCTGGTTACGAAGCCGAAATACTGGTTGGTGAGCGACCACTCCGCGGCCAGGCAGGTTTTGGTATCACGAAGGTACAACCATTGCCTTTCGCCAGTCTTGATGATGCCGCTATAGGCAATGTCGCCGAATGGCCCTGCTGGCGGCGGGCTGCACGACTGGGGCGTGGTCGAAGGCGCCCTGAATGTCGTGGCTGGTGAGTTGTCCGTGTTGGCAAGCGGGTCGCGTGGCGGTTCGCTTCTTGGCTGGTGCCTGGGTGTGGTGCCACATCCAACCACGATCGTCACAAAGACGCATGCGCAGACTGCGCGCAAGTACCGTTTTGTCATCCATAGCTCCCACTGCCTGCCGGGAAAAAATTCCTGGCTGTATTTTAACGGCCTGTTTACCGTTTTATTTGGCGTCGGGGAGCTTGTTGCTGCTTGCGGGTGTCGTCTCCAGGTGTCCAAGCACCGCCTCTAGGCGGGTTGCCAGCAACTCCAGCCTACGCTCCAGCTGGCTGTTCTGGGCTTCCAGCGCCTGGTTGCGGGTGTGCAGTTCGCGCAGGGCTTCAACGGTGATGGCCTCGAAGCCGCGGAAGGTGAGCGCCTTGTAGCCATCATTGCGCTCATCCACCCAGTCGGGGAACACCGCCTCCACTTCCTGGGCCACCATGCCCACACGGCGACCCTCCAGTTCGTGGATGGCTTGCGGATCACGATATTCAAAGCTCACGCCGCGCAGCGCCAGCAATTGCTCAAGAGCACCTTCGAGCGTTTGAATGTTCTCTTTCAGGCGAACGTCCGAGGCCACCGACCACGAACCACCGCCCGGTTTACCGGCCGAGCCGTTCACGTGCAAAAGGAAGTCGGCGTTGCTGCTACCGGTGGCTATGCCCACATTCCCACCGGGATTCACTGCTATACGGCTTTGGCCGTCGTGGTTTACATGCAGTATGTCATCAGTGCCATTCAGATAGATCCAGCTATGAATGATGTTTCCAGTGGCAAAGCCGTAAAACGGCCGACCACCGGTATCGTCAGTATTCACGCTCATGCCGCCGTAGGCGTTGGAGTCGGTGTCGACGTGGACGGTGAACTGGTGATTGTTGTTGATGAACCCGGTGCCGCCGACGCGAACTTTTCCATCCACGTCAATGTGCAGGGCGTTCTGCCACTCGATGGGGCCGGCTCCGGCCGGCGCGTTCATGATGTTGACCACGCCGGAAGGCTCAACCTGCTGCAGAAACGCGCCACCCAGCTCGTCGAACGGATGCCATTCGCCATTGAAAAACGTGTTCTTGGCGATGCTTGAGTATCCTGCTGGGCCCGCGTGCAGACCAATGGAGCTGAGCGGTACGCCGAGCGAGTCAACCAGTACGCCGAAGTTGTCACCCACCTGGTCGCGCACATGCACCTGAGCCTGCAGCGTCGGCGTATTCATGCCCAGGCCGATATGGCGATCCTGGTTGGCGTAAAACACCGGCTGGAAGACGTCGTTGCGAATATTGAACCCGTCGTCAGCGCTTTGGCTGAACAGGTGCCATTTCAGCGTACCGTCCCGCGAAAAATTGATCCCCGCATCCTCGTTTGCTCCGCCAGGTATGCCGTTAAGCCTGATAAAGGCCCCTGGGAAGCCCGGGCCATGGATATCGAGCCTGAGTTGCGGGTTGGTGGTGCCGAGGCCCACGTACTGGCTGTCGTTGACGAAGATGCCCCGTGTCTGGATGGCGTACGGCGCGCGGGTCAGCGGTTGGCGTGGATCGAGCGTGACCCCCTCGACCGTAATTTCCAGCCAGCGTGGCGCCATCGAGAATGCCGACACCCCGAAATCCAGGTGAACGGTAAACACGCCCTCGGTGACGGTGACCAGTTCGGCGATGGCGCCTCCGCCAATATCCGAGCCGGCCACCGCATCGGACCACAGCGAGAACTCCATGTTGTACATGCCATCGGCCGGCGCGCCGGTGTCATGAAGTTCTCCCTGGTAAGTGAACGTGGTGTTGGTAGGTTGGGCGTACACCACGGCGGACAGCAGCAGGCTGAGGGTCGACACGATCGCTCGGTGCATCATGAGCCGATTCCTTCTATGGCGAGAAGAGGGTATTCAAACTTTCTTCGTTACTCCTGAGTATAGAAGACCATTTGAAAACTTCAGCCGGCCCGTACCCCGCCGTACGGCTACTTTTCAGCGGTTTCGCCCGGCGCCTCCAGTTCCAGCACCTCCTCGGCCACGATCGGGTCCGGCACCTTGTTACTTATCGCCGGAATGGACTGCAGGTAGGCAAACACTGCCTCCAGGTCGGCGTCGGTCAGGTTGCGGTACACCGGGATAGGCATGGGGGGCAGAATTTCACGTCCGCGGCCCAGCCGGCGGCCGGTTCGAATGGTGTCGACGAACTGTTGCATGGTCCATTTACCCAGCCCGGTTTCGGCATCGGGGGTGAGGTTGGCGGTATAGGTCACGCCCCAGGGGCCGGCGTGCGCGGTGGCGGTTCCGGAAACCACGATTTGCCACGGCCCGGCAGGCAAGACTGGCGGGGTAGGCATCAGCAGATCCTGGGGGTGCCCGGAAAGCGCCCGGCTCATATCCGGTTCCGGCCCGTTGGGCCCCATCATGAAGGGTGTATGGCAGTCATGGCAGCCGGAGGTGCTGACGATGTATTTCCCGCGCTCTACAAGATCTAGCGCGACTGGCTCGCCACTGGTGGCTGCGCGGTGCGGGGCCATGACCGGCTCCTGTGCCAGGATCATCGGCGCGGCGAGCGTGGCAGGCAATGCAAGCGCCACCAGGGCAGCGGCCCAGGTTTGGGTTTTCATGGGTCGATTTCTCATGGTTCGAGGTTTCATGGTTGTTGCTCCATTCCAAACTGCTTGGATGTTTCCAGTTGAATCCAGCGCTCCACCAGGGCGATGGCTTCGATGTCCGGCACGCGACGCCCCAGGGGCGGCATCTGTGCGATCGGGTTTCGTGTACGCAGGCGAAAGGCCAGTGCGCTGTGCGCAGGGTGCCCGGGCAGCACGCGCAGGCTTACGCCGTCCGCCACTTCGTCGGCGGCCACGCCAACCAGTGTTTGCAGGCTGCGCTGCAATCCAGCTTCAGGGCGGGCGGCTGACTGGAGCAGCACCAGGTCCAGGTCGGCCAGCGAGCCGTTGTCGTTGTGGCATGCCCCGCAGTTGCCATGCAGGTAGCCCAGCGCTGCCCGGGTGACCGGTGATGCGGCGGGAATGCGTGGCGGGTTGTCCAGCAATTCCGGCGGGAAGTTGCTGAGCAGGTTCAGTTCACTGAGCCGGACCAGGTTGGTAGAGGGTTGTGGTGGCGTTTCCGCATGCGGCGCCAACGGGTCGCGGTCCGGGGAGAGTTGCAGCGCGCTCACGCCCAGCAAAGGGCCGGCGCCACCGTCGTGGCAAGCCAGGCAATCTTCCTGCGAGGGAATCGGGTAACGCCCACCCGGGGCATCGCTGGCCAGGTGGCGGCTGATGCCCTCAGCGGGCGCAAGCAGCGCCTCGCTGCCTTCTGCATTCCAAACGTAGGTCAAATAGCGCCACTGTCCGCTTTCCAGGCGCTCGATCATGCGGGTTTCGATCGGCTGGCTGTAGCCAAATTCTTTCCAGGCCCGGGTTCCAACCGGAAACACCCACCGGTCCGGATCGCTGGCGTCAATTTGCGCGCCTTGTGGAATCGAAAGCCAGCGCCGTTTCCTGGCTCCATCTGACCACAGGGGATACTGCGGTGAGATTGCCATGTGGGCCGGGTCAGCTTGCAGCGTTCCGGGCAGGTATAACCCGGTATCACCAAGCCTTGTGGCGGGCGCATCCGCGCCGCTGGCTGCGGCAAAGGGCAGCCAGGCAAGTAGCCATGTGAGGAAAACTGTTCTCATTACGTTTGCTTGTGAGGGCTATTGACGCCATCACCGTCTCAGGCGCAATGTATTCCCCCAAGGGCCCGCAAAAAACAGGGCCGGGCCGAATTGATTGTTTGGTTTTGCGGAATAATCCGATGGACCAGCTTCACTGCATGCAGGTCTTTGTCAGGGTGGTCGAGCACGGTGCGTTCGTGCGCGCTGCCGATGATCTTGGTCTCTCACCCGCCTCGGTCACCGCGGCTGTGTCGCAACTCGAGAAGCGCCTGGGCATTCGCTTGCTAAACCGCACCACCCGGCGCCTGAGCCTTACCGAGGAAGGCGGTGCGTATTACCAGGACTGTGTTCGCATCCTGGGGCAGATTGCAGAGGCCGAAGACAACCTTACCGGTATGCAGCGACTGCCCAAGGGCCGCCTGCGCGTTTCCATTGCCCAGTCATTTGAGGCCATGGCGTTCTTTCCCCTGTTGCACGAATTCATGACCCTGCACCCGGATCTCAGCGTGGACGTTATCGTCACCGATCGCGCGGTGAACCTGGTTGAAGAGGGGATTGATTGCGCCCTGCGCGGTTCTGATATTCCCGCTGATGCGCCGCTGGTTGCGCGCAAGGTGATGAAGGCGCGCTGGTTAACCTGCGCTGCGCCCGGCTACCTGGAAACGTACGGCACGCCGCAGAGCATTGACGCGCTGGATGATCACAACTGTATTCGCTTTGTGTCGCCCTCAAGCGGACGTGGGCGGGAGTGGTATTTCTACCGTGACCGGGCGGTGGTGAATCACCAGCCCAACGGCAGCCTTTGCGTCAACTCGCTGGACGCCGCGGCCAGCGCTGCGGCGGCCGGGATCGGGCTGGCGCAGGTGCCCGATGTGCTGGTCTGCAAGCAGGTGATGGAAAATCGTCTGGTGCCGGTGCTCACGCAGTTTATCGCCCTGGCCCAGCCGGTGGTCCTGGTGTATCCGCAAAACCGCTACTTGCCGGCGCGGGTGCGCGCATTCGCCGAATTTATCGAAAACGCCTACCCCGCCGAGGGGTGGTGGATGCGAATTGAGCCGGGGGTCGGCAGCAAGGGCGCGCTCTAGCGTGGATCAAACCGGTAAATCTGCCCCTCTTCCATTACGAACCGTACGCGCTCCAGCACCGTGATGTCTTCCAGGGGGGTGCCGGGATCCGCCACCACGTCCGCCCACTTGCCCGGTTCCAGCGAACCGGCGCGGTCGGCAACGCCGAACAGTTCGGTCGCAGGTTCGTTGAGATCGCCCTGGCTCAGGATTGGGCGACAAACACCTCGTGCTGTTCGCAGATTCGTCCCCACAGGCTGGCCACCTGCGGTGCATCCACCTTGAGTTCATCTTTAAGCACTGCAAGCAGTTCGTCGGCTGAATCCAGCAGCCGTTCGGATACTCCTTCATCCGTGGTTTCTCGCAGCACCCGGCCACGCAGTGAAAGGTGGGCATCCGGGCGGCGCAGTTCGCACACCAGCCTCTTAACGAAGCTCGAGTCCTCGTCCGTCTGAAGGTAGTGGCAGCGTTCCGCCATGCCACGCTCATCGGCGGGGGCATCTTTGAAATCAAAGGTGATTTCGCCCTTTCCCAGGTTCTCCCAGAATTGCCAATGGCCGTCGTCCAGTCTTCGCAGCCCCACGTCAAAGGGTGAATGATGGGCGCTGCTTTCCTTCAGCGGCAATGGATGAAGCAGGCTGCCACCGAAGCCGGCGTCAACCAGCCAGGGGGTATCCTCGCCAGGAAGCCTGGCAATGAGGGTGAGGTGGTTGGCATGAGCGTTGGCGCCAACCGACTGGCGCATCACCGATGCCGAGATACGCCGCACTTCAAAGCCCATTTCCGCAAGGGCCCAGCCCAGCACGCCATTGTGCTCGTAGCACCAGCCGCCGCGTTTGCGGTGGACGATCTTTTCGAAGGCCGCCTCCACGTCCGTTGTGAGCGGCACGCCCATCTGGATGTCGATGTTCTCAAACGGCACGTTGTGATTTTGGGCGCGCATCAGCCCATCCAGCGTCTCAAGCGTTGGCCGCGTGTCGCCCACCCAGTGAATTCGCTGCAAGTAGTCCCTTAGTTGCATGCATGTGATTATGCACCACTGCCCGGTGGATCAGTAACTTGGCTGGGCTACATGTTCAATCACGGTATCCAAAAGTTGGACTAATCGTGGTAAACAATCTCCAGCCGTTCAATATCGTCGGCCAGTTCCATCGCCAGCCTCGCACGCTCGAGCGCCAGCTTGCTGTGGCGCCTGGCGGCTGCTTCCAAGGCTTCGTCACCTGATGAGGCCAGCGCCTTGAGGGCCTTTTGCAGACGAACGGCCACCTCGATGCTGGCGGCGCCGTCGCGGGCAATGCCGGTGAAGGCGTCATCGAACAGGTCGTCGATGGCGATCGGCGGCACGTTCACCCGGTTGAACTCGCACTCCTCGTCTTCCTCGGGCTCTTCACTCCAGTTGGCGAACAACCGCACCAGGGTGCCGATGATGTCGATGGCGGTGCCCGGATCGTTCACTGCCGGCGAAAGCGCGCGGCTGGCAATTTCCGCCAGCACAATGACGCCGAAACGCGGGTCATCATCGAACAGGCGGTCGTCGCCCACCACGAAAGCCTCGCGAATGCATTTTTCCAGCTCATCATCGAGTGCGCCGTCCTTGCTGTGCACCCAGGCCAGCGGCTGATCCGGCGAGACAAACGCGCCGGGCAGGGCGCGTACCGTGATCTCGCATTCGTACTGTTCGGCCTGTTTCTGCAGTTGGTCCATCTCGATGCGCTGCACGTAGCCGATGTAGTCGCCCAGCACGGCGTTGCCTTCTTCAGACTGGTCTTTGTTTTCTGCGGCAACGAACGGGACGCCACCCAGGCAGGGGCGTTTTTTGCGCCGCTCCATGGCCTCGCGGGCTGCGGTCTCAACCTTGTCGATCGTGGCTCCCAACCGGCCAAGGCGGGCAATGCGGTCGGTCCAGTGCACGAAGGTGAGAATGACCGCAGCGAATACGGCCAGGGTGAAGACGAACAGTGCGAAGCGGCCGGCGGGCCCGTAGAAGCCGTTGAGCAGGGAAATCAGGGCGACGATGGAATAGATGAATGCGCCGATAAACGTGGAAAGCGCATTCTGCGACACATCGTCTGCGATGATCAGCGGAAAGGTGCGTGGCGTGGCGGTGCTGCTGGCGGCCTGGTAGGCGGACACCATCGAGGCCACAGCAAAAGTGGCGATGACCAGCATGCTGGAGGAGATTACCTTCAGCAGGGTCTCGACAGTTCCCTCGGAAACCTCCGGCGCAATCTCGATAAACGGGATGTGGTCGGCCGACTTGGCCAGGAATGCACCTACCACCGAAAGTACGGCGATAAACAGGGGCTTTACCCACAGCTTCTCACGAATGCGCTTCAGGCGGAATTCCAGGCGGTCGAGCATGGGGTTCTCCCGGTTGCAGTGGTCAGATCATGACACAACCGCTGTGGCGCGGCTGCGCAACTGTCGCCTGCGTGCCCCTGCAGTGCCAGGTGCACTATAATTTTGCCCCTGCCCGATACCCAGAAATCACCCCGGAGTGCTTCGATCCCGATGCCTTACCTGACCTCGTTATTGCTGCTGCTTGGCAGCCTGTTGCCGCTGGCCACTGTTTCTGCCAACGATGAAGAAAGCCGGTTCCTGGAAGGAACCCGCCAGCTCACTTTTGAAGGCCGCCGGGCCGGTGAAGGCTATTACTCCGCGGACGGTGCGCAGCTCATCTTCCAGTCCGAGCGTGACCCGCAAAATCCGTTCTACCAGATCTTCCTGATGGACCTGGAAACCGGTGACGTGGAGCAGATGTCGCCGGGGCATGGTAAAACGACCTGCGCCTGGATTCACCCCGAGGGTGACCGGGTGTTGTACGCATCCACCCACGATGACCCGCGGGCGCGGGACAAGATGCGCGAGGAGATCGAGTTCCGCGAATCTGGCCAGCAGCGGCGTTATTCCTGGGACTACGACGAGCATTTCGAAGTGTATGCCCACGATCTTGATACCGGCGCGCGCACCAACCTGACCAACGCGCTGGGTTATGACGCCGAGGGTTCCTACTCGCCCGATGGCCAGCTGATTGCCTTTGCTTCCAACCGGCGCGCCTATAACGGCGAAATGAGTGCTGAAGAGGCAAAAATTTTCGAGCACGACCCCTCGTACATGATGGACCTCTACCTGATGAATGCCGATGGCAGCGATGTTCGGCGTCTTACCGATTCACCGGGCTATGACGGCGGGCCATTCTTCAGCCCCGATGGGTCACAGATCACCTGGCGGCGGTTCTCGGAAGATGGCGCCACCGCCGAAATCTTCACCATGGACCTGGCCACAGGCGAGGAGCGCCAGCTCACCAACAGCGGCTACATGTCGTGGGCGCCTTATTTTCACCCCAGTGGCGACTACCTGATATTTGCGTCCAACGAGCAGGGTTTTGCCAACTTCGAGCTGTACCTGGTGGATGCGGCGGGCGCCAATAAGCCGGTCCGGGTGACCTTCACCGACGGGTTTGACGGCCTGCCGGTGTTTTCTCCAGATGGCCAGCACCTGGCGTGGACTTCCAATCGCACTGCCGAGAACCAGAGCCAGATTTTCCTGGCCAAGTGGAACGATGCGGCTGCACGCGAGGCTTTGGGCCTGGACGGCAATGCGGCCAACGCACCCGTGGCTGTAAACCTGGAGCAGACCGAGGGAGCGATCACTGCAGAGGATGCAGAGGCCCACCTCTTGCGGCTCACCGCCGAAGACATGGAAGGGCGACTGACCGGCACCCCGGGAGCTCGCCTTGCCACCGACTACGTGGCGGGTGTGTTTGCGGCGCTGGGCCTGGCGCCTGGCGGGGATGACGGTAGCTACTTCCAGTCTTTCCCGTTTACCGCCGGCGCCACGCTGGGAGCATCCAACAAGCTCTCAGTTCACGGTGCCGAACTGCAGCGGCCGCTTAAGCTAAACGAGGATTGGCGGCCATTGGCCCTGTCCATGCACGGTGAAGTTGCGCCCGCGGACATCGTGTTTGCCGGCTACGGCATCGTTGCGCCGGAGGCCGAGGGGCAGCCGGCCTATGATTCCTACGGCGATCTGGACGTGGAAGGCAAATGGGTGATGATGCTGCGCTTTCAACCCGAGGATGTGACCCCAGAGCGCCGCAGGCACCTGCTGCGTTATGCCCAGCTCGAGTTCAAGGCATCGTGGGCGCGTCGCAAGGGAGCGCTGGGCATGATCGTGGTTACCGGCCCCACCGCAGCTGCCAAGAGTGAGCTAGTGGACCTGCAGGTGGGCCCCACCACCCAAACCACCTCATTGGCCGCTGTTTCCGTTAGCAACCAGGTGGGCGCGTCCATTCTGTCGGCCGCCGGATTTGATCTTGAAGCGGTACAGAAAAGCCTGGATGACGGTGAAACCGTCGAACAGTTTGCCTTGCCTGGCGTTTCACTATCGGCCAACCTGGAGATCAGCCGCGAAACGCGCCAGGGGCGCAACGTTATCGGCGTGCTGGCAGCCAGGCCAGCATCGACCCTTGCGCCGGTGGTGCTGGGTGCGCACGTGGATCACCTGGGCCGTGGCGAATCCGGCGGCTCGCTGGCGCGCGGTGAAGAAGAAGGCCAGGTTCACCCCGGCGCCGACGACAACGCGTCCGGCGTTGCCGGCATGTTGGAGGCGGCTCAATACCTGGCGGACCTCGCGGCCAACGGCAAGCTCGACGCCAGGCGCGACATCTGGTTCGTGGCCTGGTCGGGCGAGGAGCTTGGCACCCTGGGTTCCAGCTATTTCGTCGAGCAGTTCATCAATCCGCACGAGCAACAGCGCGTCTTCGATGCCTACCTGAACATGGATATGATCGGCCGCTTGCAGGACAAGCTTTATCTGCAGGGCACCGGCTCCAGCACCATTTGGGACCGCGAAATCGAGCGCCGCAACGCTCCGGTGGGGCTCTCCGTCACAACCAGTTCCGACCCTTACCTTCCAACCGATTCCACGCCGTTCTACATGAATGGCATCCCCGTGCTTGCCGCCTTTACCGGGGTGCACGAGGAATACTCCACGCCGCGAGATGTGCCAGGCTTGATCAATTTCCAGGGCATTCGCGATGTAACCCGTCTGATGGCCGGTATTACGCGTTCCCTGGCGCGCTCACAGGAATCACCGGACTACGTGGAAGTCAGCCGCGAGGCCCAGGGTGGTGGCCGCGCCATGATGCGCGTCTACCTGGGCACCATTCCGGCCTATGGCGAAGAAGAAGGCATCGTCGGCGTGCGCTTGCAGGGTGCGGTGAAGGATTCCCCCGCAGAGCTGGCCGGCATCCAGCCCGGCGACATCCTGGTTGAACTGGGCGGAATGCAGATTGAAACCATCTACGATTTCGTCACTGCGCTCGGTGGCCTCAAGGCCGACCAGGAGACCGGTATGGCGGTGGAGCGTGAAGGTGAACGGGTGGAAATGACGGTGGTGCCGGGTTCTCGCGAATAGGCGGTTAGTTGAGATCCTTGTCAATCAGGTACTTGGTGCCCTGAAGGGTGGCCTGCAAGGCAAGCCCGGTCTCGGTGAACTGGTAGAGCTTTACGCCGGGCGCAATCTGGATGGCGTAGTCAACCGAATCTCCCTTGTCGCCCGACACCGCTGCCGCATCGGATTGGGCGGTGGCCTGCCAACCCTGCTCCACGAATTGTTTCATGGCGGCCTCGGTTGCGAACACGAACACCGCGCGGAAGTCCTTCACCCCGTAGCCAACGCCAACGCCTGCCGAGTACATCTTCATGTAGGTGTCTTTGCCCGACTTGTTGTCGTGCGCCACCCCGTAGCCATTGCCGGTTGAGAGCACCAGCAGGTTGATGCCAACGTTGCTGAACACGGCATAACCGGCGGCGTTGGCAATCTGTTCGCGGGCCGACGGTGCGTCCTCGTAAAGGGTTTCCAGCACCTGGCTGCGCATGTCCTGGATGTCCTTTTGCACCTCTTCCGTGGTTCGCTTGTCGCGGAACGGCCCAAAGCCGGTGGCGACCACGAAGGCCAGGGTCACGGCGAGAATGCGGGAAGTGCGGGTCATGGCGTTCACCACCTGGGGTTTGATTTGCTGATTCTACCGCACGCCGGGGTCCGGCTGGCTGGCCAGGAGTTTGCGGAACCGTTGCGTGTTGTAACCCATCTCAACAAGGGTGTTGATACTGTGCCGTGCACGCTCTGGCTCGCCTCTTGTTATCGCCAACTCTGCCTGGACGGAAAGGTAGAACGGGTTGTTCGTGTTTTCCGTATACCCGGTGAGCGTGTTTAAAACGTGGCCGACTGTCTCCTGGCTTTCCACGGGTAGCTGATCCAGCTGAGGGTGTGCCAGGTAGAAGCTGGCAACTTCTCGGAGTACTCGAATATCGGTATCGCCGCTTCGAACAATTCGCTCCAGCCCCTCTTTAGCTTGTTGAACACGGTTCGTTTGCTCCAGGTTCATTTCGCCACTCTCGGCCTGGCGTGCAGGAAGGACGCCTAGCGCCAGAAGCCTTCTGGATTCGCGCAGTGGGTTGTCTGCATATTGGGCGCTCGCGAAGGCCTCAAGCAGTTCGACGACACCGGCTTGCATTGGCTTGCGCGCATCTGACTCCAGTTCAAACAACAACCAATCCACGGCAGCGTCGCGCGCCCAGAACGACCACAGATCGTTGGTTGGGTCGTGGCTGGTCACCGCAATGAAGTGATCCAGCGCTTCTCCCAGCAAATCCATGGCGGCTGAGTGATCGCCCAATGCGTGAAGCGCCCAGGCTTCGCCGCGCAGAGTTGAAGCCAGGCGCTGCTGGGCCAGGCGGTTCGCCGGGTCAGATTCGAGGATTTGGGAGTAGATGGTTCGTGCTTCGCGACGGGTTGCAGCGGATGTGACCAGGTCGCCGTTGCGCAATTGACTGCGGGAAAGCCAGTCCAGCGCGCCGGCGAGTTCCTCGCGATAGTAGGGGTCGTCCGGGGCCAGGGCAGCCGCTTGACGGTTCCTTTCAACGCCCTTGCTGGCATGGGTGAGCGCAAGGTCCAGCCGGCCAGTCTGCTCATACATGCCCGCCAGGTTGCTGTGCCCGTAGCTGACTTCCATGATCCAGTCTGGGTTTTGGGCGTCGAATTTTAATAGCTCCTGGGAGTGATCCAGGTAGCTTTGAAAGAACGGCTCAGCATCTGCCGGGCTACCAGACTCAAGGTGAACATACCCAACCCAAAACTCGCTTTGTGCAAGGTCGTAAAGGAAGTCGGGTGTACCAGGGTTCCTCCGATATAGCGCCTGGTTGGTCTCCAGCGCCTTGCTGTGGGTCCTCAGCGCTTGTTCCCACTCCAGCCGGTCGAAGTAGATTTCGCCAATTGCCCGGTATGCCTTGGCGCGACCCGCCAACGCCTCGTCATCCAGTTCGTCATCGGGAAGCTCTGAGAAGTACTCCTCAGCCTTTCGCGCTGTTGCGTCGAGGGCGTCCAGTCGTCCGACCTTGCCCAGTTCGCGCTTGAGGTCGCCCAGCATGAACTCCACGAGCGCTTCGGCCTGTTGCTGGCGGCGCTCGGCATCATCGCGCGCCACCATGGCGGTAAAAGCCAGCACACCAGTCAGCGCCATGCCGGCGAGAGAGGCAGCAGTCACCAGCAGCAGGTTTCGGTTGCGTCGTTGCTGCTCGCGCTGGCGCAGATCGTCCAGTCCAATCCCCAGCAATCCGGCAATGAGTTTCAGTCGCGCAAGCGGCTTGCCGTCCTTGCCCGGTCTAACGTCAGCGGCAATGGGCTCAACTGGTTCATCCGACAAGGAGCCATCCGCAGACAGTCGAAATCGAAGTGCCGGTGGAAAGCATTCCTGTTCATCACCGGAGCCCGGTTCACCGTCAACGACCAGGCAAAAGATATGCGCTTCGCCGTGTAGCTGCTTGAAGCGGAGGATTTCCTGGTTGGCCCACCTTGAAGCCGCACAGGCTGGCGAGCACACCACGATCAAGGCGCGGGATTGCGCTAGCGACTGGGTGATCTTCTCACCCAAATCCCCGGCGCTCGGCAGCTCTTCCCGGTCCCTGAAGACAGGCTTGAGTTTTTCCCTCGCACCTGGAATGCGCGCCACCAGCTTGGCTGGAGGGCGGTAGTGTTCGATGCTGCGGTGAACCCAGGCGGCCCACTTGCTGTCCTGGTGTGAATAGGACAGGAATGCGGCGTACCGCCAGTTTTTCTGCCGAGTCTGGATCAAGCGTCAGTTGGCGCCGCCGCTGTCGCGGATCCGCGGGTCCGATACAGCCGTATAACCGGTAACGGTATCTTCAAAGACCACCTGGTAATCAACAGCCTTATTTTTCTTGTTTTTGTCCTTGATGGTGAGGCTCATCGGTTGGGTGCCCTGGGCCATGACGTAACCGCTTTGCTGGTTTGCATCGGGAAAATCGATTTCCTCGTCGTCATCCAGCGCATTTCCGCCGCCTGAAGGCGGGCCGAACTGGGATTTGTCCTTGTCCTTGAGCGCAACAAAGCTGAGTTTCCAGTTGTCGTCATTGCCGAGCTGGAACGTGATATCGGCGGTATCGCCTGAGTCCAGGTTGATATCGCCATTTGCGCTGACCGAAGTTGTGCAGGTTTTCGAAATGACCTGGTCGGTAGTCGCGGCAATGGTTGCCGAGGTCATATGTGCAGTGTTGTTAATGACCAGGTAGTTGAGGGTGATAGTGAAATTGGCCACGACCAGTCTCCTTGAGAAGTGAGTCACGCGAAAACGATGAATCCAACGAACCTGAAGTATAGTCAAAGGCTTGGGGGATTTGGGTCATGGGTACGAAACCTGCTTTTGCTCCTCGCAGAGTATTGCCATAAACTCGCAAGACAGTGGTTCGAGGTAGTGCGTTCGCGCTCACCGGGTGGCCACACTTTCCAAGGCAACGATCACGGACCGGCGCGTGCCGGTCGTTTAAGGGGGAAACAATGAAACTAATTCCTGTGTTGTGCGTGTGCGCGATGGCGCTTTCTCTGGCTTCCTGTGGTGGAAACGAAGCGCCTGAAGAGGCAGCCAATGCGGCAGTTGCAGATAGCCCGGATTCATCCGCTGGCAGTGGCAGCGCCAGCGAGGCACTGGAAAAACTGGGCGACAAGAAAATGGTTGTTCAGCAGCAGGGTGGCGCCACCATCGGTTCCAACGTGGATTTGCCTGAAGGGTTTCCAGGCGACATTACGTTGCCGGCGGACCTGAATGTCATGTCCACCAGCACACCGATGCCAAACATGCAGATGGTTATGGGCATTTCCCCCAGCGCGCCGTCCGAGGTGGCTGCAGAGTTGCGTGCCTCGATGGCCGAAGCTGGATGGACCGAGGCGGCCTTCCAGGAGATGACGCCACAGATGACGCGCATCGATTTTGAGAAAGACGACCGCATGGCCAACGTGACGGTGACGCTCAACGGTGACACCAGCGCCGTCCAACTGATGACCGGGCCGAAACTCCGATGAGGCGCGCCGGGCTGATCTTGTTGCTCGGATTCATGGCAACCACCGGCGCTGAAGCGCAAACCGCTTCCGGCCCGCCGGTCGAAATGAACGGGGCCTGGCATATCTGGTGCGAGCGTACCCACAATGACAGCGGTACGGACTCGGTGGTTTACAACGATGGCTTCCAGGTTTTTGGCTACTTCTCGGTCAAAGGCGAGTCCGGGTCGTATCCAGCAAGCAGGAACACATGCTATGTGCGCAACGTTGACGCGCGTGGACGTGCACTGCGCATCGTCGAGGTTTACCCAACCGGCGAGCCGTCATCGGAGACGGGGTGTAACACCAGCTATGTTGGCAAGATTGGCGCCAGCACGGCGGTTGGCGCGGGTGGTGGCTATAGCGAGCCAGGCGATACCTGGTCGTTCAATGTGAATATCCTGAAAAATGCCCCCTGCGCCAAACCCATGCTGTGGATGGATCCGGGCGTTGTTAATGGCTACATCCGCTTCAAGGAACAGTTCGGGGAGAACGAGTTCACTTTGCCAGTGAGTTTTATCGCCCGTCCCTAGCCGCCTGGCGGGACGCTCGGGGGTCGGTTGATAAGCGCTCACCCAGGCTCGGCAGAACGTCTATAATCCCCCGCCTTGGCGAAACCGCAGGCGAGTTGTAGATGTTCCGAAATATCCGTTTTTACCGCGTTCACGGCAACTGGCCGGAGAGCGAACAGGACCTGAGTGAAAAGCTCGCGGGCGTTGAGTTCTCGCCCTGTGGCAAGTTCGCGGAGCGCAGCGCGGGTTGGGAAGCGCCCAGTGGCCGGGAGGACGACCTGTTTTGCCGTCACCTGGCAGGCGCCGATCTGCTGCAGTTGCGCACCCAGTCGCGGGTTTTGCCCGCCGCCGCCGTCAAGGAAGCGCTGGAGGGGCGGGTCAAGGAGTTTCGCGAACGCACCAACCTGGAGCCCTCGCCCGGCGAAATTCGCAAGCTCAAGGCGCAAACGCGCGATGAACTGATGTCCAGCGCCTTGCTGAAATCCGACCGCACCCAGGGCTTTTTCCTTCACAAGGAAGGCGTGCTTGGCGTTGATGCGGCCACTCCGGCAGCCGCGGAGTGGTTTTTAGAGCACCTGCGCAAGGCGCTGGGGCAGCTGAACGCCGTTCCGCTGACATTCGCCGAGGAGCCGCTGGCCCTGTTGAACCGGCTGTTCATGGGCAAGCGGGTGGCCCGCTTCCAGGTAGGCCGCGAATGCCGCATGCAGGAATCGTCCGATACCCGCTCGGTGGTCACCTGGCGCGAACTGGACCTGGAAGAATTCAACGTGCGCCAGCACCTGAACGAAGGCCTCAGGCTTACCCACCTGGGACTGGTTTATGACGATAGCGCCACCTTTCTGCTGAGCGCCGATGGCATTGTCAGTAAATTCAAGTTTTTTGAAGGCAGTGCGGCTGATGTCACCGACGACGAAGACCCGCTGGCGCGCCAGGACACCGAGTTCGTGTTGCTGACCGGCACTGTTCAACGCCTGCTTGATGATCTTTCCCGGGAGCTGGGGGGAGTTGGCAAGTAGGTGGTAATAACCACTAGAGGGCAACATTCCTAAACCCGGGGCCGGAAAGGGCCTTCTTGATGCTCAGTCGCGCAGCGGCGAGGTGGAGATTTGCCGGCTCTGGCTTTCTGGCTCACCACAGGCGGCGGGATGCGCTTCATCGGCGATACAGGCGAAAACGATCCATTCCGGTTCGGCAGGCAGCGTCGAAAGGGGCCGAACGGGTACGGGGCCAAGCTGGTGCGCGCCGGGGGTGAGTGCATGCCCATCAATCGAACGGATGCAGTGTGAATTAGGCGGGCCCGGACGGGTCCAGCACCGTCCGGCCGATTCATTCGCGCTTCGCCAAACGCAATACCCATAGAACGACTGGAGCTGCGGGTCACTCGACTTGTCGATTGCGGCTGGGCTGTTGCAGTCGGCTGAGCTTGCGCAGCTTGCGAGACCAATGCCGTACTCCACCAGGTCTGCGAGCAGGCAGCCGCCGCCCATGCGCGGAGCAGCATCGGCCGGAGTGTCCGCCGGCGCGTGGACATAGATATCGCCAACCACCTGGGTCGGCTCGCCATCGACCCTCTTGGCCGATCGTGCCTCGACCCGCCAGTCCTCGGCGTGAGTCGCATGTGTCGCCGCTAACCCCCCAGCCAGCGCAAGTGCAAAACGAAGCTTTCTCATTCGAATTCGCCTGGCGGGTTCATCCGTTTGAGAAGCTTTTGAAATCTGGGCTCGTCATGCAGCGGGCCCCAGGCGCCGTTAAGAATGAATACCAGCTTGGGGTCACGAACCTCCAGCGCCCGCTCCAGCATCGCCAGTGCTGACTCGAAGTCGCCCATCGCTCCGTGCGCGACGGCCAGGTCGTAGGGTGGCACGAAGCGCTGCTGCGCCAGTTCCAGCAAGCCAGAAAACTCGGCTTCGGCTTCCGTCGTTCGGCCAGTCAGTAGCAGGATGCCAATTTCGTTGGCGATGATCCAGGTTCCGCCCTCGGTCATGGCCTTGGCCTGGGCCAGTTCTTCGAGCGCGTCCTCTACCCTTCCATTGGCGTAGTAGGCGCCGGCCAGGCTGACGCGAAACAACCACATGTTCTCGCCGACCTCGCGCGCCGTTTCGAGGTAGCGCAGGGCCTCCTCGAATTTTCCCGCGCCCATCAGGAAGCCGCCCTCAAGCGCTGCGGCGGCCATGTAGTTGGGGCTTAACTCACGCGCCCGGCGGACCGCGATTGTGGCTTCCTCGAAGCGCCCGGTGGTCGAAAGCAGGTGTGCATAGCCAAGGTGGCTTTCGGTGTCGTTCGGGTTCAGCTCGATGGCGCGCTTGAAGTACGCTTCCGACGCGGCCCAGTCCCAGTCAAACCAATGGGCAATCCAGCCAAGCATGGCGTGTGCCTCGGCCGAGTTGGGGTCGAGTTCAAGCGCACGACGCGCCGCCTCGGTGGCGCGTGGATAGTAATCCAGCGCTGGCATTTCGCCGGCGATCGGGCTGCGAAACTGAGCGTTCGCCAGGCCAAGCCAGGCGAGCAGGTAGCCAGGGTCCAACTCCACCGCTGCGGAAAAGTGCTGCACCGAAGCACGCAAGTCTCGCGGTGTCAGCCGGGCGAGGTGGTAGCGGGCCTGAATGTAGTGTTCGTAGGCTGCGGGGTTTGCGGTGCCGCCCTGTGCCACATGGCGGCGCTCCTCCTGTCCAAACTTCAATGCCAGGGCGTTGGCGATGCGCGTGCAGATCTCGTCCTGGACGGCAAAAATGTCATCAAAGGAACCACTCATGGTTTCGGCCCAGAGTGCCGAGCCATCGGCCACACGCAGCAAGCGCGCGGTTACGCGGATGGTTTCGCCAGATCGCTGGATGCTGCCATCCACCACCGCCTGCACGCCCAGCTGGCGGCCGGCTTGTAGCACGTCCCGCTCAAGATCGCCGTAGCGGCGTACCGAGCTCATCGGCCTGACCACCAGGCCGTCTATGGCGCTCATCCGGCTAATCAGCGTATCGGCCATGCCCAGCTCAAGCACTGCGTTGCGGTCGTTTTCGGCAAGGGGAAGAAACGGAAGCACGGCAACCGTCTCGGCATGCGGAACGGCAAGCGGCGCATGGCTGGCTTTTTGCCAGGCAAACCAGGCCCAGAATGCCGCGGCGAGCAAGACCAGAGCGAGCCCGGCGAGCCACGCTTGCCTGGCTTTGCGCGTCCCCGTGGGTGGTGGCGTGGTGATGGGTTGCTCTAAGGCCACATCGATGGGCACCACTTTCGCCAGGCGCCTGACCTGTCGATTGAGGATGTAGCCACGCTTGGGCACGGTGGTTACGAGGTTGCGGTATTCCGCGCTGCCACCGGCGCTTAGTAGTTGTTGGCGGAGTTGGTAGACACACTGGGTGAGGGCATCGTCATAAACATCCCCGCCCGGCCAGATCTCGTCCAGGAGTTGTTGGCGGGTAACCAGTTCGCCTGAATGGAGAGCGAGCAACTCGAGCACCGCCATGACGCGGGGTTCGAGGCGAACTTCACAGCTTGGCCCCGTAACGCGGCCAGTCGCCGGCATGACGATCAAGTCCTCCAGGCGAAACGGCTGCGAACCAGGACGTGGAATGGCGCTCACAGCGCGAATATTGCGCCTATTCCTGGGAATTTTCACCAAAAATATTAGCCCCATGCGGGGGTGTAAGTCGCTGAAATAAAGGCTGTAATTTTGCTCCTGCTCGTGGGGTGCTGGAGAACCCTATGGGCGAGCTTGATGTGAGGCCGCAGATAGTGAAGAAAGAGAGCCCGCAGCCGGCGCCGCGGGCCCTCATGGGAACTATGGTTGTCCGCTTACCCGTGTGCCGATAAACGAGGGACAACTCGAGAATTGATAGTTGCCGCCCAGGTCGTAAAAGTCGGCCACGCCTGAACCGAAGTACTCGGTACCTGCCTGGTTGATGGTGATTTCATTGCGGATCACCGTCGACCCAACCGGGGCTCCCGTGGGATCAAAGCGGTAAAACTTCACTACCTGGCGGTAGTCATTGCGCCTCACATGGTCCCAAACCGCCAGGTGGGCTGAGAGCGAGGCCGGGTTGGTTGCTGGAACCACGTGGCCTGTTCCGCCCATGTGGTACTGGTGCATGGCCTTGAAGGCGCCGGCCGGATCTCCCGTTATGCAGTTCTCAATTGCCACGTCCACCTCCCAAAGCCCAACGATCTTGTTGGGGCCGAAGAAGGTCTTGAGCTGGGGCGCGTCAGCCGCCACAACGCTGCCCTGTGCCACCAGCGAGAAAGCCAGTACTCCAATGGCGATGCCAGAAACTCGCTTGATTATCATTGGTAAATCCTCCGATTGGTCCGGTTCCGGTCCGATTGGTCCGGCAACCCCGGTGGTCGAAGTCTTCACCTGTGGATCGTGAAGCACCTGAGGAAAGCCTCAGTGTTTTCTCAACAAAAAATTTATCCGTTTAATCAGACTGTTATCGATGTTCCTGGTGGTTACTGTGCGACGCTTCCTGGCGCTATGAGCTAGTTTCTCAGGAACCGGTCAAAAAACTCTACTGTGGCCTTGTAGGTGCGCATCCAGTTCTTATAGAGCAGGAAGCTGTGCACTTCGTCGGGAAAGACCAGTACCTCGGTGTGCACATTGCGTTCGCGCAGGCGCTGGACCAGGTCGACGGTCTGGCCAAACATCACGTTGCGGTCGTCGTCGCCGTGGATGAATAGCACCGGGGAGCTCCAGTAGGTGAGGTCGGCCACCGGCGAGGATTTGTGCGCCAGTTCGTAGAGCGATTCATCGATGCCCCAGTAACCGCCGTTACCGAAATCCCGGCCGCGCCATGACCAGTCGTGCACACCGTGCAGGTCAACCCCGGCGGCAAACATGTCGGAGTCGCGCGCCAGGCCCATGGCGGTGAGCAGGCCGCCGTAGGAGCCGCCCCAAAGGCCAATCTTGCTGGCATCGACTGAGGGCAGCGATTGCAGGTATTTTCCGGCGGCGATGATGTCGCGGTATTCCGACGAGCCGCGTGGACCCTGGTTTTCGGCCATGCGGAAATCACGACCGTAGCCGATGCCGGCGCGGAAGTTGACCGAAAGCACCACGTAGCCCTGGTTGGCCAGGTACTGGTTCATGGCATAGGCGAAGGCGTAGTACTCGCCGCGGTAGTGGTAGCCCAGCAGCATCTGGCGGATGGGGCCGCCGTGCATGAAGATCAGGGCGGGGCGCTCATCGCCTGCTTTTGCGTTTTCCGGCAGGAACAGTTGGCCGTGAATGTTCAAGCCATCGGCCGACTGGAACACCACCTGTTGCGGCTCGACCATTTCCCGGGCCGGATAGTGATTGGGCAGAGACCCCGGGAATATTTTCGTTGGGTTGCGTCCGTTACTTTGCATAAGCGAAATGCCGGTCGGGTAACGCGCGCCCGCTTCCCGGAACGCGACCTGGCCACCGTTGCCCACGGGCACCGGGTCGGTCTCAATGGAACGACCGCTGGTGAGGTTTTCAGGCGTTCCGCCGCGGGTGTCGTTTTTCCACAGGTGACGGAGGTCAATATCCTGCGCGCTACCAGCATCGCAGTTGCTTGAGAAATAGAGCGTTTCACCGTCAAGCGACAACGCGCTTTGCTCGGCCTCGCAGGCGCCGGGCGTCAGGTCTGCCAGCTTTTCGCCGTTCTCGTCAATGGCGTAGATGTGCACCCAGCCTTCATGCTCCGAGTAAAAAACGATGCGATTGTTGGCGGCCCAGGTCAGCGCGTTGTCCGGGTACATTTGCGCAAAGAAGCCGTTGTTGCGCTCGGGCTCCCAGATTTTCTCCGCCGTGAGGTCATCCACGTTGCCCACCCACAGGGCCACCTTTCTGTCTTCCACCAGTGAGCGCATCTCGTCTTTCTTCAGGCCTGCGGTGCGGAAGAACGCGATCTGTGAGCCATCGGGCGACCACGCGGGGTGGGTGTCAAAATCCACACCGGGCGAAAGCCAGCGAATGGACTGGGCTTCGATGTCGTAAATGCCAATAAAGGAGTGGTCGCCGCGGCTGCTGGTGAAGGCAATCTCGTTTCCGTCGGGCGACCAGGAATAGGACTGCAGGTTTCCCCTCGATTTGAACAGGGGCTCAGCGGGCGCATCTTCATCGTTCGTCTCGCCCGTTTCGCCTGGAATTTCCAGGCGGTAGATATTGCCGTCGTTGGAGTACACAAATGACGAGTCATCCGGCGCAATCTGAACCCCCGACCCGGCTGCAAGGTCGACCGTGCGGCCGCTTTCCAGCTCGATCATGTGAATGCGCACCACGGGGTGCTGCGGGTCGCTGGTGGGGTTGGCCTTCTCGGTGTTGCCCTTCTCGTACAGCAGGATGGAGCCGTCGGAAGTAAGCTGCAGGCCGCCAACCCGCTGGCCGTCATCGGCCTGGTAGTTGGTGACTACCCGCGGCTCGAAATCCGGCGCTTGCGCCACCCAGATATTGCGCACCCCTTTCTCGTATGAAACCCAGGCGATGGTTTCGGCATTGCTGGCGCTGACCAGCTGCGACGCGTACGGCGCGTCGAGGATTTCATCCAGTTCAAAGGCATGGGCGGGTGCCAGCAGCGCCAGTTGAATGCCCAGCAGTATCATCGCGAGTTTGTTTTTCATGCTTGTTTTTCCGTTTTGATCAATGGATGGGGATGGCTTTAACGATTTCATTCCCTGGCGGGTTGACTGTTCCCAGCGAGAAGAAGCACGAAAGCGGCAACAGCAAGGGCGCATTAGTGGGTACCAACCGAAATTTCGAAGCAGGTGGGATTACAGCGCATTAGTCGCTGCGCAGCAAGCGTACCACGCACACCGCTGCTGGCACTCTTCGCCAGTGGATTCGAATCCTTTTAGGGGCCTGGGTCTTGCCGGGACGCGATGTCGGGCGCAAAGAGCTTGCTGAGGTCAACCAGCAGGGTTCCAAAGTCGAATCCCGACAGGTTGCTGATGGCGGCGAGGACAAGGCCAGTCTCCGGCTGCACCCAGAATGAAGTGGTGCCGCCCACCGAACCGCCGGTGTGACCAATCCATAACCTGCCATCCTCATCGGTTTGAATGCGCCAGCCCAGGCCGTAGCCGGTGGGTTCATTCGCGCTGGTGCGTTGTTCTGTCCAGAACGTTTGCTGGGTTCGTGCGCTGATGCCCTGGTGCTGCAACATGGCCAGGCCGAAGCGCACCAGGTCGTCGCTGGTGCCAATGTAGCCGCCGCTGGCCCACTTGTAGCTATTGTCAACTTCCGGCGCGTTGCGGTACTGGCCCTCGTTCCGGATGTAGTAGCGGCCACGGCCCGCAATCACCGGCGCCAGGTGGTCGGGGACGGTGTCGTTCATGCCCAGCGGCGCCAGTACCTGGCTTTGCATGTAGCCCAGGTAGTCTTCTCCGGAAGCGCCCTCGATCACCGCGCCAAGCAGGTTGTAGCCGTAGGACGAGTAAAGGTAGGCCGTGCCTGGCGCATGCACCAGCGGGTCGTCCTGGAATATTTCCAGCCCGGCTTCCACCGTGTCGAAACGCTCGCGCAGAAGAAACTCCTCGCCCTCGTAATGACGAATCCCGGCGAGGTGGGCCAGCAAGGTGCGGGTGGTGATCGGCGCCTGTTTTTGCGGGAAGGAAGGGACGTAGGCCTGTACCGGTGCGTCAAGATCCAGGGCGCCCTGGTCGACCAACAAGGCGATGGCATAGGCGGTCATCGGCTTGATCACGCTGCCGATTCGAAACCGCGTCTGTGCCGGGTCCACCGGGACATTCTGCTCCAGGTCAGCCACGCCCAGGCCGGTCGACCAGGCCAGGTTGCCTTCCAGCCCGACCGAGATCGCCAACCCGGGGGTATCAGCCGCCTCGAAAAACGCTGCGGCAATGGTCTCGGCTTCTGCCTGGATTTGCGCAGCCTGAAGCGGCCGCGATTCGCGCGCCTGCGAAGCAAGCGGCAGGGCGAAGAGGGTGCATAACAGCAATACGAAGAGTGGGCGAAGAAGAAGTTGCATGGTCGACGGCTCCGGGCGGTTGGGCCGTGTGATTCTAGTTCATTCCACGGTTCTGGCGCTGAGGGTGCCAACCATTGAGTTCTGCGCCGGTCTGTAACTACAATCCAGCCCACTCCATTCAACCGAGGAACCTGCGATGCCCAAACTGCGAATGACCAATGTTGTCCTGGCGCTGGGGGCCCTGTGTTTGGCTATCCCGTCGTTCGCCCAGGCCGAAGAACTGCCCGAGATCACCGAGGACGGCCTGCACCGCGTGGCGGATTCCAAGGCGGCGGTGGTCTATGTTGATCCGGCGGCAACGCTGGAACCCTACGCGAAAGTCCAGTTGCTGGAGGCCTACGTGGCCTTCAAGAAGAACTGGGAGCGCGATCATCGCCAGACCGGCAGCCGGCTGCGGGTGTCTTCCAGCGACATGGAGCGCATCAAGAGCCGCGTATCGAAGGAGTTCACAGCGGTCTTTACCGAGGAGCTCGAAGAGGCCGGCTACCCGGTGGTGGCGGAGGCTGGCGAGGATGTTTTGCTGGTCCGGCCGGCCATTATCAACCTTGATGTCAATGCGCCCGATCTTCCCACCTCCGGCCGCACCCGCACCTACGTCGAGTCCGCCGGCGAAATGACGTTGTACCTGGAGCTGTACGATTCGGTCACCGGCGACCTGGTTGCCAAGGCCATGGATGCGCGCGCAGACAACGGCTATGGCGGCATCTACAACTGGGCCAACACCGCCACCAACAAGGCTGCCGCCGACAAGATCCTGCGCACCTGGGCCGATCTGCTGGTAGGCGCGCTTAACGAGGCGCATGAGCCTGGCAGCCTGGCCGAAACCGACAAAGAGTAGCCCCGAACACAAGCGAGCATCGAGGGAACGGACTAGCGGCATGGAATTTCTGAGCAACCCGACGGTTATCTTTTTTATCGCCAACACGCTTTACATGGTCTCCTACATGGTGACCAGCATGATGTGGCTGCGCATCCTGGCGGTGATCGCGGCGCTGTCGACCTTTCCCTATTTCTTTTTCCAGCCCGAGCCGCTTTGGTCAGCGCTGTTTTGGCAGGCGGTTTACCTGGTGGTCAACCTGGTCAACCTGGTTTTGCTGGTGCTTTCCATGCGCGCCCCCAATTTCGACGAGCTGGAAGCCGAGGCATACCGCCTGAAATTTTCCGACATGAAGCCGCACGAGGTGGTGCCCATCTTCAAGCGCGCCGGACGGCGTGAATTGGGCGATGATGAATCGTTGCTGGCCGAGGGGCAGCACAACCAGACGCTTTACCTGATCATTGATGGGCACTGCATGGTGGAGAAGGACGGCATGGAAGTGGCCACCCTCAACCCCGGTAACTTTGTTGGTGAATTCAGCCTGACCAGCGGCGAGCCAACCAGCGCCAACGTGTTTGCCAAGGGGCCGGTGCAGCTACTGAGCTGGTCGAAAGAATCCATGAAGCAACTGGGAAAACGCCATCAACTGCTGGCTTCCTACCTGCACCAGCTTTGTTGTGCGGACCTCGCGGACAAGTTGCGCAATATGACGCGCAAACGCAGCGACCATGTGGCAGAGCTCGAGAACTGGTTGCTGGAAGGCATCGACTAGCCGCCAGCGCTGTCTAGCCGGCCTGGTTTTCCTCGGTGACCTTCTTTTGCATGGAGTCGAGGTAAGCGTCGAGCTCGGCGGCTGAGGAGAAAATCGATTTCACCGGCACCGCGTTGACGATATCGAACACTTTCTGCACCTGCGGGGAGGGCTCGCGAATGGCGAACCGGCCGCCCGAAGCCTGCATCGCTTTGCGCAGCTGGAATACGCAACGTAAGCCGGCTGATGAGATGTAGTTGAGATCGGCGAGGTCGAGGATCAACACCTTTGGCGGATTCTGCTGGAAGCCTGAAATCGTGGGCCCAAGTCTCGGCGCCGAGTCGGTGTCCAGTTGACCCGCCAGCTTCAGTACCGTGCCGCGGGTTTCCTCGGTGACTTCAAAATCAAGCATGTTCCTGGTTCTCCTGGTCTTCGCCTGCCGGGTCGATGCCCCGGATCAGGGTCAATATGTTACGCCCTTCGCGACGTTCATACAGGGCATTATCCACCAGCGCCTTGATCAGCATGATGCCCATGCCGCCCTGGTCGAAATCATGTTCCTCGGCGTTCGGTTCTTCGCATTCCAGCGGGTTGAAGGCAACGCCGGAATCCTCGAAACGAATCTCCATGAAGGTGCGGTTCATGCGCCAGGTCACCCGGCCATTGTCTTCCGCACCCAGCCCTGAATGGCTTACCACGTTTACCACCACTTCCTCGCACATCAGCGCCAGGTCGGGGGGCTCCAGGCCATCCAGGCCGGCGTCACTGGCGGCTTGCTGCAAGGCCTCAAGCACCTCGCGATGCGCGCCCTGGCGGACCGGGTACTCCAGCTGGCCGCTCACCAGGTTCTGCGCCGAGTCGTGCTCCTGCGGATGCCACTGCAGCACCATCAGCGTCATGTCGTCGGCGCGCTCGGCTTCACCCATGAACACATCCACCTCGTGAACAATCTCGCGCGTCACGATATCCGGGCCATCGCCGCCATGCGCTGAGAGGACGGCGTACATGCGCTCTTCTCCGAATAGCGTGCCCTCGTTGTTGCGGGCATCGGTTACACCATCGGTGTAGACAAACAGGCACTCTTGCTGGTCGAGTTGAAGTGCGCTTTCCTCGTAGCTGGCGAGCGCATCCAGGCCTACCGGGGGCCCGGTAGCAATGTCCAGGCTGTGGGCCCCACTGCGCGACACGCGGATGGGGTTTTCATGCCCGGCGCTGGCCATGTGGCAGCGGCCCGACTCCAGTTCAATTTCACCGACCAGCAAGGTGACGAACATGCACATGTCGTTGCCTTCGGACAGCACCCGGTTGACCGCGGCCAGCATCTTGCCAGGTGTCAGTCCCTTCTGTACCGCCAGCTTGATCAAGGTCATGGCGCGGGCCATGTACAGCGCCGCCGGGATGCCCTTGTCGGAGACATCGCCAATCGCAAATACCAAACGCTGATTGGGCATGAGCTGGTAGTAGTACAGGTCGCCGCCGACCTCGCGCGCGGGTTGCAGGCGAGCCACCAGGTGCATGTGCAGGGCCGAGTCACTGGGGTTTTCCGCGGGAAGCTGCATCGCCTGGATCTGCCGCGCGGCGGAAAGCTCGGCGGCCATTCTCTCGCGCTCGGCGGTGGCCCGGGTCAGGTCGTCGATGTATGCCTTGAGTTTTTCCTGCATGGTGTGGAAGGCACGTGACAGGCGACCCACCTCGTCCTGCCGCTCCTGGCCGGGCGTGTCCGCATCAAATTTCCCCTGTGCCACGGTGCGGGCGCGCAATGCCAACTCGCCAAGCGGCCTCAGGCTGCGACGCGAAGCCCAGGTGATCAAGGCGCTCACCAGCGCCAGCAGAACGGCGGTGAACAGCAGCTTGAGCGCGCGGGCATTGTGCGCGGTTTGCAAAAAGGCCTGGTCGGAAAAATACACCGCTACCCCCCAGCCCGCTTCCTTGAGCGGCCGGGCATACAGGCGACCGGGCAGGGCGGGGTCGCCGCCAACCAGCCCGGCATGCATGCCGTCATCAGGGCGCAACCACACCGACTCGCCGTGGGCGATGAGCTCGGGCACGTTGACAAGCGCCGCAACCGACTCCTGTTCTGCCAACTGATCGAGCGTCTGGTTGAAGATCAGGGCCTCCTGCGGATGCGCCACCAGGCGGCCATTGCGATCAAACACCATCACCGCGCCGGCGCGGCCAAGGACCTCGGAGTTGGCGATGGTGCTAAGAAAACTCAGGCTGATGTCCGCGGTCAACACGGCGCGACGGCCGCTAATTTCCAGCGGCCTGGAATAGGTCACCATCCTTACATCCCCGCCGCCTTCATCCAGGTAGGGGTCGGTCCAGGTCGCTTCGCCGCTGGAGAGCGGTTCGGTAAACCAGGGCCACTCCCAGTAGCGGTAGTCTTCACCGGCCAGGCTATCGATGACCACCGTTTCACCCTGGCGAAAGGCGTATGGCGCGAGCGGCTGGCGGACACCTTCAAACTGGGGGTCGAAGGCCAGCGTGGTGCCAAAGACCAGGGGAAAATCTTCCAGGGTGGCCCTCAGGATGGCCTCGATGGCAGCGCGATCCTGTTCGCCCTGCTGTTCCAGTGCGATGGCAAGGCCGTTGGTGCTGGCCCTGGTGCTGCGCAAAATACCCTGGAGTTCCTCGGTGACTCCATCGCTCAGGTTGACCGCGGCGGTTTCGGCCGTGTCCAGCAGGAAATTTCTCTCAAAGCGAAACTCGAACCAGGCAGCGGCGAACAGCAGGACGGCCAGGGGCAGCAGGATAACCAGCACCAGGTGGGTAGACAGGCTGTGGAATTTCTTCATCGGAACCCCTCGTCGGCCTGCAGTATAAGCCACCGGTGAGCCGCCAAAGAAAAACCCGCGGTGGAAAACCACCGCGGGTTGTTTCGCTTACTGCTTACTGGCTGTTATCAGGCAAACCTTCTGAAGCCAACCAGGCCAACACCCAGCATCAGCAGGGCCATCAGCGCCAGCATGTACTGGTTCAGGGTTGGAATACCCTCATAAAAACGCGTGTTGGTGATGGTGCAGGCAGCGCCTTCACCGGGCGCGACGAACAGCTCGGCGCATTCTTCGCCCTCGGAAATCACTCCGCCTTCATCTATGTCCTCGGTGACCACGCAGTATGTGGTGCCATCCCAGAGCGGGTAGACGGAGAAGGAATCGTCTTCCTCGATGCCGTAGAACCAGAGCGTGCCGTACGCTTCTTCGAACTGCTCGTTGTAGCACTCGTACTCGGCGCTGGCGAGCACCGGGTTCTGGAACTCGGGCTTCGGGTCAATCCACAGCTTGGTGACCACGACTTCGACGGGCTGCAGGGCGTTGTTGATGTCGCAGGCCATGCTTTCGCCGCCGAAGATGTCTTCCCAGTGGCAGCCAGCGAA
>JAUIBE010000033.1 GCA_030428105.1 Gammaproteobacteria bacterium
GTTCCAGGCGCAGCACTTCGGGCGAACCGTAGCAGTGGTAGCGGATGGACTGCATGGTGTTGGGGCCGCTACGGCCGGCGGTCGGCTCCGGGCACTCGGCCTCGTAGCTCAGAACAAAGCCGAGGGTGACGAAACCCACCACCAGCACCATCAGGAAACCCAGGCCAATCTTGTTTCTTAACTTCATTCTTTACTCCTGCTCGGCCGCCGGGGCCAGGAAACTGTTGACGATGGCGCTCACCCGCTGCTCTTCGCAGGAAGTGCCAAGGTGGCCGCAATTGCTCTCGATGCTCACATACAATGCCCCCAGCGAACCGGCCAGTTCGCGCGCCGGGGATTGGTACACCATCTGGTCGCTGGGCGTGCCAACCAGCAGCAACTCCGCCTGCACCGTGTTGCCGTAGGAATTGTCGGCCGCGGCGGGGCCGGCATAAACATCGTGGCCGAGGATGGCGTGGAGCTGGGCCTTGTAGTCGTTCGGGTCGGTGGTCATGCGGCCCATCTGCATCTGCTCGCGAAACTGTGGAAAGCCCTCCAGCGGCACGTTTTCGACCAGGTATTCCGGTGTCCACAGGGCCAGCATTTCGAACGAGCCGATCAGCTGCATGATGGCTTCATCCGCGACACCGGCAGCCTGCATGGTGTTGATGGCATCGACGTAGCTGTTCCACAGGGCCAGGTCGTAGCTGCTTAGTTTCGGCGTGGCGTCTACGGCCACCACCTTGTCCATGAACTGGGGGTGCTGGCCGGCCCATTGCAGCGCCTGGATGCCGCCCATGGAGATTCCCACCACGGCGTAAGCGCGGTCGAAATCGAGGAAGTCGCTTAGCAGGCGGTGGGATGCATTGACCATGTCGGCGATGGTGATGGCGGGAAACGCCTCACCCGACTGGCGAACGCTGTTGGAAGGCGATGTGGAGATGCCGTTTCCAAGCGAATCGACAGCCACCACGTAGTACTTGTCAGTATCAACCAGCTTGCCCGGGCCAATTTTGCCGACCTGGAACAGGTCAGCCGCCGAACCCCCAAACCAACTGGGAAACACCACCACGTTGGAACGATCGGCCTTGAGTGTTCCGGCGGTGATGTAGCCAATAGCGGTGTGCTGCAGCACCTCGCCGGAAACCAGTTCGAAATCGCCAATCGCAGCGAACTGCTGCTCTGGCTCGCCGGCATCCGCAACGGCAGAAGCGGCCAGCACAGAAAACAGGCATAACAAAATCCAGTGACGCATTCATCGCTCCAGGCTAGTCCAGGCTATGGGCACAAGGTTGAACGCGGGGTGAGCACGCGTCCGCGTGTGCCCGCGGCACGAAGAGTGTACCGTTTCCGCACCGCCTGCAACGGTGCCAAAAGTACAGTGCACACCGCCCGCCGGGATTGACCGGTCCCGGCGGGGCGTACATACCGAACTAGCGCAGATCGAAACGATCGAGGTTCATCACCTCTGTCCAGGCCTTGACGAACTCGGCGACAAACTTCTCCTCACCATCCGAACTGCCGTAAACCTCGGCCAGCGCACGCAACTGAGAATTGGAGCCGAACACCAGGTCGGCACGTGTTGCCGTCCACCTGGGCTCGCCGCTGGAGCGGTCGCGACCTTCGTACAGGTCCTCGTGTTCGTCCACCGGCTTCCAGGCGGTGCGCATATCCAGCAGGTTGACGAAATAGTCATTGCTGAGCGTGCCCGGATTGCTGGTAAACACACCGTGATCCGAGCCACCGTGATTGGCGCCCAACACGCGCAGCCCGCCCACCAGCACGGTCATCTCGGGCGCCGTGAGCGTTAACAACTGGGCGCGGTCGATGAGCATTTCCTCGGCTTTGACCACGTAGCGATCTTTCTGGAAATTGCGGAAACCGTCGGCAACCGGCTCCAGCGGTGCAAAAGCTTCAACATCAGTCTGCTCGGCGGTGGCGTCGGTTCGCCCGGGCGAAAACGGAACGGTGACATCGTGCCCACCCGCCTTTGCCGCTTGCTCGATGCCCGCGCTTCCGCCCAGAACGATCAAGTCGGCCAGGGAGACTTTCTTCCCGCCGGCGTTGAACTCCGCGCGAATGCCTTCCAGGGTTTCCAACACCCTGGCGAGCTTTGCCGGCTCGTTGGCGGCCCAGTCTTTCTGCGGAGCCAGGCGGATGCGCGCGCCGTTGGCCCCGCCGCGCATGTCGGAACCTCGAAAAGTGGAAGCCGAAGCCCAGGCAGTGGAAACCAGGTCGGCCACCGAAAGGCCTGAATCCAGGATTTTGGCCTTCAGCGCCGCGGCGTCGTTTTCGTCGATGAGCGGATGATCCACGGCGGGCACCGGGTCCTGCCAAATCAGTTCTTCGGAAGGCACTTCCGGCCCCAGGTAGCGTGACAGCGGACCCATATCGCGGTGGGTGAGCTTGTACCACGCGCGGGCGAAAGCATCGGCAAACTGATCCGGGTTCTCATGAAAACGGCGCGAGATTTTCTCGAACTCGGGGTCGAAGCGCAGCGTCAGGTCGGTGGTCAGCATGGTGGGGCGATGCTTTTTGGAGCCATCGTGGGCATCGGGAATGATGTCCGGCGCGTCCTTGGCCACCCACTGCTTGGCGCCCGCAGGGCTTTCGGTGAGCTCGTACTCGTAGTTGAACAGGTTGTCGAAGAAACCAACGCCCCACTGGGTGGGCGTGGTGGTCCAGGTCACTTCCGGGCCGCCGGTAATGGTGTCACCCGCCATGCCCGAACCGTGGCGGCTGGTCCAGCCAAAGCCCTGCTCTTCCAGCTTGCCCGCTTCCGGCTCGGGACCGACCAGTGAGACATCACCCGCGCCGTGGGCCTTGCCAAAGGTGTGCCCGCCAGCAATCAGGGCGACGGTTTCTTCGTCGTTCATGGCCATGCGCCCGAAGGTGTCGCGAATGTCCTTGGCGGCTGCCACCGGGTCGGGGTTGCCGTTGGGGCCCTCCGGGTTGACGTAGATCAGGCCCATCACCACCGCGGCCAGCGGATTATCCAGTTCACGCTCGCCGGAATAGCGATTGTCTTCCAGCCAGCCGCGCTCATTGCCCCAGTAGATATCGATTTCCGGCTCCCAGATGTCCGGGCGGCCGCCGCCGAAACCGAAGGTCTTGAAGCCCATGGATTCCAGCGCGACGTTGCCGGCCAGGATCAGCAAATCGGCCCACGAGATCTTGTTGCCGTATTTCTGCTTGATCGGCCACAGCAGCCGGCGGGCCTTGTCGAGGTTGGCGTTATCGGGCCAGCTGTTGAGCGGCGCAAAACGCTGGTTGCCTGTGCCGCCGCCACCGCGGCCATCGGCAATGCGGTAGGTGCCCGCGGCGTGCCACGACATGCGGATAAAGAACGGTCCATAGTGGCCAAAATCTGCCGGCCACCAGTCCTGCGAGTCGGTCATCAGGTCGTTGAGATCCTGCTTGAGTGCATCGTAGTCCAGGCTGTTGAAGGCCTCGGCGTAGTCGAAATCGTCGCCCATCGGGTTGGATTTGGAAGATTGCTGGTGAAGGATTTCCAGCGGAAGCTGGTTGGGCCACCAGTCGCGGTTGGTGGTGCCGCTGGTGGTGGAGTGGAATGGGCACTTGCGCTCAGTCATGGCGAAGCCTCCTGTTGGGGATGCATGGTGATTCGGTGATTCATTCGAAGCTTGCGGCAGGCGGGTTCATATGTCTAGTTGATTTAAATTTGCTATTCGATAGTTATTGCCTATTGTTTGGAGGTCGCAAAACCGAAAACGCGCACTCACCGACTTATTGGTAGGTTTGGCCGGCGACCTTCAGCCAGCCGCCAGGGTGGTTGCCCTGCGGGTCGTGGTGAGTCCAGTGTATAACGCCGCCGCGATCGTTCCACTCGTACTGGCCCTGGAACTCCACACTATCACCAACCTTCAGCCCGGAAACGCGCGGCGCCAGGTCAATGTTGTGCGCCACCAGCACCGTGTGCTGATTATCAATCGACAATACGAAACGTTGATGACGGCTGCCCTCGTTGTCGTCGGCGAGCACCCGCGAAACCATCCCCTGCCCCTGCACCAGCACGCCGCTGCGGCGATCTTCATAGGCGGCAATAATCGCCGAGTTGTCACCGCTGGCAGGGCCACCGATGAAGCCACCCCCCTGGAATTCATTGAAGCCCAGCCAGGCCACTGCGGCCAGGATGAGGATGTACTTGAGGTTTTTCATGGCGTAGAGGGTACCTTACCGGCGCGCAGCTGGGCGCGAATCGCCGCAAGCAGGTAAACCAGCAAGGCAAACGCTGCCGCCACTTCAAACCAGATGGTGAAGTTCATGGTGAAGGTGTGTGCGGAAAAAGGCGCGGCGAAGTAGTGATCCAGCCCGGCAAAGCCAAGCACGGCATAGATCACTAGTATTACCAGGCCGGCAACTGCTTTCCCGGCGCGGACCAACAACAGGCCGGTAAGGCCAATGGCAAACACGACAAGCCATGCGACGTACACCTGCGCACGCGTCAGCCAGTTGGGAAGCCCCGGGTAATCAGCCAGGAATTCTGCGTTGTGGGTGAAGTGAAGCAGGCTGGCCAGGGTGTAGAGCACGAACAGCGCCAACAGGGGCAAAGGCACGCCCCGTAAGGAACCTACGCTCGAAGCGCTCACCGGTAGAACCGCCGCGTGTCGATCAGGCCACGGACAAACCTGAGAAAGCCGGTCCAGATGGTGCTCCACAAATTGCGGCAGTGGCCCGGGGCCAGAAGGCCGAACAGGCCGAAGGCGATGGTGAGGGTCCACGCGGTCCAGATGCCCGCCATTTGAGCATCGAATATCCGTACGACGATGAAACCCAGGATGCGGCCGAAGAAAAATCCGCAAAGCGCGCCGATGGCGGCGGAGATCAGGCGGTCAAGGGGTGAGTTCGGTCCGGTGGATTCCAATGCGTGGCACGGGTGGCTGTGAGGTCATTGGATATGGTACGTCAATTGGATAATTTGACCCCGAACTTCAGGTTCTTTCTATCCAAAAACTTCCACCACCGAAACCTGCGCCGCTTTCCAGGTTCAGTGCTTTAACCACCAAATCGGGGTACTTCCAGAAGGCAAATGATGAGCCGAACACCACTCTAAAACCCTCGGTAAACATCAACAAAGCGCGCAACAGATACTGCTCGTTCCAACTCCTGTTCTCTTGCAGCACCCAGTTTTTCGGGTAGTCGAACGGGAAAAATATGTCGTGCACATGGATGCGAACTCCAACTGAAAGCCGCGGGAGCACTTCGAAAAAGAGGTAGTTGACGTCACTGCCCGTTTTCGCAACATGTGAGGAGTCGATAAAGAGAATATCGCCGGACTGAAGGTTGGAGAAAAACTCCAGCGGCAGGTCTTCCACCTTCTTTTCGATGACTTGCGAGATACCCGGCACTTCCGACTTCAGGAACTCCCTCGGGTAAGGTTCCACGCAAGTAACCTCGAGTGCGCCATCCAGAATGCGGTGTGCAACGTCCGCGGCCAATAGTGACGAAAATCCGGACCCGATCTCGATCATCCTGCGTGGCTTCCAGTGATTGAGAAGCACAAACAGGAGCCTCGGATCCAACCAGCTGAATTGGGTATTGCGTGTATAAAACTGGGTGGGGCTGGTTACTTCAGCGGCAGTCTCGGGGTATGAATATTCCTGGATATACCTGGGGAAGACATCGGTAAGGATGGTTGCGTGAGACTCGTGCGAGAAATCTATCCCCAGGGGTTCAGTGACATCATTGGGCGCCGGCCAGATTTTCGAAGTGTCTATCGAAGCCGGGTCAACAATCGGGGAATAAAAATGCCCCCCCCCTGAAAGCCGTTGTTATTTCGAGGTTTTCTGCAGCGTGGTCATGAGGCTCAGTGTTACTTCTTCGCGACCTAACCCGGTTGACGACTTTTTTTATTAGTTGCATTTTCTTGATTCCGGCTGTGCTGGAATTGGTACTCCGAGATTGAAGCTGGCCGCTTTTGTTGCAGCGGCGCTATTTTAGCTGAGCTTTGGGAAGGATGTGGTGAGGGAGGGACAGAACAAGCGCACTAAACTTGGTTGCCATTCCAAACTGAAGGCACCCCAAGTTCAGTAGAATGTGGCTCAAGCCGGGTTATACCCAGAGACAAAGAATGAGCAACTCAGAATATTCGAAGAAAGTTGAGCAGGAAATCGATCACTACAGACAGGTCGAGAACATACACGACTTGCCTGATATTTATCATTTTTGGGCAAGGGAGTTTCTGCTCCCAAAGATGCAGCAAGTATTCGGTACGGGAAGTGAAATTCTTTTCTACGCCAACACTATTGCAGAGCAGAGCAAGGGCGCTAATGTACCAACGAAGTACTTAAGCCTCGGAGCGGGCGACGCTGTGATTGAGACGGCCATCGTCCACGAGCTACGAGCAATGGGGGTGGAGAATTTTCACATTAGCTGTTTGGAAATCTCGCCCGCACTCATCGAACGCGCCGCTTCGCGAATTGCTGCCGAAGGTCTGAGCCAATGGATTTCGTTCACCCAGGGGGACGTCAACACATGGACCGCCGCAGAACCCGAATCATTTGATGGAGTCATCGCCAACCAGTTCTTGCACCATATCGTTGAACTGGAATTTGTCTTCGACCAAATCAAGCGCGCTCTAAAACCTGACGGTTTGCTGATGTCCATTGACATGATCGGCAGGAATGGACATATGCGCTGGCCGGAGGCTTTGGCCATTATTAACCCCGTTTGGGAGGCGTTGGATCAGCGCTACAAGTACAACCACCAGATGAAACGGGTCGACACAGAGTTCCTGAACTGGGACTGCTCCACTGAAGGGTTCGAAGGCATTCGCGCCCAGGATATCCTGCCTTTGCTGGTAGATCGCTTTAAATTCAAAGTCTTTCTGGGTTTTGGCAACTTAACGGACGTTTTCGTAGATCGAGGTTATGGTCATAACTACGACCCTGACAGCGAAAAGGACCGAAACTTCATCTCGGCGCTGGCCTCAACCAACGACTATCTCATCGACTCGGGGTTCATAAAACCAACCATGATGTTTGCGCAGGTAGGGAAACAGGAATTCGAAACCAAAACATATAAACACTGGACGCCCGAGTTTTGCGTGAGAAGCACTGGCGCGGAATCACCGACCTGAGAGCAGAAACGGCTGCGGGAAGGCGGTCTTTTTCGGGGGAGAGGGAGTGATTCAACACTGCGCTTCTGGACATCGATGAAATCTTGTTGAAACCGGTCAATCCCTTTAATCGTATTCACCTGTTGAGTGGCCTCGCTTGCCTGGTGCTTTCGCTGGCGCTGTTCTCCTCCACGGGCCACGCCCAGGAATCACTGCAGGATGAAAGGCCGGAACCGGCGCACTGGGCCTTTGCCTCGATCATTGGTACGGGGTGGTATGAGCTCGATGGCGGCCGCTCGGCATTCATCCTCACGGCCACACCACGCCAGCATATTCATGAGGCAGGTTTCACTGACTCTGGCGAGCGGGAGATGGGTTTTTACATCAACTATGACGCGGCGATAGGGGTGTTCGATCTTGATATCCCCGAGCTCATCGATTCCGACAACTTCAGCACGGTCAGTTTCACACCGGGCCTGGGTCTCGAGATTCCGGTCACCCCCGATTGGTACCTGCGTGCTTTTGGCAATGTCGGCTGGGGAACATCAATTGGTGATGGCACTTCCGCCTGGATTTACTACGCGGGACTGAAGAGCCGTTTTCGCTTTGGTGGCCCAGACAAGAACTGGTCACTACTGAACGGGCTGTTCTACGCAGGCATCAACCCCGATGGTGGCCAGGCCCAGTCGGTGAGCGGATTGTTCACGGGCCTGGAGTTCAGTCACTCCATTCCGGCGGCGCGTGAGAACGCAAGCAACTTCCGGCTCCACTGGCAGCTTGGCTACACGCTAATCGAGGACCAGGTTCGGGTTGCCACCCAGGGGCAGTCTTACCAGTCCATTGGCAATACCGCGGAAATTGGGGTCGCCATCAGCCGACCGGAGCGGCCATTCAGTTTCTGGTTCATGGAGTTCGACCGGGTGGGGGCCACCTACTCGGTGGATTCCCGGGGGAATTTCGAGGCGCTGACCCTAAATTTTACTTCATGGTTTGACAAATGAAGCCGGACGGGCCGACGGGGCCCTCAACCCTCGACCCCGGCGAAAACAAAAAAGGCCACCGCAAGGGTGGCCTTTTCTTGTTTTGGCTGGGGGAGAGGGATTTCACAGCCAATAAACACCGTGTACATCACGCAATAATCACGAGTATAACCCTCTGTCCCACAGGTGTTTTATTAAATTCCCGACAATACACTTGTAAACACCCATGAACACACATTAATATGTTTTAATAGGGTAGATAATAGGAAGAGAAGACTTCGAGTATGCCTAAGAAAGCAAAACAACTGACAGACCTTCAAGTTCGAAGGCTCAAACACGGCTTTGTTAAGGGTAAAGCAAGAAACCAGGAATTAATCAAAAACCCCAAGGGGACACCCTGCACGGTTCTCCACGCAGTGGGTGGTGTTGGTGGGCTCTATTTACAGGTGACGCCGACAGGTGCGCGCTCGTGGATATTGAAGTTCAGAACCAAGGCAGGCAAAAACCGTGAAATGGGTTTGGGTCCATATCCCGAAGTGCCACTGAAGGAAGCACGAGATACAGCCAGGTTCTTCAAGGGGCAAGTGAGAGAGGGTTTGGACCCCGTCATGATTCGAAAGGAAACTGCCGAATTTGAACGCCGACAACAACAGAAACAGATCGCGTTCAGGGAAGTCTTCAATACTTTTTTAACCAAGAAGAAAGCTGAAATTGAACCCAGAGGCGCGAAACAATTGGAGAACACCTTCAAACGATACGTATTGCCATTAATCGGTGATCGTATTGTCGGTCAGATCAAACGTCAGGACATCTTGCACATCCTGACTCAGCCGCAATCTGACAAACAAGGCGCGCCGTTGTGGGAGTGCAAAAACACAACTGCTGACCAACTTCGAGGATGGCTGGACCAGGTGTTTAACCATGCAAAGTTCCAGGGGGTGTACAGCGGTGACAATCCGGCTGAATGGAAGGGCAATCTGGCCGAGGCGCTACCCAAGCCTTCCAAGGTACACAACAAAGCACACTTTCCGGCATTGCCATTCGAGCGCGCTCCAGAATTCATAACCGAACTGAGAAAGCGAGAAGGCACAGCAGCGCGTGCACTTGAACTCGCTGTCCTTTGCGCCGCACGCTCTCAAGACGTTCGGGGCGCTCGGTGGGACGAGGTCGATTATGGCAAGTGCTGTTGGAATATACCCGCTGAACGCATGAAAACGGGTGAGCCACATACTGTTCCACTATCTGATGCTGCAATCACATTGTTGAAGGATGCACCACGTTTACACAGTGAACTGATATTTCCCGGCCCGAGGAAAGGCGGAGAATTGTCAGACATGGCCTTGCTTAATGTAGTCAGGCGGATGCACGACGCAGAGTTAAGAAACGAAGGAAGCGGATGGGTTGACCCAGCCGACGGGCGTCGAATAGTCCCTCACGGATTTCGATCAACATTCAAGGATTGGTGCATTGAGGAGACAGACACCCCCGACTTCCTTTCCGAAATGGCGCTGGCTCACAAAGTTGGCAACGAGGTCCGTCAGGCCTATCAGCGTAGTGACCTCTTTGCCAAGCGGCTGAAGCTAATGCGGCTGTGGGCGAAATTTCTTGGATATCCGGAAACCGGGGCAAAGGTGGTTCCGATGAGCGCGCGAGCGTGAACGGAGAAGATGCCATTCTTTTGGCTCGCGCCGTCCTCAGAATGGAAACAGATGTTGGACTGCGAATGGACGACGATGGCGTTGAGGCCAAAGCAATGTCTCTGGCGTTCTCAACTGGCATTGAAGTCACGACAAATGGTGAGAAATGGACCCCGTCGCCTCAACACTTAATACCCGGAATGGCAAACTTCAAATTTGCCAGAGAGGCGCTGGAGCAGGGAAATCTAATATTTCTCTCCACCAATTTGACTCGACTCACAAAGGAAGCCGGAACTGACAAAGCGGCATACGATGCCTGTAAATTGATTCTGAAAACTAATCTCAAAAACTTCGCCACTATACCTCCTCAACTCGCACGGTGGGCCTCTTCGGATCCTGTTCGAGTAAGGAAGGGCGCCCACAAAAATAAGCCTCGTGATCACGCCATAAGTCTTGCTGTTTATTGGTTAGTACAACAAGGTCTCTCGGCCACGCGAAACGACGCATCTTTCGAAAAAGACAGCGCGTGTGATTACGTGAGCGAGGCTCTGATACGGGAGGGGGTTGGGTGCAGCTTTAGTGCGGTCAAGGCCGTGTGGAATAATTACAAGCATGAATTTTTAGCACGCGATATGCCTTAACACTCCCCATGATTTCCGTTATCCAGTAAATACGAGGATACGGAAATGCCCCAAAGCAACACATCTAACTCCAATTCTGGAGTCTGGCTCACAGTCAAAGAACTGGCAGCGAAATATCAGGTAACTGAAGCCTGCATATGGAAATGGGTAAAGTCAGGCAACCTCCCACCCCCTCGATCCCTTGGCCCGCAGACTCGCCGCTGGCCACCTGAGGTGATTGAGGCATTTGAGTCCCAGAAGCAAAAGAATTTCTCGGTCTCATCCATGGACAACCACGATAACAAGCACAACTAGCGACATGGATGAAATTAGAAACTCGGGAGTTGGTTCCAACCCAACTTGCCTTAAATCCGCCCTAAGCTACGCCAGTGTTGGAATCCCTGTACTTCCTTTACAGCCCAACGGAAAAGAACCACTCGGAGCGCTGGTCCCTAATGGCTTCAAGAACGCCACTACGGATTCCGAAGTAATCAAGTCATGGTGGGCTATGTACCCAACCGCCAATTTTGGGGTCGTCACTGGCTCAGCCAGTAACCTGGTCGTCATTGATATTGATGTTAGAAACGGACAGAACGGACACGACTCGATAACACAAGCCGGAATGCCGTTGGTGGAAACATGGGCCATTCAAACACCAAGAGGCGGGTTCCATTGTATTTATCGGATCCCCGATGGCCACAACATTTCGAGCCGCCAGGGGGTATTTCCGTTGGTGGATATAAAAGCAGAAGGCGGGTACGTGGTGGCTCCACCGTCAGTGATAAATGGAACGCAATACCAGTGCGTGAGCGAACAGGAACCGGCACCCCTCCCCAACCCTTGGATTAGCGCGATCTCCTCTAACCCCCAACAGATCGCTTCCTCAACAACACAAGACATCCCTGACGGCCAACGGAACACTACACTCACTCGACTCGCAGGCCACCTACGTCGCCCTGGACTGAATGAGGAGGAAATCGGCGCTGCGCTTTTGGTTGCCAATCGAAACCGTTGCAAGCCACCACTACCCGACAGTGACGTACTTAGAGTTAGCAGCAGCGTTGCGAAATATGAGCCTGGCGATCCGGTCAATCCCGGCGAGCAAAAATATGACATCCGTCGATATGACGGAACAGAGCCTTCGCCTCCCGACTGGCAAGTAAAAGGACTGATAGAAAAGGGAACTATTGTTGAAATATTCGGCGGATGGGGTTCTGGCAAAACATTCCTGGTGCTTGACCTCTTGGCATGCATTGCCACAGGTAGAGACTACTGTGGCCGCGCGGTCTCACAAGGGCCGGTTATTTACTTCTGTGGCGAGGGCCAGCGGGGGCTACACAGGCGTCTAAGCGCGTGGTCGCTGCAAACCAATACCAAGCTCGCGGACTACCCTTTCTATTGCTGTACCACGCCAGCAGCACTGTGTGAGGAAGGCGATCCGCAGGAAGTTATTGCTGCTATTGGTGCTACGAACGAGACACCGGTTCACGTGTGTTTCGACACACGAGCACGCAATTACGGAGCCGGTGACGAAAACAGCCCTAAAGACATGGGCGCGTTTCTTGCTGCCGTTGACGCCATCAAACACCGTTTCGGGTGCACAGTCTCGGTAATTCATCACCCGGGCCACATGGACAAGTCCCGTGGTAGAGGACACAGCGCCTGGGACGGCGCACTGGATGTTTCTTATCGCGTCGCTCAAGACAGATCTGGAGTACTCACGGTAGGGATTGGAAAGCCACCGAAAGATTTTGAGGAACCCAAAGAATTCTCATTCAAATTCAAATCAATTGAACTCGGACCCGCGGATGAGGATGGCGACCCCATCACATCATGCGTGTTGATACCGACTGAGATTCCGCTTGCCCCGGAAAAGCGACCACAAGGAAAGGTGCAAAAACGAGCACTCTCGATCTTGCACAAATTGGAGGCACCGATTTACAAAAAGCAATTTGGCGCTGACCAAACTGGAATATCTATCGCTGAGCATACGATCTCAAAAAGCGAGTGGCGGAAAGCCTGCCTCGATGCCGGAATCAAGGAATCGAGTTTTTACAGCACATATGAACCACTGGAGAGAGACGGCTACATCATTACTTTGGGAGATCGAGTACGCAGCTCCGGCAGCCGGACACTACGAAACTACGAGTCCTAAGGGACTCTCGTAGTTTTCGTAGTTGCTACCGGGGCTCATTTCGTAATTTTCATAGCATATTGCAGTTATTTTCATAGTGGATTCGTAGCTGGGAAGTAACTCTTTTTATGAAACAAGTCATGAACCGCTGATGCAATTCCGTTATCCTTGGCCTCCTATGAAGTCAGTCTTTTGCCAATTGCTCGCCATCACAATGCTTTTTATGAGCACCGAAGGCCTGTGGGACATGGCAAAAGAAACGCACCCACACAGTGACATCTACGCTCACCAGACCGACGCGCACCAACACCAAATCGGTGACGAAGATCCACTGGCTGATGATTGCGAGGATCAATGCAGTAACTATTGTCATGGCCATTTCTCTGCCCTCCTGGCCATTGGCTTGCGAATTACTTTGAACACTGAACCGAGATACCAGGTTCTGACTTCGGAGCCCTATTCTGCCCAGCCACAGGCACCCCCAACTCCACCCCCGAACGTATAACCATTCCTGATTGATTGCACGGGCACCTGGAAACAGGTGCGCGTTATTTGTTATTGCACCAAGGAATGGATAGACATGCGTTTACCAATTCAGGGCATGGCGCTCATACTGAGCTTCCTGCCAATTATTGCCTGGCCGAATAATGATATTCGGCCAACCGAGAACCTGTTTTTCGAAAAACACCCGGACCCGGCGCTTTCAGATTTCGTCAGGACCGTAGTTAAGACTAACCCCCGTGTTCAGGCTGCAAGAGCAGCTCTGGAAGCATCCCGTGCGTACGAATCCGCTGCTGGCAGGCCGCTCTACAACCCCGAGTTGGAAGCTGACTATGAGAGTGCCGTGGACGACACATGGGAAGTCGGGATCGGTCAAACATTTGACTGGTCGGGGAAACGTAAGGCGCGCGAGCGTGTGGCCGCATCGGACCGTTACGCCAGCGAGGCAATCTATGAAGCCGTTCGCCGAGAAGTTTCAGTGAATCTGTTGTCCGGGCTTGCTGCTTTCCAGACCGGTAAGCAGCGTGATTCCCTGGCAGTGGAACGCGTAGAGATCATGCAGGACTTTTCGGAACTGGCACAAAGGCGATTTTCCGCGGGCGACCTGACCCAGGTTGAAGCTGATCTCGCGACACTCGCTTCCGTGGATGCTCAAATCCAGCGCGCTACAGCTGCGGCTGACCTGGCTGAGGCTACTCAAGTAGTTCGTTCACTTACTCTGGCCAGTGCCTCTGATCAGTGGCCGATGATCGATACAGATTTACCACGCGCAGCATCGATAGATGACCCACAAAGCTTCGTATTGAGCCTGCCCGAAATCCAGGTTGCACAACGCAGGCTCGACGCAGCCAACGCAGCGATTGAATTACGTGAAAGTGAGCGTAAACCCGATCCGAGACTGAGCCTTCGCGGCGGCAGAGAAGATGATGCAACTCTTGTTGGCATCAACCTCTCCATACCGCTTTATATCCGAAACAACTACAAGTTCGAGGTGTCGGCGGCTGTGGCTGAACGAGACCAGGTTCAGCAAATCTTCGATGACAAGTTACGTCACGCATACGCTCGACTTCTCAGTGCTTCCGAGCGGTATCAACTTTCGCGCGATGCCTGGGAAGGATGGCAGCGCACTGGTCAGGCCAGCCTGCAAAGGCAAGTCGAATTATTACGGCGGTTGTGGGAAGCCGGCGAGCTCAGCACCACGGACTACCTGGTTCAGCTCCAACAGACGCTGGACACCCGATCGAATGCACTGAACCTCGAACTCACCATGTGGAATGCGTGGTTTGAATGGCTGGCGGCTACAGGATCAGCAGACAAATGGCTGGGGCTGGAGAACACACCATGACAGGCGCCAGACAACCAAGATTCCCGGAGAATTTCAAAATGAAAATTATCACAAATGCCGTAATGAGCCTGTTGGTTTGCTTCGGACCATCATTCGTATATGCACAGGAAGACCATGCAGAGGAAGAAGCTTCTCTTGTTTTCACATCTGATGAACTCGCAGCAGCTGGTATCACTGTAGCGACCGTATCTGTTGAATCACTAAGGGAAACACTAAGAATTCCTGCCGAGGTTAAGACCAATGCGTATCAAACAGCCCGGGTCACACCGCGAATTCAGGCGCAGGTCGTCAACCGACATGCCCAACTGGGAGACCACGTAGAAAGTGGCCAAGCTCTCGTCACCCTATCCAGCGTTGTAATGGCTGAAGCACAGGGTGAACTGATCGTCGCGGACAGGGAATGGCAGCGAGTTAGCTCCCTGGGGCGCCAGGCAGTCGGAGAGAGCCGTTACATTGAAGCCGAGGTGGCCCGGCAACAGGCTTTCGCCAAGGTTATTGCTTATGGCATGCAGGATGAACAGGCTCTGGATTTGCTGAAATCTGGCAATGCTACAAAGGCTGTAGGCAACTTTGACCTGCTTTCACCCATCGCCGGTACAGTTTTGATGGACAGGTTCGTTACAGGGGAACTCATCGAGCCTGGCCGTGTGCTGTTTGAAATCAGTGACGAATCCGTCCTGTGGGTAGAAGGCGCTTTGACCTCGAAAAATCTTGCCAATGTCGAAATTGGGGATCCCGCGCGAGTCAGCGTCAATGGTTCAGACTGGTTTGAAGGACACGTTGTACAACTTGATCATCAGCTGAATGAAACCACCCGGACCCAGGCCGTCCGTATTGCGGTCGAGAATCTGTCCGACAGTCTTCACCCAGGACAATTTGCCGAGGCTGAAATAACCATCGGCCCCGGCACGCCTCAAATTGCAGTTCCCAATTCAGCCCTGACGCTCGTAAAAGGCTTCCCGGTTGTGTTCAAGCTGGAGGATGGCGACGAATTTCATCCGGAATTGGTGGAAATCGGCCAGGTCATCGGTGACTGGACAGTCATCAATGAAGGAATAGAAGCCGGTGATGAGATTGCAGTTGAGGGGATATTCCACCTCAAATCGCTGTTACTCAAGTCCTCGATTGGCGATGCGCACTAGGAGCAGAACATGTTGGAAAAACTTGTAGAATCGGCACTCCGATACAAATTCCTCGTGCTTATCGCGTTCGCGGTGGTGGCCTTTCTTGGCTGGCGCGCGGTGATCACAGTCCCAGTTGACGCCTTCCCGGACGTCACGCCCACCCAGGTCAACATTTACACCGAGTCACCTGGCCTTGCCGCGGAGGATGTGGAGCAATTACTGACTTTCCCCATTGAGTCCGGCATGGCCGGATTACCCAGCGTCGAGGAAATCAGGTCTGTCAGCCTGTTTGGCCTGTCCTACGTGGCCGTTTATTTCTCAGACGACATGGACATCTATTTCGCCAGACGTTTGGTTATGGAACGTTTACAGGAGGTCGCGGACCGAATCCCCGAAGGGTACGGAACGCCTGAAATGGGGCCAAACACCTCCGGTCTGGGTCAGGTGTTCTGGTACACGCTGGAGCGTGCTGACGAGCAATTGAACGCAGCGATTACTGATGCTGACTTGCGAACCATTCATGACTGGAACGTGAGGCTCATATTGCGAACCGCTCCCGGGGTTGACGATGTGATGTCCTGGGGTGGCCAGGAGAAACAGTTCCAGGTTGTCATCGATCCGCTTCAATTGATCAAGTATGACCTGAGCTACACCGACATCATGGAGATCATCGAAGCAAACAATCGGCAGGTGGGTGGACAGTACATCAACCAGGGATCAGAGCAATTCCTTGTCCGTGGACTTGGACTGGTTGAAGGCCTTCATGATCTGGGCGGGATGGTTGTCAAAGTCGAAGATGGGACTCCCGTGTTTTTGCGTGATGTGGCCGAAATAACAGAGGGTGCTGGATTGAGATTTGGTGCTGTTACCCGCGATGGCAAAGAAGTCGTGCTCGGAATGGCACTCTCCCGAATAGGCGAGAACGCTGCCAATGTTGTTGAGGCGGTGAAAGAAAAAACCAGTATCGTCGAAGACTCACTTCCGGATGGTGTAAAGCTGCGCCCCGTTTATGACCGGACCGAGTTGGTTGACAAGGCAGTCTGGACAGCCGTGAAGGCCCTGATTGAAGGTTCGCTGCTGGTGGCCCTTGTACTGTTCCTGTTCCTGGGTGAACTGCGCTCTTCCCTCGTCGTAATTTCCGCGCTGCCCCTGGCCATGTTGATCGCTTTCATATTCATGGGACAGACCGGCTTGTCGGCCAACCTGATGTCACTGGCCGGCCTGGCGGTCGGGATTGGCATGATGGTTGATGGCGCAGTAGTGATGGTCGAAAACGCGTTCCGGATCATGGCTGAGCGAAAGACTTCAGGTGAAGAGGTCAACCGTACTCAGGCCGTACTGGCAGCAGCCCGGGAGGTTGCGAATCCAATTGCATTCGCGATTTTGATCATCATTGTCGTATTCATTCCGCTATTTGCATTGGAAGGACTGGAAGGAAAACTCTTCAAGCCGATGGCGTACAACATCAGTTTCGCCATGGCGGGTTCATTGGTGCTGACATTGACCCTGATCCCGGTATTAGCGGCTCTCATCCTGAAGCCAAAGGAAGAACGTGACACCTGGTTGGTGCGGGTTATTAAAAACCGATATCTGCCATTCCTCACCTGGTCTCTTGACCACAAGAAACCAGTGGTCGCCACAGCAGGTACATTATTGGCTCTTAGCCTGGCCCTGTTTCCCTTCCTGGGTAAGGAATTCATGCCACAGCTTCAGGAGGGTTCGATTATGTGGCGCGTGACTTCCATTCCCTCGACTTCGCTGGAGCAGTCCATCCAGGTTTCCAAAGACATCGAAAATGCTCTGACCCAATTTCCGGAGGTCAACACGACCGTTGCCATGATTGGAAGAGCAGAAAAAGGTGAAACCGCCGATGTGAACTACATGGAAATTTATACGGAACTCAAGCCTCCTGATGAATGGGACAGCGACCGGGATATCGAAGAATTGGCTGTCGCCATGCGGGAGACGCTTGAAGATGTTGTTCCCACCGCAGTGATTGCATTCACACAGCCTATCCAGATGCGCGTGGAAGAATTGATCTCCGGAGTTCGGGCCACCCTGGCGGCAAAAATATATGGTGAAGACCTCTCTGAACTCGATCGACTGAGCGCGGAAGTCAAAAATGTCATAGCCAGCGTTGACGGTGTTGCAGACCTTTCGCTGGAGGCGAATATCGGCAAGCCCCAGATACGAATTCAGGTCGACCGGGACAGTCTGGCGCGCTATGGACTCAATGCCGATGATGTCCTCGCCGTTGTCAGAACCGGAATTGGAAATGAGCCAGTATCGACCCTGATTGATGGTGTTCGCAGATTCGATATAACTGCGAGGCTCGACGATGACAGCAAAAGTTCCATTCAGGCTATTGAGCGCATTCCGTTGAAAACTGCGACAGGCGCAATTGTTCCGCTGGCATCAGTTGCGGACATCACGGTAGCGGAAGGGTATTCCTTCATCCGCAGAGAGCAGCTACAACGATATGCCGTGATCCAAATGGACGTGCGTGGTCGTGATGTCGACGGTTTCGTTGGTGATGCCAACGAGCTCATAGAATCCGAGATTGAGTTACCACCAGGATACTGGATCGAATGGGGCGGCTCATTTGAGAATCAGCAAAGAGCACTGACCCGGCTTTCAATCATTGTGCCGCTGACCATTTTCTTCATTTTCGTCTTGCTCTACACCGCATTTAATTCGATCAAGTACGCCACGCTGATTATCGCCAATGTGCCGTTCGCCACCATCGGCGGCCTGGTTGCATTGTTCATTAGCGGCCAATATGTGTCAGTTCCCTCAGCCATCGGATTTATTGCCGTATTTGGGGTGGCCATGTTGAATGGAATTGTGCTGGTCAGTTTCATCAATGAGTTGCGAGAGAAGGGATTGAGCGTTTCAGAGGCTGTGAGACAAGGTGCGGAAATGCGACTTCGTCCCGTACTGATGACGGCGAGTGTTGCTGTGCTCGGATTGATCCCGATGCTTTTGTCATCAGGTGTTGGCGCTGAAACCCAAAGGCCACTCGCATCCGTTGTAATCGGGGGTTTGATTACATCAACCCTTCTAACGCTGGTGCTCTTACCCGTGATTTACGAGTGGATGGAAACACGCGCCACGCGGAGAAAAGTGATGGACACCAAATGATCAATCAAGGAACTGAGCCCGCTGGCATTTGCCGCTACGCAACTGATTGCGCAGTAGCGTTGCTCTGTGCCGGAACAATCGGCACTCCCAAGTGTGAAATTCAGGAGTAAGAAATGAGCAGGAGAGAAGTCAAGGCATTTATTCATCGCAACCGTGTCGCTGATGTGGTCAACGCCCTCAACAGGGCTAATTTTCACAATATTTCCGTGGTCGATGTGCAAGGTATATTGAAAACGATTGGTGATGATGATGAAAACCATTACTCAGTAGAGGTTGGCCAAAAAGTAGTCAAAGAAGTCAAGTTGGAGCTCGTTTGCGACACCGATGCGAGAGTTGAAAGTGCAGTCAAGGCAATTCGTGAGCACGCGAGGACCGGTCAAGCATCCGCTGGGTGGATTTTCATCACCGAGATTCAATCAGCCATTGAAATCACAGCATGACCAAGAAAACGCAAATCGACTTGAAGTTGCTGCTGCCTGAAGCAGCAGGCAGCAAAGACGCTTGTTATCAAAGACTTCAGGATCTTGTCGAGGCGAAGGCAGGCGTGAGTGCCACGCACGTCATTGAGCGAGAAGGAAAACAAGCGAATCAGTTTTGCATTCACTACGATCCGGCGGTCCTATCGCTACAGGAGCTGAGACGATTTGCAAAGCAATCAGGCACTTCATTACAAGCACGCTATGGTCATCAGGATTACGATATCCCGCCGCTTGCAGCCGGGCGCGCCAGGCGGCTCGCCCGCGAGTTGTCTGGTTGCACAGGCGTCCTTGAGGCGGTCGTCTCTCCAGGTGGCGCTGTACGACTCGAATTCGATCGCGTACTAACTGATGAAATCCGACTGCGTGAAGGGCTGGATAAGCTTGTCGGCGTAATTGCCCGTCCGGAAAAACATGATCATACACACGGGGGCGTGTTTGGAGGCAATACCGAGCTTGTTTTTGTCGGGCTTTGTGGGATTACACTGCTCGCAGGATGGTTGCTTGAGTCGCCATCCGGACCACCGGGCTGGGTCTCACAGTCGTTGCTGGTAGCGGCATACTTTTTTGGCGGATGGTTTACGTTTCGTGAAGCTATTGCTGGTTTGCGCGCTGGTCAGTTCGAGATTGACACACTGATGCTGGTTGCCGCGATCGGCGCCGCTTTCCTGGGGGAATGGGCCGAAGGCGCACTGCTGCTGTTTCTTTTCAGTCTCGGACACTCGCTTGAGAGCTACGCCATGGGTCGCGCAAGGCGCGCCATCGAGTCACTGGCGGAACTCGCCCCAAGAACCGCTACTCGTGTAGTGGAGGAGCGTTTGGAGGATGTGCCGGTTGAGAAGTTGTCAGTTGGCGATATCGTCCTGGTCAGACCCAATGAGCGGCTTCCCGCTGATGGCTTCGTCATCAAGGGAGAAAGTAGTGTCAATCAGGCACCCATCACCGGCGAAAGTGTGCCGGTGGACAAACGTCCCGTTTCAGACGCAGACAGAGCGGCAAGCGAATCCGATTCAGTCGATGCCGCGAGCCGAGCCTTTGCAGGCACGGTCAACGGCAGTGGCAGTTTGCATGTGTATGTCACGAAATTGAGTACTGATTCAACCCTTGCGCGCGTCGTTACTATGGTGCATGAGGCTGAAACCAATCAGTCACCCACCCAGCAATTTACAGACCGCTTTGAGCGAGTCTTCGTGCCTGCCGTCCTGCTCGGTGCATTGGTGACATTGCTGGTTGGTTTCTTAATTGATCAATCGGTGGGTGAGAGTTTTTATCGCACATTTGCCCTGTTGGTGGCAGCCAGTCCCTGTGCGCTCGCCATCGCGACTCCAAGCGCTGTTTTAAGCGGCATTGCGCGCGCTGCACGCGGCGGTGTTCTCATTAAAGGAGGTGGCCCCCTGGAACACCTGGGACGCCTGCAATCCATCGCGTTTGACAAAACAGGCACCTTGACTGAGGGGCACCCCAGACTCACCGATATCAGGCCCGCGGATGGTATCACTGAATCGCAGTTGCTTCAGGTCGCCATTGCCGTCGAGACCCTGAGTGATCATCCGCTGGCGGCGGCTATTGTTCGAGATGGCACAGCGCAGATTGACAGCACTGCATTGCTGTCTGCGACGGATATGAAAAGCATTACCGGACGCGGCGTCATGGCCCGTCTGGATGGTGACTTCGTACACATCGGCAAAGACGATCTTTTTGGCGAAGTGGAGGGACCAGGGTTGCCGGACTCAATTCGCGCTGTTGTGGACGAACTCGAATTGGCTGGACGCACCACTATGATCGTGCGTCGGGGCGCTCAATATCTCGGGGTGCTGGGGCTGATGGATTCTCCACGACAAGCTGCGCGTGAAGTTATTGAACGTCTCGGCAAGCTTGGTGTGCGTCGCATGATCATGATTTCCGGCGATAACCAGAAAGTCGCTGAAGCAGTCGCAGGCGAGATTGGTCTGACCGAAGCGCGCGGTGACCTTATGCCAGCAGACAAAGTAGAAACCATCAAAAGGCTACGTCAGGAAGCAGCGGTAGCCATGGTAGGTGACGGTGTCAATGATGCGCCGGCAATGGCCAATGCGACCGTCGGAATTGCCATGGGTGCGGCCGGTTCCGATGTGGCGCTTGAAACTGCAGATGTCGCTCTCATGGCAGATGAGTTACGCCATCTGCCATTTGCTGTTGGGTTGAGCCGTGCCAGCAGCCGCGTCATTCGTCAAAATCTCTGGTTTAGTCTCGGAGTGGTGGCCTTATTGGTGCCCTCCACGCTGTTTGGGTTGAGTATTGGTGCGGCGGTACTGATGCACGAGGGTTCGACGGTGTTGGTTGTGTTCAACGCTTTGCGGCTGTTGAGTTACAGGTCACCTGAGCTGCCTGACGACAGTGGGGCACCTCAAGTGAGTTGAAATTACGATCCTGGATACTGGCGATGGCTACCAATCTGACTTCCGATTTTCAAGAACGTCTCTGCGAAGAATCGCGTTCTTGATCAGACCATACGATTGGATCGAAACCGGGAAGGAGACACTATGACCGATTGTGGCTGTGCAGCGCCAGAAGTTAAGACAGCACAGGAGCGTCGCGTACTTCGCATCGCCTTGGTACTAAATGCCGTCATGGCAGTGATTGGCGGCCTGTCAGGCTGGTACGCCCAGTCTTCCGGGCTGCTTGCCGATGCTCTGGATATGCTAGCCGATGCTGCCGCGTATTCGATTGCGTTGTTGGCCATTGGCCGCACGGCATTATTCAAAACCAAAGCTGCGACGCTTAGTGGCGGTATCTTGCTAATACTTGGCATCGGTATCCTCTTCGAAGTCGGCCGCCGACTGATCTATGGCGCTGAGCCATTGAGTGAATGGATGATCGGCACAGCTTTGTTGTCCCTTGTCGTCAATCTGACAGTACTGCGGTTGCTGGCACCGATGAAGTCAGGCGAGGTACACCTGAGAGCAACGTGGCTATTTACTCGCGCTGATGTAGTAGCGAACCTGGGTGTGATCCTAGCTGGGGTGTTGGTTTACTGGCTACGTGTGCCCTATCCGGATTATGTCATCGGAACATTGATTGGACTCTACGTGATCAAAGAAGCAATTGAGATATTGTGGGATGCGAGATCGGAAGCTGATGAGTGACAGAAATTACTGGGAAAAACACGCACGCAATTATGATGCGTCGTTGAAGTGGGTGTTGGGACGGCCACTACCGAGGATGCTCGAACTTGCCAGCAAGGCAGTTCGAGGCAAGCGGAGAGTGCTGGAAGTTGCGGCAGGTACCGGCATCGTTACTTCGGCCATCGCTCAGACGAGCGAATCCGTTGTCGCTACGGACTACGCCAATGCGATGGTAGAGGCGCTGGAGCAGCGAGTTAATGACGCCGGGCTCACCAACGTGACGTGTGAGCAGGCTGATATCTACGCCCTACCCTATGAAGATGGCGAATTTGATACTGTCGTCGCGGCCAATGTGCTGCACTTGGTGCCCGATCTTTCCGCAGCAATCCAATCGCTTCGGCGAGTAACGAAGCCAGAAGGCGTGCTCATAGCACCAACGTTTTGCCATGACCAGACGAAGTTGTCGTGGCTGGTATCCCGGATCCTCGCCGTAAGCGGGTTCCCGGGACATCGCCGCTTCACACTGCAATCCCTTCAGAGCAAATTGGAAGAGAATGACTTGACCGTGGTTAATTTTGAATTACTACCAGGGCTCATTCCGATTGGTTTTGTAGAAGCAGTATTCTGAAAATCAATTCCCAATTGGAACCTATTTTGTCGATTCTGTGATTGGAAAATTTTTCTTCACGTTCAGTCGATGCGCACGGTGCGATTGATGAATGTAACAATATCTACAAGTGCATCTTCCCGGAAAATGCTCGTTCCTTGACCTTCCGGAGATTGAAGTGCATGGCCAGAGCCCAGATAGATTTTTGTTTCGATGTTTGTATTTCCCAGTGAACGCATAACTTTCGCACTTCGTACTGAGGGCACATTGGTGTCTTCTTCCCCAAACAGAGCCAGAGCAGGAATTGACACCTTGGACCAGTCAGGAGCGGGATCGTAATTGCCTATGGCGTCCCAATGGGGTTTCTGGCGGGCGTAAATGAGTGACCATGCACCCACATAGGCAAATATGTTCGACAGTACCGGCGGAACTCCGAACTCCCGGAGATTGTAGTTTTCTTCATAAACCAGGAGTTCATGCATTGGGATGGCACTACTGACAATGCTGACGACAAAGGCCAATTCCGGTATTTGATTGGCCGCTTCAGGCGCGATATGACCACCTTCGCTGAGCCCGATTACGCCGATTTTTTTCGGATCAACCGATGGGTGCTGCATCAGCCATTCAACGCCAGCTATGGTGTCAGTCGCCAGATCTTCAAAACTGGCGGTGAGCCATTGTCCGCCAGACTGCTCCGATCCACGCTTGTCAGGCAGCAGTACCACCACGCCATGATCCTGAAGGTATTTAACCAAGGTGATGTACCAGCCATTGTTGCGAATGCTGGGTCCCGAGCCGTGAATAATGACGACACCGGGGGCCGGATCATTTTCCTCAGGAAGGAAAAGCAAACCCGCGAGATCGAGATTTTGCTGCGAATTATGAAATTGAATTTCCTGGTGCTGCGTTTCTGCCAGTTTCACCCAGGTGTAAGAACGGGCTTTTGGACGTGTTGCCAGAGTCGCGATGCTGGATATTACGAGCAGGCTCACCAACACCCAGCCAATTTTAGGTCTTCGTACAGTCATAAAGTCTCGTTCATGGTTTAACCCTTCTCACCAGGGCATCGACAATCTCATCAATGGTCGGCACGCTGCCCTCACCGGGATAAATTCTGCAATTACCCGCAGCCCCTTGCGGTGCACCAGTGATGTCCAGTCCGTCGACAAGGATTGTTGGAGAACCCCAGCTTTTCAGTGGTTCGGGCGTTCGTGGATCCATGATGTCCACTTCTTCAACACCGATCATCATGTGCTCACGAACATGATTTAGGGCACTCATCAGGTTATCTCTGGCTCTGGTTGCCAGGGGGCAGTCATCGAAATAGAGAAATGAAACCGTGATTTCAGCCATCAGCTTCTTCGCCCTTTCTGAGGCCACGTTCCCAACCGTCAATGTTGTCTATGAACCCAGGGCAATAGTGTTCCTTGCTACCTGCTCCTGAGACCTTCCCCACCAGGTGAGGGATTGCTCGCATTTCACAGCCTGGCGTTGCGAGGATTGCAGACAGGAGAAACGAGATACCCAGATGACCGTAAATGTAGATCTGTGTGGCTTCAATCACGCCCCACAAAAGTGCGCTGGCAAGCGTCCCCTCCAGGATGTATCCAAAGAATGCGCCCAGCGCCCAGACGCCCAAAAGTACATAACGAGGTTTCGCGCCAAGGTTTACACCCCATCCAATGTTTACAACGTAGGGAACCAGCGCTATGGAGAAAGCAACCCAGAACAACACGAATGGGTTGTCGATATCACTGATGTCGATATATACGATCCAGTCGTAGATGAACTTGGCAATAATGAGACCCAATGCCAATCGCACCACCCGACCAATCGGCTCGGGTGGAGGCAATGTTCCTTCCTGATCAAAATGAAATACGTCACTGAATGATTTTTTTTCCGTTGATTCAGCCATCGTTACTTATTCCAGAACAGTTGCCGGGAACCCGACATTGGTCGATGCACTTGCAATGTCCTCGGCACGGACGATAACCGGGTCGAACACCACTGTTGCTATCTCGGTTTCCAGGTCCACAGCGACTGATATCACACCATCCAGTCGCCTCATTGCGGCCCTGACAGTCAAGGGACAGGTGGCGCATGTCATGTTGCTGACCTTGAATTTCTGTGTGATTTGATCGGGGTTTTCCTTCTCATCAATTTCTGCCGCGTGAGTGACATTTAGTAAGAGCAGAAGAGCGAGTATTACTGCAGCCGCTACAGCTGATGCTCTATGTCTATTTCGATCTTTGTTCATTTCGCTTCCTAGTAAAAAAACGGGGCCCAAAATTCAACTGTTAGAGAAATTACTATCAGAGCTGTTGCACACCACAGTGCAATCTTGATCAGGCGATCCTGCGTTCTGGTTCGGCATTGATCTTCACAGTCAGGCCGTTTGCGATATACCAAATAAAATCCCACCGCGAGGAATCCGCCTGTAACCAAAGCAATGAAATATTTGTATGGCTCGAGCGCCGTAAGGCTTCCAATCCAAACGCCTGACACACCCAGGGAAACCAGAACCAGGGGCAATATGCAGCAAGTGGACGCAAGTAAAGCGCCCGCCATACCCGCGATCAGTGTTGTCTGTTTTGATTTTTGCGAATTTTCCAGCAATGAGATTCCCTTGTATTCGCCTCAGTTTCGTGTGAGTTGAATTGCGATTGTCTTCATAGCTTGATAGCTTAAATCCTGTAGCAACTACAAGTTCAAGAGGTATTTCTACATATGAAGACTGGATCGATCACGCGTGGGAAGCTGGCGAAGCTCGCCAAGGTGAATGCCGAGACCATTCGCTATTATGAAAAAGCGGGATTGATGCCTTTCCCGCCTCGCTCAGCGGGTGGCCACCGGGTTTACGGGCAACCACACGTAAAGCGATTGGCCTTTATCCGACGATGCAGGGAACTTGGATTCAATCTCGAAGAAATCCGTGGCTTTCTGGCACTAGTGGACGGTGGAAAATACACGTGCGGTGAAGTACTGCAGTTAACACAGGCTCATATTTCGGACATTCAGCTCAAGATTCGAGATCTGCAGAAAATGAAAAAAACTCTTACTGAGATATCCAAACAATGTTCAGGTAAGCAAGCCCCCGAGTGTCCTATAGTGGATACGCTTTGGCAAAACTAGCCTGCTACACATTTCCAGGACATAGATTTCAAGGAATTCTTAGCTTCAATCACCAGTTTGAATTCTATATACAAAACCAAATTTGAATTATTTTTGCTATTTTTTCAGTGAGATATGCCCACCTCTCAAGAACGACCCTACTACTTACCCTACTAATTAATTAAAAATTCATTCACATTTGCCATTTGCAAACGAACAATTCACATTCTGTCTAAAGCTTTACCCTAGCAAGCAGATTCTTAAATGTCGAATTAGCTCGGCTGATGGGTTCTCACAGGTTGACATCCAATTTCCTGATCCGCAGATTTAGTCAGGCGTCCCTTTTGTCATAGGGTAATTCGTCCACTGACACACACCACAACTCAAGTAGTAATCACCTTCAGGAGGGATGTCGATATCGTAATGGCTTCTTATTATCTTTGAACCACACAATGGACACTGGCCTGCTGAATCCTGATGGCCTCTTTCTAGAAGTTGAATGATGTGACCGATGACAGTCTGAGTGGAATGGACGGCTATTGAAGATGCAGTTTGGTCTGCGCTTCTGCTATGGGTAAGCCAATTCACTAACTGCCAGGTTTCCTTCGCCATGTTTTTTACATGTTTTCGCAGGTCCTTGTTTTGTTTTCCTGAACAAAGTTGATTCAAAAAAATCTCTGACCAATCGACGAAATTGGAATTTTGCGGAGCTTCAATTTCGATTGGAAATTCGATACGAATTCGCACTTTTTCCAACAATGTAATTAGGCATTCCCTGAGCAACATGCCCACTGATTGAAATTCTTCCACCTCCTGAGCTTGATGGTGTCTATCTTCTGCCTGATCAACTTGACGAATCAATTCGTCAAAGGGTGAACGGTTCTCTGAGCTAACGTGGTCCGGCTTACTCTTAAGTCGCATCATCAAACCAATGTGGAACGTCAATGTGTAGTCCAAACTTGGAAAATGCTTCTGCGAATATAGATTTGTTAGATTGGTGACTACCCACCACCGACCTTTATCCGTGGTTACATCCCACATGTTGAAGGAGTCTCCTACGACGACTACTTGCTTGATTAATTCGACGTGCTCCACAGTTTCATCGCGAGTCTGGCCTTCCACATAGCGAGCTATATCCAGCTCAGAATGAGGATCTCCATCAACGATGTACTTTCTCAACTCGCCCTCAGGAATTGGATGAGTACTGGAAGTGCAATCTCGTTCAGAATTGTTTGAGGATTTTCGACCTTTGTTTGGCATTCAACTTCAATTCGGCAATAGTATTCTGTTCGGCGTCCCTAAAGATGCATGTTGCATTAAAATCTGTCTAACTGCTCGGATCTGATTTGCGCCAACCTGCAAGTATCTGTTGAGCTGATTGATTCAATTGAATTTCCGAAATATTGCACGATTCCGCTATTTCAGAAACTTTTTTGCCGATTTCTCTCAGTAAGGCCAACGCCTCCTGTGCAATATCGTCAATGCGCTGGATGGTCTTCTTGGCATCAGTATCGTGATAAACAGCACTACGACTACTTGCTCTAGACCGATGAACAAGCCAATTGCGTTCTGAAAGAATATTGTCGAGTCTCTGCTCCAAATCTGGCTCCAAAGTGCCTTTTTTCTTCAACCCGGCCAACAATCTTCCAAATGTTTTTGCCTTAGCGGCCTTTTCCAGAGCCAGGCCAGCTTCTACACCGATACCAGGAGTTGCCTCTGAAGCGAGAATGAGAAATGTTGCGCAGGCTCCTTCAAGTTCCTGAATCTGCCAGATTGCAAATCCAATTCTCTCAGCGATTTTTGACAGTCGTTTGGCTTTGTTGAATCTCTCAGTTGTTGATTCCATGAATATTAGATTCCCAACAAGCCACAACCGATTTGAATCTTTCCGCAATAGCCCGAACTTAAGCTGGTTAAACTCAAACACCAACTCTGCATCTAAATGAATACAAAATTTCTACGGACTAACCACTAAAAATTAGCGCTCTAATCGAACTCTGAGCCGTCGCGCGCGTTCTCGAAATGCTTCCTCCCCTCCTTCAAGGATATCGCACACAGCTTTACGAATTGATGCGTTTTCAATTCCGCCAGCTCGGTATGTTATTGGTGGGAGTTCACCTGCTTTATGAGGGCCCGCCTCAGCAACAATAATCTGGTCAGCATCTGTGTTAATTACAAGATTTGCGTTGTGCGTGACGATGATAACCTGGCGCCTGGATTTCGCGTCGACGAAAAGTGGTACGAGCTCCTCAAAAACAGATTTAGGATCAAGACTTTCCTCGGGTTGATCGATAATTAATGGCCTTTCATCTGATTCATCCAAGGCGAGATACAAAAGCAATAGGACAATGCCACGGGTTCCGGGAGAAAGTTTTCGAATATCGATTCCGTCGTACATCATTTCGTATCGAACCGAAATGTGATCTGTTCCGAATAACCAGTGAGCAAATTGCTTCAACCATGCTTTGTACCCTTCTTGCTTTGCTATTGCTGATGGCGCATGACTTAGTAACTCAGTCAAATACTCAGACAAGAAGTCTTTCAGTGCAGTGCTTACCTCGGCTGATTTACCTGCCTCCCATGCCGGCTTTAATATATCTTCCGAACGAGCTGTCAATGCGCCGCGACCATAAAACGAACCCGCTTTTCGCCGATCCAATAAGTTCTCTTCTGCAAAGGATGCCCAGCGTTCCACATCAACTATCCGCTTAACAGAAAAAGAAAGCTTACCCAACGTTCCTGCGGCATCAGAAATTCTCTCCATCAAGGGGTCATAAAGTTTCTCGAGGACGGTTTGTTCATTGATAATCGCGTCAAAAACGCGTTCATAAGCGCCATCACGCTCTGCTTGCAGGGCCTTTCGACGAGCAGCGGCTCCCTTAGCATCGGTTAGTTTTTCTTCCAGAGTTTTCAGAGACGCAGTCTCCTCCCTTATTCTTTTCGTGAGCACGCCGTATTGCTCCCGAATTGCCTTATCGGCACTGATCTGCGATTCCAATCGCGCCATTTCAGCTACGATCGTGGCCAAGTTTAGGGTTTTAAGATCAACGTCATCCGGGATCAATGGTTTTTCAGGATCATCAAATTGAACAGGTTCGCCTGTCAGCTCGGCAATTTCTCGATCCGCCAGCTTCACATAACTCGACAGGCTTTCGTCTACGTCGCCTTTGTAGATGAGAAGGAACTCTTCCCACTGCGCATCGTTCAGCCCACTCTTGCTATGCCGCTCTCTAGCTTGACGAAGAAATTCAGGCGCCTTTGTTGCGCGAGTACTAGCCACTTCATCTTGCATTGCGACAAAAGTACGCTTCTGATCTGTCAAGATTTGTTTTTTATTTCGCAGCTCTTGAGCAGCTTCCGCTATTTGCGCATGACGTTTCACTTTATCCTCTGAGCCCTTCAGTACGATTTTTGAAAGGTCTGCATTAAAATTCTTGATTTGTGCATTTTTCTGTTCGACTTGCTTCTCAAGCGCAGTCACCATGCTTTCTTTTTCCAACTCTTTCGCAATCCGTTCTGATATCTCTGCAATTGCTTCAACTTCTCTTTCACGAGCTTGCTGGAATCGTTCGGTTCGATACTCGCGAAATTCTTTAAAACTGATCGCACCCTCTCTCTCGTCGATCGGATGCGATTCAAAGATCACTCTTTCAATCTCCTCGATAAGCCCATCAGTAACATTATTGGCCGAACACAGCTCTTCAACAAACTGTTGCGAAAGATAGCGCGCACGCGGGAATGAAAGATGATCGTTAGCGTCGCGCCCATCTAAAAAACGTTGAACTTCGTCCCCACCTTCCCAAGAAAGATTCACAGTCGCACTACCCAAAAGCGGTCGCGCTCGAGCCAGAAAGGATGCTGAATTGTGCTCATTCGCTGCCCAAGCTCCTTCCGCAATCGAATCGCAGGCAGCAGCAATGATGTCCACAAGTGCAGTTTTCCCAGATCCACGGGCTCCAATGATCGCTACTAGGTTTGAATTCAACTGAATTTCAGGTGTTTGAATCCAAGACGCATTTTCTATAAGGACGTCAGAAACAACTTGGGATGGCATCGTTGACCCTGGGGGTTCTGGTCCAACGAATGCGCGACCTTCTGGGTCGATACAGGCCTGACGTAAAGAATCGAACTCAAGACCGCCTTTAATCCATGAAAACCGGTCTTGGGAAGGTTGACCGACATCGTCTAGACAATGAGAATCACTGCCTTGAATGCATGGCTTGCATCCGTTATATCGATCCTGTAACTCTTGGACAGTAGCACTTCTTTGCCCGATCCAAAATTCACGCTGAGCTGGACTGCCAGCAAATATTATGTGTGCAAAGGCTTCGATCTCCTGCCGCACCGTTGCATCCGCTGCTTGACGAACTCCGGATGTACCATCACTTGCCCCCCCGGCCACTGCTATCAATATGTTTTTTTTAGCCCACTCGCTTGCTTGGTATACCTCTCTTAATTGTTTAAAACTAACCTTAAATTGAGTTGCACCATGCCTTAACGCTGCCTTTTCATCAGCGATATCTGGATCTGCTAGCTTTCCAAGCCTGATGAGATCATCGCGAGTACAACTAAAGCTATCGCCATAAGCTGCAAATTGCAGACGATTAAGTATTCTCTTTAATTGTGCTATGTGGTCGCTATCATCTGGACAAACCAAAAGATGAATGTTCACAAATCCATCTCTTGCCGCAACATCCAACCTCAACTCGATATTGGGAAAAATCAGTTGAAGTTTAGGAAATCTCCCATCCGCTTTAAGCCTTAATACTTCTTCATAGCTGTCTGTGACGTAGTAATCTGTAATAGCGATCGCCTCAATCGCAGGAACTAAACCTTCTAGTGTTGCGATGAAATCTTGCCAAGGATCTTCGCCGTCAAACTGGTCGTTAAGGACTGTGCCAGGACAGTGAATGTGCGGTTCCCAGCGTCGCCACTGCGAACCTCGATTAATTGTGTATACCTCATTGGACATGAACCTCCCCCCTAAGAATTTGACACACGTACTTACAACAGCAATTTCGTGGCTTTCTTATGAAATTTCTCACCACTTGATTACCGAACGGGTAGATACTGAATTCAGCTGATGATCACCGAATTTTCTTCAGTGTCCGTTCCAAAAGCTCAGAAGCTTTTATGTCTAGATTTGAACTCAAAAGCAGAATTGTCACCAGTGATGGTTGACGGAGACCTCTTTCAAGCATCGAGATATATGTGCGATCTAGGCCCGCTCTTAAGGCGAGTTTTTCCTGGGAAACGCCTATTGCGTGCCTCGCTTCTCGCAATACTTTCCCGAATGCATGTTTGATGGCCTGTTCGTCCATTATTCAAGAATGAACGGCATGTGACAAATAGACTACGGACTATAGTCTGCAGTATTGTATTGCGTTGTTGATGAACAACCTTACCGGAGACTAGGCCATGAGACTCGTAACAATTCTCGCCACCACACTCTTTGTAGCCGGCTGTGGAGGCTTTATAGGCAGCGCCACTCGTATGAGCCCAGAGGAGCAGCGTGTCCACACTGTGTCTGACACCAGCAGTTGCCAGTTCATTGCAACTGGAACCATCGAGGAAGCAGCGCAACACGTTCACACTTACATCAAGAAAAACGTCGTTGCTTCTGGTGGGGATGCTTATAAGGTCTTGTCTTCGGAAGACGGGCGAGACTACTCCGGCAGAATTATAGGGCGTGTCACTTACGAAACCTGGGACTGCAGCTCATCCTGAATTATTCCGATCACGCAAAGAAAAAGCCCCGACACAAGTGCCGAGGCTTAATAACTTGCCCTTTTATAGGGTAGGTCGTAGGGCTTTAAAACCTTACACTAACCTTACCCTTTTATTACAAACACTTAGGGCTTGAATTGGCTGGGGGAGAGGGATTCGAACCCCCACTGGCGGAGTCAGAGTCCGCAGTCCTACCATTAGACGATCCCCCAACAGCGCCACCTGCGGGTTCGCCGCAGGCGTCAAACTTATCGTTTGCTGTACTGGGTCGCCTTGCGGGCCTTGTGCAGGCCAACCTTCTTGCGCTCCACCTCGCGGGGATCGCGGGTGAGGAAGCCGGCCTGACGCAGCGGCTTGCGCAGCTCTTCGTCATATTCCAGCAGCGCGCGGCTCAGGCCCAGGCGAATGGCGCCGGCCTGGCCGGAAATGCCACCACCGGAAACCGTGGCGCGTACATCAAAGGCGTCGGTCAGCTCGAGCTTTTCCAGTGGCTGGCGAACCAGCATCTGGCCGGTCTCGCGGCCGAAGAATTCTTCGATGGACTTGTTGTTCACCGTGATTTTGCCGCTACCCTTGGTCAGGTAGACGCGCGCGGCAGAGCTCTTGCGCCGCCCGGTTCCGTAATACTGTTCGCTTGCCATTAGTCTTTCCGTTTATCTGGTCTGGGCTGGAATCAAAGTTCCAGCGCTTTGGGCTGCTGTGCCTGGTGCGGATGCTCCGGACCGGCGTACACGTGCAGCTTCTTGAACATGGCGCGACCCAGGGGGTTGCGCGGCAGCATGCCCTTCACCGCGCTCTGAATCACGCGCTCGGGGTGCTTTTCAAGCTGGTCACCCAGGGAAATCGACTTCAAATTGCCGATAAAGCCCGTGTGGCGGTGGTAGTACTTGTCAGACAGCTTCTTGCCGGTCACGTGAATCTTCTCGGCATTAATCACGATAATGTGATCGCCGGTGTCCACGTGAGGCGTGTACTCAGGCTTGTGCTTGCCACGCAGGCGTGATGCCACCTCGGTAGCCAGCCGGCCCAGTGTCTTGTCCGTTGCATCGACGACGCACCAATCGCGCTCGACGCTTTGCGCATTTGCGGTAAAGGTCTTCATGTTCTTACTTCGGATTTTTACTCGGATTATT
>JAUIBE010000069.1 GCA_030428105.1 Gammaproteobacteria bacterium
AGCAGATCAAGATGCTCGAAGATGAGCTAAACCTGCAACTGTTCAGGCGCAAGGGCAAAAGTCTTTCCGGCCTCACCGAGGCGGGCCATGAAATCGTCGAGCGCGCGCGGCGCATTCTGAGCGAGGTGGAGAACATCAAGTCGCTGTCCAGCGAGCTCTCCGGCCAGGAATCCGGCAAGCTGGTGGTGGCCACCACCCACACCCAGGCGCGCTACGTGCTGCCCGAACTGATGGATGGCTTCCACAAGCGCTTCCCGGGCATCAGCGTGCAACTGCACCAGGGCACCAGCGACCAGATCGCCCGCCAGGTGCAGGACCACGATGCGGATTTCGCCATCGCATCCGGCCAGCACGATGTGTTCCAGGACCTGGTGGCGTTTCCGATCTACCACTGGGAGCGCAGCATCATTGTCCAGCCCGGCCACCCACTGGCCGAGGTCGGCAAGCTGACGCTGGCGGAAATTGCGCGTTACCCGATCATTTCCTACACCCACAGTTTCGATGAGGGCTCGGAGCTTTCCGAGGCATTCCGGGAGGCCGGCGTGGAGCCCAACGTGGTGTTCACCGCCGAAGACCCGGATGTCATCAAGACTTACGTGCGCAAGGGCATGGGCGTGGGCATCATTGCCTGCATGGCGCACGACCAGGGACGCGATGCCGATATCCTGGCTTTCAACGCCCACGGCCTGTTCCCCAGCAGCACCACCTGGGTAGGCTTTCGCCGGGACCGGTTCCTGCGCGATTACATGTACGCCTTTGTCGAGATGGTGGCGCCGGCCGTCGACCGCGACCGCATCGACGAGGCCATCGAGCGCGCCAACGACCCCAACGCGCCATCCAAGCCGCTGGCCAGTTCGCTTTCTCCCCTCAACCAGCACCCGCGCATGGGCAAGCCGTTTTCCACCTGCTGTAACGGTGGTTTCAACCTCTGAGCTTCGCTCCCGCCACGCGGATGCTCGATTTCCCGTCATCCCGGAAGGCCGAGTAGGCCTATCCGGGATGACGGGAGATTAGTTCGCAGCGCTAAAGTGCTGCGGCTCGTGCAGACCGCATTCGCGGAGCAGGCCGAAGAAGCGGGTTTCCTCTTCGCTCATGTCGGCGGTCAGCGGGCGCGTGGTGTGAATGTCGCCGATGGAGACGTAGCCCTGGTCCCATAGCGGGTGGTACGGCAGGTCGTGCTCTTTCAGGTAGAAGTGCACGTCGCGGTCGGTCCAGTCGGCCAGCGGGTGTACTTTCACCGCGTCGCCCTGGCGCAGCAGCACTGGTGTGGCGGCGCGGGTTTGGGACTGCACGCGACGCAGGCCGCTGAACCACGTTCCCACTTCAAGGGACTCCAGCGCCTCGCGCATTGGCTCCACCTTGTTCATGCGGTTGTAGCGGCGAATGCCCTCCTTGCCCTCTTCCCACAGCTTGCCAAAGCGGCGCTCCTGCCAGGCCGGGCTGAGGCGCGGGCGGAAGATCTGCAGGTTCAGGTCCAGCCGTTCGGTCAACTCGTCCACGAACTGGTAGGTCTCGGGAAACAGGTAGCCGGTGTCAATCAGGACAACGGGCATATCCGGCTGAATCCGAGTCACCATGTGAAGCAAGGTGGCGGACTGCGCGCCGAAGCTGGAAGTCATCACCGCCTGGCCGGGCAGGAATTCCAGCGCCCACTCTATACGCTCGGCAGCGGACATCTGCTCGAGGCAGGGATTCACAGCTTCCAGCTGTTTTTCGGTCCATGCCTGGCCTGGGCCAGGAATGCACAAGCTGAGGTTTTCAGTGCTCTTTTGTGCAGCGCAACTCATCAGGCGCTCTCCTTCACATTCGAATCCAGCAAGCCCTGGCGCACCAGGTAGTTGCCAAAGTACTCCTGGTCCTGGCGCTCGCCGGCGTAACGGGCGAACAGGCCATCCAGGGTTTCAAGAATTTCGCTTTCGTCTATGTTTTCGCGGTAAAGCTGGTTCAGGCGACTGCCGTCCCACGCAGCGCCGAGATGCAGGTTGTAAAGCCCGGGGCCTTTGCCGACCAGGCCAATTTCGGCCAGGTAGGGACGCGCGCAGCCGTTGGGGCAGCCGGTCATGCGTACCGTGACGCCCTGCTCCGCCAGCCCGTGGCCAGCCATCATCGTTTCGATCTTGCCAACCAGGTCTGGCAGGTAGCGCTCGCTCTCGGCCATCGCCAGGCCGCAGGTGGGAAAGCCCACGCAGGCCATGGCGTTCAGGCGCACCGGGCCGGCCTTGGCGTGATGGTCCAGGCCGTGCTTGTGCACCAGGCTGTCGATCGCCACGCGCTCGGACTCAGGAACGCCGGCAATCACCAGGTTCTGGTTGGCCGTGAGGCGGAATTCGCCGCGGTGAACGCCGGCAATGGCCTTCATCCCCGAAAGCAGGCGGCTCACACCGCGATCCGCCACACGGCCATTCTCGATAAACAGGGTCAGGTTCCACAGGCCGTCGTCAGTGCGCTGCCAGCCGTACTGGTCGCCGGTGTGGGTAAAGTTGAATTCACGCGCCGCTTCCAGCCGGTAGCCCAGGCGCTGCTCCAGCTGGTCGTGCAGCCACTCGAGGCCGTGGTCTTGGACGGTGTACTTGAATCGCGCGTGCTTGCGCTCGCTGCGGTCGCCGAAATCGCGTTGGATAGTGACGATGCCCTCGGCCACGGCAGTGACCTGGTCCGGCGTGCATAAACCCAGAACGTCAGCCAGGCGCGGGTAGGTTGCGGGGTCGCCGTGGGTCGCACCCATGCCGCCGCCAACAGTCACGTTGTAGCCTGCAAGTTCGCCGGTTTTCTCATCAGCGATGGCGACGAAACCCAGGTCGTGGGCATAAACATCCACGTCGTTGCGCGGCGGAATGGCAAACGCGGTTTTGAACTTGCGCGGCAGGTAGACCTTGCCGTAGATCGGCTCGACATCTTCCTGCTGCGGTGTTCCGGCAACCTTTTTCTTGCCATCGCCATCGTCCAGCCAGATCTCGTGATAGGCCCGGGTGTGGGGCGTGAGGTGCTCGCTGACCGCGCAGGCATCTTCAAAGACCTTGCGATGCAGCTTTGATGACTCGGGCAACACCGTGGCCATCACGTTGCGGTTTACATCGCCACAGGCGGCGATGGTGTCCATCAGGCTGTCATTGATCGCGCGGATGGTGGGCTTGAGCTCGTGCTTGAGCACGCCGTGTAGCTGGAACGCCTGGCGAGTGGTTATGCGAATACTACCATTGGCCCAGCGGCGGGCGATTTCGTCAAACGCCAGCCATTGTTTTGGCGTGCAAACTCCGCCCGGAACCCGCGCGCGGATCATGAACTGGTAGTCGGGTTCAAGCATCTGCCGGCGGCGATCTTCGCGCACATCGCGGTCATCCTGCTGGTAAATGCCGTGAAACTTGCTGAGCTGGGTGTCATCCTCAGCGATCGAGCCGCTGATGTTGTCTTCCAGGCTTTCCTTCAGGGTGCCGCGCAGGTAGTTGCTGGCCGCCTTGATGTGCTCAACCGGGCTGAGTTGGCTTTGCTCGGCCATCAGTAAAGGTCCTTCAGCAGGCGTTTGCCGCGGCGCAGGTCTTTAACTGCTTCCTGTGCAGCTTCGGCATCCAGCCCGCGCGCTTCGGCCAGGGCTTCAGCGAGCGCTTCCTCGACAGCGTGACCCATGGCCAGCGCGCCGCAGATGTAGATGTAGGCGCCATCATCGATCCAGCGCGCCAATTCGGCGCCCTGCTCGGCAACAATGTGCTGCACGTAGCGCTTTTCCGCCTGGTCGCGGGAGAAGGCGCCGTCGATACGGCTGATAATCCCCTGCTCGCGCCACTTGAGCCATTCGCGCTGGTAGAGGAAATCACTGCGGCGATGCGGGTTGCCGAAAATCAGCCAGGTGCCGCGCCGTGGTTCAGCTTCTTCCATCTGCTGGGCAAAGGCGCGGAATGGCGCGATGCCGGTGCCGGCGGCGATCATGATGACCGGCGCAGCGCTGTCCTCGGGCAAGCGGAATCGCTTGTTGGGCTCCATGAATACGCGCAGTTCATCGCCCGCCTGCACGACGTGGTTGAGGTGCGTGCTGGCAACGCCGTTGCGCTCGGTGCCGATTGCGTTGCTGCGCAGGGTTACTACCGTCAGGTGAACCTCTTCATCAACCACGGCTTGTGACGAAGCAATGGAGTAAGTGCGCGAGGCCAGGGCCGGCAACAGGTCGGCAAGCTCCTGGGGCTCAACGGCCAGCGGATACGCTTCGACCAGGTCCAGGAACTGGCGTGCTTCCATAAAATCCTTGCGCGCTTCGGAATCCATCCGCGCCCAGCGCCGCGCCAACTTGCCGGCGCCACGCTCGGCATCCAGGTTCGCCCAGGCGGCTATGGTGTTGGGGCTCAGGCGGGTGATTTCGCGATGGCGTGACAGCAGGGTGCGCAGTGAACGCACGCTGCCCTTGTCATCGATGAGGGCAGCAGGCGACAGCCCTAAGCGCTTCACCAGGTGCGAGACTTGCTCTGGATCATTGTCTACCCACACACCCAGCGAATCGCCAGGCTCGTAACTTAAGCCCGAATCTTCCAGCGACAGCTCAAGGTGGAAGACGTCCTTGTCAGATTCCAGCCCTGTGATTTTCTGGATCCGGTTGACGATGGCGGGAAAAGGCCGCGCGCGGGCCCAGCTTGGCGTGGTTGCGACCACGCTGAGCCTCGGCGCGGAGGAGGGCAAGTCTTGTGATTCGTTGGAGGCGTCGGCGCCGATATTTTCCCTGGCCCAGTCCAGCACTTCGCCGGACCAGGTTTCCGCCGGGGCGGCGTAATCAACATCGCACTCCACCATCGGGCCAAACTCGCTGGCGCCGCGGGATTTGAGCAGGTCCGCCAGCTGGCGGCCGGCGGCGCAGAACTCGGCATAGGTCTGGTCGCCCAGCGCGAGAATACGAAAACCTAACGATGCCAGGTCCTGGCCGGAATTGCCTTCCAGCCACTCGAACAGGTCCAGCGCGTCATCCGGTGGGTCGCCGTCGCCGTGGGTGCTCATGACAAAGGCGGCGCTCTGGATCTTCTTCAGCGCTGTCGGACGCAGGTCGGCGAGAGATTTCACCACCACGCGTAAACCGCTTTGGCGCGCCTGGTCCGCCAGGGTTTCGGCGACTGCTTCGCCGTTGCCGGTTTGCGAACCGTAAAGCACATGCAGTTCGCCTCCAGCCGGCGCTGCCGCTACCTGGGCCTGCTCGGCCCGCTTGGGAATATCTAGTGCGCGTACGCTCACAAAGCTGTCCTGTCTATCCGGTTAACTGGATTTCGAGGATAGGGATGGGGCGGCGCCAGCGGAACGAAGCGTTTTCTATGGGGCCATAACGGCGCGGAATAACGCGTGGATGGCAGAGGTGTGGCCGCGGAATGGGGTGCTCCCCCCGCGACACGCGCAAGTACGTCCATGTAACTCTTAAATCACGTCCCTGTGATTTAAGGTCGCGGGTGAAGCACCCCGTCCCGCGGCCTGAAGCGCATGCGCCACATGGGCCGACACAACCAGGGGTTTTACCCCGTGGCCTTAAGCTTGGATGCCGCTCAGGGAGTGTAGAGACTGGGCAACCGGGCATGGACGCCCGGTTAGGCCATCCAGCACAAGGAAGTGCTGTATGGCCGCGCCCACAAAACGCAACGAGCTGGCGGGTAGGCCAAGGCAAATCAGAAGCGAAGCTTTGGATGCGCCTTGAGGCCATTCAAGCAGACACGCGGGTGAAACCCCTGGTTGGGGCGGCCACTTGTGTGCAACTCAAGTAACTCTGCTGTTCAGCCGGTGGGTCCCGGATAGGCCTACTCGGCCTTCCGGGATGACGAGGGATCGAAATTCCGGGATGACGGTGACGGGGGAGTAACGAAAGTTAGGTGGCTAACGACGGGCGAGGGCTGGGG
>JAUIBE010000004.1 GCA_030428105.1 Gammaproteobacteria bacterium
TCGCCACACCCTGTGGCTATTGCTTGGCTGCCAAGGGACGATCAGGGCGGATTCTTGATGATGCTTCGGTTCCCGAACATCAGGAAGTGAAGCGTTGGTGTAGACCGAAGTACACCAGAACGGCGCGCACTATAGCACAACCACGAGTCGGCCACAGGCCGGGAGATAGGACACCGAAGAGGTATAAGGGTTTTGTGGACCAAAGCAACACGAACAAAAAAGGCATCAGTCCCGCGACGAATCATCGCCGCGGGACTGCGTACAACCTGTTCTCAGCGCTTAAGCCAGCCTTCGAAACGACACCAGGCCAACACCCAGCATTATCAGGGCAAGCAATGCCAAACCGTACTGGCTGAGGGTTGGAATACCCGCATACAGGCGCGTATTGACGATGGTGCACTCGGCGCCGACTCCCGGCGCCAGGGCCAGGGCTTCGCAATCGCCCAACTCGGCCAGGACACTGGCATCGTGCTGCTCGCTGACCGAACACTCGGACGAGCCGTCCCAGGCCGGGTACACGCCAAACACACCCGGGTTGTCCGGGTCGATGAACGCATCCACGCATTCGTCGTTGCCACAGTTGTAAGCACCGATGATGTCGCTGTTGGCGCAACGCAGGGTGATATCCACCCACAGCGGGCTGTTGAACTGCGGGTTCTCGTCGATCCACTCCTTGTTCACGGTCACTTCGACAGGCAGCAGCGTGTTGGTGATGGCGCAATCGAAGGTGCCGGTTTGCACGCCTTCAAAGTGACAGCCGGCTTCGTCAGAAGACAGGCTGGCGTATAGCGCATCGGGGTTATCTCCGGCCACGTACGACTGCTCGTAGCCGGTGGGAACCGGATCCTCAAACACATCACAATCCAGGTCGCCTGGCACGAAGTCGCCGATCACGAACTCGATCTGGCTGAATGGTTCGCCAAACTCGGAGACTTCCGCTTCCTGCATCAGCGGCAAACCGGTGTTGCACACCAGGGAAACGCTGACAGCCGCGGGATTGTCGTCGTCAAAGTCCTTGGTGACGCGGAAGGCGGCGCGCTCCGGTGCGTTGACGAAATCGCAGGTGAAATCACCTTCGTGGGGCACGCCATCCACTTCGCAGTCCGCCGAGGCGGAGACCGGGAAGTAATCAGCCGGAAGGTTGCTTTCGGTCACCGTGCAAGATGTGCTGCCGAACGGGCTCACCAGGAAGCCTTCCACCGTCAGCACCTGCGGACTGCCTTCAGAAACCTGCACCGGCGGCGTGGTGACGGTTCCCGAGGTGCACACCAGGGTTGCCGTGACCGCCCCGCCTGAATCATCCAGGAAGTCTTTCGAGACAGTCCAGCTTGCGGTGGTAAGAATGACCGAAGTGGTCTCGGTGGCCGAGTCGTCACCCGGATTGATGATGGTCTCTGAACCGCCCGAACCGGTGACGGTGGCGGTGTTGGAGATCACATCCTGGCCGGGTACGGTATCCGGGCCGACCGTTACCGAGAGGGTCAGCGTCTCGGTGGCGCCAATCGGCAGGTCCACCACCCAGTTGGTGCCATCGTAAGTGCCCGCGCTTTCAACCCAGGAGTCCAGCGTTACACCCGCCGGGAAGCCCGCCTGGGTGTCGTTGACCACCACGCCATCGGCATTCGACGGGCCGTTGTTGGTAATCGTGACCACGTACTCCAGGCCGCCGATCTCGATGCCGGCCAATACCGGGTCGGGCTCGTCGGTCTTGGTCACCACCAGGTCGACCTGGCGTTCAACCGAGGTCTGTTGCGCGGTGGTGTCGTTGCCACCATCGGTTTCGGTTTCGCTGACCGATGTCAGGTTGCTGCTCAACTCGATGGTGTCGGTACCCACGGCGGCTGATGCATCGGCCGTCAGGACAAAGGTCAGCGTCTCCTGCCCGCCGGCCGGAAGATCACCGATGGTCCAGGTGGTGGGCAGGCCGGGCGTGGCCGAGCCGGACCCGCTGGCGGTTACCGAGTCGACTGTGACGCCAGGCGGCAACGTTACCGTGGCGTCGGCCACCACTGCGGACGCGTCACTCGGCCCGTTGTTGGTGGCGGTCACCACGTAGGTGAGGTTTCCTGCGCCCGAGCCGGCAACAACCGGATCGATGGACTCTGTCGAGGTAAACGCAATATCCACCTCGCGGTTGACCGTTACCGTTACCGAACCACTGTTGTTTCCGCCCACCGGGTCGGTGCCGTTAAAGCTGGATGTGGCCGTGTTGGCCAGGTCGGCGCCGTCGGCGTAATCGGGGCCGATGGTGGCCGCTATTTCAAACGTCGCTGAGCCCCCAGCAGCAATGTCTCCCAGCGTACAGGTCGGCAGGCCGGCCGGGTCTTCCAGGCAGCCAGTGGTGGTTACATCCAGCAAGCCGGCGGGCACGACATCCGTGACCACCACTCCGGTAGCGTCCGAGGGACCGAGGTTTTCAACCTCGATTTCCCAGTGGATGGCCTCGCCGGCGACAAAATCGGTTTGAATGCCCGGCGTGACGTTGTCGCTATCGGCGGTCTTGGTCACCGAAAGGTCCGCTTCAACCACCACGGTTGTGTCTTCAGTGGCCGAGTCGTTGGCGGGCTCATTGTCGGTGCTGCTGGTAGTGACCGAAGCGATGTTCGTGATCGTGCCTGTAGTACCTGCATCCACCGTTACGCTAACGGTGAAACTGGCCATGTTGCCGGATGCGATGGTGCCCAGCGAGCAGGTGGGCACCCCAACCGGGTCCTCGGCACAGCCGGAAGTCGAGACAAGGGTCACCCCGGCCGGCAGGGTCTCTGTCACCACCACGTTTTCAGCCGTGTCCGGGCCGTTGTTGGTCACCGTTACGGTGTAATTCAGTGCCGTGCCGGCAACCACCGGGTCCACATCGTCGCTGATGCTGATCGCAACATCGGCGATAGCCACGGGCGTCACCGTCACGCTTTCTGAAGGCGCGCTTTGGCCAGCCGCATTGCGGGCGGTGACGGTACAGGTGTAGGTCACCCCGTTGGTCAGGTTGGAGATCACGATGGTTTCCGAATCGTTAGTCACGATGGTTGCGTTACCCGCGCCGCAATCGGCGGTGTAATCAATAATCGGCGTTCCGCCGTCATCGGCGGGCGCGGTGAAATCAATCAGGGCCGACATGTCGGCGGGCGTCGCCACCACGCCGGTCGGCGGGTCGGGTTCGGTGATCAATAGCAGAAGTTCGTACTCCATGCGCAGTCCGCCGGCGTCCACTTCCGGGGTCCAGAACTTGGCAATACTGCCAATCGAGGTCTGAATCACGGTCGGGTTGAACAAGCCGCTCACACCCTCGGGGGTGCAGAAGTTGCTGGTGCTACTGATGGTGCCCGGCGCCACCGTGGTGCGGTAGTCGGTGCCGGTCTGGGCCCAGGTGGCTCCGCCGGCCGGCGACAGGGTCAGGTTGCCACCACAACCATCCGGAGCAATCAGGGCAAGGTCATCGGTGCCGTCGCCGTCGAAATCCACGGCGCCGCCTACCGATGGCGTGATCGAAGGCTGCATGGTGACCGTCACGTTCATGGGTACGGTTGCACCGGGGCCGCCCAGGTTGCTGGCGGTCAGCGAAGCCACGTAGGTGTCATCGCCCGCGGCGTAGAAGTGGGTTGGGTTCTGCGCGGAGCTGGTGTTGCCGTCGCCGAACACCCAGTCCCAGCTTCCCGGACCATCGGTGGACTCGTCGGTGAAGAAGGCGATCCAGTCATAGGTGGTGAAGGACCAGTCGGTGACCGGCGGGTCGGGCAATACGCCCACAAGCACTTCGAACTCAAGGCGCGCAGAGGTGCTGCTTACTTCCGGCGACCAGACCTTGGCCACCCCGCCACCGGATGTTGCCACGAAAAAGCCGTTGAACAGGCCGTTCACTCCCTCGGTGCTGCAGAAGTTCGAGGTACCCGTGATGTCCGCCGGAATATCCGAGGCATCCACATTGCGGTAGTCCTCGCCCAGGCCGGACCAGGTAGACCCATTGGCGATTGCAAAGGTCGCGTTGCCGCCGCATCCGTTGGGCGCAATCAGGCTGACATCATCCAGCGTGTCGCCATCCAGGTCCCAACCGCTGCCCACGCTCTCGGTTTGTGAGGGTTGCTGGGTAAGTGTCACCGTTTCCATGGCAGTGGAGCCGGTAGAGGTGTTCGATGCCGTCAGCGAAACGGTGTGCGCTCCAGGGCTGGGGAAGAAGAACGACGGGTTCTGCTGGGTGCTGGTACCGGCACCATCAAAATCCCAGTCCCAGTCGCTGGGCGAGTTTGTGGACGTGTCATGGAACCAGGCGATCTGGTCGTAGGTGGTGAAGGTAAAGCTGGACACCGGCGGTGGATCGACCGCGCAGGTGCCGAGCGCATCCCAGGTCAGGTTGATGTGGGAGTTCTCGACCACCGAGTTGAAGCGCACCTTGGCGTAGCGGGCGCCGTCCTGGACGAAAAAGATCGCGCCTGGATCGGGCAGGAAGTTACCAAAAGAGAACGAAAGCCCGGAAAGATGCGTGCAATCGAGGTCGGCATAGGCCGTGCCGCCAAAGTAGTCGGCCTTCAGGCCAGAACCGACGTTCATCAGGAACGTGGGCGGGTTTCCTGCCATGGCAAACACACCCAGGTCATTTGAACCCGGCGTGTCGTCCGTGGTGTCGATGTTGGTCCCTTCGTTGACGTCCATGGTGACGGCGTACAAGGGGGCGACATTCAGGATGCTGAACAGCAATACGCTAAGGCAAAGGCGCGACATTGGTACTCTCCCGTTCCAGGCCCGTAATTCTTTGGTATATGGGCTGATCAGGACAGTTTAGGGTGGTGCGCCAGGCAACGAAAGCACATTGCGCCATTTATTGCGTCCATTCAACGCAAAAAAGGGGCCTGCAACCAGGTTGCCCCGGCTGCAGGCGCGCTTACACAGGCTGAATTGGCTGCGGAGTTGTTACTCCGGATAGAGCTCCGTCCAGTAAACCATTTCGTAGTCGGTGACACTGCCGCCGTACAGCGTATCCAGGTCCTCGTCGTACATAAATTCGAGGTTGGAGTCGGTGGTGACAAACCGCCCGCGACAGGAGCCGTAAATCTCGGCATTGGAGTACAGCACCACGTGAGCACGCGGTGCGTACATCATGCCGTAGAAAATCGAGTTGGAATCGATGCGGACCTTGGCGTCACCATCGCCCCAAACATTGGGCTCACCCTTCGTCCAGTCTTTTTCGTCCTTGACGGTGTTGACCGCGCGAGAATAGACCTTGAAATTGATTGGCAAACCGCCGTTGTTCGCCTGGGAGTTCGAATCCATCAGGAACCGACCGCTGTGGATATACAGGGTCAGCGAGGCGCCCGGGTCGAACCTGAGCCTGGCATTACTGTTCAGCTCGAAGTCGCCGGTCAGGTAAATTTCATCGTTGCCCTCGATGGTGGCGTTCTTGCCGTCCAGGGTGAAGTTCCTGAGCCAGTATTTTCCGCCGGGAATATCCCTTGGGCTGCCGCTGTAGTTCGTGCCCGCCCCCGGCATTCCACCCGAACCGTTGTTATTGGTACCGATGATGCTCGCGGCGTCGGCAAAAATGGAATTGATGCCCAGCGGGTCGCAGTCAGTGAGTTCCACCACCGGGTTTGGCACCACGCTTGGCCCCTGGTGGATGGTGCCTTTTACCTTTCGCCTGCCGCCGCTGTAATTGCCGTTGGTGTAGGCAGAGCCGCGGATCTCGCCATCCTCGACGGTGATCGAGATGGGGGCCCCGGCACCACCATGCTGCCAAATGGCACGTTCCAGTCAGGCTCGGTGGTGTTATGCGATGACCGCGGCGCCTCGGAGCATGCGCGCTCCATCTCGGTGAATATTACCGGCCGTGTCCGGGTTGAAGACACCGCGCCGGAAAATTGCGCACCCTGATCTAAGCCATCCGTTCGCTTACTGTTCCTCCGAGGCCAGCTGGCTGATTGCTTCGGCGAGGTCCGCCGGATCATCACCCAGGCCTTTCGACTGGTAGCGCACCACTCCTGCGCCATCCAACAAGGTCATCATGTTGGAATGGGCGATATCGCGCTCGCCCATCGGCCGGTAACGCACGCCCAGCATGGCAGCGAAGCCCAGCACCTCATCGGGGTCGCCGTGCAACATCAGCCAGCCGCGCTCGTCCAGACCTTGCTCTTGCATGTAGGTCTGCAGCCTCTGCGGCGTATCGCGTTGCGGGTCAAGCGATACCAATGTGATTTGCAGGTCATCGGCTATCGAGCCTTCCAGCCCGTCAGTTGCGAGTTTGAGGCGGGCGACGATGGTTGGGCAGGTGTGCTCACAATAGGTGTAAACGAAGCTGACCAGGCGTGGACGGCCAGCAAGCTCGGCAAGCTCCAGTTGCTGGCCATTGTGCTTCGTCCACGATCCACCAAGCTGGTAGACGGAATCATCGGGCAATTCGGGTTGCCCTGCGGTGAGCGGCAGGCACACCATCAATAGCAAGACCAGGGCGGCAACGCTTTCACGGGTCATGGATTTACTCCCTTCGCACCAGGAACATCTGAAGCACAGCGGAACCCCATCGAACTGATGCTCGAGCGCGCGCCATAGCTGCTACGAAACGCGTAGCGCATAAAGGCCGCGTAGTCGGAGGGATCCACGGCAGCCGCCGCGCCCGCGCCGCAAAACAAGCTGTTCTCCAGTTCGCTGTCTGCACGAGATTCACCGCTAACCAGCGCGGTGTTGAAGTCATTCACCAGTTCCCAGACCACGCCGTGCAAGCCGTGGACGCCCCAGTAATTTCGCCAGGTGTCCTGCACATCCGGCAGCCTGGTGATGGCGGGCGTGGAGTACCACTGCAACACCCGCGCCTGGAAATCGGGGTCATCACCGACCGTGGGTGCCTCTTCACTGGCCATCGCGACGTACTCCCACTCATCCACATTGGGCAGGCGCTTCCCGCGCCAGTCACAGTACGCCCGTGCGGCGAACCAGGAAACGTTGGTCACCGGCTGGTTTTCGATGCCTTCAAGACCTTGCGGCGCCACTTCCCGCCACTGGGCCAGGTAGTTGCTGTCGGCAAACACCGGCTTGATGTTCTGTGGCGCCCAACGCTGTTCGCTGGCGACGAAGCGGGCGAACTCACCGTTGGTTACCGGATACTGGTCCAGCAGAAACGCATCAACAGCGATAAACGGTGGGCCGCCCTCGTCCCTGAAAAGCGGCGTGTAGCCGCCTGCCTCAATCCGCACCATGCCCTGCTGCACGGCCTGGTCTCCCGCACAAACAGGCGAAACGAACAGGCCAAGCAGCAGCAAAATGGGCCAGCAGCTCGCGCGCACAGTGGAGAGGGTGTCTAGCGGCTCTCTCGGTAAGCGGCCACATCGGCGACTTCGATGACGCCGCCATCGTTGCCCCAGCTGTTGAGCACGTACGTCAGTACATTGGCCACTTGTTCATCGGTCAGGCGAACCGCGGGCATCACGCCGTTGTAGGTGACGCCATTGACTTCGATCTCGCCCGACAACCCTTCCAGCAGGACAGCAATGGCGTGTTTTGGATCATTCAACAGGTAGTCAGCGCCCGCCAGCGGGGGAAAAGCGCCCGGCAAACCCTGGCCCTGCGACTGGTGGCAGGCCAGGCAGTTGCGCTCGTAGACGCGGCTGCCGAACAGGATGCGTTCCTCTTTACTGGTTGCCGTGGGTGAAGCTGGCGCATCGTGCGCATCACCAACCAACTGCTCCGCCTGGCCTTCAGGCAGGTAAATGCCCTCGTATTGCTGGCCGGAATAAACCACCGTATTGGCATCGCCACTGACATTGATGGTTCCAAGCGCACCCTTGTTGAAAGCCCGGAAAATGGAATGATCCACCAGGTGCAGCTTGCCCGGCACTTCAACCTTGAAATCCACGATGGCCGAACCACCCGCCGGCACCAGGGTTGACTGCACGTTGTGGTTAACCAGGTCGCCGCCCTCGACGTAGACAGTGTCGAAAATCTCGCCAATCACGTGGAAGGAAGACACCAGGTTGGGCCCGCCGTTGCCGACATACAGCCGCACAGTCTCCCCCACCTCGGCGTGAATTGAATTGTCTCCCTGCAGGGCGCCGACCGAACCGTTGAAAACCACGTAGTCAGGGTTTTCTGAAAGCGCTTCATCCATGTCGAATGGGCGCAACCCTTCCTCGCCGAACTTGCCCTTGGTGTAGAACTCGCTCTGCATCACGTAGTACTCGCGATCCACCGGCGGGTAGCCTTCCTCGGGCTCAACCAGGATCAGGCCGTACATGCCGTTGGCAATGTGCATGCCCACAGGAGCCGTTGCGCAGTGGTAGACGTAAAGCCCCGGGTTCAGGGCCGTAAACGAAAACTGGGTGGTGTGGCCTGGCGCGGTGAACGACGAGGTGGCGCCGCCGCCCGGGCCGGTTACCGCGTGCAGGTCGATGTTGTGCGGCATCTTGCTGTCGGGGCGGTTATTGAGGTGAAACTCCACCAGGTCGCCTTCTCGGACGCGAATGAACGAACCCGGCACGGTTCCGCCAAAGGTCCAGAACACATACTCGACGCCATCGGCCAGGCGGCCCACCTGCTCGGTGGTGTCCAGGCTGACAACCACCTTGGCCGGATGATCACGATCAATCGGCGGCGGGACCTGGGGCGCGGCAGTGAGAACCGCCTCGATGACCGGCAGTTCGGCATCGGCGAAAGCTGAAAACGCAACCAATGCAGCCGAAATTACCGCACTGCAAAACAAGCGCTTCTTGGTGAAGCGACATTCTCGAACTGACACAGACCCCATCTTGATGGCACTCCTTGGTAGTTTTTGTTGGAGACAAACGCGCAGCGGGCAAGCGCTGGCGAACCCTCAGCCAAAGTGTAACCCACTAACTGTTGTGCCTGGATGTCAGGCCCATCGCCCTGGTCAAAAAAAACCACGGCCTCCTGGGAGGCCGTGGCTTGAACGGAACCTGGCAGTATTGGCGGGCCGGAAAATACCCCGCCGGCGCCACTAACGAATGGAGTCGTTGTACGCCCCACCCTCGTCGGTCTGGATTATCACCCTGCGGCCATCCAGGTTGGTTCCGGTTGGGAAATCAACCCGGTAACGGTCGCCCCCGACATGGTTCATCGGGAATTCCAGCAGGAACGGATCTTCCAGCGGGTCGCTGCCGTCATCCGCGCCATCGACCGTTACGGTCATGCTGGCGCCCGGAGCCCGGTCGCTCTCACCGATGACGGTGAGTACGCCCTTGGCGTAGTTGGCCCGTACGATTTCCACCGAGTCGGGCTCGTGATCGCGAACCGTCACGCTGTAGGGAACCCCCGATTCAGCCGGTTCCTCGACGTACAGCCACAGGTCGTAGAGGCTGGTGTCGGAGCCGGATTCCGGCAACGAACCAGGCACTTCAAGGGCTAGCACCGTGAAGGTGAAGCGGCCCAGGCGACCACCCTGCAAATTGCCGAAGATGGGCTCGTAGTTCATGCTGATGTCGCTGTCGTAGACCACCGCGACACAGGTTTGTCCGACCAGCGGAGCCAGGTCCTGGTTACGCAGCGGCATCACATCGAGGACCTCGTCAAGGCAGTTCTGCGACAGGGTGCCGGCAGCAAAACGCGCTACCCACTCGTCGTAACCGCCAGCCAGGCCACAGTTCGGAGGCCGGCTGCCATCCTTGTAAAGAATGTCCGGGCCGGGCGGCAGTGCGTACCAGCCTTCATCGTCTACCTGCCCGGTAGGCAACAACACCATCCGGCCATCAACATCACCGGTCAGGCCAGCGGCGACCAGTTCATTCCACAGTAGCGGCGAATTGCCTGACTCGGTGGGCCGGTTGTCATTGATCAACTCGTCCGGCTCGACGAAACCGGGCTTGCCATTGAAGTCGCTGATGGCATCGGCGGCATCTTCCACGCTTCGGAAGTCGTTATCCAGGCCTTCCTCGTCCATCACAAGGAGGCAAACATCCGCGCCCTCGCAAACCAGGATTGCCGCATCGGAATCGATCACCGTCTGCTGGCTGGATTTGTCGTCGCCGGTTACCGTTGCGACATTGGTGAACTCACCTTCCTCGTCACAGGTCTGGCCAGCAAACAGCTCGAGCAGGTAGATCGGCTCTTCGGTGGCATCGCCCGGATTAAGCTCTTCGGGCGGAAGCAGGTAGATCACTTCGCCCACGCCAAGCCCGCCGACATAGACCTCCGCCGGGCCTTCAAGGCCTAGCATCGGGTCAGTGACGGTCACGTCCAGCAGGAAGGTGTCACCGGTGTTTTTCACGCGGATACGATAGTCCGCGGTGCTTGGAGCAGTAGCCTGGGGCGCGGAGACCACGTCGTCCGCGTCCATCCATGGGCCGCCGTCCACCCGGATTTGCTTGACGATCTCAATGTCGGGAACGCTGGGCGCCTCGCACGACAGTACGGCCGGGTCGTCATCGGACACCGGGACGTTGCCATCCTTGACCAGTGCCGTAACGCTGGCGATGTTGGTCACGTCTTCAACCTCATCGCAGGCGATTGAAACAAGCAACTCCAGGCGATAGACCGGCAATTCAGTGGCATCCTCCGGATTGGGTTCTTCCGGCGGAAGCAGGTAGATCACGTCGCCAACACCCAGCCCGCCCATGTTGACCGCGGTTGCGTCTTCCAGGCCCAGCATCGGGTCTGTGATGGTTACATCCAGGAGGTAGTTGGAGCCAACGTTTTCGACACGCATGCGGTATTCGGCATCGCTGGGGAACTCGGCAACCTGGGCGGTCGCAACGTCATCGGCGTCTTTCCAATTCTGGCCGGCCACCCTGATCTGCTTCCTGATTTCCACGCCTTCAACTTCGGCGCCCTCGCAGACCAGCACCGCCGGGTCGGAAACTGTTTGCGTTTGCCCGGTCGCCTTTTCCACTGCTTGAACCGTGGCCAGGTTGATTACGGTGCCCTCGGCGTCGCACGCCTGCTGGGCATACAAAGCCGCGATCGTCTGCATTCGAACCAGGCCAACCGGGTCTACCAACCCAGGGGGCTGGAGGACGAAGGTCTCCCCGGGTTTCAGGTTGCCGATATTGATGCTGGTGGGCCCCTTGAGACCCAGCATGGGATCACTCACGGTCACGTCGATCATGTCGCTGGAAGCGGTATTGGTGACCCAGATCCGGTAGTAGGCCGCGCTGGGCGCTTCTGCAACCGGCGCCGAAGCAGGGTCGTTGGCGTTCATCCAATTGGTGGTTCGCAGCCTGATTTGCTTGTTGACCTGGAGGCCAGGCGGCGAGGCACCATCCAGTCGCATGGTGGCGGCCAGCGCCGGACTGGAAAAAATCACGCCAACCAAGATCAAAAATAGAGCGAGCGAAACGATGCGGCCACCGGAGCCGGCCGATTCACGAACGAAACTGGTAAAGCACATGGTTTTCTCCAGGCCATCCTGCGCTTCGCGCGCAGCGGCTATCTGGCAACCATCCCTGTTGGTTAATCCCGGGTTGCGACGAACGTAGAAGAGCAGCCCTCATGATGAGGAACGTCCGTGTCATGCGCTGTCGGAGTGAACTGGAATCCCTTTTGTCGTAGCGAATGCGGCTACGAAATTCACACCGATCTCTGGTGCGTACTGCCTTTCCCTTGGGTTCAGACTATAGCGCAGGCCCGAGTCATTGTCTTGCGAGCGACAGAAATTGCTTGCGAACGGGGCCCTAACTCCGATGAACGGATGTGGTCTGCGATACACTCAGCCCTGGCACCCTGGTTTACCGGGCTAGCCAAACTTTTTCACAACCGTCCGCGTGCCAAGCGGCGACTGCCAGCCAAGCAGCAAAGGGAGCCATACCACCATGTCGATACAGGTTGTCAGCAATGCGCTGATCTTTGACGGCAAGCGCGATGAACTCGTCGAGGGGGGCAGCATTGTCATCGAAAACGACCGGATTCGTGAGGTTTCAACTGGCCATGTAAGAATCGACGGCGCCAACGTGATTGATGCTGGCGGCCGCTTTGTGATGCCGGGCCTGATCGACGCACACTTTCATGCCTACTCAATCACCCTCAACATGCACCAGCTGGACACCATGCCGATGCCCACCAAGGTGGCGCACGCGGCGCGGCTATTGCGCGGAACCCTGCACCGCGGCTACACCACGGTGCGCGACCCGGCCGGTGGCGAGGTGGGCCTGCAACTGGCAATTAACCAGGGGCTGATGGAAGGGCCGCGCTTCTTCTACGGCGGCAAGGCGCTTTCTCAAACCGGCGGGCACGGCGACATGCGTCCCGCCCACCAGGCCGACGACCCCTGCGGCTGCGCCGCCAATTTCACCTTTTCAGAGCTGGTGGACGGCGTGGATGCGGTACGCAAATTCTGCCGCAACGAGCTGCGCAAGGGCGCAGACCACATCAAGGTGTTCATTTCCGGTGGCGTGGCCTCGCCCACCGACCCGGTCTGGATGCCGCAGTACACCGACGAGGAAATCGAGGCGGCAGTCTACGAGGCCGGCACACGCCGCAAGTACGTGGTGGCGCATTGCCACACCGACGATGGGGCGCGGCGCTGCCTGAAAACCGGCGTGCGCTCGATTGACCACTGCACCATGATCACTGAAGAGACCGCAGCCCTGATCAAGCAGGCCGAGGGCAAAGCCTACGCGGTGCCCACCATCGCGGTGATGGAGCAAGGCCTGGTGCACGGCAAGGAAATGGGCATGTCGGAAGAAGGCATCGCCAAGCTGCGCGAGGTACACACCCAGGCTTACGCATCCCTGGAATACCTCTACCGGCAAGGCGCCCGCATGGGCATGGGCACCGACCTGTTTGGCGAGCAGTATCACCCGATGCAGAACCGCGAGTTCGAGTTCCGCTCTGACATCGTCAAGCCCATCGACCTGCTGCGCTCGGCCACCAGCATCAATGCCGAGATCATGCAGAAGTCAGGGCAGATCGGCTGTATCGCCGAGGGCGCTTACGCCGACCTGGTTGTGATTGATGGCAACCCGCTGCAGGACATCGGCCTGATGGCGCGGCCTGATGAATCGTTCGCGCTGATTATGAAGGGCGGTGAGCCGGTGCGTAATCGCCTTTGAGCGCCGATACGCCAAGGTAAAGCGCCGCCGCCACCAGGATGGCGTCGCAAGAAGGAATGGTGGTGAAGGTGAACCAGCCGCGCGTGGCTGTAAAGGCCACCGCGGTGGCGACCAGCCAGGCAATAAAAGCCGGGTAAGCAATCGCAGGCTGCTGCGTCAGCCGCTCAACCCGGTAGTTGCGTTTGTGCACCAGGAAGTAATCCACGAAATAAATCCCGACAATCGGCGGGATGGATATTCCCAGGAACAGCAGGAAGCCAATGAAGTACTGGGTGATGCCGGCAATTGCCAGCAAGGTCCCGAGCACGCCGCCTGCCACCACCAACAGCCACATCGGGATGCCGGTGAAGATGGTTTTCAGCACCAGCGAGTTGGAATAGAGGTTGCCGGTATTGGTGGTCCAGGTGGCGAAAATTAACACCAGGAAACCGGTCAGGCCCAGCCCCATGGCCGACATGACCGAGATGAAATTGCGCTCGCCGGTATGCACCGAAACCAGCGCCAGCATCAGCAGGATCAGCGGGTAACCAACGCCAAAATGCAGCACCGCCGCCAGGATGCCGTGGCGCGAATTGCGCACGAAGCGGCAATAGTCCGGCATGATCACCGCACCAACGATAAAGCCACCAATAACCGCGGTAATGCCGTCGCCCAGCGCCATCGGGTTGCTGCCCTGGGTTTGTAACTGCCCCAGGCTGGAATCCCGTAGCGCCAGGTACACCAGCGCAATCAGCGCCGCGAACAACATCGGCACGGCCAGCAGCGCCAGCTTGTCGATGGCCTGGAAGCCGAACACGGTGGTGACAATCACCAGCAAGGATCCTATCGCGATCAGAACGTTGAGGCTGAACGACATATCCCAGATGGCGAGCATGGCCTGCTGGATGGATTCGCCAAAAAACGACGCGGTGACGCTAAACCAGCCGAAGATGGTGATCGACAGCACCAGGTTCACCAGCTTGGCGCCCGATCGCCCGAAGGAAAACTGGATAATCATGTAGGTGGTAAGCCGCGACTGCGCCGCGATCACCGCCGCCAGGCAACCGATGATGCAAAGAAACAAGGAGCCAGCGGGAATCACCAGGCTGGCTTTTTCCATGCCCATCGCCAGGCCAATTTCGGCCCCGGTAAGAAACGCGGGAATGGTGATGGCGATGCCAATCAGGACCAGGGCCACGCGCAGACCGTGCACGGTCTCCGATTCGGGCACGCGTTCTATGGAGTGATCACCATTGTGATCGTCTTCGAATGCCGACTCGGGGACCTGGCTTTCACTCATTGGCAGATTTTTTCCATGTGAATGTAGGCGCGGGAACTAGGCGACCAGCTCTTCCAGCGGGCGAAATTCTTCCTTGAAGCCGAAGCCGCCAGGGCCAAACACCGCCAGGCATTCCGGGCGGCGCATGATGGGTGATGCGCTGATCCCCAGCACCTTTACTCGCTGGCCGTACTTGAGTTGCTCGCCGGTAATCGGCTCGGCCGATTCGGAATCAAGAATAGCGATGAGGTCGGGCACGATGGTCACCGTTTCACCGTTGAGCCGCGCTGCCAGGTACTCGTTCTGCATCTCCACCACCATCACGTCCTTGCTGTCGCCGTGCGACTCCATGGTGATGGTGCCGAAATGCCAAGCGTCGCGGATTTCATGCTTGAGGTCGACAATCTTGCCATCGAACAGGATCTTGCAGTGGCGCTGCTCGTCCGGACGGTGCAGCAGCTCCAGCAGGCCATCAAAGGGGCTGTCGCGATCTTCGCGCGACTCGCGTATGCATTTGCCAATGCTGAAGCACAGCGAAATGGTGTCGTGCACCGCGAAATCCTTCACCTGCTTGCCCGACATCGGGTACAGCGAGGAATAGACCATCGCCCCCAGGCTCGAGGAAATGGCGCGGGACATGTGTTCCGCGGTCTCGTCGTTGCGGGCGTGGACCAGGGCCGAATTGCCCAGTTCATCCATGATCATCACCGGGCTGGCGCTGCAGCCGTAGACGCTGAATGTCACCATTTCGAGCTTTGGGAAAGCGCGGCCCATGCCGTCGGCGTCAATGAGCGGAATATCGCGCTGCGCGGCCACGCCCAGGGTCATCACCGAGTTGAGCCCGCCGATTTCGGCGGAGATCAGTGCGTCAATCTTGTAGCCGAGGTATTCCTCCATCTCGTCCATCAGCTTAGAAAGCAACTTGCTGGAAAGCAGGTGCTCCACCAGCACCGGCGGCGAACCAATGCCACACACTGAAACAACCTTGGCATCATCGGCCAGTTCCGAGGCCTTGATCACCCGTGGATAGCGGCCCTTGAGCACTTCCTGCTGCAGCATGAGTTGGCCCACGTAAGGGTCGCCGCCGCCACCCACGCCCAGCAAGGCCGCGCCGCGCGCCATGTCCCGTACATCCTGCTTTGTTCGAATCTCCATAACGCTCAATCCTCCAGCGCCAGGTCGCCAATGGCGCGCACTTTCAGGCTCATCGAATCGGCCTGCAGGTAAGTCATTTGCATCTCTTCGATCTCCACCACCTTGACGGTATCGGGGATGCCACCAGCGGCAATCACCTCTGCAATCGCCTGGTCGGACACTTCCTTGATCACCGCATCGCGGCCCTGGCTTCCGTATTCAACAATGCGCTTGATGCGCGAGCCCACCTGGCCGATGGCGGCGCCAATGGCGTTGGCCACGCCGGCATGCTCGGGACGATGCAACTCGGACACACCCTTGAGCGGCCTGGAAACCAGCACGTGGCCGCCGCCCACCAGGATGGCGGGCACCGGCTTGGCGCTGGTCTTCATGCGGTCGATGGCCCCCTCGATCTTGTGGTGAATCTCGTCCAGGGCCTGGTCAATGGTCTCTGCGTCGAGGTCGGCGACCGCAGCCGGGTCACCGATATCGCACTGCCCCGCTGCCACGGCAATGTCGGTGGCGGTGAGCACATCGCCGCCAAACACACGGGCCTTTTCCAGGATGCGGTAGCCCACTGAGCTGGGACCGACAGAGACAGGGTCGCCGGTTTCAACTTCGCTACCGCCGCCCAGGCCAATGGAAAGCACGTCCGGCATGCTGAAATTGGTGCGCACCCCGCCAATGTCGTTGGCGTCACTGGTCTCGCGCGGAAAGCCATGTAGCAGGAAGCCGACATCCGAGGTGGTGCCGCCAATGTCTATGACCACCGCTTCTTTCAGGCCGGTCAGGAAGCCGGCGCCGCGCATGCTGTTGGTGGGCCCGGCCGAACAGGTCATCACCGGGCTTTGTTCGGCCACCTCGGCGCTCATCAGGGTGCCGTCGTTCTGGGTCACAAACAGGTTGGCGGAAAGATTCAGCACCTCCAGTGACTTGCGGTAAGAGCTGATGGCGCGCTGCGACAACTCCATCAGCGAAGCATTGATAATCGCCGCGTTCTCGCGCTCCACCAGGTTCAGGCCGCCGACCTGGTGCGAAAGCGTGATGTTCATCTCCGGCGCAATCTCGCGGATGATGGCGGCCGCCCTTTCTTCAAAGTCCTGACGGATGGGCGCAAAAATCGAGGTGATCGCAATGGAACGAATGCCCTTGGCCTGGATGTCTCGCGCGGCCTCGGCAATGGCTTCCTCATCCAGTGGCATGTACTCGGCGCCGGTGTAGTAAAACCCGCCTTTCACCATGTAGATATGGTCGCCGATCACGGCGCGCAGGTCGTCCGGCCAGTCGACCAGTGGCGGGATACCTTCAGACAAAGGCAGTGCAATGCGCATCACCGCCACCGGTGACAGGTGTTTACGCTCAACAAAAGCATTGATGAACTGGGTGGTGCCGACCATCACCGAGTGGATCTCGCTGGTGGGTGCGTCCGAGTCAGCAAGCACCGCCTCAATCGCCGCGATCATTCCGCTGGCGACATCCTCGGTGGTGGGGCACTTGGCCGAGGCCAGCACTTGCGAGCCCTGCATCAACACCGCATCGGTGTTGGTGCCGCCCACGTCAACGCCTATTCGCATGGTTTTGCTCCATCTGTTTTTCTGATTTCAAACCGGGGGACGGCGAATCGGACCGGGTCGCGCCGTCATTCATGGGTCGCATCTGCCGAGCGCGGGCAAAGCAGCACCTTGCCGGTTTTCGGCTCCAGGCTCGATCGAATGGCCTGGTCGACATCCTTGAAGGCGTAGATCGACTCAACCTGCGGATTGAGCGCCGGGTTATTGCGTATGTGGTTCCACACCGCCCGGTAGACCCGCTGTTTCACTTCATCGGGGGTGTCTGGAAGCCACCAGTTCTGCAACGAGAAGCCGGTGATTTTCATGCCCTCCAGCACCATTCGAACGCTGGCGTCGAAGCCCAGCGCAACGCCGCTGTTGGCGAGCACGCCGTAAACAATGAGCGTTCCGTAGCGCGACATCACGTTCAGCATCAGGGTGGCGCTTAGCCCGTCGGCCACCGCGTCGAACGCGCCTTTGACCCGGCCGTTTCCGGTGATTCTCAGAATCTCCTGCTGCAGCCGCGGGTTGGCGCTGCCGTCGCTGGGGCACCACAACACGTGCTCGGCGCCGGTTTCCTGCTTGAGTTCCTCTACCTGCTCCTCGCGCCGGACCAGGTTGATGGTGTTGATGCCCAGTTCCTCGGCAAGGGCAATTACCCAGCGCCCCACCGCCGAACCACTGGCGTTCTGGAGCAGCCAATCGCCCGCCTGCAGGTCCAGCATCTCGATCATCATCACGTACGCGGTCACCGGCACCACCATGAACATGGCGGCGGAGCTGTCGCTGATGCCGTCGGGCACCGCGATCACGTTTTCCTTCTTGACCAGCAGGTATTCCGACCACACGCCGTTGGCTTCTTCCCAGCGGCCCCAGGGCGCCCAGCAGCAGACAAACACGCGTTGTCCCGGCTCGAATTCATCCTCGAGCCCTGAACCAACCGCCTCCACAACGCCAACGGCTTCGATGCCGGGCAGGAACTCGGTGCTGTCCGAGCCATCGCGCGCGCCCGCTCGCTTGGGCACCAGGCCAGCGGCGCACAGGATGTCGCAGGGGTGAATCGGAGAAAGCACTACTCGAACCAGGAGTTCGTCACCCCAGGGGCTTGGTACGGCGCTCACCCCAACCGGGCGCAAGTGATCGGCGACGCGATGATCCGGAGCCTCTGCAATGGACTCCAGGCGAATTTGTTGAAACGATTCTGGCATCACCCCTGCAAGCTACCTGCGCGCGCTCAGAAGCCGCAACCACGGTGACAGACAGTCGAGCGAATATTGGCGGACAGCGCCACCGCGAACCTGCCAGCACGCCACCTGTCTGAAAAGCCAGTTTAGTAATGCCCAGCATCATGGACACAGCCGGATAGCGCCTTGTGCTGCCAGCGCTTTCCCCATATCGTGGTGCCCTGTTCGAGCGCGAGTGATGGAAGGATTGAAATTGAGTGAAGGCCAGCCTGCTGAGCAGCAGGGTTTTTTTCCGGTTTGGTTGCTGAGATCGAAGGTTTCGCCCACCAGCCAGCGCGTCGACCTGCTGGACCGCAACTCGCATACCCTGAAATTGCACCAGGCGCTGGATGCCCGCTTGTCCCTCATCCACGGCCCCGCTGGTTATGGCAAAAGCACCTTGCTGGCGAACTGGCGCAAGACCCTGGTGGCCGATGGCCACAAGGTGTGCTGGCTTTCGCTGGGCAAGCAGGACAACGACCCCGGCCAACTGCTCACTTACATCGCGTTTTCGCTCGCCACGGGCGGGGTGGCGTTCGAGAGCGAGGGCGCCGAGGTGAAGTTCCGGCTTAGCGAACTTTCAGAGCGCGAACTGATTTCCCTGATCATTCACTTCATTGCCGAAACCCGCGAGCGCGTGGTGCTGATTCTCGACGACTTTGAGAACCTGCAACCCGGGGTCATTCACAGCGTGATCGAGCCATTCCTCGAGTATGCGCCGGATAACCTGCACGTCTCCATCGCCACCCGCGACGATTCCCACCTGAAGGTTTCTCGCCTGGAAGCCAACGGCCAGGCGGTGCGGATCGGCCCCGCCCAGTTGCGCTTCTCGCCCATCGAGATGAACGACCTGCTGGGAGACGAGTACGACAAGCAGACCATCGCGCAGTTTTTCAAGCTGACCGAGGGCTGGCCGGTTGCCATCCAGATGATCCGCAGCGCAATCCGCAGCGAGGGCGATGTAGAACGCATCCTCGGCGACCTGGGCGGCGACGCCACCCACATCGCAAGCTATCTCTCGGAAGAGGTGCTGAGCAAGCTGGACCGTGCTTTGCAGCAGTTCCTGATGGATATTTCGCTGGTCGACCGGGTGGATTGCGCCTTTGCCGACAGCCTGCGACAGGCGCAGGACAGCCGCGCCATGTTCGCCCAGGCCCGGACCCTGGATGCGCTGGTACTGCCGGTAGACGACGTCGATTCAACTTACCGCCTCCATCCACTGTTCCGCGAGCATCTTTACTCGCGCCTGTCCGTTTCCGACCCGGCTCGCCACCGGGAACTGCACCTGCGGGCTGCAGCGTGGTTTGCCGATCGTGGTGACCTGGTGGAAGCGGTCCGGCATTCCATCCTGGCCGGCAACACCGAGTACGGCATCGAGATTCTCACTGCTGCCGGCGGCGTCATGCTGTGGTTCAAGGAAGGCCTCACACGCCTGCGCGTCATCCTCGACCTGTTCGAGGAGGAAACCACCCTGCAGGACCCGCGGCTGGCACCCATCCGCTGCCTGCTGGATATCAAGGATGGCCAGGTGGCCAGGGCCAGGCAGTTGCACGAGGCCACCGTGGCCCGCACCCAGGTGGCGGTGCACGACCTGAGCCAGACCAGCACCTACTCGTCAGTGCATGAATTCGTGGTGATGGAGATCGTGATCTCGATTTACGAGGGCAAGCCGATCCCTGAAAAAGTGCTGGCTGACCTCAACGACAAGGTAAGCAGCCTGGGCACGGATGAACACGCGTTGCGCGGCAATCTGCTCACCATGCTGTGCGTTGGCCACCTGCAACTGGGGCACTTCCAGGAGGCACGGCGGTTTGGCGAAGAGTCCCTGCCTGCCTTCACGGCGGCTGGTTCCGAATACGGCGCGGCCTACATCTACTTTCACCTGGGCGATATCAGCTTCGCCGAGGGCAACAGCCGTGACGCGGCGCGCTGGTACAAGCTGGGCCTGGACAGCACGCGCAAGTACTTCAACGACGACCAGGGCATGAAGCTGGTGGTGAATATCCTGATCGCCGAGCTCGATTACGAACTTGGAGAATTGGCCAGCGGCACCAACACCACCCGCGCCGTGCCCCGCCTGCTGGAGAAACACGAGGCCTGGTTCGATATCTACGCGGCCGGCTACAGCACCTCGGCTTACCTGGAGTTTGATGACTACGGCATCGAAGCGGCCCTGGCCATCATCAACCGCGGGGTGGAATACGCCGAGCTGAACAAGCTGTTCCGCCTCACCCGGTTCCTGTCATGCCTGCGGGTTGACCTGCTGCTGCGTGCGGGCCTCACCGGCGAAGCCCGCGCCGAGGTGGAGCAATCAAGTATTTCGATCGAGGACTACCAGACCGCCTCGGAGAACAAAATTGCCTGGCGCGAGCGCGATGCGGCCGTGCAGGTGATTGTTCGCCTGTTGCTGCACGAGAACCAGCACCAGCAGGCACTGGACATTCTCAAGTATTTTTCTAGGCAGGCGCGCACCGAGGGGCACGTTCGCGCGCGGATGAAATACAAGATTCTGCGCGCCCTGGCCCACGGCAACGATCCGGATGACCGCGCCCAGCAAGCCCAGCTGAACGATGCGCTGACCTTGTTCGGAAAATCGCGCTTCGTGCGCCCGTTCCTGGACGAAAAGGAACAGCTTGCGCCCATGCTGGAGCGCTACTTGGAGCGGGCCGACGATGAGGGTCGCAATGAGTTGCAGCGCAAGGACGCCAGTTCCCTGCTCAAGCAGATGGCAGTATCGGCAGGTTCCGACCCCGAGCAGTCACTGCTAAGCCCGAGGGAGCTCGAAGTGCTCAAAGAGTTGGAACACGGCTTTTCCAACAAGGTCATCGCGCGCAAGATTGACGTCACCGAAAGCACGGTGCGTTTTCACCTGCGCAATATCTTCGTCAAGCTGAACGTTAGCAGCCGCCTGCAGGCGGTGGCGGTTGCGCGCGAATTGCAACTGATCTAGGTCAGTCCCAAAGCCCCGGCATGGGGTAACCCACGATCTCTTTCTTGCCCGGCTGGGGATAGATGAACTTGCTGTGGCCCAGGCCGCATTTGACCAGCGCATCGGCGGCGCGGATGGTCAGCGGAATCGGGTCGATCACCGGAACGTCCAGTTCCTCGGCAAGCAGTCGCTCACGAATCACCTCGGCCAGGCCCAGGAAGCCGGTGCAACCCAGCACGATGGCGCCAGCGTGATCCTCGCGAACGGTCTTGATGGCCTTGTCAGCCAGCAACCCACCCAGCTTTTCGACGTCATGGCAGATATCCAGAACCGGAACATCCACCGCCTCGAAGGCCGCGTAGCTGCCAGTCAGGCCATAACCGGCCACGATGTGGTCAAGCATGGCGCGCAGGCGATCGAGCACGGTGATAAAGCTGAAGCGGTGGCCAAGCATGGCCGCCACGTGCAACGAAGTCTGGCAAGGGCCGAGCACCGGGATGGAAACCACCTCGCGGCATGCGGCAATACCTGGATCGCCCATGCAGTCGATCACGATGGCGTGGGCGCCGTTGCGCTCCGCCTCGATGGCAAGGCGAATGGTGTCAGGAATGGCCAGGGCCTCGTCAAACTCTGATTCGATGGATGCCGGCCCGGTCTTGAGTTCGCTATGGGTCACTTCCAGGTCGTCGCGCTCACAAGCCTTGAAATCCTCGCCGCTGCGGAAACCGGCAGTGGAGATGGGAGTAATGACGTGAATAACCGATTTCATGATTGTTTCCTTGGTTAGAGTTGCTCTACCGGCACAAAGGTTTCGTCGAGGCCAAACGAGGCCGGCCCTACTACTGCAAGCGCTTTCTCGCTGCGCAGAATGGGCGGCGCGCTGACCCCGAGTATCGTCAGCCGCTGGCCGTACTTCAATGCTTCAACCGGCACGGGTTCGGCGGTTTCGTTGTCCACCATGCAGATCAGGTCGGGCACAATGGCGCGCAGTTGCCCGCCCTCCTTGGCCACCAGGTGCTCGTTACGAAACGTGACTTCCATTTCGCGACCCGAGCCATCCATGGCGGTGAGCTGGCAATAGCCGATGGCGAAACCCTGCCTGGTTTCGCGCCTTAGATCGCTGACCTTGCCCTCGAACAGCACCTTGCACTGGTTGTAATACTCGGTCGACCGCAGGTAGTTGACCAGCTCTTCAACCGGGGTACCGCTGCTGCGCCCCCGGGCAATCGCTCGGCCGATCTCCAGAGCCAGGGTCATGGTTCCCGGCACCGCGGTGCGTTTTACCTCGGCGCCACTCATGGCGTAGGAAGACATGATCACGCTGCAGCCCATCTCGATGGAGGCCACCCGCACCAGGTCCTCGGCGCGCTTCGCCGTAGCGGTTTCAATGACAAAAGAATTGAGATGGTCGTCGGCAATCACCGCCGGAGTGCAGGATACGCCGTGGATATTGAACGACACCATCTGGATCTCGGGGAACGCCCGACCCATGCCATCGGCATTGACCAGCGGCAAGCCGCTGCGCGCCGCGGCCATGATCGGCAGCATCGAATTCACGCCACCGATCTCAACCGGCAAAATCGCGTCGATCTTGCGGCCGGTGTATTTCTCCATGCGGCTGATGACCAGGTCGACATCATCACCGCAGGCGGCTTTCTCAATCAGCACCGTCGGCGCGCCCAGCATGGCCACGGTACATACGAAAGCATCGTCATCGAGGTCTTCCGGCTCGATGATTTCGGGCATGCCAAACGCGTTGATGGCGCTGGTGGCGAGCATACGGCCAATGTACGGGTCGCCGCCGCCGCCCGTTCCGAGGAACGCCGCGCCGCAACCTACATCCAGCAAGTCTTCGGTGGATAGTTTCATGAATTTATCGATTCCGTTTATTGGCTGCGGACAACGCTACGACCCGCTCGCTGCAACCTGCTGCAGGGCGCCGGCCACCTTGACCCGAAGCCTCACGGCGCCGGCCGGGCCGTACGAGAGTGGTGTTTCCTCGATGTCCAGCACCTCGATGCTGCCGGCCTCGGCGCCCGCCTGCACAGCCCTGGCTTCGGCCTCTTCCCGCGCCTGGGCAATCGCGTCTTCGCGCGCCACTTCCTCGTAGGAAACCATGTTGTCGTACTCGCCGCTGACCTGCGCAATCGAGGCGCCGATGGCGTTGGCCACCCCGGCAAACTCGGGAATGATCACTTCTGAAACACCGGGAATATCGCGATTGATCAACACCGATCCGCCACCCACCAGGATGAGGGGTATGGGCTCGGCGCTGACCTTCATGCGATCGACGCCATCGGCCACCAGGCGGTGAATCTCATCGACAGCCGCGCTGACCAGCTCTGCGGGCAGGTCGTTGATCAATTCGCGGTTGCCAAAATCTGCGTAGCCAGCCGCCACCGCGATATCGCTGGCTGTGAGCGTGTCGCCGCCGAATATCCGCGCTTTGTCCGTGAGCCGGTAGCCCACCGAGCGCGGCCCGATGCGGACGCCATCTTCTGTTTCGACCACCAGCGAGCCACCGCCGAGCCCCAGCGCCAGCACATCGGGCATGCGGAAATTGGTGCGCACGCCGCCAATGTCGACTGCCACGGAAGATTCGCGTGGAAAGCCGCTGTTAAGCACGCCGATATCGGTGGTAGTGCCGCCAATGTCGCCCACCAGGGCATTTTTCTGGCCGGAAAGATAGGCCGCGCCGCGCATGCTGTTGGTCGGCCCCGAGGCAAACGTGAGCACCGGGTACTTTTCAACCACCTCGGCGCTCATCAGGGTGCCGTCGTTCTGGCTGATGAAGAACGGCGCGGTGATATCGAGTTGTTGCAAGGCGCTGCGGAAAGAGTTGACCACCCGGGAGGAAAGCGCTGCCAGGCTGGCATTCATGACCGTGGCGTTCTCGCGCTCCGGCAGTCCGACCCGGCCAATGGTGTGCGACAGCGTGATCGCCACGTCGCCCATTTCCTCGGCCACGATTTCAGCGGCGCGCTGCTCCATGTCGCCGTTCACCGGCGAAAACACCGAGGTGATCGCCACGGTCTGCAGACCCTTGGCTTTGAAATCGCGTGCCGCCTGCGCCACCGCCTGTTCATCCAGCGCCGAATTGAGCCGGCCATCGAACTGGTAACCGCCGCGCACCAGGTGACGGTGATCGCCAATCTCCGAGAGCAGGCTTTCCGGCCAGTCGGTCAGCGGCGGGATGCCGCGCGAGGCTGGCAAGGCCACGCGCAGGATGCCCACATCCAACAGGTGATTACGCTCAACAAAAGCGTTGGTGAAGTGGGTGGTGCCGATCATCACGCACTGGATGTTCGACACCGCGACGCCGGACTGGTCAAGCACGTGGCGAATGGCGCCGACAATGCCGTCACTGACGTTCAGCGTGGTGGGTGACTTGCACCAGGCCAACACCCGCTCGCCATCCATCAGGACGGCATCCGTATTGGTGCCGCCTACATCTACACCGATGCGCATCTGTTTTGCTGTGCGCCTAGTTGAAGTTGTACGACAGGGTGACGCCGTAGGTCATGGGTGCGCCAAAGGCGCTGACCGGGCCGGCCACGCCGCCGGTAAACCCACCCACGCGGTACTCTTCGTCGGCCAGGTTGCGGCCCCACGCGGTGGCGGACCAGCGACCATCAGCCGCCGAAACACCGAACGAGGCGTTGAACAGCCAGTAAGAGCCTTCGCGCAGGAACTCGGTCTCGTAGATATCGAAGTACACGTCATCCTGGTAGCTGAAGTCAGCCTGGACAAACCAGTAGGAAGAGCCGCTGTTGGCAAACTCGTAACGGCCGCGGCCGTTGAGGTTCCACTTGGGCGATACCGCGGGAGTTCCGCCCGGCTGCACTTCGGCGATGAAGGGGTCGGTGATCTCTGCATCCAGGTAACCAACGCCGAGGAACAGGCTCAGGCCATCGGCCGGGGCTGCCTGCAATTCAATTTCAAAACCGATGTTTTCCGCATCGCCAATATTCTGCAGCGCGAACAGGTTTTCCACGCCGCCAGCGCCGCCCTCGATGGTGCCCTGGGCCTGCAGGTTCTGGTAATCGTAGTAGAAGAACGCCGTGTTCAACTGCAGCATGCCTTCAACCAGGGTGCTCTTGGAGCCAATCTCGTAGGCCCACAGGATTTCCTCGTCGAAGGGAATGATGTTGGCCGGGCTGAACACCAGGGTTCCCTGGAAACCACCTGACTTGAAGCCTTTGCTGATGCTGGCGTAGAGCAGGTTGTCGTCGTTCATCTGGTAGTCGATGCCAAGCTTGCCCGACCACGCGCCAAAGTCTTCCGAGTAAGAAGCCGGCGGGAACAGCAGGCCATACTCATCCGGACCTGACTCACCCGGGCCGGGGAACGCGCCCCACGGGGTGGTCACGTTGTTCAGCGCCTTGTCTTCCCAGGTGTAACGCAGGCCACCGGTCAGGTGCCAGCGTTCGTTGATGTCGTATTCCAACTGGCCAAAAATGGCGGTGGAATCGGATTTCTGCTGGAAGGTGTTGCCCAACTCATCCAGCACCGCGTAGTTGGATGGCACCCCGAACACGAACGGCGGGAAGCCGGAACCTGTGACCTCGTAAATGGTGCCGTCGTCAATTTCGTCGGTGCTGTAGAACAGGCCGCCTACCCAGCTCAACGGGCCGGAGCTGTCGGAAGTGAGCCGCAGTTCCTGGGTGAACTGGTCGATGGTGCTGATCAGGATCTGGTCGATGCGGCCATCGATGTACTGGCCATCGGTGTCGCCGTACTCAAAGCGGTCGAGCTTGTCGTAGCTGGTGACCGAGGTCAGGGTCATGCCGTCGAAATCCCAGTTGGCGATCAGCGACAGGCCTTCCGACTCGTTGTCGCGATAGGGCACGCCGGTGACCGTATCGATACTGCCGTTGCTGCTCTTGCTGCCGCCCACGCCCGGTACCGTCAGGCTGTTGAGGCTGGAATTGTCCTGCCCGGCATGCACCTTGAAACGCAGGTCGAAAGTATCGCTGGCCGCCCAGTCGACGATGCCACGCAAAGAAACCCGGTCGATGCCGCCATGCTTGTTGCCGGTAATCAGGTTTGTCTGGTAGCCATCGCTGTTGGTGATGTCGAAAGCGAAGCGGCCGTTTACCGATTCGCCCATTGCACCGCTGATGGCGCCCGCGGCCTTGTAGTAACCGTAGTTGCCAATCTCCAGGTCAACGTAGGCGTCAAACTCTTCGGTCGGCGCGCGGCTGATGAATTGCACCGCGCCCCCCGTGGTGTTGCGGCCGTACAGCGTGCCCTGCGGGCCTTTCAGCACCTCGACGCGCTCCACGTCAAACATCTGGAACAGCAGCATCGCCGGCGAGGAGATGTATACCTGGTCAACGTAGGTGCCCACCGAGGTCGCCTGGTTGATGGCGTAATCATTCACGCCCACGCCACGGATGGTGAAGTTCGGAATATTGGTCACCAGCGTGTTGACCGAGAAGTTCGCGGTCTGGGTGGTGACATCAACGGGTTGTTGGAAGCGGAGGTCCTTGATGGTCTCGGCGTCGAATGCCGTGATCGCAATGCCGACGTCGTTGATGTTCTGCTCGCGTTTTTGCGCGGTCACGATGATTTCTTCAAGGGCGCGCGCCGACTTGTTCTCCTGCGCTGGCGTCTGTTGCGCCATCGCGGTGACGGGGAGTGACAAGGGCAGTAACAGGCCCAGGCTGGTCGCCGCCAGCCAGTGCGATTTGTGGGGGGTGCGGGTTCTAGCTGCCATGCAAGGTTCCTCTGACTGCGGGGCTGGTTCGCTTGTAATCCAGGCTTCGGCCTGTGTAGTCCGGTGCGGGAAGGTCCCCATCCCGCCGCGGATTCCGTTTGACCCTACTGTGTCCATTGCGCGGCCAGCAATTGCTAAATTGGACAGGCCCACGCTTTTTTGGACAGATTCACTAGTCCTGGCGTGTTCGGGGCACTGTCTGAAAAGACAGGATTTGGCCCGCCAGGCACGAACCAACCATTGCCAGCAGTTGATGGCATCAACCGCCGAATCGGTCCAATATAGGTTGCCGACGCCATGGTGGCGCTGGCTGTGGACAGACAAGGGAGACAAGCATGCTGGTCACAAACACAGAAGAAATTCCCGGCAAACAGATTGTCGCATGCCACGGCGTGGTGTCGGGCAGCACCGTCCGGGCCAAGCACGCCGGGCGAGATATCCTGGCAGGGCTGAAAAACATTGTTGGCGGCGAACTGAAGGCTTACACGGAGTTGTTGATCGAGGCACGCGAAGAGGCCCATGAGCGCATGCAGGCCCAGGCCGCGCAACTCGGCGCCAACGCCATCGTCAACGTGCGTTTTTCAACCTCTTCAGTCGCTGCGGGCGCCTCTGAGATTTACATCTACGGCACCGCGGTAACCGTCCGGTAGCGCGCCATGTTTGAACTCTATTTTCTGCTGGGGCTGCTTCTGGTCGGCTACGTGGTTGGCCAGATCCTGGAACGCAGCCACTATCGCTCGATTGAGAAGCGCGAGGCCGAGCACATCGGCTTGGCGACCACCTCCAGCAAGCGACCGATCGGGGAAATCCCCCGGCCAACGCGGGTGGAGTTGGTCGAGGGCGCCTGCGTGATCTCCATCGACTACTTCAAACGCTTCGTTGCGGGCTTGAGGCAACTGTTTGGCGGCAACGTGCGCAGCTACGAGACCCTGGTCGACCGGGCGCGGCGTGAAGCAGTGCTGCGGCTCAAGGAGCAATGCAGCGCTGCCGACCAGGTGATAAACCTGCGCATCGAGACTTCGTCCATTTCCAAGGGCAACAGGAACCAGGTCGGTTGCATCGAGGTGCATGCCTACGCCACCGCGATCTATTTCTGAGCAGGCATGAAGTACCAGCCCGGGCTGCCGGAGAAAAACGACAACGTCTCGCACGAACACCCCGTGCGGGAGTTTTTCGTGCTGGTCGCCGGGACGGTTGCCATCCTCGTGGGCATCCTGCTGGTGGCGGGCCTGTTCGTCGACCGGGCGGTTGAGTACATCGACCCCGAACTCGAAGCCTCGATTTTCGCCAGGTTTGTCAGTGGCGACCTGGCGGATCAAACGGCTGAAGAGCAAGAGTTGCAGGCGCTGGTTGACCAACTCGGCGCTTGTATCGATGTCGGCTACCCGGTGAGGGTCAGCGTCACCGAATCCGGCGAACTCAATGCTTATGCCATGCCCGGCGGGCAGGTCGTGGTGCTCTCGGCCATGCTGGACAGGTTCGAAACTGAGAACGCGCTGGCCTTCGTGCTTGCCCACGAACTGGGGCACTTCAAGAATCGCGACCACCTGCGCGCCATGGGCCGCTCAACGGTATGGCTGGCTGTCTCGGTGCTGCTCACCGGCGCCAACTCGGATATCTCCGCCCTGCTCACTCCCGTCTTCTCGGTTGAGGCTGCAACCTATTCGCGCAGCCGCGAAAGCGCCGCCGATGCACTGGCCCTGCACGCGCTGAACTGCCACTACGGCCACGTGGGTGGGGCCACCGATTTCTTCGAATTGCTGGCGGAGTCCGACCCAAAGAGGCGCAACCTCACCCACTATTTCTCCAGCCATCCGGATGCCCAGACACGCATCCGCGACCTGCAGGCGCTGGCCGAAAGCCAGGGGTACGCAAGTCGCTAGGTTCGGGCCCGGGCCCGGTTTCTGCTATTCTTTGCGCCCAGCAAAATCGGCAATACGACTTCATACCATTGATTCATCCCCGCAACGCTGCGGAGCTTTCGCTCCGGCCGCCCTCTTTCTTGCCCAGCCGTTGGCCTGCCCTTGGCTGCCTGTACCTGGTATTGCTGCTCACCGAATTAAGCCCGGCCATGGCTGCTGAGCTGCAGCCGCCGCTCCAGGCCCTGCGCCACAAGAATTTCACCCTGGTCGTCGCCCAGCGGCCGGACCAGCCGGTCAAGGACAGCAAAATGGCGGTGCGCGTGCTCGAGCGCTTGCGCGGCGACCCCGATGTCCCCGATGAGATCGAGTTGCTGGTCCTGGCGGGGGACGAGCAATACATGGTGCCCGGCGAGCCCTACCTGGTGTTTTACTCCGACGTGGAGCGCGTCAGCTTCAAGGTTCGCAAGGAAGTGCGCCGCCCCGACCGGCGCAAACTGTTGCACATCGACGGCGCCGACCCCGCGGTATTCCCGGATACGCTGGCCATGCGCCAGTTGCTGAACCCCGATTCCGCCAACCCCGAGCAAAGCCCCCGTTACCGCGAGGTTGTCATCCAGGGACTTCAATCGGACAACCCCGCCCTGGTAGACCTGTGGTCGGCCGAATGGGCGCTGCGGCCGGGTACGTTCGCCACGCTTGAAGCGGGAGACGTCGAGGCCCTTCGCGGGGTGATTGATGATCCATCACAGCGCCCTGCGGCCCGCGCACGCATCATCGACATTGGCTTTCAGCGCTTCCATGCGCAAAACACACAATGGCTTGTGGAAGGCGCCGAGGGCGTGCTGCGGGACACACAGTTGCTCGAATTGGCTGAAAACACTGGATTATCACAGCTGATTTATGCATCCTTACTCGTCGTGCAGAAACACCCCAACGCTTCCATGGCCCCGGAATTGGCGCGTTGGCTGAGGGCAACACCGCCATTGGCGGAAAATGCAGCCCTGGCCCTGCGGGCGATCGACCCCGGCCTGGAAGAAGAATTCGTGGCTGCCGCAATCAACGATCCGGATACTCCCGAGAATACAAGCGCATTTCTTGGCGACCATTTGCGGCGGATGAAACTGGTGCAAGAAAAGACTCGCTAACCCCTGTGTACGGGTTGAGAACAGGTACAAATCATGAAATTAAACGATAGCGTTAAAATCCTTTGCGCAGCCCTCGTGGCATTCAGTGGGCATGCCCTGGCAGTGGGCCCGAATGCGGGCGAACGGGGTGAAATCACGGTGGCACGCGAAGTGGCCCGTGATACTTCCCGGCCGATGCGCGACATTGTCGCCGAACTTCCACAAGAGGCTCCGGAAGACCCCAGCGACTACGTGGTTCCCAACCAGATTCTCGATCTCGACGATGCCCGCGGCGACGGTGACATGGACGCGCCTTCACCGGCGCAGCGCACCCCCAGTGGCACGCCCATGCCCGCGGTTGATCTTGCTTTCGACGGCATGCGCATCGGCCTGGGCGGCGGCGGCGTACCGCCGGATACCACCGGCGATGTCGGCCCCAACTACTTTTTCCAGTGGGTGAACACCAGTTGGGCCTTGTTCAACAAGGACACCGGTGTGCTTGAAGAAGGGCCCTTCCCGGGCAACACCTTCTGGGCCGGATTCGGCGGCGTCTGTGACACCACCGATCGCGGTGATCCGCTGGTGCTGTGGGACGACCAGGCGCAGCGTTGGGTAGTCAGCCAGTTTGCATTCACCAGCACCGCGGCGGCACCCTGGCTGCAGTGTGTGGCGGTATCCACGACGGCGGACCCGATGGGCAGCTACCACCGCTACGCATTCGATTACTCGGCTTTCGGCTTCAACGACTACGGGAAGATGGGCGTGTGGACCACCGCCGACGGCAACCAGAATGCCTACCTGCTTTCCATGCATGAGTTCGTGGGCGGCGCCAACTTCGCCGGAGCCTCTTTCGCCGCGGTTGAGCGCGACAAGATGCTCAACGGTGAATCGGCCCAGTTCATTCGCTTCGGCGGTTTCGATGCCTACGGCGCGATTCCATTTCACGCCGAGGGCGAATTCCCCCTGACGGCGGGCACCTGCCCCCTGTTTGTGCACTTCGCCTACACCGCGCCGGCCTATCGCCTGTGGAAGATGTGCCTCAACTGGGAAGCCGGCACTGCCGTGATGTCCGACCCCGCGATTGTCAATTCGGACCCCTTTACCCTGGGTCTGAGCGGCATCCCGCAGCTCGATTCCACCACCCGGCTGGACGACTTCGGCAGCAACACCATGTATATCGCCGCACTGCGCAGCTTTGGCCCCAATGGCCCGGGCGAAGCGCAGGGCGTGATCACCCACGCGGTTGACGTGGGCGGCGATCAGGCTGGCAAGCGCTGGATTCATTTCGGCCTGCCGATGGGCATCGATCTTCCCGAAGAACTGTTCAAGAGCAGCTTCGAGCGCTATGTACCGCCAGCCGTGCCGCAGCTTCGAATCATCGACCAGGGCACGTACGCGCCCGATTCGGACAGCCGCTGGATGGGTGGCATTAACCTGGACAAGTCGGCCAACATTGCGTTGGGTTACAACGTGTCCAGCGAAACGATGAACCCCGAGATTCGCATCGCAGGCCGCCTGCGCACCGATCCGCAAGGCATTCTGCGCGACGAAACCCAGTGTTCACCCACCGGCACCGGTGCGCAGACAGGCCTGTTCAGCGGTCGCGCCCGCTGGGGCGACTACGCCACCATGGCGGTCGACCCGGATAACCAGTGCACCTTCTATTTCACCAACGAGTATTACACCACCACCTCGAACAGCAGCTGGAACACGCGCGTCTGCGCCCTGGAGTTTGAATCCTGCGGCGATCCGGACTACGTGCTGGAAACCCTGCCGAACATCCGTGTGCCGGTTTGCGCCGCGGACACCACGGTGCAGGTGCGCGCCGGAGAAATCGGCACCCTGGGTGATAGCGTAACGCTTAGCGCAGGCTCGGTTCCGGGCGGTGTAACCCTGGATTTCGCAACCAACCCGATCGCCCCCGGCCAGGCTACCAACGTCACCCTGAACGGTTCTGGCGCGCTTGCCGATGGCGAGTACACCGCAACCGTCAACGGCACGGCCGCTGGACTTGGCCGTTCCACCGACATCCTGATCGGCGTTTCGGCAACCACGCCCGGAACCCCGGCCCAGCTGGAACCGACCAATGGCGGAACGGGCATCGCGCCTCGCCCGACCTACGAGTGGAGCGCGGCCGCCGGTGGCGTGAGCTATGTACTTGAAGTGGCTGAGGACGCCGGCTTTACCCAGATGGTCGAAACCGCCACGGTCAATGGCACCAGCTACACCAGCGGCGTGCTGCTGGACAGCGAAACCACCTATTTCTGGCGCGTCACGCCGGAAAACTACTGTGGCCAGGGTGTGACCAGCTCAACCTTCAGCTTCACCACTGGCGTTCCGGGTCAATGCCCGGCAGGCACCTCGGCGAACAGCGTGTTCTTCGACGATATCGAAACCGATGCCGTTGCATGGACCACCGACAACGCCCAGGGCGGCGCCGATACGCTGTGGAACAAGGAAACCCCTCCGGGTGGCACTGGCCTGGCCACGCGCGCCTGGTGGGCGGATAACTCCGCGGTCACCAGCGACCAGCGCCTGGTCTCGCCGATCATCGCCCTGCCTTCGGGTGAGTCACCGGTAACCGTTTCCTGGGACACCTACCACCAGTACGAGGTGGATGGCGACGTGAATTGCTGGGATGGCGGCTTCGTCGAGATCAGCGTCAACGGCGGTCCGTGGATGGCCCTTGGCAATGATCGCAACCTGGCCGACCCGTACCCGGGCCAGTTCTCATCCGGCAACCCCGCTTCGGGCGAGTTCGCCTGGTGCAGGCAGCCGGGCGGCTCCGTTGAGACGGTATTCCTGCTCGACGAGTTTGCTGGCAACAACATCCAACTCCGTTACCGCTCGACTTCCGACAGCAACACTACCGGCCCGGCGCCGGCTGGCTGGGGCGTCGATAACGTGCTGGTACAGAGCTGCCAGGATTAGCACCAACAGCTCCGCTTCGGGGGAAGGACAGGCAGGCGCCTGCCTTCCCCCGCAGGCGGCGCGGTACGGGTCTCTTGACGACCTGAGAACACCGGCGCTGGTGCTGGACCTCGGTGTCCTGCAGCGCAATCTCGACCGAGTGGCCGACAAGGCCCGCCTCCACCAGCTAAAGCTTCGCCCTCACCTGAAAACCGCCAAGTCGGCTGAAATCGCCCGCAGGGCTACGGCACGCCACTTCGGCGGCATCACTGTTTCCACCCTGCGCGAGGCGGAATATTTCCTGGAGGTTGGGTTCACTGACCTCACCTATTCGGTTGGCATCACCCCGGACAAGCTGGCGGATGTCACCCGCCTGCAGCAAGCAGGTGCACGCCTCAACATCCTGCTGGACGACGTCGCGTTGGCGCGCCACCTGTCGGACCGCGATCACCGCAACCTGCCGCCTTTTCGGGTATTCCTCGAGATTGACTGTGGTTACGGGCGTTCAGGCCAGCCGACCGATGCCGAAGCGGTGGTTGAAATAGCCCGCTTGTGCGCGGAATGTGCGCATATTGAGTTTCGCGGGGTTTTGAGCCACGCGGGTCATTCTTACCACGCTGGTAGCATTGAAGAGATTCGAGAAATCGCAGCCAGCGAATGCGCCCAAACCGTGGCAGCCGCCGAACGGATTCGGGCAAGCGGCCTGCCCTGCCCCGAGGTCAGCGTCGGCTCAACGCCAACGTTCGTCCACGGCGAAGCCTTTCCCGGCGTCACCGAGGTGCGGCCCGGAAATTACATGTTTTTTGACCTGTCGATGCGCCATCGCGGCGTTTGTGAGCCCGAAGATATCGCCGTGAGTGTACTCACGTCCGTGATAGCAAGCCGTGCACACGACGGTCGAGTACTGGTGGACGCCGGCTGCCTGGCGATGTCCAAGGACAATGGTGGCGCCGGCCACCCCTACGGCTACGGCCTGGTCCGCGACAAGTTAAACCAGCGCAACCATGGAAAGGCCGCCACTTACATACTGGGCTCGCTGTCGCAGGAGCAGGGTTGGGTGGCGCGAGCGGACGGCGCAGAAGTACAGATCAGGGACTTCGCCATTGGCGATCGCCTGCGAATCCTGCCCAATCACTCATGTATGACCGCAGCCGCTTTCGACTCCTATCACGTTGTCGATGGCGGCCTCGACATCGTTGATCATTGGGGCCGGTGTCACGGTTGGTAGATTCCCCACTCCCGCACTAGAAATTTCTGAACCAATCGCCTCGGCCGAGGCAGAATCTGAACGCATCGCTGCCATTGGCATCATTTTGCGCGTGCTGGGCTTGCTTGATATTTGTTTATATGTAAACGTATAGTTCATTTATGATTTTCATGGCAGGCTATTCGTTCGGTCCGCACGCCACGCTACCTGAAGACAATAGCCTGTTCCACAGCAACGCGCTGGAGTAGGCAATGTACGTTCCACTACTGGTCGATGACTTTCTCAACCGCTCTGCCCTGCTTTACCCGGACAAGCCTGCGGTCATCAACGAGAAGACTGAATTCACCTACGCGCAGCTGAAAGAGCGGGTCAACCGCATGGCCAACGCCTTGAGCGACCTTGGCCTGGAGCGCGGCGACCGTGTATGCATCCTGAGCCCAAACTCGCACCAGTTTCTCGAGAGTTTCTACGCTACGAGCCAGGCGGGCCTTATCCTGGTACCGCTCAACTATCGCCTGACGCCCCAGGAACTGTCCTACATCATCGGACATTCAGGCTCCCGAGCTGTGATAGTCGATGATGAGTACACGGCGCAAATCGAGCCCCTACGCAGAGAGTTGCCAAAGGTGCAACTCTGGATAGCAGCACCCGGAGATTCATCTCCCTCGCCCAACTGGCATCAGTACGAGACCCTGGTTGCCGAATCATCAGCCGAACACAATCCTGTAGCGGACAGAGATGAGAACGATGTCGTCTCGATCAATTACACCTCCGGCACCACGGCCATGCCCAAGGGCGTGATGCTCACCCACCGAAATGTCTACATCAATGCCTACAACCTGATAGCGCACCTCAGGGTTGCGCACGACGATGTCATGATGTGGACCGCCCCCATGTTCCATTGCAACGGCTGGGGAATCGTCTACGCAATTACCGGAATGGGTGGTACCCATGTCATTCTCCGCGCCGTTGAGCCCAGAAAGGCACTTGAGCTGATCGCTAGTCACGGCGTGACCCTGTCCGGCATGGCTCCCGCGGTGCTGCGATCGCTATTGGAATATCCCAACCGCGACGAGTTTGAATTTCGCACCGCGCCTCGATTCATCGTTGCCGGCGCGCCACCACCCGAGTCGTTTATCGAACGACTTGAAACGGAAATGGGCTGGAACTTCCTGCAGATTTACGGCCTTACCGAAACCGCCCCCATGCTGACCGCCAATCACGTCGACTTTGCCACCAGGAAGGACGACTACACCCGGAGAGCGCGGGCGGGCTCACCATGCCTGGGCGTGGAATTGCGCCTTGTCGATTCGGAAGGGAACGATATCCCCCGGGACAACGAGACTGTTGGCGAGGTGTGTGCAAAAGCGAACGTGGTATTCGCCGGTTACTGGGACCAACCCGAAGAAACCGAACAGGCCATCAGGGACGGCTACTTTCGCACCGGGGACCTGGGCATCTGGGACGAACGCGGAAGCATCCACATCGTCGACCGCGAAAAAGACGTGATCATTTCAGGCGGAGAGAACATCAGTTCTCCGGATATCGAAAGCGTCCTCTACCGTCACCCCGCAATCTCCGAGTGCGCCGTGATTGGTGTGCCCCACGAACGCTGGGGAGAAACGCCATTGGCCCTTGTTGTGCTGCACCAGGGCGAAACCGCCAGCGAAGCCGAAATCATCAACCACTGTCGCGACAAGATGGCGCACTTCAAGTGCCCAACCGCCGTCGAGTTTGTCGCAGAACTGCCGCGCACGGCAACCGGAAAGCTGCAGAAATACAAACTGCGCGAGCGCTGGTGGTCGGGTACCCGCCGGGTTCGCGGCTAACACAGGAACAATCCCCCATGAGACGCCTTGAAAACCGCGCCGCCATTGTTACTGGATCAGGTCGCGGCATTGGACGCGCCATCGCGCTGAAGCTTGCCGCCGAAGGAGCCAGCGTGGTCGTCAGCGATATCGACCCCGAACCGGCCGAGCAGACGGCTGCGGAGATTCAATCGCATGGTGGCAAGGCAATCACCCACGTCGGCGATGTCACCAGCATTTCCTTCGGCGAAGACATTGTTGCAGCCACGGTAGAAGCTTTTGGCGGCATTGACATCCTCGTGAACAATGCAGGTTTTACCTGGGACGGAGTCATCCAGAAAATGAGCGATGAGCAGTTCCAGGCGATGATCGACGTACACGTTATGGCGCCATTTCGCATTCTGCGAGCCGCTATCGGCCCCATTCGAGAAGCCGTTCAGCGGGAAAAAGACGAGGGCCGGGAAGTGTTCCGCAAGGTGGTGAACATCTCGTCCATCGCGGCAACCGGCGGCAATGCCGGCCAGGTGAACTATTCGTCAGCAAAGTCTGCCCTGGCTGGAATGACCCGCACCCTGGCCAAGGAATGGGGGCGCTATCGCGTCAACGTCAATAGCGTTGCTTTCGGGTTCATCGAGACGCGCCTCACCCAGGCCTTCGAGGATACCGGAAATGCCCTGGAAATCGGCGCAAGAACTGTTCCGGCAGGCGTTCCCAGGGCCGCCATCGAACAAATCCCGCAGCTTTGCCCCCTTGGCCGCGCCGGAACAGCGGAAGAAGCCGCCGGTGCGGTCTTTCTTCTTTGCACACCCGAATCAAATTACATAACCGGCCAGACGCTGATCTGTTCTGGCGGACTGGAGTAGAAACACCCGCAAGCTTGCCCACTAACCCACTCAATAAGCAACCAGAGGCAACTTCAATGAATTCACTTCGCACCTCTATCCTGGTGCCGGCAGCTCTGCTGGCGCTGGGCGCATTGGCCACCAGCTCGACCGCAGTAGCGGCCACGACTGTCAGCGACACAACGGTCAGTCTTAGTGGCCATCCAGGAGCGGTATGTAACAACGGTGAACCCGCCGACATGCGCGTTACCACAGTGGCTGACGGCGCCGGAATCTCCGACAAGTGGTTTATCCACCTGCAGGGTGGCGGCAGCTGCAAAGACGACACCAGCTGCCAGGAACGCTGGCCACAGGGTATGCAGCCGGCTGGGTACGTCGCCAACGGTTTGCAAAACCTCACGCGAACCGGCGGGTCTTTCGATGGTTACAACACGGTGCAGATTAACTACTGCTCTTCAGATGGTTGGATTGGAAGCTCTGAGGGTTCGGTTGATGGCAACGGCGACCCAGTTGTCTACAATGGAACTGACACACTGGTGGTGTCCGGCGGCGGGGCCGGCACCTACACCGTCCATTTCCGCGGAAGACGAATCGTCCAGGCGGCCCTGGATGAGATCGAAGATCTCTACTCCCTGACCACCACTGCTTCCGAAGTGGTGTTCGCCGGCAAGTCCGCCGGCTCGGCTGGCGTGCAGGCGCATATCGACAAGGTGGACGACTACTTCGGTTCCAGCGCCAATGTGCGCGGCCTGATGCTGGACACCTGGGTGCCATTCCTGCCGCTCGCGGGCACCGAAACCGAGGTTCGCACCGACCTTGGTAACCTGGGAATCTCCGCGGGGACAATCGACGACCTGCTGGAATTTGCCTACTTCGATGCGGACGACAACCTGCAGGATCTGTACGACACGGCAAACGTCTGGGGCGCATTTGAGAACACCGGCAGCGAAGGCTGGCCCGGCCCCGAAAGCTGCTTCGACGCCATCTCCGGGCTTCCATCGGTAATTGCTAACCCTCACCATCTGATGCTGTGCGCTGTTTCCGATTTTGTCCTCAATCCCGATTACAACGACAGCGTCACTCCCTACATCTCAACCGACATGCTGGTATTGCGAAACTTCTATGACGTCGCCGTCGGGCTGGCCGCTTTCCGGCTGTTCCCAGACCATGCAGGCATTGATGACACCGACTTTGCCAACATCCTCTACGACGTACTGGGTGTGCAAGCTTTGTCAGAGCTACGCAACTACATCGATACCGAGGGACGCAAGGACGTGCTGATCGATCAGAACTCCGAACTGGCGGTCGCCCTTTACACCGTGCTGCTTCCTCTAACCCAAACCAGCCTGGAAGATGCTGCGGCTGCATCCAACGTTACGGTTTTTGCACCTGGGCTTGAGATGTCCACCGCCAATTGCAACATATTTAACCCTGGCGCCTGCTCCTTCCCGGAGGCCCAACGGCGCGGACTGCCCACGCACGGCGTCGTCGATCTGTATCTGAGCGGCTCCTGTTCGTCGGGATACGCAGCCTTGTTCGGCCAATCGCCCGGGTCGGTGAAGTGCACCAACACATTCACCGGCCAGCTAATCCAGCCCTATAACACCAGCGCACACGGGCCCGCGCGCACCATCAAGCAGTACCTGACGGGTTGGGCCGATGGCAACAGCACCTATGACTACAGCCTTGTGCGCGACAATAAGCTCCCCTGAAGCGGAGTTCTAACGAACGAGATTGATGAAAATGGTTGAGACAAGCACTTCACGCGTCATTGTTGCGGGTACCGGCATGGTGCCCTTCGGAAAGCCGGGCAGTTCGCCCGACTTCACCGATATGAGCGCCGCAGCCGTTCGCGAAGCACTGGCCGATGCCGGCCTTGAATACAGCGATGTGCGGCAAGCCTACGTCGGTTACGTTTACGGCGACTCGACCAGCGGGCAATTGGCGCTTTACCCCGTGGGGATGAGCGGCATTCCCATCATCAACGTCAACAACAATTGCTCTACCGGCTCAACCGCGCTTTTCCTGGCACGCCAGGCGATTGAGCACGACGCTGTGGATTGCGCCCTGGTACTGGGTTTCGAACAAATGCAGCCAGGCGCAATCGACAGTGTTTTCAGCGACCGCCCCAGCCCACTGGATACCTTTGATGAGGCCAGCATCCAGTGGGTTGGCCAGGCAGACCTGCCCCCGGCGCTGCGCTATTTTGGCGGCGCCGGCTTGCAGCACATGCAACGCTTTGGCAGCACCCTTGAAGACTTTGCAAAGGTGCGCGCCAAGGCCAGCAGGCATGCGCGACACAACCCCCTGGCCATTTTCCGGAAAGAGCTGACAGAGCAAGACGTGCTGGATTCCCCGGCGCTTTGGCCAGGTGTCATGACCAGGCTGATGGCCTGTCCGCCCACCTGTGGCGCTGCGGCAGCGGTATTGGTTTCCCAAGGGTTCGCCAAGCGCCACAACCTTAATAGTGGCGTTTCCATCCGGGCCCAGGCGATGACCACCGACACGCCGTCGACCTTTGATGACAAGGACATGATGAAACTGGCCGGCTACGAAATGTCACGAAATGCCGCTACACAGGTGTACGAGGCCTCAGGCGTCGGGCCGGAAGACATAGACGTAAGCGAACTACACGATTGCTTCGCCCAGAACGAACTGATCAGCTACGAGGCCCTGGGTTTTTGCGTTCCGGGTGGCGCACCTGAATTCATCGCCAACGGGGACAACACCTACGGTGGCAAGATCGTGACCAACCCTTCAGGCGGTCTGCTTTCCAAGGGACACCCGCTGGGCGCGACCGGGCTGGCCCAGTGCCATGAATTGACCCAGCAGCTAAGAGGCAGGTCAGGCGAGCGGCAGGTGGAGAGCCCCAGGATGGCACTGCAACACAATATTGGGCTGGGCGGCGCTTGCGTGGTGACCCTGTACGAATCAGCCTGAAGGCAGATCTGTTTTCCGGTACCGACCGGTACGTCTAGGCCACATCTTGCCCGGAGCCTTGCTCATTTCCGAGATCGCTTGCCACGAACAGCCTCGCACGCCAGAACAGGAACACCGCAACCAGGATAAGCGGAATGAAGGCGAGCAGCGCGTAACGTAGTGACTCCACCCCGAACTTGGGCTCAAGCGCGTCACTAAGCATGCCGACCAGCAGCGGCCCCAGGCCCATTCCCAGCAGGTGAATCACCAGCAAGAATACGGCTACGGATACTGCACGCATGTTGTTCTTCACCAATCGCTGGATTAGCGCTAACACCGGGACCACGATGGCGGTGCCAACAATCATCGGCCCCAAAAGGAATGCGGCAGCCAGGGTTACGTTGCCAGCCAGGTAAACACCAAAGAACAGGGGCGCCGCTGCCAGCAGCGCAATCGCCGGAATTTTCATATACGCGGCCAAATCGTTGCGAACCATCCTGTCGGCAATATAACCACCTCCGATCATGCCGATTGCGCCGCCAATTCCACCAATAGTCCCAATGGTAGTTGCCATGTGCAGCAGGCTCATCTCGTGGCTGCGCATGAAATACGCCGGCGTCCATGTGTTGACCGCTGAGCCAACCAGGCCAACCAGGGCAAAAGCGGGAAAGAAATACTGCACGCTCTTCTGGCTCAGCATGTAGCGGATGGTTTCCCAGATCGAGTAGCGTGATTTTTCCGGGCGCGAACTGAGGTCGTCCAACAGACCTCGCTGCGGTTCGCGGAACACGATCCAGAACACTACCGTCAGGATAAGCCCAAAAGCACCCAGCAAGACAAACGTGTTGCGCCAACCCAGCGCAGGCCCCATAAAGCCGCCAATCAGGCCGGCGAGCATCGTGCCGACGGGTACGGCGCTCTGGTAGATGCCGATCGCCTTGCCGCGATCGGTGGGCTTGAACATGTCGCCAATCAGCGAGTTCGCCGATGGAGTCAGGCCAGCCTCACCAACACCCACACCCATGCGGGTTAACGCCATGCTGATGTAACCGGTCGCCATGCCGGTAAGCGCTGTCATGACACTCCACAGGCCGGAGCACAGCACGATCAGGCGGGTGCGGCTGTAACGATCAGCCAGCGCAGCGATCGGCACACCCATAAGGGTGTAGAAAATGGCGAACGCGAAGCCGGCGAGGAAGCCAGCCTGCGAATCATTGAGCTCGAGTTCGAGGCGAATCGGTTCCAGCAGGATATTGATGATGTGGCGATCTACGATATTGAACACGTAGACCAGGAAAAGCAGCCCCAGCATCCACCAACGTGACGCGCTTTGCACCCCGTTCTGCGGTGCACTCACAAGCGCTCGACCAGTTCAGTTTTTACGATCTTGCCCATCGTATTCCTGGGAAAGTCTCCGCTATGAATCACCACCCTGCTGATTCGCTGGTGGCGGGCAAGTCGATCATTGGCCCAGGCAAGGACTTTTTCTCCGAACCTGGAATCGCCTTCAAACTCTCTTGACGGCACAACAAAAGCCACCGGCACCTCACCCCACTTGTCATCGGGGCAAGCAACGACCGCGGCATCCTGGACGCCCGGGTGGATCAGCAGCTCAGTCTCTATGTCCACCGGATACACATTGAGACCACCGGAGATGATCATGTCCTTCTTCCTGCCGCGCAGCACCAGGAATCCTGCTGGGTCGAACTCGCCGATATCACCAGTCCTCAGAAAACACCGCCCTTCTGAATCCGTCCACTCCAACTCTTTATTCGCATCAGGACGATTCCAGTAACCGCTCATCATGCCGGCCGAGTACCCTACAATTTCACCGGTACCGGAAAACGTGATATCCCGATCCTGGTCATCGATGATACGGATGTCGCAACCGAGCATCGGCCGGCCCACCGAATCCAGGCGCTGCGCCATTTGCTGCGGCGTGATGATGGTGGCAACGCCCTCGGTTAATCCCCACAGTTCGTACAATGCGTTCCCGGTAAGCCGCTGCACAGCAAGCTTGGTTGCTTCCGGCATCGGCGAGCCCGCTGTGATCGCGGTTTCAAAACATTCCAGTCCCGCCTCTTCGATACCCGGGTGGGCGAGCAACACGGCGGCCATGGTCGGCACGATAAAGCCATGGGTAGGTCGGTGTTTGCCAACCGCCTCAACGAAGCCCTCGGCTGTAAACGCTGGCAGGATTACCGTGACCGCGCCAACCCACTTGGCCGGGCTCCAACTCAACCAGGCGCCGTTGGAATGCAGCGGTACGCAGGAGAGCGCCACGCTGTGGCAGTTGAAGCCAAACTCCGTGGCAAAGCCGGAGGCAAACGAAAGCCGCGAGGCATGTGAGTGGGCGATACCCTTCGGCACGCCCGTGGTCCCCGAGGAATAGATAATCAGCGCCAGGTCTTCGGCGCCATTGGCCATGCCGGTGGATTCGGCAGACACCCCGGAAACGAATTGCTCAAAGGGTTCGCCTTCGACAATCGCCGCCAGGTCTTCCACGGCGAGCCCGCTGGCACGATCGCCGTATTCACTGCTTGAAAACAGAACCCGCGCGGCACAATCTGCGATCATTCGTTGCAGTGCCGCCGCGTCGAGCATTGGTGACAGCGGCACAGCAACCGCACCGGCACGCCAGATACCCAGCAGCACCTCGTGCGCCCAAACATGATTGCTGACGAGCATCGCCACGCGATCTCCTGGCCGGACCCCCGCGCGCTTTAACGCATGGCCGATTCGGTTACCGGAGCGGTCATATTCTTTCCAGCTAACCTTTCGCTCACCCTCCACCAGGGCCGGATCATCACCTCGAAACCTTGCGTGATCAGCAATCTGCTCGCTCAGGCCGCAAAACCTTGGGGCAAATGGCAGCATCCCAGACGATTCTCCATGAACCCTCATGATTCGCGCACCAGGAATCCAGCCGCTCGATCAAGGTGGACGTATCCGCCATCAACATGGATATGTTGGCCGGTGATGTGGGAAGCACGGGCCGACAACAAGAAGACCACGGCATCGGCCACCTCCTCCGGTTTGGTAAGGCGATTTCCCAGCGGAATCCGCTGTTGAATGTCATCCAGGGCCCGCTGAGGATCATCCAGTTCCTCAAGCCATGCATCGTAGGCTGGAGTCATCACCTCTGCGGGAACCACCGCATTGACACGTATACCGAAGCGCAACAACTCGGTTGCCCATTCACGCGTAAGAGCGAGCTGGGCGCCCTTGGCCGCCGCGTAACCGGAGGTCGCGCCCTGTCCGGTCACCGCCGTTTTGCTGCTGATATTGACAATGCAGCCCCGGCTCTTTTTCAGGAACGGCAACGCGTGGTGCGCAAGGCCGAAGTAGTGCGACACGTTTTTGCGCAGGGATTCTTCGAAGGCATCGGCTGAACCGCTCTCCAGCCCAACCCCGTCGTTGTGACCCGCGTTATTGACCACGCCATCAATTTTTCCAAACTTGACCAGGGCAGACTCGACGACCTTCTCGCAGTCACGGCCAGAATCGAGCAGCTTCGGCAGGGCCAGGGCCGTGCCGCCGGCGGCTTCGATTTCGGCAGCCAGCGCGTTACCTTCTTCCTGCCTCGGATCGACAATTACGGGTATCGCCTGCTCCGAAGCCAAGGAAAGCGCTACCGCTCTTCCAATTCCACGTGCGGCACCGCTGATTAAGACAACGCGCCCTTCGAGTTCGAGATTCATGATGAAATTCCATAAAAGCGGCCAGCGGTCCCGCCCAGCACCTGTGCGCGTTCGTTGTCGCTGAAGGGGTGCAGGTAGGCCTTAACCACATCCAGGACTTCGCCAGCAGATGCCGCCAGCAAACAAACCGGCCAGTCAGACCCATACATCAGGCGATCTGCACCGAAGCAGTCGAACACAACATCGAGAAAGGGCGCGAAATCAGGGGCCTCCCAGGCATTCCAGTCCGCCTCGGTCACCAGCCCTGATACCTTGCAGTAGACGTTACCGTGCTTGGCAATGCGGCGCATATCACTTTCCCATTTTGCCCCTTCCTCACTGGCCAACCCTTGCGCAAGGTTCGGCTTGGCCATGTGATCAACCACGAACTGCTGATGGGGAAACGAACGCGCCAGGTCCGTTACTGCTGGCAGGTGCCGCGGGTGAACCAGCAAGTCGAAAGTGTAGCCACGTTCCCCAATGGCCTTGATTCCTTCACGGTAGGCAGGCTGCTCCACGACTTCGGGCTCAAGTGCTTGCAGGATGTGACGAAAGCCGGCGAGGCGAGGCTGGTCAGCCAGGCGATCGAGTTCGCTCATCACACGGTCGGAGCCCGGATCCAGCCAGCCAACGACTTTCAAAATCCAGGGGTGGGCCCCAGCCAGTTCCAGCAGCAGGTCGGTTTCAGCAGGCGACTCATCCGCCTGCACCGCCACACAACCATCGAATCCCTGGGCAGCCAGCACCGGTTTCAAATCCTGCGGCATGAAATCCCGTGCGATGGCCGTCATTTGCTCATCAATCCAGGCGTCTCTTTCGGGGTCATAACGCCAGAAATGTTGATGCGCATCAATTCTCATGCATCTGCTTCAGCCACGACATGTTGTCGCGCACTGCCAAGCCCTTCGATGCCCAACTCGATTTCATCACCGGGCTGCAGGTAGCGCTCGGGACGAAGCCCCATACCGACTCCGAACGGCGTACCCGTGGATATCACGTCCCCGGGCAGCAACCTCATGTGCCAACTGGTGTAACTGATCAATTGCGCCACAGAGAAAATCATCTCGCGCGTGTTATCGCGCTGCATGGTTTCGCCATTGAGTTTGAGCCAGAGGTCGAGGTTTCCGGGATCACCCACCTCATCGGGCGTTGCCAGGAAAGGGCCAATGGGGGCAAACGTATCAAAGCTCTTGCCTTTCACCCACTGACCGCTGCGGTGCAACTGGGTTTCGCGTTCACTGACATCGTTGTGCAGCATGTATCCGGCAACGTGATTCAATGCCGAATCCGTGTTCACACGCACGCATTCACTGCCGATCACCACCGCCAGTTCGACCTCCCAGTCGGTTTTCTCGGCCAGCCTGGCTACGCCCGATTGCGATCTAACCAGGGGAATGCGGATGTCATCGAACGGCCCGCAGATGGAAGTGGTTGCCTTGGTGAACAAGACCGGCTCCGGCGGAATATCCATTCCCGACTCGCGGGCATGAGTCACGTAGTTGAGCCCCGCGCAGATCAACTTGGAGGGCCGCATGATCGGCGCCGCAACCCGCGTTTCTGAAGAAACCACCGGACAGGCTGACTGGTGGTTACGCAACCAGCTCTTAAGCCTTTCCAGGCCATCATTGGCGAAGAACGCCTCGCCCCAATCGGCCCCGAATGCACTGCAGTCAAGCCAACTGCCATCTGCACTCTGAATACCCGGAAATTCCTGGCCGTGAGGCCCAAATCGCATCAGTTTCATGGTTACATTTTCAAGCCGGTGAAGCCGCCGTCTACCGGGAAGTCGCTGCCAGTAATGAATTCGGCGTCAGTTGAGCACAGGAAAGCTACCATGGCGGCGACCTCTTCCGGCGTACCCATTCGCCCTACGGGTTGCGTGGCGGATAGCGCTGCGAACATCTCCTGTTCCTTGCCCGGGTAATGATTGCGCAAATAGTCGTCCACGAAGGGCGTGTGCACGCGGGCGGGTGAGATCGAGTTGCAGCGAATTCCATCCTCCAGGTAATCGCGTGCAATGGAACGGGTGATGGCCAGCACCCCACCCTTGCTCATGGAGTATGCGAAGCGGTCGGCCAGGCCAGTAAGGGCCGCAACAGAACACATGTTAACGATGGACGCCCCGTTGGCAGCCTTCAGGCGGCCCAGGCAAGCCTTGGTGGTGTTGAACACGCCCCTGAGGTTTACCGCGTAGACACGGTCCAGGTCCTCCTCCGTCGTGTTTTCCAATGAGCCAATGTGCGAGATGCCTGCGTTGTTCACCAGGATGTTTAATGCGCCTGGAAGCTTGCTAGCGGCCGTCTCCACCGACGCCCGGTCCGAAACGTCAGCAGAAACAAACCTTGCCTCGCCAGGCAACCCGTGAAAGCCGGGCTCAACGGCTAGCCAGCCCTGTTCGTTGATGTCCATAACGAACACCTGCGCGCTTTCCGCCGCCAACTTTCGTGCGACTGCCAGGCCAATTCCGCTGGCCCCACCCGTCACCACCGCAACGGAGCCGGCGAACTTTCCGGTTTGATCTGAGCTCACTGTTGTTGGTACTCCATGGTCGATCAGAGCATCGGCTCGCTAGGCAGTTCGGGAAAGCCTACCCTGCCAGACGGGACCCGCCGGATACTCGAAAGTAGCCAGGGAATCGGCTTTCATCTCGATGCTGTAGCCCGGCCGATCCGGCGCCATGTAGCGCCCCTTTTCGATCGTTACCGGGTCGACAAAGTGTTCGTGCAGGTGGTCGACGTACTCGATCAGGCGCCCTTCAGTGGTTCCGCTGAGGGCAATGTAATCGAACATCGCCAGGTGCTGCACCTGCTCGCACAGGCCGACACCCCCAGCGTGTGGGCAAACGGGTATATCGAATTTGCGCGCCAGCAGCAGGATCGCGAGGTTCTCGTTCACCCCGGCAACACGACAACTGTCAATCTGGCACACATCAATGGCGCCGATACTCATCAACTGCTTGAAAATAATACGGTTCTGGCAATGCTCACCGGAAGCAACCTTGATGGGTGTAACCGCCTTGGCAATTTCTGCGTGACCCAGCACATCATCCGGGCTGGTCGGTTCCTCGATCCACAACGGATCGTAGACCGCCAGGGCGCGAACATTGCTGATCGCTTCTTCAACATCCCAGGCCTGGTTGGCATCCATCATCAGGAACCGCTGTGAGCCAATTTCTTCGCGAATGATAGCCGCGCGCCGGCAGTCATCTTCCAGCGAGACGCCCACCTTCATTTTCAGGTGGGTCCAGCCCTCGGCCACTGCCTCGCGGCACAGTTGCCGAATACGCTGGTCGGAATACCCCAACCAGCCCGCAGACGTGGTGTAGGCAGGAAAGCCCTCGGCTTTCAGGCGCTCAATGCGTTGCGCTTTTCCCGGCGCCATCTGGCGCAGCAGTTCGAGCGCTTCATCGGGCTTCAGCGCGTCAGTCAGGTAACTGAAATCCACGCACCGAACCAGCTCTTCCGGGCTCAGCTCCGCCAGCAGTAGCCACAAGGGCTTGCCAGACCAACGGGCGTACAGATCCCATACCGCGTTGATCAGGGCGCCCGCAGCCATGTGTACCACGCCCTTCTCCGGACCCAGCCAACGCATCTGTGCATCGCCGGTTAGCTCGCGCGAGAACGCCGCAAAGTCCGAAGTGATCGAAGCCAACGACCTGCCCACCACTGAATCCGCAATCGACTGCAAAGCGGTGCAACAGATTTCGTTACCCCTGCCAATGGTGAACACCAGTCCATGGCCTTTCAGCCCGGGCTGGTCTGTCAGCAACGTGATATAGGCGCAGGAATAGTCGGGGTCGTTGTTCAGCGCATCCGAGCCATGAAGCTCATCGCTGGTTGGAAAACGGATATCACGGATGGTATGGCCGGTAATTCTCACATCATCGGGGGAGTTGGCGGGATGGTAGGCTGAGTTCATTATTGTTCGCCCGTGTGAGCTTCACCCAAAAGTGCTTCGTTGTAGTGAATTTCGGAATCCGGTTGACGGCATTCGAACCAGGCCAATAAAATCATTTATGAACTCTATATTTATATATAAATTTCGAAAACGATACTATCCAGTGTTATTGAAGTCAATCCAATCGACCACGGAACCCAGCGCATGAAACCGCTTGACCAGACCCCCTCTCTGCACCAGTTACCCGGCAATGTTCACAGCCGATCCACCAGCTTTGAAAACTGCTCGGGCGCCAAAGGAGAAGGCGGAAAAGCAGCCAGCCCACTAGGTCCGGGACGGAAGGGCAGCCCGGCCAGGATGATTGCGCCCGGCGAAACCATTGAACTGGCCAATATCGAGGGGCCAGGTATGATTCGCCACCTGTGGATGACCACTTATGACATCGCCGACACGATGCGGGGGCTGGTGATTCGTTTTTACTGGGAAGACCAGCAGCACCCATCTATCGAAGCGCCGCTTGGCGATTTCTTTGGCTTTGCGCATGGTGCCACCCAACCATTCCACACGGCGGTGCACGCCGTCAGCGAAAAGTTTGGTCTGAACATGTGGCTACCCATGCCGTTCGCCGAACATGCCCGCGTTACGGTCACCAACGACCTGGCCTTTTCGGCCTTGTTCTTCTACCAGATCGATTACACCATCGGGGACGAGTTTAGCGAGCCCTTCGGCCGACTCCATGCTTCCTTCCTGCGGCAAAACCCCACTCGCCCTGGCGAGGACTTCGAGCTACTCAATCGCAACAACTGCCAGGGCCGGTTCCTGGGAACTGTCATGGGCGTCCGTCCGCAGGGGTCGAACTGGTGGGGTGAAGGCGAGGTTCGTTTCTTCCTGGATGGCGACGATGCGCACCCAACCATCGTCGGCACCGGAACGGAAGACTATGCCGGGCTTTCCTGGGGCATCCAGCAGAACAGCTTTCCTCTGTGCGGCGCCACCCTGGTCACAACCGGCGACAGGCTCGATAGCGGCCCGGTTTCTCTCTATCGCTGGCACCTGCCAGACCCGGTGTACTGGCACCAGGACATCCGCGCGACAGTCCAGCAGATAGGCCTGCAACCTCCAGCAGTGGATTTCGACGATTATCTCGCCAGTCTGTACAACCGCGAGGATGATTGGTGCGCCTGCACATTCTGGACACAGCCGGTTCCCAGCGAACCGTTGCCTGCCTTGCCGGACCTCGAAGCCCGCCTGGCGGACCTGGAACTGGCCCCGGACCCCAGCGCCCTTCCACTGCAGGGACAAAACGAGACCCTATGAGCAAACGCAGCCCATGGCCGGTTCTCAACCGCTATGAGCCGCCCCACCTCGCCCGCGTTGCCATGCCGCTTGGCGGCATCGGCGCCGGTTCAATATCCATAGGCGGGCGCGGAGATTTGCGCGACTGGGAGCTTTTCAACAGGCCATCCAAGGGCTTCACCCCCTGCGCTCTTGACGTTTGGGCGGGTGTCATGCTGCACACCAGGACGGCAAAGGGCCAGACCGACTTGCGCATGCTCGAGGGCCCCTTGAGTGACAACGAACTCGAAGGGAGTGTCGGCGCGACCACTCCGAATCACGGCGTTCCGCACTTCCGCAATTGTCGGTATGAGGCCGCCTACCCGTTGGCTCAGGTTTCACTCCACGACCATTGCGCCCCGCTCGAAGCGAAACTCCAGGCATTCAGCCCGGTGATTCCAGGCGATGCCGACAATAGCAGCCTTCCTGTGATCCAACTGAGGTACTTGTTGCGCAACCGGACTGAGGAGGCCGTGGATGCCGCAGTTGTAGCTAATCTGCCGAACCCGGTCGGCCTCCTTCCCCAGACCCGCCAGGTATTGGGAAACGGCCGCGTTCAGTACGAAGCGTCAGGAACTCGAACCAATCGCTTCCGTTCCGGCCCATACCTGCAAGGCATTTTTTGCGAGGCAGCCGGTATGGATACGCAGGCCTCCAACTTTGGAACGCTGGCCTTAACGACGCCAGCTGAAGCCGACGTCAGCTATCGAACCGCATGGCTGGGAAACCGTTACCACTCAGCATTGCTGGATTTCCGCAACGACCTCGATCGCGATGGACGCCTGAGTGAACGTGAAGGGTCAGCTGCCAAGCCGCCCGCGGGTTCGCTGGCGGTCCACCTTCACCTCGGGCCTGGTGAAGAGCGGGAAGTTTATTTTTACCTAACCTGGCACTTCCCCAACCGATGGGTGACCCGACCCGACGAGCCGGATTACAACGTGGGGAACTGGTACACAGAGCAATACAGCGATGCCTGGGACGCTGCGAGAACCATCATTCCCTGCTTGCCGGAACTCGAAGCCCGAACAGTTCTGTTCACCACGGCGCTGGCCGAGTGCGACCTACCCAAGCCGATACGGGAAGCCATGTTGTGCAACCTGTCTACGCTCTTCACTGAAACCTGCTATCGCCTTCCAGACGGAACCCTCTGCTCGTTCGAGGGGTGCGGTGACAACACGGGCTGCTGCGAAGGCTCTTGCACCCATGTGTGGAACTACGAGAGCACCCTGGCCTACCTCTATGGCGACCTGGCGCGCGGCATGCGGCGGGTGGAATTCACCCACGCCTTGAATGCCGAAGGCGCTATGTCATTCCGCATCCTGCATCCTCACAAAACGCATGGCAATTCTTTTGGCAAGGCAGCCGCAGATGGTCAAGCCGGCTGTGTCCTCAAGGCCTACAGGGAGTGGCGCCTCTCCGGAGATGCGGAGTTCCTGGGTTCGCTGTGGCCAAGGATCCGAAAGTCATTGGAATACTGCTGGGTTCCCGGAGGCTGGGACGCCGACCAGGACGGAGTCATGGAGGGCTGCCAGCACAACACCATGGACGTTGAGTACTTTGGCCCCAATCCACAGATGCAGTGCTGGTACCTGGGTGCGCTCAAAGCCGCAGCAGTCATGGCGCGTCATTGCGGCGAAAGCGGTTTTGCACAAACCTGCGAAGCGCTTTACCAAAATGGCCGCCGCTGGACCGAGGAAAACCTGTTCAACGGAGAATACTACGAGCACAGGTTCGAACCGCCCGTTGACCCCTCCGCAATCGCGCCGGGCCAACGGCTGTTTGAAGACAAAGCCATTGACGATGCACACCAACTTCTTGATGGCTGCCTGGTAGACCAACTGGTTGGGCAGAACCTGGCCTATGCTTGCGGCCTTGGTGATGTGCTAAGCCCGGATCAACAGCGCAGAACGCTGCGAAGCATACTGAAACACAATCACCGGGAAAGCCTGCATGGTCACTTCAACCCAATGCGCACGTTCACCCAGGCCGACGAGCCGTGCCTGTTGATGGCATCCTTTCCCCGTAGCGACCCACCCGAGTTTCCCTTCCCCTATTTCGCCGAGGTAATGACCGGCTGCGAATACACCGCAGCGGTAGGCATGATCTATTCCGACCTCCGGGAAGAGGGATTGCAGTGCATTCAGAACATCCGGCGCCGCTACGATGGCCGGCGTCGCAACCCCTTCGACGAAGCTGAGTGCGGTCATCACTATATACGCGCCATGGCCTGCTGGCAGTCCGCAATTGCCTGGACCGGCTTCGACTACAGCGCACTGGATCAGCGGATCATCGTCGATAACCTGGCCGGTTCCTGGTTCTGGTCCAACGGCAAAGCCTGGGGGCGCTACTATTTGAGCGGTGACGAGGTGAAACTGTCAGTACTGTCAGGGAACCTGACCCTGAGCTGTTTTGAAGTGCGCAACCTGGGGCTCATCCACTGGCAATCACCCCAGAGAATTGGAGATGAAATGGTTTTTGCCCTGAATAACTCGAGTGAAGTCTCATAACCATGGTCAACTGGAAAAACACTGAGTTTGGCGGCTGGGCCAACTGCCTGGCCGGGACCCATGGCCCAACGGAACTGGTTGTCACCCTGGATGTTGGGCCCAGGATCATCAGCCTCAGGCAGGATCGTGGCCCAAACCTCTTCAAAACCTTCGAAGAGGAACTCGGCAAGACCGCTGGCGAAGAGTTCACTTTGTTTGGCGGCCATCGGTTGTGGCACGCGCCGGAGGTGTTTCCAAGAAGCTGGGCCCCGGACTTTGCCCCGGTCAGTCACGGGCCCGATGGAGACTTCCTCAAACTTGAGCCGCCAGTCGAACCACAGACAGGCATCCGCAAAACCATCAAGATCCGTGGCGAAGATGAAGGCAGGATCCGCGTACGACACGAACTGAACAATACCAATGCCTGGGCTGTGGAGCTTGCACCCTGGGCCATGACCGTGATGGCCGCTGGCGGGCGCGCGATTATTCCGCAGGAAGAGTATCGAACCCACCCGCAGCACCTTTACCCTGCCCGCACGCTCACTTTGTGGCATTTCACGCGAATGAATGATCCACGTGTGCGTTGGGGTGAGCGCTACATTCAACTACGCGAAGACCCCGGCGTGGATGACAAGATCAAGTTCGGCCTGCTGAACAAACAACGCTGGGCCGCCTACGCCAACCAGGACAGCTTGTTCATCAAGACTTTCGGCTTCAGGGGAGACGCAACATACGCCGATCTGGGTTGCAATTTCGAGGCTTTCACCATGCCAGGTTTCCTGGAACTCGAAAGCCTGGGGCCGCTTCAAAAAATTGAACCTGGGGCCAGGGCAATCCACGATGAGATCTGGCACATCTGGAGTGGTGTCGACTTACCGGATCACGGGCCTGAGTTGCACGAAGCAATGCAGCCATTCATCAATCAACTGGAGTTTCCCGACTAGCGGCAAGCCGTCGCTACTGCCAGCAGCCGGAATCGCGACTCGATAGCCCGATGGAACGGTAAACCGCATCGATCAGCCCCTGGGCACGCTCGTCCAATGATGGCAGGCCGTTGAGGCGGTTCATCACGTAGCCAAATGCGACGTGGTTGGCCGGGTCGGCGAACCCTACCGAACCACCCATGCCGGAGTGTCCAAACGCCGATGCGCCCAGGCAAAAACCCTGCCCCGGATGCCACTCACCCTGACACCACGAAGTTGTGAAGCCCTGGTTGAACGCGGTGGGGATTCCAAGCACAACATCGTGCCGACTTGGCGGCTGTGCCTGGCTAATCCGGGCTATAGTTGCCTCCGAGAGTAACCGCCTGCCCCCAAAAGAACCTCCAAGAGATAGCGGCAAGTACATGCCTGCCAGGCCAGCAGCAGTGGCAACCCCACCCCCGGCCGCCAACCCGGAGGCACGAAAATCGCTGCTTGTGCAGGCGCCCAGCAAGACAGCGATGTTGCCCTGCAAAGCAGTTCTGAGCTCCTCGTCGACGATGGGCTTCGCGTCCGCGGCCTTGTGCGCCCCAGGGAACACCACAGGCGCTACCTGAGCCTCCAATGCGTCCGGCAACCCTATCCAGAAATTCAGCCCGAACGGAGCAGCCACTTTGTCGTGGAAGAAAGCCCCAGCCGACTGGCCGCTGACCCGGTAAATGACCTCATCAAGTACCGCCCCAAAAGTGAGGGCATGGTAACCGTGGCGGGCTCCCGGTTCCCAGAAGGGTGATTCACGCGCTGTCAGCTCCGCTAGCGCTCTCGCATCAAGTAACGCGTCCCTATCAAAGGGAACTCGAATCGCTGGAACGCCCGCCTCATGATTGAGAATCATCCCCAGAGGGATAGCCGCTTTGCCTTGCTGACCAAATTCAGGCCAGTAGTGTGCAACCGGTCGCTCGAAATCGAGCGCACCTTCGTCCGCGAGCATGTGCGCGCACAGAGCGACCGCCCCCTTGGTGCACGAGAAAACGCTGCACAAAGTCTCGGGGCCCCATTGCATGTCCGCACCCTGGCCATGTTTCCCACCCCACAGGTGCGCAACCAGCGCACCTTCCACGAACACGCAAACCGATGCGCCAGCTTCGTGATGCAGGGAGAAATTTCGCTCGAAGGCTTCGCGCACAGCGTGGTAGGCGGGCGCGCACTCCCCTTGAACCGTGTGTTCAGGTTCCGGGGGCGATTGTAAAGGGGTGTTTACTGTAGAACTAGAATCCGCCATGCCTCGCGCTCAGCACGGATAGCTCCCTTGAAGCCGCTCGCAAGTGAGCCAGGGTATCTTTCACCGATACCTCGGCCGCTTTTCCTTTGAGGTAAGGCACGGTCAGGCTGGCAATCACGTGCTGGCGATCGCCGAGGAAAACTGGGCAGGACAAATCTTCAACGCCCTGGACCAGTGAGCTCTTGTGCCGCAGGTATCCGTGACGACGACCCCGCTCCAACTCTTCTTCCAGTTTCTTCCGGTCGAAACCCCCAGCCCGCTCTTCGTAGCGATCCAGCAAGGCCACCCGTTCTTCGGCATTCATCCACGCCAACAGGGCCAGGCCGGATCCAGACTCGTAAAGATCAAGGTTGTGGCCGACACGAACCGCGATGCCCACATTGGAGGGGCTTTCGACACGCGCGACCACCACCATTCGGTAGCCACTGACCACGGCCAGGTGGCAGGGTTGCCGGGTAGCCTCAGAAAGCGCGTGCAGCGTTGGGAATGCCTCCTCCACCAGGGTGCCCACCGGGCTGGCCTGCATACCCAGGTCGAACAGGCGATTGGAGATTCGCAACTCATCGCTACTGGTGTCGCGCGTCAGGTAACCACGCTCTACAAGCACCGCGGTCATTCGGTAGAGCTCACTACGCGATCGCTTCAACTCAGCCGCAATTTGCGTCAGCGTCATTGGTTCCTTGGTGCCGGCAAGCAGTTCCAGGATTTCGAGCCCCTTCTCAAGGGCCGGTGCACGATACGTAGGTGTCTTGTCTTTCTTGGTCATTGAGTGCTCGCTGCCCATCGTCAGCTGGAATCGACAGCCGTCATTATCCACGGCGATGCATTTGACTGCCAAGTGGCTGGTGCGCCACCAGCGCTGTCTTGACAACCCAAGGTCTTGGTAGTACCGTCACAAAAAATAATGATCATATATGAACAGTAAGTTCATATGCAGTTTATATCAGATGTTCGGGGATATCTTGAAAAATCCAGCGGGTTCACCCCATTCCGGCAACTCGTCGGTCGGCCCCTGGTCACAACGTGGAGTCTCAAGCATGATTCGGCCAACCACCACTTCGCTCAAACCATTAACTGCAGCAGTGTTGCTCGCCCTTAGCACCCAGGCGCTTGCACAGTCCTCCTCCGGCTCCAACGATGACGAAGGAAGCCTGATGGCCCTGGAAGAGGTGGTGGTGACCGCCACCAAACGAGAGCAGTCACTTCGAGATATTCCCACCAGCATCGACGCGTTTTCTGGCGCGGAACTGGACAGGATCGGAGCCACGGGCCTCGCCGACGTGGTCAAACTGACCCCGGGGGCAACCATTGAACCTGGCTTCACGCCGGGCACGTCCACGGTTCAGATCAGGGGTATTACCAATGAATCCCGTGGTGTTGGGCCACGCACCGTTGGCCGATTCTACGACGGCGTTTCATTGATCAACCCGTCCATCATTGGCGTGCAGCCGGATGTGGATACGGTAGACATGCGAACCGTCGAAGTACTGAAAGGCCCGCAAGGCACCCTGTTCGGGGGATCTGCACTGGCTGGCGCCATTCGCTACGTTCCCGAATCGCCCGACCTGGAGAGCTTCTATGGCAGCGCATCACTTGGCATCGGCAGCATGGCGTCCAGTGATGACAACAGCTATGAATATTCGCTAATGCTCAATGTCCCCGTGGGCGAAACCTTCGGCCTGCGCTTTGCCGGCGCCGTGCGTGACTACGCCGGCTTTATTGATGACGCCATCAGCGGTGAAGAGGACATTAACAGCTACCGCTCCGAACACGGTAGGTTGCTCGCAAAGTGGCAAGCTACCGACGCCTTTTCGGCAAATTTCACCTACCTGAAGCAAACTGGTGAAATCGGCGCCTACAGCTTCCTGGAAGGCACCGATACCGATCGCGTACGCGAGTACAAGTACCTGCCGGAGTTTGAAGACACCGAGTTCGAGATTTACGGTGCTCGGTTCGACTACGAAACCGATAACTTCACGATCGTCTTTGACAACAACTGGCTGGACAAGGAACGCAGCAGCCAGGCCGACCTGACTTATGTGCTGCAACTCCAGGGCACCGGAATTACGGTCAACCAGAACTTCCAGCCAACCACCGACCAGAACTCGCACGAGCTGCGAATTGTTTCCAACGCGCCGACAGCCGGCGACGGTTTCTTTGGCAACTGGCAATACACCGTTGGTCTTTACTACATGGAGTCTGACCAGACTCGTCCCAGCACGGTAAACATCAATATTCCAGGCGCGCCTGCCACATCGATCGGCGGCGAGTTTGCTGATGCCACGGAGAAGGCGATTTACTTCGACCTGACAAAGACGTTTGCCGAGCACTGGGAACTCAACCTGGGTGGTCGCTATTTTGACCAGGAAACCGATGGCGGCAACTACCTGTCGGGTGGCGGTGAAATTGGCATTCCAGACGGCAGTACCGAGGCTACTCTTTCGGAAAGCGACTTCAATCCAAAAGTCGCTTTGATGTACCACGCCAACGACAACGTGACGTTCTACACCAGTTATGTTTCCGGATTCCGGTTTGGCGGCATTAATGGCGCAGCCGTTGCTTCTGACGAGGCTGGAGTCCCCACAACGTACCTGTCGGACTCACTGGACAACTTTGAAATTGGTGTACGTACCAGTTGGAAAGACAACCGCGTATTCGCCGACTTTGCGGCCTACAGCATTGACTGGACAGACATGCAGATTCAACAGCGTGCTGGCGTAGTGGCCTACGTGGATAACATCGGCAAAGCCAAGGTGACGGGATACGAATTCGCCCTCAACGCTCTGCTGGGCCAGGGCTTCTCAACCCGCATTGCGGCAGCTTACAACGATGCCAGGACGAAGGAGGACTTCGACTCCGCCAGTTCCGGCTTCATTCCATCAGGTACTGACTTGCCGCAGGCGCCGAAGTGGACCGGCTCTGCAAACCTGAGCTACGAAACCTCCTGGGACAACTTCGACTTGCAGGGGTCTCTGACCTACTCGTACCGTGGATCTTCATCGAACAACCTGCAAAACAGCATCCCGCTTGAGTCTTACAACATGATCGACCTGGCCATCAGCCTGGGCGCATTGAACATGCCGATGAAGCCGCGCCTGAACCTGATTGGCAAAAACCTGACTGACGAAAACGTTGCTACCTTCGGCTGGTCCCTGGGCACTGCAGTGGACATGGTTTCGCTGCTGACGCCAAGGCAGATCATGCTCAGGCTTGACCTGGATTTCTAACTGGCGAGTCACCCTCCACAATACTTGCGCTGTTAGCTATTGCGCCCGGCAGGAAGAAACTGCCGGGCGCTTTCAGTTCTGAATTCAGAAATAACGTTCCCGTGTGGCTACTCAAACCCGCTTTTATGCAACGGGATAACCGGAGCATTGAACCGCGGCATCGCGATCAGGACGGAGTTGTCTCCGCCATCGTCATTCAAGCGGATGGCGAAATTTGCAAACGTTCCGGGCTGGGTGGGAAACGAGGCATTGCCGTAGTAGCTCCAGTCGGTCGTCACGTTGGGGGAATACTGGTCGGGGATCTGGCCGGTAAATGCACCATTCTCATCGAAAGTGGCTACTGTCACGCTGACCGACTGGTCTGAACTGTCGGCGTTGGCGGAGCGCAGGAACACCTCGCTACGCATCCAGTCGCCGGCTGGTTCCAGGTTGAACTGGGTATCGAAATTGTCGAACCCCTGGTCTGAGCCAAAGGTATCCACGGTCAATTGCACCGCGTTGGTCGGTGGGCTCCCCGGATAGAGCGCGTTCGCTGCCAGCGGCACGATGGCGGTTGTGATCGCACCACCACCGACAGCAAACCCGCGCCATTGGTCGGGAACCGGCCCGGTCGTGTCACCCACCGCATTGCCGCCGGTACCGGAAAACCCCGGGTTGCGCACCCGGTTGGAGAGTTTCCGTCCCTCGAGTTCGGGCATCGCGATCAGGATGGAGTTGTCACCGCCATCGTCGATCAGACGGAACGACAGATGAGTGGTGCGTGGCCCCAGCGCGGTGAATGAGGGCCCCGAGTATTGGCTCCAACTTGTTGTGACAACGGGGTTGAAGGTGCCCGGTGCAACGCCCAGGAATATGCCATCAGCATCGAACAGGGGAAGCCCAACGGAGACTTCCTGCGAGCTGTTGTCGGCGTTGTCGGTGCGCAGGTACACCGTGCCGTTATAAGTCTCACCCTCTTGCAGGGTGACCAGGGTCGGGGAGTGATCGAAACCCTCACCCTGCCCGGAGAAGGTGTGCACCGTCAGGCGCACCGCGTTGGTGGGCGGGCTTCCCGGGTACAGCGCGTTAGCCGCCAGCGGGACGACGTCGGTAGTGACCTCGGAGGTATCCACCGCAAAGCTCCGCCATAGCGTGGGCGTTTCGCCGTTGACTGTTCCAAACGTGTGGCCCAACGTGCCCCTGAATTCCGGGTTTGGCACCAGGTTGGTGAAAGTCTGCTGCGCTTGCGCGGCAGCACTGTAGAGCGCGAAACTCGCAAACAGCATTGCTGAGCCGTTGACCCCTGTAACGATCCCTGGCAAAGCTGCCAGTAGTGTGGCGATGCGGCGCATGAGCATGTTCTCCGTCAAGTGGCCTTAACTACAGAGAACGAAATCTGTGCCCACTTTGTATCAAGTGAATTGCGGGGTCGGACCAGTGTAGGCCATTGAAAACACTTAACTAAGCGTCCGATTTACCCCTCTGGCTCGCCTTACAGGTAGATTTTTGCACCCAAAAACGACACGCTAAGCCTATTCACTTGCATCGCACATCGATGATTTGGATCAACCCTTGAACACAGTTTGGACGAGTTAATTTATGCGCACCCTGATGGTTCTTTTGCTTGCCCTTTCTTTCAACGCTTATTCCGAGACCGAGGCCATCAGGCTGTCGGAACCGGTTGAAACCGGCGATGGCTACGAGGTATTTGGCGCAGCATTGCCCGACAAGTCGCCAGGCCTCTCGCTGCAGGAAGCCATCAGCAGCGAGGAACAACTGGCCGGCCAGGAGGTACGAGTCTCCACCCGCATTTCGAAGGTTTGCCAGAAGAAAGGTTGTTTCTTTGTCGCTAGCGAAGGCGCAGCCTGGGCGCGCATTACTTTTGCCGACTACGGCTTCTTTATCCCCACCGACAGCGGTGGCAAGCAGGCTACGCTGGTGGGAACGCTCTCGCGCCGGACGCTGACGCCTGAGCAAGCCGCGCACTATGCCGAGGATTTGGCGGGTGAAACCAGCGAAGTTGAGCCGCCCGAGTTTGAGTACCAGTTCGTTGCAACCTCGGTGATGATCACGCAGAACTGACCGGAATCCTGACTCAACCAATCACGCTACAATTCCCGAATGGAAGTCAGCATGATGTTTACCTTCATCGCGTCGCTTGCCGCGGTGATCAATGGCCTGGGAATTGTCAGGATCCTCAGCGAACTGGGCGAATATATCCGGCGACGGGATTCTATTGAGTTCACCCACCACTGGGTACACACCTCGCTGATCCTGTTCCAGTTGCTGGCGCATGTCCTGATCTGGTGGAACCTGGTGGCGCTTCGGGAAGTCGCCAGCATCAACTTTCTCCAGTACCTGTACATCCTGCTCGGCCCGACCCTGCTGTTCATTTCTACCGCGCTGCTGGTTCCCAGGGTCAACGAAGGAAAGCTGGATCTCAAGTTCGAATACCAGCGCGCCAGGAACCCCTACTTTACGGGGATGACGGTTTTCTGGGCCTGGGGAATCGCGGTCTGGCCGGTGCTGGGGTACGGGCTTTCGCCGGTGTGGAAAATGGCCGCAACGTGGATGGCCATCATGTTGATCATGCGCCTTACGGACAACGAAAAAGTTCACGCCGTCCTTGCAGTGGCCATCTGGGTGCTGGTTACGATCTACATCAGCGTCTATGCGATGCAACTGGGTTACGTCGGCAGGCTGATGAACCAGTAGTGCCGCGGCACTCGGGGCAGCCTCCGTCCCTGGAAGCCGCCCCTCGTTATACCCATTGACTTACTCGATGCTGGAAGCCACGTAGACCAGGTTGTTGCCCTGGAATGCGGTGCGGAAGTAGTTGTCACCGCAGTGCTGGTATTCCACGTTGTTGGAAGTAACCGGCGCGCAACCGTCCGGCAGCACCGAAACGATGGTTCCTTCCGGTAGTGGCCCATAGACCGGTGCCGGAGCTGCCGCGGCAGCTTGCTCCGTGGTTGCGGTCGGCGCTTGTTCCGCTGGCTGGGCGGCTTGCTGATCGGCCGGCTGCTCGGCCTGTTGCTGCGCCTGCTGCTGTTGCTGGGCCGATGCAGAACCTGCAGAGTAACCGACTGCCACGCTTCTGCGGCGGGTCCGGCGGTGCGTTCCGGCAACGGCTTTCGCTTCGCTGACGAACTCAACGCCGCTGAACTGGCCATCCGAGTCAAACGAGATGTCGGTGACAAAGGCCAGCCCGGCCACGATGGAAACGATCAGCAGCTTTCTCATCGTCCCGGCCATGTTTTGATGATGACGGTTCATTGTTCACCTCCGGATCCATCGGTGAGGAAGTCGACTTGCTCGGCATCCTTCGGCGGCGAGAACTCGAACGTGCGGTCGAGCACCGGCTTCGAGGTGTTCCAGTTGCTCATTACCGTGACCGTGCTAATCAGGTTGTCGGTGCTGGTGTCGGTGACAACGTATTTGCACGGCAGCGCCTTTTCGCCTTCGGCGATCCAGATCTGGTAATCAACGTCGGGAAGCCTGAATGCGAGGTGGGTGCAGTCCATGCCGGAAACCCTGGAAGTGCCCACCACGGTCGCTGACACGACGTCCCTGGCCATGAAATCCAGCATGTTGGAGTACATCAGGTCGGAGACCGGGATGACCAGCATCAGGTTCTCACGGGCGAAATCGAGCATCTGCTCGATGTTGGGCGGCGCATCGATGGTGGCGTAGATGTTGTCGTCCGGGTTGTACAGGGTGAGCTCGCTGCCGTTGTAGTAGAAGGTCAGGTCAATCACCTCCCCTACCCGCTCTGCACGCACCTTGTTGGGCCGCTTGACGGTGATTTTCGCAGCCGTGTCGATATCAACCCGTTGCCCCGCCTCGGTAACGTCCTCGAGCGTGACCTGGGTTTCCACGTGAAAGTGTTCGAGCCCGGAAGTGTAGTCAGCCATCTTGGCCAGGAGGCCAATGGCGTAAGGGTCAACCTCCGCGTTCTGGGCTGTCGCTGACGAGGCGGCAAAAAGTGCCGACAAAGCCGCGCCCTGGACGAGCCTTGTGAGAGTTAAGTTTCGTTTGCTCATAGCTTTTTCCTGCTCAGGATTTTGGGTGCCGACTATGACCTTCGCTGCGTAACCTATTGGTCCCGGCTGGGCATGACCTGCAACACGATGAAGCCCTTGTCCCACATGTAGTAGAAGCGCCCGCCATAGCCCGGTGACAACAGGGTGTTGAAGTTCATCGGCTCGAAGAATGAAGACTCGGCCAGGATTTCACCGGTTGCCGCGTTCAGCCAAAGGGCCTGCTGCGTATAGGTGGGCGCGGCCGTGTTCATCAACTCCTGCAAGGTGGTGCCCGGCTTTGCACGCGCGGTGCCCAATACGCGCTGGTCCTTGGGTCCGTAGAGTGCCTGCAAGGCGGTGGTCGCGCCATCCATGGTCCAAACCGTTTCCATCTCGCCGGTTTCACGATCAAACTTGATGCCGCCAATCTTCATCATGTTCTGGTCGGCGGAATAGACCATGTCGTTCTCGGCATCGATGGCGGCCTTGGGCGGCGCCCAGCTCATGCCGGTGGGCACTTCCGTGCCAAAGGGATACTCACGGGTGATCTTCGTGGGGTCGCTTTGGCTGATGGCGACGATGGAAGAAGCCACTTTCGAAGGCAAGCCATTGACCTGCAGTACAACCCAGTCACCCAGGATGCCGGGTGCATCACCCGTGGTCTGGCCCGGGTCCAGGTAGTTGGGCACCACCCAGCTTTCATCCTGGCTCAATGACTTGCTCTCCGGATCCCAGAAAAAGCGGTACGCCTTGGCGATCGAGGGGGCATAGATCGCGATCTTTCCGTCATACATCGTGATGGTATGAGGAACGACGGCGTTCTCCGGAACATCGATGGAATCGTAAATCTCGAACGTGTCAGGATTGATGGCCAGGATGGTGGACCCCGGCGATGCGGCCGCGCCGCCCGGGCACTGGAAAGCCGCCAGCGTACCCTGGATGTTGCAAGGTGTCGGGCGCGTCTGGTTCTTGATGATCAGCGTGCCATCCGGGGCTACGGTCACATGCTTGAAGTTACTGCCCGCCCGGGGCGCGGTCGGCGTGAGCGCAACCTGGTTGATGATTTGCCCGGAATCACCATCCAGCTTGAACGCGTTGTTACCCACGGCCACGACGATATTTCCATCGGCAAGAATGTTGAGGTTTGCCGCGCCAACCCAGTCGCCACTGACATTGGCATTCTGCAATAACGTTCGCCAAATCTGCTTACCAGTGGTGGCGTCGGCTTTGGCGACAAAAGGCCCGGGGGGAACCAGCCCTTGCGCGGGCGGGTTGTTGCCACCGGTGAGATAGATTTCGCCCGGGTGGCGATTGTTGATGAACAGGACGCCCTGGTAGCTGTCCTCGCTGCGATAGGCGTATACCTGGTTGTTGCCATCCATCGAGCCCAGGAAACTGGCGCAGCTGTAAAGCTGGCTGCGGGTGGAGTCCGACACCTCGGCGCCATTGATCGACTTGAAGTAGCCGGGGTTCTCGCGCGCCTGGGCGCATTCCCACTCTTGCTGGGCGCTGGCCAGGTCGCCCGGGAAGGGGCCGTTGGCGGCGATTTCATCGGCTGTTGGCTCCATGGCGCTCGCACCGCCGGCATGCGCTGTGACAGCGAGCCCGAAAGTTGCGACGGCAAGGCAAACATAGCCAGCAATTTTTGTTGTCTGTGTCATGTTGCTCTTCTCCCTAGTTCGGAATGCGAATATAAATTTGGTCGAATTCGTCCTGCACGGACGGAATGGGCTTGGCGGGCGTCAGGTGCATGACCAGGTCTTCCTCGGGCACGATCACCTGGTAAGACCAGCCTTCGGGTAAACCCTCGAAATCATCACCCAACCCAGCCAGGCGTTCGGTGGGAACCTTATGGCCCTGCAGCACGTAGTGGTAGCCCTCGGCATCGATGATGCGGTAGGTGGGCTGTCCCGCCTTCCAGGTCAGGTTCTGGGTCTTGGCCGGGCTGAAAACCGTGTAATGGGGTATCTGCATGGTGCCCGCTGGCAGCCGCGCGCCCCACACCATTTCCACGCCTCCGATGGTGACCGGCTCGGAAAGGATGGCGCCGACGCTATCCATCGACCACCACTGCGGCCCGTTCTTCACTGCCACCTTGGCGCCCCGCTCTTCGGCCAGCGCCTTCATATCGAGGTTGTCCCACCATTCCACCGAGCACGGCGCCAGCGGCGAGGTGCTGTAGATGTCCGAGCCGAAATCGCCCTCGTAGATGAACACGATTTCGCAGTAGATGTAGCCACGCGAATCTGCCAGTTCCTGCATCGACAGCGCCAGCGTTTCACCGCCACCGGTGGTCACCGACTTGCCCGGGTCGGCCAACACCGGGTTCAGGCCGGCCACGACTAGCAGCGCGAGCAAGAGGGCCTGGACGGCGTGGCATCCCGCGTAAACGGCTTTCATGGGGGATTGATCGACTGTAGACATGGAACATTCCTCCGTTGTCAGAACGTGATTCTCGACCTGAACCCGAACACCCAGTAATCAGATGAGTCGGGCGCCGCAATCGGATCCTTGATGTACTGCACCGACGGCGTGAACGCGATGTTTTTGAGAAACTGGAAGCGGTAGAACAACTCGGCGGTGAACTGGTCCTGGAAGGCCGGGTTGGAGGGCCGGCCCCAGTTGACGCCGATGGCCAGCAGGTCCCTGGCGGCGCGGTTCTTTGTATCGATGCCGTAACCCAGGCCCACACCCAGGTCGGCTTCCAATTGCGACGCCTCGCCGTCCGAGTAGCCGCCAAAAACAAACGGCATGTAGCGGTCCTTGAACAGCTTGCTGGCGACAAACGTTACGCCCTGGCCCGAGGGAACGCCGGCGTTCTTGCGCTCATCCTGGTGCCACAACTGCACCCGCACCTGGTCCCAGCGATGGCGGTCGAAGGTGGTGGGGAAGTAGTGGAACTCGACGGTCTGGAAAAATTCCTTCTCATCGATGGTGTCGAAGGGGTTGTCGTTCGATACCGCGTTGGCATCATGAATGCCGGCAACCATGCCCCACTTTTCGCTAAGCCGGGCGCCAACCACCAGGCCCAGGCCGCGCCCGGGAAAGGGTCTCGTGTTGCTGGCCATCATCGCGGAATTCTGGAACCCACGCTTGGGTGAGGAAAGCGCATGGCCGTTGTACCAGCCGACAGCGCTGATCTTGCCCACCGCGAACTTGTACTTACCGCCCGCCAGGGTCTGGCGCCACGCCAATTCCCTGAAGGCCCATTCAAAATCGCTGAAGCCGGTGCCAACCAGGCCTGCGCTGCCAATCTGCCCGCCCAGCTTGGAGGGCGGTATGTCGGCGCCCCAAATGGTGTTGCGGTACTCGGCGCGGAAGGTCACAACGCCGGAATTCGGTGTGCCCCTGCCGGTTAACGCCCAGGCGCCCTGGAATTCAAAGCGGCCTGCCGCTGCATCATCTTCACCCGGGCTGTCATCCAGCCACATGCCGAGGGACTGGTAGCTCACCTGCAGCTTGAGGCCGTACTTCTGCTTCAGGCCGCGTTTCCAGTTCCACCATGGGTCCAGCACGCCATCGAGCCGCTTGGGCTTCCACACCGAACCGGTGTCGATGTCATCCTCGTAAAGATCAAGGACAACGCTGTCGCGCCCCTCAACCGGTGGCGGGCCCTCGGCATAGCCTGACCGGCCGTCCGGGCCATCAATGGACTGGTCGGAATCCGAGGTCGTTTCACTGGATGATTGAGATTGTGCGGATTGTGGTTGGGCCTCGGCCTGGCCGGCTTGCTGTTGATTGTCCGCTTGCTGGGCAGCGTGTAATGGCGAGGACAGGAAAAGGAAGGTGATGAATAGACAGGTTTTTCTACAAAAATATGAAGCAGGACTTGCCAACAACATGGATCCTGTTTTCATGTCAGCCATCTCCCCCGGATGTCGATAGGTAGCAGGTTTTTTTGGAACACAAGGCGCGCCAGGGTTATCTCCACGATTCACCAAACAAGCAAAAGAGCATCGAACAAAAATCTAAACCAATCTTGAAGACGCAATTTGATTTTTTGCGACAGCAAGCTGATAGTTCCACAACACCAGCCGACATTTCCACTATAGGACATAAATTGGGCCTGAACACTCAGCATCCGCCGGTGCCTTTGCCGGAACAATCTTCCGCGATTTCTGGTGAGGGCATGGTCAGAGTCGGCGGGATCAGCCTGATTCCCGGCTTGCTTGAATCGTTTGGCTGCGACCCCCGAACCGTGTTCGGCAAAGAAACGCTGGAGCTGGAGCAGGTCAGGGATATCAACGGCACGGTTTCGTTTTCTGCCGCCAGCCGCTTGCTGGCCCGATGCGTGGAAGCGAGCGGTTGCGACCACTTCGGCCTGGAACTGGGCAGGCGCATCACGCCCTTTCATCTTGGCATCGCCGGCTTTGTAGTCGTGACCGCCAGCGATGTCGCCTCGGCCCTGCAGGCACTGTCGAGATGGATGGATATTCACGACCGTGCAGGTGCGCCAACCATGCAGGTTTCGGAAACTTCCCTGGTTCTTGGCTATGCAATCTACGCGAGCGAGGTAGAGGTCCCCGGCCAAATCTATGACATGACCATGGCGTTCGCCTGCAACATGTTGCGCCAGTTATGCGGAGAGGACTGGGCGCCCAGCGAAGTGCTGCTGACCCGCAAACCGCCGCGGGACCTGGCGCCCTATCGAAAGCATTTCCGGGCGCCAATCCGTTTCAACTCGGAACAGAGCGGTATCGTTATTCCAGCACACTGGCTGCAACAGCCAGCCGCTTTGGCCAATCCGGCGATGCATCAATACCTGAAAGAAAGGGCTCAAGCCAGCCAGGATGAGTCCGATCGGACGTTGGTCGGGCAATTACACAATGTCTTGCGGCAGTGCCTGGCGTTGCAGGATGTGTCCCAGGAAACTGTCGCCCGGGAATTGGGGATGCATCCTCGTACCCTGAACCGGCGTTTACAAAGCGAAGGCACCACCTTCAGGGCAGAACTGGACGCGATCAAGAAAGGCATGAGTGAGCAGCTACTGGCCCTGACCAACATGAACATCGGCCAGGTTGCCACGGCGCTGGGTTATGGCAGTAACAGCGCGTTTAACCACGCGTTCTCGCGCTGGCATGGCCACACGCCACGCCAATGGCGAGTCAACCAGGGGTCGGAACAACTCACTCAATAGCTTGATGTGGTCCGACCCTAGCGGTTTTTGAAGAGGTGCTCGGCGCGCTGGAACAGGATCCACGAGGTGGCGATGTACTTGTCACCGCCTTGTGGACGGTTGCCCCGGTGGGTGTGGGTGAAGCCGGCCGGGGCGATCAGCAGGGAACCGGTCACGGGAGTGATTGCACGCTGCTGGTGCTGGAACTCGGTTTCACCGGCGCCAAAGCCGTCATTCAGGTAGACCGACCACAACAGCACCCGGTGCAGGGCATCGCATTGCACGTCGCCTGCCATCGGGTACTGCTCGCAATGCCAGCTTGGGTACCCCCCCTGGTCGGCGATGTACTTTTGCAGGTTGATCTTTCCTGGTCGGAACATGGTTGCCAGCATGGCCTGCAGCTGGGCGTCAGGCATCGCCTGCAGTGCCGCCGCATCCAGTAACTGCTCGGTTCCGCTGGCCGGATCCTTTCGACGCAGCGTTAGCGGACCCAGCATGGTGTATGGATACTGACGCACGTAACGGATCAGGGCGCCCATCATCGCCGTATTGAGCAGGTTCACCGCATCCCGCCACTCGGGGTGGTCATCAATGCAGATATCCCAGCTGTCCTTCATGGCCAGGTCCACGCCGGAAGCACTGCGGCCACGCAGTGCCTTGCCACTGCGCTCGAAACGCCCAATCAGCTCGCCACAGGCGCGCGCATCAAGGGCGCTTGAATAAAGCTCAATGTGATCCCCGTTCATGCTCGGTCTCGATTGCTGGGCCACAAAGCCATCGGGCGCCCGCAGGCGCCCGATGGTTCGTTCAACACTGGCTGACCCAGTCTACGGCCTCATCATGGTGATCGGCATATGCAGATCGGGTTCGTCGCCCGTGTCCGGCGTAATGGTGATGGTGCCAAGCGTCCATACTCCTGAAGACAGCAAGCTGGAATCGACGGTGACGGTGACCACCTGCTCTTCATCCTGGTCCAGGGTGAACACCGACGGCGAGAATGTAATCGCGCCCGGCGGGTAATCCACTGAGCCCATCGTGTACGTCACTTCACCGGTGCGTATCCGGCGGAAGGTACGCGTGTATTGCTCGGTGCCAGTGACAGCGTTGTCGGCAATGCTGGCCAGGTTGAGAGACGAGACATCCCCAGCCGCGGCCGGATTGGCGGCCAGGTAGTTAGCCGCAGTTTCGTCCATCACCAGGCCAACGTTTGCCGCGGCCTCGAGATCAACCATGCCCGAACCATAGTCCCAGGGACGGATTGTCGTTCCATCCTGGTTGACCGCGCCGGTATTGCGGGCGGAAAGCATGGCTGCGGACTTGATCTCCGACGGTGTCAGGTCCGGGTACAGCGCGGTCAGCAGCGCCGCAGCACCTGCATTGTGGGGGCTGGACATCGAGGTGCCGCTGTTCAGGTACACGCCATTCGCCCCGACATTACCCGCAGCGCCAACCGCAAGGATGTCAACGCCCGGCGCGGTGATGTCAGGCTTGACGATGCCCTGGCCGCCAACAAGGCGCGGGCCACGCAGGCTGAAGTTGGCAAGCAGGTCACCGGTGCCGTCGAACAGCTGCGAGGTAACATCAATGGATGCCGTTGCACTGGGTTCATCCCAGCCAGCCTCGACCGTATCCCAGTCGCTGCGACGCATCGACCAGGACGTCTCGTTAGCGCCCAGGTTGAGGAAACCCACATCGACGAAGATCACACCGATCGCACCAGCGGCCAGCGCATTGGCCCGCCGCGTGCCACTGGCACAGTTGCTGGCTGAACCGTCAAGGTGCAACACGGCAATGGCGCCCAACAGACCGACCTGTACCGGATCGTCCTCGAAACCATCAATCTGCAGTGAGCCCACGGGCCCTACCTGGCGCGTGAAGGTATTGGCCGGGTAAGCCGAGCAGCCATCGTTGCTGCCGTCATCAAAGCTCGGGCTCTTGATCAGCGGCGCGTTGTCGATGTTGACCGTGGCAATGGGCAAGCCGCCGGGTTTGACCGGCAGGCCCTGCGTATTGCCCGGGGGCGGCGTGTCGCCACCCAGGTCGAACACCATGGCCAGCACGCCATCATGGGTCGAGGCCGCAACGGTGTGAACCCAGGGCTCGAGATGATTGACGTTGCCTTGCGGGTCCGGTGTACCGGTGCTGGTATTGCCCGCAGAGGCCGAGATGTAAACACCCGCCGCGTGCGCATTGCGGAAGGCTGTGGAGGTTGATTCAATCCATGGCGACGCGCCGCCACTGATCGAATAGTTGATCACATCCACCCCGTCAATCACTGCCTGGTTAACCGCAGCAGTGGTGGCGGAGGTGGGACAGCTTGATGGACAGGCCAGGTAAGAAATCACGTTGGCATGCGGCGCCACACCGGAGATCTGGAACGTGCCATTGGCGAAAGTGGCATCCCAGACATTGCCCGCGGTGGTGCTCGAAGTGTGCGAACCATGGCCGTCAGTATCGGTGCCAGTCGTTCCAGGTACCGCCATGTTGTAGATACCAATCAGCTTGTCATTGCATCGCCCGTTGTCCACCTGCCCGGCCTGGCATTGGCCGAGGTAGTTGCCAGAACCGTTCGGATTGACATGCACGTGGCCGGTAATTGGGCCGACCGCGGCATAGGCGGGGCTTTCCCAGTTGATGCCGGAATCGATAATACCGACAACGATGCCCTCACCACGGGTGTTGGTGCCGTTGGCCGTGACTCCTTCCCAGATGGTGGGCGCGCCGATAAACTCCGGCCCGCGGTAGGTATCAAGCTCCAGGAACGTCTCGCGCTCTACTGCCAGCACATCAGGGTGCATCACCAGCGATGCAGCCTCGGCTTCGCTCAAGCGCAGTACCACGGCATTGAGCGCATGCTGCATGGAGCGAATCTGCTCGACATCGCGGCCAAAACCAGCGTTGATATCAGCCAGGAATTCACCCTGCTCAGAGCGCAGGTGATCGACGTAGTCGAGCGCTACGGGCGCATTGACGTCAATCTTGCCCGCCCGGGTGGCCAGGCGTGCGGGCGCCGGGAATCCAGCCAGGCTGCCATCGTAGGTGGCCAGTGGCTTGTCGCGCAGTTGCACGATATACAGATCCGACAGGGGAGCTTCTGTGGCGGACATCGTCTGTGTGCCAGGCTCCTTGTCCAACGGCGCGGCCGGTAGGTCGCCGGGGCTCAAGGCCAGGGAGATGGCAGCAGCCAACGGCGTCAACTTCACCGCGGCGGAGAAAGCGAAAGTGTGCGGAGCGGTCATGGATTTCCTCAATGATTGCAGCAACTAGCGTGCTATTAAGCCGGTTTTTTGAGCAAGTTTAAAGCATCCGCTTGTGATAAGCCCACAAAACCAGCCAGCGTCTACTCAGCGCTGGTGTAAGTCATCTGAAAGTGAACGCGCCGTTCTCTACATCCACCTTGATGGTCTGCCCCGGCTGGAACGCGCCGGCAAGGATTTTCTGCGCCAGCGGGTTTTCAAGTTGCTGCTGGATGGCACGCTTGAGCGGCCTTGCTCCGTAAACCGGGTCGAAGCCGGTGTTGCCCAGCAGGTCCAGCGCCTGGTCTGAGATTTCCAGTTGCAGGTTGTTGGCTGCCAGGCGTTTTTTCAGGTGCTCCAACTGGATGCCGGCAATCATGCGGATTTCTTCCCGACCCAGCGGGTGGAACACCACCATGTCATCGACGCGGTTGATGAATTCGGGGCGAAAATGCTGGCCCACCACTTCCATCACCGCTTCCTTCATGGCGTCGTAACCTTCATCGGCCATTGCCTGGATGCGCTGCGAGCCAAGGTTCGAGGTCATCACGATCACGGCATTGCGGAAATCCACCGTGCGGCCCTGGCCATCGGTGAGGCGGCCGTCATCCAGCACCTGCAGCAGGATGTTGAACACATCTGCGTGGGCCTTCTCGATTTCGTCCAGCAGGATCACCGAGTAGGGCCGGCGGCGCACCGCCTCGGTGAGATAGCCGCCCTCTTCATAGCCAACGTAGCCCGGAGGTGCGCCGATCAGCCGTGCCACGGAATGTTTTTCCATGAACTCGGACATGTCGATGCGCACCATGGCGTCCTCGGTGTCGAACATGAACTCGGCCAGCGCCTTGCACAGCTCGGTCTTGCCCACGCCGGTTGGGCCCATGAACAGGAAGGAGCCGATGGGGCGATTGGGGTCCGAAAGCCCTGCACGCGAACGGCGAATGGCGTCGGCCACCGCGGTGACCGCCTCGTCCTGGCCGACCACGCGCTGGTGCACGGACTCTTCCATGCGCAGCAGCTTGTCGCGCTCGCCTTCGAGCATCTTGGAAACCGGGATGCCGGTCCAGCGTGACACCACCTCGGCGATTTCGTCCTCGGTGACGCGGTTACGCAGCAACTGGAAGCCGTCTTTGCCTTCGGCTTCGCCACGCTCGGCTTCGGCGAGCTGTTTTTCCAGTTCAGGAATGGCGCCGTACTGCAATTCAGACATGCGCGCCAGATCCTGCGCACGGCGCGCCGTTTCCAGCTCGGCACGCGCACGCTCGAGTTCTTCCTTGATGTGCGTGGTTCCCTGCACCGCCGCTTTTTCCGAGTTCCAGATTTCTTCCAGGTCGGAGAACTCGCGCTCCATTTCCTCGATGCGGGTTTCCAGTTCGGCCAGGCGCTTTTTCGACGCCTCGTCCGACTCTTTTTCGAGCGCTACTCGCTGGATTTTTTCCTGGATCAGCTGGCGCTCCAGCCGGTCCAGCGCCTCGGGCTTGGAGTCGATCTCCATGCGGATGCGCGAGGCGGCTTCGTCCATCAGGTCGATGGCCTTGTCGGGCAACTGGCGGTCTGCGATGTAGCGATGCGAAAGCGTTGCCGCGGCCACAAGTGCGGGGTCGGTGATGTCGACGCCGTGATGCACCTCGTAGCGCTCCTGAAGTCCGCGAAGAATTGCGATGGTGTCTTCCACCGTCGGCTCGCCCACGAATACCTTCTGGAAACGGCGCTCCAGGGCGGCATCTTTTTCCACGTACTTGCGGTACTCGTCCAGCGTGGTGGCGCCGATGCAGTGCAGCTCGCCGCGCGCCAGGGCCGGCTTGAGCATGTTTCCGGCATCAATGGCGCCCTCGGCTTTGCCGGCGCCAACCATGGTGTGCAGCTCGTCGATAAACAGGATGACGTTGCCTTCCTGCTTGGCGAGGTCGTTCAGTACCGCCTTGAGGCGTTCCTCGAACTCGCCGCGGTACTTGGCGCCCGCCAGCAATGCGGCCATATCGAGAGCCAGCACGCGCTTGCCGCGCATGCCTTCGGGCACCTCGTTATTGACGATGCGCTGGGCCAGTCCTTCAACGATGGCGGTTTTGCCCACGCCGGGCTCGCCAATCAGCACCGGGTTGTTCTTGGTGCGACGCTGCAGCACCTGGATACAGCGGCGAATTTCCTCGTCACGGCCAATCACCGGGTCGAGCTTGCTTTGCTCGGCGCGCTCGGTCATGTCGAGGGTGTACTTCTCCAGTGCCTGGCGCTGGTCCTCGGCGTTCTGGTCCATCACCTGCTCGCCGCCACGCATGTCTTCAATGGCTTTCTCGATGGCATCGCGGTTCGCGCCGGCGTCTTTCAGCAGGTCGGCCAGCGGACCTTTGAGGTCCAGCGCGGCGAGGATAAACAGCTCGCTGGCAATGTACTGGTCGCCGCGTTTCTGGGCGATCTTGTCGCACTGGTTGAGCAGCTTGACCAGGTCATTGGAGAAGCTGATCTCACCCTCGGCACCGGAAACGCGTGGAAAGCTGTCCACGCGCTCACCCAGATGCGAGCGCAAATGATTGACGCGCACACCAGCGCGCGTAAGCAGGTGCCTGGCGGCCCCGCCGTCCTGGTCGAGCAACGCAACCATGACGTGTGCAGGCTCGATCAGCTGGTGATCTAGTCCGGCGGCAAGGCTTTGCGCATCGGACAGGGCCAGCTGGAACTTGCTGGTAAATTTATCGATTCTCATCTAGATCTCCAAAAAATGGTTGGCGGTCAGCCACTTCCGGGCGCCGCGAATGACCTAGATTTGAGGGCTTGAGGGGGCGTCCTCAAGTTCGTTTCGGAGTCGGACCAGGTGTTGACTATTGGTGGACTATTGGGGTCGGACCAACCCAACCATCTGTTTTAACTAAACAAACTTCATTTTTTGGGGCGCTTTAAGCGCTTAAACCATCTTTTCTGGTGTCAAAAAAGTAATTCTAAGACCGCTTGGAGTACGAGGGGCCCGGTGCAAAACGTTAGAACGGCCGTTTGGGGGCCGAAAAGGCACGTTTAAGCCACAATTTCTCAATAAAAAAAAGACAAAAGGTCTATTTTTCATTGGTTTATGTCGCTTCTGTCTGGTCCGACCCCTCTTGATGCTTCTGTCTGGCCCGACCCCTCTTGATGTCTCCTGATGTTTAGCGGCATTGCACTCCGTTGATGCCGGCCAGCAGCTGGATTTCCATTTGCTGGGTTTCGCTGCCACCGTTGCTCATCCGCGCGATGCCGTTGCGGCAGTCGTGGAAGCGAATAAACAGGTCGCCCCAGTTGGTGTCGGTGATGTCACCCGGCGTGAAGCCGCCGAACGAGCCACCGACCGGCTTGATCATGCCCAGCTTCATCCACTTGCCAAGGCGCACACGGCCTTCATAAACGCCGATCAGCCAGAGCTTCTCGCCGGAATTGTCGTAACCGTAGAAGTACACCACCAGCAGGTTTTCGTTTGCCAGGTGCAGGCCAAAACCCTGCCCCGAGGTGGCGGCCTCGAACCACGAGCCGCTGGCGCCGCCGCTGGGCGCAGTGGCGTCGTCGCGGTCGCCGCAACCCAGGCCGGCGATGCCGGCGAGTTGCACCACGGCCAGTGTCTGGGTGCCGTCGAGGCCGTCCAGGTCAGCCGAGCCCTGGGTGCAGCTGGTGAAGCGGAAAGTAGCGGTTCCCCACTGGGTTTCGGTGAGGTCGCCGGGCACGAAGTTGCCGAAATTGCCCCCGGAGTACTCCAGCATGGTGGCTTCCATGTCGGTGTTGAGCGCAACGCTGCCCTCGTAGGTGCCAATCAGCCACAGCGGCGAGCCGTCGTTCTTGTAGCCGTAGAAATAGACCACGTACAGGTTGTCGCTCACCAGGTGCATCATGAAGCCCTGGCCGGAGGTGGCCGGTTCGTAGACGCTGCCGGAAATGGCGGCGAACTCGGGAATCTGCCCGCCAACCGCCTCGCACTGGTTGCCCACGCCATCATCGTCGGCGTCGGCCTGGTTGCTGTTGGCGTTCCAGCGGCAGTTGTCGATCTCATTTCGCACGCCGTCGCCGTCCTGGTCGGCGTTGACCAGCACATCGCAGGCATCACCGATGTCATCGCGGTCGGCATCGGTCTGGGTGGTATTGGAAAGGAAGGGACAGTTATCGACGATGTCGCGAATGCCATCATTGTCGCTGTCGGCAAAGCCGGCGTCCACGCGGTCGAGCGCGGCCAACACATTGAGTTTCCCCCAGCCCCATTGGCGGTTGGGAACCGGGCCGGTGAAGTTATCCTGCACCGCGGTGTCGCGCAGGATCTGGCGGATCTCGCGACCGGTCAGGGTTGGGTCCATCTCCAGCATCAGCGCGGCGGTGCCCACCACCATTGGCGCCGAGCCACTGGTGCCGCCGAAGCGGATGTACATGGAGTTACCGCCCTGCGGAATGTTGCCGGTGCCGGTGGCCCAGAATGAGTCGGGACCAACCGGCGAGAAGGTGTTTTGCCCCGGTGCGGAAACATCCACGCCGTGGCGGCGACCGTCGCGGGTCGGGCCATCTGATGACTTCAGCCACAGCTCACCCACCAGCCCCTCGTCGGTGATCGAACGCTGGATGCCGTCCTGGTCGGTGTAGTGGGTGCGCATCACGTGGTCGGCCACCACGATGGCCGAGCGGGTGGTGGCGTAGTCCTGGATTCTTCCGGGAACCAGGTGGTCGGTCATGGTGATGACCGGGGTCAGGTTGGGCCCGGTCACATCGCCGTACAGATCGACGGTGCCCGTACCGGAACCGGTGCCGCGAATAATGATCTCGCCCGGCCCGGTATTACCACTCACGCCAATCCAGAAGGCGCGGTCACCGCTGGTGGAGGTCCAGGGGTAGAACGCACCGCCCGGCAGGTAATTGATCACCTGGATGCCGTCGGCGGCAACGTTCTGGTTGGGCCCAACCGGGCCCACCGTGGAGCCGTTGTCGAAGCGCACCGTGATTTCGGCTGGCCGGTTGCCGCTGTACCAGCCGCTCATCACCGCGAGTTGCTCGCTGGCCTTGCTGATGCCGATCACGCCGTCCTGGCTGCCACTAAAGTCCGTGCGCGCATGGGTATCGAGGCTGCCTTCATCGCCGGATGGCATCACCACCACGCGGCCCGGGGTGTCCTGGCCAATCGCTTCATCCAGCTTGCGGCTGATCGCCGAGGTGCCGTCCATCGGGCCCCACTGCACGCCACTGTTGATGATCAGCACGCCGGGCTGGTTGAGTTCGTCGAACTTGGCTGCTGCCCACTCGATGGCGGCATCGATGCAACCCGCGAACGGGGTTTCGGCTGGCTGGTCGCCGTGCGCGGGCGCACCCTCGGAGGTGACCTTGGCGATGATCAGGTCGGCTTCTGGTGCGAAGCCCTTGTAAGGCTGCCCGCCCAGCGCGCGGCCATTACCGGCGGCAGTTCCGGCCGTCGCGGTTCCGTGGCCCACGGCATCACGCATGTCCAGCGCCGCGCCACCATCCAGCGCCGCATTGATTTGCGCCTCGGTGTATTCCACCGGCGAAGGCCCCTGGCCGCTGCAGTCGTTGATGCCGGTCTGGTCCAGCATCGCCTTGATGCGGGTTTTGCCGTTGGGACGGATAAAGTCGGGATGGGCCCAGTCGATGCCGCGATCAAGCACAGCGATGGTGACGCCGTTGCCGCTGACGCCGTGCTTGGCCACGGCCTGGTCGAGCTTTGTTTCCTCGCGCGCGAGATTCAGCGCGGAGGCATTGGCGCAATAGGCAAAAACGACGATCCAGCACAAGCTGGACCAGCAAAACCTGGTATTCAACATCGGATAAACCCCTGTTAGCACGCTACACATAATATAAACGCGAAGCGCACGGAATTTATCTCACCTTTCCGAAATATTTTTAGCGCGCAGAGAACAGGCGGCGAAGGATTTCCAGGTAGGTTTTGCACAGCCGATCGAGGTCGGCCAGCGGAGTGCGTTCGTCAATCTGGTGAATGGAGGTGTTCATCAGGCCCAGTTCCAACACCTCGGTGCCAAGTGGCGCGATAAAGCGGCCGTCGGACGTGCCGCCGCCGGTGTTGCAGTCGGGCTCAACCTGGAGAAGGTCTCGCACGGCGCCCACGGTGGCTTCACGCAGCGCGCCGGGCTCGGAGCGGAATGGCCGGCCCATGACCTTCCACTCAAGCTCGAAATCCTCGATACCGTGACGCGCCAGCATCTCCTCAACGCGCTCATGCAGCGCCTCTGCGGATGACACCGGGCCGTTGCGGAAATTGAAGTGCAACACCAGGTGCGAGGGCGTCACGTTGGTCGCGCCGGTGCCCGCATTGATGTTGGAAACCTGGCAACTGGTGGGTGGAAAATCGGCATCGCCCTCGTCCCAGGTGGTGTCGGCCAGTTCGGCCAGGAACGGCGCCAGCACATGCACCGGGTTCACCAGGTTCTCGGGGAACGCGGTATGGCCCTGTATGCCGTTGACCTGCAGCTTTGCGTTGACCGCGCCGCGGCGGCCAATGCGGATGGTGTCACCCAGCGCCTTTTGGCTGGAAGGCTCGCCGACCAGGCAGTAATCCGGCGCACCGCCCTCCTCGCGTAGCAACTCGGCCACGCGCACGACGCCGTCGACCGCCGGGCCTTCTTCATCGCTGGTGATCAGCAACCCAATTTCCCCGGCGTGTTCAGGCTGTGCAGCGGCAAAGCGCTCCAGCGCCACGGCCATGGCCGCCACGCCACCTTTCATATCGGCCACGCCGCGGCCAAACAGCCAGCCATCGCTGATGGCGGCATCAAATGGCGGAAAACTCCATTTATCTTCCGGGCCGGTGGGCACCACGTCGGTATGACCCAGGAACCACAGCGAGGGTGCGCCATTGCTCCGGTCGCCGCGAGTGAACAGCACGTTTCGCACATCGCCAAACGGCATCCAGCGGGTGGTGAACCCGGCCGCCTCGAGGCGTTCAGCCAGCACATCCTGGCAGCCGGCGTCTTCCGGGGTTAACGAGCGCCGGTGCACCAACTCCCGGGTCAGGTCGAGCACATCACTCATGCCTTGCTGCCTTCCAGGGTTTTTGCCAGCTCCTCGGGGAAGAAACCCACCGCCAGCACTTCGCGCCCGCGCATGAATACCGGGCGCTTCAGCAGGGTCGGATGCTCCAGCAACGCCGGTACCGGGTTATCCAGCGCAGAAGCACGCTGGCGCCCATTCAAGCCACGCCAGGTGGTGCTGCGGCGATTCACCAGCCGGTCGGAGAAGGCCGAGCGGCTCCAAAGTTCTACCAGCCCCTGGCTGGGCGGTGTGTCACGCACATCATGGAAACGGTGTGGCACCGCTTTCGAATCCAGCCACTTCAGGGCCTGGCGGCAGGTATCGCAGTTCTTGATTCCGAACACCTTGACCAGGGCCTCATGGCCGTTCTGTTTCACTTCATTCGGCATGGCGCAGTAACTCGTTGACGCTGGTGCGGGCGCGGGTTTGTTCATCCACCTGCTTGACGATGACCGCGCAGTACAGCGAGTGGCTGCCATCGGCAGCCGGCAGGCTGCCCGGCACCACCACCGAACCGGCCGGCACCCGGCCGCGGCTAATTTCCCCGCTCTCGCGGTTGTAGATCTTGGTGCTCTGGCCAATGAACACGCCCATGGAAAGCACGCTGCCACGCTCGACGATCACGCCCTCCACCACTTCGGAGCGCGCGCCGATAAAGCAATCGTCTTCGATGATGGTGGGCGAAGCCTGCAGCGGTTCCAGCACGCCGCCAATGCCAACGCCACCGGAAATGTGCACGTTGTTGCCCACCTGGGCGCAGGAACCCACCGTGGCCCAGGTATCGATCATGCTACCGGAGCCAACGTAGGCGCCAATATTCACGTACGAGGGCATTAACACGGCATCCGTGGCAATGTGGGCGCCACGCCGCACAGTGGCCGGGGGCACCACGCGCGCGCCGGTGGCGGCGAATTCATCGGCGGCGGCCGTTGAGTCGTCGCCCGACCAGCGCAGCGGCACCTTGTCGAAAAAGCGTGTGAAGCCACCCTCCATGACGCGATTTTCGCGAACCCGGAAGGAAAGCAGCACTGCTTTTTTCAGCCACTGGTTCACCCTCCAGCCGCTGTCATCCGGCTCGGCAACGCGCAGGTCTCCCGACTCCAGGCCGTCCAGGCAGGCCTCGATGGCCTGTGTAAGTTCGGCCCCAACGCTAGAAGGACTGAGCGACTGGCGAGTATCCCAGCCCGCCTCGATGACAGGGGCAAGCTGGTCTTTAAGCATGGATTGACTGGTCAAGGTGTTTTCCTGGGTTCCTGGGTCGTAAAAAGATGAGGGCCGCGGGTAAGGCCTTACTGGTCGAGCACTTCGCCCAGTTTTTCAGCCAGCGCCTTGCTGGCTTCCTCGCTGAGCGGCTGGTGGTCACTGTCGCTGAGCAGGAAGGTATCCTCCACTCTTTCGCCGAAGGTCGCAATCCGGGCGTCGTGCACCTGGATATCCAGCGAAGCCAGCGTGCCAGCGATTTTTGAGAGCAGTCCGGGGCTGTCCTTGCAGTCCACTTCCATCAGCGTGCCCTGCCCGCGCGGGTCGGCGGAAAAGGATGTCACCGCCTTGTTTTCAAAATGACGCAGGCGTCGCGGCATGCGTCGTTGCACCGGCCGGTACCCACGTTCTTTGGCGGTTGCCTCGGCCAGCCGCGCCTTGAGTCGTTGCGCGTCGGCCTCGATCAGGGCGTCACCTTCCTGGTCCATGAGCTGGAACAGGTCGAAGCTGCGTCCATCGCGGGTAGTGAGGATGCGCGCGGCCAATACATCAAGGTGCATTTCATCGAACACCGAGGTGATCGCCGCGAACAGGCCATCCTGGTCGGATACGCAAACCAGTACCTCGGAGACATCGTGGGGCTGCACCGAGCGTATCGCGATGACATCGCTGCCGGGCTCGGCCTCGGCGGCCATGCGGGTGGTCCATTCAAGCTGGCCCGCTGTGAGGCGGATAAAGGCATGCTGCGGCAGAACATCCCACAACCGCTGGATGGCGGCCGACGGCATGCCGCTGCGCAGCAAACGGCTGAGGGTGCGCGAACGGCGCTCGCGAATGCGGGTATCGCGCTCCACCGGGTTCTGCAGGCCGCGCCGCAAGGCGTTGCCGGTGGACAGGTAGAGATCCCACAGCAGGCTGTTCTTCCAGCTGTTCCACAGCTTCGGGCTGGTGGCGGCGATGTCGGCCATGGTCAACAGGTAGAGGTAGTCCAGGCGGCGCACCGTGGCCACCCTGGCGGCAAATTCCTGGATGGTCGCCGGGTCGGAAATATCTTTTCGCTGCGCAGTGCGCGACATCAGCAGGTGCTGCTCCACCAGCCAGCGCACCAGGTCGCGGTCTTCCGCCTCGATGTCCAGGCGGGCGCAGAATTCCTCGGCGTCCACGGCGCCGAGTTCGGAATGGTCACCGCCGCGGCCCTTGGCGATGTCATGGAACAGTGCGGCCAGGTACAACAGCTCGGGCTGGTCAATGCGGCGAAACACCGCCTGGGCGTGGGGGAAATTCTCGCCGTACTTGCCGTAGGCAAAGCGGCGCAGGTTACGCACCACGAACAACGTGTGCTGATCGACGGTGTAAACATGGAACAGGTCGTACTGCATGCGCCCGACGATGTTGCCGAACACCGGCAGGTAGGCGGCCAGGATGCCGTAGCGATTCATCCGGCTAAGCTGGCTGTAAATGCCCTGCGGCTGGCTCAGCAATTCCAGGAACAGGGCGTTGATCTCGGCGTCCTGGCGGAACGCATCGTCCACCAGGTGCAGGCTGTCACGAATGATACGGATGGTCGAAGCGCGCACGCCGCGCAACTCGGGGCTGCGGGCCAGGACCACGAACAGCTCCATCAGGGCAGCAGGCCTGCGGGTAAATACCTGCGGGTCATTGACCTCCAGGTAGCCGTGGCGCGCACTGAACTCATCGCTAACCCGAACCGACTCACCTTCACGGGTGAGCAGCAGGTCCTCTTCAAACAGTTGCAGCAGGCGTTCATTCAGGCGCTCCAGCTGCATCACGCTGCGGTAGTAAAGCTGCATGAACTGCTCAACGGCCAGGTTGGCGCCGCCATCGCTGTAACCGAAGCGTTTGGCAATGTCGCGTTGGTAGTCGAACAGCAGCCTGTCTTCGGCACGACCGGCGAGCAGATGCAGTGCGAAGCGCACTCGCCACAGCAGGTGGCGGCCGGATTGCAGGTCGGTGTGCTCGGATTCGGTAAGGAAGCCGTGGTCGACCAGGCCGTGCAGGGTTTGCGCGCCGAAATGACGCTTGGCCACCCAGGCCACCATCTGGATATCGCGCAGCCCACCGGGGCCTTCCTTGATGTTCGGCTCCAGGTTGTAGGCAGTTTCGTTGTAGCGCGCGTGGCGCGCCAGCTGTTCCTCGAACTTGGCGGCAAAGAATTCGCTGGCGCTCCACATGTTATGCGGCGCCATCGCCTGCTCAAAGGCAGCAAACATCTGCGGCGAGCCGCTGATCAGGCGTGCCTCCATCAGGCTCGTGGCCGTGGAAACATCGGCGCGTGCTTCTTCCTCGCAAGCCGCCACCGTGCGGACACTGTGACCCAGGTAAAACCCGGCATCCCACAACAGGCGCACGAATTTCTCGATGGCTGAGCCTCCGCCACCGCCGGCGTGACGCTCGTCTTCGGTCAGGATCAGCAGGTCGACATCGGAATGCGGGTGCAACTGGCCGCGGCCGAAACCGCCAACCGCCACCAGGCAGGGCTCGGTTTCACCTTCGCCAAGCGAATCGGTAACGCAGTACGACCAGGCCTGCACCAGCAGTTGCTCAACCGCCCAGGCGCGGGTACGCACCAGTTCGGCCACATCAGCGCCGTCCCAGAACTGTTCCGCCAGGGCCTCATCGGCCCGGTTGAGTTCGGACTTCAGGTGTTCGCGCATCTTCGATTCGCCCGGCTTGTTCTCAGGCGAAGGCGCAATTTCGGGACGTTGCAGACACCCGGCGGCGGGCGCGGCCAGGCGGCTCACGGGCAATTCACCTACAAATCGTCACCCGGCAGGCGGGTGAGAACGTCGTAGCCATCCTCGGTCACGGCAATGGTGTGTTCCCACTGCGCCGAAAGGCTGCGGTCGCGGGTGAGCACGGTCCAGCCGTCGGGCAACAGGCGGGTTTCACGTTTGCCCAGGTTGATCATCGGTTCGATGGTGAAGACCATGCCGGGCACCAGCAACTCGCCCTGGCCGGGTTTGCCGTAGTGCAGCACCTGCGGCTCTTCGTGAAAGACGCGGCCAATGCCGTGGCCGCAGTATTCCCGCACCACCGAGCAGCCTTCGCCCTGGGCGTAGACCTGTATGGCGTGGCCGATATCGCCCAGGCGCGTACCAGGACGCACCAGTTCAATGCCGCGCACCATGGCCTCGTGGGCAATGTCGCTGATTCGCTGGCCGCGAATGGAGGGCTCGCCCACCTGGAACATCTTGCTGGTGTCGCCGTGCCAGCCGTCCTTGATCACGGTGATATCGATATTGATGATATCGCCGTCCTTCAGCACCTTGTCGCCGGGAATGCCGTGGCACACCACGTGGTTGACCGAAGTGCAGATCGACTTGGGAAAGCCGCGGTAATTGAGCGGCGCCGGAATGGCATCGAGATCCTCGGTGATGTACTTGTGGCAGATGTCATCCAGTTCTCCCGTGGTAACGCCCGGCTTCACGTGTTCGCGAATCATGCGCAGCACGTCGCCCGCCATCTGGCCGGCCACGCGCATCTGCTCAATTTCTTCAGGCGTTTTGAGAATAATGCCCATTCGTTGCCCCGTTGAAGGCACAGCTTCCGATTTCGAATAATTATCAAACATTTCGCGCCACCGCGACCAGCTTACTGTAACAAAGCCGGCTATTTTACATGGACGCGCACGGTCGTGAGGCGGTTATCATCGGCAAATGACTACCAGCAGGGAATTACTACACCAGGGAACCAGGCAACTGGCGGGCCAGGCTTCGGCCCGGCTGGAGGCCGAACTACTGCTTTGCCACGCTTCAGGCGCCAGGCGGGCGGCTTTGTTCGCCCACCCGGAGCGGGAGTTTGGCGAAACCGTGGAAGCGGCTTACGCGAGGCTGCTGGAGCGACGTGCCAGCGGCGAACCCATCGCCTACATCCTGGGTGAGCGCGAGTTCTGGTCGCTGACACTACAGGTGAGCCCGGCGGTGCTGATCCCTCGCCCGGAAACCGAACTTCTGGTGGAAGCGGCGCTCGAACGCATACCGGAAAACTCGGCCATGCGCGTTGCCGACCTGGGAACAGGCTCCGGGGCCATTGCGCTGGCGATTGCCCACGAGCGGCCGGCCTGCGCGATCCAGGCCAGTGATCTCTCGGCGGATGCCCTGGCGGTGGCCCGGCAGAATGCCGCCCGGAATGGCCTGGAGAACGTGCAGTTTCACCTGGGCTCCTGGCTGGAGCCGCTGGATGGGCCGTTCGACCTGATCGCCAGCAACCCGCCCTACGTGGCCGATGGCGACCCGCACCTGGATGCGGGTGACTTGCGCTTCGAACCACAAAGCGCGCTGGTGGCCGGCCCGGACGGGCTGGACGCGATTCGCATCATCGTCGACCAGGCGACTGAAAACCTGGTGGCAGGTGGCTGGCTACTACTGGAACATGGCCACGAGCAGGGCGCGCCCTGTCGTCACGTGCTTACCGGCGTGGGCTTTAGCCAGGTGGAAACCCGCCACGACCTGCAAGGGCTGGAGCGCGTCACGCTCGGCCGTCTAGAAACCCCAACCCATCGGTAAAATGCACCTATGAGAAAAAACCACCTTAACTCGTACAAGGTTTCGCTCCGCCCGGCCATGGCCTGGATTGCATGCGCCATCAGCCTGCTTGCGTGCACCACTGTTTGGGCCCAGGAGCGCGTCTACGAGGTGCACTACCTGGTCACCGTTGACCCGGCCAGTCACAGCGCTTCCGTGCGCATGACGCTGGACCAACCCAGCGATTTCGTCCGCGAGATGCGCTTCCGGGTTGATCCGGAACGCCACACCGCTTTCGAAGGTGACGGCACCCTCACCCCCGATGGCGACTACCTGCGCTGGGTACCGCCGCAAACTGGCGGGCAAATCAGCTGGCGCGCCGTGCTGGAAAGCCAGCGCCGGAATGGCGCCTACGACGGTATGCTGGGCGACGAGTGGGCGGTTTTCCGCGGCGATGACCTGGTTCCGCCGGCGTCAACACGCAGCCTCAAGGGCGCGCGTTCGCGCGCGCGGCTGGAGTTCGAGCTGCCCCGCGGCTGGTCCTCGATCACGCCCTATCGCAAGGCCGACTCCGGCGAATACCTGGTGGCGCATCCGAACCGAAACTTTGATCGTCCGACGGGCTGGATGGCGCTGGGCAACATCGGTGTACGCTGGGCCACTATTGCGGACACCCAGGTGGCGGTTGCCGGGCCTGTCGGCCAGGGCATGCGCCGGCAGGATATTCTCGCCTTTCTGCGCTGGACGCTGCCCACCTTTGTTTCCATATTTCCCGACCTGGAAGACCGCCTGCTGATCGTGGGCGCGGGCGACCCGATGTGGCGCGGCGGCCTGTCCGGCCCGGCTTCGTTGTTCCTCCACGCCGATCGGCCGCTGATCAGCGAAAACGGCACCAGCACCTTGCTCCACGAACTGGTGCATGTAGCCACTTCGATGAGCGCAGCACGCGGTTCCGACTGGATCGTTGAAGGCCTGGCCGAATACTACGCGCTGGAAGTGCTGGTGCGCTCAGGCACCACCAGCCCGCGCCGCCATCGTGAGTCGATAGAAGATGTCTCTGAATGGGGCGAATCCGCCGAGGACCTGTTTGTCGGCGCAGCCGGAGGCGAGGTCACTGCCCGCGCCGTGGTGGTGATGCGCAACGTCGATGAGCAGATTCGCGCCGGCTCAGACGGCGCACACAGCCTGGATGACGTGGCGCGCGCGCTGAGCGGTGAATCCCGGGTCAGCTACGAGCAGTTCAAGGCGCTGGCCGAGGAATTCGCCGGCGGCCCAGTAAAAGCACTGCAACCATCCCGCCTGCCCGGCTCCCCGCAAGCACAGGAATAAGCCAGCCAAAAAAAACCCCGCGAGGGCGAACCATCGCGGGGTTTCAGGCTTGTGCCCGGTGCTTATGCCGGGCTTTGTCCGTTTACGCCTTATACAAAGCGGCGCGCAGCAACAAAGCCAACACCCAGCATCAGCATGGCCATGATGGCCAGGCCGTACTGGCTGAGGGTCGGGATGCCTTCGTACAGACGGGTGTTGTAAATGGTGCAGGCAGCGTCTGAGCCAAGCAGCACAGAAACGGCTTCACAGTCGCTGGCATCAGACTCAGCGCCATTCACCGGGGCTTCGTACACGGTACAAACCGTGCTGCCGTCCCAGTGCGGGCGCAGGCCGATATTGGAAGTCGCTTCATCGCCAACGAAATTCACGTTGCCGTTGAAGTTGCCGTGGGTCGCGCCATTGAACACGCCCGAGCAGCTGAAATCAGCACTGGCGAACGTGTTGTTGTCGAAACCGGGGTTTTCGTCAATCCACACCTTGGTGACTTCGAAATTCACAAAATCGACGCTCAGGTCGAAATCGCACTCGTTGGATGACTGGTCAGCAACCGCGGTGAATTCGCACGCGGCTGAAGGGGTGTAACCCTCGGCATCGGTGACAGAAACTTCACAGTCCATCTCGCCATCGGCGAAGTTGGTGATGATGAAGGTCACGCCACCGGCTTCAGTGATGTCCTGGGTCTGGCTCAGCGGCTGACCAGTATTACACTGCAGGGTCACGTCCACGGAACCCGGATTGTTGTCGTCGAAATCGACGGTTACAGGGAACTGGGCAGAAGTCTGTGCCTGGGCCAGTCCCGGAAGAATCATTGCGGCAGCCGCAATGAGAATTGCACGTTTGAAAGACATTGGGGTACTCCAATTTTTCCGTATTTTCAATTTCAGGCGCCTGGTCTTTTTGTAAAGACCTTCAACGCCAGCTTCACTCCATAACGCACCCCGCACCGGTCAAGCCGGAACGGCGTTTGTGGTTCCTTTTGTGGAATTTTCCGGCAGCCCTGGATGAGCCAAATACCGGTAGAACCTTGAAGAAGCGGCGCATTATTCCAGCGTCGCAGCCCCAAGTCAACGTTTTCTTAACGTATTTTCAGGACCTTATTCGAGGTTCTTTTTCAGGTCTTTCCACGAACCGCCTATCGACTACTTTTTATTACTCGAGTCTCGCGAATCATGGACAACTTTGAGGCCGGAAGTTCCACTCGCTTCGTCGCCTTCTTCGGAATCTGCGGCGAGTTGTGGATCGACCTGCTTGGAGGCGCGTGCGCCGAGTTCCTTGAGCATTTCTGCCTGGCGCATGAGATTTCCGGCGCCGTTGGACAGCCGGTTTAGCGCGGTATCGTAACTTTCCTGGGCCTGGCGCAAACGGTCGCCAATTTGCTTCAGTGCGGAGACAAAATCGGCAAACTTGTCGTACAGAAGGCCGGCGCGCCCGGCGATTTCCCGTGCGTTGGTGTTCTGGCGATGAATCGCCCACACCGAACCTACCGTGCGCAGGGTGGCCAGCAGGTTGGTGGGTGAAAGCAGCGCCACCTTGTTTTGCAGGGCAAATGCTGGCAGCTCAGGGTCGTTTTGCAGCGCTTCGATCAGCGCCGCCTCGATAGGCACGAACATCAGCACGAAATCAAGCGCACCCAGTTCCGCCACCTCGGCGTAGCGTTTTTCACCCAGCGACTTGATGTGCTGGCGAATGGCGGCGATGTGGTCTTTGAGGTGGCCGGCGCGGGCCTCCTCTTCCTCTTCCGACTGGTAGCGCAGCCAGGCGTTGAGCGACACCTTGGAATCCATCACGATGGCCTTGCCCTCGGGCAGGCTCAGCACCAGGTCGGGTTGCACCCGGCTGCCGCTCTCGGTGGTGACCGATACCTGGGTGTGGAATTCACGGCCCTTTTCCAGCCCCGCCAGTTCCAGCAAGCGCTCCAGCTGCTGTTCGCCCCAGTTACCCTGGGTCTTGGCGCTGCGTGTCAGCGCGCGCGTGAGGTTGGTGGCATCGTCATGCAGGCGCACATTGAGCTGCTCAAGCTGCTTGAGTTTTTCCTGCAACACCCTGTTCTGGGCGGTTTCATCGCGGTGGGTTTGAGCCACCGTGCGGCGGAAATCATTGAGTTGATCGCCCAATGGCTTGAGCACGCTTTCAAGCTGCTTTTCGTTGAGCTGGGAGAGCTTTTCGCTGCGCTCTTCGAAGATCCGCCCAGCCAGGCGCTCAAACGCCTCGTTCATACGCTGCTCGGTTTGGCCCGACTCCTCGGCGGCTTTGCGCCGGCTGACCGAGGACGAGACCCAGGAAAAAACCACCGCCAGCAACAGGCCGACGAGCAGCCCCACCAGCAGGCCAAGCGCCGGCGTTGCAATGCCCAGATCTGCCAGGAACAGGTTCACTCAGAATTTTCCTTCTTCACCGATTGCCACAGGGTTTCCATTTCTTCCAGGCTCATCGCCTCGAGGTTCTCTTTGCCGCCACCGGCCTGCTCAACAGCGCGAAATCGCGTTTCGAACTTGGCGTTGGCGCGGCGCAGGGCGCGTGCAGGGTCGACCTTGAGCTTGCGCGCCAGGTTGGTGACCACGAACAGCAGGTCGCCAATCTCGTCCTCGATGGCGGCGGGGTCGTTTTCCGCAACCGCTTCGCGGATCTCGGCCACCTCCTCGTCAAACTTGTCCAGCACCTGGCTGGCGTCCGGCCAGTCGAAACCCACCTGCGCGGCGCGTTTTTGCAGCTTCACCGAGCGCTGCAGCTCAGCCATGCCGCGCGGAATGCCATCGAGCACGCTTTCCATGCCCTTCGCCTCGCGCTCGCGGGCCTTGGCGGCTTCCCAGGCGCGGGTCTGGGCGGCGATGTCCTCCACCGGCTGGTCGCCAAATACGTGCGGGTGGCGGCTGATCATTTTTTCGCAGATCGCTTCCACTACATCCTGGAAATGAAATGCGCCCGCTTCGCGCGCCATCTGGGCGTGGAACACCACCTGGAACAACAGGTCGCCCAACTCGTCGCGCAGGTCGTCCATGCTGCCGCGCTCAATCGCATCGGCCACCTCGTAGGCCTCTTCGATGGTGTACGGCGCAATGGTGGCGAAATCCTGCTCGGCGTCCCACGGACACCCCAGCTCTGCATCCCGCAAGCGGGACATGATTTGTAACAGTCGATCCATGCTCTGACCTGGCTAGGTCGGCGCTATTTCTATTTTTACGCTGGCGCCGCCCAGCTCGCTCCTCGATATCGAGATGTCGCCACCATAGGCCGAAACAAGCTCAAGGACAATCGCCAGCCCCAGTCCGTGGCCTTCAACACGCTCATCGCCACGCACCCCGCGCTGCAAAAGTTGCGACCAGCGGCTGGGCTCAATGCCCGGCCCGTCGTCTTCCACGAGCATCCACAAGCCCGGACGATTGCTCGAACCTTCCACCGCGGCGGCGGATATCCGAACTTTCGAGGCGCCGTACTTGAACGCGTTGTCGAACAGGTTGCCCATCAATTCCAGCAAGTCCCGCTTTTCACCGTAAAACTGCAACTCGGGCGTAATGGTGGCATCCACCGCTATCATTTTCTGAGAATAGACTTTTTGCAACGATGCCAGAACACGGTTCGCCTCGGGCAGAACCGCCACCGGCTCGGCCAGGGTGCGGCGGGTGGATGCCGCAGCGCGATGCAGGCGGGTGGAGATCAGGTGGTCCATGTCCTCGGCCGCCTTGTCGATGGCCTGGCGAGCCTCCTCGCCTTCCACGTGCACCCCCGCGCGGATCACCGCCAGCGGAGTTTTCAGGCTATGGGCCAGCGAGTCCAGGGCATTGCGGTAACGTTCCTGGTTGGCCTGCTCGGTGTCCAGCAGGCGATTGACGTTTCGCGCCAGCGGTTCCAACTCCGATGGGTATCGCCCCTGCAGGCGTGATGATTTGCCTGACTCGATGCCAGCCACATCCTCGGCCACCCGGCGCAGCGGGCGAAAAGCCATCAGCACCATCAGCAACTGGGCAATGACCAGGATCACCCCAGCAGCCGCCAGCGAGCGCACCAGGCTCTGCTGGAAGCCCTCGAGCTGCGCCTCAAGCTGGCCCGGTTCGACCAGGATCACCACGGTCATCGGCACCACGGTCTGGTCGGGCAGTTCCCAGGCAATGCCATAGCGGAAGGCGTAGAATTCGAGGGTTGGCCCGGGTTCGCTGAACTGGATTTCGCCAGCGCCCAGCGGTTCCAACTCGGGAAGCTCGACGCCCAGCGCCGATGGCGAACTCCAGTGCGAACCGCCGTCGTGCAGGTGCGCGTAAATGCCCGAGCCAGGCTGGGTAAGCCGCGGATCGCCCAGGTCATCGCCCACCGTCAGGCGACCGGCCGGATCAACATCCGAGGCGGCCAGCACCAGGTAAACGTAGGATTCCATGCGCTCTCTCAGCGCAATTTCCGCCGCGCGGTGCTGGGCGGCGCTGAGGGCAATGCCGACAATCACCAGCGCCACCACCATCACCGTGGTGGCCAACAGCAACAGGCGAAGCCGCAAAGAAAATGGTCGTCCAGCGCCCGGCGCAGGCATTGCTTCGGCGGCCCCGGCCGCTTGTTCCTGTGAGTGCGCTTCCTGCCGCTCAGGCATTCGCCGTATCAGGCTTCAGCGCCAGCCGGTAACCACGGCCGCGAAGCGTCTCGATGGGTTTTAGCTCGCCCGCTGGGTCGAGTTTCTTGCGCAAGCGGCCGATAAACACCTCGATAACGTTGCTGTCGCGGTCGTCGTCTTCTTCGTAGATGTGCTCGGAAAGGTCTGTTTTGGTGACCACCTCGTCGGGATGCATCACCAGGTATTGCAGCACCTTGAACTCGTAGGTGGTCAGTTCCACCTCGGCGCCATCCAGGTGCACCCGCTGGGCGGTCAAGTCCACGCTGATGGGCCCCAGGCGCACATTGGGCTGTGCGTGGCCGCCAGCGCGGCGCAGTAAGGCATGCACCCGCGCCATCAGTTCTTCAGGGTGGAACGGCTTGGTGAGGTAATCATCGGCGCCGGCTTCCAGGCCGGCGACCTTGTCCTGCCACTCGGTGCGCGCAGTCAACACAAGAATCGGGAACTTGCGTCCGTTCTCACGCAACTTGCGGATCAGGTCGAGGCCGGGGATTTCGGGCAAGCCCAGGTCGATGATCGCCAGGTCTACCGGGTATTCGTCGCCAAGAAACAACCCTTCGCGCCCTTCCGCCGCGGTATCAACCGCAAACCCGGCGGTGCGAAGCTGGCTGGACAGGGATTCCAGCAGGCGTACATCGTCTTCAACCACCAGTACTCTCATGCAGCTATCTCCGGCCCGAATTGCGCACCGGAACACGCACTACCTTGACCACCCCGTCGCGCGTGAGCAGCTTGATGACATGGACCTGGCGGTCGCCATCCTTCACCGTGCGCGCGGAAAGTACCTTGGCGTCGTACTGGCGCGCGGCCTGGCGCGCGGCTTCTTCTAGCGACTGGGCAAAGGCGTCCGAAACCACGCACAGGCTGAGCGCGAACGCGGCCAGCGCCGGCAGGATCAACTTGAAGATTCGCGTGGTCATTTCAAACCGGAATTTTCCGCCCAGGTGGTGAAACTGGCCACCATTCTAGTGGAATTCAATGAACCCTGGCTGAACCGCCCGCTTGCTGCGGCAAGGCGGAAAAACCCGCCTCAACCGACCGTTTGCGCCAGGCGACGTTCGAGGAATCGACGCTCAGGTTCCTGTTCTGCCAACTGCAGGGCTTGTTGATAGGCGGCGCGCGAAGCCTGGGTGCGACCCATCCGCCGCAACAGCTCGGCACGGGCAGAGTGGGCGAACTGGTAGTTGACCAGGGCTCCGCGCTCAAGGATGGCATCAATCTGCGCCAGGCCTGCAGCGGGACCATCGCGCATGGCTATGGCCACGGCCCGGTTGAGTTCAACCACGGGGTTGGGCTCGATACGCAGCAGCACATCGTAGAGCGCCACGATCTGGGGCCAGTCCGTGTCCTCGGCGCGGGGTGCTTCGCAATGCACCGCGGAAATCGCGGCCTGTAGCGTGTAGGCCCCGAAACGCCCCGAGCGCAACGCCTGCTCAACGAGCTTAACGCCCTCGGCAATCTGCGCCTGGTCCCACAGGCTTCGATCCTGTTCGTCCAGCAGCACGAGGTCGCCCGCGGCGTTGCTGCGCGCCTGGCGGCGTGCGTCATTGAGCAACATCAGGGCCAACAGGCCAACGGCTTCTGGATCGGGGTTGCGCAGCAGTTGCAACAGCTGGCGCGCCAGGCGAATGGCTTCAGCGGAAAGGTCTGTGCGAATGGCTTCCTCGCCCGAAGACGCCGAGTAGCCCTCGTTGAAGAACAGGTAGATCACCTTGAGGACGCTTTGTAACCGCCCCGGGAGGTCCTTCGCTGAAGGTATTTCGTATGGAATGCCCGCATCGCGAATCTTGTTCTTGGCGCGAACGATGCGCTGTGCCAGGGTGGAGGCCTTCACCAGGTAAGCGCTGGCGATTTCCTCCGTGGTCAGCCCGCAAACTTCGCGCAAAGTCAGCGCTACCCGCGTTTCAGGGGCCAGCGCCGGGTGGCAGCAGGTGAAGATCAGCCGCAGGTGGTCGTCCTCCACGCTGCTTTCGTCCAGGTCAAGTTCATGCTCCGCAACGCTTTCCAGGCCATGGGCCATCTCCCGCACCGAGGCGTCAAAGCGTGAACGGCGGCGCAGGCGGTCGATAGCTTTGAACCTTCCGGTGGATACCAGCCAGGCGCGAGCGTTCTCGGGAACACCCTCACTCGGCCATTGCTGCATGGCGGCCGCGAACGCGTCATGCAGCGCCTCTTCCGCCAGGTAAAAGTCGCCCAACAGGCGAATCAGGGTGGCCAGCACCCGGCGCGACTCCTCGCGGTAGATGGAGCCTACGCGGGCGCCGATATCGCTTGGCTGGGGACCTGGCATTCGAACAGCCGCGGACCTCAGAGATCAACAATGGTCTTGAAGCCGCCCCAGAACATGCGCTTGGCGTCAAAGGGCATGGTTTCAGGCCCAAATCCCTCGAAACGCGGGTCGTTCATGGCTTTCTTGTTGACCTCATCACGCTGCTCGCGCGATTCGTAAATAATGAAGGCGAAAACCACGGTCTCGTCCTCGGTGCATTGCACGCTGCGGGGGAACGAGGTGACTTCGCCGGCTTCCACGTCGTCCGCCAGGCACTCCACGTAGGCCAGCGCACCGTATTCCTTCCAGACTTCTCCGGCCAACCGGGCTACTTCCAGGTACTCATCCACCTTGTCCCTGGGCACGGGCACAACAAATCCGTCTACGTATCTACTCATTTCCATTTACCTCCGGGGTTCAGGGTTTTCATGTTGATTCAGTGGTGATGCGCCCGTGCGGGGTTGGATCGCCGCACAAGCCATTCACAGCGTACGTCCCTCCAATTGCCGTACAGGGCGAACTTCAATGCTACCGATGGTCGCCGGTGGAATCTGCGAGGCAATTTCTATGGCTTCATCCAGGTTTTCGGCCTCGATCATGTAGAAACCCGCCAACTGCTCCTTGGTTTCAGCAAAAGGGCCATCGCTGACATGCACCTCGCCCTCACGCACGCGCACGGTGGTGGCGGTGTGCACCGGCTGCAGCGCATCTGAAGCGTGGCAGCGGCCGCTGTCTCGCAGTTGCTTGTCGAAGGCGACGCAGTGCGCATCATCCACCGTGGCCATCTTTTCTTCCTGGCCGTATACCAGGCAAAGATATTTCATGGGCAGTCTCCGATTAACGAATAGTCACACTTTAATCGCTTATCGGCGCCACGAATCGACAGCGCGAAAAATTTATTCGCGGGACGGGGAAAGGAAATGCTGCGCCCGCCGCGTCAATGCGGCGGGCAAGGGGAGGGGTTTCAGTCCAGCAAGGCCGCACGGGCAGCTTCGGTCAGCGCCTGCATCGCTTGCATGTAAGGGAATGGCCCATGGCTGATGCGCGCAACACCGCAGGCTGCCAGCTCTGCGGCCGCTGGCCCATCAGGATAGATCAGGAGGTTCACCGGAAGCGGGGATTGCTCGCACAGGGTTCGGATTTTCTCCAGGTCACGCAGCCCAGGCGCGAAAAAGCCGCTGCCGCCCGCCTGGGCGTAGGCCCTGGCCCTGGCAATCGCCTGCTCCAGCATGGCGTCGTCGTGCTGCGAGGGTTCAGCTTTGAGAAACAGGTCGCAACGGGCGTTGATAAACAGCGGGGTGCCCTGGGACTCGGCCGCAGCGCGCACGGCGCGGATTCGCTCGCTCTGGGTTTCCAGCGAATGGAGTCCGTCTCCGCCCACCACCTGGTCTTCGAAGTTCACGCCGATGGCGCCGGTTTCCAGGACACGGGCGATGTTGGCTTGCAGCGCGGCGGTTTCACTGGCGTAGCCGCCTTCGAAATCGAACGTTACCGGCAGATCAACGGCGCTGGTAATGCGCTGGATATTGGCGAGGGCCAGGTCCAGCGGCAAGGCTTCGCCATCGGCAAAGCCGTGGGCCTCGGCCACCGACCAACTGCCGGTGGCTATCGCCTGGGCGCCGCTTTCTGCAACCGCGCGGGCGCTTCCAGGATCCCAGGCGTTGAACAGGACAAGGGGATTTCCCGGTTGGTGAAGGCTGGCAAACAGCTTTGCCTTTTCGGCCTGGTTCATGCTGCGGTCTCCGTGATGAATCGATGGCTCATCTTACGCAAACCGCATCCACGGGTTGGCCACTATCGGACGTCAACGTCCGCCACGAACCAGGCCTAGCGCTGGGCCAATTCCGGCACACGATCGGGCCAGCCACCGGCCAGCGCCTTGTACACCGCCACCAGTGAAGTGGCCACGCGGGTATGGCTCTGGGCCAGGCGATCCTGGGCGTCCAGCAGCGTACGCTCGGCATCCAGCACCTGGAGAAAATCGGTGGCGCCGCCCTCGTAGCGAAGGCTGGCCAGTCGCGCTGCCTCAACGCTGGCAAGCGCCGATTCGCTCAGGTGCTCGCGTTCACGCTTGGCGCGGGTGTAGGTAGCCAGGGCATTCTCGGCCTCCTCGATGGCGCGCAGCACGGTGCCCTCGTAAAGCGCCAGCGACTCGGCCGCACCGGCCTCGCTGGCCTCAATCCGATCACGCACCCGGCCCAGGTCGAGGAACGCCCAGCCGATGCCCACCCCGATGCCATAAGTTTCGCTGTTGCTCTCGAACAGGTCACCGAAATCCATCGCGGCGCTGCCCAGCGCCCCGTTGAGGGTCACGCGCGGAAACAGGTCGGCGGTGGCGACGCCCACGCTGGCGGTGGCCGAATGCAGACGGTGCTCGGCCGCTGCCACGTCCGGGCGGCGGCGTAGCAGTTCTTCCGGCGTACCCACGGCAACCGAGTCCGGCAGGGCCGGGAGGCTTTGTGGCAAAGCCAGTTCTGCGAAAAACGCTCGCGGCTCACGACCGTTCAACACTGCCAGGCGGTGCACGGCTGCAATTTCCGCCGACTCCAGAACTGGCACCAGGGAACGGGTAAATTCCAGTTGCGCCCGTGCACGCGACACATCCAGGTCAGTTCCCCGCCCGGCCTCGCGCCGTACCTCGGTCAGTTCCAGGGTGGTTTGCTGGTTTTCAGCATTCTCCCGCGCCACACGCAGTTGCTCCTGCAGGCCACGCAGCTCGAAGTAGGTTTGCGCCACTTCAGCCGCAATGCTCACTTGCAACGCCCTGAGGTCGGAAGCGAGCGCCTGGGTATTGGCGTACGCGGCCTCGTTCTGGCGGCGCACGCGGCCGAACAGGTCGAGCTCCCAGAATGCATCGAAACCTGCAGAGTAGAACTCCACGTCCCGCTGGGCCTCGGTGATATCCGGCGACTCGTTCAGGCTGAGCTGGGTCTCGTTGTAACCGGCGGACGCGGTAACCGTCGGCCACAGGTCCTTGCGCGAAAGCTGCGCCAGGGCGCGGGCGCGCTCAAGCCGCGCCACGGAGGCCTTGAGGTCTAGATTGGCTTGCAACGCGCCTTCCACCAGTTCAGTCAGTTGCGGATCGTTGAAACCGGCCCAGAATTCGGCAACCGGCGGAGACGCCACATAACTCTCCTCCATTTGCCCGAAAGACTCGATGGCCGGGGCTTGCGGGCGCTGGTAATCAGGCCCAACCGCACACGAGGCCAGGAAGAAACTCGAAAGTAGCCAGAGCTTACGCATGATAAACAGCCCTCTCGTTCGCACCTTCAGCCGGGCTGGCGTGGTTGTTTGAATGGTCAACCAGCTTGCGCCCACTGAGCTTGCGCAGGAACACGTAGAAAATCGGAGTGAGCACCAGGCCGAACACCGTTACGCCGATCATGCCGCCGAACACGGTGATACCCATGGCGCTGCGCACTTCTGCGCCGGCGCCAGTGGCCAGCACCAGTGGCACAACCGCGGCAATAAAGGTGATGGAAGTCATTACGATGGGGCGCAAACGCAAGCGACAGGCTTCCAGCGCCGCCTCGACAATGCCCATGCCCTTGAGCTCCAGCTCGCGGGCAAACTCGACAATGAGGATGGCGTTTTTACTCGCCAGGCCCATCAGGACCACCAGGCCCACCTGGACAAAAATGTTGTTGTCACCGCCCACCAGCCATACAGCCGTCAGCGCGGCGAGCATCGACATCGGCACGATCAGGATGATGGCCAGGGGCAAAATCCAGCTTTCGTACAGCGCGGCCAGCACCAGGAACACCAGCAGCACCGCCAGCGGGAACACCACCAGGGCGGTATCGCTCTGGTTCACCTGCTGGTAGGAAAGGTCGCTCCACTCGAAGCTCATGCCACGTGGAAGAACCTGCGGCGCCAGGTCTTCAACCGCGGCAATCACCTCGGCCGATGACAGCAACCGTGGGTCAGCCTCGCCCATCAGGTCGGACGCGGGGTAGCCGTTGTAACGAATCACCGGGTCGGGGCCGTAGCTGCGCTCGACGGTCACCATGCTGCCAATGGGCACCATTTCGCCGTCGGCGTTTCGGGTGCGCAACTGGGTAATGTCCTCGATCTCGTCACGGAACTGGGCATCGGCCTGGGCAATCACCTGGTAAACCCGGCCGAAACGGTTGAAGTCGTTGATGTAGGCCGAGCCCAGGTAAACCTGCAGCGTTTCAAACAGGTCGGATATCGCCACGCCCTGCGCCTTGGCGCGGGTGCGGTCGACCTTGGCTTCCAGCTGCGGAACGTTGGCCTGGTAAGAGCTGATCGGGAAACCCATGCCGGGCACCTGGCTCAGGGCGCCACTCAGGTTGTTGGTGGCATTCTGCAGTTCGCCGTAACCCAGTCCATTCCTGTCCTGGATATACATGGAGAACCCGGAACCGGTGCCCAGGCCCAACACGGCCGGCGGCTGGAAGGCGAAGGAGAACGATTCCTGGATGGAGGCAAACTTGCCGTTCAGCTCCATGGCGATCTCTTCGGCGCTGCGACCGCGCATCTCGAAGGGATCCAGCGGAAAGAACACCGTGCCGGAGTTCGGTGTGTTGGTGAACTGCAAGGCGTTGAGACCCGGGAAGGCAACCGCGTGGGCCACGCCCTCGGTTTCCAGCGCCAGCTCGCTCATCCTGCGCACCACTTCCTCGGTACGGTCCAGCGAAGCGCCCTCCGGAAGCTTGGCGCCGCCGATCAGGTAAAGCTTGTCCTGGGTGGGAATAAAGCCTCCGGGAACCGACTGGAACAAGGCAAAGGTGACCACCAGCAGCACCGCGTAGACCCCGAGGATCAGCGGCGTGCGCCGAATGGCCGGGCGGCCACCGTTGGCGTAGGCATTGCCCGCCGCGCCAAACAGGCGGTTAAACGGCTTGAACAGCCACTTGCCAAACACCCGGTTAAGGAAGCGGGTGGGCAGATCCGGCTTCTGGTCCTTGCCCGGCAGCAGCATGGCGGCAAGAGCGGGCGACAGGGTCAGCGAGTTGATCGCGGAAATCACCGTGGAGATGGCGATAGTGACCGCAAACTGGCGGTAGAACTGGCCAGTCACGCCGTCCAGGAAGGCCATCGGCACAAACACCGCTGACAGCACCAGGGCAATCGCCACAATGGGCCCGCTCACCTCGCGCATCGCCTGGTGGGCCGCCGCCTTTGGCGCCAGCCCCTCGGAGATGTTTCTCTCCACGTTTTCGACCACCACGATGGCGTCATCCACCACGATGCCAATCGACAACACCATCCCGAACAAAGTGAGCGTGTTCATCGAGAAGCCAAGCAGCAACAGCACCGCGAAAGTGCCGACAATGGACACCGGCACGGCCAGCAAGGGAATCAGGGAGGCGCGCCAGGTTTGCAGGAACAGCACCACTACGAGCACCACCAGCAGCACCGCTTCCAGCAGGGTCTTGATGACGGAGTCGATCGACTGCCTTACGAATACGGTGGGGTCGTAGACCACCTCGTAGGCCACACCCTCGGGAAAGAACTCCGACAGTTCGGCCATCTTGGCGCGAACGTCATCGGAAAGCTGGATGGAATTCGAGCCAGGCGATTGGAAAATCGGGATGGCGACCGCCTGCTCATTATCAAGCAAGGAGCGAAGCGCGTATTCCGATGCGCCCAACTCCAGCCGGGCCACGTCTCGCAAGTGGGTGATCTCGCCACGGCTGCCCGTTTTCACCACGATGTCACCGAATTCTTCCTCGGTAACCAGGCGGCCCTGGGCGTTGATCGAGACCAGGAAGTCGGATGGTTCCGGGGTTGGCGGTGCGCCAAGCTGGCCGGCCGAAACCTGGATGTTCTGCTCCTGCACCGCGGCCACGATGTCGCCGGCGGTCAGGCCACGGGAAGCGGCCTTGTCGGGATCGATCCAGATACGCATCGAGTAATCGCCAGCACCGAACACGCGGACATCGCCAACGCCTTCAATTCGCGCCAGTTCGTCCTTGATACGCAGCGTGGCGTAGTTACGCAGGTAAACCGAGTCGTAGGTCGCATCCGGCGAGGTGATGTGCACCACCATGGTAAGGTCGGGCGACTGCTTCTGGGTGGTCACACCCAGGCGGCGAACTTCCTCGGGCAGGCGCGCCTGCGCCTGGCTGACGCGGTTCTGCACCTGCACCTGTGCCTCATCAACATCGGTGCCAGGTTTGAAGGTAACGGTGAGGAACAACACACCATCACTGCCGGCTACCGACTTCATGTACATCATGTTCTCGACGCCGTTGATCGATTCTTCTAGCGGCGTCGCCACCGTTTCGGCAATGACCTTGGGGTTGGCGCCCGGGTATACCGCGCGCACCGCCACCGTCGGCGGAACCACGTCGGGATACTCACTGATGGGCAGCAACGGCAGTGAAACGCCGCCGGCCACGAAGATCAGGATGGAAAGGACCGCCGCGAAAATCGGGCGGTCCACGAAAAAGCGTGCAAAATTCACGGCTGCTTCTCCTTACGGTCCGGGCGCATGTCCGGGCGCAGCGTTGGCAGGGCCTTCGCCCATGGCAATCTGGTTGGCCTGAACGGGCATACCCGGGAAGAAGATCTTCTGTACGCCGTGGACGATGACACGATCGCCCGCTTCAAGACCGGAGGTGACAATGCGCAGCCCATCCACCGTTTTGCCTAGCTGAACGTCGCGCCGCTGCGCGGTTTCACCTTCGCCCAGCACGTACACGTAACGACGGTCCTGGTCGGTTAGCACCGCACGCTCATCCACCAGCATGGCGGAATGACTGGCGCTGGACTGCAGGCGCACCCGCGCGAACAGGCCGGGGGTGAAGCGACGGTCCTGGTTACTCACCACGGCGCGTGCGCGAATGGTGCCGGTTTCAGGGTCTACCTGGTTGTCAACGAAATCGAGCACGCCCTGGTGGGGAAAATCGCTCTCATCGGCAAGGCCAATGTTGACGAGGTTTTCGCCGCCGCGCCGGGCCAGGTCGGCAGAACCAAGGAAAACCTGCTCATCGGCCTGGAAGTACACAAACACCGGGTCAACCGACACCACGGTGGTCAGCACAGTCTGTCCGCTGCTCACCAGGTTGCCAGCCGTAACCATTGCGCGACCGGCGAGGCCGGAAATTGGCGCGCGCACCTCGGTAAACTCCAGGTCGAGGCGGGCTAGTTCCACCGCAGCCTGCGCCACGCCAACGTTAGCGTCAGCCTGGGCATCTGCCGCAATCGCTTCATCATGCTCTTCCTGGGAGATGGCCCTGCCCTCAAGCAGCTTCCTGGCACGCTCGATTTCACTACGTGCGAGTTCGGCCTGGGCCTTTGCACGCTCGAGTTCGGCCTGGGCCTGCGCCAGCGCGGCCTTGTAGGGGCGCTGGTCAATGACAAACAGGACATCGCCCTTGGAAACCTCTCGGCCTTCCACAAAGCGCACTTCCTCGATGTAACCGTTCACCCGCGGGCGAATTTCCACGGTCTCCGGCGATTCAACGCGGCCGCTGAACTGGTCCCAGTTGTTTACTTCACGAACCACGACTTCAGCAGCGCTCACTTGCGGCGGAGGCATCTGCCCGTCCCACTCGGCGGAGCCAGTGTTACAGCCCACCAAGATCAGGGTTGAAAAACCGGCCAGGAGGGCCAGCAGTGCGTATCGGCTCAAAGCTCTTTTCGCGTTCATGGTTGCCTTTTCCTTAAATGCTTCTGATACACAGGAATCGAACGAGTGGTGTCGATTTCGACGCGAATCACGAAGGGTTTGCCGTTTGATGACATAATGACCGCGCGTTTCAACTAAATGGGGCGACTGAGAGACTGACCGCCAGATTTATCTCGACAACCGATAAGGTTCGGTGTATCTTTTATCTCGACACGACGAAATATTAGACCTGTCGAGTACTTCAGTCAAGCGATTATTACTATGAAAAAAGATGAATTGATTGATTCCGTCTTTGAGGCGATCAAGGAATACGGCACGGCCACCACGTTTTTTCACATGGCCATGGCCGACACCATGGGACTGTGCCCTTCCGATATCAAAGCGTTGGACCTGATCCGGCGCAAAGGGGGCTTGACCGCCGGCGAGCTCGGTACGCACACCGGCCTGGCTTCGGCATCGGTAACCAGCCTGATTGACCGGCTGGAAAAGCATGGCTACGTGAACCGGGTACGTGGAAAGCGTGACCGCCGCCGCATCAAGGTTGAAGCGGTACCCGAGAAGATCGACGTGATTTACAGCCAGATTCTGCCGCTGAAGTCGAAAACGCGCGATCGACTGGGGCGCTTCAACGCTGACGAGCTTGAAACCATTCGCAACTTCCTGAAGGACTCGTCCGAGTTGTTACGCGAAGGCTCTAAACGACTCAACCCAAACGCGGAAAAACTGCTCGGCGTCAACTGCGGCTGAGCCTCGCTCAGGCGGTCAATTCGTCTGAACGCCGAATATGCAAAGCCGAGTACGCGCCGGCCATTTGCGCCAGCGCCTCGTCAAGAATTTTCACGTTGGCGCCATCCAGGTGCGCATTCTGGCTGAGATAGCGGCGCCAGACCTTGGCGCCGGGCTGGCCCTGGAACAGCCCCAAAACGTGACGGGTCAATCGCTTCACTGGCTGGCCTGAATCCACCAACTCCTTCAGGTACTCCCCCAATGCCTCAACCACCGACTCGCGCGTCGGCAGCGGCGTTCCGAAAATGGCGTGCTCACACTGGGCCAGGATCCATGGGTCCTGGTAGGCAGCGCGGCCCAGCATGACGCCATCCAGCGATTCAAGGTACTGGTTCACCGTTTCCAGGCTGCGCACTCCGCCGTTGATCACCAGTTCCAGTTCGGGGCGCTCCTCGCGAAGTTGCAGCACCCATTCGGGGCGCAGCTCGGGCACCTCGCGGTTTTCTTTCGGGCTCAGGCCCGACAGCCAGGCTTTGCGGGCGTGCACGATAAACTGGTCGCAGCCCGACTCCGCCACCGTGTCGATAAAGCCGCGAAAATATTCGTAGTTGTCGAGTTCATCGACACCCAGGCGGGTTTTCACCGTCACCGGAATCTCCACCGCATTGAGCATCGCGCCAATGCAATCGCGCACCAGTTCTGGCTCGCGCATCAGGCAGGCGCCAAAGCGGCCTTTCTGCACCCGGTCGGAGGGACAACCCACGTTCAGGTTGATCTCGTCGTAACCCCACTGCTCGCCGATCCGCGCGCACTCGGCGAGCTCACCCGGCTCGCTGCCACCCAGTTGCAGGGCAACGGGGTGCTCTTTCTCATGAAAGCCCAGCAACCGCTCGCGGTCGCCGTGCAGAATCGCACCCGTGGTGACCATCTCTGTGTACAGCCACGCCGACGGCGCCAACAGCCGGTGGAAATAACGGCAGTGGCGATCGGTCCAGTCCATCATCGGGGCAACCTGGAGTTTGGGTCTGGCTTTTTGCGCGTTCACAGGTTCACGGTATCTGGAAAACCGAAACCTTACGACAGTGAGCGGCAGAAAAGGAACCCGAACCGTCGGGAAAAACGCTGGGCGGAGTGCCCTCGACCATCGAGGCTTGCGGCCCAATGCTCGGCCGAAGGAGTGTGTTCAGCGCACCTCGGCCAGGTAAGTAGCAACCCCCTCCAGCAGCATTTGCACAGCCAGCGCGATCAAAACCATACCCATGAGTCGCTCCAATGCAATGAGCCCCCGCCTTCCCAGGTAACGCTTCAGACGCGTGGCGGAAAGCAAAATAACCGAACTCAGCACCCACGCCGCCACCAGGGCAAGTGTCCATTCGAGCATGCGGTCGGGGTCGTTGGAAGACATCAGCATCAGCACCGCCATAGCGGACGGCCCGGCCACCATGGGAATGGCCAGGGGTACCAGCAGGGGCTCGCCTTGCAGGTCTTCGGACGCATGGGCAGATCGCGCCACGGGGAACACCATCTTAAGAGCGATCAGGAACAGGATGATGCCGCCGGCAATTCGAATCGAGTGCTCACTAAGATGCAGGAAGCCCAGCAAGTACTGCCCGCAATACAGGAACAGCAGCAGCACGACCAGCGCCAGGAACAGTTCGCGCAACAGAACGCGGGTGCGCCGTTCCGGTGCGACATCGTCGAGCACGGAGAGAAAAATTGGGATGTTTCCGAGCGGATCCATGACAAGGAACAGCAAGGTTGCGGCTGATACGATCTCCATCCGCGCAGTATAGAGCAGATTTTTCTTGAGAAAGGTGCCTACCCGGCTGCCGCAAATGAGACTCCAGGAGCCATCAAAGTGCTGGCTGGCTTTCCAGGAAGACAGGAGAAAGCCAGCCAGCGGCTGTCACGAATGTTCTATCAGAAGAAGCGGTAATCAAACTCCACGCCGATAAAGCGCTCTGAAAGCGACCCCGGGTGCACAAAGGACCCGCCGAACTCCGGCACCACCAGCACTTCACCCAGGAAGTCCTCGTCGGTGGCGTTGTTGGCAAACACGGAAGCCCGCCACTTTTCAGCCTCAAGCCCAACGCGCACGTTGAACAGGCCGTAGGCGTCGCGTTGCGAGCGTGACAGGTCGGTACCGATCGAAGCCGGCAATCCCTGCAGTGTGGCCGCTACCTGGTCGTCCTGAACCGCGTGGAACCAGGTGGGACCAACGCGCGAGTAGTCGACACGGGTGAAGAAGTCCATGCCTGAACTCAGTGGCTGAACGTACTGCGCGGTCACGTTGATGGTGTACTCCGCCGCGCTGGGAATCTCGTTGCCCACCGTGTTGGTTCGCAGGGCGAATTCCTTGATTTCTCCATCCACGGCGCTGTACGCAGCACTCAGGCTGAAGTTGTCGGTGAGGTAGGCGGTGGCGCCCAGCTCGTAGCCTTGCAGCGAGGCCCGGTCGATGTTCTCAACAACGCGCAGCAAACCGAATGAGCCCACGTAGAACTCGAAGAACTGCATGTCATCGATGTCGGTGTAGAACACCGCGCCATCGAGCGACAGGCGGCCATCGGCCAGTGTTGAGCGGAAGCCAAGTTCGTAGGAGCTGGAGGTTTCCTTCTCGTAGATGCCCGGCGGCGTCAGCAGGAAGGAACCCAGCGGAATACCTGGCTCAACCAGGAAATATTCCACCGTTTCACTGGTTCCGGAGTTGTTGAAGCCACCGCTCTTGAAACCGATGCCCCAGCTACCGAAGAAGGTCCAGTTTTCGGAAGCATTCCAGGCAAGGCTCACCTTGGGCTGCCACTCGGAGAAATCCTCGCTGCGATCCGGAATGGAATCGCGCAATACACCGGTCGAGAAATCGACAAAGTAGGCCGGGTTCAGCGGTGAGCCCTCGATGGGCACCCCGTCCAGGGTACAACCGCCGATGCCAAAGGCCGGGTCATTACACGGGTCGATGTAGGTTGAAGTCTGCTGGCTTGGCGAAGGAACGTGGCTGGTTACGCTGCGGGATTCGCGGTCGTAACGCAGCGCCACGCTGGCCTCCAGGGTGTCGGTGATGTCGTAGTTGATAGAGCCAAACACCGCCCAGACGTCGGTGTTGAATGTATCGAGCAGCAGGGCCTCCACCAGGTCGGTGGAGAAGTTGCGCGGCAGGTTGTCGCGGCCATCGTCGCGCTGCTGCGAAACCCCAACATAGCGTTCCAGATCCAGGAAGTAGATACCCGTTTGCCAGCGCAGGCGCTGGTCTGCGCCCGAGGTCAGCGAGACCTGGAAACTGGTGTCGGTCTGGTTGTGCTCGTTGTACTGGAAACCGTCACAGGTTGACGGGGAGAACGGGGTCCACACCGAGGTATTGGGGTCACCGGTCAGGATGCCGGGCGACTGCACCGGAAAACCGGCCGTCTCCATGGCGGTCTGGATACAGGTGGCCTCGTCGAAGAAGAATCCGAACGAACCACTGGTGCCGTCCGCGATGTAGCCGTCTTCCATGTCGGCATGCAGCACCCACGCGCTCAGCGTTCCCCAATCCAGGTCGTAATCGGCTTTGACCGAAATCTCGGTGTTGTTGTTCTTGTTCGGCGACGTGACGTTGGGCGAGAACACGAAATCCTGCTCGTTCACATCAATGAACGCGTCCGGGCCGATAAACGCCTCGAACAGCGGCAGCGCGAAGGCTGCGTTGAAGGCAATGGAGCCGCCCTCGTACTCGCTGTAGCGCAGCTTGGTGTCCACGGTCAGCTTGTCGTTCACTTCCCAGAGCAGCCGGCCGTTGACGCTCCACTCCTTGGCGTCATTCAACTCGTCATCGGTTTGCCGATAGTTGTTGTAGAACCAGCCATCGGTCTTGCGGTAATCCACGCTGAACCTTCCGTACAGCGTGTCTTCAACCAACGGGCCGGAAATCATCGCATCCGCGGTGTAGGTGCTGTTGGAAGCAACGCTGGTGCCGATCTCCGCCTCTGCCTCCATGCTGGGGTCGCGGGTGGAATCACCGCGCCCGACGAGGCTGAGCGACCGTAGAAGGCGCCCTGCGGTCCTTTGATCACTTCAACCTGCTTGAGGTCGGAGTACTCGCGCTTGAACGCCCACGGGTTGGAATAGTGAATGCCGTCGATGATGTAGGCGAAGTTGGCCTCGGCATCGCGCGCCCTGGCAAGGCCGCGGATGCTGACCTGCATATCGGCTGCGTAGGAGCCGTAAAACATGGTGACGCCAGGTGTCAGCGCCACGATCTCGTCGGCGCTTTCAATGCCGGCCCGCTGAATATCAGACTCGGTAAGCACGCTGACAAGGGTTGGCACGTCATCCAGGGACTCTTCCCTGGCGCGCGCGGTTACAACAATTTCTTCAAGGACCTGCGCCTGCGCCACTTCTGCGGTCATGACCGGGAGAACCGGTGCAAGCGAAAAACAAGCTAAGACTATCCCCAGTACTTTTGATTGGTTCATTGCTTCCTCCGAACGTAGGAACCAGGCACAGGCCACTCTTTTTATCCGGAAAATTCCGGGATTGGTGTCTATTACGTATGCCTAATGAAGAATATAGCATCTAATATATAAGATGTCACGAAGGGTCTGACAGATGGATCCGGTGGTGTTTTTCCAGGGTTTTGTGGCGCTGAATCGGGTGCTGATTTCAGCCCAGGTTGAGCATGGGAAGACGGCGCAAAGTGTTACCCCCGTTGGGCTGCAGGATCTGGCCGGTTAGATAGGCTTCTTCGCTGCACAGCCACAGGACCGTGGCTGCCACATCATCTGCTGTGTTCAAACGCCCCAGCGGGATTTCTTCTTCAAACGCCTCGGCCACGCCCTCAACCTCCATGAAGCCGTCGGTCATGGGGCTGGGCGTAAAGCCGGGTGATACGGCGTTCACCTTGATGCCCTGGTTGCCGTATTCGAGCGCGGCAATGCGCACCAGGTGCTCGGTGCCGGCCTTGGCGCCCATGTAGGCCGCGTGATTTGGCCAGGGCAAGGTGGCGGTAATGGAAGACAAGGTCACAATGGATGCGCCGCGTTTCATCTGCGCAGCCATGTGCTTCAAAAACAGGAATGGGCCAACGTAGTGAATATCAACAGCCCGGCGCAATGTGGCTTCGTCGGTCTCGGCGATGTGGCCCATGATGGCCTCGCCGGCACAGTTCACCGCAAGGTCCAAATGACCATGGCGCTCAACCGCCGACTTCGCCAGCGCCTCGAGATCGGATTCAACCGTGATGTCACATACCTGGCCCTCGGCACCGATCTCGGCCGCCAGCGCATCGACTTTCTCCTGTCGCCGGGAAGCGACGATGACCGTGGCGCCCTCCTCCACCAGGCGGCGTGCAATAACGCCTCCCATGGAACGGGCATCAGAAGCGCCCAAAACGATTGCGACCTTGTTTTCAAACCTGCTCATAACTGTCTCCGAGGAATGGGGTTCACTGACCGCACAGCCTGGCGCGGTCTATCGCAGTTCGTCCCAGATGCCCTGGGCCTGGGGGTTGCGCATTTCGTCCAGCACAGTGCCCACCAGCCCGGCGGCGCGGGAAATAACCGCCAGCCCTTTTCCGGCCTCGGGCGGCAGGCCCATATCGAGAACGATGGCGCCAGAAAGCCCGGCAGCATTCACCACCAGTGATTTACCACTACTTGCCGCGAAAGCATCGGCAACCGCAAACAGCAGCGCGCAAGCCGCACCGGCCACCCCGGTCTGCCTGGCAATTTCCATCAGCTTCGGGGTGCGGGGGTCGCCGTTCTTGTGCTCCGGGTGACCCAGGCCGGGTATCTTTTCGCCACGCGACCTGGCGCGTTCGACAATCTTTTCCGCCAACGCTGGAATGGCCAGCAAGTCGACCTCGCCAGGCGCTTCGGCCAGCGCATCCTGGAGCAGGGCCGCGGTGAGCTGCATGGTGCCCAGGTAGCGTGAGCCGGCGCCATTCAGCCCGGACGCGATCGCTGCCTGCATCGACTCGGGCGCACCCAGCAAGGTGAGACGGGTCGCGAGGGAACTGGGTGTCACGCCGTGGTCGACAAAAGTGGTCAACAACACATCGATCATCCGCGCCTGTTCCGGCGTCGGCCGCTGCCCGCCGGTCATCGCCGTGTAGGTCAGTTCGGCGAAGCTCCATTGGCCCATCACGTCCTCGACGAGGTCGTGGCCACATACCAGGATCTGGTCTTGGCTCATGCTGCTGGTTCCTTGTCGCGGCAGGCGACAATCAATGTCCAAATACTCTCAAGCACCACCTCGCCATGCTGGTTCAGCGCATCTCGCTGGAGCACAACGATGCCGCGGTCTCCCTTGCTGGTGCGTCGCAGGCTGGTGACCTCAAGCCTGACGTGCAGGGTGTCGCCGATCTTGGTGGAACGCTTCCATTTGCACTCCAGGCCGCCCAGGCCAACGATGGTTTCTCCCAGCGACTGCATGAGCGGAACCCGGGTGCACAACCCGGAAAGAATCGACAACACCAACAGGCCATGGGCGATACGCCCGCCATGGACTGTGCCCGAGGCGTACACCTCGTCGATGTGCAAGGCGTTGTAATCGCCGGAAAGCCCTGCGAACGCCACCACGTCCGCCTCGGTGACCGTTCGTGCAGCACTTTCGTAAGTCATGCCCTCGGCCAGGTCCTCGAAATAGCGCACGGAAATTTCCGGTGCGGCGGGCCTTGTCGCGGTTACTTCATGGGTGGTTGTCATGAGTAGCGCCCCCCGGTTACGTGCAGAACCTCGCCACTGATATAGCCTGCGCTGTTGCTGGCCAGGAACAACACCGCATCGGCAATTTCCTCAGGTTGGCCGACGCGGTTCAGTGGAGATTTTTCAATGGAGCGCTGCTTGAGCACGTCGTAGTTTTCCAGTGCCAACATCCCCTCGGTTTCGATAAAGCCCGGGGCCACCGCATTGACCGTGACGCCGAAGCGTCCGCTTTCCAGGCTCAGGGCCCGGGTAAATCCATTCAGGCCGGCCTTGGCGGCGGAGTAGTTGGTTTGCCCGGGATTACCAAGGTGGGAGCGCGATGAAATATTGATGACGCGGCCCCAGTTGCGCTCATGCATTGCCGGGATCGTCGCCCGTACACAGTTGAAGGCGCCGATCAGGATGACATCCACCACCCTGCGCCAATCTTCAACGTCGATCCTGGTTAGGAACCCGTCGCTCGGAAATCCTGCGTTATTGACCAGGATGTCCGGGCTATGCCAGCGATCGGCTATCGCCTGCACCGCGTTGTTCACCTGGTCCAGATCCACAACGTCGGCCGCAATGCCCATGGCGCGGGGCGAGTCGAGCTCCGCAGCAGCCGCTTCGGCCAATGTTTCATCAATGTCCAGGAAGGCAACCGATGCCCCGCTGTCATGCAGCGCGCAAGCGATCGAACGCCCTATTCCACGCGCCGCTCCCGTCACCAGCGCCACTTTTCCGTTCAGGTCCAGATCCATTCAAAACACCTTCTTCGTCTTGTTCGTTTCGCGTTATGCGCCTGGGGTTCCCGCGTGCCCTCCGCCGCGGGGTAGTAGTTCGCAGGTAGCCAATCCGGCCATCTGGATGCCTTCGGAGACTTCGAACGAGGCATTCAGGTTTTCGTGGGCTGACCCCTTAGCTATGTAGTTAATGACCTGCTGGCCTTCGCTGGAGTTGGCGTCAACCGGGTAGACCTGGCCCTCACGATTGAGCATGCACGGCAGGAAGCCAGCACGGCGCTTTCCGGGTTCGTCCACGCGCAGCCACGCCAACGCGGTCATCCTTGCGTCCCGGTGCCATGGCAGCAGCGGCCAGCCCTCGCGTGGCGCCAGGGCGTATGACTCATCGGTTTCAGGGTCACGGGGCGGCTGGTCCTGGACAATTTCCCTGGGACCGCGGAATTCGGAAAGGTCGAAAACAAAATGGCCAAGCCCGTAGAAGATGGGCGAACCCCGGTACCACTCCATGCCCCGCAGCACGTGGTGGTGATGTCCAATCACCGCATCTGCGCCATGGTCCACCGCGAAGTGCGCCAGGCGGGTCTCGTGGTCGCTCAGGACAAAGGGGCGCTTGTAGTCACCGCCGTGAAACTGGACCACGACAATGTCTGCCTCGGCGCGCGCCGACAGTATGTCTTCGCGGATGTGGTCCATATCCTCTTGCACGGGAACCGTTGAGCAAACCGGCGGTGTTCCAGGCGACCACACGTTGGGTAAGAGGTCGCGGTAGTAGTTATGCGCACGCGCCGGCGCCAGGCCCGGCCAGTCGTCCAGCGCCTCGTAGCCGCGCGGGAAAAATGATGCGTAGGCCAGGTACGCCACGGTTTTGCCGTTGGCTTCCAGAAACGCTGGCTTGCGGGCGTCATCAAGATTGTGCCCGGTACCCACATGCGCGATGCCGGCTGCTTCCAGGTGCCGGTGCATCTCGAACAGGCCTTTATGGCCGGCGTCCAGGGCGTGATTGTTGGCCAGTGTCAGCAGGTCAAAGCCAGCATTGGCCATGGAGGGAACGTTGGCCGGATCGGCAGTCACTGGCACCGTCACTCCGGGCGAGTGCTCCACGTTTTCGGCATAAGCGCACTCGCAATTACCGGACAGCAGGTCGGGCTCGGCGAGCGCATCACGCACCAGGTCGAATGCCTTGTCGGGCTGGTCACGGTCAACCAGCAGGTCGCCGGCGAAGCCCAGCATTAACTTGCCATTCGTCATTGATTCAAAGCCTCCCTGGCCAGGTCTCGCAATTTGTGTTTCACAACCTTGTCTCCATTGGCGCTTCGAGTCATGGGGAACTGCTGGAGCACCTGGAGCACCGATGGCACCTTGTAAGAGGCCATGTTTTCCTTGCAGAAGGCCCTGAGTGCTACATCGTCCACCCCGGCCCCTTCCCGGAGAATGACGAATGCCGCCGCCAACTCTTCGCCCTGTCCGTCCGGAATGGCCACAACCTGTGCGGCGCTGACATCCGGATGACTTTGCAGCATCGACTCAATTTCGCCCGGGTTCACCAGGAAGCCTTTCAGCCGCATGGCGTCACCCAGCCGTGAGATGTAGAGAAATTGCTGGCCGCTGTCGTCCGGCAGGCAACCGAGGTCCTGTGACCGGTACCAGCCGTCCGTGGTCCGGGCGGCTGCCGTGGCCTCCGGGTTAGCCAGGTATCCGCGGGTCACCACGGGGCCTTTGAACTGTAGTTCGCCGTGGGTGCCAGGCGCCAGTTCCTCGTCATTTTCACTTGCCACGCGCACTTGCATACCGGGACTGACCAGCACCCCGCCCGCTGCGCTGCGCTGCTCGATACCTGCGTTGTCACCCCAGAAAGAGGCCAGCGCCAATACTTCCGAGGAGCCGTAAACATTGGTCAGGCGGAATCCAAACTCCGTTTCGGCGCGCGCGACCACGGACTCGAGAGAGCCGCCGGCGGAGAAGACCAGCCGCAGTGAAGCCAGGTCCGCCGGGTTGTCACTGGCGTGGTCCAGCAGTTTTCGCATCAACGGCTCAGTCAGCGCCATCATCGTCACCCCATGACGAGCGATGGTCTCAACTATTTTGGCGGTGTCGTACTCTTCCACCATGATGGCGCGAGCGCCGGCGGACATGGCGGCCAGGAGCAGGGTGTAGCCATAGGCGCCACAAGGCGGCAGCGCACCCAGTACCACGTCATTGGCCGTAATTGCTGCTCGGCTTGCAACTGCCTGCGCATGCGAAAGCAGCACGGGCTCACGGTGCACAGCCAGCTTTGGCGCAGAGGTAGTGCCCGAAGTGGAGAACGCAATCATGCGCTCATTGAGGGCGTTGTCCGGGGCTTCCAGCGCCGCCCCGCTGGCCTCGATGGCCGCCAGGTTTTCGCGCCGCACACCCGTAATCTCACCCGGCGCCGATTCCGCGTCCGCCAGCTCGATCAGCCATTCCAGCGAAGCCTTGCCCCGCTCCTTCATGGCCTGGTGCGCGGCACCCAGTATCGCGGTGAAATCAATGCCCCGGAACTGCGAGTCGACAAATACCGCCCGGCAAGCGCCCAGGGACAGGTAGTGATCAACCTCGGTGGCCTTGCTCCAGGTATTGATGGGGATGGTCAGCAAGCCCAGCCGTGCAGCCGCGAAATGCACCAGCAACCAGTCGGGACGGTTGGGCAACAGGATCGCAACTGCATCGCCGGGGCGCAGCCCGAGCGCCTGCAACCCGGCAGCGATCCTGGCCGAGCGAAGGTCGAGCTCGTCGGCCCGCAATGCAGACCCGCCCTCGGCGGAAATCAAGGCGTCCCTGCCCAAAAATGCTTCCCTGCGTGAGGTCAGCCACTGCGCCAACGCGGGCGCGTGACCGGAATCGCAGTCCGATTGTGATGGTGCCGAATGTAGATCAGCGGTCATTTAAGGCGTGAACCGGAAGCCAACGATCAATCGAAGTCGGACATGTCGCCAATAAACTGGCTGAGCATTCGCTTGCGTTCATCAAAGGTGAACACATCCTCGGGGTCCGGCTTGATCAACGTAAACGGCGCCAACTGGAACACGTCTTCGCCAATCAGCTTGGCGTCCTCGGTGTAGGGCCAGAACATCGCCAGCGGGCATTGCAGGATGTAAGTGGCCTCGAGGTCATCAACCTCGTAACCCATCTCCTGGGCTTCTGCACCGGTAACGAACTGGCCGAAGGTTGAGTAGGACGCCAGGCCCCAGTCATTGACGAACAATTGCTCTTCCTGAAGCCAGACGACGCGCTCATTGAGTGCGGAATAAAACCCTTTCACCGGCTCGAGACCGTCGAAGTCCAGCAGGTCCGGTGTGCCCAGTTGCACCTGGTAGTGCGGCTCCGCGATGGTCATCTTGTCGGTAAAAATGTGCTGCCACAGGTCACTGAACTCCAGTGCCGCGTGGCGGTTGTAGTTCAGCAGAATGGCGCGTCGGTGCGGATTGGTCTCTGCCATCGCCGTCGCATAGCTGTTGCGCATGTAGTCTTCAAATGCTTTGAGGTATTTACTCATGTGTTTTCCTTGAGCGCCGTGGTTACGCAATATCTGTCAGAATCGAGCAAGCGGTTGAAATCGTCCCCCGTTATTACCTGCGAAGCTTGAGACGGGGCACGGCTCGCATGTAAAATATAATATATCAATTTTGATTGCGAATGAAAAACTCAACTGGATCACTGGGAAAATAAGCCATGAATGCACGTGTACTGGTAGCAAAACCCGGCCTGGACGGTCACGACCGCGGCGCAAAAATTGTCGCCCGAACCCTGCGTGATGCCGGATTCGAGGTGATTTATACCGGCATTCGCCAGGAACCTGCCCTGATTGCACGCATGGCAGCCCAGGAAGACGTCGACATCGTCGGCCTGAGCATTCTCAGCGGCGCGCATATTGCGCTTACCCGCAGCACCGTTGCCGCCTTGAAGGAAGCCAACGTCGGCCACGCCAAAATCATCGTCGGCGGCACGGTTCCCGAGGCCGACATTGCGAAACTCAAGGAGCTTGGCGCTGCAGACGTGTTCCCCACCGGAACCCGCATGGAAGACCTGGTCAGCCGTTGCCGGGCGCTGGTGGAAGAGCGAAACAAGCCGCTCAATGAGCGCAGGCAGGGCCAGCGCAGAAACGCTGCTTTCCCAGGCGCAGTCAGGCGATGAAGCGGCGCTTGGACGCCTGCTCTCGCTGGTGGAAAAAGGCGGCGAACCCGCACAAGAAATCTCACGGCATTGTCACCCGAAAACCGGCGGTGCGTTCACACTGGGCGTGACTGGCGCGCCCGGCGCCGGCAAGTCCACCCTCACCAGCAGCCTGGCAACCGTCCTGCGAGAAAGAGGGTTTCGCCTGGCCATCCTGGCCATAGACCCAAGCTCACCCACTTCCGGCGGCGCGATTCTTGGTGACCGAGTGCGCATGGCGACCCATGCACAGGACGATGATGTATTCATTCGCTCCATGGCCACACGCGGCAACCTCGGTGGGCTCTCGGTGGCAACCTCGGGCGCCGTGCGGGTGCTGGATGCTGCCGGTTTCGACTGGATCATCGTCGAGACCGTGGGTGTGGGCCAGGTTGAACTGGCCATTTCCCGGGCCGCCGATACCACGCTGGTGGTGCTCAACCCCGGCTGGGGCGACGAGGTGCAGGCCGCCAAAGCCGGCTTGCTGGAAATCGCAGACCTGTTCGCCATCAACAAGGCAGACCGGGAAGGTACAGAGCAAACCGAGCGCGAACTGCGCCAGATGCTGAGCCTGCGCAGTTCGCAGTCGGACTGGAGCCCATCCATAACCTGCACCGTGGCCACCCGGGGCGAATCCGTGGAGACCCTGCTCGATAACATCATCGAACATCGACAATGGATGGAAGAAAATGGTGAGCTGGATGAAAGACGCGCTTCGCGCGCGTGGTCCGAGTTAGAACAACTGGTGATTGCACGACTGGTTCGCGAAGCCAGTGAAATGCTTACCCCGGGCAATCACCCCGACCTGGCGCGTGACCTGGCCGACAAGTCGACCGACCCTGTTACCGCTGCTGCGGCGCTGCATAAAAGCCACTTCCCCAAACGCACAGCCGGCTAAGCCAGCGCAAGAAATCGCTCAGGCAACCACCTTGCTTTCAAGCAGTCGGTCTATGGCTGCCGCGTCCAGACCCAGGTCCTCCAGCACCTCGCGTGTATGTGTACCCGGTTGCACCGGGCCGCGTACCGCTGGCGCGGGGGTTGCAGACAGGGACGGCGACGGCGACGGCTGAGTCACCGCATCCACTTCCAGGTTGATATTGTTGGCCACCATGTGCGGGTGGGCGGCCGATTCATCGAAGTTCAAAACCGGGGTCACGCAGCAATCGCCATCGCCTGCACGTGCAAGCCATGCTGCCCGGCTTTGCGTGGCAAACCGTTCGGCCATCTCATCGCTCATCTGCGGCCACTGCTTGCGATCGAACTGCTCGGTTCGAAGAGGGCTCTGGCTGTCGATTTCCAGCAAATCCATCAGGCTGGCGTAGGAAGCTGGGTCAATGGCGCCAACCGCCACCCAGTTGCCGCAGGCACAGGCGTAGCAGCGGTAGAACGGCGCACCGCCATCCAGCAGGTTGGCCCCGCGCCGCTGTTCCCAGCGATAGCCAGAAACCTGGCCGCGCACCCAGGCAGAAAGAAAATTTGATCCCGCCAGGATGGAGGCGTCCACCACCTGCCCCTGGCCGCTGGTGGCACGCGAAACAAGGGCCATCAGCAGACCTGCGAGGAACATCATGGCACCACCACCGTAGTCCCCGACCAGGTTCAAGGGGGGAGGCGGAGGTTCGCCCGGCGCGCCCAGCGCAGCCAGTATTCCTGTGAGAGACAGGTAGTTGATATCGCGCCCTGGCTGGTCGGCCATAGGCCCGGTTTGGCCCCAGCCACTCAACCGTCCAAACACCAGGCCAGGGTTGCGCTTGAGCAGCACATCCGGGCCCAGGCCAAGGCGTTCCATCACGCCCGGCCGAAAGCCTTCAAGCACCACGTCGGCCTGGTCCGCCAGGCGCAATGCCAGGTCCAGGCCCGCTTCGGACTTGAGATTGATACACACCGAGCGCCGATTGCGCTGAACCGGGTCGTGGGGGTCAAAGGGGGCACCGGGGCGTTCAAGGCGAATCACATCGGCGCCGTGATCCGCCAACATCATGGCTGCAAAAGGGACCGGCCCCAGGCCGGCAAATTCGATGATTTTCAGGCCGGCAAGCGCGCCACCAGCCGAGGCGGGACTGTCAGCCACCGCCTGTTTCGGAATCTGAGGCCAACTTGCTTTCCTCGATTTGCCTGGACATCAGCGAGGTGTAGCGCTCGGCAAGCAGTTCCCCGGCCCTTTGCAGGTGCAACTCGGCAATTTCGCGGGCGCGAGTGCTTTCGCCGTCGACGATGGCATTCACCAGCTCATCGTGCTCTTTCAGGCTCAGTTCGATCTGCTCGGGAATCACGTCGAAAAAGGTTTGCGGAACCAGTTTGCGGGTGTTGTTCAGCATCGAAACCAGACGGGCGGAACCCGCAATCAGGTTGATGTGGCGGTGAAACTCGCGGTTGGCCTCAGCAACGTTGCCACCGTTCCTGGCTGCACTGCCGACGGCGTTTGCCAGTTCCCGTAGCTTTGCGCGCTCTTCGTCGGTCGCGCGCTGGCTGGCCCACATCGCGGCGACTCCGGCCAACACCGCCATCAACTCGAAGTTGTCTTCGATGTCGATTGGGGTCAACCCGATAACCGTGGCGCCACTGCGCGGCGCCATCCGCGCCAGGCCATCATGCGACAAAGCCAGGATGGCTTCCCGCACCGGTGTCCTTGAAGTACCAAACTCTGCGCTGAGCTCGTTGATATCGAGCCTTTCCCCGGGCAACAGGCGTCCGGTTAGAATGCGTTCGCGCAGCTCTTCTGTGACCCGGTCCCTGACCGTAGCGTTAAGATTATTCAGTCTGGTCACTTACTGAACCTCTCCCTCGATAAGCTGATCATGATAGACGAGTGCTCACTACATTTCGATTGAGCAGGCTTTCAATCTTGTCATCCGCGTAGCCGATGCTGGAAAGTATCTCGCTGGTGTGCTCACCAACCAGCGGTGCCGCCCTTCCCGGCGCGGCGTCGCGCAAGCCAGGCACCGGCCCGCGTACGTGCTGGTATGCGCCATAGTGCGGATGCTCGCAGGAGTCGACCAGGCCGCGTTCGCGGACCTGCGGGTTTTCCAGCGCCTGGGCAATGGTATTGACCGGCGCGCAGGGAACGCGGTTTTCAACCAGCAGCTCTGAAAGCTCGTGACTGCCATAACGCATGAACACCGCCTGCAGCCTGGAGACCAGCGCTTTGCGGTTTTCCAGGCGGCCAACGTTGGTCTGGTACGCCGGGTCGCGCAGGCTGTCATCGTCCAGCACTTCCACCAGCCTGCGCCACATGGCGTCGTTGCCGACGAACAATGAAACGTGCCCGTCCGCAGTAATGAACTGCTGGGCAGGAACGATGGTTGGGTGAGCGCCACCGGCCACGCGTTCGGGCGTATCACCGGCATTCAACTGCCAACTGGCCAGGTAACTGAGCATTGATACCTGGACGTCAAGCAGAGACACATCAACGAAGCGGCCCTTGCCCGTGGACTCGCGCTGGTAGAGCGCGGCGCAGACTGACAGCGCCGCCGCCAGGCCGCTGCTGTGGTCGACATAGGAAATTCCGGCCTTGCCGGGTAGTTGCCCGGGTTCGCCGGTCACGCTCATCACGCCGGTGAGGGCCTGGATGGTGTAATCGTAGGCCGGCCGATTTGCATAGGGTCCGCTGCGACCAAAGCCGGATACCGAGCAACAGATAATGCGCGGATTAATCTGCGACAGCGTTTCGTAATCGAGCCCCAGCTTGGCCATTACACCCGGGCTGTAGTTATCAACCACCACATCCGCGGTGCGCACCAGGTCCTTCACCACCTGGTACCCCTCGGGGTCGGCAAGGCGGACAGCCAACGAGCGCTTGTTCCAGTTCAGCGAGGCAAAGTAGACAGACTGTTCCTTCATGAAGTGCGGCCCCACGGAGCGGGACGCGTCGAGCCGGTCGATGTCCTCGACCTTGATCACGTCGGCGCCCATCTCAGCCATCGCCAACGTGGCGTAAGGCCCGGCAAGGAAGTGACAGATATCCAGCACGCGCACGCCGGCCAGCGGCCCGCGCGGTTCGCTTGCGCTGGATGACTGATCCGTTACCGCCATGGTCAGAACACCACCGGCTGGTCGAACTCGCCCCAAACCTTTTTCAGTACTTTCACCATCTCACCCACGGTGCAATAAGCATGTGCGCACTCCACCAGCACCGGCATCAGGTTGACATCATCCTGCGCCGCCTGCTGCTCAAGCTTCTCCAGCAACGATTCGACCTGCGCATTATCGCGCTCTTGCTTCACCTTTTGCAGCCGGTCTACCTGGCGTTGGCGATCGGCCTCGTTGAGCTCATACATTTCCACCTGCGGCGCTGGCTCCTCGGTCTCGAACAGGTTGACGCCCACCACCGGCTTTTCACCGGACTCCAGCTTTTTCTGCATGGAGTAGGCCTCATCGGCAATCTTCGACTGGACAAACCCGCTTTGGACCGCCTGGACCATTCCACCGAGCGACTCGATTTCATCCATCAGGGCGCGAACCTGGCGCTCGGTTTCGTCCGTAAGCGATTCTACATAGTACGACCCACCCAGTGGATCAACCACCCGCGCGGCGCCGGTCTCGTAAGCCAGGATCTGTTGCGTGCGCAGGGCCAGGGTGGCCGATTCCTCGGTCGGCAGCGCAAACGGTTCATCCCAGGCGGCAGTGAACATCGACTGCACGCCGCCAAAGATGGAAGCCATGGCCTCGTAAGCCACCCGCACCTGGTTATTTTTCGCCTGCGGCCCGTACAGCGAAGCACCGCCACACACGCAGCCGAAACGGAACATCGCCGAGCGGTCTTCCTTCGCGCCGAAGCGTTCACGCACAATCGATGCCCAGATCCTGCGCCCGGCACGATACTTGGCAACTTCCTCGAAGAAATCGCCATGGGTGTAGAAAAAGAAACTGATCTGCGGCGCAAACTGGTCGATGGTCAGGCGCCCGCGAGAGATCACTTCTTCGCAGTAGGCAATACCGTCCGAAAGGGTGAAGGCCATCTCCTGGATGGCGTTGGCGCCGGCATCACGAAAATGCGCCCCGGCCACCGAGGTGGCATTGAAACGCGGAATCTCCTCGGCGCAGTACTCAATGGTGTCGGCAATCAGGCGCATCGACGGTCCCGGCGGCCAGATCCAGGTTCCCCGCGAGGCGTACTCCTTCAACACATCGTTCTGGATGGTGCCGCGCAGCTTGTGTCGCGCAACGCCGGAGCGCTCGGCCGCAGCCACGTAAAACGCGAGAATGATCGCCGCCGTACCGTTGATGGTGAAACTGGTGCTGATCTGGTCGAGCGGAATATCCTTGAACAGGATTTCCGCATCCTTGAGGCTGTCGATGGCCACGCCCACCCGGCCCACTTCGCCTTCCACCTGGGGATCGTCCGAGTCGTAGCCGCACTGGGTGGGCAGGTCCATGGCCACCGATAGCCCGGTGCCACCGGCATTCAGCAGATAGCGGTAGCGCGCATTGGATTCCTCGGCGGTGCCAAATCCGGAATACTGGCGAAAGGTCCACAGGCGATGGCGGTACCCGGTTGGAAAGTTGCTGCGCGTAAACGGGTACTCGCCCGGCGCGCCAATCTGTTCAAATGGTGGGAGCGTCTCGGGCCCGTAAACCGTGGCCACCTCGATTCCGGCATCGGTCTGTTCCATCCATTTCTTTTCAGCTGACAAGACTTAAACTCCTTCAATAACCCGGCGCTTTGATATCTGATGTATTGTATATTAGTTGCCGGATTGCGCAAAATTGACCCCATGAAGCACGGCCCCTCAGACGCAGAATTGATGCCGAAAAGGCGGAGAATGGAATGAGCGAAACCAGCCAGGAAGTCCTTGTTTCCACGGACAACCACGTTGCCACCATCGTGATCGACCGGCCACGGGCGCGCAACGCCATCAGCCGGCCAACCATGGATGCCCTGCACACAGCGCTGGACGAAATCGAAAGTCAGGACATACGTGTGCTGGTGCTGCGCGGCGCCGGGGACAAGGCCTTTGTTTCGGGTGGAGACCTCAAGGAACTGTCCGCCATCCGTGACGAGGCAGGCGCGGCCGAAATGGCCACCCGCATGCGCCACTTCCTCGATCGCCTGGCGTCCTACCCGGTGCCGGTGATCGCTGCGGTCAACGGCCACGCACTGGGCGGCGGTGCAGAAGTGGCAGTGGCCGCAGACATCCGGGTCATGGCCGATGACGCCTCTATCGGTTTCACCCAGGCGCTGCTGGGGATCATGCCCGCCTGGGGCGGCGCAGAACGCCTGGTTGAACTGGTGGGCGCATCAAGAGCGCTGTTCCTGGTGGCGGCGACCAGGCGCCTGAGCGCATCGGAAGCGCGTGATTTCGGACTGGTGGAAGTCGTCGCCCCGCGCGAACAGTTCGACGAGGAGGTTGCGGCGCTGAGCCGGGCCATCGCAAGAATGCCTTCGAATGCCGCCCGCTCGATTAAAGCCGTCATCTCTGCCGCCGCTCCACGAATCCACCCCCACCTGGAGCACGAAGCCATCGATCATTTCGCACGCCTGTGGGCCTCGGAAGACCACTGGCGCATGGCCGACGAGCACCTTGCGAAACTGAAGAGCAAGAAGGCGGGGCGCTGAGCCCCGACCTGCGTCATGCGCGGGCTACCAACCGCACTGCCTGCCCTCGTTCTGCTCATCCAGCCAGGTTTTTAACGGCGCGTAGTAGTCCGCCATCGCGGTTGCATCCATCTGGCGTGAGCCGGTCAGCACTTCCAGGGCCTCCGGCCACGGCCGACTGGCGCCCATCTGCAGCATCGCATTGAGCTTCTCGCCAGCGGCTTCGCTGCCATAGATAGAGCACAGGTGCAGTGGCCCCTGGTAGCCGGCTTCCTCGCACAATGAACGGTGGAACTGGAACTGCAGGATGCGCGCCAGGAAATAGCGGTTGTAAGGCACCGAGGCCGGCACGTGGTACTTGGCACCGGCATCGAACTGGGTTTCGTCGCGCGCCACCGGCGGGGCAATGCCCTGGTACTTGAGGCGCAGGTCCCACCAGGCCTGGTTGTACTCATCCGCGGCGATTTCGCCGTTGAAGACATCCCAGCGCCACTGGTCCACCAGGTAGGTCCAAGGCACCAGCGCCACGTAATCGAGGGCAGATTTCAACAGCAGGGCGATGTCATCGCTTTGGGTTTGCTCGTCCATCCAGCCCAGGCGGCGGAAATACTCCGGCGTCACCGAAAGTGAAAGGGTGTCGCCCACGGCCTCGTGAAAGCCGTCATTGGCGCTGGCGCGGTAGAAAAAGTCCTGCTGGTTGTACGCCATCTGGTAGTAGTTGTGCCCCAGTTCGTGGTGGAGGGTGCTGAAGTCTTCCTCGTTGCGCTGGATGCACATTTTCAAGCGCACGTCTTCCTGGGTATCCAGGTTCCAGGCGCTGGCGTAGCACACCACGTTGCGGTCTTGAGGGCGCAGGAACAGCGAGCGCTCCCAGAAGGTTTCCGGCAGCCGTTCGAAGCCGAGTGAAACGAAGAAATCCTCGGCAATGCGCACCATGTCGAGTTCTTCGATACCGCGCTGTTCGATCACCTCGGTGATGTTAACCGTGTTGGCCTCCTCCAGCCCCATCAACGGGAAGATGTTGCTCCAGGTCTGGGCCCACATGTTGCCCAGCAGGTGGGCGGGGATGGGCCCCGTTGCGGGCGCGATTTCGTCACCGTAATGCGCATTGAGCTGCGCTCGCACATGGCAATGCAAGGCCTCGTACAGCGGCGAAAGCTGGCCCACCAGGCGGTCGAGTTCTGCGGCAAAACCATCAGCCGGCATGTCGTAACCCGAACGCCACAGTTCACCGGCATCGACAAAGCCAAGATCGGCGGCGCCGACGTTCATCAGTTCCACCAGGCGCTGGTAATCGTCACGGAAACCGGGCGAAACACCGCGCCAGCCCTGCCAGATGTCCAGCAGTTCCTGCGGATCACGGCTGGTGCCCATGATGTTGTTCATGGTCTCGAAGTCCAGGCACTCATCTTCGCTCCGACAGTAGCGGTAGCTGGAATACTGCGCCGGGATGCCAACCTGGAGTTCGCTCATCTCGGAAAGGAGCGCAGGGTCATTCGGCGGCGGCATGACAAAGCTGCGCGCCAGGAAACCGAGCTTACGGCGGGTGTCGTAATCGAGCTGGTCTTCAATTTCGAGGAATTTAGCAGCCTGCCGCGCCCACTCCAGCGAACGTTTTTGAGATTCTTCGTTGGCCTCGGTAAGCAGCGCCTGGCTATCCACCGTGATGTAGGTGGCGTTGATCCACGCCAGTCGCGCGTCGCTGGTGTAGTGGCTGTAGGATTCCTGCTCAACCGCCTGGACAAACTCACGGGCGGCTTCGGGCGTTACCGCTGCCGAGGAAAGTCCGGCAGCCATCAGCATGGCAATCAGGTTCATCAGGTCTTCGCCTTGTGGTCAAACCATTGATTCTGTGGGGCGATCATCTCGTTGCGGTGCTCGAATGTGCCTGCTTGCCGGCGCTTCCAGAAGCCGGGTTATGGAGCACAAATCAACAGCCGCCAAACTGCGGGCAGCCTATACTTGTCCCCGCTAATGACCTGCCCGGAACCCGTTATGAACGATACCCAAGACACCACCAATGAGTTTGCAACGCTGGAAAATTTGATGGCCGCCATGTACCGCTCCGTTTCCGGCCCCGAGCGCGGCCTGGATAACGAGCTCCAGCGCCTGGTGTTTGCCCCCGACGCACGACTAACACGAACCGGGAAGAACGACGATGGCAGCGTGTGGCGCCAGGACATGAACCTCGATGAGTACGAGGCAGACACCCGCGAATTCCTTGCCGCGACCGACTTTTACGAGATTGAAACTGCGCAGCAGGTGATGTATTCCGCTCCGTTTGCTTACCTGCTCAGTGAATACGTGGCGAAGGCTAACCCGGCAGCGGATGAGGTGATCCTGGAAGGGGTTAATTCAGTGCAATGTTTGTTCGACGGCGCCCGCTGGTGGGTCACGCAACTTACCTGGAATCACCGCGTCTCGCGCTAGAGCGGATGCTGCGCGGATTGCGCAGGTTCTGGCGCTGGAACAGGTGGGCCAGCGAGCTGGCGTGGCCGTAGCCCAGCAACCCCGAAACCTGCTCCACAGAATGTCGCCCGCAGCGCAGCAGGCTTTGCGCCACCGCACCACGATAGGCCACCACGTATTGGCGCGGCGACTGGCCAAACAGCGCTGAGAACTGGCGGGAGAAGTGGCTGCGCGTCATGTTGGCGACATCGGCGGCGCGGGTGCAGATGTCGTGCTCACGAAAACCAGAGGTCAGGAAGTGACGCGCCATCAACAGGCGCTGCGCGGCGCGCTGCTGCGCCCGGCTGCCGCGGTTCCAGAAGTCGATTTCGCGGGCCAGCCGGCGCCACGAGCGCGGCAGCGGAAAGGTGGCTTCGAGGTAAATCTCCTGGCCCTGGTCGGGATGCGCACTCTGGGTCGCGGGCATGGTGGCGCGCAAGGCTTCCACGCGTTGCCTTAGCAAGGCGCGCTCGCCACGGTCGAGCGGAAACACGCCAAACACACCCGGCGCATCGCCAACCGCTGCGCCAGCCAGTGGGCGGCCAAACACGCTGAGCGCAGTGCCATCGTGAATGGTTGACCGGTAATCCTGGCCTTCCGGGATCACGAAACAGAAGCCGGGAAAGACCTCGCACTCGTGGCCGCCAAGTTCAAACGAGCAGTCGCCGTCAAGGGTGTACTTGATCGACCACACTTCCGGTTGGCTGGACCAGCGGCCGGGCCGGCTGCGCAGGAAAATCACGTTGTGCGGATTTTCATCCTGCAACTGGGCCCGCCACGCGCGCTCGACGCACGAGAACTGGTCGACGGGTTCCTGGAAGTAAGTAGCTTTCAAGTGACTGTTCATGGGTCGAAAATGGCACCCCGGGCAAACACTGACTTGCTCGAATGTGCTTTTATGCGACCAAGCCTAGCATCTTTGCGGCGAACGGTAGGAAAGGGTCAGCCCCAGAGGTCGGGCGAAAATACCTCGACGCGCCCGGATTGGTAACGCATGCCGTTGAGGCGATCACAGCGCAGCAGCAGGGGGCCGTCGATATCGACAAACTTGCACATCTGGGCAACGACGAAGGCCGGCGCCATCGACAGCGAGGTGCCCACCATGTTGCCTACCATCAGGTCTTTTCCACCCGCTTTTGCCGCCTCGGCCAGCCTGAGGGCCTCGGTCAACCCGCCGGTCTTGTCCAGCTTGATGTTGACGATGTCGTAATGCGGGCTGAGGGTGGCGTACTCGTCAGTGTCGAGGCAGGACTCGTCGGCGGCAATGGGAATAGGTGAGCTGAAGTTCTCGGGGAAGTGATCGGCGCCGCGCTGAAGTGGCTGCTCGATCATGGCGATGGAAAGGTCGGAGACGCGAGCGATGATGTCCTGCAACTCGGCGGGCTGCCAGGCCTGGTTGGCATCGACCACAATTTCAGCATCGGGACGCGCCTCGCGAATCGCGCGCAGGCGTTCCACCGGTCGGTCGGCGCCCAGCTTGATCTTGAGCACCGGGCAATCGGCCGCCTTGCGCGCTTTTTCCGCCATCGCTTCCGGCGTGGCTTCCAGGCCCACCGTGAACACCGTGGTAACTGGCTGCGGCTCAATCTCCAGCAGTTGCCAGATGGTCTTACCCGACTGCTTGGCCTCCCAGTCCCACAAAGCACAGTCAATTGCATTGCGCGCTCCGCCCGCGGGCAGCAAGTTCAGCAGGGCTTCACGGCTGACTCCCGCGCTAAGCGTGTCGGCCACATCCAGCACCTGCTCCAGCATCGAGGCCGAGGTTTCATCCAGGTAGTAAACACCCTGGGCTTCGCCGCAGCCCACGCAGCCGTCGCCGGAAATCTCGACAACCAGCGCTTCGGCCGTCAGCCACTCATGGTTGCTGATGCGGAACGGCGTCCACAGCGGCCATTCTTCGATATGTACCGAAACGCGCACGGGCCAGGCTCAGTTTTTGGGGAAGGTTGCCGCCAGGTGTTCAACCAGCGGCTCCACGCCCACCGCAATCGGGTCGACGCAGGGCAAGCCGGTTTCCTCGGCGATGCGCGCCAGGTAGTCGGGGCGTTCCGCCGCATCGAGACTCGAAGTATTGACGCTCACCCCGACAAACTTCGCCGCGGGGTTGGTCAGCCACGCCGCGCGCAGGTAGGTGTCCATGCAGTCATTGAGCGCTGGAACCGGGTAACCCGGCCAGCCGGCAATCTCTTTGAGGCCGGCCTTATGGCACAGGATCATGGCGTCGGGCTGGGAACCGTGGATCAAACCGAGCGTAACCGCCGCGTAACCGGGGTTGTACAGCGAGCCCTGCCCTTCCACCACGTCCCAGTGGTCCGGGGTGTTGGCCGGGGAGACCAGCTCGGCCGCACCGGAGAGAAAATCGGAGATGACCGCATCCATCGGGATACCCTCGCCGGCAATCATGATGCCGGTCTGGCCGGTGGCGCGGAAGGTTGCGTTCATGCCGGCCGCCTGCATCGCGTTGGTCAGGGCCAGGGCGGTGTACTTCTTGCCGATGGCGCAATCGGTGCCAACCGTGAGCAAGCGCATGCCGGCGCGCTTCTGGCCATTACCCACCGGAATGCCTTTTGGAGGAACGCGCACGTCTACCAGGCTGACACCATGTTCGCGGGCAGCAGCGACAAATTCAGCGTTTTCACTCAATCGCGTATGCAGGCCGGCAACGATATCCATGCCCAGTTCAATGGCCTCAAGCACCACCGCATTCCAGTGCTCTGGCAAGCCACCACCGACCGGCGCGACGCCAATCACCAGGCTCTTCACACCCTGCGCCGCGGCTTCTTGCAGGGTCAGGTCGGGTGCATCCAGCTTCACTTTGCAACCGGGAAGACGGAGCTGGCCGGCCACCTTGTCAGGCACCCATTGCACCAGGCCGTATCCGGTCTTGGCGTAAGTCGGGTCCTCGTTGTCGCCGATAAAAACGAGATACGGCGCCTTGATTCGCAGCGTTGAAGTCTTGCCTGGCATGTTGCTCCCCTACCCGGCTTCGCCAACGGAGCGAAGACAGGCATCCAGTGTGTTGATGAAGCGCACAGCGTCCGCGCCGTGCAGGTAACGGTGGTCGAACGCCAAAGTACAACGCATCAGCGACCCAACCGTCAACTGTTTATCTACAACAACCGGCTGTTGGCTGGTTGCGGAGATCCAGAGGGTGGCGACATTGGGGAAATTAATGATCGGCGTGGTGGCAGTAATGGTGGCTTTTTCCAGGCTGCCGGTACTGGATAAAGTGAAGGTGCTGCCGCGGTAGTCTCCGGCTTCCAGCGCGCCACAGCGTGCGCGTTGCGCCAGGAATTCTATGGCTGCGGCCGTCTCCACCGTGGATAGCTTTTGCGCATCGCGGATCACCGGAACCAGCAACCCATCTTCACTATCCACCGCGACCCCCAGGTGCACCGGTTGGTGTAACGCCAGGGTATCGTGCTCATTGTCGACCCGCGCATTGAACTCGGGGTGTTGCGCCAGCGCCTGGCACAGGCCATAGGCCACCACGGAAACCGGGGTAATGCGCAAGTTCTCTTGTTCGCTGGTCAGCCTGGCAATCTCGGCCTCGATGGCTTCACCACGCACCTCGAAGGCAATAGCGGTGGTCGCCAGGGTGCGCCACGAGGTTTCCAGGCGACGCGCAGCAGCCAGGCGGGCGCCCGAAAGCTTGCGCAACGTGACGCCAGGTTCAGCTTTGGCCGCACCGGCGTTGCCGCCAGACAGGTAAGCGTCGATATCCGCAGCAGTCACGGGACCGCCAGCCGACACATCCGCCAGGTCGACCCCTTTTTCGGCGGCGTAACGCCGCACCGCTGGAGCGGCGACAACGCGGGCGCGAGGAGCCTGCTTGCCTGCGGGCGCTGAAAGCGATGCGCCACTCGCGACCGCGGAATCTTCATCCCCGTTGCCAGGTTCACCAGTGTCGATGACTGCCAGCACCTTGCCCACCGCGATGACGTCGCCCGGCTGCCACGGCAACTCGGCGATCACCCCGGCGCGCGGCGACGGCAACTCGACATTGACTTTGTCGGTGCTGACCTGGGCAATCGCCTGACCTTCCTCCACGCGCTCACCCACCTTCACATCCCAGGCCAGCAACTCGGCCTCGTGCAGACCCTCACCAATATCTGGCAGCTTGAATTTGAACATCAGAAGGAGAACTCCAGGGTGCGGCGGATGCCGGCGCGGATACGCGCGGCGTTGGGTTTGAAGAACTCGTCACCCACCCGGTAGGAGTACGGCAGGTCAGGGGCGCAGACGCGCTCCACAGGGGCTTCGAGATAACCGAAGCAGCGCTTTTGCACCTGGGCCGACACCTCCGCTCCAAAACCAAGGGTTTCAGAGGCCTCGTGAACAATCACCAGGCGCCCGGTTTGATTGACCGATTTGACGATGGTTTCCATGTCCCACGGCACCAGGGTCTTGAGGTCGATCACCGCAATATCCACTTGTTCGCTTTCGAACCATTCATCAGCAATCTTCAGCACAGCATGGCGCAGGGGACCGTAGGTGACCACGGTCAGGTCCTGCCCTTCGCGCACCACCTCCGCCGGGCCGATGGGCAGCGCCACGCCGTCATCTTCTACTTCCTGCGGTGCGGCCCGGTACAGCGGAACCGGCTCCAGCACCAGGACCGGATCGGGGTCGCGAATCGCGGCCAGCATAAGGCCATAGGCATCGCGGGGCGTGCTGGGCGCGACAATCTTGATGCCGCCACCGTGAATGTAATACGACTCGGGGCTCTGCGAATGCCAGAAACCACCCATGATGCCGCCAAAGGACGGCGCGCGGATAACCAGGGGCGCGCTGTACTCGCCGCCGGTCATCCAACGCATCTTGGCGCCGCAGAACATGATCTGTTCGTGGGCATCGTGGATAAAACCGGAAAACTGGATTTCGGCGACCGGCTTCATGCCGGCCATGGCAAGGCCAACGGCATGCGCGGCAATGCCCTTTTCATCCAGCGGCGTATCAATCACACGCTCTCGGCCAAAGCGGTTTTGCAGGCCGCGGGTGACGCGGAAGATTCCACCCGCCACGCCCACATCTTCACCTAAAAGGATCACGTCCGGGTCGTGCTCCAGTTCCCAGGCCATGGCTGCGTTGAGCGCCTGCAGCACGTTCATCTGCGCCATCAGCCCTTCTCCCCGGCAATGTCAGACACGATGCGCGCTCGCTGTTCATTGAGAATCCAGTCCGGCTCTGCGTAGTGGTGCTCGAACTGGTCCTCGGGGCCGGGCACCGGCATCGACTCGGCGGCATCCACGGCGGCCTGGATCCTGGCCTCGTACCGGGCCTGCATCTCGTCCTCCTGGCCCTGCGACCACCAGCCTCGGTGTTCCATGTACAGCCGCAGTCTGCGGATGGGATCCCACTTCTCCCAGGCCTCGTCTTCCGCCTTGCGTCGGTAAAGATCGGGGTTGTCTGAAGAAGTATGAAAGCCCAGCCGATAGGTAACCGCCTCGATCAGCGTGGTACCCCACTGGTCAGCGTTCTCGTGCGCCTGGCGCGTGACCACGTAGGCAGCCAGCGGATCATTGCCGTCGATGCGCAGGTTGCGCACACCGTAGGCATCTCCCTTGGCGGCGAAGTTGGCAAACGCGGTCTGGCATTCCAGCGGCGTGGTCACTGCCCAGCTGTTGTTGGCGCAGATGAAGATGGCTGGCGGCTTGTGAATGCCGGCGAAATTCATCGCTGAATGGAATTCACCGCGCGAAGTGCCGCCATCGCCGAAAAAACACAACACGCGGCGGGATGAACCCTTCATCTTCAGCCCCCAGGCGGCGCCCATGGCATGCGGCAGGAATGAGCCCACCGGCGTGGCGGGGGAAACCAGGTTGATGCTGCGGTCGCCAATCAGGCAGGGCAGCCGACGGCCGCGCAGCGGTTCGTCCTGGGCGCCGAAAAACTGCGCGAACAGTTTTTCCAGCGAGGCGCCGCGCATGATCCAAGCTGCCATTTCGCGGTGGCCGCGAAACACCCAGTCGTCATCGTGCATGGCGTGCACCGCACCTACCTGGTAACCCTCCTGGCCGCGCATCGGGATCCAGAACGCGATCCGCCCGGAGCGCTGCAGCTTCCAGCCACGCGCCTCAATAGCGCGCAACAGGGTCATGGATTCATAAAGTTTGGTGACCTGTTCGCATGGCAGTTGCGGATCGGGAAGGTCGCCATTGGGCTGGCCGTTTTCGTCGATAACGCGCTGAATTCCAAGCTCCTGGGCCCGCTCAAGCGGAACCGGAACCGGCTCTCGCGGATTACCTTCTACCAGGGTTTTGTCCATATTGATGCGCGCCTCAGGCCGGGCGGGCGAGTTTGCCCCCGCACGTGATTCGGTTATTCTGGCCGGGAAACCTGCAATCCGCAAAATCGAGCCACGCAAGGCAACCTCGTGAGCCACTCAAAACAACGCAAGAGCAACAACCGGCTGGACCCGCTGCTGGACGCCGCAGCGCGCCTGTTCGCCGCCCAGGGATACCGCGAGACCACCATCCGCGAGATTTCCACCTCCATCGACATGCTGCCCGGCTCGGTGTACTACCACTTTTCGTCCAAGCACGAGCTACTGCTGGCGGTATACGAAGAAGGTGTTCGGCGCATGCTGGAGCGCATGGACAAAGTGCCCGACCCGGAGGAAAGCTGTCCCTGGAAGCGTGTTGAATTGGCCCTGGTTGCCCACCTGGATGCGATCCTCGACCACAACGACTATGCCCGCGTGATTATCTCGGTGCGACCCGACAACGTGCCGGAGGTGGCCGACGAGTTGCGCGCACTACGGGACAAGTACGAATCGCGCATGCGTGCGCAGATTGATGACCTGCCGTTGCCTGAGGGCACCGACCGGCACCTGCTGCGACTGATGCTGATTGGCGCCGCCAACTGGACCCAGTTCTGGTATCGCCCCGGTGGCCAGACCCCGCAGGAAATCGGCGCCACCATGATCTCGCTGCTGCGCCAACCGTTGGATGAGCACTACCGCGACAAGCTTTGACGCAGCCCGCCACTAATGCCAAACAGCTTTGCTATATTTTGCCAACCACGCCCTTTGATATGGAGCCAACCATGATCACCAAGAAAGCTTTTTCGGGACTGCTTACCGTGCTGCTAATGAGCTTTTTCCTGGCCACCAACGTGGCTGCGGACAGCACGGACGACTCCGGGCCCAAACCGTCCAACAAGTGGCGCATTTCGTTCAGTGGCGGCGCCGATTCCGATGGCGTCATCGAGATGGACATTACGCCAGAGGGCGGTGAAACCATTCATACCAGCATCAACATTGCCGACAACACCTCGGAGAATCATGTTGCCAAGGCGGTGGTGAATGGCTTGAAAGAACAATTGCCGGAAGAGGCCTTCCACGTCGAACGCGACGATGGAGAAGACGTGCTGATCAAGAAGAAACGCAAGGGAACGAACTTCGCGGTGGTGGTCACCAACAACACGGTTGAAGGCGTGCGGATCAATCCCAAGCGCAAGTAAGCCGAAGAATCACGTCGGGCCGGAATCAAACCCGGCCCGAACTGCTCAGAGTTTCACACAGACGTTTTTGAGTTCGGTGTAGAACTCCAGGCCATGAATACCGCCTTCACGGCCAATTCCTGACTGCTTGGCGCCTCCGAAAGCGGTGCGCAGGTCGCGCAGGAACCAGGTGTTTACCCAGGCAATGCCCACATCCAGCGCTTCTGCGACCCGCGTGGCGCGCGCCGCATTTTCACTCCACACCGTGGCCGCCAGGCCATAGTTGGTGTCATTGCCCAGCGCGATGGCTTCGTCTTCCTCGTCAAACGGGTGCACGTGGCAGCACGGCCCGAAAATTTCCTCGCGCACGGCGCGTGCATCGGTGGAAAGACCGGTCCAAACCGTCGGCTCAATCCACGCGCCCTCGCGCAAGGCATCCGCCATATCGGGAACACCGCCGCCCGCATGCACTTCCGCGCCTTCCGCGCGCGCCAGTTCATAGTAGGAAAGTACCTTTTCGCGATGCCCCAGGCTGATTAGCGGTCCGTAATCGGTGTGCTCATCCGCGGGCAGCCCGGGTTTCAAAGCGCGGGCGCCCTCGGCCAGCCGCGCAACGAACTCGTCAAAAATCGGCCGTTGCACGTAAACCCGCTCGGTGCACAGGCAAACTTGGCCGGTATTCAAAAAACTCGAACGCAGGGTGCCGGCCACCGCCTTATCAAGATCGCAGTCGGCAAATACCAGCGCCGGATTCTTGCCGCCGCACTCCATCGAGATGTTGCGCAGACCCACCGAAGCCGCCTTCATGATGATCTCGCCGGTACGGGTTTCACCGGTAAAGGTGATGGCGTTGATGCCCGGGTGGCGGGTGAGGTATTCGCCAGCCGAGCCGGGGCCAAGGCCATGCACCACGTTGAACACTCCTGGCGGCACCCCGCACTCGTTCATCACCTCGCCCAGCAAGGTGGCCGTGGCCGGAGTTTCCTCGGACGGCTTTACAACCACCGTGTTCCCGCAGGCAAGCGCCGGACCTACTTTGAAGGTGAGCAGCAGCAACGGCAGGTTCCAGGGGCAAATTACGGCGATCACGCCCTTGGGAGAGCGCTGGCCGTAGTTCAGCGCACCGGCGCCATCGGGCGTATCCATGCGAAAGGTTTCGTTGGGGTGGTTGGCCAGCACCTCGGCAAAGGCGCGGAAATTGGCGGCGCCCCGCGGTATGTCGATCTTCGAGGCCAATGAGCGAGGTTTGCCGGTGTCGCGGCACTCGGCGGTGAGAAAGTCCTCGAAGCGTGCCTCGATGCGGTCGGCCACCTTCATCAGCAATGCCGAACGTTGCGCCTGGCCCAGCTTTCCCCAGGGACCTTTCAGCGCCAACTGCGCCGCTTCTACAGCAGCCGCAACCTCGGCTTCGCCGCCCTCGTACACCGGGCCGATCAGGCTGTTGTCCACCGGGTCGCGGTTTTCAAACGACTGGCCCGAGGCCGAAGCAAGAAATTCACCGTTGATGAAGTGCCTGAATTCGTTCATGGCTGTGAACCTACTACCCTGGATTTAGCTTTTTGCTGGCCGCGGCGGCCATCATAACCGAAGGACTGGTGGGGGCCGCCGCATTGAAATTAATCAAACGTTTAATTAATATTCAGGCATGAGTGCCCGTGACAAGATCCTGGAGGTTGCGCAAACCCGCTTCGCCGAGAACGGCTACGCGGCGACCTCCGTGCGCCAGATTGCCGAGGCCGCCGATGTAAATCCGGCGATGATCCACTATTACTTTGGCAGCAAGGAAGACCTGCTGCGTGCAGCGCTGGAGCAGGCCCTGGAACCTCTGACTGAAGCGGTCCAGGCCATGCAGCAATCCAGGGAGGCTTCTCCCGAGGCCATCACCCGCACCCTGATGGGGCTGGTGGCGGCACACCCCAACCTGCCCTTGCTGGTGGTGCGCGAAGTGATGTTGCCCGGCGGCGTGATGCAGGCCCATTTCGCCGAAAACCTGGCGCCACGCCTGGGCGGGGCGCTGCCCGATATCCTGGCCCGCGAGGCCAGCACCGGGCGCATCAGGAAAGACCTGCCGCCAGCGATTGGCGCCCTGGCCCTGATGGCCATGGCATTGTTCCCGTTCATCGTTCGCCCGGTGGCCGAGAAGGTACTGGACCTCGATCTTGATGACGCACAGCTGGAAACCTTCGCCAGCCACATTTCCGAATTCGTACGCAGAGGGTTCGCACCATGATGCCCCGCATTTCAAAGTTAATTCCCGGCGCCCTGCTTGCCCTGACCCTGGTTGCCTGCGAAGACCCGCACCAGGACGAAATGGTGGGCACGCTGGAGCGCGATCGCATCCAGCTTTCGTTCGAGACCAATGAACCCATAGCGCTTATCCATGTGGCCGATGGCGCAGTGGTGGAAGCCGGTGACCTGCTGATCGAGCAGGATGACCAGCGCATGCGGCTGAACGTTGCCCAGCTGGAAGGTGAACGCGACCTTGCCGCAGCCCGGCTGGCCGAAGCGGTCCGAGGCCCGCGCGAAGAAGACATTCGCCAGGCCCGCGCGTTGCTCGAATCAGCCCAGGCCGAAGCCAAAAACGCAGCAGCCAACCTGGAACGCACCCGGGGCGTGTTTGAAAAGGGGCTATCCACCCGCGAGGCCATGGATCGGGCGGAAACACGCCAGTCCACCGCGCATTCACAGGTGCAGGCGCAACAGGAGGCGCTGGAAGCGTTGCTGAACGGCACAACAGCCGAAGAGCTGGCCCAGGCGGAAGCCACCCTGGCGGCCACCGAAGCCGCGCTGGCGACGGCGCAACTGTCGCTGGAGCGCACCCGCCTTTACGCACCGGTGGACGGCCGCATCGATGACGTGGTTACGCGCCTGGGAGAACGGCCGGCGCCTGGCCAGGCGGTGGCCATCCTGCTCGACAGCGCGCGCACCTATGCGCGGGTCTACGTTCCTGAGCCGCTGAAGAGCCATGTCGTCCCTGGCTTGCGAATAAACGTTCACATCGATGGCCAGGACCGAACCTTTGAAGGAACGGTTCGTTGGATATCGGCGGACGCGAGCTTCACTCCCTACTTCGCGCTTACCGAACACGACCGCTCCAAGCTCAGCTACGTGGCCGAAATCGACATACCAGCCGCGGCGGATTTGCCCATCGGTGTGCCACTGGTCGCCGAAGCGCCAGGCAGCGAAAAGCCCAAAGACTGACAGGGCGGATCAGCCAGGCATGAACGACATCGCCATCAGCGCCCGCGGTTTGTCACGCCACTTTGGCCCGGTGAAGGCCGTGCGTGATCTTGACCTGGACATCCCCAGGGCGCGCATCTACGGCTTCCTGGGGCCAAACGGTTCGGGAAAATCGACCTGCATTCGCATGTTCTGCGGCCTGCTCACCCCTACTGCCGGCAGCATCGAGGTGCTGGGCCTGCAAGTACCCAGGGATGCCGAGCAACTGCGCATGAAGATCGGCTACATGACCCAGAAGTTCTCGCTGTACGAAGACCTCAAGGTGCGCGAGAACCTGGAGTTCATGGCCGATGTCTATTCCCTGCCTGGAAAGCTGGCCCGCCAACGGATGGACGAGGCGGCGGCCAAGTACGAGTTGCAGCACATCATGGACCAGTACGCCGGCACCCTCAGCGGCGGCCAGAAGCAACGCCTGGCGTTGGCGGCCTGCACCCTGCACCGGCCCGAGTTGCTGATGCTGGACGAGCCCACCAGCGCGGTCGACCCGGAAAACCGCCGCGCCTTCTGGGAAGGCCTGTTCGAGCTGGTCGACCAGGGCACCACCATCCTGGTGTCCACCCACTACATGGACGAGGCCGAGCGCTGCCATGCCCTGGCCATCCTCGACCAGGGCGCCCTGGTGGCTGCGGGAACACCGGCTGAACTGGCCCGCGACATCGACGCCCAGGTGTTGTTGGTACGTTCCTCCAGGCCGCGCGCGGTTAGCAAGTTCCTGTTTCCGGAACACGGCGACGAAGGTCCGGTTGTGGCCTCGGCGGCAGCGCCTTTCGTACACAGCACGGCGCAGATCGGTAACACCCTGCGGGTCATGGTGGACGCGGGCCTGCCCGCTCCGGAAGAGCGACTGCGCCAGGTATTGAGCAGCGCCGGACTGCCGGTGGACGAATGCCAACGGGTGGACCCCAGCCTGGAAGACGTCTTCGTGGCCGCCACCCAGGCGCGCAAGCGGGCGCGAGCGCAACCATGAATAGCGGATTTGGGTTCACAAAATCGCTGCGGCGCATTTTCGCCATCGTGCGCAAGGAAGGCCGGCAGCTGCGCCGCGACAAGCTGACCTTCGGCATGATCATCGGCATTCCCACCATGCAATTGCTGTTGTTCGGCTACGCCATCAACATGGATGTGCGCAACCTCAACGCCGGGGTGGCCGACCTGGCGCTCACCTCGCAATCGCGCCAGTACGTGATGGAGCTGGCCAACTCCCAGGTGATCAACGTGGTAGCTGAGGCCGGCAGCGCCGAAGAACTGGAAACCCTGATTCGCAAGGGCGACATCAAGGCCGGCATTTACATCCCGCCCGATTTCGACGCACGGCTGGCGCAGGGCGACAAGTCTGCCGCCCAGGCACTGGTGGATGGCTCCGACACGGTGGTGCAAAGCGCCCTGCGTTCGCTGGCCCAACCCTCGCGCCTTTCACCGGCCAGTGACCGCCCACCCCTCCTGGAAATCCGCACCTTGTACAACCCCGAGCGGCGCTCGGCGGTAAACACCGTGCCCGGGCTTATCGGTGTGATTCTCACCATGACCATGATCCTGTTCACCGCGGTTGCCATTGTGCGCGAGCGGGAGCGCGGAAATCTTGAGCTGTTGATTACCACGCCGGTGAGGTCGTGGGAGCTGATGCTGGCCAAGATCACACCCTACGTGGTGATCGGCCTGGTGCAGGTTACCCTGGTGCTGGCGCTGGGCTGGGTGCTGTTCGCAGTGCCCATGCGTGGCCTGCTGATCGATGTTTACATTGTCAGCCTGATATTCATCGTCGCCAACCTGGCCCTTGGACTGGTGATCTCCACCATCAGCCAGAACCAGTTCCAGGCGATGCAGATGACCTTTTTCCTGTTGCTGCCCTCGATCCTGATGTCGGGCTTCATTTTTCCCTACGAGGGCATGCCGAAAGTTGTGCAGTGGATGGCCGAGTGCCTGCCGATGACGCATTTCATGCGCCTGATACGGGGCGTTATACTGCGCGGAGCCGACCTGGCCGAACTGTCCCGCGAGTTGTGGATTCTTGGTGTGTTTATCGCCGTCTCGCTGACTTTTGCCGTGGCCCGGTTCAACAAAACGCTCGACTAGAAACGGGGACGCCGAATGGGGCCTATCGCGAGAATGACCGCCGAAGCAGTGTTGATCGTGGTCAGCATCCTGCTCGCGTTCGCCATTGACACCTGGTGGGACGAGCGCCAGGACCGCGCCGAAGAAGGCGAAATCCTGGACCTGCTGCAGGCCGAATACAAGGCCAACGTCGAGCACACGCAGCGAATTATCGACGCGCACGTGGGTTACACCGCAGACGTCGAGAACCTGCTGGACAGCAGTGACGCGGAAATCCAGGCCGCACCGCCAGAGACGCTTTCACGCTACGTCCTCGCTTTGTGCAATCCGTGGACGTTCGACCCCGTCCTTGGCACCACGGACGCACTGATCAGCGCAGGAAAGCTGGACATCCTGAGTGAACGCGCCCTCCGGGTTGCCCTGACCACTTACGTCAACCAGGTCAATGATGCGTCGGAAGATGCGGCTTACCTGGTCTCGGACGCCAAGAACATGTGGCTGGCGGAAATCGAGGCCGGTGGCCCCTGGACGAGCGAAGATACCGAGATCGGTTTTTTCGGCGAGATTCCGGTTCCTGACTTTGTCGCCGCCGCGACCACAGAAGATGTCCTACGAATACGCCAGGACCAGCGTCTCATGGGCACCGTCAAGCGCTGCCACATCAATGTTGGTTACTATCTCACCGAACTGCATCGCCTGAAGGCACAGGCCACCAAGGTCCTGGATCTGATCGAGCAATCCCGCTAGAGAGAAAATGATGACGAGCAAAACCTTGATCTCCCGCACGATTCCCCTGCTGATCGCCACCGCGCTGATCGCCTGCGAGCGGCAGGCACCCGAGCCGGTCGCGCAGGAACAAGCGGCAACCATCCTGCCGCACTACAGCGTACTGATTGAAAACGGCACCATTTATGACGGCTACGGCGGCGAACCCTACGCTGGCAGCGTGGCAATCGACGGCGACCGCATCGTGACCGTGGGTGATGCCGGCGGAACAGCCGACAAGGTCATCGACGCAAGCGGGCTGGCGGTTGCGCCCGGCTTCATCAACATGCTGAGCTGGGCCAATGACTCGCTGATCGAGGACGGCAAGTCACAAAGCGATATCCGCCAGGGCGTCACCCTGGAAGTGATGGGCGAAGGGCTTTCCTGGGGCCCGCTGAACGACTTCCTCAAAGCCGAGTTCAAGGCGCAGCAGAGCGACATCGAGTACGAGGTGGAATGGACCACGCTGGGCGAATACCTGCAGTTTCTCGAGGACAAGGGCGTGTCCACCAACGTGGCCTCGTTCGTGGGCGCCACCACGGTTCGCATGCACGAAATCGGCTACGAAGACCGCCCGCCCACGCCGGAGGAGCTGGAGCGCATGAAAGACCTCGTGCGCGTGGCGATGGAAGAAGGCGCCATGGGCGTGGGCAGCTCGCTGATCTATGCGCCGGCTTTTTACGCAGGTACCGAGGAACTGATTGAATTGAACAAGGTGGCCGGGGAATACGACGGCCGCTACATCTCCCACATGCGCAGCGAGGGCAACAATTTGCTCGAAGCCGTGGAGGAGTTGATCACCATCGCGCGCGAGGCAGGCGTGGGCGCCGAGATCTATCACCTGAAAGCCGCCGGCCAGAAAAACTGGAGCAAGATGGAAGAAGTGTTCGCCATGGTGGAGGCCGCCCGCGCCGAGGGGCTGGACATCACCACCGACATGTACACCTACACCGCCGGCGCCACCGGACTGGATGCAGCGATGCCGCCATGGGTGCAGGAAGGCGGCTATGACGCCTGGGCCGAACGGCTGGCTGATCCGGAAATCCGCGCGCGCCTGGTGGAGGAAATTGCCAGCGACGCGCAGGAGTGGGAGAACCTCTACTTCGCCGCCGGCGGTGCGGAAAACGTGCTGCTGATTGGTTTCAAGAATCCCGAACTGCGGCACTACACCGGCAAGTCATTGGCCGAGGTCGCCGCGATGCGCGAATCCACCCCCGAGGAAACCATCATGGACCTCGTCATCGAGGACGGCAGCCGGGTGGGGACCGCCTACTTCATCATGTCGGATGAAAACGTGAAAAAGAAAATCGCCCAGCCGTGGATGGCGTTTGGCTCTGACGCCGATTCCCAGTACCCCGGCGGGGTTTTCCTGGAATCCAACCCGCACCCCCGGGCTTACGGCACTTTCGCCAGGCTGCTGGGTAAATACGTGCGCGACGAGCAAGTGATCTCGCTGGAAGAAGCGATTCGCCGGCTGACCACGTTCCCGGCAGAGAACCTGAAGATCAAGGATCGTGGCGCACTGAAGGCCGGCTACTTTGCCGACATTGCCATCTTCGACCCGGCGACCATCCAGGATCACGCCACCTTTGCCGAACCGCACCAATACTCAACCGGCGTGCACCACGTGCTGGTGAACGGTGAACTGGTGCTGGAGGATGGCGAGCACACCGGCGCGATGCCAGGGCGGTTTGTGAAGGGGCCAGGAGCAAAGTAAGAGCAGGCTTTAGGGCGCGACAGGGGCCGCGGCAGGGGTGCTTCCCCCGCGACACGCACACGAGACGGCCATTTGCAGGCACTTCTTTCAACAAGACGAAAGCCGTACCTGCAAATGAAGCCTTCGCTACACATCCCTGTGGCTCTTAAAATACGTCCTGTATTTTAGGGTCGCGGGGGAAGCACCCACTGTCCGCGGCCTGTGGCAACGTGCTCCGTAAGACAACACGTTGCCCATTGAGTTGGACTACCTGAGCTGGCTGTCCTTGCTGCCCCGCCGGTTGTAACCGGCCACTGCCTTCTGGTGGCTGTCCTCGGCTTCCTGGCAGGCGATGCATAAACGCACGCCGGGCAAGGCCTCACGGCGCGCCTGGGGAATCTCGGCATCACACTCCACGCAGCGGCGCCGGCTCTCCCCTCTGGGCAGCCGGCTACGGGTGCGGTTCACCGCATCCTCGATGCTGGCGTCGATCTGGTCCTGAACGGCGCCGTCTTTGGCAAAGCCTCCGGCCATGGGTGGTCTCCTGACCTGAAAAAAACACTGTCGTGTCATTGTACCAAGGCGCCCGTCGACGGCGCGTACCTGGCGCCGATTTCCGCCGCGCGGTTCACCATCACGAAGCGAGGCGCCAGGCCAATATTTGGCCGCCACACTCTGTATAATGCAGGGTTTTCCCGGCCCTCGATTGGCCTCCAACCTTACAGAAGTTCACTGCCCACGAACGATGAGCGAAGCCGAAGCCCCCCAACGCGAAGTCATGGAATATGACGTGGTGATCGTCGGCGCTGGCCCCGCGGGCCTGGCGTGCGCGATTCGACTGAAACAGCTCAAGCCCGACCTCATGGTGGCGGTGATCGAAAAGGCTTCCGAAATCGGCGCACACATTCTTTCCGGCGCCGTGATTGAACCGGGTCCGCTGGACGAGCTGCTCCCCGGCTGGCGCGATAACCCGCCGCCCATTTGCATCCCGGCCGAGAAAGACGAGTTCTGGATGCTCAGCAAAACGGGCGCGCGCAAACTGCCGACCCCGCCGCAGATGCACAACAAGGGCAACTTCGTGGTTTCACTGGGCGCCCTGTGCGGCTGGCTGGCGCCACAGGCGGAAGCGCTGGAAGTCGACATTTTCCCCGGTTACGCGGCCTCCGATGTGGCTTACACCGACGATGGCGCGGTGAAAGGCGTGATCATTGGCGACATGGGCGTCGACAGCCAGGGCAACCCCAAGGACACCTACGTTGAAGGCATCGAGATCCATGCTTCGGTCACGGTGCTTGCCGAAGGTTGCCGCGGGCACCTTTCCAAGCAACTGATTCGCAAGTTCGCGCTGGATGCCGATGCGCAGCCGCAGACTTACGGCATCGGCATGAAGGAATTGTGGCGCTTGCAGCCCGGCCGCGCCAAGCCAGGGCTGATCCAGCACACCATTGGCTGGCCGCTGGATTCCGATACCTACGGCGGCAGCTTCGTCTACCACCTGGACAAGGACCGTGTCGCGGTTGGTTTCGTGGTGGGCCTGGATTACGCCGACCCGGAATTTACCCCTTTCGAGGCATTCCAGCAGTTCAAGAATCACCCGAAAATGAAGGCTCTGCTGGACGGCGGCGAGATCGTCTCGGCCGGCGCCCGCGCCATTGTCGAAGGCGGTTACCAGGCGCTGCCCAAAACCGAAATGCCCGGCGCGCTGCTGATTGGTGACGCCGCCGGCACCCTGAACGTGCCCAAGATCAAGGGCACCCACCAGGCGATGCGCAGCGGCATGCTGGCCGCCGAACACCTGGCGGAAAAGCTGGCCCCGGAAGGCTACGACCAGAAATTGCGCGGCTCGGAAGTGATGAGCGAACTGCGCAAGGTGCGCAACATTCGCCCCGGCTTCTACAAGGGCCTGTGGCGCGGCCTGTTCACCGCCGCCCTGGAAACCATTACGGCCGGCAAGCTGCCGCGCACCCTTGGCCTGCACGCCGATGACAAGGCCTACGGCAAGCTGGGCGAATACGAGGCCCCTGATCGCGGCTGGGGTGAGCGCGAGTTACCGCCACGCGACCGCCTGGCATCGGTGTACTTTGCGGCCACCGAGCACGACGAGGACCAGCCGGTTCACCTCAAGATTCTCGAACCCGATATCTGCACCACGCGTTGCACCGAGGAATATGGCAACCCGTGCACACGCTTCTGTCCCGCGGCCGTCTACGAGATGGTCGATGACGAGCAGGGCCGCCATCTGCAGATCAACTCGGCCAACTGCGTGCATTGCAAGACTTGTGATATCAAGGATCCCTACCAGATTATTAACTGGGTGACGCCCGAGGGCGGCGCAGGCCCGAATTACCAGAACCTTTAAGAGCGGGGTCAGAGTAAAGGGCCAGAGTAAATTACTCTGACCCTTTACTCTGACCCCACAACTCCCGGGAGTAAGCGAGCTAATGAAAATACTTGTTGGCATCAAGCGAGTGGTCGATTACAACGTCCGCATTCGCATCCTGCCCGACGGCAGCGGCGTCGATACCGATGGCGTCAAGATGAGCATCAACCCCTTCGATGAAATTGCGCTGGAAGAAGCGCTACGCATCAAGGAAGCCGGAAACGCCGAGGAGGTCGTGGTGGTTTCAATTGGCAGCGACGCCTGCCAGCAGCAGCTGCGCACCGGCCTGGCGATGGGCGCCGATCGCGCCATCCAGGTGCAGGTGGACGGGCCGGTTCAGCCCCTCACCGCAGCACGCGCGCTGCTGAAAGTGGTCGAGAAGGAACAGCCCGGCCTGGTTATTCTGGGCAAGCAGGCGATTGATGACGACAACAACCAGACCGGCCAAATGCTTTCCGCCTTGTGGGGTCGCCCCCAGGCCACTTTTGCATCCAAGGTGGAACTGGCTGGCGAAACCGCCACCGTCACGCGCGAGGTCGACAGCGGCCTGGAAGTGATCGAAGTGGACCTTCCCGCGGTGATCACCACTGACCTGCGCCTCAACGAGCCGCGTTTCGTGAAGCTGCCGGACATCATGAAAGCCAAGCGTAAGCCGCTGGACACGCTGACCATGGACGAACTGGGCGTCAGCGCCGAAAACGATATCCAGGTTGGTCACCACGCGCCGCCGCCGCAACGCCAGCGCGGCATCATGGTGGAGGACGCACAGCAACTGGTTGACGCACTGAAAGAGAGGGGCCTGCTATGAGTATCCTGGTCATTGCCGAACACGACGGCCACACCCTGAATGTCAGCACCGCGCGCACGGTTAGCTGCGCAGCCGCCATTGGCGGAACGATTGATGTAGCCGTACTGGGCAGTGGCATCGACGCCATCGCCAGCGAAGCCGCAGCCATCGAAGGCGTGAGCCGCGTATTAGCGGTATCTGGCGACCACCTGGCCAACCCGCTGGCCGCCAACCTGGCGCCGGAAATCGTCGCCCTGGCTGGCGAATACAGCCACCTGCTTGGCCCTTCCACCACGTTTGGAAAGGATGTGATGCCGCGCGTGGCCGCCCTGCTGGGTGTGAACCAGGTCAGCGACATCATGGCGGTTGAAGGCGAGCGCCAGTTCAAACGCCCGATCTACGCCGGCAACGCCATCATCGACGTGACCGTGCCCGAAGGCGCGACCGTGGTAGCAACCGCACGTGCGGCAAGCTGGAAGCAGGCGCCGCAAGGCGGCTCTGCTGCCGTTGAAAACCGCGACGCCACCACCTCGGCGCCCGGCCACACCCGCTACGTGGAACTCAAGGCAGCCGGCGGCGAACGCCCCGACCTGCAAAGTGCACCCAAGGTAGTTTCCGGCGGACGTGCACTGGGCAGCGCCGACAACTTCGAGCTGATCTACAAGCTGGCCGACAAGATGGGCGCGGCGGTGGGCGCTTCGCGCGCTGCCGTTGACGCTGGCTACGTGCCCAATGAAATGCAGGTGGGCCAGACCGGCAAGATCATCGCCCCCGAACTGTACATGGCCTTCGGCATCTCCGGCGCTATCCAGCACATCACCGGCATCAAGGACGCGGGCACCATCGTTGCGGTCAACAAGGACCCGGAAGCACCGATTTTCGAAATTGCGGACATCGGCCTGGCGGGCGACCTGTTTACCGTGATCCCGGAGATCGAAGCGCTGCTGTGACATGAGTGAACCGATCTGGAGTCCGGCGCCGGAACGCGTACAGCAAGCTCAAATTTCCCGCTTCATGGCGCTCGCCCGCGAGCGCCTGGAGCCAGGCATTGAGACCTACCACGACCTGCACGAGTACTCGCTGAAGCAACCCGAGGCGTTTTGGCGCCTGCTGTGGGACTTCTGCGAGATCGTCGGCGACCCCGGCGGGCTGGTGTTGGAAAACGGCCACCTGATGCCCGGGGCGAAATGGTTTCCCCAGGCGCGCTTGAACTTTGCCGAGAACCTGCTTCGCCATCGCGGAGATACCGACGCCATCCTGTTCCAGTCGGAAAACGGCGACCAGCGGCGCCTGAGCCATGACGACCTGTACGCCGCCGTCGCACGCTTGGCTTCAGCCCTCCGCACCCAGGGCATCGAACCGGGCGACCGGGTCGCCGGTTACCTGCCCAACCTGCCGGAAACCGTGATCGCCATGCTGGCAGCCACCAGCATCGGCGCCACCTGGTCTTCGTGCTCACCCGATTTTGGTATCAACGGGGTGGTTGACCGCCTGGGCCAGATCGAACCGCGGGTGTTGTTCACGGTTCCTGGCTACATCTACAACGGCAAGACCCATAGCTGCCTGGAGAACGTGCAAGGCATCGTCGAGGCCATCCCCTCGATTGAGCAGGTGGTGATGATCCCGTACGCCAACCCGGACGCGGACATCAGCGACATTCCGAAGGCCGCATGGCTTGCGGACTACGAAGACAGTGAGGCTGGCGACATTGAGTTCACCCGCCTGCCCTTCGACCATCCGCTGTACATCCTCTATTCATCGGGCACCACGGGTGTGCCCAAGTGCATTACCCACGGCGCGGGCGGCACGCTGATCCAGCACCTCAAGGAGCTTTCGCTGCACACCGACGTCAAACCCGGCGACCGGCTGTTTTTCTTCACCACCTGCGGGTGGATGATGTGGAACTGGCTGGTCAGCGGCCTGGCCACCGGCGCGGCCATCGTGCTGTTCGAGGGCTCGCCGTTCTACCCCGGCGCGCGCTGCCTGTTCAACATGGCGGACGCTTTCGATATCACCCACATGGGTGTCGGCGCCAAGGCAATCTCGGCATGGGAGAAAGCCGGCGTGAAGCCGCGCGATTCGCATGAACTGAAGTCACTGCGCGCGGTGCTTTCCACTGGCTCGCCGCTGGCGCCCGAGAGTTTCGACTACGTCTACCGCGATGTGAAGGAAGACGTGTGCCTGTCTTCCATCTCGGGCGGCACCGACATCGTCTCCTGCTTTGTACTGGGCAACCCCATCTTGCCGGTCCACCGTGGCGAACTGCAGTGCGCCGGCCTGGGCATGGCGGTTGAAGTACGCCGCGATGACGGCGCACCCGCGGAGACCGGCGAAACTGGCGAGTTGTGCTGCGTGCAGCCATTCCCCTCGATGCCCATCTATTTCTGGGGCGACGACGACGGCAGCAAGTACCGCTCAGCCTACTTCGAGAAATTCGAGGGCATCTGGTCACACGGCGATTTCGCCATGCAAACCGAATCCGGCGGCATGGTGATCTTCGGCCGCTCGGACGCCACCCTCAACCCCGGCGGCGTGCGAATAGGCACGGCAGAAATCTACCGCCAGGTGGAGAAACTGGACGAGGTGCTGGAAAGCCTGTGCGTGGGCCAGGACTGGGATGACGACACCCGCGTGATCCTGTTCGTGCGCCTGCGCGAGGGCCTGGAACTGGACGCCGACCTGCAAACCCGCATCAAGCAGGTGATTCGCGAAAACACCTCGCCCCGCCACGTGCCCGCCCGCATCATCCAGGTGGCTGACATCCCGCGCACCATTAGCGGCAAGATTGTCGAGCTGGCGGTGCGCAATGTGATTCACGGCAAAGCGGTGAAGAACGTGGATGCCCTGGCCAACCCCGAGGCGTTAGAGCTGTACAAGGATCTGCCTGAGCTGCAGAGCTAGAGAACGCTAATCCAACCGCCAACTGCGACCACGTCACCCCGGAAGGCGCTTTTCGTCATCCCGGAAAGCCGAATAGGCTTATCCGGGACCCACCGGCTGAGCAGACGAATTACCTGAGTGGCAGAGGCGTGGCCGCCCCAACCAGGGGTTTCACCCGCGTGTCTGCTCGAATGGCCTCAAGGCGCACTCAAAGCTTCGCTTCTTATTGGCCTTGGCCTACCCGCTCAGGTCGTTAGAGACATGGGCGCGTCCATACAGCACTTCCATGTGCTGATATGGCCTAACCGGGCGTCCCTGCCCGGTTGCCCAGTCTCTTTGCACTCCCTGAGCGGCATCCGAGCTTAAGGCCACGGGGTAAAACCCCTGGTTGTGACGGCCACACTGGCACGGCTTTCCCGGGCCGCGGGATGGGGTGCTTCTTCCGCGACCCTAAATTACAGGGACGTAATTTAGGAGCCCCATGGACGGGTTTATGCGTGTCGTGGAAGGAGCACCCCTCCCGCGGCCATGATCGCGGCGAGGGCGCTCCTACAATTGAAGCCTGCGCTGCTCCTACCGGTCCGCCTTTCGGCGCAGGTGGTTCAGCAGGTCAACGCGGGTAATCAGGCCAAGGAAACGCTCACCATCCATCACGATGGCGACGAAATCCTTTTCGAAAATGGGCATCAAGTCTGAAACCGGCGCATCCTTGTTGATGTAGGTCAGGTCGGAAACCATTGCCGTGTTCACCGCATCTTCGAAACGATGGTGACCATCGGTGATGGCCAGCAGGATATCGGACTCATCGAGGATACCGACCAGCTTGTCGTTCTCAATCACCGGCAGCTGCGATACGTCGTACAGTTTCATTCGCGTGTAGGCGTTGCCGATAGGCTCATCCGGGCCCACGGTGATGGTGTCGTGCGATTCGTAGGGCCGCGCGATCAGGTCGCGCAGGTCGCCAAACTCTTCGAACTCGATAAAGCCCTGGTCGCGCATCCAGAAATCGTTGTACATCTTCGACAGGTAGCGATTGCCGGTGTCACAGGCGAAGGTCAGCACCTTCTTCGGCTCGGTTTGTTCCTGGCAGTACTTCAGCGCGGCCGCCATCAACGTGCCGGTTGATGAGCCCCCGAGGATGCCCTCGCGCTTGAGCAATTCGCGCCCGGCCTCGAAGCTTTCCTTATCGGTAATCGAGTAGGCCTTGTTCACCCGGGTGAAGTCGCTGATGGTGGGCAGGAAATCCTCGCCAATGCCTTCCACCAGCCACGAGCCGCTCTTGGTGGAAAGCGTGCCTTCGTTGATGTACTCGGCCAGGATGGATCCACGCGGATCGGCCAGCACGATATCCAGCTCCGGCGCCACGCCTGCGAAGTAACGCGAAAGCCCGGTGACCGTGCCGCTGGAACCCACGCCCAGCACGATGGCGTCTAGGTCTTCATCCATCTGGCGCCAGATTTCCGGGCCGGTCACCTCCTCGTGCGCCTTGGGGTTGGAGGGGTTGCCAAACTGGTTGATGAAAAAGGCGCCGTCGATTTCCTCGGAGAGGCGCTTGGCCAGGTCCTGGTAATAATCGGGGTGGCCCTTGGCCACATCAGAACGGGTAAGCACCACCTCGGCGCCCATCGCCTTGAGGTTGGAAATCTTCTCGCGGCTCATCTTGTCGGGAATCACCAGGATCAGGCGGTAACCCTTCTGCGCCGCGACCAGCGCCAGCCCCAGGCCAGTGTTGCCCGCAGTGCCTTCCACCACGGTGGCGCCGGGCTTGAGCAAGCCAGCCCGCTCGGCGTCCTCGATCATTTTCAGGCCAATGCGGTCCTTGATCGAAGCGCCGGGGTTCTGGCTCTCCAGCTTCATGAACAATTCACAGGGGCCGGTATCGAAATGGTTGATGCGCACCACCGGGGTGTTGCCAATCAGGCCCAGTACGTTTTCGTAGGTTTCCATCAAAAAAGCTTCCGTATACGTAAACGGCCGGGAATACCCGGCCGTTCATCAAAAATTGGTGGCTAGGTCAGGCAGTGCTGTCCATCATTCTGGCAAGTTGGTCCTTGGCCCACAGCTTCTCTTTCTTCAGCTGGTGCAGTGCAAGGTCATCCATCGGGGCGGTGCCCAGTTCTGCCGCAGTGACTCGCTTGTCGAGTTCCTGGTGCTTATTGTAAACCTTCAGGAATTCGTCGTTCTCTTTCAGCATTTGCTCCAGCAGATTCTGGCGATGTTCAAACATTGGCGTCCTCCGAATTCAATATTGCGCACGCACCGATCCGCGCGGAGCCATGGCATGGCCCACGCCTGGCGCGTTGGGGTTGGGTCATTAAACTGGAATAAGTACGGTGTGCGGTTTCGCAATATGCGTGATTGGAATGGCGGGGCGCCATTATCCGCGAACACCGATTTTGTTGGGGTAAACCATGGGTTCAACAAACACTAGCGCAAATTTTCATTTTCGGCAACACGCCGGGCAAAAACCCGGCAATTTGCCGCTTGCAGGGCCGGCTAGTCGTCCAGCAGGATCACGTCTACCCGCCGGTTGCGGCTGCGGCCTTCCTCGGTTTCATTACTGGCAATGGGGAAATCCTCACCCATCCCCACCGAGGTAATTCTCGATGCGTCCACGCCAAAGCTCACCAGCTCGGTAAGCACGGCATCCGCACGCATTTGAGAGAGCCGCAGATTGGTTTCTGTGCTGCCGGTGGAGTCGGTGTGACCCTCGATACGAATGCGCTTGTCGGGCTCGGTTTGCAGCAGGTCGACCACTTCCTCGATGCTGGCCTGGGCCTCGGGAACGAGGTCGGTAGCGCCTGACTCAAACAGCACATCACCCAGGGTGACCACCACGCCGCTTTCAGTCTGGCGCAGTTGCAGATTCTCCAACTGACGACGCAGGCTGGCGGCTTGCTGGGAAGCCAATTCGGCTTCGCGCTGCGCCAACTCGGCAGCGGTGGCGCTGGTTTCCGCCAGCACCCGGGCCTGCTCGGCTTCTTCACGCATCTGCTCGGCGGTGCGTGCCGACATCATTTCACGCTCGCGCGCCTCGGCGGCTTGCATGCGGGCGCGCTCGGCATCCTCTGCGGTCGCCGCCGACATCACGCGGGCGCGTTCGGCTTCCAGCCTGGCTTCCTCGGCCTCGCGCTGGCTGGCCCACACCAGCAGGTTGTTGCGTTCGCCTTCCAGGCGGTTGTACTCGGCTTCCAGCTGTTCATGCTGGGCGATGGTGCGGGCAATCTCGATGCGCCGCTCGGCCATGTAAATCAGGTGCAGGCGCTGGGTTTCGTTGCCCTGGGCCTGCTCGGCCTGGCGCAAGGCGCGCTCGGCCTCATTCAAAGCCAGCGGTGCGTAGCCTTGCAGGTTTTCATCGGCCTTCAGTCGCTCAAGCTGGGTGCGAACCTGCTCAAGCGCCAGGTCTTTTTTTGGCCCGCTCGCACATGCGGTCAGGCCAAGCGCCAACAGTGCAAGCAGCAGCAAAGGGAGTCTGCGCATGATCATTGCGGCGTTTCTCCCCAGGTGGCTTCGAAGTCTTCACGCAGGATCTCGTTCTGGCGCGAAAGGTCGGTCACCTTGTTGCGAATTTCGGCAGTGCGGGTTTTCTCAATCGCCAGCTCGGAATTGATTTCCGATTCTTCGATCAGCACGAAAGACTTGTCGTACTGCTTGTACTCCATGCCCTTGTTCGCCTCCGCCAGTTTCTCGCGGGCAAAACGCAGTTCAACCGGCGCATGTTCTTCGGCGCCTGCAGCGACCGCCGCCTCGATGGCAGCCTCGGCGTCGGCGAACGCGTCCGGGGTAGGCTTGGCGGTGGCGCAGCCCACCAGGAAAGCGAAAGGAAGTATCAGGAAGATTTGGCGCATGGTACTCGGGTCAACTCGGAACTAGGCCGAATTATGACGCATGGCGAAGCGGCTGTGAAACCACAAAGGCGAATTATCGCACTCAGGCAGGGGCCTGGGCGTCCGGTTGGGCTTCCGGGGCGGCGGCTGCAAAGGCCTCCAGTGCCCTGCAGCGTGCGGTGATCTCCTGGATGCGCGGGAAGGGCGCCAGGTCGCAGTTAAAACGCTCGGCGTTGTAAACCTGCGGCACCAGGAAACAATCGGCCAGGCCAGGCTGGTCGCCGTGGCAGAAGTCACCCGAAGCGCCGCCGCGCTGCAACCAGGTTTCCACCGCCTGGAAGCCGCGCGCAATCCAGTGCACGTACCAGCGGGCCACGGCTTGTTTGTCAGCGCCGAAGCCGGTTTCCAGGTATTGCAGCACGGCCAGGTTATTGAGTGGCTGGATACCACAGGCGATGGTGAGCGCCAGGGAACGCACCCGCGCGCGCTCAGATGCGTTTGCCGGCAGCAAAGGTTTTGCCGAAAACACCTCATCGAGGTATTCGCAGATTGCCAGGGATTCCACCAGCACCTGCTCGCCGTGCACCAGGGCAGGCACCAGGCCCATCGGGTTGAGCTTGCGATAGGCCTCGGAGTGCTGCTCGCCGCCATTGCGCACCAGGTGCACCGACTGCTGTTCGTACGCCAGTCCTTTGAGGTTCAGCGCCAGCCGCACCCGGTAGGCCGATGAACTGCGCCAGTAGCCATAAAGCTTCAGGCCGGCTTCACCCATAGCGAACAATTTCCTGCTCAATTGCGCCAAAGATCGAGTTGCCGTCTTCATCCAGCATGTCGATGTGGATGGTGTCGCCGAACTGCATGAACGGGGTTTGCGGCTTGCCACTGGCGATGATTTCCAGCATGCGCTTTTCCGCCAGGCACGAGGCGCCCAGGCTGGTGTCCTGGTTGGCGATGGTGCCGGAGCCAACAATGGTTCCCGCGGCCAGCGGACGGGTACGCGCGGCATGGGCCACGAGCTGGGCAAAGTTGAACTGCATGTCGGTGCCGGCATCCGGCTCGCCGAACCACTCGCCGTTCAGGTGCGAGCGCAGCGGCCGGTGCAACACCGTATCGCGCCAGGCGTCACCCAATTCATCTGCAGTAACCAGCACCGGCGAGAGCGCCGAGCGTGGCTTGGACTGCAGGAAACCAAAACCCTTGGCCAATTCGGCCGGAATCAGGTTGCGCAGGCTGACGTCATTGACCAGCCCGATCAGCTGGATATGTGCGGCGGCGTCTTCAGCTGAGACGGCCATCGGCACATCGTCGGTCACCACCACCACTTCGGACTCGAAGTCGATTCCGTAGTCCTCGCTGACCACCGGCACCGGGTCGCGTGGGCCGAGGAAGCCGGCGGAAACCGCCTGGTACATCAGCGGGTCTTCGTAGAACGATTCGGGCACCTCGGCGCCGCGCGCTTTACGCACACGCTCAACGTGGGGCAGGTAAGCGCTGCCATCGACGAACTCGTAAGCACGCGGAAAGGGCGAGGCCAGCGCGGAGAAATCCAGCGCTTGCGCATCGCTGCGCTCACCGTTGTTCAACGCGGTGTAGATCGCGTTGAGGCGCGGCGCAACCGTATCCCAGTTGTCCAGCGCCGCCTGCATGGTGGCAGCCGCTTCACCGGCGGGGACGTAGTTGGCCAGGGCGCGATCGACAACAATCAATGTGCCATCGCGGCCGCCCGCTTTGAGGGAAGCCAGTTTCATTGCTTAACTCCTTGATTCAAGAATTCGGGTGTTCAGGATTCTGTTTCGGAAGCCTCGGGCTTCGTCTTCCACGAGTCGACGTAACCGCCCCACTCCACCTGCGATGCTGCCGGCGCCACTTCAAGCCGGTCGCGGGTATCGATCATCACTGCCACCTCGTCAGTGCCTTCTGCTTTGGGCGCAAAGGCATTTTGCAGCGCCATCGGGTGCGGGCCATGGGTGAAGCCGCGCGGATGGAAAGTAATCATTCCCGGGTGAATGTTGTCGCGGCTGAAGAACTTGCCCTGGTGATAGAAAATCACCTCGTCGAAATCATCATTGTTGTGGAAAAACGGCACTTTCAACGCGCCCGGGTCGGTTTCAAACGGACGCGGGACAAAGGTGCAGATCACGAAGCGGTTGGCCACGAAGGTGGTGTGCGCAGATGGCGCCAGGTGATAACGGTGGCTCATCAACGGGCGAATATCACGCCAGTTGACCTTCACCGGCGACAGGTCGCCGTGCCAGCCCACTGCATCCAGCGGGTTGAACGGGAAAGTGATGGTGCTGATCTCACCACCCGCCCTGACTTGCACCTTCCACTCGTGCTCGTCCTGCTGTGCCTTGAAGGCGTCATCGATTTTCGGGGTATCCAGAATTGCCGGGTCGAAGATTGCGTGGTTACCCACCAGCCCTTTTTCCGGCAACTGGTAGGCCGAATTGCTGGCCTCGATCAACAGCATCGAAACCGGCTCACTGGGCTCAATACGCCACATGGTGCTGCGCGGCAGGACAATGTAATCGCCCGCGCTGAACGGCATATGGCCGTAATCGCAATACAGGCTGCCGGCGCCGGCATGGATAAACAGCAGTTCATCGCCATCGGCATTGCGCGCCAGCGCTCGCATGGGTTTGTCCAGCGCCCAGTTACGTACCCGGGTGCTGGCGTTGTAGAGCAGCAGGGATGCGTCCCAGGGGCTCGGCCCGTGCTCGGTAATTTTCGTGGTATCGAAGGCGCGGGGACGATTTGGCCCCTCGAAGTTCACCCACGATGTGGGCGGGTGCCGGTGGTGCATGTGAGTGGCCGGGCCGAAGAAGCCCTCGCGACCGATCTCACGCTCATACGTGCCTTCCGGCAGGTCAGCGTGCGCCTGCCTGGAGGCCGTGCCTTCACTACGCGGAAACTGGATCCACTTCCTGCTCATGGTTGCCTGCCGTGTTGACCTAGCCCTGCAAAACGCCGCGGCGAATCTGGTCCTGCTCGATGGACTCGAACAGCGCCTGGAAGTTGCCTTCGCCGAAGCCCTTGTTGCCCTTGCGCTGAATGATCTCGAAGAAAATCGGGCCGATGTTTACCTCGGTGAAAATCTGCAGCAACTGCTTGTCGCCCACTTCCTGGTCGGCGTCGATCAGGATGCGGTTGCGGCGCATGCGCTCAAGGTCTTCATTGTGGCGCGGAACACGCTGGTCGATCACCTCGTAATAGGTATCGGGCGTATCCAGGAAGCTGACACCCGCCTCGCGCATGGTTTCGATGGTGGTGTAGATGTCGTTGGTGTAGAGCGCAATGTGCTGCACGCCCTCGCCCTTGTACTCGTTGAGGTATTCGTTGATCTGGCTGCCCGGGTCAGAAGACTCGTTGATCGGGATGCTGATGGAGCCATCCGGGGCCGTCATGGCGCGCGAACGCAGGCCGGTCTGCTGGCCGCGAATGTCGAAGTACTTCACCTCGTAGAAATTGAACAGCTTGCTGTAAAACCCGGCCCAGTGATCCATGTTGCCTTCGTACACGTTGTGCGTGAGGTGATCGATGTACTGCAGCCCGGAACCGGCGGGGTTCAGGTCGGCGCCCTCGATGGGCTCATATTCCGCCATCAATGGGTTGCCCGAGCGCAGGTCGGTGAGATACAGGATGGAACCACCGATTCCCTCGATGCGCACGCCACCCAGGGCTGCGCCTTCAACATTTTCCATCACGCTGGCGCCCTTGGAAACGCACGAGTCCAACGCCTCGGCGGCGTTGTCTACGCGCATCGCAAAGCCGGGACAGCAAGGCCCATGCTTGGCGGCGAATTCGGCCGCAAATGAGCCCGGTTCTTCATTCAGCAGGAAGCTCACCCCACCCTGGCGGTAAAGGGTGATGGCGAATTCACGGTGGCGGGCGACCGCAGCGAAACCCAGCGACTGGAACAGCGCGTGAAGCTTCTCGGGCTGCGGCGAAGCAAACTCGACAAACTCGAAGCCCGATACGCCCAGCGGGTTTTCCCGCGGTTGGGTGTTTTGCTCTTCTCTCATCTGGGTCTCGATCATGGCCTTGCTCCGTTAAATCATTGATTCAAATCCCATAGTTTTGCCGGGACTTGCAGGGGAAGAACATTTTAGTTACATTTGTAACTAATTTCAAGATGTACAAAAGGCCAGTCTTGATGAACTCGATTTCCAGGAATGCAGCGCGCCGCGCAGATGAAAGTGAGCGTTCAAACAACACAACGGCGCCCGAGATTTCCGTCAATCCCACCGAGTTCCGACTGGAGGATTACCTGCCCTACCGTTTCTCGCTGCTCAGCAACACGGTCAGCCAGGGCATTGCCCACCGTTACCAGACCGACCACGACATCACGGTCACCGAATGGCGCGTTATTGTCGTGCTGGGGCGGTTTCCTGGCTCGACTGCCAGCGAGGTGGTGGAGCGCACAGCGATGGACAAGGTAACCATCAGCCGGGCGGTGAAGTGCCTGGTGGACAAGGGGATGGTGCAGCGCCGCACCGATCCCAACGACCGTCGTTGCATGCGCATTTACCTCACCCGTGGCAAGGGCAAGCAGGTGCTGGAATCGATTGTGCCGCTGGCCGCGGCCTATGAAACAGAGCTGATGTCGGCGCTTAGCCCCGAAGACCAGGCCACCCTCAGCAGCTTGCTGGAAAAACTACAGGACAGCGCCGAGGCGCTGCACCACCGCCTTACGTCTTTCCAATCTCCGTCCTGACATCGAGCAATTCAGGGAAAAAGGTTAGCTCGAGGGCTTTCTTCAAAAACCCGACCCCGGAAGAGCCACCCGTACCCGGCTTGTAGCCAATAATCCGCTCCACCGTCTTCATATGGCGGAAGCGCCAGAGCTGGAAGCTTTCCTCCACGTCCACCAGCTTCTCGCACATGTCGTACTCCAGCCAGAAGCTGTGCGGGTGCTCGTAGATTTCCTTGAACACCGGCACCAGGTCGGGGCTGCGGCGGTGCGGTTCACTCCAGTCGCGCTCCAGGTGCGCCTGGGGCACCGCGTGGCCGCGTCGTGCGAGGAACATGAGGAATTCATCGTAAATACTGGGTGATTCCAACGCCTCGCGCAGTTCATCACGGGCATTGTCATCGTGGCCGAATACTTTCACCATGGCCGCGTTCTTGTTGCCCAACAGGAACTCCACCATGCGGTACTGGTGCGACTGGAAGCCCGAAGAAGCCCCCAACACGCCGCGAAACTGGGCGTACTCGCTGGGAGTCAGCGTTTCCAGCACCGACCACTGCTCGAACAACTGGCGCTGCACCTGCTTGACCCGCGCCAGGATCTTGGTCACCGGCCCAACGTCGTCGTCGCGAATGTGGCGGATGGCCGCCTGCAGTTCGTGAATGATCAGCTTCAGCCACAGCTCGGAAGTCTGGTGCTGGATGATGAACAACAACTCGTCATGGTGCGGCGGGTTGCTGAGCACGTTCTGGGCGCCAAGCAGCTGTTCCAGGCCGAGGTAATCGTCGTAGCGCAGGCCTTTGCGCAGGTCGGTGCGAATGCCCTCTTCCAGCTCGCGCAAATTGCGATCTGCAGACTCGGTGTCTTGCTCGTGCTCGTTCATCAACTGGCTCCCGAAAGTGACCCCGAAGTATAACAACGGACCTGCGCCAGGGTTGTCCTGTAATCGCGCCGAAAAAGCCGTATTTCAGGTATCCCGGCCGCACTCTTTCGGAAGAAGATTCAGCGCCGCGATGGTAGTGAGTCTGCGGTGCTGCCTTCGCTAGCCGGAGCAGGGAAGCCCGGTCTCAACAACAAGGCTGCTTGCCGAAGAAAAAGCGATAAAAAAAGGCCGGAAGGAAAACCTTCCGGCCTGATGCACCCTGGAAGAAGGGACTCCAGGATGTCTCGCTGGAGGCCCGCCGGCACAGGGATATGAGATGGCGGGCCTAGAGGAGATGGTTAAGTCAGTAGAATCATGGAATCTGGTCGCAGTTCTCCGTGCCGCCAAAGTCGCGATCCATCAGATCATGAACACCGTTGCGGCAAGCCGCTTCTTCTTCCTCGGTGGTCGGGATGATTTCATCTTCGCCACTGAGCGTGTTCATGTACTCACACTGGCCTACATCGGCCACGAAGGAGACCATGTCTGACCCATCATCGTAGATGGCGATGTCGAACAGCTGCGGCTCATTGGGACCGTCAAACAGGCAGGAATCGGGGGTCAACCCCAGGCCGCCGTCCGCCACACGCTCGGATTCGGGTGTCCAACACGGGCAAACCGGGGCGGTATCTTCGACCAGGCACGGCATTTCAGGGTCATTTTCGTCGGCGCGGTACTCATAGACGTCCAGCAGCAGCCGACAACGCCACGGTTCTTCACCTTCGGGATATTCGTCGCAGCGCCTCAGGTCACAATAGGCAACGCAGATTGCAAACAGCCCCCTGGTGACACCGGGTGCGCGCAGATCCAGGCATTCAGAATTCTGCCAATTGAAGAAGGTTGCTTCCGCTGGCTCGGCGTAAACGCTGGCCAGGATCGCAAGCATGATGCTCAGTATTGTTGTTTTCATTTCAACTTTCCCTTTGAAGTCGTTCCGGGGAACCAGCACCCCGCCAGTCCGTGGCGTTGCGGTTTTAGGTGCTGGTTCCCTTCCCTTGTTTCCCGCCGTTGCGGGTTCCCCTTGCATTCACAAGTATCTGGTTTAACGCGAAATCGTGGCCTTACCCGCTTATGCCTTGCCGTGGCCTGCAGGCGACGGATTGGCAATTCAGTACTTCGGAAGAGCAGGACGGCGAATTGCCGTGGGCCAGCGCCATCGTTGAGATCAACCCGCACGGGACCGCAAGGAAGCTGGGTTGGACGCTATTGGCCATAATCTGAACTCCGTTTCATCAGGTGCAAGGACAAAATCCGTGTCATGCAGGGAGTATTCATGCATTAATCATGCCAATGTCTGCGAAAATAGGACGAAACCGCCCGAAACGGCAGCAGATCGAGGCCTGGCGGCTTGAATTTGTGTCCCGAAGCTTCCAACTGGCTTAAAACACTCCGCCATAAGTGACGATTTTCGTCACTGGCCTGACAAAGCCGGTCAATACCTGAATGGACATGCCCATTTACTTCACTTACGCGATCCAGCTGTTGCTGATCTTCCACGTCATCAAGACCGGACGGGAGCGCTACTGGATCCTGATCCTGCTGTTCCTGCCGCTGCTCGGTGGCGCTGCCTACGTCATCCTTGAGCTCCTGCCGGAACTGATGGGCGGGGTCGGAGGCCAGCGCGCGCTGCGTGGCATGCAGCAACTGGTGGACCCGGGCGGTGACATTCGCGCCTGCCAGCAAGCCTGGGAGCAATCACCCAACGCGGAGAACGGCCGCCGGCTGGCGCAAGCGCTGATCCTGGCCGACAAGCCCGCGGAAGCACTGGAGGTGCTGCAACAAGCTAGATCGGGCTTTTTCGAGGATGATCCAACCTTGCTGCTGCTCGAGGCCCAGGCTCGCTTCCTGCGCGAGGAATGGGCCGACTCGCGCAAACTGCTGGAGCGGCTCAGGTCGGAAAATCCCGACTTTCGCTCGGCCGAAGGGCACCTGCTGCATGCCCGCGCCCTGCAGGCGGAAGGCAAGCTGGATGAAGCGGTGGAGTCCTACCAGGCGGTTGCAGGCTACTTCCCTGGCGCCGAGGCCCGTTACCGGCTGGCTGATGCCCTGCAGCAGAATGGAGATAGCGCGGCGGCGCGCGATGAACTGGACAACCTGCTGCGCGACGCCAAGCTGGCCCCGGCGCACTACCGCAAAAGCCAGAAAGCCTGGCTGGCGGCTGCCAGGAAGTCGCTTGCCGACCTGCCCTAGTCCTGCGCCTGGTGCCGCGACCACGCGCCAAAAAACTTGTAGATTGCCGCCCTTTTTGGTATAAAGCGCGGCTGCTTTTGAACGCCAACGGCGAGCGCTCAAATGCATCGATTGGGAACCGTGCTATTCCCGATCACCGGAATCGCCGAATTCGAACCCGCACCGCAATGGTTCAGATGGGTGCCCTTCCTGACTCCCCCGCTTTGACGGGATTGGAGGAAAGGGTCTCTGAAACGGGTGTGTGGAGGATTAACCCGGAAATTTCGCTGCCGCCTGGCAGCGGGTTTCCATTTGTAATCAGGAAATCACATGGCAGACGTTACCATGCGCCAGATGTTGGAAGCTGGCGTGCACTTCGGTCACCAGACCCGTTATTGGAACCCGCAGATGGAGCCGTACATTTTCGGCGCCCGCGGCAAGATTCACATTATCAACCTGGAAAAAACCCTTCCGCTGCTGAGCGACGCGCTGAATTACATCAGCAAGGTCGCGTCCAAGCGCGGAACGATCCTGTTTGTCGGCACCAAGCGCGCCGCCACCACGGCCATCCAGGAAGAAGCCGCGCGTTGCGGTATGCCCTACGTGTCGCAGCGTTGGCTGGGCGGAATGCTCACCAACTACCGCACCATCAAGGCTTCTGTAAAACGCCTGCACCAGCTTGAGCAGATGATGGAAGACGGCAGCGTCAACCACCTGGTCAAGAAAGAGGTGCTGCAGCTGACCCGCGAGCGCGACAAGCTGGAAAAGAGCCTGGGCGGCATCAAGGATATGAAGGGCCTGCCCGACGTGCTGTTCGTCATCGACGTCAGCCACGAGGACATCGCCATCAAGGAAGCCCGCAAGCTGGGCATCCCTGTGGTAGCAGTGGTCGACACCAACTGCTCACCGGAAGGCGTGGACTACGTGATCCCGGGCAACGACGACGCGATTCGCTCGATTCGCCTGTACGCCCAGCTGGTTGCTGACTCGGTCCTCGAAGGCCGCGCATCCGCACCGCAGGTTGACTCCGCCGACGAGTTTGTTGAACTCGACGAAGACGGCAACCCGGTGAAGCGCAAAGGCGCCGACAAGCCGGCCAAGAAGAAGGCCGCCAAGAAAGCAGCCCCGAAAAAGGTGAGCAAGAAAGTCGCCAGCAAGGCCCCAGCAGCCCCGGTAGCTGCAGAGGCCGAAGCGCCCAAGGCTGAAGACGCCGCTGAAGAAGCTGCCGAGGAAGCGCCCGAAGCCAAGGACGCCGCCGCAGAGGCAGCGCCGGAAGCCGAAGCCAAGCCGGCCGAGGCGGAAGCCGCTCCTGAAGCCAAGGCTGAAGAAGCCGCCGAGGCTGCTGACGAAACTGAAGCCAAGGCCGACGCCGAGGAAGGCGCCGAGGAAGTTGTCGAAGCCAAGACCACCAAGAAAAAGGTGGCCAAGAAGAAAGTAGCCAAGAAAGCCGCTGCAAAGAAGGCTGACGATGCCGACGGCGAAGAAGAGGCTTCTGACGAGACCGACGACTGAGCCAACCCGGAACGAAAATGCAGTCGGGTGTGTCCCGGATACCCCGGAAATTTGCAAGCAAATTCCGGGATTCCGGGATGACGATCACCGCTGGTGCATTTCGCAAACGAAATAGCTAAACGTAGAGATATCGGAGAGAACAATGGCAGTAACTGCCGCAATGGTAAAAGACCTTCGCGAGCGCACCGGCGCTGGCATGATGGAATGCAAGAACGCCCTGGTGGAAACCGGTGGTGACCTGGAAGCCGCAGTCGAGCACCTGCGCAAGTCGGGCCTGGCGCAGGCCGACAAGAAAGCAGGCCGCACGGCCGCTGAAGGCAAGGTCGCCCTGGCTGTGTCTGACGACAACAGCAAGGCTGTACTGGTTGAAGTCAACAGCGAAACCGACTTCGTGGCCAAGGACGACAACTTTGTCACCTTCGCCGACGCCGTGGCGCAGAACGCGCTTGAGCACGGTGCAAACGGCCTCGACGCCGTGATGGCCAGCAACGTCAACGGCTCGACCGTTGAGGAAGCACGCCAGGCGCTGGTTTCCAAGATTGGCGAGAACATCCAGGTTCGTCGCCTGGCCATGCTGGACAGCAATGGCGTGCTGGGCGCTTACGTACACGGCGGCAAGATCGGCGTACTGGTCGAACTGGAAGGCGGCGACGAGTCGCTGGCCCGCGACATCGCCATGCACATCGCCGCGATGAACCCCGAGTTCATTTCAGCCGACGACGTGCCCGCCGACGTGGTTGCCAAGGAAAAAGACATCCTGGTCGCCCAGGCTGCAGATTCAGGCAAGCCCGCCGACATCATCGAGAAGATGGTCAGCGGCCGCCTGCGCAAGCACCTGTCTGAAATCACCCTGCTCGGCCAGCCGTTCGTCAAGGACAGCGACCTGACGGTTGAGAAGCTGCTGTCGCAGGCTGGCGCCAGCGTCAAGGGCTTCGAGCGCCTGGTGGTTGGCGAAGGCATCGAGAAAGAAGAAAGCGACTTTGCTGCGGAAGTGATGCAGCAGGCGCGCGGCGGCTAGTCACCGCACTTTCAGGAACCGGTCATCCCCGGGCGCTGGCGGCTGCCACGCCCGGGGATTACTTCGGCGATTACTCCGGGCCTATCTCCGGGGAGCCTCTCCCAAACCCCCTCCCGAATCCCCTGCGATTGAAGAAAATCTGCTGGCCCCGCTTCCTCTCTGCCGGATCGCGCATATAATGCAGCGGTCAAAAAGCATGGAACCCCCCGGCCAGTGACCAAAACAGCCCACCAGCGAATCCTCCTCAAGCTCAGCGGCGAAGCCCTGCTCGGCGATGAGGACTACGGCATCGACCCCAAAATCATTCACCGCATCGCCTCCGAAGTAGGCGAAGTCAGCCAGACCGGCGTCCAGCTGGCGCTGGTTATCGGCGGCGGAAACATCTTTCGCGGCGCGGGCCTGGCCGAATCCGGCATCGACCGGGTGACCGGCGACCACATGGGCATGCTGGCCACGGTGATGAACGCGCTGGCGCTGCAGGACGCACTGGAAAGCGTCGGCGTGGACGCCCGCGTGATGTCCGCCCTGTCGATCCACGACGTGTGCGAGGACTACATCCGCCGGCGCGCCCAGCGGCACCTGGAGAAGGGCCGCGTGGTGATTTGCGCCGCCGGTACCGGCAATCCATTCTTTACCACCGATACCGCGGCTGCGCTGCGCGCCATCGAGATCGGCGCCGACATCCTGCTCAAGGCGACCCGCGTCGACGGCGTCTACGATTCAGACCCGGAGAAAAACCCGGACGCGCGGCGTTTCGATGAGCTCACCTATGACAAGGTCATCGAGAGCAAGCTGGGGGTCATGGACGCCAACGCCATCGTCCTGTGTCGCGACCAGGATATGCCGATCCGCGTGTTCGATGTTTTTGGTGAAGGCAACTTTCGGCGCCTGGTGCAGGGCGAGCCCATCGGCACCCTGATCAGCTGACCACGGGCTAGGCTTCGGCCCAAACCTGTTAAAATCCCTGACCCGGCGTGATCCGGCCTTGGCCGCCACGCCCGCAAAGCAACCGAGAACATTCCAGGAGTGTCCAGATGCTCGCTGAAATCAAGTCCGATGCCAGGTCGCGCATGAACAAGAGCCTCGAGGCCCTGCGCAACGAACTGGCCAAGATCCGCACCGGCAGGGCTCACCCCAGCCTGTTGGAGCATGTGCAAGTCGACTATTACGGCTCGGAAGTGCCGGTCGGCCAGGCGGCCACCGTGTCCACCGAGGATGCGCGTACGCTGTCGGTTACCCCGTGGGACAAGAACATGGTTCCTGTCATCGAGAAGGCCATCCTGGCTTCCGACCTTGGGCTAAACCCCACCACCGCCGGCAACGTGATCCGCATCCCCCTGCCACCGCTCACCGAAGAGCGCCGCAGGGACCTGGGCAAGGTGGTGCACCACGAGGGTGAGAACGCCAAGATCGCCATTCGCAACATCCGCCGCGATGCCAACAACCACATCAAGGATCTTCTGAAAGAAAAGGAGATCAACGAGGACGAAGAGCGCCGCGGCGAGAACGAGATCCAGGAACTCACCGACCTTGCGGTAAAAAAGGTGGATGAGATCGTGGCGGAGAAAGAGAAAGAGCTTCTCGAAATTTAGTGGCCAGCGACACCCAGACGGAGTTTCCTGCCCACATCGCGATTGTCATGGACGGCAACGGTCGCTGGGCGCAGCAGCGCTCGCGGCCACGCACCATGGGCCACCAGGCCGGGCAGAAGGCGCTGCGTCGCGTGGTGGAGCATTGCGGCCGCATCGGCGTCAGGGAACTCACGGTCTTCGCCTTTTCCAGCGAGAACTGGAACCGCCCGGAGAAAGAGGTCAGCCGCCTGATGGACCTGTTCATGCGCGCACTCGATCGCGAGGCCAATGAACTGCACCAGAACGGCGTGGCGATTCGATTCATCGGCGACCTTTCAAAATTTTCCCCCGAGTTGCAGGAAAAGATCCAGGCGGTGCTGGCGCGCACCCCGCAGGATTGCCGCCTGCGATTGAACGTTGCCGCCAATTACGGCGGGCGCTGGGACATCACCAATGCGGCTCGCGCGCTTGGCGCCGAGATCAAGGCGGGCGCCCTGGACCCAACCGACATCGACGAGGCCCTGTTCGAATCCCAACTGGCCACATCGCCGGGAAGCTGCCCCGACCTGCTGATCCGCACCGGCGGCGAGACCCGTATCAGCAATTTCCTGCTGTGGCAGGCCGCTTACAGCGAACTGTATTTTTCGCCGGTTCTGTGGCCCGATTTTGGCCCGGCTGAGATTGATGCCGCCATTTCCGCCTACGCCGCCCGCGAGCGGCGATTCGGCGCCATCCACGAGTCCGCGCAACAGAAGGCTGGCTGAAACGACCATGCTGAAGCAACGGGTCATTACTGCACTGATACTGGCGCCGCTGGCGCTGGTGTTGATTTTCATCGCCTCGCCGGAGGTCTTTCGCACCGCCGTGAGCGCCCTGTGGCTGTTGTCCAGCCTGGAATATGCCCGTCTTTCCAACCTGGGAAGGATCGGCACCATCGCGTTGGTCATCGTGCAGGCCGTGATCTTCCTGCTGCTGTTCAATTACTGGGAAAACCTTTCGCAACTGGCGCTGCCCATGCTGGTGGCAGCCTCGCTCACCTGGTGCCTGATGTTGCTGCGCCTGGTGACGTTCCGGCCCGGCCAGCCGCCGCCCTTCGGCTATTCCATCCTCGGGTTCGCCTGCTCGGTAGCGAGCATGACTTTCGCCTGGGTGGCGCTGGTGGCCATCCGTGACCTGCCCCAGGGGCAATTCTGGATCGTCTGCCTGCTGCTGGTGGTGTGGGCGGCGGATATTGGCGGGTATTTTTCCGGTCGCCACTTTGGCGGACGAAAACTGGCCCCCGCCGTCAGCCCATCCAAGACCTGGGCGGGCTTTTGGGGTGGCCTGGTGTTTTCCGTGGTGGTGGCCGTGGTTTTCGCCTGGCTCGCCCCGGTGAGCGCCGAAAACCTGGCCGCAATCGGCCTGTTGGCCGCCGTGACCATGGCGTTCTCAGTCGGCGGCGACCTGTTTATCAGCCTGCAAAAGCGCACCCTGGGCCTGAAAGACACCGGCAACCTGCTGCCCGGCCACGGTGGCCTGCTCGACCGTTTCGACAGCCTGGTCGCGGCATCGCCGTTCTTCGCGCTTGGGCTGGTGTTCCTGGGCAACTGAGGGCGGCGTGGACCATTCCCAGCAAAGGCGCGCCATCACCGTGCTCGGCGCTACCGGCTCAGTCGGCGAGAGCACCCTGGATGTCATTGCGCGCAATCCTGATCGTTTCGAGGTAATCGCCCTCACCGCCCACCGCAATGTCGAGGACCTGGCGCGCCACTGCGCGCGCTTCAACGCCCGCTATGCAGTAATCAGTGACGCCACCAGGCTGGAAGCCCTGCGCTCGGCGCTGGCCCACCATGGCGCGACTGCGGAAGCGCAAGCTGGCCCGCAGGCGCTGCTCGATGCGGTGGCCCACCCCGAGGTGCAGGTGGTGATGTCGGCCATCGTCGGCGCAGCCGGCCTGGCGCCTACCTTGCTTGCCGCCGAGCGCGGCCTCACCCTGCTGCTGGCCAACAAGGAATCAGTGGTGATCGCCGGCCAGTTGTTGATGGACGCCGCCAGGACCTCGGGCGCGAAAATCCTGCCGGTGGACTCCGAGCACAACGCCGTATTCCAGGCCCTGCCCGCACGGTTCGATCCGCTGCACCCGGAAGCGCTGGCCACGTGCGGAGTGGAGAAGATTATCCTGACCGCGTCAGGCGGGCCGTTTCGTGATACGCCTGCAGCGGAACTGGAAAAAGTGACCCCCGAGCAGGCCTGCGCCCACCCCAACTGGGACATGGGACGCAAGATCTCGGTGGATTCGGCCACCCTGATGAACAAGGGCCTGGAACTGATCGAGGCCCACTGGCTGTTCGGCGCCCGGCCCGACCAGCTCGAGGTGCTGATCCATCCGCAGAGCATCGTTCATTCGATGGTTTGCTACCTGGACGGCTCGGTGCTGGCGCAGATGGGTACCCCGGACATGCGCACCCCGATCGCCCACACCCTGGCCTGGCCTGATCGCTGCGAGGCCGGCGTCGAGCGCCTCGACCTGGCCAGCGCGGGCCAACTGTCTTTCTCGGCCCCCGATACCAATCGCTTCCCTGCCCTCAACCTGGCTTACGAGGCGATGAAAGTGGGCCGCAGCGCCCCCATAACTCTGAACGCCGCCAACGAAATTGCTGTCGAACGTTTCCTGCAGGGCGCAATCGGCTTTAACCGGATCGCGGCTATTGTCAGCCGCGTGCTGGATGAAACGCCGACAGAGGAGATTCGAAGTATTGAAGACATCATGCAACATGACCACCGGGTGCGTGCGCGCGCGCTGGAACACTGCGCCGGCGAGGAGCGCTGATCATGCTTGAGGTTCTCAGTTCAGTCTGGTGGCTCATCGTGGTGCTGGGCGTGCTGGTCACGTTTCATGAATTTGGCCACTACTGGGTAGCGCGCCGCTGCGGCGTCAAGGTTCTTCGCTTCTCGGTAGGCTTCGGCCGCCCCCTGTGGTCGCGCATGGGCCGCGACGGCACCGAGTACCAGGTCGCCGCGCTGCCACTGGGCGGCTATGTGAAGCTGCTGGATACCCGCGAGCGCGAGGTGTCTCCCGCCGAACAGCCGATGGCGATGGACAACAAACCGCCCTGGCAGAAAATCCTCATCCTGCTGGCGGGGCCGGTCTTCAACCTGGTTTTCGCGGTGTTCGCTTTCTGGCTGATGTTCATGGTGGGCATTCCCCAGGCCAAGCCGCTGGTCGGCGAGGTAAGCGGCCTGGCGGCTGAAGCGGGCATTCCCGCCAACAGCGAAATCATCGCGGTTGAGGGCGAGCGCACCGCGGGCTGGCAACACGCCCACCTGGCGTTGATGACTCAAGCGCTCGATCGCGAACCCACCCGCCTGACCGTGGTTTCTGAAGACGGCGCGGAATCCGAGTACCTGCTTGAACTCAACCGCCTGCCGGACAGCTTCAAGGAAGAAAACACCCTGGAAGAAATCGGTATCGAGCCGTGGCGTCCGCGCATTCCCGCACTGGTGGGCAGCGTTGGCGAAGACAGCGCGGCCGAGCGCGCGGGCATCCAGGAAGGCGACCTGATCCTCGAGATTGGCGGTGAAACGGTGCCCGACTGGGCCATGATCGGGCCGCTGGTGCAGCAGCACGGCTACGCCGGAGAGCCCCTGGCCGTAACGGTTGAACGCAACGGCGCCCCGCTTGAACTCAGCGTTCGCCCCACCAGCGACGGCAGCGGCAACTCCGGCCGGTTGATCCTGGGGGTGAGCAACGCGCCGCCCGACGAGGCGACCATCGCGGCCTGGGAAGCCAGCCGTATCGTGGTGCGCTACGGCCCGCTGGAGGGCATTCCCCAGGCATTCCACGAAACCTGGCGACTAACCACCTCGACCCTGGGGCTGCTGGGCCGCATGATTACCGGCAAGGCCTCGGTGCGAAACCTGTCGGGCCCCATCACCATTGCCCAGTTCGCCAATGACTCGGCGCGCCTGGGGCTTTCCAACTTCCTGTTTTTCATGGGGCTGATCAGCCTCAGCCTGGGAATACTCAACCTGCTGCCCATCCCGGTGCTGGATGGAGGCCACATCGTTTTTTACCTGATAGAATGGGCCAAAGGCAGCCCGGTGTCTGAACAGGTTCAGGTAGCCGGGCAATATTTTGGACTGATGGCGCTGGCCGCCCTGATGGGCCTGGCCTTCGTTAACGATATTTTACGGCTGTTCGGATAGACTCCGCGCCTCGTGTCCAATCGCGAGCAAAACGCCGTTTCGGAAAGGCTTCAATGACAAGAATTATGGCCCTGGTTCTGGGCTGCCTGGTTTGGGCCAGTACGGCCCAGGCAGCGGAACCGTTTACCATCGCCGACATCCGGGTTGAAGGTCTTCAGAGAATTTCTGAAGGCACCATTTTCAATTACCTGCCGATTGACCCGGGCGACACGCTGACGGCTTCCAATACCCGCTCGGCCATCCGCGAGCTGTACGCCACTGGTTTCTTCCAGGACATCAGTTTCCGCCGCGACGGCAACATCCTGGTGATCGACGTGCGCGAGCGCCCGGCCATCGCCAGCATTACGCTCAGCGGTAACAAGGCCATCAAGGAAGAGGAACTGCGCCGCGTGCTGTTCGACGTGGGCCTCTCCGAGGGCGAGGTATACGACCAGCAGGTGCTAGACCGCCTGCAGCAGGAAATGGTCAAGCAATATTTCAGCCAGGGCCGCTACGCGGTCTCGGTAGACACCCGCGTTACCGAACTGGAACGCAACCGCGTGCTGATCGCCATTGTTATTGACGAGGGCAAGGTGGCCCAGATCAAGCACATCAATATCGTCGGCAACACCGTGTTCACAGACGAGGAAATCACCGAAGGCTTCGATTCAGCCATCGCCCCGTTCTGGAAATTCTGGACCAAGGAAGACCAGTACTCGCGCGAAAAACTCTCGGGTGATGTCGAGATCCTGCGCAGCTACTATCTCGACCGCGGCTACGTCGATTTCAACGTTGAATCCACCCAGGTTTCCATCAGCCCCGACAAGCGCGACATCTACATCACCGCCAACATCGTCGAGGGCGATGTGTACAGCGTCGAGGACGTACAGATTACCGGCGACATGGTGATTGACGCGGGCACCCTTGAGCGCCTGATCGTCATCGACAGCGGACAGATTTTCTCGCGCCGGCAGATCGAACAGAGTGTCGACAACATCACTTCGGTGCTTTCCAACATTGGCTATGCTTTCGCCAACGTCAACCCGATTACCGATGTCGACCGCGATAACCGCCTGGTATCCATTAATTTCTACGTCGATCCCGGCAAGCGCGTTTACGTGCGCCGCATCCAGTTTGTCGGCAACTCCAAGTCGAAAGACGAAGTGCTGCGCCGCGAAATGCGCCAGTTCGAGGGCGCCTGGTTTTCGCAGGCCGCCATCGATCGCTCACGGGTACGCATGCAGCGCCTGGCCTACTTCGAAACAGTCGAGGTTGAAACCCCGGCGGTTCCCGGCACCGACGACCAGGTGGACGTGATCATCACCGTGCAGGAACGACCTGCAGGCAGCTTCACCGTTGGCCTGGGTTACTCGCAGGTTCAGAACCTGATCGCCTCGCTGAGCATCGAGCAGGACAACTTCCTGGGCAGTGGCAAGCGCCTCGGCCTGGGTATTTCGCACAGCTCCATTCTTTCAAGCGTCAACATTTCCTACGACAACCCGTACTGGACCGAGGACGGGGTTAGCCGCGGTTTCTACGCGCGCTTCCAGGAATTTGACCAGGCCGCCGCCAACATTTCGGCGTTTACCAGTAGTGAGTGGGCGCTGGGTGGAACCGTTGGTATCCCGGTCACCGAGATTGACTACCTGCGAACCAACCTTGGCTACCGCAGCTCGGACCTCAACATCGGCACACCCGACTGCCTGGAATTTGACGACGACGGCACCACCTGTCTCGAGGTTGGGCTGGTTCCAACCCCCAACGAGCCGCTGTCGCACTCGCTCGATTTCAACGGCGACGGCGTGCTTTCACCCGATGAGCGCGAGTTCAACACCTGGGACTGGGCGGTTTCGTGGACACGCGACAGCCGTAACCACTTCCTCAATCCGTCTCGCGGTTCGGCGCAATCACTGACGCTTTCCACCTCGCTGCCGGGCAGCACGCGCGAGTACTACAAGCTGGTTTACCGCGGCGCCAAGTACTTCCCGGTGTGGCGTGGGCTGGTGTTCGCCGTCAAGGGCAACCTGGGTTACGGCGACGCCTACGACAGCTATGACGAAGAATCGATGGCCGAAGGCGTCGATCCGGTTATCGTGCCCGGCCAGGAAGGCCGTTGTGACCCCACCGATGTAATCGGCCTGGACACCGGCCTGCCGTTCTACGAGCACTTCTACTCGGGTGGCGTGCGTGACCTGCGCGGTTACGACGACAACACCCTGGGCCCCAAGGATCCGTTCTGCCGTTCGGTGGGTGGTGACTTCAAGGTGGGCGCAGGCGTGGAACTGGCCTTCCCGTTCGCGATCGCCGGCCAGTCGGGCACCCGCCTGGCGCTGTTTGTCGATACCGGTTACGTGTACGAAAACCTCGATGCCTTCGACGCCGACAAGCTGCGCGGCTCGGCCGGCATCTCGGTCACCTGGGAAGCGCCAATTGGCCCCATCGTGATCAGCTACGCGTTCCCGTTCAACGATCGTCCGGGTGACCGTACCGAAGACCTGCAGTTCTCCTTCGGCACCACGTTCTAAAATGAGCAAGATGGGCCATCCCTGGCCCACTTGCATCTCGGTTTAGAAAAGCGTGGTTTTCAAAACCACGCGGCCAAAGGCCGTAGGCCCATCCATGGGCCAAACCCCGCGACCCGCCTTATTGGCAAATTGGTAGATGAAACCGGGCGTTGCGGTGTATTATGGCAACCATGCGGAGGTGTGCCCGGGATAAGTTGTGCCCGTTGTTTGTCGTGCTTGTGTGCATGGCAACGGGCGCTATTGCCCAGGCGCAGGAAGTACGCATCGGCTATGTCGACATGAAACGCGTGCTCGATAACGCGCCGCAGGTGGTCGCCGGCCGTGCCGTACTTGACCAGGAATTCCGCGCCCGCAACGACGCCATAGCGCTGGACGAATCCCGCCTGAGCCTGATGGAAAGCCAACTCGCCCAGGCCGATATGACCTCCGACAACTACCGCAGCCTGGAGCGCGAAGCGCTGGAGCTTCGGCGTAATGTTGAGCGCCGCAAGGAAGACCTGCGTGATGAACTCTCCTTCCGCCGCACCGAGGAAGTGCAGCGCCTGGAAGAGCAGATCAACCTGGCGGTGCAGGAAATCGCCGAACGCAACGGCTACGACCTGATCATCTCCAGCCCGGTGGTATACGCCAGTTCCGACCTCGACATCACCGAGCTGATCCTCGAGCAACTGGAGGCCGAGTTCGCGGCCGACCAGCTTGAGTTTGGCAGCAACTGATTCCGTGAAGTTACGGGAGCTGGCTGAACAATTCGGCCTGGAACTGCGCGGTGATCCTGAACACCAGGTTGACGGGGTAGGCACCCTGGAGGGCGCGACGCCCTCTCAAATCAGCTTCCTGGCCAACCCCAGCTACGCCACGCAACTGGAACACACCGCCGCCGGCGCCGTGGTAGTCGCCGAGGCCAACGCCGCACAGTGCAAAGGCAACGCACTGATCGCCGACGACCCCTACCTGGCCTACGCGCGCATCGCCACGCTGTTTGACCATCGGCCTGCGGCGCCAGCAGGGATTCACCCCAGCGCCGTCATCGACCCGCAAGCCAGCATCGCTGAAAACGTAAGCATCGGCGCAAATGTAGTTGTAGGCGCCGGCAGCGAGATCGCTGAGGGCTGCACCCTGCACCCTGGCGTGGTGGTGGGCACAGACTGCCGGCTTGGCCCGGGTTGCCTGCTGTATCCAAACGTCACCCTGTCGCACGGTGTGCGCCTGGGGGCCCGTGTCATTCTTCACCCCGGCGTGGTGATCGGCGCTGATGGCTTCGGCATTGCTTTCGCCAGGACAAACGATGGCGGCCACTGGGAAAAAGTACCTCAACTCGGCGGTGTGTCGCTGGGCGACGATTGCGAGATCGGCGCCAACAGCTGCATCGACCGCGGCGCCGTGGAAGACACCGTCCTCGAAGAAGATGTGCGTGTCGATAACCTGGTGCAGATCGGCCACAATGTGCGCATCGGCGCGCATACCGCCATAGCCGGGGGCGCAGCCATTGCCGGCAGCGCCCGCATCGGTCGCTACTGCCTGCTGGCGGGGCGGTCAGGCGTAAACGGCCATGTCACCATTGCAGACCGCACCACCATCGGCGCCGACAGCAACGTCATGAAGGACGTGACGGAACCGGGCACCACCTGGAACAGCAACCTGCCGGCGCAACCCATGGTGCGCTGGCAACGAATTTTCGCCAGCCTGTTACGGCTGGAGCAACTGAACAAACGCATTCGAACACTGGAAAAAGCCCAGGCACAGACCAACACGGGGAACAGCGAAGACAATGACTGACAACAGCACAAGCGAAACCATCACCCTGGGGCCCGTCGAAGCCCAGCAAATCATGGAATACCTGCCACACCGGTATCCCTTCCTGCTGATCGACCGGGTACTCAAGGTGGAACTGGGTGAAACCAAGAAAGCCGTTGCGGTAAAGAACGTGACCATGAACGAGCCGTTCTTTACCGGCCACTTCCCCAACAACCCGGTGATGCCGGGCGTGCTGATCATCGAGGCCATGGCCCAGGCGGCCGGCATGCTCGCCCATTTGGCGGCGGAAACCGAGGGCAAGAAGGGCGAGCTGTACTACCTGGTGAAGGTGGACAACGCGCGCTTCAGCCAGGTGGTTTCGCCGGGCGACCAGTTGATCCTGGAAGTGGAGCAAAAGCGCATCATGCGCGGCATGGGGCAGTACGTGTGCGAGGCCTACGTCGATGGCAAAAAGGTCTCTTCCTGCGAAATTCTATGCTCGGGGCGCAAAGGATGAGCAACGTTCACCCCACCGCGATTGTCGAGGACGGCGCCCAGATTCACGAAACCGCGGAAGTCGGCGCCTACACCCTGGTCGGCTCCAAGGTCACCCTGGGCCCCGATGTGCGCATTGGCCCTCACGTGGTGCTCACCGGCCGCACCACCATCGGCGCGCGCACCCGCATTTTCCAGTTCGCCTCAATTGGCGAGGAGCCGCAGGACAAGAAATACGCCGGCCAGGACACCGAGCTGATCATCGGTGAAGACAACTACATCCGCGAGCTGTGCAACTTCAGCCGCGGCACGGTGGAAGGCGGCGGCAAGACCATCATCGGCAACAACAACTGGATCATGGCCTGCGTGCACATTGCCCACGACTGCATCCTGGGCAACAACATCATCATGGCCAACAACGCCTCGCTGGCCGGCCATGTCACGGTGGGCAACTGGGCCATTCTTTCCGGCTACTCGCTGATTCACCAGTTCTGCACCGTGGGCGAGCACAGCTTTACCTCGTTCGCATCCCACGTGAACCAGAGCATTCCGCCTTATGTCACGGTCTCGGGCGAGAAAGCCAAGGCCAAGGGCGTGAATACCGAGGGCCTGCGTCGCCGCGGCTACAGCGCCGAGCAGATCCAGCAGGTTCGCCGCGCCTACAAAATCCTCTACCGCCAGGGCCTGTCGCTGGAAGATGCAAGGGTCAAGCTGGCGGAAATGGCCGAGGGCTCGGACGAGATTCGCCCGCTGGTGGAGTTTCTCGACACCACCGAGAAAAGCATGATCCGCTGATCGCGCGGGCCATCCAATGACTTACACCATTGCCCTGGTTGCCGGAGAAGACTCGGGCGACCAGCTGGGCGCCGCGCTGATCTCTAGCCTGAAGACGCGTTACCCCGATGCCCGCTTTGTCGGCATTGGTGGCGAGCGCATGCGCGCGCTGGGCATGGACTGCTGGTGGGACTGCTCCGAGCTGGCGGTGTTTGGCCTGTTCGAAGTGCTGAGCCACTTCAGGCGCATCTGGCGCCTGCGCAAAGACCTGATGGCGCGCATCGAATCGATTAAGCCAGACGTGTTTATCGGCATCGATGCGCCCGACTTCAACCTGGGCCTGGAGCGCAAGCTGAAGGCGAAGGGCATTCGCACGGTGCACTACGTGAGCCCCACGGTGTGGGCCTGGCGCGCCTGGCGCATCCCGCGCATCCGCAAGGCCGCCGACCTGGTGCTGTGCCTGTTTCCCTTCGAGCCGGATTTCCTGGCGCAGCACGACATCAACGCCGCCTACGTGGGCCACCCCATGGCCGACCAGATCGATGCAGTGGAATCGAACACCGCGGCCCGGGCAAGCCTGGGCCTTGGTGACGAACAGCCGGTTTTCGCCCTGCTTCCCGGCAGCCGCCAGGGCGAGGTGGAGCGGTTGGCCGAACCCATGCTGGAGGCGGCCGAAGCACTGAAAGCCCAATACCCCGAAGCGCGCTTTATCACGGCGTTGGCCAACGATAAGGCAGCCGCCGTTTTCGGGGCCGCCAGCAGCAACCACCCCACCCTCCAGGTCAACGCCTTCCGGGGGCAGGTACGCGAGGTTATCGCCGCTGCCGACGTGGTGATCTGCGCATCGGGCACGGTCACCCTGGAGATCATGCTGGTCAGCCGGCCGATGGTAGTGTGCTATCGCCTTTCGCCATCCACCTATTACCTGGCCCGCACCACCAACCTGGTCAAAGCCAAGCGCTTTTCCCTGCCGAACATCCTGGCCGGGGAAGACCTGGTACCAGAACTGATTCAGGACGCCGCCAACGGCGCCGAGATTGCCCGACAGGCTTCCGGGTGGATTGCGGATGAAAAGCGTCGCGGCGCTTTGAAGCACCGGTTCGAGCGCTTGCACGAAACCCTGCGCTGCAATGCCGGGGAACGTGCCGCCGAGGCGGTAGCCGGCCTGCTGGAACAGCGGTGATCCAGGCCGGCGTCGACGAGGCTGGAAGAGGCCCGCTGGCCGGGCCAGTGGTGGTGGGCGCGGTTATCCTTGACGCCCGCCGGCCGATTGAAGGACTGGCCGACTCCAAGCGCCTGACCGCCCGCCGCCGCGAACTACTGGATGTAGAAATTCGCCAGCACGCGCTGGCTTGGCATGTGGAAGTGGTCGACGCGGAAACCATCGACCGGGTGAATATCCTGCAGGCCACGATGTTGGGCATGCAGCGCGCGGTGGAGCGCCTGGACCCATCGCCGGAGCTTGTGCTGGTGGACGGCAACCGCGCACCCAGGGTGGCTTGCGCCTGTCGCGCCATCGTCAAGGGCGACCAGCTTGAGCCGGCCATTTCGGCCGCCAGCATCCTGGCCAAGGTGCATCGCGACCGGCTGATGCAGGCGCTGCACCAGAGTTTTCCGGATTACGGTTTTGACCGCCACAAGGGTTACCCGACCCGGGCGCACCTGGAAGCGCTGGCGCGCAATGGGCCGTGCCCCCAGCACCGCCGTTCCTTCGCGCCGGTGCGAGAAGCGCTATCTAGTTCTTGAACATGTCCCTTAGCGGCAGGTTCAGCGCCTCTTCGCCGCGCTCACTGATGGTGGCCAGGGCGGCGCAGAATGTCTCGTCCCACGGCCCGTCCCGCGGGCACTCGGCGGCCTCGGCGATCGGCAGGTAATAGCCACCGGCCGCCAACAGGTCACCAAAACTCAGCTCCTGCAAATCGCGCAGCAAGCACCAGCCATCGTCGGGATGGTGGGCGACAATATCCGCGGCGCGCAGGCCAATCAGCATCTCGCGCAGCTGGTTTTCTGATACCTGCTTTTCCTCTTCCATCAGGTCGGCCACGTGAATGCCCTTGCCGTGACGCTGGGCTTCCCACAGGTGGCCCAGCAGGCGAAACACCAGTTGCAGCTCCAGCCGGTGCGGCCACTCGACATCGGTGCGCGACAGGTCCTCAAAGGTGGTGAGCGAAGCCGCCAGCGAGGCGCCCAGCAGCACCACGCTCCACACCAGGTAAAGCCAGAACAGGAAGATCGGCACAGTGGCCAGCGCACCGTAGATCACGGCGTAGTTTGCGTTGGTGACGTAGGCCACGAACGCCGACTTGGCGATCTCGAACAGCAGCGTGGTGAGAAACGCGCCGACAATCGAATCGCGGAACTTGACCTTGCGGTTGGGCACCAGCGCGAAGATCAGCGTGAAGGCCATCCACATCAGCAGGAAAATGCCAACGCGCTCGACGCCGGCGCTGAACTCGCCATCCAGGCCGAGCACGCTGAAGATGTTCTGAGCGCCCAGCACCACCGCGCCACCCACCATGATGGGGAACAGGGTGAGCACCGCCCAATACATGACGATGCGGCCGGTCACCGTGCGCGGCTCTGTTACCCGCCAGATCTTGTTGAAGGCCACCTCGATACGCAACATCAACAGCAGGGCGGTGACGATCAAAACGATGGTCCCCGGCAGGGTCAGGCCACTGACGCTGTCGAGAAAAGTATCCATGTACTGGCTGACCGTTTCCCCGGCCGCCGGTACGAAGTTGGAAAACACGAAATCCTTGAATTTCTCCGACCACTGGCTGAACACGGGGAAGATGGATACCACCCCGAAAATCACCGCCAGCAGGGGCACCAACGCCAGCAGGCTGGTATAGCTGAGCGAGGCCGCCTCTTCAAACAGGCGGTCTTCCTTGAAATGCTTCCACAGGTGACGCGCCAGGCGCCTGGCTTGTGGCAGGGCGAGCTCCAGGTCGAACTTTCGTCCCTTCTTGCGTTGCTGATTCATGCTGCGGTTTACGTCCCTGACGCCAGTCAATAGAATGCCTTCCATGCCCGGCAGGGGCAACACGAAGAGGTATTCATGTCTGTACGCATTTATCACAACCCCCGTTGTTCAAAATCTCGCGCCACCCTGGAACTGCTGCGCGAGCGCGGCATTGAGCCTGAGATTGTCCTTTACCTGGAAACGCCGCCCAGCGCGGATGAACTGGCCAACATGCTTGAACTGCTGGGCAAAGACCCGCGCGGGTTGATGCGAAAGGGTGAGTCCGAATACGCCGAGAACAACCTGGATGACGAAACACTCAGCCGTGATGCGCTGGTTGCCGCCATGGTGGAGCACCCCCGCCTGATCGAACGCCCCATCGTGGTGGCCAACGGCAAGGCGGCAGTGGGCAGGCCGCCGGAATCCGTGCTCGATATTCTCTGAACCACGCGCCATGACCGCCACGCCTGAAAAGTTCATCCTGGTGCTGTATTACAGCGTCAATGGCCACACCGCCGACATGGCGCGACAGGTTGCGCGCGGCGTGGAACTGGTGGAAGGCGTGAGCGCGCGGGTGCGCACGGTTCCAAAGGTAGGCACCGGTATCGACGATGCCCCGGCGGTACCCGAAGACGGCCCGCCCTACGCCACCCGCGAAGACCTGGCTCAATGTGCCGGCCTGATCCTCGGCAGCCCCACGCGTTTCGGCAACATGGCGGCGGCGTTAAAGTATTTTGTCGATGGCACTGGCGCGGAATGGTACTCGGGCGCGCTGGAGGGCAAACCCGGCGGGGTGTTCACCTCCACCGCCAGCCTTCACGGCGGCCAGGAAACCACCCTGCTGAGCATGATGCTGCCACTGATTCACCACGGCATGATCATTGCCGGCATTCCCTACTCGGAGCGCTCACTGATCACCACCCGCGGCGGTGGCACGCCTTACGGCCCCAGCCAGTTCTCGGGTTGGGAAGGTGAGCGTGGGCTGGACGAGGACGAGACGCGTCTGTGCCAGGCGTTAGGTAAGCGCGTGGCGGACCTGGCGGCGCGCCTGGCTGGCTCCGCCTAGGATCGACGCTACGGCGTAACAATTCGCGGTCTAAAGCCCGCTCCTACGGCGTTTGCAAGCCGAAGAAATCGCGATAAACGGCATTCAAGCGCGTCAGCGCATGGGCCACGCTGTTGCTCACCGAGCCCGAACGCCGCACCGGATCAGGCAAGCGGCCCCAATCCGTACGGAACGACTCCAGCCGAACGGTGGCGCGTTCGCTGATGGTGGAAACCGCCACGTTGCCATCGCGCAACCTGGCCAGCACGCTCTCATCCAGTAATCCGTTCTGGCCTTCCAACGCCGCCCGGCTGGTGTCGGAATCCAGCGGCTGGGAGGGATAGAACAGGCTGATAATGGCGCGCACGAAGGCCTTCTGGTTGGTGACATCGCGGGTCAGGGAGTGCAGGTCGGTCGTCAGCGCCGAATCAACCGGGTTTGGCCGCAGCAGTGCCGAGTAAACCATCGCCTGTTGTGACTGGTACAAGGACTGCAGGTGCTGGTTTACCCGGTCGCGAATGGTGGGGTCGCCTTCAAATTCCAGTGGGCTGACCCCGATGCCGGTGACAAACCAGTCACGCCACTCCGCCCCCTGGCTCCAGTTGGCCGCCAGCACGGTGGAAGGCCGGTTGCGCGCTGCGGTCAGGTAGGTCAGCCGATTGGGCACCATTCGGAAGCCGCCGGAATCATCCAGGGTGGCGTGGATGCGATTGCCCACGCGTTCCATCGGACAGGCATCCTCCAGCACCTCGTCGTTAAGCGCGGCGAACAGGTAGTGGTATTCCTCCGGGCTGATAAACCGCGAACCGAACACGTCGGTGACCTCGTCGTTCTCGACGTAGCGACCCTTGAGCTCGAACGACAGGTAGCCAAAGTAGTTGGCCACGAAGGGGTCATCGGCGCGCACCGGCTCGGAACGGCGGTTCACCCACTCGACGTTGTCGTAGCAGATTTGTACCTCACCCAGGCCACTCTGGTCGGCAATCAGGTAGGCGTCCGGGAACAAGCCGATCATGGCTCGGGTGGCCTCCAGCCCGTCACTCATGCCGCAGGTGTTTTGCGGGTCGCAGGCGGAGATCATCGCGCCCTCGGTGCGGTAGGAGGTGCGCTGGTTGGCGTCACCACCCAGCACCACGTCGGAAGCTGACGCCAGGTGTTCAGTCCTGAACGCCAGCTCGGCCTCGCGAATGCCGTTCACCAGGCCAAGCAACACGTTGTCGTATTCCTGCAGGCCGCGGCTGACCGGGTCGGTAATGCCGCCACCGGCGCCACTGAAACAATCGGCCTGCATCGACAGGGCGTGGATCAAGTCCAGACCGCGCTGGCGCATGCGCACCACAAGGGCCTCGCTCTCGGGGGTCTGGAAGTAAACCGGCGCACGCTCGGCGAACCACGCCATCAGGGTGGCCAGGGTGGCCCACTCCAGCGGGTTCGGCAGCGGCTCAGGCGGCAACTGGCACATGGCCGGAAAACTGTCGTGCATGTAACCCAGCACGTAATTGACCCGCTGCCACGGCGGCAGGGCCAGCTCGCGCGCCAGGTGTTCGGGGCCGAATGGGCCATCGGCATCGCCGGAAAGCTCTGCGCTGCGCGCGTCACCATCGGCGAGGTCGGCCATGGCTTGCATGCAGCGGTCAAACTGCTCGCGGGTCAGGGTCTGCTCACCGCTGGTGTTGTGACCGGCAGCGATGCTGATGCAGATGTTGATTTCGTTAGCCACCCTGGAGCGCACCGGCTGGCCGAAGTAGTAATCCATGTCCGGCACCTGCAGCACCACCTGGGCGACCGCGTCGGCCAGTTCGCCGGCCAGTTCGCGCACCCGCAGGCTACCCGGGTTGCCGGAACGCAGGTTCTGCGCCACGTCATAGGCGGACGCCAGGGCCGCGTTGATGCGCGGGTCCACCTCGGAGAATTCGCGCGCGTAGAAACTCGAAATGCGCGGCAGGAGGTCGGCCAGCATGGGAGCCACCGGCGAAACCTCGCCCTGGCCGCTGCTGATGCCATCCAGCAGGTCAGCCACCACCCACAGCAAGGACTCGACGAACGACAGGTAGTGGCGTTTGTGCAAGGATTCCACGCCCGCTGCCAGGCGCAGCACGTGAGACGCCTCGGACTGCCACTCGGCCGGCGAATCTTCCTCGGCGGTCAGCAGGGCAAAGCGCAGGCGCTTGAGTGATAGCACATCGGGCGCCGCTGCAACCGTGGTGGTGTCGGCGATGGCGAACAGCATGGCGCGCGCCATCTCCAGCACGTCGGCGTCCTCGTCCAACGGCGCCGGCGGTTCGGCTGCTGTCCACGGATCGAACCAGTCGGTATTCAGGCCGGCGACCAGCGCCAGCAGGGTTTCGTTGCTCTCGGCGCTTTGGCGAACGTTGCGCCACAGCGGCACCGCCAGCAGTTCCATGCGCACCAGCACTTCCGGCAGCAAGGTTGCGGCAAGCTGCTCTTCGCTGCGGTCGAACAGCTGATCGAGCAGCACATCAATTTCGGGGCCCAACGGCGAAACCAGTGAGTGCACCTCCAGGTCCTGGGCCTCGAGTTTCTGCTTGACCAGCCAAGAGGCGGGGTCGAGCACGGTGCTGCGCATGGGGATTTCCAGGTAACGCGAAGCCAGGTGATCGAGCCAGGCGCGGTCGTCGCGGAAACGCACCATGGCGTCGCCTTCCAGGCCGGGCATCAGGGTGCTGGCGGAATCCAGCATCTGCGCCACCGCCACCATGGTAAACAGGGTATCCATGCGCGAATCGGGGTCGGAAAGCGCCGCTGCCAGGTGGCGCCCCCGCGGCAGGTCATCCAGGGTGGCAGGCGGGACGATTTCGGCCGCCGTGGCATCACTTTCTGCAGGCTCATCGGCAGGCGATTCGGCCTGCTCCTGGGCAAAAACCGGCCATGGCGAGGCCAGCGCCAGCAGAACGCAAAAGGCAGTCGCCCGCACGCCATGGCGGGTTCGCGCTAGAATGCGCCACAATTGAACTGGAGCAATGGTCATTCGCGTGCCCGGACTCCGTGGAAAACCCTTGAAGCTGGCTATACTACACCATGATTTCCAACCTCTTGATCATCACAACCGGCGGCACGATCGACAAGATCTACTTCGACGACAAGAGCGACTACCAGGTCGGCGAACCGCAGATTTCACAGATTCTGAACGCCATGTGCGTGGCCTTCGATTTCGACGTCAATGCACTGATGCGCAAGGACAGCCTGCACATCGATGACCACGACCGCGAACTGATTCGCGACGCCATCGCCGCCACCGATGCCAGGCACGTTTTGGTGACCCACGGCACCGACAGCATGATCGCCACGGCCAAGGTCCTGGCGGAACTGGAGGGGCGCACCATCGTGCTCACCGGCGCGCTGCACCCGGCCCGCTTCAGGGATTCAGACGCGGTATTCAATATCGGCTGCGCTATCGGCGCGGTGCAAAGCCTGCCACCCGGCGTGTACATCGCCATGAACGGCAAAATCTGGGACCCAACGAAGGTGCGCAAGAACGTGGAGGCGAACCGCTTCGAGGCGCTCGCCTGACGTCATCACGGAATTTCAACCTCATGTCATCCCGGAAGGCGCGAATCGACTATTCGGGACCCACCGGCCGAACAGAAGTGTGACCGGAGTGCCAAAGGAGTGGCCACGGCAGGGGCGCTCCTCCCGCGACACGCATAAACCCGTCCATGGGGCTCTTAAATTACGTCCTGTAATTTAAGGTCGCGGAAGAAGCACCCCATGTCCGCGGCCTGCAGCGCCGTAGCGGCTCCGGTAATTCATCACTTAAACGCGTGAATCACCAACCCCACCAACCCGCCCACCAGCGTGCCGTTGATGCGGATGTACTGTAGATCCTTGCCAATCGCCAGCTCAACCCGGTAGCCGGTGTCCTTGGCATCCCAGCTTTTCACCGTCTCGCTGATCAGGCTGGCAATGCCGTGGCGGTTGCGGTCTACCAGCAGCGCCGCAGACTCCACCAACCAACCGTTCAGCCAGGCCTGCATGGCCTCGTCTGACGCCAGCTCCTCGGCCCAGCTATCCAGCCAACTGGCCAGTTGCTCGCGGATCACCGAATCCGGGTTGGCCAGGTCTTTCTCCAAGCCCGCCGCCAGGTCTGACCACAGGCGATACAGGTAATCCTGCAGCTCCTCGTTCTCCAGCAGGCTCTCGCGCAGGCGGTCGCCCCAGCGGGCCATCTCGGCGGAGCTTTGTAGTTCTTCAGACCAGCGTTGCAGGCTTGAATTGAACTCGGCGCGCATCGGGTGATCGGGGTCGAGCGACATTTCCAATAGCAGCGATTCGATGCGGTCGAGCATCTGCTTGACGATGCGGTCATCGACAAAACCGGGCATCCACCACGGACTTTCGCGTTGCACGTTGTCGCGAATGGTCTCGCGGTGGTCGTGCAGCAGGACGATGGCGTAGCGTAGGGCCTGGGTCAGGATCTGCTGGTGGCGGCCGCCGCGGATCAGCCAGTCCAGGGTGCGGCCCAGCAGGGGCGCGGGGTTTACCTTGGCCAGGCGCCGGCGACTCAGGCGGCGAATAAAATCGCGCACGCGTTCTTCGTGGAACGCACTGAGCATGCTTTGCAGCAGCGTCGCCGCCAGGTCAGTAACGCGCTTACGCCCTCCCCCATCACGCAGCCAGCGGGCAATGCCGCTTGCCATGTTCACGTCGCGCAGGCGCGCGGAAACCACGTCGGGGTGCAGAAAATGTTCGGCGACGAAGCGCGACATGCTCTCGCCGATCTCGTCCTTGCGCCGCGGCACGATGGCGGTATGCGGAATGGGAATGCCCAGCGGATGACGAAACAACGCCACCACTGCAAACCAGTCGGCCAGCGCGCCAATCATGCCGGCCTCGGCAAAGGCGTTAACCCAGCCGGCCCAGGCCTCGGGGCGATGCAGGGTGAAGATAAACAGCCCCAGCATCAGCAGCAGCAGCGCCAACGGCAGGCGCTTCATCGCCTTCAGGCGGGCAAGCTTCTCCGCCTCACCGGGAATCTCGCGCTGCACCGGAACTGGTTTGGAGTCGGAAATGGCGCGTGGCCCTACAGGCGTACTCGGCCGAGCATGATGTCCCACCACATCACCCAGTCGCCCATCAGGCTGAACAGCGGGTAGGTGAAAGTGGCCGGACGGTTTTTCTCAAAGAAAAAGTGCCCCACCCAGGCAAAGCCGTAGCCAACCACCGGCACCAGCACCAGCCACCAGGCATTCGCGGTGAGAATAGCGGTGACAATGATGAAGAGCACGATCCAGGTACCGATAAAGTGCAACAGCCGGCACGTGCGGTTGCTGTGCTCTTGCAGGTAGAAGGGGTAAAAATCACGAAAGGTGGTGTATTCGCGGCTCATGGTTCGGCTGCCATCCAGAAGTTTGAATGAAAAAGGGACTCGCCCCGTTGCCTCCATTCTAGCCCAGCAGCGCGCCGGTACTACAGGCGCCTCGAACCGGGCCAACCCGCCGCCCCCGCACCGCGCACAAGTAAGCCGCTGTATGGCTTGACGAACGGGGCAACAATCAGTAACTTATGCGCCCCGCTCGGGGACTGGCAGACACTGCCACCGAAGGCCTCAGGGGGCGATTAGCTCAGTTGGGAGAGCGCTGCAGTCACATTGCAGAGGTCACTGGTTCAAGCCCAGTATCGCCCACCACCTCTTAGGGCCAGGGGCCCAAGAGGTGATGGGCCATATGGGCTGACAGTGGTTTGATCGCCTTCCCGCCTATTCAGCACCCTCAAGATGCTCGCTGTGAGACGCTTTCGAGTGACATGCCTCGAAGGACAGCGCGCGGTTCAAGCCCAGTATCGCCCACCACCTCTTAGGGCCAGAGGCCCAAGAGGTAATGGGCCATATGGGCTGACAGTGGTTTGATCGCCTTCCCGCCTATTCAGCACCCTCAAGATGCTCGCTGTGAAACGCTTTCGAGTGACATATCTCGAAGGACAGCGCGCGGTTCAAGCCCAGTATCGCCCCGCTTAAGACTGCCAACGCAGCCTCGTTACGAAGACCTCGTCTTGAGCGATTCCCGTCAGGTTCCAACCCAACCATGCGCACAGAATTTTGAGCGACTCGTCCAGGTTGAAGGCCGAACCCGCGTCCGCTTCCGGATTCGTTTGGGTTTCATCGGTGACAAAATCCTTTTGGTCGCTAAACGCTATTCCGTCGCGGTCTATTTTGAGAAAGATCCGGTCACTCTCGGAATAGAAAGTCTCGTAGGTGCACTTCACAAACCTGGAAATTGCCGCGGTGGCGTAGTCACCCAATGTGGTGATTGAAATCGCGTCCATGGCGTTTACGTCAAGGCTCAACTGTCTTTCCGATAGCAAATGCGAATGCTCTCTTAGCGCGCTTTCAATGATTGGCAGCGCATCTAGTGGCTCCGGTTTCGTATCTGGCTGCGGTTCTCTGGCAATGAGCAACAGGAAGTCGACCGTGCTGCGCAATTGCTCGGTTGCCCTTTCAATGCGATCCAGTGAATTGGCTGAGGCACCCTTGAGTTCTTCATTCCTCAGCACGCTCAAGCTGCCCTCAATGACGGACAGTGGCGTCCTCATTTCGTGGCTCGCCGATCTTGTGAAGTTGAGTTCCCGCTCCATGAACCTGCTCGTCCGTTTCATGGTGTGAGCGAGCGTGCTTGAAAGGACAGATACCTCGTGACCCTGCAGATCCAGTGAATCAAGCTTCTGCCAGTCAGTCTCCGTGAATCGCTGCGGGTCTACCTCAGCCACTTGCTGAGCAAGCAAACTGATCGGCTGAATCGCCCGATTGCTGATTTTGCTCGCTGTATGCACAGCAATGACAACCATGATTGCGATCACGAGAAGCAGCATCAGCAACCACTGCGTATCAACGGAAGATGCTTCTTCGATGCCGGATACGTCGTAGACGAAGTACTCGGTCTGCCCGGAGTCTGGCGAAGTCAGTACAAGCACGTGAAATTCTTCTTCCGTGAACTCGTAATGCCCGTCGCCGGGATTTTCCCGCAGCCTGTCGCGGATGAATGCAGGAAGTTGTTCGAGGTCCCGATAGACGCTAAGCGCCGGAAAAAACGAGCTCATCTCGCCTTCCGCGCCTGTTTGCACCACTTGGTAACTCGCGACGAACTCTTCCAGCTGTCTCTTGATGACCCTGTCCTCACTCAAGTGAAAGGACGCCAAAACCGCCAGCCCCCAGATCGTGCTGGATATCACCGCAAACAGCGTGAATGCTCTTGCCACCGACTGCTTGATGCTTTGCTGCTTGTTCATGTCAGCCTTCTGAGATTCGATATCCGATGCGGTGCAAGGTATGAATGAGTGGCCGCTTGAACGGTTTATCAACCGCGTTGCGAAGTTTGTAGAGCTGTGCCTTTAGCACGTCTGAGTCCGGTGGTTTGTCGCCCCACAAAATATGCTCCAGCTCGTGTCTTGGAACGACGCAGGGTGAGTCTTCCATCAGGCGCCCGAGCAGCTTCAGGCATGACGGGTTCAGGTCAATGTTCTGATTCTCGCGTTTGACTTCCAGTGTTTGTCGATTGAAGGTCAAATCACCCACCTGCAGCACTGCCTGGCTGATCGGCCTGTCCCGCCTGGACAAGGCCCTGATTCGCGCCAGGAGCTCCGGCAGGAAGAACGGCTTGACCAGGTAATCATCAGCCCCCCGTCGAAACCCCTCGAGGATGTCTTCTCGCGTGTCTCTCGCCGTCAGCATGATGATTCGGGCGGGGTTACTGGCCAACTCGCGGTACTGGCTGCAAAACTCGAGCCCGTCCATTGCCGGCATCATGATGTCCAGAACGATGACGTCATAGGTTCCGGTCAGTGCCAGCCTGAGGGCCGACTTTCCATCGAAGGCAAAGTCCGGCACGTGGCCATCGGCTTCCAGGTAATCGCCAACGATTTCTGAAAGATCCCGATTGTCCTCAACAATGAGAACACGAATAGCCTCGCTCAAAATGTAAGCCTCCGCGTCAGGGTATCGATACCCAGCTTCGAAGTTTTGATCAGATCACTTTTTCTTTCAGTCAACGAATGGTTAAAAAAACGTAAACCGGGCTTCCATGTTCGCGAGCTGCATAACCGACAGAGTACCGGGTCTGCTTCGTGAAAACGCCGTTTACCGTTTGTTAACCTGGCTGCCCGTACAGTGGTTTTCAATCGATCTCAGGAGCCAGCCATGTCCGTGCGGAACCTCACTGTCGCCGTTTTTTTCTGCATGTTTTCAATGACACCTTCAATACTACTTGCGCAGGCTGGTGAGCTGCTTGTCAGGGTAAGCGATCAAGATGGCAACGCGCTCGCCGATGCATCTGTATCCGTAGTTTCGAGAGACGGCGGGAGCACCGCGAAGACGTCTGATGCCAACGGCGTTGCGCTGTTTCCCGAGATCGAGCAAGGCCTATACAGGGTAGAGGTTGAAAAGGCCGGGTTTGTGGGCGCGGTTGAGCCTGACGCCAGGGCCATCAGGGAAAGAACAGTGCCCGTGGATATCGTGCTGGTTGCCGATGCGGACGGAAAACTGGAGGAAGTCTTCGTTGAGGCGAGCGCACTGAAGGCCATGGGCATCGGCCCGGTGACCACCTCTTTCGTGGACAGGGAGCAACTGCGAACCGCGCCTGGCAGTGGCGGAGACGTCTTCCGCGCGCTGGACGGCTTACCCGGCCTGTTCTCGGTGGGCGAGTTCTCCGATTACACCGTTCGAGGCCTGGGTCCGCGCGACAACCTGATCCTGGTCGATGATTTTCCGTACAAGTCAGTGGTGCATTTCGACCAGTCTCTCGGCGAACGCGAAGACGTGGAAGGAGGCGGCCGCTACTCCATTTTTTCACCCAATTTCATAGAGAGCGCGGAGTACACCCCTGGTGGCTGGGGGGCAGCCTATGGCGGCCGCAACTCATCGCTGTTGCGGATGAACATTCCCCAGGGGAACCCCAGCCCGTATGCAAGCGCACGCCTCGACATCGCGGGCGTGGAATTCGTTTATGACGGGCCTGTTGGCGTCCAGCAGGACTCGTCGATGATCGCGACTCTTCGCCACTATGACTTTGGCGCCGCTTTCGACCTGATCGGCGAGGAAGACATCGGCGACCCGGTCATGACGGATTTCAACGTCAAGACCCACACACAGTTGAATGACGGCAATGAGCTTGAATTCCTGTTGCTCTACAACCCGGAGCAGTTCGACAGGGACGTCGAGAATGTATTGGCCTCCGATGACCTCCAGGACCGCGAACTCATCAGCACCGAACAGGATGCCTGGTTGATCGGCGCCACGTTGCGGAATCGGCTGGGCGCCAACATGACCTGGGAAAACCGTTTCTACTTCAGGCTCTGGGAAATGGACGGCAGCGAGGGCGAGGCTTTTCCATTCACCGATCCGGAAGTTCTTCCCCCGCAAGACGTTGAGGTTCGGGAAAACATCCTGACCCTGTCAGAGCAAGACAATGAAATCGGATGGCGCAGCGACCTTTTCGTTGACAACAGCCTTGGACGATTCAGCACGGGCCTCAGGGTTGCCAGCCTCGACCTGGAGTACTCCACGGTGCTCGACGGGGACTGGATTCGCTATGAATATGAAACAGACGACAGCCGGCCTGACGAATCGCAAAACTACATCGTCCTGACCCCGGAACAATCTGATTCATTTTACGAGGAGAGCGATCTCTACTATGCGGCCTATGCCGAGCAGTCATTCGAGTTTGACCGCTGGAGTCTGTCGGCGGGTCTTCGCTATGACTACGATGGATTCAATGACGAGGGCTATACCTCACCACGACTGGCCGCCGACTTCCGCCTGGCGCCAAGCACCCGGCTGTCGGTAACCGCGGGCTTGTTCTACCAGGCGCCCCGAATCATCGACCGGGCGGCAAACGCTTCCAACGCTGACCTGGGCTGGGAAGAACTCACGCATTTCAGCATCGGCGTTGAACACCTCCTGAGCCGCAGGTGGACGGTCGTTGCCGAGGCCTATTACCGGCAACTGGACGATCTCATCATCGATTTGGACGCGGTTACCGGCGCAACCGCCAACTCGGGCGATGGCGAAAGTTACGGCCTTGACGTGGTTTTTAACGGTTCCTTCGGCAAAGGATGGAGAGCCAACCTGGCGTACTCCTACAACGACACGGAGCTGAACGACAATGATGGCGCCGGCGACTACCCCAGCGACAACAACAATGAACACCTGCTGAGCCTGGGTGTGAGCTGGGAAATCAATGACCGCTGGCAGATCGGCGCCCGCTGGGAGTACGCATCCGGTCGTCCATTCGATGATTTTGTCATCCACGACGACGTGCTGGCTGACCTGGGCGGCCCAACCCGCTATTCACGCGAGTTCACGACCAACAACACCTTGCGCGGCAGCAGCTTCAATACGCTGGATATTCGCGTGGACTACCGCGTGCCGCTGGGCACGTTCGATTTCGTCGCGTTTCTGGACCTGCTCAATGCCACGGGCTCGACGACAACGGACGAACTGGAGTTTGATCCGGCCAGCGGCAGGCTGTACCAGGAAGATGGCGAGGTGTTTCCGTTTATCGGCCTGATACTCGAAAAGTCGTGGTGATGCTTACTCGACGCCCGCGCGACGCGCGTGTTCGAGCACCTCTTCGCAGGTGACCTCACCATTGGCCACCGCTTGCTTGCCCAGCACGAAAGCCTCCATCACTTCTTCGGAGTTGCTGCTTAAGCCCGCATCGGGCATGAGTTCTACGGCCGACTGTCCGACTTTGACGCCCTTCTCCTTGTGACCGCACTCAATCAGGGCGCTCGACAGCCTGACCGCGCCAAGTACATCTTCTTTGTTGACGGTTTGCGCCGCCGCGTGTGAGGCAAGCAACATCGCGACAACAAGTACGCCGGTGACGCAAAGACTTTTCGAGATTTCCAGGTGCATGGGTGTACCGCTGATTCTGTAAGAGACAAGTTTCTAACGCTGCCCGAGACCTTACAAGATAGTGCCGCTCATTAATACGGCACAACTTAATATGTCGATAATCATTGACATGTTTTAATATGTCCACTATTCTGGACATATGGACATTCAAAACGCCATCATCATGTTCGATGCACTGTCGCAGGAAACCCGGTTGCGCGCCTTTCGCCTTTTGGTGGAAGCCGGAACCAGCGGTTTGCCCGCCGGCGCATTGAGCGAAGCGCTGGGCACGCCGCACAACACCATGTCATTCCACCTCGGCCACCTGGCCAATGCCGGCCTGGTGTCCTCGCGCAAGGACGGGCGTTCGGTGATCTATACCGCCAGTTTCGATGTCATGCAGAACCTGATCGGCTTCATGGTGAAGGACTGCTGCAGCGCCGAGTTCGCCAGCATCCGCGAGGACAAGCGCAAGGGCTGCTCGGTGATCGAGCTGGCCGATTACTGCTGCGAGCCCGCTGCCAACTAATTTTCTCAAGGAGCGCAATCTCATGAAACGCTTACATATTCACGTTGGCGTCGAAAACCTCGACGACAGCATCCGCTTCTACAACGCCCTGTTTGGCGCCGAGCCGGTGAAGACCAAGCCCGACTACGCCAAGTGGCTGATCGACGATCCACGGGTCAACTTCGCCATCTCCACCCGCGTGGAAAACGGCGTGGATCACCTGGGCATCCAGGTCGAGGAAGACGGCGAACTGGCTGAACTGCGTTCACGCATGGAAGGCGCCGATATGACGCGCTTCGACGAGGGCGAAACGGTGTGCTGCTACGCCCGCTCCGACAAGACCTGGGTCACCGACCCCGCGGGACTTGCCTGGGAAGCCTACCAAACCATGGAAGACGCCCAGGTTTACGGCGTCGACCGCTTGCCAGGTGAGAGCGAAGCAGCCTGCTGCGTGCCTTCGGCGGTTAGCGACGCTCTGGGCGAGCCTTCGGAACAAAAGTCGGAGTGCTGTGGCTGATGAAAAAAGTATTGGTGGTATGCACCGGCAATTCCTGCCGCTCAATCATGGCTGAAGGGCTGATTAATTCCCTGGGCAAGGGCCGATACGAAGCCCACAGCGCGGGCAGCAAGCCGGCTGGCTATGTGCACCCGAAGTCATTGGAAACCCTGGCACGCCATGGCATCGAGGTAGAGAACCCGCGCAGCCAGTCGTGGGACGAATTCGAAGGCCAGGCCTTCGACCTGGTGATCACCGTGTGTGACCAGGCGGCCGCCGAAAGCTGCCCGGTGTTCCTCGGCCAGCACCAGAAGCTTCACTGGAGTACGCCCGACCCGGCCAAGGCCGAAGGCAGCGAGGAAGAGATCAATGCCGCCTTTGATTCCGCCTTCAATCTACTGAAGGGAAGGATCGAGCAGGAGCTTTTGAATGGGCCTGTTTGAGCGCTATCTCTCGGTCTGGGTAGCGCTGTGCATTGCCGCCGGCGTTGGCCTGGGCGCGATGGCGCCCGGGCTGTTCCAGTCCATCGCTTCGATCGAATACGCCAGCGTCAACCTGGTGGTCGCCGTGCTCATCTGGGTGATGATTTACCCGATGATGGTGAACGTCGACTTTGCCTCCATCAAGGATGTCGGCCGCAAGCCCAAGGGACTGTGCATCACCCTGGTGGTCAACTGGCTGGTCAAGCCGTTCACCATGGCGGCGCTGGGCATCCTGTTCTTCGAGTACGTGTTTGCTGGCCTGGTCGATCCGCAATCCGCCAAGGAATACATCGCCGGCATGATCCTGCTGGGCGTGGCGCCCTGCACCGCCATGGTCTTCGTCTGGAGCCAACTGGTGCGCGGCGACGCCAACTACACCCTGGTGCAGGTGTCGATCAACGACATCATCATGGTGTTCGCCTTTGCGCCCATTGCCGCGCTGCTGCTGGGCGTGACAGACATCATCGTGCCATGGGAAACCCTTCTGCTGTCGGTGGTTCTCTACGTGGTCATTCCGCTGGCGGCCGGCTACTTCACCCGCAAGGCGCTGGACCGCTCGGGTAACCACGAGCAAATCGGTGCCTTTACCGCGAAGATCAAGCCGTTCTCCATCATGGGCCTGCTGGCCACCGTGGTGCTGCTGTTTGGCTTCCAGGCCCAGACCATCCTCGACAGGCCGCTGGTGATCGCGCTCATCGCTGTTCCCCTGCTGATCCAGAGCTACGGCATTTTCTTCGTGGCTTATGCCTGGGGGTACTTCTGGCGGGTGCCGTTTGCGACCGCAGCTCCAGCGGCGCTGATTGGCACATCCAACTTTTTTGAGTTGGCAGTGGCCGTGGCGATCAGCCTGTTTGGCCTGAACTCAGGCGCAGCGCTGGCAACCGTGGTGGGCGTGCTGGTTGAAGTTCCGGTGATGTTATCGCTGGTGGCTTTTGCCAACCGCACCAGGCGGCACTTCTCCCAAACGGTTTAGCCACTACGGGTGGGTTCGTTCTCCACCCTGACTGACGGTAGTTCTCAGAACAGGGTAAACGCGCCGTTGGCGACGTTGTGCGCGATCACTGGCATAACAACGCTGCCGGTTTTTTCCCTGAGCCACAGGAGGATCAGCGACGGAACACCCGTCACCAGGAACATGCTGGCGCTGAAGTCGTACATTCCGGAATCGTAACTGAGCCCATGCGCGAGGCCGAAAAGCACGCAGGTCAACAGCCCTCCGTAACTGATCGGCGCGCCTGCGACCGACAGACGGCCGCGGAAAGCCTCATTCATGGCCAGCAACAGGGTGCCGCGGTAGAAGAGCTCCTCGTCCAGGCCGGGCATGGTCCACTGGAAAGCGATGGTTTCCCAGTTGTCATGCCCGTCTGCGCCTGAAATGGCCATGTAGAAGTACACCGCGCACAACAGGCCCAGCACCACCCAGGCCAGGCCGGAGCCAGGCTTTTGCGCCAGGGTAAAACCACAACGCTTGAAGCCAAACCTGGGAAGGCTGGCCACAACCAGGGTTCCCGCCAGGGCGAGGAATTTGCCTAGCCAGTTCCACGAGGAATCTGGCGGCCAATTCGGGACCACGCCGACGCCCCGGGTGAGCAGCAGGTCATAGAGCACATACAACGTCAGCGCGGCCACAAACCAGGACATGCGAAAGCGGCTCCGCGCGGCCACCACGAGCGGTATGGCCAGGGCGATCACAACGCTGACGTGAGCCAGCAGGGTCAGTACTTCATCCATCACCCGGCCCTGAGACGCGCCTAAAGAGACTTGAGGTATTGCACCAGATCATTGCGCTCCTCGCTGGTGAGCTCCAGGCCAAAGTGCTGGTCGTAGTGTCCGATTACATCATCCAGGGTGGCGAATCGTCCATCGTGGTAGTAGCCGCCCTTCTCATGCGTCCACAGCCCTTTCAGTGGCGCGGTGCGGTAACGCTCATCGGGAGAGCGGTCCGACTGGAAGCTGTCGATGCCAATCTCCTCGGGCGTGTGCATGTTGTAACCCGGTTCGGTGAACAGCGGCGGAACGTGGCAGCGTGCGCAATCGGCCTTGTCGTTGAACAGCGCCTTGCCCCGGCGGGCAGCCGCGCGGTCAAAACTCCCGGCCCGCGCATTGGGCGCCGCCAGGCTCAACTGGTAAACGTGAAGCGGCGCCAGCTTGTCGGTGACCAGGTCGGGGCTGCTGCGGACATCGCCTGCGCCTATTTCAGCAGCAATCGGGAACTTGTCGGCGTCGTTCAGCCTTGGGTCGAAGAATACGCCCTGCCCCTGCATTTCCAGGTTGGCGACAAAGCCGTTCCAGTGGGTGACCGAACCCCAGCCTGTCCAGGTATGCAGGTTGATTCCCGACAATCCGAACGCCGGCGGAATCAGGGTGGCGGCGGGTTCGCCGTCCGGCCGGAACGCCTTTCCATCCATCAGCAGCTCGGCGTCAAACTTGCCCGGCCCCCAGGACTGGAGCACCGCGCGCACGGTTGCATCGTCGATATCGGGGTGAACAATGGAGAGCAGGTCAATCAGCGGTTGCAGGTTTGGCGCCAGGGAAATGATGGTTCCCACATCCAGGTCACGCGCCGCCCAGCCATCGAGACGACGGCCAATGCCCGGAGCAAGGGCGTCATCCACGGTGGAATGGCACAAGGCGCAGGTAATGCCCACCGACTCAAGTTGCTCGCCGGCGGGGTCAAAAAAGCCACGAACGCCAAGCACCGCATCATGCTTGAGCAGCGCCAGCGTACTGGCTGGATCATCCAGGTCAACCAGGCCTTTTCTCAAGGCACGTCGAAGCGGAATTGGCAGAGCGTCGTAGTCGACTTTCAAGCCCACAGCCAACGCCGTGGCCGGACTCACGCCCGGGCCTACACCGCCATTTTGCTCGCCGGCAATGGCCTCGTGAAGGCGCAGGGTATCTCCCCAGAACGCCTCGTCGCCGAAAGTCTCATACCTGAAAATCATTCGCCCTTCGAGGATCTCGCCCAGCGCGATTCCCAGGTTACGGATATCACGGTTGTTCAATTCGGCCAGCGATTCATCCAGTTCGATCTGGTTGGGCGTATCCGAAGCGGCAAACACCACCACCGCGCCGAAGGTCACACTGACAGCGGTCAGCAAGGCGATAAAAACGTGTCGAAGAGTCATGGTTCACTTCCCAGGGGTGCCAGTCGGTGGTTGGCCCTCCAGCGCAACAGATCCAAGCGCGGAACGGGACGATCGGTTTTCTGGGCTATGAAACTAGACGGCGTCTTTATATTTGACAATCGATAAAAACTGATGCTACATATCAAAAATATCGATGGATACTGAACTCGCCAAAACCTTTCTGGCAGTCGTCTCTGCCGGCAGCTTTATCGAAGCGGCGAGCCGGCTACACGTCACCCAGTCGACGATCAGCACCCGGATCCAGCGCCTGGAAGAAACCCTTGGCGCCAGCCTGTTCGTGCGCAATAAGGCAGGCACCACGCTCACCCCTGCAGGGCGAAAATTTCAATATCACGCCTCACTGCTAACACGCACTGTCGAGCGCGCGCGCCAGGAAGTGGGCATCGTCAGTGGCTACGATGCAACACTTACCGTCAGCGGGCGCATCGGGTTGTGGGAAGACCTGCTGGCCCGCTGGCTCCCGGTGTTCGCGGCCGCCTCGCCCGACGTTGCCGTGCGCGCCATGATCGGCTTCGAGGACGACCTGATGCAATCGCTGGTCGAAGGCGGTACCGACATTGCCATCATGTATTC
>JAUIBE010000034.1 GCA_030428105.1 Gammaproteobacteria bacterium
TTCCAGCAGCAGGTTGCAGACCTGCAGCGCGAGATTGGACATGCATCGGAAGAAATCACCCGCACCAAAGACCTGCTGCGTCACATGCGGAAAGCCGCCGTGGCGGCCACCGGCGCCACACCCGAGTTGTTTGCCGAACTGGATAGTTTCTCGCAGAAGTTGAGCCGGCTTGAAACGCGCCTTTCCGGCGACTCGGTTCGCTCGGCGCTGTACGAGGCCACTTCGCCGTCGATTGCATCGCGGGCTGGAAATGCCGCGGGTTCGTGGAACACTACCTATCCGGCAACGGCCACCCAACGCGCTGATTTCGAAACGGCCAGCAGAGACTTTGGCAATTTCGAGACAGAACTGGAGTCACTGCTTACAGGCGATCTCGCCAGGCTGGAAAACGCCCTGCACGCCGCAGGCGCACCAAGCTGGCGCTAGACGCGTGGGGTCGCTAGACGCGTGGGGTCGGACCAAGACACGCTAGACGCGTGGGGTCGGACCAAGACAAGCCGCCATAAGCATTTGTTTCAATAGGTTTTATGTGGCTTTTTTGCACGATTCGTGCCCTTAGAGGCTTGTTTTTGCGCCAAGAATACGCCCTCTAACCAGCGATGGCCAAGGGAGTTCGAGAAGCAGCTCATCTAGCTTAAAAGGCGGTTTTGGGTGGCAAAATTGGGGCTCTAAGCACCAAAATCGACCGATTTGGAGTCAAAAAACCTTATAAAACAATGGTGTGTCCTGGTCCGACCCCCATCCATTAAGTTTGAAAATCCCTCCAAATCTAAGCCAGGACCTTGTAGAGACAACAGGATCGAGGTTTTGTGCTGTAGATGGGGGAGCGTTTAAAAGCTTAAAGGGCTGTTTCTAGGCCCCGAATGGCGGTACTAAGCCCTTGCCGATCGGCGTATCTGCCCGTAAGCCCTTGTTAAACGGGGTTTTAGGTTGGTCCGACCCCCGGGAATGGTTAGACCCGGTCAGGGTCTTGGCCACGCAAACTGGGGCAGGGCGCTGCGACCGGTTTTATTCTGAATCGATGATCTCGCGCGCCACAAATGACTGCTGCGCTAGCGTTGTCATCCACTTGATGTACTGATTGGTCGACCAGCCACATTCCATGGTCAGGTGTTCCCAGTTGGGCACCAGCAGCATGGTCCAGAGCGCCTCGGTTGCCTTGGATCGTGTCCACGGTTCGGCGAGCGCGCCGTCCTGGTGCAGGGCATCAATGACTGCGCGGCAGCCGTCACGCATGGCCCACATGCGGTCGTGCCAGGCTGCGGCGGCATCCTTGTCGGTATCCTCCACCGACATCAGCGCCTTGCCCACGCTGTAAATCTCGGGGACGAAGTGGCCCCAGAACTCGATATACAGGCGTAAGCGCTCGACTCCGGTTTTGGCCGCGCGCGAAGGCGCAAGCCTTCCTTCAATATCCAGCAGGTCATCCCGGTAGTGGGTGGCGGCGATCAGTAACTCCGTCCTCGATTTGAAGTGCAGGTAAAGCGCCTGGCGGGAAATGCCTGTCGCCTTGGCTATATCGCCCATCCGCACCCCGCGCCCGCCGGATTCCTCCAGGGTTTTCAGGGTGGCTTCGAGGATTCGTGTTCGTGTATCGATATTTTCACTTGACATGCTGTCAAGTATTGCCTAGGGTTGACAGCGTGTCAATTGACACAGTGTCAAGTGACACGACGAATTTTATGCAATCACACACATGAATTTGGCGATAGCAGGGAGGTTCTTATGAAAACCATCAGCAACAAGCAATCCATCGATACTGGACAAGTACTGGTCACGGGCGGCACCGGCAAGGTCGGCCGACGGGTGGCGCAGAGTCTGCAGGCGCTGGGCGTAAATACCCGCATTGCATCGCGCTCTGCCAACCCCTCATTCGACTGGAACGAGCCGGCCACGTGGGATGCCGCGTTGAATGGCGTAAGCCGCGCCTTCATCGGCTATGCCCCCGACCTGGCCATTCCTGGCGCCACCGATACTATCCGCGCGTTCACCGCCCGGGCGGTAGAGATGGGCGTGAAGCGCCTGGTGCTGCTTTCCGGGCGTGGTGAGGAAGAAGCCCAGGCCTGCGAGCGCATCGTGCAGGAATCGGGGGTTGAGTGGACCGTGGTTCGCGCCAGCTGGTTTATGCAGAATTTCTCCGAAGGTGAGTTCCTGCCCATGGTGCTGGATGGCGCGATCACGCTGCCAGCCGCAGATATTCCCGAGCCCTTCATTGATACCAACGATATTGCCGACGTTGCCGTGGCCGCGCTGACCCAGGAAGGCCACCAGGGTGAAATCTACGAGGTGACTGGCCCGGAACTGTTCACCTTCGCCGAACTGGCCAGGATGATCTCGCAGGCAAGCGGTCGCGAGGTTGCGTTCATCCCTGTACCCGCAGATGCATTCGCTGCCGAAATTGCCGCCGCAGGCGTGCCCGGTGATATCGCCTGGTTGCTCAGCTACCTGTTCGACACGGTGTTAGACGGCCGCAACGCGCACACCAGCGATGGCGTGCAGCGCGCGCTTGGCCGGGAGCCAGCCAGCTTCTCGGAATACCTGGAGCGGGTTGTCGCAAGCGGCGTGTGGAATGTGCCCCAGCGGCGCTCAGCCTGAAGCCATCAATGACTCGAAGAGTTCCCGCTGTGCACGCACGCCTTCTTCCAGGCGTTGCTGCATGGCGTGGAAGCGGGGGTTGTCGAGCATGGGGCCGAATTCCGGGTAGGCGTCGAGGCCCCACCAGTAATAGCGCCAATCGTCGTCGACCAGGTCTTCCAGCACGGTGAGTGCCGCGTCGTAGTCGCCCTTGAGGCTGTAGACCCAGGCCGGTTCAAAGCCGGCTACCAGCCAGGGGCCGCGCTCGTTACGGGTGCGTTCCACCCAGTCGGAAAACTCTTCGAGTAACGGCATGGCCTCTTCACCGGCGCCTGTCTGCTGCATGCAGTAGATGGCAGTTTTGGCGGCCAGCAGCAGGGTGGGACTAACCTCTGGTGGGTTCTGGAACAAGCCGGGGAAAGATTCGTGGAGCACATCCAGTGCGCGGGGGCAATCGGTGCGTGACCAGGCTTGCGCCAGGAGCGCGCGTGTCAGTGGATCGGGGCGATCCTGTTCGTAAATCGATGCCAGGATATCCCGGGTAGCCTCCCACTCTCCGCGAAAGCCATGAATGATTTGGCGCAGGTAGAGGCCAAGGAATGGCATGTCGTGCTCGGCAAGCAAGGCGTCGGTGCACTGTTCCGCCTGGTCATCGGCGCCCAGGTGTAGCCAGAATTCGCACACCCGGAACCAGCGCCGCGCGCTGTCCGGATCAAGTTCCCGGGCACGAACGATGTGCCACATGGCCTGGCCGGTCTCGCCGGATTGCGCCAGGTAGGTGGCGATGCGGTCGTGGGCCTGGGGGAAGTCGGGTTTGTCCTCGATGATGCCACGCAAGCGGAACAGAGCCTCTTCGGCGCGGCCAACCGCCCAAAAAGCATCGGCCAGCCAGACATTCGCCATGCCGGAGAACGGGTCAAGCCGAACGGCGGTGCGCAGCGGCTCAATCGCATCGTCATAGCGGTCCTCGCGGAACAGCACGCGGCCCAGGTTACGGTAGGCGGCTGCATCGTTAGGGTTCAGGCTGATGGCCCGGCGATAGGCGGTGATGGCCTCGTCGGCCCGAGCGTGATTGAAATGCCAGTCGCCGACTGCGCGGGAGACCAGGGCCGAGTCCGGCGCCAGCGAACGGGCACGCTCCAGGTACTCCTCGGTGATGTCGAAGTTGTCACCCGTGGCACGGGATGGCCCCAGGCTACGCTGGATATTCAAGGCATCCACCATTCCGATGAGGGCCTCGACATTGTCCGGTTGCAGCTCAAGCGCTTGCTCAAAATAGCTAACCGCCTGCCCGGTGGAATCCAGGGTGGCGCGATCAGTTGCGAAGCGGCCTTGCGTGATCAGCTCCCACACCCGCTGCGAATCTGCGTGTGGCAGATCGCTTCCCGGCAACAGGGAGTTGGTCATGGTTTGCGCCACTTCGTTGGCAATCTCGTCCTGCAGGGAGAAGAGCTCGCCGGCCGCCCGGTCATAGGTGCGCGACCAGATGTGCTTCTCGGTTTGCGCGTCGATGAGCTGTGCCACCACCCGGACGGTGTCCTGCGAGTGCTGCACGCTGCCTTCGAGGATGGCGTCGACCTGCAGCTTTTCGCCAATCTCCGCAATGCTTGCCGAGCTGTCGCGAAACGCGAATGAGGAGGTGCGCGCCACCACTTCGAGATCCGGCGACAAGGTCAGCATGTGAATGATGCGGTCGACCAGGCCATCGGCAAAGGGACCCTGGTTGCCATCGGTGCTGGCATCCAGGAAGGGCAGGACAGCCACAGACTTGCCGATTGATGAGGCCGGCGCAGGTGCGGGTGACTGGGCCACAGATTGATTGGCGAAGTTCTCCCCCGGGTCGTTCAGGCCGCGGTCCCACGGTTGGTACCAGAGCAGGGCGGCCACCGCGGCGATGAGGATCAGCGCGGCCCATAAACCTGGGCGTGAGGATTTGGTCGGGGAGCTTTCGGTCGAGTTGCCCTGCGGCTGCGCCACTGGCGCCTTGGACGGCTCGGCTGGCGCATGCGAAGCGGAAATCGCAGCTTTCGCTTGCCCGTCATCCAGCGCGCGCCAGGCTCCCGACTCGAACAGGTAGCCCCGACGCGGAATGGCTTTCAGGATGCGATGCGGACGGCGATCGTCGCCGATGAATCGGCGCAATGAGGAAACCGCAACGTTTACCGAATCGTCGGTGGCAGCCTCGAGGTGTCCCCAGACACTTTCGATCAGGTCATCACGACTCAGCACCTGGCTGCTGTGAGCCACGAAATGATTGAGCAGTGACAACAGGCGGGGCGAAAGCTGGGCCACCTCACCGCCATGGTGAACCTGGCCGCTTTCGAGGTCGATCAACCTCGATTCAATTTCAATAAATTTTGCCAGTTTTGACCCCTCGGCAAAGTGCAACGCAGATTATAGACAGATGTCCGCCATCGTGCGAGGCACGACGCCTGGCGACAAATTACGGTGTTTATATCTATGAAAAATAAGATTTTTATCTTAATTCAAAGTTTGCACAGGACAATTTCCGGGCTTTCCCGCAAGGTCCAGTCCCAGTGTTCGAAGTAAGGCCACGCGACCAAAGGAGGCATTGGGGGAAAACGTGCAAATTCATCGACTCAGCCATGTGGCGCTCACAACAATGTTGGCAAGCCAGGTTGTGCTCGCCTCGGAGTCGGCGACCGGCTCGCCGATCGAATTCTTCAGCGCCACATCCTTACAGCCCACCCCCACAAACCTGACCAGCCTTGGCGAGGCCTGTGGTGACAGGGCATCTGTAGACCGGGTGATCGACAAGTTCACCGGCGATATGGATGCGGTGATTCTGCAACTGCCAGGCCTGCCTGACTCGGCGCGCGAGTTGGGGCTTGAAGCGACCAGCCAAATTCGCGAGCTGGATGCTTCGCGTCGGCCCGAGCTCTGCGCCGAATTGCACAGCAGTACGGAACTTCATACTTCGCTGGCCCGCACCCTGGACCTACAACAGTCCGACCAAATGGCAGGAGCTGACTGTCCTACGATTGAAGCAGTCCTGGTGCTTGGTGCCCTCAAGGAGGCGGTCGATCAACTCACCATCGTCCTCGACGCCACGTGCGAAGCAACAGCCTGCCCGCCGCCATTCACACCGCCAATTTGTCCCATAGCCTGTGGTTTTCCCACGGCGACCGCGATTCTCTCGGCGATTTTCGATTCATCTATCAGCATCGGGGACAAGTGCGGCCTGGATGATCATGAGTCTTCCATGGCGGCAGCCAGGGGTGAGGTCGCTTTCAATTTGGGGAAATTGGCGGGAGACATCGACAACTCAAAGTCTGCGAGCAACTCGATCCTGGATGGTGCGGCCCGGCAGGATGACCTGGAGGACCTGAGGGATTCAGTCGTAAGCGGCTTCGACGGTGGTGGCTTCCGCGCAGAGGGCCCAAGCGCTGCCGACGAAGGACTGAATCCGCTGCTTACCTCGTTGGGCGCTGCAGTCCAGGTACAAGCCCAGGACCAGGCGAGCTACGAATCCAAAGCACTGCGCGCCTTGATTGAGTCACGCCTGGCTTCCGGCAGCGGACTGGCGCGGATGCAGCTACCCTCCAGTGCCGGCGGCTTTCTTGAGACTGTGCGCGAGACCGTGGCCCTTCGCCTCCAGTCCGTCGGGGCAGCCGGCGGCGACACTGGGCCAGCCCTGCTGTCATTCCGCGCCGGCAATGATGCACTGAACGAGGCGCGCTATCACGATGCCTTCCTGGCGTTTCAACAGGCTTACCTCTTGCTGTTGCCTGGCACCGCTCCCGGAGCAGGGGGCAAGGAGCCCTCACTATGAATCCTGCAACCCGTTTTTGCCTGCTTGCCGGCCTGCTGAGCTGGAGTTGTGCGTCTCATGCCGAGTGTCCGGCTTATTCCGACCAGCGACTGACGACAATCTCGCAATCACTCGCCCAACTGGTCGATGCAGTTAACGCTTCGGCGGGACTAGTCCGCGAGGTCAGCCTCCCAGCACCACCTGGCTTGCATGAGCTGCTGGCCGATGAAAGCGAAACCACCCTGGAGGCTATGTGTGACCTGCTGACTCGCTATCCATCACTGGAATCCATGTTGGAGACCAGCGCAGCCGAACTCAGGGACAATGGGGTTCTGGACTGGCTGGCGCAGGTTTCCACGCCCGGCGACAGTACCGAGGCCACCAGTTTTCCTTGTCTGACTACCGGCCAGTTCACAGGCATCCGTACTGCCACCCTGGCGCTGGAGACCAGCGTTGCCGTGGCCAATGGCTTTTGCAAATCAGCCCTGTGTTCTCCGGCCGGTGCGTGCGTCGCGGCCTGCACCATTGCCGGCGCCATTGAATACAGTCTGCCCGTCTTTCGCTGGGGCATGTTCTCTGACCTGCAGTTTTGCATGTCCAACCACACCACCGAAATGGATGACTGGTGCGACGATGCATTGGGCTGCGGCAATTCCCGGGGCGTTGGAACGCCGACCCTGGCGGCTATCCAGCAGGATGTGGAGCTCAATCTGTTACCAGCGCTCAACACATCGACCGAGCAGGTTGCGGTCCAGCAAGTTCTTGAATCCACAAGCCTGGATTTCCTTGAGCGCCTGGATTTCTCCTATCAGCAAACTTCCTCAGTATTTTCTGAGTTGCAGGGAATTTCCATTCGGCAGCAGGCATTTCGCCAGCGCCTGGAGCGACTCGAGATTGAGGCGAGCCTGGCTGATGGACTCGAACAGGTAGACCTGATGCTTCCGGGCCAGTTTGGGGGGCGGCTCTTGACGGTGCGGGAGGTCGTCTCCGCGGCCATCAATGACTATCAGAGAACCGGCCTTGAGACCGGCCAGGCCCTGGATTTTTTCCGCCAGGGCGATGTGTTGTTCAACGGTGGCAAATACGACGGCGCATTTGATGCCTACCGCAATGCTTACCTCGAGATGACGCCATGAAAACAGTATTGGGATTGTGTGCACTCCTGCTTGCGGCCAACGCCAGCGCCCAGATCATTCCCCAGCTGGGAGACAACTTACTTATTGACGAGACTTTCTTTGTCACCGGGCAACTCACATCAGGGCTTCGGCCCGCGGTGGTGGCGCTGGATGGTCCGGCGCCTCCCAACAATCAACCACGGCGCTTCGCGGTGACCTGGTTGCAGGCCAAGCCGGAGGTGAGTGCCGAGGCCCTGGTTTGGGTGGCTATCGTTGATGCCGAAGGTTCGCTGCTGGCCGGCCCAACGGCCATTGCCTCGGAGTTGCGTCAGGGAGGTTCCGGCAGCTGGGTGATCTTTGGTCACCCCAGTATCGCGTCCGACGGGCAGGGGCTTTTCAGCGTGGTCTGGCCGTCCTTCAGCAGGTTGGATGGAGCGCAGTTCCAGAGCCTGCTCTCGCGCACGTTTCATCCAACTGCCAACACCAACGCCGGGGATAACTCCGTCTGCCCCCTGGACGGCCTGGGAGCGGGGCCGCAGGATGGTAGCTGGACGCTGGATGACATCGTCCTGATGGACGAGTCTTTGCTTGATTCCCTGGTCAGCCAAAGCGGCGATATCTACGAAATTGAAGCTAACCCCACCGGGCTAGACCTGGCAGCCACGCCCCAGGGGCGATTCGTCATGACTTTTCCCGACCAGCGTAGCGAGGGCAACTGGGGCGTGTTCCTGGCCGGAACCGACCTGGAAGTGTCCGGCCTCGGTGGCAATCCGCAGAACGGCTGCCCCAGCGGGTCCGGGGGGCTGGCGCCACTGGACATCAACCCGGATGCCTTCGGGCCGATCCAGGTCACTTCCGAGGGCGAATTCCGGGTCCGGCCCCGCCTGGATATAAACCCCAACAGCCAACGTACGGTGGTGACCTGGCGCAACAGCCAGGGAGAAATTCAGGCACAGCGGTTCCTTGGGAGCGGCGCGCCGGTCGGCGGCCGCAAGCTGGTTGCCGAGAGATCAGACCGCACTCGAATCACCAATCATGACCCGGTCGTTGCCTATAACCCCCAGGGGCAAATCTGGATCGCCTGGGAGCAGAGCTTCCACGAGAATCCCGACGGTCGCGCGCGCAGTTCCATATTGGCATCCTGGTTCGATGGTGATCTCAATGTGCTGAGCGAGGCTGATCCGGTGTCCACGTCCCAACCCCCAGGGAGCCCGACTTCAATGTATCCCAAGCGCGGCGCGGAGTTTCTTGCCAGGGATCTGGAGGGCAATGTGGCGGTCTCCTGGCGGGAAGACGCGGCCGCGTGTGGTAGCAGGCAGGCAACTTTGAGCGTTGGCGGTCCCGATTGCGTCATGGCCGATGGCAGGTTCGGTGAAGACCCGCAGTTCTGCACAGTGAATTTGACCTTCGGTGGGTCGGAGCGGCCTGGCTGCCGCGTCGGCTTGCGGATCGACCCGGCCGATGGAGACGATCCCAGCGCCTGGATTCGATTCAGGGAAGACATTCCGCACGAATGGAGCAACAGTGAGAGCCAGCTGCAAACCATTCTTGAGATTGACAGTAACCCCGTTCCCCTGCACAACCGCTGCGCCCTGCTGAACAACTATGGAACCAGAGCGAATCAGTTTTTAATCGTGCAGCGGTGCCAGCTCTGGGATTTTGGCGGTTTCGAATGTGAACCTTGCGAGAGCGAGGGGAATGGCATTGAGAAGGTCGTTGTGGATGCGCGTGGCAGCGCAGATCCAGCACCTGCGCCGGAGGAGCCAGTGGGTTCGGTGGCCGCGTCCGAGGGTTTCGAATCCAACATTTATGTCCGCTGGCTGCAGGATGGATTCAATACAGATAGCGCAACCTACGTTCCCCAGGTCTTGTTCAACGATGTTGCTGCTGACCCGGGCATTCAGCTCAGCCCACCAGCCCTGGCCATGCACCGCAGCGGCGAGTTCCTGGTCTCATGGATGCAGTGGGATACCAATTCGATCGGCAAGGTGTTTACCCAAAGCGCCGAAGGTCCGGTAGAGCTGAGCATCAACGACATTGGAATTCTTGAAGGCGAACTTGGCCGTGCCATTGCCAACTTCACCGTCACTGCCAGCAAGCCCTACCCGCGTGTGGCCGGCGATACCAATTGCACCCCGGCGCCAACGGTTTCTTTGCTCACCGCCGACGACACCGCCAGTACTTTGACCGGCGATTACGAGCTGACCGAAGCAACGCTCTCGTTCAACTACCGTGATGATGGTTTCGGAAACCCCTGTGGCAACGAACCACCTTCGGCGATCTCCTTTAATGTGCCGGTAACCGACGACACCATTTTCGAAGACACCGAGTCCTTCCTGGTGGACATGTTCGATGAAGAAAACGCCATCGTGGTCAAGCGCCAGGGCATTGGCGTCATCGTGGACAACGACCTGCCGGAAGAGGTCGCCTTTCCGATGGCTACTATTGAAATTTGCGAGAACGGCACGATTCCGCAGGCGACTGCGCCCCGCTGTCCAGCCGACAACCCCAATCCCCGCGATTTCGTCGAACTTGAGCTGACCCTTGAGCACATCCAGGAAGTGGATGGAACCGTTGAGTTCCAGACCATGAACGGCGTTGACCAGGGCGATACCGTTGGCGCCATCGCCGGCATCGACTACGAGGGCATCAGTGGTGAAGTCCAGTTCCTGGCCGGAACCGATTCCGCCTTTTTGTCCGTCAATCTTATCGATAACGCATTCACCGAGCCAACCAAGCGCTTCCAGGTGCTGCTGACCGATTCGGTCGACCTGACCCTTGGTGCCCAGAACGTGGCCACCGTCCTGATCCTTAACGACGACAGCTGCGAAACGCCGCCCCAGGCATTTTTGCCCGACCCCAACCAGGCGGTGCCATTCAACCTTCCGGCAGGCGGCAGTGACCTCGAACGCCAGGGCTACCTGTGCGTGGAGAACATCAGCGATAACGATGGCGATGGAACCATAGACGGTTGCCCCTGGGAATCGCAGCTTCTGGATAGCGACGGTAACGGCGTTTTCCTGACCCTGGAAGATTTCGCTCGCGGCCAGCCCGGCACAGCGGACCTCGTTGCCGAGCACTGTAGCCTGAGACCGGACACCACCGGTGTAATTCGCTACAGCGCCGGCCCGAACACACCCTCGAGCACGGGAGAAGGCACTGAACCGCGTAGCGATGCAATCCAGTTCGTTGATGGCAGTGCCGAGCCCTCCACCATCACTGTCATCCAGAATGGCAGTGGTTCTTGCACGCCGATTGTTGCCCCGGGGTCACTCCAGTTCCTACCGGTGGGTGGTGAAGGCCAGTTCCTGGTGAGTTTCGCGGATGCCGAGGCCTGCATTGCTGCCAGCTGGCCCGTTTTGGTAAGCGGTGGGGGTGACTGGTTTACCCTGGAAAGCGTGGACGGCAGCAGCACCGCGACCTCCGGGTCGGGACCGGGGCTGGTGACCTTTTCCGTGGCACCGGTTGGTTTCATGGAGGGGGATCGCTATGCGGATATTTCCGTGGGCAATTCAAGCGTCACCGTCAATCAGGAAGGCGCTTTCTACGACCACTTTTCCGACGGTATACCACCTGATCCGTCACTCTGGACGTACAACGACTCCGATGCATGGAGCGAGGCGGACACATATTTGACCGGCTCGAGCGATGGCGAGTTGACGCTCATTGCGGACCCGGCATTCCCAGGCTGCAGTGAGTGCGCGCTGCAAACGACCATGCGCATCGACAGTTTCAGTAAGGGCCAGGCCACGCTCTACATGTGGTATCGCAACCCAGGCGAGTACCTGGCCCTCTCCATGGACGAGTTTACCAACACCTGGGCGCTTACCCAGCGCACGGCCGGTGTAGACCACGTGCTCCGAACCCTGACCAGCGATATCCTGGTGGGCGAGGAATATTCAGTCATTCTGGCGTTTGAGCTGGAGGCGGGCACCAATCCCATCATCCTGGCATATGTTGGTGGTCAGGCGATGTGCCCGGAACCCGGTTCAGGTGGAAGCGTGTGCACACCGTGGGATCCGGACCCGGACGACCCGGATGTCGACCCCGTCATCGGAAGCGGTGTGGTGGGGCTGGGCGTGAGCGGCACAACCGCCAGCTTCAACTACCTGGACGTTCTCCGCGCTGATGCCTTGCAGTTGCCGCTCGATGTGATCTTTATGAATAACTTCGAGTGAGACCAGGGAGCCCCCGTGCTGGTCTCGGTACCGGCCTAGATGCCCGAAGAGAAGCAGGAAGAAACGTATTAGCATGGTTTCAACCGAACAACGAGGGCTGGAAATGACAATTGAAGCGCTGGTGTTTTTCGACCGCCACGAACCCGAGTTCGATGAATCCCTGACCGATGCGTCCAGGTGCCTGAAAGGGCAGCCGCTGCAGCGCACCTGGCACCACTTCACCAGCGATGATGAAAAGTTCTTCGCCGGCACCTGGGAAGCTGAGCCGGGATGCTGGAAGGTGAACTACACCGAGAACGAGTTCTGCCAGATTCTTTCGGGGCGCTCGGTGCTGCGCGATGAGGCCGGAAACGAGCTTGCACTGAAAGCCGGCGACAACTTTGTCATTCCAGCCGGCTTTAGCGGCCAATGGGAAGTTCTGGAAACCACCCGCAAGATTTACGTGATCTACCAGCCCTGAACCAATCAACGCGCTGATGCCCGAGCGCCTGCCCCGGTTGAAGAACGGTAGTCTATACTTGCCGTCCTTCAACAGGGGCAGGTGATGAATGTCTGAGAATCGCACTGAAGCGGTCGTCCTTTCCGACGAGAATCAAAACGCCGATACCCGGCAACTGGGCATGTTCGCCGCCATCGTCAGCCTGGGCTACGTGTTCTGGCTGGTTTGTGGCATGGAAATGGTTGAGCGCCTGGCCTACTACGGGGTCAAGGCCAGCGCCGCCCTGTATGCCACCAACCCGGTTTCCGAGGGTGCGCTTGGCTTAACCATCACCGACTACGGCCTGATCACCATGACCTGGGCCCTGGTGCAAACCTTTATCCCGGTGTTTTCCGGCGGCGTTTCCGACCGCATTGGCTACAAGGAAACGATTTTTGCCTCGACGGTGATCAAGATCTCCGGCTATCTGTGCATGGCGTTCTTTCCCAGCTTCTGGGGCTTCATGTGCGGCGCCGTGTTGCTAGCCACCGGCACGGGTGTATTCAAACCCGGCATCCAGGGCACACTGGGCAACGCGGTGCGCAAAGAAAGCGGCTCGATGGCCTGGGGCATTTTCTACCAGGTGGTTAACATCGGTGGCTTCCTCGGGCCAATCGTTGCGGTTCACTTCCGCCAGCTTTCCTGGGACAGCCTGTTTTTTGTCTGCGCCGGCATTATTTCGCTCAACTTTCTGCTGTTGCTCACGTACAAGGAGCCCGGCAAGGAAGAGCGCCTGGCGTTGAAGGCGAAAGTCGCTGCGGGTGAGATCAAGCAGAAACACCTGTGGAAAGACGCCTGGTCAGAGCTAAGAAAGCCGATCGTCTACTGGTACATGCTGGTGTTTGCCGGCTTCTGGTTCCTGTTCAATGCGCTGTTCGATGTTCTGCCGCTGCATGTGCGTGACTGGGTGGACACCTCCACCGTGATAACCGACCTGTTTGGCGCCGGCGGCACCCAGAACGGGTTCTTCCAGTTCATCCTTGGGATGAACAACGAGGGCACCCGCATCGAGCCCGAGGGCGTGGTCAATCTCAATGCCGCGATGATCATGCTGAGCTGCTTCCTGGTGGCGGCGTGGACGGCGCACTACCGCATCACCACGGCCATGTTTGCCGGCGCGGTCGCCAGCGTGGTGTCGATGCTGCTGATCGGCGGGTTTGAAAGCGCCTGGGTGGTGTTGTTCGCGGTGGCGCTGTTCAGCCTGGGCGAGATGATGATCAGCCCCAAGAAAAACGAGTACATGTCGAACATCGCGCCGAAGAACAAACGCGCGATGTACCTGGGCTTCGTGATGCTGCCGCAGGGCATTGGCTGGGGGCTGGAGGGCTACTTTGGCCCGTGGCTGTACAGCGAGTTCGCCTCCAAGGAGCGGTTTGCGCGTGAATTCCTGGCCGCCAAGGGCATGCCGGCCGACCAGATCGCCGCCGTGCCCCAGGGCGAGGCGTTCACCCGGCTGGTGGAGTTCACCGGCGAGAACGCCCAGGCCCTGACCAGCCAGCTTTATGCGCTGAACAATGTCGGCATGGCCTGGTACATCATCGGCATGATTGGCGCGGTTTCCGCCGTGGGGATCCTGCTTTACGGCAAGTGGCTATTCCGCATGGAGATGAAAAAGGCGCCTGCGGCAGCGTAAAGGCTAGGGCTTGGGAAGGCGCAGCCCAACCCGGTGGATTGCACCTTTTTCAATTTCGCGCACCACCAGTTCGGCCGAACCAATGGCCACCACGTCGCCCACCACCGCGCGCTTGTGGAAGGCCTTTGACATGAACTGGTCGATGGTCATCCCCTGCGCACCCCTGGGCAGTTCGATGCCGTAGACCTGCGCGATTTCATCCAGCAGGACATCGCCATTGAGGGTGAATTCGCCAAAAAAGCGCTTGTCGGAAAGCCGCACCGGCACGTTGTGCGGGTCGAACAGCGCGGCCAGAGCGTCGATGCTCGCGGGTTTGCTGATGAAGTAGCAGTAGTCGCCAGGCATGAGGCGCTCGGTCTCGTCGTCATCCAGCGGCTGCCCGTCGCGCAGCACCGCGGACAGGTGGGTCGATTCTGGCAACAACAGGTCGCAGATCCTGCGCCCGACCACGTAAGAACCGTCTTTTACAGCGAACGACAGCCATTCGAACTCGTAGTTGCCGGGCACATTCAGGGTGGTGCGCTGGGTAGGATGCATGGGCGCCGGCGCCTCGATGCCCAGCACGCGGGCCGCGCCGGAAACAGTCATGCCCTGGAAGATCAGCGAGATCAACACAACGAAGAATGCGATGTTGAAGTAGAACGCCGCGTTCTCCAGGCCGTACATCACAGGGAATGTCGCCAGCACGATGGGTACCGCGCCGCGCAGGCCCATCCAGCCGATGTAGGCCTGGTCGCGCCATGGGAAGAGAAAGGGTGTGAGGCTGAGCACCACGGCCAACGGCCTGGCAACCAGCATCAGGAACATCGCTACCGCCAGGCCTTGCCAGGCGGTTTCAATCAAATCGGTGGGCGTGACCAGCAGCCCCAGCATCAGGAACATCGCAATCTGGCTCAGCCAGGCCAAACCATCGTTCACGCGCAAAATATTTTGCCGCGAGCGCAAGCGCATGTTGCCAAGCACCACACCGGCCAGGTAGATGGCCAGGAAGCCGCTGCCGCCTGACGTGGTGGCCAGCGCGAAGATCACGATGCCGCCGGCCAGCGCCAGCAGCGGGTACAAGCCGCTGATCAGGTCGAGGCGGTTGATGATCCACCCCAGCGCCCGGCCACCGACATAGCCAATCAGCCCGCCAATGACGAACTGGCTGAGTAGGGCTGTGAGCAGTTGCACCGGCTCCAGGCGGTCGGCCCCGGCGGCGATCAGGTCGAGCAGCACCACCGTTAGCAAAATGGCCATCGGGTCGTTGCTGCCGGATTCGATCTCCAGCGTTGCGGCGACGCGTTGTTTCAGGTTGGCGCCCTGGCTGCGCAGGGTAGAGAACACGGCCGCGGCATCGGTGGAGCTGATCAAGGCGCCCAGCAGCAGGCCTTCCAGCCAGCTCAGGCCGAACAGCCAGGCGGCAAACACCCCCAGCATGGCCGCAGTTGCCGCAACGCCCACCACGGCCAGGCTGACGGCTGGCCAAAGCGCAACACGGAAGCGATCAGTTCGGGTGCGCAGGCCGCCATCGAAGATGATCACCGCCAGCGCCAGCGTGCCAATCAGGTAGGCAACCTCGAAATCGCTGAACTGGATGCCGCCCGGCCCGTCCTCTCCGGCCAGCATCCCCAGAACCAGGAAGATCAACAGCAACGGGATGCCAACGCGATTCGAGATCACGCTGACCACGATGCTGGCCAGCAGCAACGCTGCCCCGACCAGGATGACCAGGTTCCAGTATTCCATTACGCGAAGGTGTTCGCGGGCGGCACTGTGCGGCGCTGCCTAGTCGTCGAGCTGCTGTTCGGTTAGCCAGTCGCCAATGACGCGTTCCAGCACGGCCATCGGCATCGATCCGTTCTTGAGGATCTGGTCGTGGAATGCGGCCAGGTCGAAGTTCTCGCCCAGCGCTTCGCGGGCGCGTTCGCGCAGATCCAGGATCGTCAACATGCCAATCTTGTAGCTCAGCGCCTGGCCGGGAATGACGAAGTAGCGCTCGATCTGGCGCTCGATGTCGGCCGGCGCCATCGGGGTGTTGGCGGTCATGTACTCGATGCACTGCTCGCGTGACCACTGTTTTGAGTGCATGCCGGTGTCTACCACCAGGCGCACAGCGCGTTTCATTTCCTCGGAAAGGCGGCCGAAATCACGCATCGGCAGGCCCTCGTACAGGCCAATTTCCTTGGCAAACAGCTCGGTGTACAGCGCCCAGCCCTCGGAGTAAGCGCTGTAGTGGCCAAATTTGCGGAAATTTGGCACGCCGGTCAGTTCTTGCTGGATGGCCAGTTGGAAGTGATGGCCCGGTGCGCCCTCGTGGTAGGCCAGCGAGTTCATGATGTGCTTCTGCACCGCGTTCATGTCCTGCAGGTTCACGTAGAAAATGCCCGGGCGGGAGCCGTCCAGCGAAGGGCGGTTGTAAAAAGCGGTGGAGGAACCAGCCTCGCGCCAAGGTTCCACGCGGCGCACTTCCAGCGGCGCACTGGGCATCACGTTGAAGTAGTCCGGCGCGATGGTCATTACATGGTCAATCAGCGCGGTGGCGTCGGCCAGGTACTCGGCGCGGCCCTCATCGGTGTTGGGGTAGTAGTTGTCCGGCGAAGTGCGGACGTACTCGAAGAATGCGGCCAGGTCGCCCTCGAAGCCCACTGCTTCGCGAATGGCTTCCATCTCGGCGCGGATGCGCGCCACTTCGGCCAGGCCCAGCTCGTGGATTTCCTCCGGGCTGCGATTCACCGTGGTCGCGTAGTTGGCCATGGCAGCGTAGTACTCGGCGCCGTTGGGCAGGTCCCACACGCCGTTGTTGTCGTCGGCGATTTCCTGCAGGCGAGTGAGTTCGGCAATCAGCGCCTCGTAGCCGCGGCGAAACGGGCCGGAGAGGGCGTTGGCGGCATCATTGACCAGGATCTCGGTTTCTTCCTCGTCCAGCTCCAGCGCTTCAACCTTGGCGCGGAAATCGGCCAGCAGGACGGCGTCCTCGGCGGTTTCCTCGAATGGCGCGCCGGTCAGCATGTTGGTGGCGGCCGGCAGGGCGCGCGGGTAGACCATCATTGGCGGCACCACGCCAATGGCCTCGCTGTCGCGCAGTTGCTGCACGTACTGGGCCATCAGGGTTTCCACGCCCTCCAGGCGCGAAATATAGGCCTCGGCATCCTCGCGCGTATCCACCTTGTGCACGTTCTGCAGGAAGGTGGGCACCGTACCGGCGATGTTGCGCATCTGCGAAACGGCATAGCCGTGGTGGCGCCACTGGAACATGCCCAGGTCGCGCTCCAGTTCGTACTCGAAAATGAGATAGCTCAGCTGCGAATCTGCGCTGAGCGCCTCGAAATCGAACTCGCTGTGAAGGCGTTCGAGGTCTGCCTGGGAGCGTGCATGCAATTCCTGCGCGCGGGCCTCGGATTCGTCGTCCCACTTGCCGTAGTCCTCGGTCTTGATACCAAGGTGCGCCTGGAACATGGGGCTCTCTGCCACGTTGCGTTCGAAGATCTCTTCGAAGAAGGCGGCCAGGCGTTCATCCTCGGATTCGGTTTCCGATTCCGTGGTTAGGGTCTCCGCAGCTTCCGCTACTTCGGCTTCGGCGGCGGGTGCGGCGGGTTCATCGGCGGGCCCGCAGGCCACCAGGAAGAGGCTGGCAAGCGCCAGTAACAGCAAGATTCGGCTCATGGATCATTCTTATGTTGGTTGTGAAAAAGGAATCAAAGATCAGACTAGAAATATGGACAGCGGTTCTGTTCCGCAAGCAAATGGCGGCATTCTGCTGCCGCTACTTTGGGTTGATCGGCACATCCCAGCTGTTCCAGGTCTCGTAAATCAGCGAAGTCTCCACGTGGTCGACCTCCGGTTGCTCGGTAAATGCTTCGAGTACGAAATCGCGCAGGTGGTGGGTGTCACTGACCGCAATGTGTACCTGGAAGTCGCTGTTGCCACTTAAATGGTGCACCTGTAGAACCTCGGGCCGGGCGAGGATGTGCTCGAGGAAGGATTCCACCTTGGCCCGCTTGTGTTGCTTGAGGCGCACCGAGGCCAGCGCCTGCAAGCCAACGCCAATCGCCGTTGCATCGAGGTCGGCATGAAAGCCCTGGACGACGCCCTCGCGCTGCAATCTCCGCACCCGCACGATGCAGGTGGACGCCGCCAGCCCGACCTTTTCTGCAAGCTCCTTGTTGGAAATTCGCGCGTTTCTGCGCAAATGGCGCAACAATTCGAAGTCTGTTCGATCGATTGTCATGTTTTTTCGCTTGTGACGAATAAAATTCGCTAATCGTCAAGATTCTATGAAGGTAATTAGAATTCTGTCAATGATTCCAAATTTTGGCTGATCCAGAGGCAGATTGAATGAACGCAAGTCTTTCCCCGGTATCCACCACGCTTTCGCCCGTTCGCAAGTCATCCCGCGCCCTGGATGTAGCCCACCTGGTGGAAGAACAGCTTCACCATTTCGGCATTGACCCCGAAGGCGCGTTTGGCGCCCAGTTGGCAGAACTTGCGGCGGAACTCTATCGCTGCCAGGGGAGCATCGATGACTTGTGGGCCCTGGCACAGGACCAGATGGCCACCCTGGACCATGACGACAGCATTGCGCTGTTCAACGCCAAGAAGTTCCTGTCTTTCCAGATTGCCAAGATTCTGGATGCATTCCAGAACGGATTTCGCCGCAGTCACCAGCAGCTTGGTCTTTCCAATGCCACCAATGCAGCGCATGGCCCCTATCCGCTGATCGACAACGTTTCCGCGCTGTTCTCGGCGACCCCGGTAATTGCACGCACGGCCACTTACACCTTTGCCTGCGCCGACTGGATTGCCGATGCCTTCGAAGGCCGCGAGTTCATGCTGCCGGTTTACTCGCGGCTGCTGAACCCCACTTCAATTGCGTTGGCCAACCACATTGTCGATCTCGAGTGCGGCCCCCTGGCGCCGCAATACCTGGCGTGGAATTTCAATAGCGGCATGGCGGCGATTGACTCCACCTTGTCGCACCTGCTGGGGCACCGCGATATCGTCATCTCCAGCCGCAATGTCTACGGGGGTGTACACCAGTTGCTGCACGACTGGTACGCCAAGCCTTCCAACCTGGACGTGGCGATCGAGCCGTTTGATGGCGCCACGGCCGAGGACTTCCTCGACTGCTACGCCCGTGTCTGCGAACGTCACGCCGACCGCCTGGAAGATGGCCGGCAGGTTTACCTGTACCTGGAGTCGCCGTGCAATCCCCATGGCTACGTGCTGGATGTGCAAGGCCTGTGCAAGGCGGCGCACCAGCGTGGCATCCGCGTGGTGCTGGACGCCACCGTCGGAACACCATTCCTGCAGCGGCCCTTGCAGGCGGAAGACCCGGCCGAGCGCCCCGATTTCCTGATCCACAGCTACACCAAGGACCTGTCGGGCACCGGCGCGGTGATTGGCGGCTGCGCCATTGCGCGCAACGAGGACATGTTCATTCCCAAGGGCCAGCAGGGCTGGGAGAACACCATGTTCTGGAACGTGTACTACGTGAAGGGCGCGTTTCTTTCTGCTGATTCGGCATTCGAGATCATGGAAGGCATGCGCACCCTGGGCCTGCGGATGCTGTCGAAATGCATCAACACCGCCATCCTCGCGCGTTACCTGGCGGCGCATCCGGATATCCAGGTGAACTGCAACGCCGTTGCTGACCACCCCAATGCGGGTGTTCGTGAGCAGCAGTTAGCCTACGGCCTGCCAGCGCCGCTGTTCACCTTCGAGATGAAATCGCTCGACGCCGACACCTTCCGGCGCTTCTTCGATAACCTCGAGCCGGTCTACTCCCACCAGATCAGCCTGGGCCAGACCAATACCATTGTCAGCTGCCCGGGGCTGACCACGCACTCGGAACTGAACGCCGAAGACCAGCGCCAGTGCGGCATTTTCCCCAACACGGTGCGCGTTTCACTGGGCTGTGAAAATCCGCTGGACCTGATTCGCCACTTTGCGACGGTGGCGCGTCATATCGTTGACCCGGTTTACCCCGGGTTTTCCGAAAAGTTGATGCCCGAATGCGAGGTTGCCGGCCTGGTGCGCGAAACCTACATGGCCGGCCAGCAGCGCTTTATCGACTCGGAACTGAACGCCTGCCGATAGCCCGCGAGCAAAATCTCCAGCATGTGCCATACTAAAAGCTGGGCACATTGGGAGGGATGTTCTTGTGGGGAACTTCTTCAGGTTCGGCCTGATCGCGCTTGCGGTCACTTCCGCCGTCGTTGGCTTAACGCTAAAGACATCATCCAGTAACCCTGCAGACGCGTTTGGCGCAGCGGCGGAAACGCCCCGGCCGGGCCAGGTGCAGCTTGCCCAGGAGCATAACGGCCAAGCGCCGCCCGCGGCGTTGCAAGCGGTTGAAGAGCGCCTGGACGAATCCGGCTACGCCATTGAGCCCGGAGACGAACTGCCGCAGCGCGACACTGCGCCGAGCTTCCTTCCTCCCGGCCCGCGCGGGCCAATGCCAGGTGGTACTAACCCGGACTTTCCCCTGGGCAACGTTGGTGCTTTTCGTTTCGACGAGCCGCTGGTGAGGGTCAACCCCACCGATCCAACCAACGTGGTAATCACCTCGCACCGTGGCATTATCACGTCGACGGACACAGGCCAGACCTGGTCCGCTCCAACCCTCTTCCCAACAATCGGTGGCAACTCCGGTGACACTGGCATGGCGTTCGACAGCCAGGGCCGGTTGTTCTGGACCAACCTGGGCACGCCAATGAACAGCGGCCGCATCATCCAGTGGACGCAGGCCAACCCGATTACCGGTGCGCAGATCGGCGCCACGGTGGATATCAACACCGCGGTGGGTGACCCGGTGCCCGCCGCAAACCGCGGTGAGGACAAGGAATTCATCGCCATCGATGAGTATCCCGCCAGCCCATTCACCGACAACCAATACATTGTCTGGGGCCAGTTGCTTTCACCCTGGCGAGTGATGTTTGCCTGGTCTAACGACGCCGGCGCAACCTGGAACCAGTCCAACCCGTTTCCGCTGTACAGCAACGCCGCGGCCAGTGAAGACACGCCCTGGCCCTATGACGTTGCCGTGGGGCCTGATGGCGATGTTTACGTGGCGTTCCACTCCGGCGATGCCGGCGGCGCCACCGGCCTGACGCGCGTTTTCCTTTCGCAGGACGGCGGGGCGAATTTCGCCCAGGTGACCCAGGCATTCACTGCCGGGCAGAGCGACGTGGCGATCAACCGCCAGGATGATGGCAGCGGCTGGGGGCCGGGTACCTACAACACCGGCGCTGCGATTCCAGGCCTTGGTTTCTGGATGTTTGGCGCTGGCCAGCCGTGGATTCTGCCCGACCCAACCCAGGCGGACACGGTGTACATCGTCACCAATGACGACCCCAGCAACGTGCACGGCAATGCCACCGACGATGCTGATGTCGTGATGGCCACGTCCAACGATGACGGCACAAGCTGGAATGTGCAGACCTTGCCCGAACCCTCCAATTCCCACCAGCTTTTCCCGTTTGCCGCCATCGACCAGTTTGGCAACATCGTGGTGGCCTGGTATGACACCACCAGGAACCTGCGCAACACCTTTTCCACCGGGGACGGGGTGCCGGACGGCAACGGAAACCCAACCGCGGGCACGCAGAAATACATGCTGGATGTGTTTGCGACCTACAGCACCGACGGCGGCGCCACCTGGGCAACCCCGTTCATGGTGAACGACGCCAACAACCCGTTTGACCCGGACTACCCTGGCAACCAGGCGCGGTTCAGCCCGCTGGGTGGCCAGCCCAGCCCTTGCGCGCAGCAAAATGGCGGTGGTGCAACGCCGGACCAGGCTTTGCTGGAAACCTGCCGCATCGGCGAGTACTTCGGTATCGACATCGACCGCGGCATGGTCCACCTCACCTGGGTGGGCAATACCTTTGATGGCGGCGGCAACGTAACCGGCGATCAACTCTGGTATGACTGGTTCCGCCTGCCAACCGACCTGGAAATCACCAAGAGCGATTCGGTTGACCCGGTGGTTGCCGGTGAACAGCTCACCTACAACCTGTCGGTAACCAACAACGGCGCCGTCGACGCGGGCAATGTCACCGTGGTGGATACGCTGCCGCTCGATGTGAACTACTTTTCCGCTTCAATACCCTGTACGCATAACCCGGTGGGCACGGTGACCTGTAATCTCGGCACGCTGACGCCCAACGAGGTGGTCAATTTCAGTATTACCGTGAATGTTCCCGCGTACGTCGCTTCAGGCACCGTGCTGACCAACAATGCAACGGTAACGGCGGATAACCCGGATTCCGACGGCGGTGACAATTCAGTCAGCGAGGACACCACGGTTGCGCGCGAAATTGACCTGTCCGTAAGCAAGACCGACAACCCCGACCCGGTGGTTGCCGGGCTGGAGATTGGCGGGCTACAGTACGTGGTCACCGTTACCAACCTCGGCCCGTCCGATGCCGACGGCGTGATCATCAACGACCCCGCGGCGGCCTTCCCGGTTGGCGTGGTGCTTGAAAATGCGGTGGCTTCCGCTGGCGTTTATGACAACACCAACTGGGTGGTTGACCTCGATGTCGGCGATTCCGAAACTTTGACCATGACGGTTACCGTTGGGCCAACCGCACCGATTGGCAACAACGCCATTTCGAATACCGCCACGGTCACCGGTTCTGGCGGTGGCGAGATCATCATCAATCCAGGTGATGACACGGCCACCGAGTTCACCACGGTGATTCCAACCACGGCCACGTGGACGGTCACCAAGGACTTCCTGGACGACTCCGGCGAAACGGTCACTGCCAGCCTTTCCTGCACCTCGGGTACGGTCATTACACCGCCCACCCCGCTGGGTGAGGGCGGCTCGGTTGACCTGACGGTAGAAGGCTTCCTGCAAGGGCCGTTCGGCTCAACCACTTGCGAGGTGAGTGAGGCGCTGCCGCCAGAGTACTTCCAGGTGTCGGCTTCCGAAGACTGCGAGGTAACCGGCTTCGTCCACGAGGCAGAGTTCGATTGCGAGTTCGTCAATGCGCCCATTCGCGCCACCTTCGAGGTGACCAAGGACTTCAATGACGACAACCCGGCCGAAGTACGGGTGGTGATCGAGTGCAATACCGGCTTGCCGCTGATGCAGGAGGCCATGCTTTCCGAGTTTGGCAACCCGTTCGACATCATCACCTTCGTGGTCCAGGACTACCAGGTGGGAACACTCGATTGCGAGGTATTCGAGGATCCGGTGCCACAGGGTTACGCGCCTGATCATTCGGCCAGTTTCGACCCGATCGACGCCCTGTTTGGCACGGTCACCGATGATGACAATGGCTGCTACTACACCGAGATCCAGACCGGAACCTACGGCTGCGACATTACCAATACGCTGTTACCGGTTGATGTGACGGTGAACAAGGAATGGATTGACGAGCATCCCGAGTTCCAGAGCCCGACCATCGTGGAAATCGAGTTCAGTTGTAATGCGCCGATCGTGGATTACTGCGAAGAGATCGATGGCGTATGCGGTTTCGAAGGTGGTGGCGATACGGTTTACACCCTGATCGATCCGGACAATCCCGGCGAATTCCAAGTGTTGCCGCATTGGGATGGCACCACGGTTTGCACGGCGACCGAAGAGTTCCAGCCAGGCGTGATCCAGGACCAGGATGACTGTGCCGAGATACCGCTGGCGCCGGGCCAGGGTGGTGAATGCACCATCGTCAACACCCGTATCTACGAGGGCATTCCAACGCTGAGCCCATACCGCCTGGCGCTGCTTGCCTTCCTGATGCTGGCGATTGGCCTGGTGGGAATCCGGCGCTTTACCTGAGGCCGGTTTGAATCCCTGACCCCGCAAGGGTAATCCTTGCGGGGTTTGGGGCGCCCCCGCACGGACAGGCGCAAGTGAAAGCGGGCTACCAGGGAATCGGCTCGCCGTTCCAGTTAATGAACTGTCCGCTGTTGCGTTCGTCGACTAAATCCAGCACCCGTAGCAATCGCTCCGCCGTCCGGCCTGGTGTGTACAGCCGTTGCCGATCGATGTTTTTCTGGAATGGTTTTGACAGGGCGGTGTCCGTGGTGCCCGGATGCAGCGCAACGATGGTCGCTCGGGGGAAGCGCCAGCGACACTCTCTCGACAGGGTGCGCAGAAACTGGTTGAGCGCAGCCTTGGAGGCGCGATAGCCGTACCAGCCGCCGCGGCGATTGTCGCCAATGCTGCCGACCATGGCGGAAAGGGTGGCGAACTTGAAAGGACGCTTTCGCTCCAGGTTCGCCAGTAAGGCCCGGCTCACCATCAGCGGCGCAATGGCGTTAATTTCGAATAGCCGGGCCAGGTTCTCGGGCTGGCACTCCGCCAGCGACTTTTCAGGTTGCAAAGCCCCGGCATGAAGCAGGCCAACGGTGTGGATGGCCAGGTCAAACCCACCTTCAATCCCGCCCATGAAAGATTCCAGCTGAGCCAGGCTGTCGCGTTGCGTGACATCCAGCGCTAGCGGTTCAACCACACCGGGATGGTTACGCTCCAGTTGAGCGAGTTCGTCCGACTTGCGTTGTGGGCGGTGGGTGACTACCAGTCGCGTGGTGGAGTCCTTTCTCGCCAGCGCGTTCGCCAGTGCGAGACCGATACCGCGATTTGCACCAACGACCAGGCAAACCCCGTTGGATTGGTCCTGCGGAGTGTTTCCAGTTACGCCTGGGCGCGTCATGCTTGAACCTGGGCTGGACACCACCAGGGTGGTGCGGACCTGCGAGTCCATCGCGCGAATGGCGCCTTGTCGCCGAGGTAGAAGGCGCGGTAGGCGCTTATGGCGTCGCCCTCAACCTTGTACTGGTCGGGCATGGCCTGGGCGAACTCGGTGAGGCCACGACTCTCAAACGGCATGTTTTCGATGGCACGCAAGACCTTGATCGAAGCGTGATCGCGCTGGCGCTCGTAGCGAAACCGATACTCGTCGTTGAGCGCCAAAGCGAGTTGCCGCAGCCAATCGAAGTTGTCATAGGAAGCTTCTACCCACAGTACGCAAGGGTGCTTGCCGTGGGTTGAGCGGTAGGGCGTGGTGAAGCCTTTCTTGTTAAGCGCGGTGCACAACATTTGCACGCTTTCCAGGATCATCTTGGAAACGTGCTTGTCGCAGTGATAGCGGGCGCACTGCGTAATGTCGTTGTCGAGTACGAAAATGTTCATCAAAAAACCTCCGGCCGGGGCCAGCCAGGGGGCTGGCGACGCCGGCCGGAGCAAAGGAGGCCCCACAAGGGCAGGGAGCAGGTCAGGGGAGGCCTCCTTTAAGGTTTCTGCGGCAGGGGATTACTGCGGCAGGATGACGGTATCGACCACGTGGATCACGCCATTGCTGGCCGCCACGTCCGTGGCGATTACCTGTGCATCGTTCACGAACACCATTTCATCTTCGATGCTGATGCTGAGGTCTGCGCCGTTAACCGTGGTTGCGGAGTTCAGCGTTACCACGTCTGCAGCCATCACCTTCCCGGGAACGACATGGTAGGTCAGGATAGCGACCAACTGGTCCTTGTTCTCGGGCTTGAGCAAGCTCTCAACGGTGCCTTCAGGCAGCTTGGCGAATGCCTCATCAGTGGGCGCGAATACGGTGAAGGGGCCGTCGGACTTCAGTGTGCCGACCAGGTCGCCAGCTTCCAACGCAGCCGCCAGGGTTGAGAACGAGCCCGCCTCAACAGCGGTGTCGACAATGTCGTTGCTCTTCTTTTCGTAGCTGCCGGCGACAGCAATAGAGGTCATCAGGGCATAGCCGGCGAATACCGCGGCGACGGCCAGGAAGTTACGCTTGTTAATCATTTCAAATCTCCAGTTTTGAGGTAGGGATGTCACGTTGCACAAGTAACGTATAGGTTTAGTACAGATAAATCAAGCTAAAGTTCAAAAATATCTATATTTAACGTGTACAAAACCTTTACAAACTTATAAGGAGTCGTTACGCTTGCTCCATGAGTAAGTGCAAAACAGCGATTTTCTGGTTTCGCCGCGATCTGCGCCTGGACGACAATCCGGCGCTGCGCGCAGCCGTGGATAACAACGATGTGGTCATCCCCGTTTACCTGCTCGATGGTGCGGGGAGTTCGCCCTTGAACGAGGGCGCGGCCTCCAGGGTCTGGTTGCATCATTCGTTGAAGTCGCTGGCAGGGGATCTCGAGACCGCCGGCTCGCGGCTGATTCTGAGAGCGGGTTGCAACCTGGATACGCTGCGTGGCCTGGTCGAGGAAACCGGCTCAACGCGGGTCTACTGGAACCGCTTGTACGAGTCGCAAACCATTGAGCGGGACAAGGAACTCAAGCAAGCGCTGATCGACAGCGGCGTGGAAGTGGAAACTCACAACGGTGCGCTGCTCTACGAGCCCTGGGAGGTCGAGAACAAGCAGGGCAAACCCTACAAGGTATATACCCCGTTCTGGCGTGAACTGGAGCGGCGCGGCCGGCCGGCGGAGCCTGTTAGCGGCTTGCGAAAAGTAGCCGGCCCGGAAACATGGCCCGAGTCGCTTTCCATTGATGACCTGGAACTGCTTCCGCAGATACCGTGGCACAAGGGTATCGAGAAAGCCTGGCAGCCGGGAGAGAAGGGCGCGGGCGAGAGACTGCGGGAATTCCTGGACGGCACGGTTGAAAACTACGGCGACCGACGCGACTTCCCGGCCGAACCAGCCACTTCGAAGCTTTCACCGCACCTGCATTTTGGTGAAATCAGCCCGCGCACGGTGTTCCACGAAACCCTTGCCCGTGGCAACAAGGTCACGCCGTATCTCAAGCAGATTGTATGGCGCGAGTTTGCCCATCACCTGCTGTATCACTTTCCAAACACGGCCGAGGAAAACCTCAACAGCCAGTTCGATGCCTTTCCCTGGCGCAAATCGGACGAGGAGCTTCGCGCCTGGCAGCGGGGGCGTACCGGGTACCCAATCGTCGATGCGGGTATGCGCGAGTTATGGCACAGCGGCTGGATGCACAACCGCGTACGCATGATCGTGGCCTCATTCCTGGTAAAAGACCTGATGATCCACTGGCGCGAGGGTGCCCGCTGGTTCTGGGATACCCTGGTCGACGCCGACCTCGCCAACAACACCTTGGGTTGGCAGTGGGTGGCCGGCAGCGGCGCTGACGCCTCGCCGTATTTCCGCGTATTCAATCCGGTTTCCCAGGGTGAAAAGTTTGATGGCGAAGGCGACTACGTGCGCCGCTGGATACCGGAGCTGGCTGACCTGCCAAACAAGTTCATTCACAAACCCTGGGAAGCGCCGGCTGAAGTCCTTGAAAAAGCCGGCGTCGAACTGGGGAAAGATTACCCGAAGCCGATGGTCGACCACGCCAGGGCCCGCGAAGATGCGCTTGAAGCGTATGCCAGCATTCGCAACCGACGATAAGATACCCGGACATGCCGCTGATCCTGCTTATCGAAGACAACCACGACATTGCCGCCATGGTCGGGGATTACCTGGAACATGCCGGCTTCGAGGTGGATTATGCGGCTGATGGGGTGACCGGCCTTCACCTGGCGGTGACCCTTGACGTCGATGCCATCATCCTGGACCTGATGCTGCCGGGCATCGACGGCCTGGACATCTGCCGCAAACTGCGCAGCGACGCCGGTAAAGACACGCCCATCCTGATGTTGACCGCGCGCGACACCCTCGAGGACAAGGTTGCCGGCCTGGACGCCGGTGCCGATGATTACCTGGTGAAACCGTTCGAGATGGAAGAACTGGAGGCACGGTTGCGCGCCATGCTGCGCCGCGCCGGCGGTGCCATGGCGGCCGAAATCCTGCATGTGTGTGACCTCCAGGTGGATACAGGCACCTTGCAGGTACGGCGCCAGGGCAAACGCATCAAGCTGACGCCGATTGGCCTCAAGTTACTGATTGCGCTGGTCAAGGCGTCTCCCAAAGTGTTGAGTCGCCGCGCGCTGGAGCGCGAGGTGTGGGGCGATATCGCGCCAGACAGCGATGCGCTTCGCAGTCATCTCTATAACCTCCGCAAAGCCATCGACAAGCCGTTCGATCAACCTTTGCTGCACAACGTGCCGGGCATGGGATACCGGCTGAGCGACCCCGATGGCTGAACGCGGACTAACCCGCAGACTTGGTCGCGAGCTGCTGCTGCAGGCGGTGTACATCAGCCTGGCCGTGGTGGTGGGGGTTGTCGCCGTTTCCCACCTGATCGAGAACAGCCTGATTCGCCAGGCGCTGGAGAGCGAGGCGGAATACTACTGGCAGCGCGAGCAGGTGGCGCCAGGTGGCGCGCTGCCCGACACCAAGAACATGACCGGCTATCGCGATGGTATGGGCGCTGGAGTGCCGGCTGAGCTGGCCGATTTGCCGCCCGGCTTTCACAGCCGTGATGAGCCACGCGAAACGCTGACCCTGGTTTCAACCTCGGGTGAAAACAGGCTTTTCCTCGTCTTCGAAGTCGACCAGGTGGACGACCTGGTGGTGCTGTTCGGCATCATTCCGCTGGCCATTGTGCTGATTGTCATCTACCTGGCGTTGTACAGCGCTTACCGGATTTCCCGGAGGGCAGTGTCGCCGTTGGTCAGGTTGGCAGAAGAGGTGCGCAACCTTGACCCGGCGCACCCCGATGCCACGCACCTGGGGGCCAGCGAAGACGAGCAAAGCGACGAGGAAATTCGCATCCTGTCCGAGGCCTTGCAGGGGCTCACCGGTCGCATCTCGGAATTTGCAGAGCGCGAGCGCCGTTTCACGCGCGACGCCAGCCACGAACTGCGCACCCCGCTGACGGTGATCAAGATTGCCGTCGATCGCCTGCTGAGCAGCGAGCAACTGGGGGACGAAAAGCGCGAAACGCTGATGAGAATTCGCAACTCGGCGACCGACATGGAGCAACTCACCACCGCATTTCTGCTGCTGGCGCGCGAGGCCGGCGAGGGGATGGCGCGTGAATGGGTTTGCGTCAACGAGATCGTGGCCGCGGAGCTGGAGCGCGCGAGCCTGATCAATCCCGACAGCAGTATTTCTGTCGAGGTGGAAGAAGAAACGCGGCTGATGGTGTCCGCGCCGGAAAAAGTCCTCGAAAGCGTGATTGGCAACCTGCTGCGAAACGCGTTGGCGTATACCGACGCCGGAAAAGTAAGTGTCCGCATCGGCGAAGGGGCAATCGTGATCGAGGATACCGGTCCGGGCATGGACCCCGGGGCGGTGCAAAAAGCCTTCCAGCCTTATTTCCGCAACCAGCGCCAGCGTGGCGGGTTTGGAGTGGGGCTGACCATCGTCAAACGGCTAACCGACCGTTTCGGCTGGCCGGTGACCATTGACAGCGAACCTGCACGAGGCACCCGGGCGACTGTCGAGTTTCCGGAGGCGCGCGCTGAACCCCTGGTCCAGGAACGCCCCGCGACCTAGCTTCACACCTTCTTCACACACCGCGCACACCGCCTTCACCGCCAACGCGGCAAACTCCAGGCTCAACACTTACCAGCTTCGGAGTCAGCTCATGATCAACGCCATTCAGAACCTCACTTTCTTCAAGGTGGGCTGGGTAGCATGCGTGTTGTTTGCCGCAAGCGGCAGGCCGATGCTTGCCAGCCTGTCGGTCGCTGTCGTTGTCCTGGTACACCTGGCGCGGGTGTCGAATCCGGCCAAGGAATCCCTGTTGCTTGCCGCTGCTGCCGCGATGGGCCTTGCGTGGGAGTCCTTGATGGTCGCTTCCGGTGTGATCTCCTACCCGGGCAGTGAAGCTGGTACTTTGCTTGCGCCGTTGTGGATCGTCGCCATGTGGGTGTTGTTCGCCACCACGATCAATCATGGTTTTCGCTGGGCGAAACGCCACTGGGCTTACCCCGCGGTTCTTGGCGCGGTCGGTGGGCCGATGGCCTTCTCCGCGGGCGTGGGCATGGGTGCCGCCGAATTCAGCAACACCTTTGTTGCGCTCTCTGTCATTGGCATCGGCTGGGCGGTTTTGCTTCCGCTGCTGTGCCTGCTTTCCGACACCATTATCGACAGCCCTGTACTTGAGGCCAAACCCCGGGCGCGTAAACCGCAGCGCGTGGAAGGCCTGTTAACCGCACTGGGTGGAGTGAGCCGTGATGTTTAAGGAATGGGTAACAGCGGCTGCACTGGCCGCAACAGCACTGGCGCCAGGTTTCCTGCCGGCCAACCAATCGTTGCCTACTGCACCGGAGGTGGAGCAGGAATGGCGCTTTCGCGTGATGCTGGATGACCGTGAAATTGGAACCCACGAATTCCGGGTCAACCCGCTCGGTGACGGCAAGCACGTGGAGATCAATGCCAGCTTCGATGTGAAGTTGCTGTTCTTCACTGCCTACAGCTACCGGCACAACAACATTGAGCGCTGGGAAGATGGCTGCCTGACGGCGATTGAATCAACCACCGACGACAACGGAACCGAATACCGGGTAGAAGGCCAGGCCCGCGATGAAGGCTTCGTGGTAGATGCTACCGGCGATGACGATACGGTTGGGCCAGCCTGCACTCGCAGCTTCGCCTACTGGAACCCGGAGTTCCTGGACTCCAGTCAACTGCTCAATTCCCAGACCGGCGAGATCGTTGACGTGGAAATTTCTCGCCAGGCCGACGAGGTACTGCAGGTCGATGGACAACCTGTCGCAGCAAAGCGCTACGCCCTTGAAATGGAGGACGGCACCATCTCGCTGTGGTACGCGCGTGAAAGCGGGCAGTGGCTGGCACTGGAAGCACCGGCCAGGGGCGAACGCGTGCTGCGTTACGAGCCCATCGAGCTGCCGTTTCAGCTGTCCGGGGCAGGCCCCATTGCCATGGATTGAACTGTGAGGTGAAGCGGCGCCGCCAGCCTGTCGGGCTGGCGCACAGGCGCTAGGATGTTGGTGGTGTTTGTCTCTATACTCCCCGGACACTCCAATAAACGAATTCACATGACTTTGAAACTCCGGACTGCCGGCCCTGCGCTGGCCACCACATTTTTTTGCCTGCTCACCGCCTGCGGTGGTGAAAACACTTCTGCACCCGCTACTGCCGTGGAGCCTGCGGCTCCGCCACCAGCAACCTCGAACGAGGCGCCCGAACCGGGCGACCCCATCGAAGCCGCGGTCGAGGCGATCACCGAGGCCAACTACCGCCGCCACATTGAAACCCTGGCGTCCGACGAGTTTGGCGGCC
>JAUIBE010000035.1 GCA_030428105.1 Gammaproteobacteria bacterium
GGCGCAGACCTTAGCTGGTCGCTGGGCGCCCTGACCTGGCCACACGCCCTGGTGCGGGTCATGGTGGCCGAACAGTTATACCGAGCCTGGAGCATTACCCAGAACCACCCCTATCACCGGCCCTGAAAATGAGCGCTACACAAACAACAATTACAAACGAAACCCGCATCGTGCTTGCCTCGTCATCGCCAAGGCGGCGTCACCTGCTGGACCAGATCGGCGTGCTTTACGACACGGACCCGGCGGACATCGACGAATCGGTGCGTCCCGGCGAAGCGCCCGATGTGTATACCGTGCGCATGGCCGAAGAAAAGGTCCAGGCGGTAGCCGCGCGGCGTTCGGATTCGCGAATTATTCTTGGCGCAGACACCACCGTGGTGCTGAATGGCCGCATCCTGGGCAAGCCGGAAGACGCTGCAGACGCGCGCAAAACCCTGGGCGAACTGGCGGGCAACACGCACAGTGTTCATACCGCGGTAGCCGTGCTGGGAATCGATGGCGTGCTGCGCTCCGGCCTCAATATCAGCGATGTCACCTTTGCCGCCATGGACGAAGAATGGATTGCCGCCTACGTGGAAACCGGTGAACCCATGGACAAGGCGGGCTCCTACGGCATCCAGGGTTGGGCCAGCACCCAGATTGCGTCTGTCAGCGGCAGCCACTCCTCCATCATGGGCCTGCCCTTGTTCGAAACGGCCCGATTGCTGGCATCCGCCGGCCTCAAGCTTCCGCAGTTACCGGCGGTCGACGCCTGAACCGGCGTCATCCCGCTTGGCACCCCAGTAAACCGGGTTAACGCGAATTGAACTTTGGCCATGGGCGCGGGTGCTATGCTTGATGCAGTTGATATCGCCGGTGATTTTCGCAGGTGAGCGAAGAAATTTTGATTAATGTCACGCCGTCCGAGGCGCGCGTGGCGCTGGTGGAAAGCGGCATGCTCCAGGACGTCTGGCTGGAGCGTGCGGGCTGCAATGGCTACCTCGGCAACATTTACATGGGTAAAGTCACCCGTGTCTTGCCTGGTTTGCAAGCCGCCTTTCTTGAAATAGGCCTGGAGCGCACTGCTTTCCTGCACGCTCGCGATATGACCCCGCGCGAGCCAGTGGACGAGGAAGAACCGACCCCGGAACCGGCCATTTCCGAGCTCTTGCGCCAGGGCGATAATCTCATCGTGCAGGTCATCAAGGATCCGCTGGGCGACAAGGGCGCTCGCCTGAGCACCAATATCAGCCTGCCGTCGCGGTTCCTGGTCATGCTTCCCAAGGCCGATGTCATTGCCATCTCCACGCGGATTGATGACCCGGAAGAACGAGCCCGGCTGAAGGAAAAGATGGAGCGGGTGCGCGGCCCGGATAACCACCACGGGTACATCGTGCGCACCAATGCGGAGGGTGTTGACGAGTTTGCCCTGGCAGCCGACATGGCCTACCTGCAGAAAGTGTGGGAGTCGATTCGCGAACGCTGCCAGCGCGCGCAGTCGCCGTCGCTGGTCTACGAGGACCTGTCCTTGCCGCTGCGGGCGCTGCGCGACCAGATGCACGCCTCGGTAGACCGGGTTCGCATCGACTGCCCGAGAGTCACCCACGAGGCCCGCACTTTTGCCCGCAGCTTCCTGCCAGCCTGGCTGGAACGCATCGAGGAGTACCGCTCCGAGCGGCCGATTTTCGACCTGTTTGGTGTCGAAGACGAAATAGAAAGCGCGCTGCAACGAATCACGCCGCTGAAATCAGGCGGCCACTTGGTGTTTGACCAGACCGAGGCGATGACCACCATCGACGTCAACACCGGCGGCTTCGTGGGCCATCGCAACCTCGCCGAGACCGTGTTCAAGACCAACCTGGAAGCAGCCCAGGCGATTGCCCGCCAACTGCGGGTGCGCAACCTGGGCGGCATCATCATTATCGATTTCATCGACATGGATCGCGACGACCACCGGCGCCAGGTGCTGCGTGCGTTGGAGCGCGCGTTGGAGCGCGACCATGCCCGCACCACGGTCACCGGCATTACCGAGCTGGGCCTGGTGCAGATGACCCGCAAGCGCACCACCGAGAGCCTGGCCAACCGGCTGTGCGAACCGTGCCCCACCTGCGAGGGTCGTGGCAGCCTGAAAAGCGCCGAAACCGTGTGCCTGGAAATTTTTCGCGAAATCATGCGTTCGTGCCGCCAGTTCGAGGCCGCCGGGCTGATGGTGCTGGCCGCGCCCCAGGTGGTTGACCGCATTCGCGAGGAGCAATCCACCACCGTTGCAGAACTGGAAGAGCTGGTGGGCATGAATATCCGCTTCCAGAGGGAAGAGCAGTACTCCCGCGAGCAGTTCGACGTGGTGCTGGTCTAGATTCCGTGGCAAGCATGCTCACTTTCTTCCGCCGCCTGCGGACCCTGTTGTGGACTGCGCTGTCGATCATCATCATCGCCTGCGCGGTGCTGGTTGGCCTGGGCAAACTGCTGATGCCCTACAGCGCCCAGTTCAAGCCGCGCCTGGAGGCTTGGATTTCCAAGGAGTTCGAACGCCCGGTGGAACTGGAAAGCTTTACCGGCGAATGGCGCGCCTTTGGCCCGCAGCTTGAAGTGAAGGGCCTGCGACTGGCGCCCACCGAGAGCGGCGGAAAGGCGGCCGTGATCGAGCAGGCAGTAATCGAGGTGAAGCCATTCAATGTGCTGCTGCCCAACCGGCCGCTTTATGGCTTCCGCATCGTCGGAGCGGATTTCCAGATTGTCCATCGCGCCGATGGCCGTTTCGAGTTTTCAGGGTTTGGCATCAAGCGCAGCGAAGCCGGCTCGGGCAATGCATTTGAGCAACTGGCCAAGATTGGTGAAGTGCTGCTCGAAGACTCCAGCCTGAGCTACGACGACGAGAAATTCGATATCCACCTCGATCTGCGCGCCATCAACGGTCGACTGCAGGCCAGTGGCAACCAACTCCTGGCCGAAATCGGCTTCAGGCTGGCGCACGAAGACAACACCAGGGTTTCCGGCGAACTGGAAGCCACAGGCATCCTCGACCTGGACAGCACCAAGCACCCGACCGCAGCGCGCTGGCAGCTAAGCGGCCAGGAACTGATGCTGGGCGAGCTGCGCGAGATGCTCCCGCCGTCACAGTACTTTCCCCGCGCCGGGCGGTTCAATACCCAGGTCTGGGGTGAGTGGGCGAGCGGCGATGCGCACCGCGTGCGCGGTGTTGCCGACCTGCGCGGCGCCCAGGTGGTCACTGACAACCTCGATCGATCGGTGGAGCACATCAACACCCGCTTCAAGCTGGCATTCATCGACCGCGACGACTGGCGCCTGGACCTTTCCGATTTTGTTTTCGAGGACGCCGAATCAGACTGGACTGTTTCCTACCTGGCGCTCGGTCGCAAGATGCCGGTGGGCGTGGGGCTGTGGTTGGCCGCCGATTCGCTGCCGGTAGCGACGCCGGCTGCAATCGCCGTGGAAGCGGTGGAGGCGGCTGGCAAAGTGTGGCCGCGCTACATACCGGCTGCGGGCACCGGCGAGGTGCGCGATTTCGAAATGATTCTCAACGAGAACATGAAGCTTGGCACCGCGGTAGGCGATATCCACAACGCCAGCGTCAGCAATTGGGACATCTGGCCGGATATCAGCAACGCTGGCGGGCGCCTGGAATTTGGTCCCGGGCGCCATGGCAGCCTGGTGATTCACGGCACCGACGTGGTAGTCGAGTGGCCACGCATGTTCGAAGCGCCGCTCACCGTTGACCTGCCGTTGTGCGAAGTGAAATTCAGCTGGGGGGCGCAGAAGGGCAATTACCAGGTGGCTTTGCCCGATTGCCGGGTGGAAAGCCCGTTTGTTTCCGCCCGCAGCAAGATGCGCTTTCGCAGCAATACCGGCAAGCCCGCAGTGGATGTGATGGTTTACGCCGACCGCCTGGATGCCAGCGTGATGGGCCCCTACTGGCCGCGCGACTTGCTGAAAGACAAGGCGGTAACCTGGCTGCAGCAGAGCATGCTGGCGGGCGAGGTCACATCGGGCAAGCTGCAGATTCACGGCGACATGGATCATTGGCCGTTTGACAATGGCGAGGGCCGCTTCGAGGCCATCACCGAGGTACGCAACGCTGAGGTAGCCTATTTTGAAGGCTGGCCGGTGGCGCGCCAGGTGGATGGTACGGCGCGATTTGTGAATACCGGCATGGATATCGTCGGTGTCATTGGTGAAACCGCCGGTCTTTCCGCTGACGAGGTTCGCGTCAACGTGGTCGACTTCCGCAAGCCGGTGTTGAACGTGGCTTACCGTTCCAGCGCCGATCTGCCGGGATTCCTGCGCTTTATCCAGCGCACGCCCATTGCCGAGACCATTGGCACGGATCTCGATGCCTTCGAGTTTGTCGGCGCGGCCGAGACTTCCGGTTCCCTCCGTGTACCCCTGGGTTCCGCCGGCCAGGATCTGAACCTCCAGGGCCAGCTCAAGTTGAATGACAACGCCTTCCGGGCAGGCGAGTTTGATTTCGCGCTCAGCGGGATTGGCGGAACGGTGACCTACGATCAACGCGGATTCTCGGCCGAGGGCCTGGCGGCGATCTACCGCGAATTGCCTGCAACCCTGGCCTTGCGGGCTGGCGGCGCGGGCGGCGAGGAAGAATCGGACCCGCCTGCCTCCACGTTCGTGGCGCAGCTTCGCGGCGACTTCCCGGCGCAGGAAATCATTCCGCAGCCGCTGCTGGAGTCCTGGTCGCCGCTACAACGGATTGCAGGGGTAGCCGCCTGGGAGGCGGAGTTCGCGGTGCCGGGCAGCGGCGAAAGTCCGCAGCTCACAGTAACCTCCGATCTCCAGGGAATAGAGATTGCGCTTCCGGAGCCGCTTGCCAAGCCAGCCGAGGCGCTGTGGCCCTTGCGCCTGTCCGTTCCGCTGGCCGAATCGGAGCGCGAGCTGGAGCTTGTCGTGGCCGACCGCCTGGCGGCCAGGGTTGCGCTTGCAGATGGCTGGACCGCGCCCGGTGCGGCATCAATTGGACTGGGTGCAGGCCCTGCGCCAGCGCTTGAGGAAGGCCTGTTTAGCCTTTCGGGTTCCGCCGGGGTATTTGACCTGGATGGATGGATCGGGCTGGTGATTGACCAGGCACGCCAGGGTAAGAGCCTGGGCGGCTTGCAGCTCGAGCCGGGCACGCTGACAGCAAGCGAGTTGCGGATGGTGGATCGCAGCTTTGCCGATGTCGCAATGACCTTGTCGTCCAGCCAGGACTCGCTGTATGCGGGCTTTGAAGCCGAAAGCATCAGTGGCCAGCTCACTTTCGTCGGCGCCAGCGGCGATAACCAGAGCTTGAGTGCCGAGTTCGAGCGCCTGGTGCTGGACCAGCCGCTGACCAGCGGGTTCGACATGAATGTCGAGCCATCTTCGCTCCCGGCGCTGCACCTTTACGCCCGCTCTTTCCGCTATTCGGGTATCGAGCTGGGTGAAACGCGAATCGAAGCCTATCCCACTGCGGAAGCGTTCCATTTCGAGAAAGTGGAGGCGGAATCCGAGCATATCAGCGTGCGCGCAAGCGGCGACTGGCTGTTGGATGAAGGCGCCCACCGTTCCAACTTCGATATCCACATGACCTCGGAAAGCCTGGGTGATTTCCTGCGCCACCTGGATATCGCCTCGCCCATGGAAGGCGGCCAGACGCTGGTGGATTTCAGCGTGTGGTGGGATGGCTCTCCCGGCCAGTTCCAGTTGGCACGCCTGAACGGCGATGTGAACTTCAGCGTGCATACCGGGGTGATCAACAACGCCAACCCGGGCAGTGGACGATTGCTGGGGCTGCTCAGCGTCCAGTCACTGCCCAAGCGCCTGGCCCTGGATTTTCGTGACGTGTTCGATTCGGGCTTCGCTTTCGATGAGGCCAAGGGCTCGTTTACCATGGCCAATGGCTCGGCCAGCACCGATGATGTTGTGCTCAAGTCTTCGGCAGCCAATATCAGTCTCAGCGGCACCACCAACCTGGTGGACCGCGAGTATGATCAGCTCATCACGGTGCGTCCGGGGCTGGGAAACACTTTGCCGGTGATTGGCGCCATTGCTGGCGGCCCAACCGGAGCCGCTGCAGGGCTGGCCTTGCAAGGCCTTTTGCACAACGAGCTGGGGGAAGCCTCGCAGGTGCAGTACACGTTGACGGGCGCGTGGGACGAGCCCGAGATTGAGCCGGTGTTGAAAGAAAAGGCCGACGGCTAGCGGGGCGTATCCCGGCCATAGAAAAGCCGCAAAATCCCGGGCCGCCGGGTTCGCGGCATTGAAAGGGGCAGACTTGCACTGATATTCATGTCCATGAGCGTATTTTTTGATCACCAGGTGGTGACGTCATGAGCCAGGCCTTGGAGCGGGCTGAAATAGAATTGCTGGCGCCGGGTGGGCTGGGCCACGATGACCTGCATCGTGTCCTCAACCACCTCATGGGCCCGGCCGTTGATGCCGGCGACCTGTATTTCCAAACCGTGCAACACGAGTCCTGGGTGCTGGAAGACGGCCTGGTCCGCACCGGCACGCATTCCCAGGAACAGGGTGTGGGCATCCGCGCGATCAGCGGCGACAAGACCGGGCTGGCCTACACCGACGAGATCGTGCTGCCATCGCTGCTGCAGGCTTCAAGTGCGGCCCGGGCCATCGCCAGCGACGGCAAGCAGGGAAAGGTGCAGGCCTGGTCCCGCCAGGAGCCAAAAGCCCTCTACCTGCCCGATGACCCGATGGCGGTGCTGGGCGCCGCCGACAAGGTGGACCTGCTGCGCCAGATCGACACCTACGCGCGCTCGCTGGATCCGCGGGTATCAGAAGTGGTGGTCAGCCTGGCTGCAACCCACGAGACCATCCTGGTGGCCGCCACCGATGGCACCCTGGCGGCAGATGTGCGTCCACTGGTGCGGCTCAATGTCTCGGTGATTGCCGAGCACGAGGGTCGCCGCGAGCAGGGAAGTGACGGCTGCGGCGGTCGTTTTACTTACACCGAGCTGGTCCAGCGTGAAACCTGGCAGGCGGTGGCCGACGACGCGGTGCGGCAGGCGCTCACCAACCTCGATGCGGACGATGCACCTGCTGGCACCATGACCGTGGTGCTTGGCCCCGGCTGGCCCGGCGTGCTTTTGCACGAGGCGGTTGGGCACGGACTGGAAGGCGACTTCAACCGCAAGGGCGTTTCCGCATACAGCGGACGGATTGGTGAAAAGGTTGCGGCCGACTGCGTCACCGTGGTGGACGACGGCACCATCGAGCGCCGCCGTGGCTCGCTGTCGGTGGACGATGAAGGCACGCCCACCTCGCAAACCGTGCTGATCGAGAACGGAATCCTGCGCGGCTACATGCAGGACAAGCTCAACGCCAGCCTGATGAATACGCGGGCCACCGGCAACGGTCGCCGCGAGTCATTCGCCCACTTGCCCATGCCACGCATGACCAACACCTTTATGCTGCCCGGTTCGCATGATCCTCAGGAGATCATTGGCTCGGTGGACAAGGGCCTGTACGCGGTGAACTTCGCCGGTGGTTCGGTGGATATCACCTCGGGCCGCTTCGTGTTCTCCGCCAGCGAGGCTTACCTGATCGAAAATGGCAAAATCACCCGCCCGGTTCGCGGAGCCACCCTGATTGGCAACGGCCCGGACGTGATGAACCGCGTGACCATGGTGGGCAACGACCTCAAGCTCGACGCCGGCATGGGGGTGTGCGGCAAGGAGGGCCAGAGCGTGCCAGTGGGCGTCGGCCAGCCAACCCTGAAAATTGAAGGATTGACCGTTGGTGGAACCCGCAACTAACTCCGCCAGCCACGACGAAGGGGAAGCATGAGCGACATCCAGGCAAGCAGCAGCGCTGAATTCCAGCGCGACCAGGAACTCGACCGCCTGGAGTCGGTGGTGCGCGACATTCTTGGCCAGGCCCGCAGCAAGGGCTGCAGTGATGCCGAGGTCACCGCGCACACCAGCCAGGGGTTGTCGGTTACGGTGCGAATGGGTGATGTCGACGTGCTGGAGCACACCCGCGACAGCGGCGTGGACGTGACCGTGTACCGTGGCCGCAACAAGGGCCACGCCAATTGCGCCGATCTCAGCGAGAAATCCATTCGCGAATGCGTGGACCGCGCCATCGATATTGCGCGCTTCACCCAGGAAGACCCCTGCAACGGCCTGGCAGCCCGTGAGCTGATGGCCAGCGACTTTCCCGATCTCGACCTGTGGCACCCGGTGAGCCTGGATGCCGAGGCAGCCATTCGCCGCGCCAAGGTCATCGAGGCCGCGGGTCGCGAGGATTCGGGGATTACCAATTCCGAGGGCGCCAGCGTCAGCGGCGGGCTTGGCCTTGCGGTGTACGGCAATTCCCATGGCTTTATCGGCCGCAGCAGCGGCACACGTTACAGCCAGAACTGCGTGCTGATCGGTGGCAAGGGCGACGCCATGCAGCGCGACTACAGTTATGACTCGCGCCGTTCGCTGGATGACCTGGAAGCGCCGGAGATTACAGGCCAGGAAGCGGCGCAACGTACACTGCGACGCTTGAATGCGCGCAAGTTGGGCACCGCGCAGATGCCGGTGCTGTTTGCGCCGGATGTGGCCCGCAGCCTGGTTGGTCACCTGGTGGCCGCGGTTTCCGGATCGGCGCTGTACCGGAACTCATCTTTTCTCAAGGGCAGCGCCGGTACGCAGCTATTCCCCGAGTGGGTCAACATCATGGAGAAGCCCCGCCTGCCGCGCGGCCAGGGCAGTGGCAATTTCGACGCCGACGGCGTGGCCACGCGGGATCGCACCCTGGTGGAAGACGGCGTGCTCACTGGCTACGTGTTGGGCGAGTACTCGGCCCGTCGCCTGGGCCTGCAAACTACCGCCAACTCCGGCGGAGTGCGTAACGTATTTCTTTCGCCCGGTGGCGACGGTTTCGAAAATCCGCTGGCTGCCGTCGACAGGGCGCTGCTGGTCACCGAAGTCATGGGGCAGGGCGTCAAGCTGGTGACCGGCGACTACTCGCGTGGAGCGGCTGGCTTCATCGTGGAAAACGGCGAGCTGGCCTACCCGGTGGAAGAAGTCACCATCGCCGCCAACCTGCGCGACATGTTTGCCGGCATGCAACTGGCCGGCGCTGATATCGACACCAGGGGGAATATCCAGGCTGGCTCCATCCTGATTGAACGCATGATGGTGGCTGGTCAGTGACCTTGTTCAAGATGTTCCGCATCGGGGCGTTGCTCACGGTGCTGATCATCGTTGCGGCCAGTACCTGGCTGACAGAAAGACGTTTGGCCAGTTGGGAACGGCCAGTGTGGGTCACTTTCTACCCGATTGCCGCCGACACCGGGGCGGACACCCTGGAGTTCGTCGAGAATGTCGACGCCGAGACCTTCAGCGAGATCAACCAGTTTTTCAAAACGCAGTCCAGCCGCTTTGGCATTGACCTGACGCCGGTCATTCACGTCGAGGTGGCGCCGGTCAGCATGGACCTGCCGCCTGACATACCCGATCGCCATGCACCGCACCTGGTGGCGTGGTGGAGCCTGAAGATGCGCTGGTATGCGTGGAACATGGCGCGCAAGGATGGCCTGGTCGATTCGGATATCCAGGTATTCGCGCTTTACCACGGTCGCAGCAATACCGCTGAGAAACAGATGTCGGTGGGAATGCGCAAGGGCCTGTTCGGGTTGGCCAACCTGTATGCCTCCGACAACATGAACTCGCGCAACCAGGTGGTGATTGCCCACGAGTTGATGCACGTCTTTGGCGCCACCGACAAATACAGCATGGGCAGTAACGAGCCCATTTATCCACATGGCTATGCTGACCCCAACCAACAGCCGCTGTTTCCGCAGCAGCGCTGCGAAATCATGGGTGGTCGAATTCCCATCACGGCTTATGACTCGGTCATGCCACGATCGCTGGAGTTCTGCACCGTGGGTCTGCTGACCGCCAAGGAAATCGGTTTCTACGACAAGCTCAACCAGTAGCGCGCCTGCCTGGCAGTTGCGGCCGGCACGGGTGGCCGGTATCCTACCGCCCGCTTCATAGGCGGGCCCATTGATATGCGAAAAATACTCGTTGCCGGAAACTGGAAAATGCACGGCTCCACGGCCATGGTGCGCGAACTGCTGGGCGCTATCGTCCAGGGTGCAGCGCAGCGCGATGACGTGGACATGGCGGTGTTTCCCCCTGCGCCTTACCTGGGCCTGGTCCAGGAACTGGCCCAGGGCAGCACGGTGGCCTGGGGCGGCCAGACCCTGAACCCGCAGCCCAAGGGTGCGCACACCGGCGAGGTTTCAGCCTCCATGTTGGTCGATTTCGGCTGCAAGTATGTATTGGTGGGGCATTCGGAGCGGCGCTCGATTTACGGCGAAAGCGATGCCGATGTGGCTGCACGCTTTGTTGCAGCGCAATCTGCTGGCCTGATCCCGGTGCTTTGCGTGGGGGAAACCCTGGAAGAGCGGGAATCCGGAACCACCGAGGCAGTGGTTGCGCGCCAAATTGACGCGGTGCTGGAAAGCGCCGGTATCGAGGCCTTTGCCAACGCAGTCATCGCCTACGAGCCGGTTTGGGCGATTGGCACGGGCAAGACCGCCACTCCGGAAGAAGCGCAGGCCGTTCACGCTTTCATTCGTGACAAATTAGCCGCGCAGGATGATACAATTAGCGGTCAACTACGGATCTTGTACGGCGGCAGTGTGAACCGTTCCAATGCCGCCGATTTATTTGCCCGCAAGGATATTGACGGCGGGTTGATTGGCGGCGCTTCGCTGGAGGCTGAATCCTTCCTCGCGATTCGCGACGCCGTGAGTGAATAAGCTGCCGTCGGCACGGCATTCGGCGCCCGGTTCCAGGCCATGTCCTGGCCCGGCCGGCCTGTCGGGCCGCGGCTAGAGAGTACGTTTATGCAGATTTTGAATATTTTCCACGTGTTGGTGGCCATCGCGCTGGTGGGCTTTGTCCTGATCCAGAAAGGGCAGGGTGCAACCGCAGGCGCTTCTTTTGGCGCCGGCGCTTCGGCAACCGTTTTCGGCTCGCGCGGGGCGGGCACCTTCCTTTCACGCGCCACCTGGGTGCTGGCAGGCCTGTTTTGCGTCATCAGCCTCACCATGGCGGTGGTGGTTTCGCGCACGGTTGGCGTGCCGGATACCGATCTTGGCGTGGTGGCTGAAGTTCCGGCGGAAAGCGCTGGTGAAGAGGCTTCCGACCTGCCGACCGGCGCCGAGTTGTCAGTAAGTTCCGCTGAGCCTGCCGATGGCGACATGCCTGCTTTCGAACCCTCACTGAGCAGTGGCGAAAGCGGAGAAGGCTCCGACATGCCTGCATTTGAGGCGCCCGAGGGTGCCGATGCCATCGAGGGTTCGGAAGTCGTGGATGAGATTGAAGAGGCCGCTGGCCAGGCAGGCGAAGACGGCGCCGATTCCGACGGCTGAGCGGTTCTTCTTGGTTTTTTATCAGCCCAAGTGGTGGAATTGGTAGACACGCTATCTTGAGGGGGTAGTGGCGAAAGCCGTGCCGGTTCGAGTCCGGCCTTGGGCACCAGAATCTGATACGGTGTGGGCTACACCGATGGGCCGAATGGCCCGAACGAGAACGCTGTAAATTTATGCTCGCAGAGTACTTTCCAATTTTGGTCTTCCTTGGTGTTTCGACCATGTTGGGCGTGGTCCTGCTCGGCCTCGGCAGTTTGCTGGGTCCGCGCCGCCCCAGCAGTGAGAAACTGTCACCCTACGAGTGCGGCTTCGAGGCATTCGAAGACACCCGTTCGAAATTTGACGTTCGCTACTACCTGGTGGCGATCCTGTTCATTATTTTCGACCTGGAAATTGCCTACTTCATTCCGTGGGCGCTGGCCCTCGATACCCTGGGCACATTCGGCCTGTTCGCGATGGTCATCTTCGTGGTGGAACTCGTGATCGGGTTTTTCTTTGTGTGGAAGAAAGGAGCCCTGGAATGGGAGTAGCCCTGGAACTGGGCGCGGTCGACGATATCCTGCGCCCCAATGCCGACGAGAACCCGCTGATCGAGCGCGGTGTGGCCACCACCACGCTGGATGCGCTGGTGAACTGGGCACGCACCGGCTCCATGTGGCCGGTCACTTTCGGCCTGGCCTGCTGCGCGGTTGAGATGATGCACGCCGGCGCGGCGCGCTACGACCTCGATCGTTTCGGGGTTATTTTCCGCCCCAGCCCGCGCCAGTCCGATGTCATGATTGTTGCCGGTACGCTGTGCAACAAGATGGCGCCCGCGCTGCGCAAGGTCTACGACCAGATGGCCGACCCCAAGTGGGTGATCTCCATGGGCTCATGCGCCAACGGTGGCGGTTACTACCACTATTCCTACGCTGTAACCCGAGGCTGCGACCGCATTGTTCCGGTCGATGTGTACGTGCCTGGCTGTCCGCCCACCGCGGAAGCCCTGGTTTACGGCATCCTGCAACTGCAGGCCAAGATTCGCCGCACCAACACCATCGCGCGGTAGCCCTGTGGCGATGAATCCTCAAGAAGTCTCTCGGGACGTGGTCGAGCTGTTCGAGCGCCAGTTTGGCGATCGCGTGACCATCGTCGGAGCCACGGCGGGCATTCCCACCGTGGAAGTGCAACCAGCCCACTGGCTGGAAGTGTGCCGCGCCCTGCGCGACGAAGAGGCATTTTCTTACGAGCAACTCACCGACCTGTGCGGCGTCGACTACCTCGGTTTCGGCCAGGACGAGTGGGAAACCGAGGGCGCAACCAGCGGCGGCTTCAGCCGCGGCGTGGAGGGCCTCGGCCCTGGACGATTCGACTGGGCCAGCCGGCCGGAATCCGAGCATATCGAACAGCGCTTTGCTGTGGTGGTGCACCTGATCTCATTGCGCCACAACCAGCGTCTGCGCCTGCGCACCTTCGCGCAGGACGAGGGCATGCCCGTGCTGCCCTCGCTGGTAGATCTGTGGACTGCGGCCGACTGGTACGAGCGAGAGGCGTTTGACCTGTTTGGCATCGTTTTCGAAGGCCACCCCGACCTGCGCCGCATCCTCACCGATTACGGCTTTACCGGCCATCCTTTCCGCAAGGATTTCCCCCTGGTGGGCAATGTCACGGTGCGTTACGACGCGCAGAAGAAGCGCGTGGTGTACGAGCCGGTGGAAATTGAACCGCGGGTGCTGGTGCCGCGCGTGTTGCGCAACGATTCGCGTTACAAGACCGACGAAATTGACCTGGAAGCCGATGCGCGGGCAGAAGACCAGGCCAGCGAGGCGGGCAGCTAGATGGCCGAGATCCAGAATTACACGATGAACTTCGGCCCGCAGCACCCCGCTGCGCATGGCGTATTGCGCCTGGTGCTGGAGATGGACGGCGAGACCGTGATGCGGGTGGACCCGCATGTCGGCCTGTTGCACCGCGCCACAGAGAAGCTGGCCGAGAGCAAGCCGTTCAACCAGTCGATTGGCTACATGGACCGGCTGGATTACGTTTCGATGATGTGCAACGAGCACGCCTATGTGCGCGCCATCGAGCAGTTGCTGGGCATCGAGCCGCCGCCGCGTGCGCAGTACATCCGCACCATGTTCGACGAGATCACCCGGGTGAGAAATCACCTGATGTGGGTGGGCTCCAACGGTCTCGACCTGGGCGCCATGACGGTGTTCATCTACGCCTTCCGCGAGCGCGAAATGTGCATGGATATGTACGAGGCGGTCTCCGGCGCGCGCATGCACGCCACTTACTACCGCCCCGGCGGTGTCTACCGCGACCTGCCCGACCAGATGCCGGTGTACCAGGAAACGCAGTGGACCAAGGGCAAGGACCTCAAGCGCAAGAACGAATGGCGCGAGGGCACGCTGCTGGACTTCATCGAGGCGTTTGCCAAGGACCTGCCGTCGAAGATTGACGAGTACGAAACCCTGCTCACCGACAACCGTATCTGGAAGCAGCGCACGGTGGGCATCGGCGTGGTTTCACCCGAGCGCGCCCTGCAGCACGGCTTTACCGGCCCCATGCTGCGCGGTTCCGGCGTGGAGTGGGACCTGCGCAAGAAGCAGCCCTACGCCATGTACGACCAGATGGATTTCGATATCCCGGTGGGTGTTGCGGGCGACTGCTACGACCGCTACCTGGTGCGCATCGAGGAAATGCGCGAGTCGGCCAAGATCATCCTGCAGTGCGTCAAGTGGCTGAAGGAAAACCCCGGCCACGTGATGCTGAAGAACTTCAAGGTGATTCCGCCCACCCGCGAAGAGATGAAGGACGACATGGAAGCGCTGATCCATCACTTCAAGCTCTTCACAGAGGGCTACTGTGTGCCCGAAGGCGAAACCTACGCCGCGGTGGAAGCGCCCAAGGGCGAGTTCGGTTGCTACCTGCTTTCCGACGGCGCCAACAAGCCGTTCCGGGTGCACCTGCGAGCACCGGGCTTTGCCCACCTCGCGTCGATGGATGAAATCACCCGCGGCCACATGCTGGCCGACGTGCCGGCGATGATCGGCACCTTCGACCTGGTATTCGGCGAGGTGGACCGCTGATGAGCGAAGCAGTCAAAAAGGCAGGCCTGCAGAAGGCCATGGAAGTGCTGAGCGAGGAAACCCGCAAGCAGATTGATCACTGGGTGGCCAAGTTCCCCGAAGACCGCAAGCGTTCAGCCCTGATCCAGGCGCTGATGGCGGCCCAGGACCAGCACGATGGCTGGCTGGACCGCGAGCACATCGAGGCCGTGGCGGCCTATCTCGACCTGCCGCCGGTGTGGGCCCACGAAGTGGCCACGTTCTACACCATGTTCCACCTCGAGCCGGTGGGCCGAAACAAGGTGAACATCTGCACCAATATTTCGTGCTGGTTGAACGGCGCCGAAAACCTGGTGGAGTACGTCGAGAAAAAGCTGGGCACCAGGCTGGGCGACACCACCGAAGATGGCCGCATCACGCTGGTGCGCGAAGAAGAATGCCTGGCCGCATGCTGCGGCGCGCCGATGATGGTGGTGAACGGCCACTACCACGAGAACCTCGACAACGCCAAGGTTGACGAGATCCTGGACGGGTTGAAATAGGGTAATGGCGATGGCTGAGCACAACGTTGTATTCAGTACGCTGGACGCGGAAACGCCGTGGTCGATGGAAACCTACCTGGCCCAGGGCGGTTACCAGGCCTGGCGCAAGATACTCGAAGAAAAGACCCCCGGCGATGTCATCATCGACACCGTCAAGGAATCGGCCCTGCGTGGCCGCGGCGGCGCCGGTTTCCCAACCGGCCTGAAGTGGAGTTTCATGCCGCGCTCGGCGCCGGGCCAGAAATACCTGCTGTGCAACTCGGATGAATCCGAGCCGGGTACTTGCCACGACCGCGATATCCTGCGCTTCAACCCGCATGCGGTGGTGGAAGGCATGGCGATAGCCGCCTATTCGATGGGCGCGACGGTGGGTTACAACTACCTGCGCGGTGAATTCCACCACGAACCGTTCGAGCGCTTCGAGGCGGCCCTGGCGGAAGCTTACGAGGCGGGCCTGCTGGGCAAAGACATCCAGGGTTCCGGCATCGACATGGATCTGTACGGGGTCCTGGGCGCCGGCGCCTACATTTGCGGTGAAGAAACCGCCTTGATGGAATCATTGGAAGGCAAGAAGGGCCAGCCGCGCTTCAAACCGCCGTTCCCGGCCAATTTTGGCCTCTACGGCAAGCCCACCACCATCAACAACACCGAGAGCCTGGCTTCCGTGCCGCACATCATGCGTAACGGCGCCGAGTGGTTCCTGAAAATCGGCAAGCCCAACAACGGCGGGCCCAAGGTGTTTTCAGTTTCCGGTCACGTCACCAGGGCGGGTAACTTCGAAATTCCACTGGGCACGCCGTTCAGCGAATTGCTGGAAATGGCCGGTGGCCTGCGCGAAGGCCGCAAGCTGAAAGGCGTGATTCCGGGTGGTTCTTCCATGCCGGTGCTGCCGGCCGACGTGATCATGGAGTGCACCATGGATTACGACTCGCTGCAGAAAGCGGGCAGCGGGCTGGGCTCCGGCGCGGTTATCGTGATGGATGATTCCACCTGCATGGTCAAGGCCTGTACGCGTATTTCGCGCTTCTACCACATGGAATCCTGCGGCCAGTGCACGCCCTGCCGCGAAGGCACGGGCTGGATGCACCGCACCCTGCAGCGCATTGTCGACGGCAAGGGTCGCGACGGCGATCTCGAACTGTTGAGGTCAGCCGCCGGGCAGATCGAAGGCCACACCATTTGCGCCTTTGGCGAAGCTGCCGCGTGGCCGGTGCAGGGTTTCCTGCGCCACTACTGGCATGAATTTGAATACTACGTCGAGCACGGCCGCTCGATGGTTGATGGCGGTGGCCAGGAGCGTGCCGCGTGAGTGCTGAAATGAACACGCCGGTACCCGCCGACATGGTCGAAATCGAAGTCGATGGCGTCAAGATGCAAGCGCCCAAGGGCTCGATGATTATCGAGGCCACCGACAAGGCCGGCATCGATATCCCGCGTTTTTGCTACCACAAGAAACTCAGCATCGCGGCCAACTGCCGCATGTGCCTGGTGGATGTCGAGAAGGCGCCCAAGCCGCTTCCAGCCTGCGCCACCCCGGTTACTGACGGGATGAAGGTTTACACCGAGTCGCGCCGCGCCATCGATGCGCAGCACGGGGTGATGGAGTTCCTGCTGATCAACCACCCACTGGATTGCCCGATTTGCGACCAGGGTGGCGAGTGCGAGTTGCAGGACCTGGCGATGGGTTACGGCCGTTCCGTTTCGCGCTTCACCGAGCGCAAGCGCGTGGTCAAGGACAAAAACCTCGGCCCACTGGTGCAGTCGGACATGACCCGCTGCATCCACTGCACCCGCTGCGTGCGTTTCCTGGAAGAAATCTCAGGCACCTGCGAGATGGGCGGCGCTGGCCGCGGCGACCGCGTCGAAATCGGCACCGTGGTGCAAAACAGTATTGACTCTGAGCTCAGCGGCAACATCATCGACCTTTGCCCGGTGGGCGCGCTGACCAACAAACCGTTCCGTTTCCGGGCCCGTGCCTGGGAGATGAGCGCACGGCCGTCCGTGGCCAGCCACGATGGCGTGGGTTCTTTGCTTTATCACCACACCCTGCGCGGACACGCATTGCGCTCGGTGCCGCGTGACAACGAGGCAGCCAATGAAACCTGGCTGTCCGATCGCGACCGTTACAGCGTCCACGGCCTGTACGCCGAAGACCGCGTGCTGAAGCCCCGCCTGAAGGAAAACGGCGAATGGCGCGAGGCCGGCTGGGACGAGGCGATTGCCGCCGCAGCCGACGCGCTGAAGGCGCACGCCGAGAGCCTGGGTGTACTGATGTCCCCCAGCGCCGCCAGCGAAGAGTATTTCCTGGCTGCCCGCCTGGCGCGCAGCCTGGGTAGCAATAACATCGATCATCGCCTGCGCGAAGCGGATTTCCGCGACGACGCAGCGCGCGCTGCCGATCCCGTATTTGGCATGAGCATTGCTGGCATGGAAACCGCCGATTCGGTGCTCCTGGTAGGCAGCAACATCCGCCACGAGGCGCCGATCCTGGGCCATCGCCTGCGCAAGGCGTGGAAGTCCGGGGCAGCCATTTCAACGCTGAACCCCATCGAGTGGGCGTTCAAGTTTGACCTGCACGAGAACGTGATCGTGGCGCCGCAACAACTCGTGAGCCAGCTTGCCGGCATTGCTGCCGCGCTGGTCGCAGATGGAAAAGGCGAGGCGCCGGAACACATCGCCAATGTGGTCAAGGCCGCCGGCGTGGAAGACGCGCACCGCAATATCGCTGCATCGCTGGTCTCCGGCGAGCGCTCGCTGGTGCTGCTTGGCCAGGCGGGTATGAGCCATCCGGATGCCGCGTTGTTGCGTGCACTGGCTGGTTTTATCGCGCAGGCATCTGGCTCAGCGCTGAACCTGCTGCCGCATGGCGCCAACTCCGTGGGCGCCTGGCGTGCCGGCGCAGTTCCGCACCGCACGGCGGGTGGCAATGCAGTGCAGGGCGAAGGTCTCAATACGGCCGCCATGCTCGCCGAGTCGCTCGACGCTTACCTGTTGTGGGGCGTAGAGCCTGACTATGATTTCGATAACCCGGCGCAAGCTGTTGCCGCGCTGAAAGGCGCAAAAACGGTGGTGGCGGTCAGCGACTTCGCCTCGGGCGAGCTTAACGAGCTGGCCGATGTCATCCTGCCGCTGGCGCCGATCGCCGAATCTGAAGGTTCGTTCGTGAACCTCGACGGAAGCGCGGCGACATTCGCCCCTGCCGGTAAGACCGGTGGCGAAGCGCGGCCGGGCTGGAAGATTCTGCGCCGCCTGGGCGCCGCCCTCGAACTGGAAGGTTTCAACCAGGTGAGCCTGGCCGAACTGAACGAAGAAATGACGGCGGCCTGCGCGGTGGGTGAAGTACAAACCCAGGCGCAGCGGCTGGAAGCCCAGCTCAACGGCGCGAAGCTGTGCCGGGTGGGCGAGGTTCCGCTGTACTCCCCCGATGCCTTGTGCCGCCGATCAACCCCGTTGCAGGGCACCGTGCAGGCTGAAAGCTTTTTCGTGGGCCTGAGTCCCGCGGATGCGAAAGACCTGGGCCTGGCCGAAGGTGACCAGGCGCGGGTGCGCCAGTCGTCTTCCGGAGACGCGGCTGCTGAATTTCCCGTGCGCGTGAGCGAACAGGTGCCGCAAGGCGCCATTTGGCTGCGCAGCGCCACCTGTGGCACCCGGACCCTGGGCACTGCCCTGGGTGCGATCGAGGTGGAGAAAGCCTGATGTCACCTGAACTGATCGCCCAGCTGCAGTTCGTCCTTTGGACCGTGCTCAAGATCGCCGGCATCATGGTGGTGCTGATCCTGGGCGTGGCCTACTACACCTACGCCGAGCGCAAGGTGATTGGCTTCATGCAGGTGCGCAAGGGGCCGAACCGGGTGGGCTTTTTCGGCTTGTTCGGCAAGTTCCATTTCTGGGGCCTGGGCCAGCCGCTGGCCGATGTCTTCAAGCTTCTGCTTAAAGAAATCATCATTCCGCAGAATGCCAATCGTTTCCTCTTCCTGCTGGCCCCGATTCTTTCGGTGGCGCCGGCTTTTGCCGCGTGGGCGGTGATCCCGGCGGATGACTGGCTGGTGCTGGCGGATATCAATGCCGGCCTGCTCTACGTGCTGGCGATGACCTCGCTGGGCGTTTACGGCCTGATCGTTGCCGGCTGGGCCTCCAACTCCAAGTATGCATTCCTCGGCGCCCTGCGCTCGACCGCGCAGATGGTTTCCTACGAGATCGCAATGGGCTTTTCCCTGATCGGCGTGCTGTTGCTGGCAGGTTCGCTCAATCTCACGGAGATCGTGCTGGCCCAGTCTGGCGGGCTGTTCGACTGGTACTGGCTGCCGTTGCTGCCGCTGTGCATGATCTACATCATTTCCGGCGTGGCCGAGACCAACCGCGCGCCGTTCGACGTGGCCGAGGGCGAGTCTGAAATTGTCGCCGGCTTCCACGTGGAATATGCAGGCGCCAGTTTCGCGGTGTTCTTCCTGGCCGAATACGCCAACATGATCCTGATTTCGGCGCTGACCACCATTTTCTTCTTCGGTGGCTGGCTGTCACCGTTCCAGAATGCACCGTTGCTTGGCGACACCATCCTGGGCGCCGGCGGCGTGCACTGGTTCCTGATCAAGTTGGTGTTCTTCATGTTTACTTTCCTGTGGCTGCGCGCCACCTTCCCGCGCTATCGCTATGACCAGATCATGCGCCTGGGCTGGAAAGTGTTTGTGCCAATCACCATCGCCTGGGTGATGGTGGCCTCGTGCATGGCGGTGTTCGGCATCGTGGACCGGGGAGTCTGACCATGGAACGCGTAACTCGTTACTTCAAGAGCCTGATGCTGGTGGAACTGTTCCGCGGCCTGGGCGTGACCTTGCGATATTTCTTCAAGCCCAAGTTCACCATCAACTACCCCGAGGAAAAAACCCCGAAATCCAACCGATTCAGGGGTTTGCACGCGCTGCGCCGTTATCCGAACGGTGAAGAGCGCTGCATTGCCTGCAAGCTTTGCGAGGCGGTATGCCCGGCGCTGGCAATCACCATCGAGTCGACCCAGCGCGATGACGGCTCGCGCCGCACCACGCGTTACGACATCGACCTGTTCAAGTGCATTTACTGCGGCTTCTGCGAAGAATCCTGCCCGGTGGATTCCATTGTCGAGACCGACATCCTGGAATACCACTTCGAGAACCGCGGCGAGAACATTGTCACCAAACCCCAGTTGCTGGCCATTGGCGATCGCTACGAAGAGCAGATTGCCGCCGCCCGCCGCCAGGACGCAGCGTACCGCTAGGGACCGGAGCCGATGCCAATTATCGAAATCACCTTTTACCTGTTTGCCGCTGTCCTGGTGGGCGCGGCGGTCATGGTGATCTCCGTACGCAACCCGGTGTATGCCGCGTTGTTCCTGGTGCTGACCTTTTTCAGCGCGGCCGCATTGTGGCTGCTGCTCGAGGTGGAGTTCCTCGCCATTGTCCTTGTGCTGGTGTATGTCGGCGCAGTGATGGTGTTGTTCCTGTTCGTCGTGATGATGCTGGATATCAACCTCGCCCCGCTCAAGGAAGGCTTTATCCGTTACCTGCCTGCTGCAATCACTGTTGCAGTGGTCATGGCGGTGGAGCTGATGATGGTGCTGTGGGTGCGTGGCAAGTTCGGTTCGGAGGCATTCGAATCCCCCGTGCCGCATCCGCCGGACTACAACAACACCAAGGAAGTGGGTGAGTGGCTTTACACCCAGTACATGCTGCCGTTCGAAGTGGCCGGCATCATCCTGCTGGTGGCGATCATCGCTGCGGTTGCCTTGACCCTGCGTCGTCGGCCCGAGGCCAAGCGCCAGGATCCGGCGCGCCAGGTGCAGGTCAAGCGTGACGACCGCATCCGCATGGTCAAGATGAAGTCAGAAACCAAGGTCGAGGAGTAGGGGAAGCATGCTGACACTGGCACATTTCCTGACGCTTGGCGCCATCCTGTTTTGCCTGGGTGTGGCCGGGATTTTCGTCAACCGCAAGAACGTGATCATCCTGCTGATGTGCATCGAGTTGATCCTGCTGGCGGTGAACATGAACTTCGTCGCCTTTTCGCGCTTCCTGGGCAATCTGGACGGCCAGGTGTTCGTGTTTTTCATTCTCACGGTGGCGGCAGCCGAAGCGGCTATCGGGCTTGCGATCCTGGTGGTGCTGTTCCGCAACCGCAAGACCATCAATGTTGCTGAACTGGATGACCTGAAGGGCTGATCGCGGTATGTCACTGACCACCACACTCATCCTGATCCCGTTGCTGCCGCTGCTGGCAGCCATCGTCGCCGGCCTGTTGCACAAGCAGGTTGGGCGCGCCGGTGCGCACTGGGTCACCATCCTGGGCGTGGGCGCCTCCTGCGTGCTTTCGCTGTGGGTGCTCTACCAGCAGATGTACGAAGGCCTGGGCACCCAGGACATCACCATTTACAACTGGATGATCTCCGACGGCATCCGCTTCCAGGTGGGCTTCCTTGTAGATCACCTCACCAGCCTGATGATGGTGGTGGTGACCTCGGTTTCACTGATGGTGCACATCTACACCATCGGATACATGGCCGAAGACCCGGGCTACCAGCGTTTCTTCAGCTATATCGCGCTGTTCACCTTCTCGATGCTGATGCTGGTGATGGCCAACAACTTCATGCAGCTGTTCTTCGGCTGGGAGGCGGTGGGCCTGGTTTCCTACCTGCTAATCGGTTTCTGGTTCAAGCGCGAATCGGCCATTTTCGCCAACCTCAAGGCGTTCCTGGTGAACCGCGTGGGCGATTTCGGCTTCCTGCTGGGCATTGCCGCGGTGGTTTACGCCTTCGGCAGCCTGGACTATGCCGATGTGTTCGGCCGCGCCGGGGAGCTGGAGGGCAAGACCTTCAGCATCATTCCTGGTCTCGATTGGCAGCTGGCCACGGTCATTTGCATCTGCCTGTTTATCGGCGCCATGGGCAAATCGGCGCAGGCGCCGTTGCACGTGTGGCTGCCAGATTCGATGGAAGGCCCGACCCCGATTTCCGCCCTGATCCATGCCGCCACCATGGTGACGGCGGGCATCTTCATGGTGGCGCGCATGTCGCCGCTGTTTGAGCTCAGCGATATGGCGCTGACCTTCGTGATGTTGATTGGCGTGTTTACCGCGCTGGCCATGGGCCTGATCGGCATCGTGCAAAACGATATCAAGCGCGTGATTGCCTACTCCACGTTGTCGCAGCTTGGCTATATGACCGTGGCGCTGGGCGTTTCGGCGTACTCCGCGGCCATCTTCCACCTGATGACGCACGCCTTCTTCAAGGCGCTGCTGTTCCTGGGGGCGGGCTCGGTCATCATCGCGCTGCACCACCAGCAAGACATGCGCTACATGGGTGGCTTGCGCAAGCACATGCCCATCACCTGGCTGACGGCCTGGCTGGGCACCCTGGCGCTGGTCGGCTTCCCGTTCTTCAGCGGCTTCTTTTCCAAGGACGCCATTATCGAAGCGGTGGCGCTTTCGAACCGGACGGGCAGCGAGATCGCCTACTGGGGCGTGGTGCTGGGCGTGCTGGTGACCTCGTTCTACAGCTTCCGGCTGTTGTACCTGGCGTTCCACGGCAGCCCGCGTTACACGGTTGACGCCGGCGCCGGCCATCATCCGCCCGATGGGGTGCTGCAGCACGAACCGCATGAATCGCCGGCCGTGGTTACGGTGCCGTTGATCCTGCTGGCCATACCCTCGGTGATCATTGGTTACTTCACCATCGAACCGGTGCTCTTCGGTGGCTGGCTGAGTGACGCCATTCACGTGGCGCCGCAGAACGATGTAGTCGCGGAGTTGGGCACGCACTTCCATGGCCCGATGGCAATGGGCACGCACGCCCTGGTGACCGTTCCCTTCTGGCTGATGGTGGCGGGCTTCGTGATTGCGACGCTGGTTTACCGCTTCCGCCCCGCGCTGGCCGACTACGCAGCGATGAAGCTGCCGGTGTTGCACCGCCTGCTTGAGAACAAGTACTACTTCGATGAGTTTTACCAGAGCGCGTTTGTGCGCCGTTCCATCCAGCTTGGCAACGGCCTGTGGAAGAAAGCGGATGCCGGCTTTATCGACGGCTGGCTGGTCAACGGTTCAGCGCGACTGATGGGTAATCTCGCCGCGCGCATCCGCGAATGGCAAAGCGGTTACCTGTACCACTACGCCTTCGCCATGATTCTTGGCTTGATCGGCATGTTGACCATCTGGGTCATCAGGTCCTGAGGAGCGCACTGATGTCCTGGCCGATTCTTAGCGTACTTACCTGGCTGCCGATTCTTGGCGGCGTGGCTGTCATGGCGCTTGGCGAGCAGCGCGCTTCACTCGCGCGCATGGCTTCGCTGGTTATTTCCGTGGCTGCTCTGGCGGTCGCGGTGTTGCTCTACATGGGCTTCGATTCGTCGACCGCGGCGATGCAGTTCGAAGAACTCAACCCGTGGATTGCTACCTTCAACATCAATTACCACCTCGGGGTAGACGGTTTCTCGGTTCCACTGATCCTGCTGACGGCGTTCTTCGGCCCTCTGGTAGTGCTGGCTGCCTGGGAAGTGATCCAGAAGAACGTGCACCAGTACATGGCTGCGTTCCTGGTGATGGAAGGCCTGATGGTGGGCATGTTCTGCGCCCTTGACGGCCTGCTGTTCTACGTGTTCTTCGAGGCCATGCTGATCCCGATGTTCCTGGTGATCGGCATGTGGGGCGGCCCCAACCGGGTGTACGCCACCATCAAGTTCTTCCTTTACACCTTCCTGGGCTCGGTGTTCATGCTCATCGGCCTGATCTACCTGTACAACGTCAGTGGTACGTGGTCGATCCTCGAGTGGCATGAATTCCCTCTGGGAATGTCAGTGCAGAAGTGGCTGTTCCTTGGTTTCTTCGCGGCTTTCGCGGTGAAGATCCCGATGTGGCCGGTGCACACCTGGTTGCCGGATGCCCACGTGGAAGCGCCAACCGGCGGTTCGGTGATCCTGGCCGCCATCATGCTGAAGATCGGCGGTTACGGTTTTATCCGTTTCAGCTTGCCGATCACCCCGGATGCAGCCGCAGCGCTGGACGGTTTCGTGATTGCGCTGTCCCTGGTGGCGGTGGTTTACATCGGCTTTGTTGCCCTGGTTCAGCAGGACATGAAGAAGCTGATCGCATATTCGTCCATTTCGCACATGGGTTTTGTCACCCTGGGCCTGTTTATCGCATTTGGCATATTCCAGAACGGTGATAACGCCACCGGCGCGGCCATGGGCGTGGAAGGCGCCATGGTGCAGATGATTTCGCATGGCTTTGTCTCCGGTGCATTGTTCCTTTGTGTTGGCGTGCTGTACGACCGCCTGCACAGCCGCCAGATTGCTGATTACGGCGGGGTGGCCAACACCATGCCGTGGTTCGCCACCTTCGCGGTGCTGTTTTTCATGGCCAACTCCGGCCTGCCGGGCACCAGTGGCTTCGTCGGCGAATTCATGGTGATCCTGGCTGCCTTCCAGGCCAACTTCTGGTACGCCTTCCTCGCCGGCCTCACCCTGATCCTGGGTGCGGCCTACAGCCTGTGGCTGGTGAAGCGGGTGATCTTCGGCGATATCGGCAATGACAACGTCGCCAAGCTGAAAGACATCAACGGCCGCGAGGCCTTTGTGCTGGGCGTGATCGCGGTGATGGTCCTGCTGGTTGGCCTGTGGCCCCAGCCGCTGGTCGAAATGATGCATGCCTCGGTGGAGCAACTGCTGGCGCATATCCAACAGAGCAAGCTGCTATGAGCCGCCAATCAAACATCAATAAAACCATGACCGCGGAGACCCTGCGATGAACGGCTCGCTGCTGGATTCGGTGAACATTGGCAACTGGATGCTGATCGCGCCCGAGTTGTGGGTGCTGACCATGACCTGCGTGATCCTGTTCGTCGACCTCTATATCAAGGAGGAGCGGCGCGGAATCATTCACCTGCTGGGCATGATTACCCTGATTTTCGCGGCAATCATCACCCTGCGTGGTGGCTACCTCGAAGAAGGCGCCACCCAGGCGTTTGCCTTTAACGACACGTTCGTGCGCGACCGCATGGGTGATGTGCTCAAAGCCTTCAGCTACCTGGTGCTGGCGGGCGTTTATACCTACGCCAAGTTCTACATGCGCCAGTTCAGCCTGTTCCGTTCTGATTTCTACACGCTTTCCCTGGAAGCCTTGCTCGGCATCATGCTGCTGATATCGGCCAACAACCTGGTGATGGTGTACCTGGGGCTGGAACTGCTGGCCCTGGCGTCCTACGCCCTGGTGGCCTTTGACCGCGGCTCGCAACGCGCCTCGGAAGCGGCCATGAAGTATTTCGTGTTGGGCTCGATGGCATCCGGCATCCTGCTGTACGGCATGTCGATGATCTATGGCGCAACCGGCAGCCTGGACCTGGCGGAAATCAGCACGGCGGCCGCCGCGGCAGGCAGCGGAGACATCATCCTGCTGTTTGGCATGGTGTTCCTGGTGGTGGGTATTGCCTTCAAGCTGGGCGTGGTGCCGTTCCACATGTGGATTCCGGACGTCTACCACGGCGCTCCCGCTGCGGTAACGCTGTTCATCGCTGCAGTGCCCAAGATGGCGGCTTTCGCGATGGCTTATCGCCTGCTGCAAAGTGGTCTTGGCGGCCTGCACGTGGACTGGATGCAAATGCTGGCGGTGCTGGCGGTGTTGTCGATCATGGCCGGAAACCTGGCCGCGATTGCGCAGACCAATATCAAGCGAATGCTGGCTTATTCCACCATTTCGCACATGGGCTTCGTTTTGCTTGGCATGTTGCCAGGTACGGCCACCGGCTTTGGCGCGGCGATGTACTACGTGATCGTCTATTCGCTGATGTCGGCTGCCGCGTTCGGCATGGTGATCCTGCTCTCTCACCACGGCGTGGAAGCGGAGAAGCTGGACGACTTCAAGGGCCTCAACCGGCGCAACCCCTGGTACGCGGCCATCATGGCCATGGTGATGTTCTCGATGGCGGGTGTGCCGATTTTCGTCGGTTTCTTCGCCAAGTGGTTGGTGATCAAGGCGGCGCTGGACGCCGGCCTGATGTGGCTGGCCCTGCTCGCGGTGATTTTCTCGGTGGTTGGCGCGTTCTACTACCTGCGCGTGGTCAAGCTGATGTACTTCGATGAGCCACTTGCCGAGTCATCGATCGAGGCTCCGGTGGACTTCCGCGCGGCGATCTCCATCAACGGCATCCTGATGATCGGCCTGGGTATCTTTTCATCCGCGCTGATCTCGGTGTGCATGTCGAGTTTCACCTAGGCAGCACCGAAAGGCCAAATGCGGCCTTGCAACCCGTTGGGCATTTCATTATCATTCGCAGCCTGCTGATGCGGGGTGGAGCAGTCTGGCAGCTCGTCGGGCTCATAACCCGAAGGTCGCAGGTTCGAATCCTGCCCCCGCTACCAAATACAAAAAAGGCCGTCCTCATGGACGGCCTTTTTTGTATTCAGTAGCTTTGGGGCAGGATGAGAACCGTGGTTCGACCAATTTGTCTGGAACAAATTGGGTCGCCCGCAGGGCGCCTGCAAGGCGAAAACCATGGACGGTTTTCGACAATCCTGCCCCCGCTCCATTATGAACCTACGAAGTAACCCAGCCGCGCTGCGGTTTATTCTTGCCCATACGCAGCAACCTGCTCAAAACAAATCTGCTCCGAAGCCGCGTCGGATAACGGCACCTCCAAAAGCTTGCAGTAATGCGGCTGCCCATTCTCGTGCTCTCGCCCAAAGTACTTGCAATCCCTGCACATGCCAAACGCTTGCCGGCCCTGCGATTGCAATCGGTCACGCACCAGCTTTTCCAGGGTTTCGTGAAAGCGCTGCTGTTCGGTTTCTGGCAGGGCGTTCAAGGCTCGGGGCCACACCATCATCGGGTCATCCAACAACAGTTTTTTACCGGTGGCAGTGAGCGAGAGGCGGTTCCTTCTTCGGTCCTGTTTGCTCGGCAGGTTGGTCACCAGGCCACGCTGCTCCAGCGCCTTGACGGTCTGGGAAACGGTGCCCTTGGTTGAGCCCAGGTAAGCTGTGAGCGCCGCTGAACTACGCGAAAACTCATTCGCCCGGTCCAGGTAGCGCAGCACTTCCCACTGCACCGGCGCCAGTCCGGAACTGTGCGCATCTGTGGCCAAGAGACGGCCAATGCGCTCCAGGAGCCCTGCTGTGGCCTGTAAATCTTTCGGGTTCATGGAAAAAGTGTATCGACTCAAAACAAATCTTGCAATCAGGCGGCCGCTTGATTACAGTGACTGCCGTTTCGAGTCGATACTAAAGGAGTAACCCATGAAACGCGAAGTACTCGTCCTGGCGGTAATGGCCGCGCTGAGTTGCAAGCTGCCTGCGCACCAGATTCAAAGTGAAACCAGCGAGGGAATTGCGCCGGCTTTTGATATCACTTCCGCCGGCGCCACCACCGATGGCCGGCTCACCACCTTTGTCATGGAAGTGGCCGGTGTGGCGGGCAGCGTCAAGCCGACCCCGATAGGCCAGCTCAAGGGCGCAAAAGTGGAATCCTATGTTTGGCCCACCAGCCTGGATCCATCTGTCGTCGGTTTCGACCCGGAGTCTGGGATTCTCGCGCTGGCGATTACTGCCCATCCCGACTTCGATGACACGCCCCTCTATGATGAAAACGGCGATGGTGATCCCGCCAACGACGGCGCCAACTGGCATTCGCATTGGGTGGTGCTAACTGAGTTTGAAGGCTGTGGCGCCGGTCTGAAGGTCCGCGATGTTTCTCCGGGTGTAGACCTGCTGCCAGCAACCGCGCCTTACCTGCCGATTGCGTTGGACAGCCCGGGCATGAGCCCCATACTTGATGGCAGCAAGGCCACGATTACGGTTCCGGTCAGCGATACAGAGAATGTCTCCTTTGACGCCGTTACCGCAGAGTTGCAGGTGAACGAAGAGGGCAGCGCGCCGCTGTTGTGCGTTACCGGCGTACACGATGTGGCTTCCGGTGACTTGTCACTGCCTGGCAAAGTGGCCGCCAGCGATTAGTGGCTGCCACAGCCGATACAATCAGATGCTGTAAGGAGTGACGCAGATGAAATTCTCACAGGCTCCCGAGTTGCAAACCACCGCCTGGCTGAATACGGACCAGGCGGTTACCTTGCAATCCCTGCGCGGTCGCGTGGTGGTGTTGGAGGCATTCCAGATGCTTTGCCCCGGTTGCGTTTCCCATAGCCTGCCGCAGGCCAAAAGGGTGGCCGAGACTTTTCCGCCGGACCAGGTGGCCGTCATAGGCCTGCATACGGTCTTTGAACACCACGAGGCCCAGGGTAGCGCGGCCGCTTTAAAGGCTTTTCTCCACGAGTACCGCATTGGTTTTCCGGTTGGCATTGATGCGCCGGTAGACGGCGGCGGTCCACCCAGGACCATGCGGGCCTTCAATATGCAGGGTACGCCCACCCTGGTCCTGCTTGACCGCCAGGGCCGAATTCGCAAGCAGATGTTCGGCCGCGAGGATGACCTCAGGCTCGGCGCCGAGATCATGGCGTTGCTGAACGACGCCGCGCATGCAGGGAATGGGGGGGCTGATGAGCACCCTGCGACCGATGGTTGCGATGACTCCGGCTGCCCGGTCAAACCGGGGTGAGATGGTCGTTCAGGAATGCAAGTATTTAATAAGGTGCACGGGAATGGTAAGATTGTCCGCTGCATGAGTGGGGCCAGGCCAGAAAGATCAACCTGGTTTCGTTAAAACACACTCGCCACGAGGTTTTAATAACAGAAAGCCCCGCGATAGGGGCTTTTGTTTTTAGGGATGCGCAATGGTTGATTGATCTCGCAATGGCCTTTCGCTTTCGAAAAGTGAAAGGCGCTACGGACAGGAAGAGAAGCTTCTCTTGCCTGTCTGGGTTGCGGGGCAATTGTGCCCTTTTTTTGTGCCCCTTTTTTATGTCCTGCAGTCAGGGCAACGGAGATACAACGGTTTCATGAGTTCGAAACGCCTGACCACGATGATTCAGCCGCTGGTGGAAGACCTGGGCTACGAGTTCGTGGGCCTGGAATACAACGCCAACCCGAAGCATTCGGTGCTGGTGCTGTACATCGACAAGCCTGAGGGCATTGCCGTGGAAGATTGCGAAACGGTAAGCCACGAGGTGGCGGCGTTGTTGGACGTGGAAGACCCGATCAAGGGCAACTACAACCTTGAGGTGTCTTCTCCCGGTCTCGACCGGCCACTGTTCACCCTGGAGCAGTTCGCCCGCTTCAGCGGTGAAGAAGTGCAGTTAACTGCCTTTGCGCCGGTGGAAGGCCGGCGAAAATTCAAAGGCCGCATCCTGGGCGCCGAAGACGGCACTGTTCGCCTGGACCAGGACGGCAAAGAAGTGGCGCTGGAGTTTGGCAACATCGCCAAGGCGCGCCTGGTACCGGATTACGACAGACTCTTCGAGAGCTGAAAGCAAACACCAAAGAGAGTGAATAGACGATGAGCAAAGATATCCTGCTGGTTGTGGACGCCGTCTCAAACGAGAAAGGCGTTGGCAAGGATGTGATTTTTGGCGCCCTCGAGGCCGCCCTGGCCTCGGCTGCGCGCAAGCTTTGTGATGACGAGCGTGATGTGCGGGTAAGCATCGATCGCACCACCGGCGACTACGAAACGTTTCGCCGCTGGGAGGTCATCGAAGAGGACCCGGAAGAAGAAATCGAGAACCCCGATGCGGTGATGACGCTGGAAGAAGCGCAGTCCATCAACCCCGACATCGAGATTGGCGGATTCATCGAAGAGCCGATGGAAAATGCCGAATTTGGCCGTATCGCTGCGCAGACCGCCAAGCAGGTGATTGTGCAACGTGTTCGCGAAGCCGAACGCGCCCAGGTGGTGGAAGCCTACCAGGAGCGCGCCGGTGAACTGGTAACTGGCATCGTCAAACGCATCGAACGTGGCAACGTCTACCTCGACCTGGGCGGTAACGCCGAGGCCTTTATTGCCCAGCGCCACATGATTCACGGCGAAACGGTGCGCCCGGGTGATCGCCTGCGCGCCTACCTCTACGAAGTTCGCCCCGAGATTCGCGGCCCGCAGCTGTTTGCCAGCCGCACCATCGTCGAGTTCCTGGTTGCGCTGTTCGAACTTGAAGTGCCTGAAATCGGCCAGAACCTGATCCAGATCATGGGCGGCGCTCGCGATCCGGGCCGCCGCGCCAAGATTGCGGTGCGTTCCAACGACAAGCGTACCGACCCCATCGGCGCGTGCGTGGGCATGCGTGGCTCGCGCGTGCAGGCGGTTTCCAATGAGTTGGCCGGCGAGCGCATCGACATCATCCTGTGGGACGACAACCCGGCCCAGTTCGTTATCAACGCCATGGCGCCGGCCGAAGTGGCCTCCATCGTGGTGGATGAAGAAAACCAGGTGATGGATATCGCGGTTGAAGAGTCCAACCTGTCGCAGGCCATCGGCCGTGGTGGGCAGAACGTGCGCCTGGCGAGTGAGCTTTCCGGCTGGGAACTGAACGTGCTGACCATCGAGGAAGCCGAGCAGAAGGGCGAGGACGAGGCCAAGGCCATTCTCGAGCGCTTCATGGAGCGCC
>JAUIBE010000005.1 GCA_030428105.1 Gammaproteobacteria bacterium
CTGTCGAAGGAAGAGGGTGGCCGTCACACGCCGTTCTTCAAGGGCTACCGCCCGCAGTTTTACTTCCGTACCACGGACGTGACTGGCGCGGTTGAGCTGCCTGAAGGCGTTGAGATGGTGATGCCTGGTGACAACATCCAGATGCAGGTTGAGCTGATTGCTCCGATTGCTATGGAAGAGGGTCTGCGTTTTGCGATTCGCGAAGGCGGCCGTACGGTTGGCGCCGGCGTGGTTGCCAAGATCCACGAATAATTGTGTAGCAGCGGGCTTTAGACCGCGACAGATCGCAAGAACTGAAAAGAGATACAACCATGGCTGAACAGAGAATCCGCATTCGCTTAAAGGCTTTCGATCACCGCTTGATCGATCGTTCTGCGGCAGAAATCGTGGAAACCGCCAAGCGGACCGGCGCCCAGGTTCTGGGCCCGATTCCCTTGCCGACACGCATTGAGCGTCACACGGTGCTGATCTCCCCGCACGTCAACAAGGACGCGCGTGACCAGTACGAGACGCGTACCCACAAGCGTTTGATGGATATCGTCGATCCCAACGATAAAACCGTTGATGCGCTGATGAAGCTCGACCTCGCCGCTGGCGTGGACGTGCAGATCCAGCTCAATTGATCGGCTCAGTTTAGAAGCAGGAACGAAGATGAAAATAGGACTGGTAGGACGCAAACGCGGCATGACCCGTGTCTTCACCGAGGAAGGCGACAGCATTCCGGTATCGGTGATCGAGGTTGAGCCCAACCGCGTCGCGCAGATCAAGAGCGCAGACAGCGATGGCTACGACGCCGTGCAGGTCACTCTCGGCCAGCGCCGCGCCAACCTGGTGAACAAGCCCAACAGCGGGCATTTCTCCAAGGCAGGCGTGGAAGCCGGTGAAGGCCTGTGGGAGCTCCGTGCCGAGGGTATTGACCTGGGCGAACTGGCCGCCGGCTCCGAGCTGACGGTTGAAATGTTCGAGGCGGGAGAAATTGTCAACGTAACCGGTACCAGCAAGGGCAAAGGCTTTGCAGGCACCGTGAAGCGTCACAACTTCCGCATGCAGGACGCCACCCACGGCAACTCGGTTTCACACCGTGCGCCGGGTTCCATTGGTCAGTGCCAGACGCCGGGCCGTGTTTTCAAAGGCAAGAAAATGGCCGGTCACATGGGTAGCGAAAAGGTCACCACCCAGAACCTCGAAGTGGTTCGCGTGGATGCCGAGCGCAACCTGCTGTTGATCAAGGGCGCAGTGCCCGGGGCAGCTGGTGGTCACGTCACCGTGCGGCCTGCCCGGTCTTGAATCAGGAGATAACGATGCAACTGGAAGTTAGCGGCGGCAAAGCAATCAAGGTCTCAGAATCGACCTTTGGCCGCGAGTTCTCCGAGCCCCTGGTGCACCAGGTGGTGACCGCCTATTTGGCGGGCGCCCGCGCTGGCACCAAGGCGCAGAAAAACCGTTCCGCGGTTAGCGGCGGCGGTCGTAAACCGTGGCGCCAGAAAGGCACCGGCCGTGCCCGTGCAGGCACCATTCGCAGCCCCCTGTGGCGCGGTGGCGGTCGTGCATTCGCGGCGGCCCCTCGCGATCACTCGCAGAAGGTCAACCGCAAGATGTACCGCGGCGCCATCCAGGCCATTCTTTCCGAACTGGTGCGCCAGGAGCGCCTGGTTGTGGTGAATGAGCTGGACGTGGCCGAGCCGAAGACCAAGGCGATGAAAGCCCACCTGGCAGATCTCGGTGTAACCACCGGCCTGCTGGTGGACAAGCAGATCAGCGAGAACGTGTTTCTCGCGGCCCGCAACCTGGCTGGCGTGTACATGATGGATGTCGACGCGCTGGATCCGGTGAGCCTGGTCTCTGCTGAAAAGGTGGTGATCACCGTCGCTGCGATCGAGAAGATTCAGGAGTGGCTGGGATGAGCAAAAATCACTTGTACAAGGTGTTGCTGGCTCCTCGTGTGACGGAAAAGACCGCCACCTTGAGCGCAAACAGCAACCAGTACGTATTCGAGGTCGCGCGCGATGCCGATAAGGCTACGGTTCGCGCCGCGGTGGAGCACCTGTTCGACGTCAACGTTGAAGCCGTTCGCATCGTCAATGTGAAAGGCAAAAACAAGACGTTCCGCTTCCGCCCCGGCCGTCGGAGTGACTGGAAAAAAGCATACGTCCGTATCCAGGAAGGTCAGGTTATTGACGTCCTGGGCGGCGAAAACCCTTGAGGAAGTAAGTCATGGCAATTGTTAAGGCTAAACCAACATCGCCAGGACGCCGCGGAGTCGTTCAGGTAAAGCATGCGCACCTGCATAAGGGTGAACCGCATGCCGCGTTGGTTACAAAGCAGACCAGGACCGGCGGTCGCAATAATGCGGGACGGATTACCACCCGTCACCGTGGCGGCGGTCACAAGCAGCGTTACCGCGTAATCGACTTCAAGCGCGACAAGGACGGTATTGCCGGCCGCATCGAGCGCGTCGAATACGATCCGAACCGCAGCGCGCACATTGCGCTGGTGCTGTACACCGACGGTGAGCGTCGTTACATCATCGCGCCCAAGGGCCTGCGTTCCGGTGACCAGGTGCAAAGCGGTCGTGACGCGGCGATCAAGCCGGGTAACTGCCTGCCGCTGCGCAACATTCCGGTCGGTTCCACGGTTCACTGCGTGGAAATGAAGCCGGGCAAGGGTGGCCAGTTGGCGCGTAGCGCCGGCGCTTCCGCCCAGCTGGTGGCCCGCGAAGGCCAGTACGCAACCCTGCGTTTGCGTTCCGGTGAAATGCGCAAGGTTCCCTCGCGTTGCCGCGCCACCATTGGCGAAGTGAGCAACCCGGAGCACAACCTGGAGAAGATCGGCAAGGCTGGCGCCAAGCGCTGGCGTGGTGTTCGACCCACCGTTCGCGGTGTGGCGATGAACCCGGTCGATCACCCGCATGGTGGTGGCGAAGGCCGCACCTCCGGTGGACGTCACCCGGTAACCCCGTGGGGCCGTCCGACCAAGGGTTACAAGACTCGCAAGAACAAGAGCACGGATAAGTTCATCGTGCGTAAACGCTCTGGCCGATAGCCGGGGCAGGTAAAGGAAAGCGCTATGCCACGTTCGATTAAGAAAGGTCCTTTCGTGGATCACCACCTGATGAAGAAGGTGGAAGATGCAGTCGCAACCAACAACAAGCGGCCCATCAAGACCTGGTCCCGGCGTTCAATGATCATGCCGGAAATGGTCGGGCTGACGATTGCGGTGCACAACGGGCGCCAGCATGTGCCGATCCTGATCAACGATCAGATGATTGGCCACAAGCTTGGCGAATTTGCACAGACCAGGACGTTCCGGGCGCATTCCGGCGACCGCAAGACATAGTCGTAGGTACGGGTGAAATGGAAGCGACAGCACATTTGAGAAACGCGCGTATTTCAGCGCAAAAGGTACGCCTGGTAGCAGACCAGGTCCGTGGCATGCCCGTGGAGAAGGCCGAGCAGTTGTTGGCTTTCAGCACGCGCAAGGCTGCGCGGCTGGTCAAGAAAGTCATGCTTTCCGCCGTGGCCAATGCCGAACATAACGATGGTGCGGATATCGACGAACTGAGCGTCGCATCGATCCAGGTCAACGAAGGGCCGACCATCAAGCGATTCCGGGCGCGAGCCAAGGGACGCGGAACCAGAATTTTGAAGCGCTGCTCGCACATCAGTGTGACCGTCGCAGACAGCAAAACGGGACAGTAACTATGGGTCAGAAGGTACATCCAATCGGAATCCGGCTGGGAATCGCCAAGGATTGGAACTCAACCTGGTACGCCAACAAGGAAGAGTTTGCCGATCAGCTGAAGACTGACCTCGAAGTGAGGGAGTTCCTGCAGGAACGCCTCGCCCAGGCAGCCGTTAGCAGAATCCAGATCGAGCGCCCGGCGAAGTCCGCCCGCATCACGATCCACACCGCAAGGCCGGGCATCGTGATTGGCAAGAAGGGTGAAGACATCGAGAAACTGCGTCGCGAAGTCACCGCGCGCATGGGTGTGCCGACGCACATCACGGTTGCGGAGATCCGCAAGCCGGAACTCGACGCCAAGCTGGTTGCAGAGGGCGTGGCCCAGCAGCTGGAACGCCGCATCATGTTCCGTCGCGCCATGAAGCGCGCGGTGGGCAATGCCATGCGCCTGGGCGCACTGGGTATCAGGATCCAGGTTTCCGGTCGCCTGAATGGCGCCGACATTGCGCGTACCGAGTGGTACCGCGAGGGCCAGGTTCCGCTGCACACCCTGCGTGCCAACGTGGACTACGGCCTGTACGAGGCCAAGACCACCTACGGTGTGCTCGGCGTGAAAGTTTGGATTTACAAAGGTGAAGTCTTCGACCTGTACGAGCAGCCGGAGAGCGAACAGCGCGGCCAGGCCGCTGCCAGCTAGGAGTAAGCAACAATGCTTCAGCCAAAACGAACAAAGTACAGAAAGACGCAGAAAGGCCGTAATCGTGGCCTGGCGCAGGTTGGCAACCGTGTGAGCTTCGGCGAATACGGCCTCAAGGCCACCACCCGCGGTTTCGTGACCGCGCGCCAGATCGAAGCGGCACGTCGTGCAATCACTCGCTACGTAAAGCGTGGCGGCAAGCTGTGGATCCGGGTATTCCCCGACAAGCCGGTTACCAAGAAGCCCGTGGAAGTTCGTATGGGTAAAGGTAAGGGCAACGTCGAGTACTGGGTAGCCCCGATTCAGCCCGGTCGCGTGATGTACGAAATCCAGGGCGTGTCTGAAGAGGCGGCCCGTGAAGCGTTCAGGTTGGCATCAGCCAAGCTGGCAGTGAATACCACATTCGTGAAGAGATCGGTGCAGTAATGGAAGCGCAGGAACTCAGGAACAAGAACGAAGGCGAACTGCAGGAAGAGCTCGGTGAGCTTCTCCAGGAACAGTTCAATCTCAGGATGCAGAAGGGCATGGGCCAGCTGACCAGCAGCCACCAGCTCAAGCGCGTTCGTCGTGATATTGCACGCGTACGCACCATTCTGCGCGAGAAGACGGTTGCCGAAGCAGGCGCCGCAGCAGGTGAGCAGGCATGACGACGGAAATCAAACGCACCCGGCAGGGCAAGGTCATCAGCAACAAGGGTGACAAGAGCATCACCGTGCTCGTGGAGCGCCAGGTCAAGCATCCGTTGTACGGCAAGTACATCAAGCGCTCAACCAAGCTGCACGCGCACGATGAGAACAACGAGTGTGGCGAGGGCGATACCGTTTCGATTGCGGAATGCCGTCCCTTGTCGAAAACCAAGAGCTGGCGCCTGGTTGAAATTCTGGAGCGTAAACAATGATTCAGATGCAGAGCGTACTGGCCGCCGCCGATAACAGCGGCGCCAGGCAGATTCAATGTATCAAGGTCCTGGGTGGCTCCAAGCGCCGTTACGCGCGCATTGGCGATGTCATCAAGGTGACCGTAAAAGACGCCATTCCGCGTGGAAAGGTGAAGAAAGGCGAGGTGTATAACGCCGTCGTGGTACGGACGCGCTCCGGCGTGCGCCGTGGCGATGGTTCAGCCATCCGCTTTGATAACAACGCCGCAGTGCTGCTCGATGGCAAGCACGAGCCGATCGGCACCCGTATTTTCGGGCCCGTGACGCGTGAGCTGCGTGGCGAGAAGTTCATGAAGATCGTCTCGCTGGCGCCCGAAGTACTGTAAGGCGACAGGAGCTATGGGAATGAAACGCATCAGGAAAGGCGACGAAGTCATCGTCACGGCCGGCCGCAGCCGGGGCCAGCGTGGTCACGTACTGCGCGTCCTGGAAGAAGACCGCCTGTTGGTGGAAAACGTCAACATGGTGAAGAAGCACCAGAAGCCTAACCCCAGCCTTCAGCAGGCGGGTGGAATTGTGGACAAAGAAGGTCCGATTCACGTTTCCAACGTGCGTCTTTATAACCCGGTGACGGGCAAGGCGGATCGCGTGACTTTCAAGCAGCTCGAAGACGGGCGCAAAGTGCGCATCTTCCAGTCCACCGGTGAAGTCGTCGACGTTTGAGGACTCGAACAATGGCAAGACTACAGAACTATTACCAGGAAACCGTGGTGCCGGCGCTGATGGAAAAATTCGGCTACGCCAACATCATGGAAGTACCCAAGGTAACCAAGATCACGCTCAACATGGGTGTGGGTGAAGCAGCGGCTGACAAGAAGGTCATGGACCGCGCCGTGGGCGACATGGAAGCGATTGCCGGCCAGAAGCCGGTGGTTACCCTGTCGCGCAAATCGGTGGCGTCGTTCAAGATCCGTGACGGCTGGCCGATTGGCTGCAAGGTCACCCTGCGTCGTGAGCGCATGTACGAATTTATCGATCGCCTGGTGAACGTCGCGATTCCGCGTATTCGCGATTTCCGTGGCTTGAACCGCAAGTCGTTCGACGGCCGTGGCAACTACTCCATGGGCGTGAAGGAGCAGATCATGTTCCCCGAAATCGACTACGACAAGATCGACACCATCCGTGGCATGGATATCACCATCACCACCGATGCGAAATCCGACGAGGAAGCCCGCGCGCTGCTTGAAGCGTTCAGCTTCCCGTTCAAGGAAAAGTAACAGGACCGAAAGGAAAACAAGATGGCTAAAGTTTCGATGGTCAACCGCGAGAATCGTCGCACCAAGCTGGTCAACAAGTACGCCGAAAAGCGTGCCCGTTTGAAGGCAATTGTTTCGAACCCGGAATCGAGTTTCGACGAGCGCCAGGCGGCCATGTTCGATCTGCAGAAGCTGCCGCGCGATTCCAGCCCGGTTCGCCAGCGCAATCGCTGTGCGCTTTCCGGTCGTCCGCGCGGTTTCTACCGCAAGTTCGGACTGTCCCGAAACAAGCTGCGCGAAGCCGCCATGCGCGGTGACGTACCAGGGCTGAAGAAAGCCTCCTGGTAAGCGGAACGAATTGAGGAAATACCGATGAGTATGAACGACCCGATTTCAGACATGCTGGCGCGCATTCGCAATGCCCAGGCCGTTAACAAGGCCACGGTGACCATGCCTGCGTCCAAGGTAAAGACTGGCATTGCCGAGGTTCTGAAGGAAGAAGGCTATATCAACGACTTCCGCGACGCCGAGCTGGATGGCAAGCCCGCGCTTGAAATCACCCTGCGCTACAGCCAGGGCCGCGGCGTGATCGAAACGCTGAAGCGCGCCAGCCGTCCCGGCCTGCGCCAGTACCGTGGCAAGGACGACCTGCCGCGCATCCAGAATGGCCTGGGTGTCGCCGTGGTGAGCACCTCGAAAGGCATCATGACCGATGCCCGCGCTCGCCAGGAAGGTCACGGCGGGGAAGTTCTCTGCATCGTTACGTGATGCATTGTTAGATGCAGATTTGAGTTTGGAGAATTGAGATGTCACGCATAGCCAACGCCCCGCTCGAATTGCCGTCAGGCGTGGAGTTCAACCACACCGGCGACCAGATTCGCGTGAAGGGTCCCAAAGGTGACCTGGAAATGACGCTGCATTCCAGCGTCCTGATTGAGAAGGATGACGCCACCATCACGGTGAAGCCTGCCCAGGACTCTGACGTCCCGATGGCCGGCACCATGCGCGCCCTGCTGGGCAACATGGTCACCGGTGTAACCGATGGCTTCGTCAAGCGCCTGACGCTGGTTGGCGTTGGTTACCGCGCGCAGATGCAGGGCAAGAACCTGTCGCTGGCGCTGGGCTTCTCACACCCGGTTGAATACGCGGCGCCCGAAGGAGTCACCATCGAGACGCCCAGCCAGACCGAGATCGTGGTTTCTGGTTGTGACAAGCAGCGCGTCGGACAAACCGCCGCAGAGATTCGCGCTTTCCGTCCGCCGGAGCCGTACAAGGGCAAGGGCGTGCGTTACTCAGACGAGCGCGTGGTTCGCAAGGAAGCCAAGAAGGCCTAAGCAAGGGCTGCCCTGGCGAATTGACGAGGTTAAAGAGCATGGACAAGAAAAAAGCGGCGCGTATTCGCCGTGCAACCAAGAACCGCAGCCAGATCCGCAGGCTGGAAGTACCGCGCCTGACGGTGCACCGCAGTGGCAAGCACCTGTATGCACAGGTCATCGCCGCCGATGGCGCCACCGTGGTAGCCGCGGCTTCAACGGTTCAGAAAGCGCTGCGCGAAGAGCACAGCCTGAAAGCCACCTGCAACAAGGACGCCGCCGCTGCCGTGGGCAAGACCGTGGCCAAGCGCGCCCTGGATGCAGGTATCGAATCGGTCGCATTCGACCGTTCCGGCTTCAAGTATCACGGCCGGATCAAGGCGCTGGCGGATGCCGCGCGCGAAGGCGGCCTGAAGTTCTAAGGCCCGGTAATTAGCGAGTACCCGGACAAACAGGAAAGACGATGGCGAATATGGAAAGAGAAAACGGCGACGGCCTGCTGGAGAAGCTGGTTGCAGTCAACCGTGTGGCGAAAGTGGTCAAGGGTGGCCGTATTTTTGGTTTCACCGCACTCAGCGTGGTTGGCGACGGCGAAGGCAAGGTTGGTTTCGGCTATGGCAAGGCCCGCGAAGTTCCGGTGGCCATCCAGAAGTCGATGGAAAAAGCCCGCAAGAACATGATCAACGTGGATTTGCGTGACGGCACCCTGTGGCACGCCGTGAAGGCAAGCCACGCCGGTTCGCGTGTGTACATGCAGCCTGCTTCCGAGGGTACGGGCGTAATTGCCGGCGGCGCGATGCGCGCGGTTTGCGAGGCGGTTGGCATTCACAACGTTCTGGCCAAGAGCGTGGGTTCCAACAACCCGATCAACCTGGTGCGCGCCACGATGAAAGGCCTGCAAGCCATGCAGAGCCCGCAGGCGGTAGCCACCAAGCGTGGCAAGTCGCTTGACGAAATCATGGCCAACGTCGGCTGAACAGGAAGGTAGAACCATGGCCAAGAAAAAGCAGATCAAGGTGACCCTGACGCGTTCACCCTTTGGATACAAGCCCCGCCACCGCGAATGCGTACGTGGCCTGGGCCTGAAACGCATGCACCAGACCGTGACTCTGGAAGACACGCCGTCGGTGCGCGGAATGATCAACAAGATCGATTACATGGTACGAGTGGAGGAAGCCTGAGCCCCGGCTTTGAGGCTGAATCTGCGAACCGAGCAGGACATAGGAAAGTACTGACATGAAACTGAATGAACTGAGCCCCGCTGAGGGCGCCAAGAAAGACCGCAAGCGCGCGGGGCGGGGCATCGGCTCCGGCCTGGGCAAGACCGGGGGTCGTGGCCACAAAGGCCAGAAATCGCGTTCCGGCGGAATGCCCAAGGTTGGCTTCGAGGGTGGTCAGATGCCCTTGCAGCGTCGCCTGCCGAAGCGTGGTTTCGCTTCCAAGACGGCACGCTACAACGAAGAAGTGCGCCTGTACCAGATCCAGGCCATGAACGCCGACGTGATCAACCTTGAGACCCTCAAGGAAGCGGGCATGATTGGCCACGCGATTCGCAAGGTGAAGGTCATCAACACCGGCGAAATCGAGCGCGCAGTGACCATCCAGGGCCTGGGCGTGACCGAAGGCGCGAAAGCAGCCATTGAAGCAGCCGGAGGCAAGGTCGAGTAATGGCTCGTTCCCCCTCACAAATGGCTGAGACTCTGGGCGGACTGGGTCGTTTGACCGAGTTGCGCCAGCGTCTGCTGTTCGTGTTTGCGGCGCTGATCATCTACCGCATCGGTACGTTTATCCCGGTGCCGGGTGTGAATCCGCAGGCGCTGCTGCAGTTCATGAACTCGCAGCAGGGAACCATCGTGGACGTGTTCAACCTGTTCACCGGTGGCGCCCTCGAGCGCTTCTCGCTGTTCGCACTGGGCGTGATGCCGTACATCACCTCGTCGATCATCATGCAGTTGATGTCCAGCGCGGTACCGCAGCTGGCGCAGCTCAAGAAAGAAGGTTCGGCAGGGCGGCAGAAGATCACCCAGTACACGCGTAACCTGACGGTGCTGTTCGCCGGCATCCAGGCCGGCGGTGTGGCGTTCGCGCTGCAGGGCCAGACGGGCGTGGTGCTGGCGCCGGGCTTCGGCTTCGTGTTCACCGCCATTGTCACGCTGACCGCGGGCACGATTTTCCTGATGTGGCTGGGTGAGCAGATCACCGAGCGCGGCGTGGGTAACGGTATTTCGCTGATTATCTTCGCCGGCATTGTCGCGGGCTTACCGCGCGCCGTGGCGGGTACGCTGGAACTGGTCAACACCGGCCAGCTCAGCATCCCGGCAACGCTGCTGATCCTGCTGCTGGTACTGGGCGTGATCTACTTCGTGGTTCGCGTCGAGCGTGGCCAGCGCCGTATCACGGTCAACTATGCACAGCGCCAGGGCAGGGTGGCTTACCAGAACCAGTCAACCCACCTGCCGTTGAAGGTGAACATGTCGGGCGTAATCCCGGCGATCTTCGCCTCCAGCATCGTGATTTTCCCGTCCACCCTGGCCACCTGGTTCAGCGGTGGCGGTAACGCGGGATGGCTTACGGATGTATCCGCGGCGCTGACGCCCGGAAACCTGGCGTACACGATCATGTTCTCGGGCCTGATCATCTTCTTCTGCTTTTTCTACACGGCGATCGTGTTCAATTCGAAGGAGACGGCCGACAACTTGAAGCGCTCAGGCGCTTTTATCCCGGGGATCCGTCCGGGGCGCCAGACCGCAGAGTACATCGACACGGTGCTGACGCGCCTGACGATGGTTGGCTCGCTGTACCTGGTGGCAGTGTGTTTGCTGCCTGATATTTTGCGCGTGGTGTGGCAGGTGCCGTTCTATTTCGGTGGCACCTCGGTCCTGATCGTCGTCGTGGTGATCATGGACTTTATCGCCCAGGTCCAGGCGCATTTGATTTCGCACCAGTACGACAGCCTGATGAAAAAGGCAAACCTGAAGTCCTACGGCCGCTCCGGCGTGGTGCGCCGCTAATTACACGGGCCAGGACAGGAGTAGAGAGATGAAAGTACAGGCTTCGGTAAAGAAAATCTGCCGCAACTGCAAGATCGTGCGCCGCAAAGGTGTGCTGTACGTGATTTGCAGTGAGAAGAAACACAAGCAGCGCCAGGGCTAGTCCCCACTCGCTGGCTCGATTTCGATTGGATATAATGCGCCGCCCTAAATCAGGCGCCAAGTAGACAGGAGTTAAGACATGGCTCGCATTGCAGGAGTCAACATTCCGATTCAGAAGCACACCTGGGTGGGCTTGACGCACATTTTCGGCATCGGTCGCACGACCGCGCTGAAGATCTGTGAATCGGCAAATGTGGAACCGACCACCAAGATTCGTGACCTGACAGAGGCCGAAGTCGAAGCGATTCGCGCCGAGGTTGGCAAGATTACTGTTGAAGGCGATCTGCGACGCGAGGTGTCCATGAACATCAAGCGTCTCATGGACCTGGGTGCATACCGTGGTCTGCGCCACCGCCGCGGCTTGCCCGTGCGCGGCCAGCGCACCAAGACCAATGCGCGTACCCGGAAAGGGCCGCGCCGCCCCATCAAGCGTTAATCACTACTGAACAGAGCGATAGATAAATGGCTAAGCCGACAAAGAGAAAGAAGGTTAAAAAGACCGTGGTGGACGGCATCGCCCACGTGCATGCTTCTTTCAACAACACCATCATTACCATCACCGACCGCCAGGGTAACGCCCTGTCGTGGGCGACTTCCGGCGGCGCCGGTTTTCGCGGTTCGCGCAAGAGCACGCCGTTCGCTGCACAGGTTGCAGCCGAGAACGCCGGCCGCGCGGCGCTGGATTATGGTTTGAAAAACCTGGAAGTGCGCGTCAAGGGCCCTGGCCCGGGTCGCGAGTCTTCCGTGCGTGCGCTGAACGCTATCGGTTACAAAATTACGAACATTACCGACGTGACGCCGATTCCGCACAATGGTTGCCGGCCGCCGAAAAAACGTCGCGTATAAGTGGAGTGAATTCTAATGGCTAGATACACAGGACCCACCTGCAAACTGGCGCGTCGTGAAGGCGTAGACCTGGAGCTCAAGAGCGCTGCGCGCGGCCTTGAGTCTAAGTGCAAGCTTCAGCAGCCGCCGGGGCAGCATGGCTCTTCCCGTCGTCAGCGTCTTTCCGACTACGCGCTGCAGTTGCGCGAGAAGCAGAAAGTACGCCGCATGTACGGAGTTTTGGAGCGCCAGTTCCGCAACTACTACAAGCTGGCCGCCAAGCAGAAAGGCGCCACCGGTGAAAACCTGCTGCGCCTGCTGGAAAGCCGGCTCGACAACGTGGTTTACCGCATGGGCTTTGCTGTAACCCGTGCCCAGGCGCGCCAGTTGGTGTCGCACAAGGGTATTTCGGTCAACGGCGAAACCGTGAACATCCCGTCCTACCGGGTTAAGCCGGAAGACGTGGTTGCGGTGCGCGAAAAGGCCAAGAAACAACTGCGAGTCACTGAAGCCGTCACCCTGAGCCAGGAAATGGACATGGTTCCGGCGTGGCTGGAAGTGGACTCCAAGAAGCTCGAGGGCGCCTTCAAGGCTTACCCGGATCGCGATCAGCTGTCTGCGGACATTAACGAAAACCTGATCGTCGAGCTTTACTCCAAGTAATAAATTTTAGCGAGGTCATCACATGTTGGGTGTTATTGAAAACATGCTCAAGCCCAGCGCGGTTGGCGTTGACGAAGTCAACCCGAACCGTGCGCGCATCACGCTGGAACCGCTCGAGCGCGGTTTTGGCCACACGCTGGGTAACGCCTTGCGCAGGGTGCTCCTTTCCTCCATTCCTGGCTGCGCGATTGTCGAAGTCGAGATGGACGGCGTACTCCACGAGTACACCGCGGTGGAAGGATTGCAGGAAGACATTATCGAGATCCTTTTGAACCTCAAGGGCGTTGCGCTGCGCATGCACGAACGCGAAGAGGCGGTTCTGACCCTGAGCAAGAACGGGGCAGGCCCGGTCACCGCGGGTGACATCCAGGTAGACCACACCATCGAGGTGGTTAACCCGGATCACATCATCTGCAACCTGACCAAGGACGGCAGCATCAACATGCGCCTGAAGGTGGTGCGTGGTGTGGGTTACCAGCCGGCCACCCAGTTCGAGATTGGTGAGCAGGAATCACGCCCCATTGGCCGCCTGCAGCTTGATGCGTCTTTCTGCCCGGTGCGCAAAGTAGCGTACAGCGTTGACGCGGCTCGTGTTGAGCAGCGCACCAACCTGGACAAGCTGGTGCTGGACATCGAAACCAACGGCACGGTTGATTGCGAAGGCGCAGTCAAGCTGGCCGCCAACATCCTGGCTGACCAGCTGGGCGTGTTCATCGATTTCCGTGCCCGCCAGGAAGTGGAAGCCGAGCCCAAGTCAGAGGAAATCGACCCGGTGCTGCTGCGCCCGATCGACGATCTCGAACTGACCGTGCGCTCAGCCAACTGCCTGAAGGCGGAAAGCATTCTTTATATTGGCGACCTGGTGCAGCGCACCGAGGTTGAACTGCTGAAAACCCCGAATCTCGGCAAGAAATCACTCACCGAGATCAAGGACGTGCTTGCTTCGCACGACCTTTCGCTGGGCATGAAACTGGAAAACTGGCCGCCGGCCAGCCTGGTTAGCGCCTGAGCGACTGACTAATAACGACAGGAAAGAACGATGCGTCACCTCAAATCAGGAAGAAAGCTGAATCGAACCAGCTCACACCGCAAGGCCATGTTCCGCAACATGGCGGCGTCGCTGTTCGAGCACGAAATCATCAAGACCACCGTGCCCAAGGCCAAGGAGCTGCGCCGCGTGGCTGAGCCCCTGATTACCCTGGCCAAGGAAGACAGCGTGGCGAACCGCCGCCAGGCGTTCGATCGCCTGCGCGACCGCGACACCGTCACCAAGCTGTTCAACGAGCTGGGCCCGCGTTTCGCCGACCGTCCGGGTGGTTACCTGCGCATTCTCAAGTGCGGCTACCGCGCTGGCGACAGCGCGCCGATGGCGTATGTCGAACTGGTGGGTCGTCCGAGCGGCGAAGGTGCTGATAACGACGTGGCTGCCGAAGCTGCCGAATAACAGCAGCTAACAAGTCAAGACATGAAAAACCCGGCTTTTAGCCGGGTTTTTTATTGGCAGTTACAGAAGAGTGTTCAATCCTAATTGCGAATTCCTTAAGGCTCGTCATCTGTCTCAAGAAAGATAACAATGCCTCCTGTCAACACGGATGGGCGGCCGGAAGAGCGATCGGTGCTTCCATTGCCCGCGCCGGCTCGCAGATTTTCCGACGCCACGCCCAAAGGTTCCCCTCCTTCAGCCCAGGGGCCCAGGTCCAAGCCGGCGGGTGCGCGCCGACGAGTCCTGGGCTCAATCGAATTACATCCGGTCAATGACAGCAGATCTTCCCGTTCAATCGTTAAGGGTGCATTGACGGGGTCACCAACCAGTTCCGCCACGGATCCGAACCAGCCAAAGGTCAAGGCCGACCAATGGGCGACGTGACAAGGCAGTCCAACCTCGTTGTTAAGGGCGCCAGCAATCGTTGAGCTGACAGTCATCACCGCCTCGAAAAAAACAGCTTCGTCTATGGCCGCGGTCTCCCCGGTAGGGTCGGTAACCCTCGTCGGATTGTTGAGCGCATAGCGGTACAGGTTGTAATCACGACCCCTGAATCCCAGCGGATCCTCCTGGGTGAAGCGGCCATGCGCAGAGTCGTAAAAGCGACGGCGGTTGTCGTATAAGCCCAATTCGGGCACCCAGGGGCGGGCTGCAAATCCCAGCGTTTCGCCAGCAGGCAGCATGGAACCCGGTTGCAGGTTGCCGTAGCTGTCGTAGTCGAGCCATGCCTGCACGACAAAGGCTGCATCGGTAACTCCGCGTACTGAGCCGAGTTGATCGTGCAAATACCAACGTTCGCCCAATGCATCGTCGCGCCAGGCGGCATAGACCGCATCCAACTTGGCAGGATCGTAGAGGTAGCTTGCGCTCAAGACGTTGGCGCCTTCTGAAAATTCGGCGACCGGTTGCTGGTGGTCGTGAAGAACCCAGGTGCGAACACCGTTGACGATTCTAAAAAGCAAACGATTTTGATAGTCATAGCCGAACTCGAGTAGGTCGTCGGCCGGGGCGCCCAGGGAGGCATGCGTGCTGGCGCGGATCAGCCGATTGCGGTGGTCATATGCCAGCTCGATGACGCTGCCCGTGACGGTGTCGGTGCGACGAACCAGGTTGCCCGCATCGTCGTAATCAAATGTGAAGTCACCTGAAGCGGTCAGTTCATTTGCTGCGGCGAAGGTCGCAGCACCCGGGGCCGTGTGCGAGGTAAGCCGATTTCCTCCCAGATCGTAGGTGTAGGATTCATCGGGATAGGCCGGATCAGAATGCATCGCTGAAAGGATTTGCCCGTTGCCATCGTAGGAGTAGGAGGCGGTATTTCCCGCATTGACTTCACTCAGCAAGCGGCCTTCAGGATCCCACGAATAGCCCAGGTCGCCGTTTCCATGAAGCAGCGCACCGCCGTCATCTTCGTGCCTGATCTGAGCCACGCGGCCCAGGTTGTCGTAGCTAAAGTGGGTCACGGCAACCGCGTTGCCGCCGTTGGCGCCGGTTTCGCGCTGCACGCGCTCCAGTCGGCCGGTACTGGTGCGGCGCAGTTCAACGGAATTGTCCACACCGCTGGAACCGGGGTGCAGCCACCGCAAGCCCCAGACCTGGCCGGCATAAGGCTGAACCTGAATCCGGGCTCGTGTGCTGGCGCCAAGATTGACCCTGATATCAGCAGGCGTGTGAATCTCGTTGTTCCAGGTGTAGCGAATCTGCCAGTCTTCCTGCCCTGGTAGCACATAGGTCACCCGGCTTGGTCTCGGTAGCGCACCGCTGTAGACCAGCGTGTAGGTTTCGCCTGCCGTCATGTCGCTGTCGTCAATCTGCTGCAGCCCGGTTGCGGCCGAGTAGGTGAAGACGATTTCGCGTACCACAGCACCGCCACCGTCGTGCCAGAGCTCTCGTGTCATCCTGCGATTGGCATCCCATTCGAAGGTACGTCGCTTGCCGTTGCGGTCGATGGTCTCGACCACGTTTCCGGCCGGGTCGTAGGTTGCGGAGCGAGCATTACCGCGAGAGTCAGTGAACGAGCCCGGACGGTTAAGTGCATCAAAGGCGTAAGTTCGGCCATAGCCCAGTGGATCGGTGATGCTTGCTGGGTTGCCGTCCGCATCGAATTGGGTTGCCACATTGCCACCTTCTGGCAATCCCAGCGATACGGGCCGACCGTCCGCGTCAAAGTCGACCTGCGACACATTGCCGTTGCGATCGGTGCGCGTCAGCGACTCATCACTGTTGCGGGTAAGCGTTGCGGTGTTTCCGTCGTCGTCGGTCTGCGTGTTGACCAAGCCATGGGGTGAAAAGCTGACGCTCAGGTTGCCGTTGTCGTCATCACGCTGAATCATGCGCCCGGACGCGGAATTGGTCATGTTTGATTCATAGCCGTAGGAGTTGGACTGATGATTGACAAACCCGAACGCGTCGTAACCGTACTCGACCACGAAATCGTCACCCAGGCGACGGCGTGAGAGACGACCTTCCGGTCCGTACTCGAAAGTGAATTCCAGCCCGTCAAACGGTACTTCGCTGAGCCGATTGCCGATGGAATCGTAGGTGTAGACCGATACATTTCCGTCGTTGTCTTCGAACCGGGTCAGATTGCCCAGTGCGTCGTACTCCATGTCGAAACGCTGCTGGGAAAGGCCCGATGCAAGCGGCGTGCTGAGGCGCGTTGGCAGACCCAGGTTGTTGTACTCGTAGATCCACGATTCGCCAAGCTGATCGGTAACCCGGGTGCGAAGGTCGGGGTTGGCCGGGTCTGCGTATTCAAATGTCATGGTGTTGCCGAGCGGATCTTCCTCAAAAACAATGTTTCCACGCGCGTCAAACTGGCTATAGGTGGTATTGCCACGGGCATCCATGGTCACGCCGTCAAACGCCGCCGTATCAACCAGGGATTCTCTGCGATTGCCATTTTCATCGATCACCGCGATCAGGCGGCCGGTGACCGGGTCGTACTCGTAGCTTCGGAATGATCGGCCCTGCGGGTCAGTAATCGTGTCCAGGAAATGAACAGGGCTGGCATGGTACGAATACGTCTCAGTGATTCCATCAGCGTCCGTATGAGAATCCAGGTTGCCCTGTGCATCGTAGGAATAGCTCCAGGTGTTGCCCTCGGGGTCGATGATGTCGGTGATCCGGTCTGCACCGTCTCGAACGTAAGTCAGCCGCATTCCGCTCGAGTGTTCCACGCCGTCCGGGTTAAAGCTCAGGGTATTGCCGTTGAGGTCTTCGGCAGCCAGTAAGCCCTTATCTTCATGGATGGTGTAACGAATGCCTTCGCGTGAAACAAGTATGTATTGCTCCGGGTTGTAAGGCAGTGCAATGGGGAACAGGAAGGCTTCTCCGTCTGCACGGATGGTAATGAAAGGCGCGTCACCCTGGGGTACTTCGAGACGATAATAGGTGCCCGGGTCCGGTGTGAAGACCACGCGGTAGGGTTGGCCCAATGGGCTTGGGGGCCCCAGCTCCGGGTTGAAAGTGAAGCCGAGCCGCTCGCCGGTTGGCGCGTTCACGTATACACGTGTGCCGACGCGAAGCGGGGTGGCGCCGAACAAACCCAACACGCCGGTATCGGGTACTGTCTCGCGTAGATCCGGGTCCTGCATGCCAAGCGACCAGCCGAACCCGAAATCACCGCTCTTGTTCGCTTCAATCGAGTCGTAGATTCGCTCCAGCCGTAACGGAAACCCAGCGAGGTTAATCGCGATATCCTCGAACACCACCCGGTTTCGGCCGAGTTTTTTCTCCCCGGTCACTTCCAGCAGCAGCGGCTCAACCCAACCCATGCCGATCGTGTTTCGCGCCATGACGCGGACAACGTAGCGGCCGTTGCGCAGCATGGTCGCATCGAAGCTGGCGAGCACTGCCTCGACATCGACGGTGTCGCTTCCCTGGCCGATACGCCGCCAGTTGGCGTTATCTGCGCCCAGGTTATTGAGGTTTATTTCTGCAGCCGGTGCGACATCGACAAACCAATCAAGTAGCGGCTGTACCGACATGATGGACCCGAGAATATCCACTGCCACGGAAACATGATCATCATTGCTGGGTGAGCTGATGGATATCTGTGGCCTCAGGTCTGCTTCCGAAACATTTCTGGCGATGACCTGGCCAAAGTGTGCCGGTGGACCGGTGGCACCCTGGGCAGTCAGGCGCAGGAAGTAGATGCCGTCTGCCAGCGTTGACATTGGTGCCGTGCCGATTACTTCGGAAAACACGTTACCCGAGCCGGCCGCCAACTGCTGATAGTCGGGGTCGTCTACTTCCAGTGCGTAAGGATCAATATCCGCCACTGGTGCGATTTCCAGTTGCCATGTGACTGGTGTCGGGGGTCCGAGGACTGACGCGGTGATGGGCAGGTCGTCACTGCTTACAGTGCCCGGCGCCGGGGTGACGATTTTCACCGCAGGCGCGCCTTCGCCAGCGTTGGAAGAGCCGGTTGAATTCGGCGAAAAGGGGTCACTACCATCGGCATTAAGCACATAGAGCACGGCATCGCGCTGCACCGACTGTCCCGCCGAATCGATGGCCTCGGCTTCGATGAGCAATTCACCGGCCATGGTCGTGGGCACCACGGCACTGAGCCCGCTGTCCAGCGGTACCAGCGCACCGTTCACTTGCAGTGTCGTGGTGGCAATGGCCACATCGTCGGTTGCCGTCAGTTGCACCGTCACTGACTCTCCGGCGAGCACTTCCGGGGTTTCCGGGTCGTTGTCGGTTACGCCCAGGGCGAGGCTTGGCGGTAGATCCTGTGAGTAGCGGCCGAAATCACGATCCTCGAAGATGAGCTCTGTTTGGGTGATATTGACCACATGGGTACCCGGAGCCGGAGCAGCGATGCTAAGCGCTTCAAGTCCGGCCACCTCAGCCCCAGCCCACGCGCCGCCATTGCCCACTGCAACCAGGGTGACGTAATGCACGGGACCCTGGTATGCAATGTCCGATAGGTCCAGATACACACCAGTGATCTCTTCGGCGTAGATACCCATGGATACCTGGGTAAATTCCGTTGGACCAACCAGTACCTCAAAGGCCTCATCGGTTTGTGCATCCAGGGTGTGAATGAGCAGATCGGGCCCGGGGCCGTCAAAGACCACCTCGTCGAAGCGAACTGTCAGGCGTGCAGTGTCCGGCATCGTCAGAACTTCGACGCCGCGAGTCACGCGACCCGCGGTCAATTTATTGCGCACCCCGATTGGCTGGAGAACCAGGTCAACGCTGTCGATAGGTTCCGGCAGGGGACGAGTGGAGATCTGTGGCCAATCGGGCGGAAAGGGCCAGGCGAGCTTGCCGTAGGGCACATCAAAATCGCCTGTCCCGGCGGGAGCGTGAACGTAATCCACAACCTCGTCGGGCAGGCCGTCGGTCACGGGCGTAATACCGCCTTCGGGAAAGGTCTGCACGGCTGGGGGCGTCAAGGCCTGCCTCACGTGGTAAAGACCTTGCGGCAAGTTCAAGAACTGATAAAAGCCGTCGGCGGCGGATTCGGTAACCCAGTCGTCGTCATCCAGGATGCCGTTGAAGTTCAAATCCAGGTAAATCTGCACCCCGGAGCGCGGATCTTCCCCGCTGAGGTCTCCGTCGTGGTCCGAGTCGAAGTAGACGTGGCCGGAAATGGTCCCGGGATTGGCCAGACCTTCAAAGCCATGACGAAATACCACATCGCCACCCGAGGCAGCGAAGGCGGGTAACGCCGGTAACAGGAGGATCAACGCCAGGGCTAGCCTGGCATTCATCATTCCTTTTACTGGACATCGGGTTGAGGCAGTGCGCGAAAATGCAATCATGTTCAAAACTCATCCTGACTACATAACCATCGCGCAAACCGAAGGCAAGTTCGGACACTCATCTTGCAAGCACGCGCAAGGCCTTGGAAAATAAGGGCTAGTCGAGTCACCCGAGCAATCAAGGCAGCAGAGTTGCGGTTTATGGACGGATCCGGGCAGAGCATCACGCAATGGCTAAGGGAGCTTCCGGCTCGCCAGGAGGGTGCGTGGGAGGAGCTTGCACCCGCCCTCTATACAGAACTTCGCCTGCTGGCTCACGCCCGATTGCGACATGAGCGACCCGGCCACACCTTGTCCACGACCGGGCTGGTTCACGAGGCTTACCTGAAGCTTAGCCAGCAGCTAAATCTCGACGTTAACAGCCGCGCCGAGTTTTTTGCTTTCGCCAGCGAATGCATGCGCCGCGTACTGGTCGACTATGCACGGGCTCGCCAGGCGGTAAAACGCGGTGGTGGCGCAGTGCCAGCAACGTTCGACGACGCCATTCTGATTACCGATGCACAGGCCAAAGAAGTGACAGAAATTGATTTGGCACTCAACAAGCTGGAACAGCGACTGCCACGCTGCGCACTGGTCCTGCAATGCCGGCTGTTTGGCGGCTTGACGCTTGATGAGACCGCGAGCGCGCTGGCTGTTTCTGCGAAGACGGTTCAGCGTGACTGGACCGCGGCAATTGCCTGGCTGAGAAGTGAAGTCGGTCCGGAACAGACATCGTTCGAAGTTGACCTTTGATGACCCGGGCCGATTGGCATGATTTGCTCCCCTTGTTCGAGAACATTGCATCCAGGCCTGCAAGCGAACATTCCGCCCTGGTTGACCGGGCAGTCTCCGAGCATGGACTGAACGCCGACCAGAAGCAGATGCTTTGCGACATGCTGCGCGGGCTTCGGGCCGACCCCCTGCACCTGGAGGAATCCCTGCGGCCAGAAGACACGCTGCCGGAGCGATTCGGCCCGTATCGCGTACTGGAGCAAATCGGCAAGGGTGGCATGGGGGAGGTATTCCTTGCCGAACGCGATGATGGTGCGTTTGAGCGCCGCGTGGCGATCAAGACAATTACAACTCGAGTCGTACCGACGAGTTGGGCCGATCGCTTTCACCGCGAGCAGGCCATTCTTGGCAAGTTGCAGCACGTTGGCATCGCGCGAATGCTCGACGCTGGTGTCAGCGATGAGGGCATTCCTTACCTGGTTCTGGAATATGTCGATGGGCAGAGCATCCTGGAATTCGCCAGCCGGAATCAGCTTTCGACTCGCCAACGGGTTGAGCTGATCATCCAGGTTTGCGATGCATTGGCGTTTGCCCACAACCGGCTGGTTCTACATCGCGACATCAAGCCGGCCAATCTCCTGGTGGGTGCGGATTCACAAGTGCGGCTGCTGGACTTTGGAATCGCCAAGTTGCTTGATGATGACGAACCAGGGCAACGCTTCCAGACTCAGACCGGAGAGCGCCTGCTGACGCCCCGCTATGCCAGCCCTGAGCAAAATCGTAGTGATGCGCTGAGTGTGGCCAGCGATGTCTATTCGGTGGGCGTGGTGCTCTACGAGTTGCTTACCGGAAAGACGCCGTTTGCAGAAGTGTCCGACTATGAACTCGCCGGCGCCCAACACAACCAGAGCCCAAAGGCGCCAACCCGAACAGTTGCGGGAAGCCTGGTGCCGGCTGACCTGCAGGCAATCTGTCTCAAGTCCCTGGAAGTCAATGTAGCGGATCGCTACCCCACCGCGGCAGATCTTGGCGAGGATTTGCGGCGCTTTATGGGTCACCGCACGATTTCGGCCAGGAAGCCTGGCCTTGTTGAGCGCGCCAAGCGCCTTCGGCAGCGACATCCGGTGGCGTTTCCCCTATCTGCCCTGGCCGGCCTGATCATTGTCGTGGCGGTTGCAACCAGTGTCTGGCAAGCCAACGAAGCCGCGCTGCAGAGAGACCAGGCAGAGGCTGAGCGGGACAGGGCGGAAGAAGTTTCCCGCCTGTTGATTGACCTCTTTGACTCGGATCCATTTGCGGAAACCGAAGAACGCCGCGACGACCTTACCCTGCGAGAATTCCTGGTCAGTCGTGCGGACCAAATCGATGCCTCCATGGGCGATCATCCCCAGTTGCAGGCCACGATTTCCGAGCTGTTTGCCAGCATGCTGACCAACCTGGCCTTGCTTGACGAGGCCAATCCGCACGCCGAAAAAGCACTGGCGCTTAACCGCCTGTTGCATGGTGACGGCCCGAACGAAGACCTCGCCAAGAGCCTCAATACACTGGGAACACTTCGTCAGCACCAGGGCCGCTTTGACGAAGCTGAAGCAGCTTTTCGCGCGGCGCTTGCAATGAGGGAGCAACTTTACGAATACGACCATCCGCTGGTCGCCACCAGCGTGAACAATCTGAGCGCGCTGCTTCACTATTGGGGCAAGCCAGACACCCTGGACGAGGCATTCCAGCTCGACGAGCGGGCGCTGCAGGTCAACATCAAGCGCTTTGGAGCCAGGTCCCTTCAGGCCGCGCAGAATTACAACAACCTGGCGGCCTCGCTGCATGCGAGGGGAGAGTCGGAAGACCTCGTTCGCGCTGCGGACTTGATGAGTGAAGCACTTGATATTCGCCGTCAGCTCCTGGGAGAGCGGCACCCCAACACCATCAACGCCATATCCAACCTGGCCAATATCAAGTACGACTCCGGAAATTTGGGAGAAGCTGACCGCCTGTTTCGCCAGGCCCTTGAGTACACCCGCGCGGCCATGGGGGATGAACACACGCGAGTTGCGGATGTGCTTTATGGGCATGCGCCACTGCTGGTTGACCTCGGCAAACTGGACGAGGCCATACAATCCCTCACCGAAGCGTTGGCCATCTACAACCAGGCGTTGCCTGCAGGTCATCCATACCAGGCGGATACAGCAGTTGCCCTGGGCCGGGCTTTGGTTGCTGCGGGCTCACTCGAGCAAGCAGTGCCACATTTCGAGCGCGCTGCTGGCATTCTTGAGCCCCGGCCCGAATTTATCGCTGACTGGTTCGAGGCGCGCTACTTGCTGGCCTCAACGCTGGAATCGGCCGGGGCGCACCAGCGCGCTATGCAGGTGGCCGCAGCGCTGTTAGATGAGCCAGGGGCATCCCAGCACCTGTCACAGGAACAGGTGGATCAGCTGGCCAGCGCACTTGATCTTCAGTTTCAGAAGATCAATGAATCTACCCCCGAAAATTGAATACAAGGAACGAGCAATGAACCCGGAAAACTCCCCCCAGAAAAATCTCGTGTCGAGGCGCTCACTGATCATCGGCGCTGCAGCGGCGTCAATCGCGGCTGGCAACGCAACGGTGAGAGCCGCGCCGGCCAACGGCCCGGTCATCGTCACGAGCTGGGAATTCGGGCCGGGCGCCAACGACCAGGGGTGGCCAATCCTCGCGGATGGTGGATTGGCCATCGATGCGGTGGAAAAGGCCATCAACTACGTGGAATTGCTGCCCGATGAATTCTGGGTGGGCTACGGCGGTGTCTACAACGAGGTGGGAGAAACCACGCTGGATGCCATGATGATGTGGGGCCCGACCCATGATGTGGGTGCCGTCGGCTGTCTCAAGCGGGTCAAGCGCGCTGTCTCCGTGGCGCGCAAGGTGATGGAGGAAACCCAGCACACCCTGATCGTTGGCGATGATGCGACTCGGTTTGCGGCTCGAATGGGTTTCCAGGAAACCTCGCTGAGCAATGAAACCTCGATCAAGGCATGGGAAGAGTGGCAAGCGAAGAACGAACCGTCGGACGCCTGGGATCCGGAGCCCATCGGTGGCGGCGAGAAGCCGGACGGTCATGACACGGTAGGCACCATGGTCGTCGATGTTCACGGCAATGTGTGTGTCGGTTGCTCGACCAACGGCAGGTTGCACAAGATTCCGGGTAGGGTGGGCGATTCACCGATCGCGGGCGCTGGCGCTTATTGCGACAACGATGTGGGCGCTGCAATCGCAACCGGGAACGGAGATGTCATGATGCGGTTTCTGCCGACCTATCACACCGTCGAGTTGATGCGCGCCGGCGCTTCGCCCGAGGAGGCCGCAAGGGCGGCCATCGACCGAATCCTGGCCAAGGGTTACCACTTTGACGGCGGAATCATTGCGCTCGCGAAAGACGGGCGCCACGGCGCGGCCAAGGCTGGCTGGGCAGACGAGAATTTCGGCTATGCCGTACGCAACCAGGCCGGTTCCGAATACATTCCAGTTGGCGCCAACGGAACCTGATCAAGGAAAGGGAAGGTTTCCTCAAAGTGAAGCGTGCAACAGTTTCCCGGGTTTGAGCGCTGTCGTATTCAGTAAACTGTCCCCGGAATACGAATTCAGTTTTTTTCACTTTTCAGCCAAGGAAGTTTTTCGCCCGCGCTGATACATTCCCACCTATTCGCATGGCAGCCAGGGAATGTATTTCATGATGAAAGGGAACATGGTGCGACGGGCGTTTCTGGTTTTGGCCGGGGTAATGCTGGCCGCCGCCGAAACAGGGTTCGCCGCCACCATCACGGTTAACGCCCCAGACTCCGATGGATTCACCATTGCCGATGATGGCCAGTGCACGCTGACCGAGGCGATCACCTCTGCCAACTCCAACACGGCTTCCGGCGCGAGTGCTGGCGAGTGTGCGGCGGGTGATTTCGAACCCACGGTGGATACGATTGAGTTCGCACCATCGGTTTCTCCAGGGGTCATTCATACGTTGAGTACGCTGGTGGTCATCAGTTCGGTGGAAATTCTGGGGCCGGGTCGCCAGTTACTGACGCTGACCAATATCGCGGAGAACCGGCTGTTCGATGTGACCTCCGGTGTGGCGGGAGTCAGCTTCACGATTCGGGACCTTACCCTGGCCAGCAACCGGGTCACCGGAGAGGGCAGCGCTATCCAGGCCGCCCTGGGCAGTGGTACGGAGTTGAATGTCAGCCGCGTCCACTTTCTGGGCAACAGCGCTGACCGTGGGGGCGGCGCCATGGCCGTTTATGGCACGTCGAATACGCCACCTGCGGAAATCCTGATCGTCAACTCGGTATTCGAGGACAACTTCGTCAACGATGACGAGGCCAGTGACCAGGAGACCGGTGGCGGAGCCATTTTTGTCGGGGCCGGCATCAATGTTACGGTGCGAAACAGCACTTTCGTGGGCAACCGGGCAGAAAACCTCAGCAGGCCGGAACCGCAGGAAGACCTCTCCGGTGGCGCCATCCTGATCCGTTCCGCTGATCCTTTTTTTACCAACGTAGTGATTGATTCGTCGACTTTTCATTCGAACATTGCCTATGGTCCCGGCGGCGCCGTTGCGGTTGGAGGTTTTGGCTTTCCCGATGAAGACTCCACTGTGGAGATCCGTCACTCCACCTTCACCGCCAATATCGCGGATTTCAACGCCAACCAGAGCGGGGCGACGATCCATGGTGGCGGGGGTATCTGGTCCGGAAGCAGTGTTGCCACCACGCTCAGGAACACCGTGGTCGCGCTCAACGAAGACCGCGCGGTTTCGTTTGAGAATGATATTTCGGGCGCGGTCATTTCGTCCGGCTTCAACTTGATTTCTGACGCGTTGGGCCACGGTGGCACCTTTCCCGCGGGCCAACCCAATGCCAATGACGACTGGGTGGGCTTGTTCCCCGTCATTCTTGATCCCGAGCTGGATGTTTTGGCAGACAACGGCGGCCCGACATCCACTTCCATGCCCATGGCTACCAGTCTGCTGATTGACCACGGCAAATGCATCGCCAAATCCATCGATCAACGCGGATTCCATGACCCGGTGGCCATGACCCGCGCGGTTGACGACCCGTCGGTCGCAGACAGCGATGATGGTTGTGATATCGGTGCGGTGGAACGGGGCGCGGAGATTGCAAACAGCCCGCCGGTGGCCAACGACGATGACTATTTCCTGCTGGAAGGCGACGCGGTCGTGTTTGGTGTTTCCCTTGGCGTGTTGTCGAATGACGTCGATGACGACCCGCTGGTGGTCGTTGACGCGGGAAGCCGACCGCTCGACAACGGCAGTGGATTGAGCGGCGAACTCGAGCTAGCCATTGATGGCAGTTTTGCCTTTACCCCGGATGACCCCGACATGAACGGTGCGGTCAGCTTCCAATACGACGTGACGGACCAGCGCACCCAGGTGACGGGCGAGGCCACCATCCACCTGGCTCCTGTGAATGACGCGCCCAGCTTCACCGCGACCCTGCTTAACCTGCAGTTGGCGCCGGGAACGGTGTTCAGCGAAAGCGGCTGGGCCAGTGATATTTCCCCTGGCCCGGCCAATGAGTCGGACCAGCTGTTGCAGTTCGTGATTTCCGGCAGCCCGCCGCCGAACTTTTTCACCGTTCCGCCCAGTGTCAATGCCACCACCGGCGACCTCTCGTTCACGCTCCACAGCCAGGCCAGCGGCACCGCGGAGTTGCAGATCCGCTTGCAGGATTCTGGTGGCACCAGCAGTGGCGGGGTCAACCTGTCGCCGCCGGTCAGCCTGACGATTGAGTCGCTCAACGCAGACGTGCTGTTTTCCGATGGCTTCGAGTAGCCCATCGTCGCCAAGGTGGTGCAATAGCGTTGTGCATCGCCGTGCTTGAACCTAAGATGACTGCTTCGGTATGCCGCTTGTTATGGCGCAGTGGCAGCCACCACACGCGCTTGGGTTTATCACTGGCATTCGATGCAGTATCGCTTCAAAAAATTCCTGCTGGATACCGACGAAAAGACGCTGTCTTGGTCTGGCCAGCCGGTCACGCTGACCGCGAAAACCTACGAAATTCTCCAGCTCCTGGTTCAGCACCAGGGCGAACTGGTTGGCCGCGAGGAGTTGATCCAGCAAGTCTGGAAAGGCCGCATCGTCACCGACAACACCCTGGACCAAAATCTTTATCGCTTGCGCAAAGCGCTTGATTCGCTTGAGCCTGGCAAGTACATCGAGGCGGTTTACGGGCAGGGCCTGCGTTTTTTACCCGTAGTAGAGGAGGGGGCGCCACCTGCCGAAAATGCGCCAAAGCTTGCGTCCTCGGCCGTGCGAACCATGAGGTTCGCTGTGGCCGGCCTGGCCCTGCTTGGGTTGCTGTCGCTGCTGTGGTGGACACTCCACGTGGAAGACAGCGGGCAGCCAGGCACTCCACAACCATCGGCGGATAACCTCGAATGGAAAGCGCCTGCGGCTTTGGCGCCTGGAGAAGCAACAGCCCAGCAGCCGCCTGTATCCCTCGCGGCATATCGTTTCTACCTGGGCGACTTGCTCAGCGAACTGCTTTCGGGCAGTGCCTACCAGGTGGAGGACCTGCCTTCGGCAAGCAGCAGCAATGCGCCAAGCCAGGAGTTTGTCCTGTCCATCTCGGCGGCCGACGAGGACGCAGCACGGGATGGGGTGGAAATCCGCTTCCAGGCGCCTGAAGGCGATGCGGGCTTGCGCGCCACGTTGGTCTCGGTGCGCGGCGATGTCCGGCAGGCACCGACTGCGTATTCAAACTCGCAGGCGCTGCCTTTGTTTACCCAGGTCATGCAGGCGCTGGAAGAGGCATTACAGCTGGAAGCGCGCCAGGAGCGCGTTGCCGTCTACCTGCCCGGTACCGAAGCTGTGTTAACCGCTCACCTCGAGGCGACCGCAGCGCGCATGCGCGGCGAAGCGGCGCTGGCCAACCAGAATGCCCAATGGGCAACCGACTCGGAGCCGGACTTTCCGCTCGCCTGGTACGAGTTGGCGCTGTCATTCCGCGACCTCGGCGAACTGGAAAGCGCCCTCGCGGTGGTTGCGGCCGTGGCGCCCGATCGGTTTGTGTCCGCCAATCCGCGCTTTTCCTATCGATTGGGCTTGTTGCATGCCCAGTTACTGGAGCAGCTGGGGCGAATTGACGAGGCCGAGCAGCGCTACAACGCCATCTTTGACCGGGCAGCCAGCCAGGGCGACGAAGTGAAGCTGGCCTCGGTGCGCATTAGCCAGGCGATCATGTACCGCAAGGCAGGCGACTACCCACAGGCGCAATCCTACCTGGATGAAGCCAGGACCTGGCTCTCCATAGAGCAAGACCCCCGCCTGTTCGGCACCTGGGCCAACACGCAGGCGCGCCTGAGCAAAATCACCGGCGACAACCGCGTGGCCATGGAGCATGCCATCCTGGCCGCCGATGCCTTCAGGCAGGCGGGTCACGTGAAATACGAAATGGCTTCCAGCAACCTGGCGGCCTCGCTGCTGTTGGCCCAGCGTGAGCACAGCGAGGCCGAGCGGCTGATCAAGTCCACCCTGTTTACCAACGAAAGCATCGGCAATGTGCGCGGCCAGTGCGACAACCTGTTCTTGCTGGCTGGGCTGTACCAGCACAGCGGCCGCCTGCAGCTGGCCCGGCAGCGCTGGGACGAAGTCATTGCCTGTAAACAGGACCTGGGGCTGACGGGGCGTGAAGCCCTGGCCTACCTGGAAGCCATGCGATCCGCGATCGCCCAGAGAAAGCCGCGCGAAGCGAACAACTATTTCCGCTTCCTGCAAACCCTTGTCCAGGAGCAGGGAGATGAGTCGCTGGCGCCTTACGCCAGGCAGGCGGAGGTGGAAATGGCCATCGCCCAGCAGGACCAGGCACTGCTGCAGGCATTGTTGGAATCGGAGGAAGCGTTTCCCGATGGCCGCACCGATTACTACCGCGGCGTGTTGGCCGAGTTATTTGAGAACGAAGCCCTTGCCGAACAGTATTTTGTCGCCGGTCGGGAGCAACTTCCCGCTGGCGCCAGTTTTGACCTGCACCTGCTCTATCTCAATGGTCTGAACCGCATCTATGCCAGGACCAACCCCGAAAAGCTGCGGGAAAACCTGGCGCTGTGCCAGGCTTACAGGCCCTCGGCCTATCCGTTCATGAAATACCAGGCCCTGGTCGCGCTGCATGACGAGAATCCCACTCGTGCGCGACAGCTACTGGAGGCTATGAAACTCGAAGCGCCAGAGCAGTGGTGGCCGGAAGACGCGCAAATGCTGGATCGGGTGCGTCAAGCCACGGCTGCATACTGGTCGCTGAATCCAACACTGTTTCTCGCTGACTCAAATTCTGTTGATTCAGGCTTAGTGCCTGAGCTGCCCAAGGATAAATTGTGAAAAATCCCATGCGCTTATTGATTCTTTTTTCCGTGTTGTTTTCTGCAACTTCCCTGGTTCACGCCGAAGAAAAAGGCCTGCTGGAACTAGCAGCAGACTCGGAAACGGGGGCGGTTCTCCTGAGTCTGGAGTCCTTGCCGGCGGAGTTCTTATATGTGCCAGCGCTGCAATCTGGCGTTGGCTCGAATGACCTGGGGCTGGATCGCGGCCAGTTGGAAAGAACGCGCCTGGTTCGATTTGAACGCTATGGCAACAAGGTGTTATTGATCGAGCCCAATCTCGACTTCCGTGCCGATACCCGCAACGCGGCAGAAAAACGCGCCGTTTCAGAAGCCTTTGCGCAATCCGTGATTGCCGGCTTTGACATCACTAATCCGGGTGAAGACCAGGTGACCATTGACCTCACGCCGTTGCTGGTTTCCGATATAACCCGTATTTCTTCCCGGGTTGCAGAGCTGGAGCAGGGCAGCTTTGAAGTGGACCCGGAACGGTCAGCCGTTGATATCGCTTCCATCAAGAACTTTCCGCAAAACACCCTGATTCCCGCGGTCATCACCTTCAAGGGCAGCGAACCTGGGCAGTTTATCCAGGACGTGACGCCCACTCCCGACTCACTGACCGTTCGCGTGACCCATCAATTCGTTGCATTACCGGATGATGGCTATGCGCCCCGTGCCTTCCACCCCCGGTCCGGATACTTTGCCCTGCAATACAAGGACTACGCCGCTTCACTGGAATCAAGCATGGAGCGTCGCTTGATTTATCGCCATCGCCTGGCCGCTGGTGAAACACTGGTCTACTACGTGGATAACGGCACGCCGGAGCCGATTCGCAGCGCACTGCTCGAAGGTGCTTCCTGGTGGGCGGATGCTTTCGCTGCTGCCGGTTTTCCGGGCGCATTCAAGGTTGAAGTGTTGCCGGAGGGTGCAGATCCCCTGGATGTGCGGTACAACGTGATCCAGTGGGTACATCGGGCCACGCGGGGCTGGTCTTATGGTTTCAGTGTTTCCGACCCGCGCACCGGAGAAATCATTAAAGGTCACGTCAGCCTGGGTTCTCTACGAGTACGGCAAGACCAGATGATTGCCGAGGCATTGACGGCTCCCTTCGAAGGTGAAGGGGAAGGCGTTACGGCTGCGCGTGAAATGGCCCTCGCCCGTCTGCGCCAGCTATCGGCGCACGAAGTAGGGCACACCCTGGGCATTGATCATAATTTTGCAGCTTCATACTCGGGGGATGCTTCGGTCATGGATTATCCACATCCGAATTTCACCCTCGATGAGCAAGGCAATATTCGATTGGACCAGGCTTACGCAGTGGGTGTAAGCCCCTGGGATAAGCTCACCATTCGTTATGGTTACACGGTCTTCGAAGCAGCTTCGGAGCAGGCATCACTGGATGCCATCCTGGCCGAGGCCGCTGATCAGAAAATCGCCTTTATCACCGATCAGGATGCACGCGAACCTGGAAGCGCTCACCCGGCGGCAAATCTTTGGGACAACGGCACCGATGCCATTGTGCGCCTCGATGAATTGCTGGAGATTCGCCGCATCGCATTGCAGCAGTTTTCTGAAGCGGTAGTCCCCGTGGGCACCACTTTGTTCGAAATCGAACGACGTCTGGTTCCTGTGTACCTGTTGCACCGCTACCAGGTAGACGCAGTTGCCAAGTTGCTGGCAGGCCTGAACTACGATTACCGTTTCCGTGGTGACACGCCCTCGGCGGTCGAGCCTGTGGCTGTGTCCGTTCAGGAAGACGCTTTACAGCGCCTGCTTGGGCTGCTGCAGCCTTCAACGCTTGCCCTGCCTGATTCACTGCGTTACCTGATTCCGCCACCACCCTCTGAATACGCCAGGGACCGGGAGAGCTTTCCAGGCGGCACCGGTAAGGCTTTCGATCACCTGGCGCCAGCACGTGCCGCAGTCGATCTCGTATTGCGTGAATTGCTTCAGCCCCAGCGACTGGCGCGCCTGGCAGAACAAAACGCACTCGATCCATCCCAGCCCAGTCCTGCGGACCTGATGTCCGGCCTGATGGATGCGAGTTGGCAGGCCAAGTCTAGTTCTGATGCCTATCTTGCTGCGATCCAGGCAGAGGTTGACTGGTTGGTGTTGCGTCACTTGATGGCATTGGCCAGCAACATGGAAGCGACCGATAGCACCCGCGCGCTGGGGCTGTCGCAGTTGATCCTGTTGAGCAGAAGTCTTGAGCCCCGGTCGAAAAAAGGCGATCGACAAGCTATTGCAGCCTTGCAGGAGATACGCCTGTTTCTTGCGCGGCAACCGGCCGAAGCTGCGCCTATGCCAAATCCAGCACCACCAGGAAGCCCCATTGGCTGATTTCAAGGCAAGGGGTCATTCTTTTTGGTTTGCTGGTGCGGGAACTTCGCCGAGTTCTTCGATGGTCACGCGGCCCTCACGCAACAGGATGGCGGCATCCTGCTTCTCCTTGATTTCCACCAGGTAATCGAGGATTTCAGGCGAGACATTTGAGAGTGGTTCGCCCTTGGCAACCACGCTGGAGTAAGCCACCGAGAAGTTGGTTGGCGTGGCCTTGCCGCCGGCCGAGTACTGCACATTTTCCACTGAATCGATCATCGCCGCCTGGCTGGTGGCAAAGCTGCCGCCCATGTCGCGCATGGTGCCGTGCACATCAACGATGTTCCAGTCATCAATATCGGGCTTGAGTGTGCTGGCCGCTTGCAAGGCCGCGCGCTCGTCGCCCTCGATAAAACGCATCAGGTGCTGTTTCAGGTCGGTATCGAAATTCGGAAAGTAATGCGCGTTGCGCTGGTACAGGCTCGAGACCTCGAATGTGTCGTTCTGCGCATGGGTGCCGCGGTTCGAGTTGATGAACTCCTCGGCATTGTCCTGCAGCTGTTGGTAGACCTTGTCGCCGGTATACGCCGACCGGCGAATGTTTGGGCTGCCGATATAGCCCTGGTGCAGTCCGTACAGGATGACTGGGTCGTTGTTGTAGTTGGCGGCCAGGATGGTGTGCTGGATATCGTTCAGGCTGAGATCAATGCCTGACACGTTGAGGATTTTCGGTTCCAGGATCGATTTTTTGCCGATGATCTCTTTCTTGAGGTTGCGCTCCGGATAGAGCTGCACCAGTTCGTCCAGCACCGTGATGTTGTACAGGTTCAGCCAATAGGCCAGCTGCTCGTCACGGTTGAAGTGTTCCAGCGGCATGCGGCCCGGAATCGCTTCCAGCGCCAGGCGCACCTGGCGCAGGGCCTGGCGGAAATTCTCATTGTCCTCGAACTCCTCGAACCAGAAGCGATTGGCCTCGGTTGCGGTCTGGCGGTTGACCTGGGTTTTCATCCGGGTGCCCACGGTGGCCTGGATTTCTGGCGCTTTCTCGCGCGACGAGCGGCCCACGTCCACCACCATGACCTTGAGCACGGTGTTCACGTCTTCGTACTGGATGGTGAATTTCGAGTCGGGGTTGTGTCCGCGAAATGGCTCCGGCACCGTCTCGGCGGCAGCCATCACATCGGTAGCGGCCATACCTGCGGCCAGGGCGAATGGCAGCCCCACAAAGATTCTGACCCTATTCATGTTTGAAGCGCCTCCTCGAAAGTTGGTTGCGACGAGCCGTACATCCCCAGTTGACCCCAACTACAGGATAAATATGACAAAAAACACGTTACCCCTGAAGTTTAGCCACGGGTCCGGGGGACAGTCTTGATCGATTGCCGCATCTTTGTGTTGTGACATTAGAATCGCAACGACCGGCGGAATTTGCCCTATAGTGGTATGAGGGAGAACAATAAGAGTTACGCACCTTGGTAATTCCAGGTATCGCGAAGAGAAGCCGAATCGTTGCATCAGTGCTCGCGGCGCTGGTGTATCTGGTGTTCGCAATGTTTCCCCACGTCGCGCAAGCCCGCTTTGAACTGATCAAGGAGTGGGTGCTGGCTGAGTCCCTTGAAAACGGTAGCCTCAGCGCGCCATTTCCGGGCTGGCAGCTCGCGGATGGGATGGTTTATCTGTGGGACGACAACGGTCCTTCGCCGTACCGTCTGTGGCGCCTGGAGGGCACAACGCTGACCCCGGTTACCGGGTTCAATTTCGACTTCGACCGCTTTGTTCCCAACGCGATTTTCAGCCAGGGTGACCGGGTGGTGCTTTCCGGTACGTTTGACGGTGTACAGGGGCACTGGAGCATTGTCGGCGACGACGTGATTTCCATGGAGCCGCTGCTGGGTCCGGTCCCGTTTTACGCGCCGTATCTGTGGACGCCAACCGATGCGGGTGTGGTGATTTCTGCCCGCACCGACGAGCATGGCCGCGAGCTATGGTTGATGAGCGAAGACGGCTATCAACTGATCGCGGATCTTAACCCCGGCGCTGCCGACAGCCATCCAGGAAGTGCAGGTTGGGATGCCGTGCCCATCTATGACTGGCATGCAGCATTCACAGGGGCGCAGGGCCCGCAGTCTCGGCTCATGTTTTCCCTTGATGATGGCTCAAGCGGCTCCGAGCCATGGGTTTTTGATGCGGCAGACCAATCACTGACCCAGGTCGGCGACCTGGTGGCGGGCGAAGAGGCATCGCACCCCTGGTGGCTGGGCTCGGTGGGTGAGACCCAGTACTTTGGCATCATCGATCGCCAGATCTTTCGCTCGGATGAAACCACTGCGATCAGCATAGATGACCGGGTCGGGTTGTTTTCTTACGGCAGCCCTTCCAGCCAGCATAACTTCGTGCTCGATGGCGCGCTGCACGCATGGTGGGGCCCCCACGCCTTTGACTCCTATGGCTACATCACCCGCATCAACCCGGATGACTCGATCGAGTTTTTCCGCGCGCGGCGATTTCCGGCGTCACCCACACTTGAATTGGATTCCGTATTCCCTTTCGACGGCGCTGCGCAGATTGTTTCCGGCTCCACTTTCCTGAAACTGCAAGGCTCCGAGTTGGTCGAGTCTGACTTGTTCACTGGCAAGGCGGGGCGGCCCGGGGTTATTACCTGGTCGGAAAGCGAAGTGCTGTTCGAGGAAGAGGCATCCGGTGTGTTCCAGGGCGATGTTTACTGCCTGGTCAACGACCAGTCGGTTGCCATGTGGCGCAAACCACAGGATATCCCCTACGCCGGGCATTCGGTGGTGCGCCGCGGAGGCTGGGTCTATCTCCGCACAAGCGACCCCGCGGCTATTGAGGGCGAAGCAGGTGGCCGGGCACAGTTGTGGGGCATGCCCTTTCCCGGCGGTTGCCAGCAAGCATGGCCGGAAGAATTTCACATCAACGCCAGCCTGAATGACGCCTGGTACAGCCCGGACACCCCGGGGCAGGGGTTTTTCATCACCGTGTTCGAGGAACAGGGCACCGTCTTCGCGGCGTGGTTTACCTACGACGCCGAGCGCCCGCCCGCAAATGTCCAGGCCATCCTGGCTGAACCGGGCCACCGCTGGCTGACGGCCTACGGACCCTACCAGGGTGCCCAGGCCGACCTGGAACTGGAGAAAACATCGGGCGGAATCTTCAATTCGGCCCAGCCGGAAGTGAGCCAGGTATTCGCGGGGATCCTCAACATCCGATTTACCGGCTGCAACAGCGCGGTGGTTGAATTCCTGATCACCGACACCGACCCGCCCCAATCCATACCCGCCGGGTCGATCGAAATAGAACGAATTGCGCCTGACAACGTGGCTGCCTGCGAGCAGGCCATCGCCCGCCAGTAGTCGATCGCAGGCCAGTGCGTAAGCCATAGCCCAGGGGCTTCATTGTCTCCTGGCTCATGCAGGTGTCCCGCTTGAGCAGTCCATTCCTTCGCGGAGCCGGTCCGCCAATCAGTCGAGGTACTTGGCCAGGAACTTCTCCAGTAGCTTCAAAGTTTCTTCGCGGTCGCTGCTCCTGGCCAGCAGGTTGTGTCCGGCGTATTCGAATGAAACGAGCTCGTGGTCGGCGCCCGCCTTTTTTAGCGCGCTGGCCATCTGCTTGGATTGCTTGTAGGGCACGCGCTGGTCTTGTTCCCCGGCCAGAAGCAGCACGGGAATAGTGATTTTGTCGGCGTGTTCAACCGGGCTGTTGGCTTCCAGCATGGCCTTGTCCTTTTTTGGGTGGCCCACTCGATCAAACAGCAGTTCATCCCAGTACGCCTTGTCGACCAGTTCCTTCATGTCGTACTTGAGCATCTGCACCAGGTCGGTGACCCCGTTGATGCTGACCGCGCAGGTGTAGAGGTCGGGAGTCTTGATGGCACCCATTAATGCCGCGTATCCGCCGTAGGAACCACCGACGATGCAGATTCGTTCCGGGTCGGCATAGCCCCGCCTGATGATAGACGTTGCCGCATCGGTAACATCGTCCTGCATCAGTCCTCCCCATTGGCGGTAACCGGCTTCTTCAAACTCGCGGCCATAGCCAACCGAACCGCGAAAATTCGGCTGCACCACGATATAACCTCGGGTGGAAAGGAACTGTGCCAGAAGGTCAAATTCAGCCCGGCTGCGTGCTTGTGGGCCGCCATGCGGCATGATCACGGTAGGGTGGGGACTGCCGGTTTCGAAATTCCTGGGTAGCAAGATGTAAGCGCGGATATTGGTGCCGTCTCTTGCGGTGTAGGTCGTCACTGTGGGCCGGGAGAGTGTCTCGGGCGGAGTTTCGGGGTATGCACTGTCGAGGTAGGTCAGGGTCTGTGACTCGAAGTTCCACAGGTAGTAAATCAGACGTACGTCCGGCCCGGAAACCGCGACCAGCGCGCGGCCGATTTCCGGGTCAAGGTTGGAAACGCTGAAGTTGTTGTTGCCAATGCGCTCAGCAATGGCGTCGTACTGTTTTTGCTGGAATGCGTCGAAATAGACGTGTCGAACATTGTCCTGTTCAACCGCGTAACCAATCACCTGGTCTGAACGCGCATGGAACAGTGCGCCAAAGATGTCCTGCCCGTTTTCTGCGGCCAGTGCTTGCTCGGTGCTCGCCGAGCGATTGATCCGGACCAGTTCATAGAACCCGGTTTTGGCGTTCTGTTTGCGGTATACAAGGTCACCGTCGAGGAGCGCCACCAGTTCGCTGGAATCAAAGCGGTCTTCATCGTCGCGATTCAGGCGAATTTCGTCAATTTCTTCCCAGTCATCGCCATCCTTGAAGGCAAAAAGCTCGATGGTGTTTCTTCGCTCGCGGTAGTCGAAACGATAGAGGGGAACGCCGTTGTCATCATTGAGGAAACGAAAAGTGCGCGGGGAGCCGCGGGTGATCATTTCAGCCCCGCCGTCGCGGATGTTGACCTTGTACAGGGCGCGCTTGCCACCTTTGTAGGCCGCCATCAGGACATGATCCTCGTCGTTGGGCAGAAAATTGGTAACCCGCGAGAGGGAGTAGTTTCTTCGCAGGCTGCGCTCACCTTCCATCAGAAAGGTTTGCTCTGACATGTCGATGTTCATTGCCACCATGCGGCTGAAGCCTATGGATTCATCGGGCGCGTAGAACGTGCTGTTGAATCGCTTGTCGAGAAACACGCTCCACGGAATCCAGATGGACAGTAGCAAGCGGTCATTGCTGCCCCAGGTCAGCCACGATGGCTGCAGGATCTCCTCGGAAAACGCACCGACGATCGGCATGCCAGGCTGCTCGACGTTGCGTACAATCACCACCCGCCGTTCCGGCTCGCGGATGATCACGGCAAGATGCTTGCCGTCCGGCGACAACTCGGCATCGCGAATGGTTGCCTGCTGCAGGAAGTCATCAACCGTCGGTTGGGCCCAGGTTGGCGGGCATATCAAGGCCCAGAGTAAACCCAGCGCGGCAATGTTTGTTTGCTTCATTTCCAGCTTACTGCGTGTAACGGCAGAACTCGGGCAACTGTTCATAGCTGAGCCCCTCGCCATCAACGCACAGCCAGAAAATCGACCCATCGTCATCGATCCGGGGCGAAAGGATCAGGTCGCCTTGCTTCAGGGGCAAGGTCAACTCCATGTTTTCCGCGTCGAGCGAAACTGAGAATGTTTCCGTTAAGTGTTCACTGATACCTACTTCCTCAAGGGACTCCGGCACCGTTTCGGTTTCTTCGTAGTACGCTCCGAGCGTTGCCATTGCTTCTTCGGCGGTTTCGAACGCCACCGTAACCTGGGCCCGGGTCACGTAATCCTGGTAGGCGGGTAAACCTATGGAAAGCGCAATAAATACGATGTAAACCAGCAGCAGGAAGCCGAAACCCGCGCCCAGCCTGCCGGTGTATGGAATGAAGATCGCCAACAGGTAAGCGAAACCGTTGCGCCTGGGCACTGGCTGGTTGGGCATGAGCACCCTCGCAACACGCTTGGTCAACCAGGGGTAGGCTGAGGTGAGTTCATGGAAGGACATCCAGAAACCGGAGGTGTGTTCGGTCTGCCGCATGTAGGCGTTAAGGTCCAGGTTTTTCCAGCGTTCAATGCCGGCGGCCAGTACGGCCAGCGCCCGCGCCGCGCCTTCGGGCGTTTTGCTGCAGGCCAGCCCGTGTAGGTCACAGGTGCTCTCGCGCGCCCGGGAGTAGGCGGCGCCCAGTAGGGGCAGCCACAGTACCGGCCAGCGCAGAAACTGCAGCGTCAGGTGTTTCATTCGCAGGTGGCCCAGTTCATGGCCAATGTAGAAACGCACCCCGTCCTGGTGGTCATCCATGACATCGACGATATCCGACAGCAACACCACGTACTGGGTACTCAGGAATTTGGTGGCGAAGGCATTCAGGCCGCCATCGCCATTGAGGATGTATGCTTCGGGACGCTTGGCCAGTTGCAGCTTGTCGCAGCAGTCTACGAATTGCGCATACAGGTCAGGGAATTGTCCGCTAGACAGTTCCACGCCGTTGCCCTTGATGTAGGCGATCAGCGCCGACTGGAAGAACAGGTAGGCGAGAAAACCGACGCCCAACAGGATCAGCGCGGTACCCAGGGTCGCCACGATGAGCACCAGCCAGGCAATGCAGCCCAGGACCATGGTGGTGGCACCAAGAATTTCTTCGTGGGGGTAAACAAGCTCTTTTTTCATTGTTGTTATCTCTTGTCTTGAAAGCGGGAAGTAGTCGATGAAGCGACCGTTCACCAATTAACAATAGTTTGACATTTATGTCAAATACTAAAAAACCACCTGCACCGGCATTGCACCGGTTCAGGTGGTTGACTTAGCGGGCATCAAGATTGATCTTGACGGTATCCCGCAGGACGCTGTCCAGGCCGCCGAAGACGGTCAGTCGATCGACCTTTTCGGTAACCTTTTCCAGCGTTTCCAGCTCCTTCAAACGCATCAGCGTCGGGTTTTCGTCCATCAGCTTTGCGGTGTTGAGCAGGCTACGCGTTGCCGCGGTCTCCTCGCGCCGCTTGATCACGTTTGCGTGGGCTGCGTTCTCGGCCTCGACCACCCGGTTGAGAATTTCCTTCATCTCGCCCGGCAGGATGATGTCCTTGAGGCCCACCTTTACGATCTCCACGCCGTAATCGCAGATCTGGCTGGCGACCGTTTCGGTGATGGTGCCGTCAAGCTCACTCTTGTTGGCCAGCAGGACGTCCAGCGTGCGCGTGCCGATTGCCTGGCGCAGTGCAAATTGCAGGGATGCGTACAGGGTTTCGACCACGTTGACGCTGGTGCGGCGAGCCCGCACCGGGTCACTCACGCGGTACTGGGCAGCCAGGTTCACCCGCAGGCTGACCTTGTCCTTGGTCAGGATTTCCTGGCCGGACACGTCCATCGCCTGGATACGGGTTTCCACCAGCTCCACCTTGACCTCGTGGTTGTAACGCCAGAAGGCGTAGACACCCGGGGCCAGGGTACGGACGAGGTTGCCGTTAATGGTCAGCAAGCCAACCTGGTCAGAGGCCACTTCAACCGGCAGCACCGTGTTGCGAACCGCTTCCAGCAGCTGGCGATCACGCGGGCGAGTCAGCAACCGTGCGAGATCCGTTGGGATCTCGGCCTCGTCGCCGATCGTCTCGATCACCACCGTGGTTTCCACCGGGCCGTTCCAGTACACCGCGCGGGAAGCCGGCGGCAACACGTCCACCAGCCGCTCGTTGCGGTACACCAGGCCGACCTGGTCGGCGGCCAGTTCGTAAACGTCGAAGTGACGCGCCATCAGTTCCGGGTTGGCAGCCAGCAATACATCCAGCTGCGGGTGCTCGAAACGCGGATGCGTTACGTCGTACACCTGCCATTCGGTTCGGCCAGGAGCGTCGAAACGCCAGTACACGCCCGGCTCTGCGATGGACTGCAGAGTACGGTTGACGAATACCAGCGCACGCTCGTTCTGAGCCACGACCGTTCGATTCAATCCGAACATTTTCTTTCCTCCTTTGCTTTTGGGTTAAAAAATGGCGAAAAAGCGCCTGCCGCTGCTGCGAGGGTGATCCCGCGAGCGCGCTGCGGACCCAGGCCCTGGCTGCGAAACATCCGGGCACCCCCTTTTGCCCCTCCGTCCGGCGACCCGGTTCCGGGTTGGCAGCGTTCCGGTGAGATCACTCGGGTCGCAGCCACGGTGCGGTCATTGGGCAGGGCATTGCCTGCTCAAAGCCGCGCGGCGCTTTTCCGCCCTCGTGGGTGCGCAAGGCACCCTCATGTGGAGTCGAACCACAGCCCGTAGGCTTTACCTCTAGGCAACCTGACAAGTTGCTCGGATAACGGGAGTCGAACCCGTGACACATCGAGTCAATATCGATTGCTCTACCCATCTGAGCTATATCCACATGGTGCACTGGTCACTCCTTCGGCTCGGCATACAGCCGTGCACGGCACGCTGCACCGGACGGGCTTTTGGAACCCGAACCGCTGTAACCGTCGGATCTGACACATGCCTCATTTCGTCGAAGCAGGCTTCGACGCAAACCAATGTTCCTGCCCCCCCGGTGACGGCCGTGCGCCGCAGATCGATACGACCGTCACCTTGCGCCGCCGCCAGTGCCTTCACTGGGACGGCTTGAACGCGAACACTTCCTAGCCTTTTACACAAACCACCTGTTTCAAGGTGGCTACTACTTCAACCAGGTCAGACTGGTTGGCCATCACGGCATCGATGTCCTTGTACGCTGCCGGGATCTCGTCGATCACGGCCTTGTCCTTACGGCATTCGACGCCGCGCGTCTGCTTCACCAGGTCGTCCTTGCTGAAGGCCTTCCTGGCCGCAGTCCTGGACATCTTCCTTCCGGCGCCGTGGGCGCAGGAGTGGAAAGCGTCGGCGTTACCCTTGCCCTTCACGATGTAGGACCTGGCGCCCATGCTTCCCGGGATAATGCCCAGGTCGCCGTTGCCGGCACGGATGGCACCTTTACGCGTGACATAAACCTCGGCGTCAAAGTGCTGCTCCTTCGCCACGTAGTTGTGGTGACAGTTGATGGCGGTGTCCTCGATGGTGAATTCCGGCAGTGTTGCCTTCATCGCCTCGATCACATTGGCCATCATCACCTCACGGTTGGTGGCGGCGTAGTCCTGCGCCCAGTCGACTGCGAACACGTAGTCGTTGAACAACTCGGTGCCCTCGTCGAACCACGCCAGGTTCTTGTCCGGCAGCGTTACGCCACGCTTTTCCAGTTCGGTCTTGGCGGCTTCAATGAAGTGCCTGCCGATCTGGTTACCGATGCCCCTGGAGCCGGAGTGCAGCATCACCCACACATTGCCGACGGTATCCAGGCAAACCTCGATAAAGTGGTTGCCGCCACCCAGCGTGCCGATCTGGCGCGCCCAGCTCTGGTCTTTCTCGGCCTTACGGCTGATCAGCTTCGGGTGCTTGTCCAGGATCTGCTTCAGCCCCTGGCTCACCTTGCTGGCCGCGGCGGTCGGGGTGCGGTCATGCTTGTGCATGTAGAACCCCACCGGTACGGAACGCTCAATCGCGTGCCTGACCTTGGCCAGGTTGTCCGGCAGCTGGCGGGCGCTCAGGCTGGTCTTGACCGCCATCATTCCGCAGCCAATATCCACGCCCACGGAGGCCGGAATAATGGCCCTGTGGGTCGGGATCACGGATCCCACCGTGGCGCCAATGCCCAGGTGAACGTCCGGCATGGCCGCCACGTGGTGATGCACAAACGGCAGGCTGGCGATATTGCGCAGCTGCTCTTCCGCAGCCGCATCAATGTCGTTGGTCCAGATGTGCACCGGAACCCTGGTGTCGTTGATTGTTTTGCTAATTGCCACTGTCTTTTCCTATCGTCGGCTCACCTTCTGGCGGGCGAAAAAAAACCCCCGGAGGCAAGGACCTGCGGGGGTTTCATCCGTCACAGGTCTGCTAATCGCAGACCCGGAATTTCAGGGGCTGCATTAACTCATGGTCGCATCTTGAAGGCGCAGGGGTTTGCCACAGGCAAACTCGCCCGTGACCGATACGCGGCCTTCGTATGGATATGAGATAAACCAATTCATCATTTCATTCTCTGTAAGTAGTTCTAATCAGCGCCAATTGCTGTCGCGGCGCCGGTTGAATAAGGCGGCGGAATCTACGCCCGCATGGGTGGAAAGTCAAAGCCGAATCTAGCCAACCGTGGTGAGCGGTCGGAAAGTTCGGACGGGCGGATCGCCAGGCCGATATAACCGCAGAGACTGCTTATGTGATTACCCGGGTGCGACTAGGCTCGGCACAGGTAGGCGAAAACATCGTCCACCATGGCCTCGCAGCGCTGCAGTTCGGCCGGATCGATAAACTCGTTGGGCTGGTGTGCCTGGTCAATGGAACCGGGCCCGCAGACCACGCTGCTGACACCGGCGCGCTGGAAGCTGCCGGCCTCGGTGGCGAACGAAACCTCGCCGGAGCCGCCTTCGCGAACGCCGCCAAGGCCTCGCACCCAGCGTTCTGCCTTCGCTTCCGGGTCTGGCGCCAGAGGCGGCACCTGGGCGATGGGAGTGGTCTCGATAGAAGCCTCAGGCGCAAACTCTTGCAGGTCAGGCAGCACTTCGCGCTCGATGAACGCCTGCATGGCCTGGCTGATAAACGCGGGGTCTTCTTCGGGCAGACCGCGGTATTCCCACAGAAATTCGCACTGCGAGGGCAGGATGTTGACGGCCGTGCCGCCTCTAATCTTGCCCACCTGAACCGTGGTCCACGGCGGTTCGCAGCCGGAATCGCCAGCCTCCCGGCGCCTGGTTCGGCCAATCGAATCCAGGTGCTCGATAATGCGCGCCGCGGCCAGGATGGCGCTGGCGCCGCGGTGGGGCTGGCTGGAATGGGCCGCCTTGCCGGTCACCAGCGTGCGAAACACGTTGATTGATTTGTGGGCGCGAACAATCTGCATGCTGGTTGGCTCGCCGATGATGGCGAAATCCGGCCTGGCGAAGTGGCCCAGTGCGTCATCCACCATGCGGTCAATGCCCAGGCAGCCGATTTCCTCGTCGTAGGAAAGGGCCAGGTACAACGGTTTTTTCAGTGCGGCGATGTCCAGCGAAGCCAGGCGTGACAGGAACACCGCTGAAAAACCTTTCATGTCGGAGCTTCCGCGGCCATAGAGCAGGCCATCGCGCTCGGTTAGCTCGAACGGGTTGGTGTGCCAGTCCTGGTCATCGACAGGCACCACGTCGGTATGGCCCGACAGCACCACGCCGCCAGGAACATCCGGCCCGATTGCCGCAAACAGGTTGGCCTTGGTCCTTTCACTGTTCCAGGTGCGGCGGCAGCGCGCACCGAACGGCGCCAAGTAGTTTTCGACCCAGTCGATCAGTGGCAGGTTGGAATCGCGTGACACGGTGGGGAAAGCCACCAGCCGGGTGAGCATCTCGATCGAATTCATTGGACTCATGGCTCGGTTCTGGGTGGATTGACGTAGGATTCGACCAGGGCCTCGTCCTGCGCGGGCGTGAGCAGGGAAACCAGCACAAGGACCGGCACGTGCACCAGGAGGCCGAACACGCCTTCATGCAGGTCGATCGGCCTCAACTCCGGCCAGAAGAAGAACAGCAGGGCGGTTGCCCCGCCAGCGACCAGCCCGGCTATCACTCCGGCGGTGGTTGCACGGCGCCAGAACAGCGCGGCAATCACGGGCGGGGCGAGTTGGGCAATGATGCCGTAGGAAGTAAGCAGCAGCACCACCAGGGAAACACCCTCGGTGACCGCAAAAAAGTAAGCGATTGCGCCCGCAGCAACGATGAGCACCCGAATCAGCAGGCGTTGCCGGGCTTCCTCCAGCCTGGCGAACGGACCCAATCCATCTTCCACGGCAACCGAGGCGGTGGCGTGCATCAAGGCGTCACCGGTAGACATCGAGGCCGACAGGGCGCCGGCGCAAAACAGCCCGATCACGATCACCGGCAGGTCGACGTTGAGAATAAGGTGGGGCAGGATGAAATCCGGCCGCTCCAGCGATTCGACGAACAGCACCCCGGCAAAACCGATCAGGAACACCGGCACCAGGAACAACTGGAAAGTGGGAAACCAGACCACGGTGCGTCGGATGATGCGTTCATCGCGCGCGGTAAAAGCCTTCATGAACAGGTGCGGCCACATCGTCAGGCCCACTGCGCTCACCACGATGGCGCTGCTGTAGCCTGCCCAGTTCCACGGCTCACCGCTGGCGGCCAGTCCGGGCAACTCGAGCAGTTCGGGGCGCTGGCTGATAATGGCTTCGAACATCGGGCCGATTCCGCCATACAGGGAGTAGGGCAGGTAAATGCCCAGTGTCCAGGCAATAGCGATCATGAACACGCCCTGCAGCGTGTTGGTCCAGCCCACGGCGCTCACGCCGCTGACCAGCACGTAAACCAGCACGATGCCGTAGGCCACCGCGGCGCCCATCCACAGCGGAATCCGCCCGTCGGTAACCGCCTCGATGACGATGCCGGCGCCGCGCATCTGCAGCGTGATGTAGGGGATCAGCGCGGCAATGCTGATCAGGGCAATCAGCAGCGAAAGGCCGCGTGACTGGAAACGGCCGGTGAGGAACTGGGCCTGGGTCACCTGCCCAAGGCTTCGGCCAATGCGCGCCACCTTGGGGCCAATCACGTACCACGGCGCCATGCCCAGCACCCCGTAGGACAGGATGTAGAAAGCAGCCGCCCCGCGCGAATACGCCCAGCCCGGACCACCCAGGAAGGCGAAGGCGGAAAACACCGTCGCCCCGGTCACGAAGTACATCACCAGGAAGCCGAAGTTGCGATCTCCGGCAACGAATCCGTCGATGGTGGAAGAGGTGCCGCGACCGGCCCGCAGCCCGACCCACAGGGTGAGGCCCAGGTAGGCCACGATCATCAGTGAGATTACCAGCCAGCGTTCCATTACTGGTCCTCGTCCCTGTTTTCGGCCTGATTACCGTTCTCAAAGTGGTCCAGCACCAGGAGCATGACAAGGCCGACCACGATCCAGGCAACCGGCCAAACCATGGACAGCGGAAAGCCAAACACCAGCGGTTTGGCCGACTTGAAGAAGGATGCAAGCGGCCAGGTAACAGCCAGGGCGTTTAGCAGGAATACACCGATCGCGATGCGGCGGATCAAGGTTCGGTTCAAGGGGCTTCTCTGCGGCGAACAAACCCCAGTATGCGGCACCCCTGCCGACGGTTCAATTTGCCTGGGTGATACGAAAGGGTTCCGTTCTACGTGGTTGCTAGAAGACAGCGAAGTTACCCATTTTCACCGAAGGGGGTGTGCACGTGTTCAGGTCTTCAATCTTTTTCATTTGCCTGCTGGCAGGCGCGCCGGCTTTCGCCCAAACCGTGGTCAGCGGTGGGCCCAATGTGCCCGAGCTCGCGGTCTTCGATGACACCATGATCCAGTTCATGGATGACCACGATGTGCCAGCCGGGCAGCTCGCCGTGGCCTGGCAGGGCAGGCTGGTTTACTCACGTGCGTTCAGCAACAACGCAGAGCATGCACCCAATACCAAGACCCTGTTTCGGCTCGCCAGCGTGAGCAAGCCACTGACCTCCACCATGATTCATCACGCCCACCAGGAAGGCCTGCTTTCTGTTGATGACACCATCGACCAGTACCTGGACCTGTCCACGCTGAATGGTGGCGGGCCGGCGGACCCCAGGCTCTCCGGCGTAACCATTCGCAACCTGCTTGAGATGCTGGGCGGTTTTGGCGCGCCCCAGGAGTATGGGTTCGATCCGGCTTTTGTTGACCGTGACATCGAGGCGCTTACCCATGACGGGTTCCCCGTGCTAAAGAGCCAGATTCTGGCTTACATGAACGATCGCATGCTGATCCACGAGCCTGGAACTACCTACGCCTACTCCAACTACGGCTACATGCTCCTGGGCATGATCCTGGAAAGCGCTACGGGCTTGCCTTATGGCGCCTACGCCGACAGTGTTTTCAACCCGATTGGCATGTGGCGATCGCGCCAGGCACGCTCACAGCAACAACGCCTCTACCCCAACGAGGTGCGTTACTCATCGCCACATTTCGGTGTTTCCGTGGTTGACAACAGTGGTGAGGTGCTTCCGGCCGAGTACGGTTCGCTCAATTACGAAAACATGGCGGCTTACGGGGGCTGGGTTTCCACCGCCAATGAGCTGGTTCGCTGGATAACCCGGATGCAGGATCCGGGTTTCCCCGATGCGCCGCTAAGCAGCGGTTCTCTCGACCTGATGTTCGGGCTTCCGCAAAACTACCCGGGTTCCTACAGCCCAGGTGATTATTTCTACGGATCTGGCTGGCAAGTGCGCGACTACGGCGCCGGTGGGCGCAATATTTGGCACCACGGATCACTGCCGAGCACATCTACCGTGGTGGCCAGCATTCGTGATGGATTCACCTGGGCGGCGCTGTTCAACAAGCGCTTTGAGAATTCCTCGGCCTTGCTTTCGGGCGCCTTCGAGGAAGTGATCTACCCGGCGCGCAACCAGGTGGCCCAATGGCCCAGCCACGACCTGTTCAATTCCCAGCTTACGCCTGCGCCACCCGCGCTGGACGCGGTAGCCGCGGGCTCCTGGTTTGATGTCAGCCACAATGGTGAAGGCTTCACCGTAACCTTCATCAACGCCAGCACAGCGGTGGTGTACTGGTTCACTTACGATCGCCACGGCAACCAGCGTTGGTATTTCGGTATCGCCGCGGTGGAAGGCACGCGACTGGTGGTGGAAGAACTGCTCACCAGCAGCGGTGGGCGCTTCGGGCCGGGCTATAACCCCGCGGATGTAGAGGTCACCCCGGTTGGCTCATTGGTGCTCAACTTCTATGCCGAGGGCAGGGCCAAGGCCGATTACCTGCTGGGCACTGACTCCGGCTACATGGACCTGGTGCGCCTGTCCCAGCCCTTTGAAAGCGCCAACCCGGCCAATGCCGGAGACTGGCGCAATGCCCTGCTGTTCGACCCCAGTCACGATGGCGAGGGTTACGTGGTAGAGGCGCTGCCCAACGGCCGGGTGGTGGTGTACTGGTTCACCTATGACAACAGCGGCAACCAGGCCTGGATGATCGGCACCGTGGTGGGCGATTTTGACAATGGCGTGGCCCTGCCCATGGATCGCCCCGTGGGTGGAAATTTCGGCGCCGGTTTTGATCCAGACCTGGTCAGCGTATCAGGCAACGGCACCGCCAACATGACCATCCAGTGCGGCGGTGAGATGTCCGTCAGCTACTCTGGCGGTTCCGGAGCCTTCCCGGCGGTTAACCTCAACCTGCAAGTGCTGGGTGGCTACGTGGCGCCGCCCTGCAACTAGGTTTCAGGGCGCTGCATTGAGGTCGAGGGTTACCCGCTTTTCGGCCTCTACCTCGACGCTGTGCTCTGAACCAGCCACGCTGACACTGTAGCTGCCAGGCATCAGTTCCACTGGCTCGCCGCCGGCAACCCCGGCGGCGACCACCTGGCCATCGGCGTCATGCACCTCGTAGGATGGCGCTACCGAGTTGGCCAGTGCGTCGGCAAGCTGGGTTTCATCGGCCGCATTGAAATAGGCGCCGCCACCCAGGGTGGCCCAGCGCTGAAAGGTGTCCTGCAAGGCCGCGTCATCAATCGCGTAGCCGACGATGTTGAAGCGAATGTCCTGGCCGCGTGCGCGCATGCCTGCTATCACGGCTGCCGGGTCGCCTTCGCAGGTTTCTTCACCATCGGTGACCAGTACGATAATGCGCTCGCCGGTCACGCCGCGCAGGTCCGAATCGGTCAGCGCCAGTGAATCGGCAATCGGTGTCTTTGCCAGGTTCATGGCATTCACGCTGCCCAGCGTGCTGCTTGCTGCGCTGCGGTTCAGCGGTCCCAGCGGGATTTCCAGGTCGGTACGGCAGGCATCGGCCTCCTTGTGGCCAAACACGCGCATGGCGAATGGCGTGCCTTCAGGAATGGTCTCGCCAACCAGGTGGGCGAGGGTGCGCTTGGCGATTTCAATCCGCCGGTCGCTGCCCTGGCGCTGCAGCATGCTGCCGGATGCATCCAGCACCACTTCAACCGCGTCGTTGGGGTCGAACACCGGTTTGTTGTAAGCCAGCACCTGCAAGGAGCCCGGCTTGATGACCGGAGGCGTGATCTCGATGGCCAGGGTTGCCAGGGTCTTGCCACCCTGTGTGGTGTAACGCAATTCGTGCGGGCCGGGCTCGACCGGCGCCAGTACGCGCACCATGCCGGGTTCGTTCGGGTCGATGTAGGTGTAGGCCACATCATTCTCGCCACCCACCGGGAAAAGCTGGATCAAGTCTCCGTAATTGCCAGGGCCTTGCCACTGCACTTCAAACCATTCGTGGCCGGGCGCCTCGGAGGGGGCAGCCAGGTCAGCCGTGACTTCCGTGACTTTAAAAGCCACCTCGCCGATCACCATGCCACCGGTGCGATAGACCACACTATAGTCGCCCGGCGTTTCCGGAGCGCGTAAGCTGGCCTTTTCCGGATTGTTGCCAACGTAGGCGTAGCTGCCCGCGTTGCTACCGTCGGCGTTGACGACGCGCAGCACATCGCCCGAGTTCTGCGGGCCTTCCCAGGCCACCTCGAAAAATGCGCCGGCCTGTACCGATTCAGGCGCGCTGAGTGTCGCCTGGGCGCCGACCACTTCAATCGGGTCACTGCCAATCAGCTTGCGGCCGGTGATATAAACCACCTGGTAACTGCCGGCTTCCTTGGGCGCCCTGAGATTGATTTTGCCTTCATTGCCCAGCGAGACATACGCATAGGTGCCGCCGACCGCGGTGCCATCCAGTTGGTACACCTGCAGGGTGTCGCCTTGGTTGAGCGGCCCCTCAAAGGCGACTTCGAAGGTCTCGAATACGCCCACGCTTTCGGGGGCATCGACAGTTGCCTCAACCGCGTGAACGGTGAGGGGAGAACTTGCGATGACTTCACCCGAGGAAATGTAAACAACCAGGTATTCGCCCGGTTCCACCGGCGCCTTGAGGGTGAGCTTTCCTTCCTTGGCGTTGCCCACGTAGCCGTAGCTGCCGCCCAGGACGTTACCCTCGGCGTCGGCAAAGCGGACCATGTCGCCGCTGGCGGCTTCACCGCCAACGCTGATCTCGATGGATTCGTAGATGCCCGCTTCGGCGGGTGCGGAAACAGTGCCTTGCGCCCACGCCGAAATGGAGCACAGCATAAGCAGAACGCCGGGGACCAATGCCCGGCTGATAGTGATATTCATGTCTTGAACCCCTTGCTTACTTGTTGCGGTTGTTCTTGCGGTTGCCTTTGGTTCTGTCTAGATCATGGGTATCTGGAAAGCGCTTGTCAATCAGGGCCTTGCGCGTGCGACTTCAGCGCATCCAGTGCCTCGGAAACGAATCGCTTTACCAGGGCCGGGTTTTTACGGCCGTCCGCGCTCTCCAGCCCGGTGTGTGCATCGACGGCCGCCGGGCGAACTGCATGCACCGCTTCGGCCACATTGGCTGCGGTCAGGCCACCCGCCAGGATCACCGGAAGCCTTGTTGCTTCCACTACTCGCCTGGAAATGGCCCAGTCGTGGGTCAGCCCGGTGGCGCCGGTACGACCGGTTGCCGGGTCGAAGGTGTCGGTAATGAACGCATCCACCCATGGCTCCATGCGTTGCAGTTGATCCAGCAGCGCGGCATCGCTTACCTGGTGCACCACCAGGCTCTTGATCAGGCCCAGCGCCGGATCAAGCTCGCGCAGCCTTTCCAGTTCGGATGGGCTGATCGCGCCGTGGATCTGCACCCAGCGAGCCCCCAGGCGCTGGCACAACGCCAGGATGTCGGCAGCATTCTCGTGATAGGTGATGCACACCGAGGTGGCGCGAGCGGCGGTTGCGGCAATGATGTCTGTGGCCTCGTCGACGCTGAGGTCTTCACGGCCATCCTTCAGCCCCAGCGGGAAGCCCAGCATGTCTGCGCCGGCTTCGATCAGGGCTTCCGCCTCTGCGCGGTCGATTACACCCGCCACCTGTACGCGACCGGGCAGGGCGTTCATGGCTTCAGACCCACTGTCCCCGCTTGATCACTCGATGGCAGGCGTTGGCCTGGAAGTGATACATCCACTGGTTGATGTCGGGCGTGTCGATGATGGCGATATCGGCCTGGTAACCGGCTACCAGGGAGCCGATTCGGTTGTCGCGACCCACCGCCCGCGCGGCGATGGTGGTGGCGCCCATCAACGTCTCCTGCGGCGTCATGGCCTGGTTGATGCAGGCCTGCAGCATGGCCAGCGGCAGGTGATAGCTGGGGCTGGAACCGGGGTTGAAGTCAGTGGCCACCGCCACGCCGACACCCGCGTCCATTAATTTTCGGGCCGGGAGGTAGCGCTCGTTGAGGTACATGCTGGCCAGCGGCAGGCTGACGGCCACGGTGCCGGCTTGCGCCAGGGCAGCAATGCCCTCGTCGTCAATGTATTCCAGGTGCTCTGCTGAGACGGCGCCGTGCTTCGCGGCCAGTTGCGCGCCGCCGCCGGCGCTGAGTTGGTCGGCGTGCAGCTTGATGCCCAGGCCATGGGCGGAAGCCGTGCCCAGGATGCGCTCGCCTTCTTCAATGGTATAGGCGTTGTCTTCGACGAAGGCATCACAAAACTCAGCCAGGCCTTCCTTTGCAATCCGCGGGATCAGCGTTTCGCACAACAGGTCAACGTACGCCTTGCGGTCGTCGCGATGCTCCGGCGGAATGATGTGGGCGCCGAGGAAGGTGGGCACCAGTTCAACCACGTGGTTGGCGGCCAGGTCACGATAGACCTGGAGCTGCTTGAGTTCGGCTTCCTCGTTCAGTCCGTAGCCGCTCTTGCACTCCACCGTGGTTACGCCGAGCGCGAGCATGGCATCGAGGAAGCCAGCGGCGCGTTCGCGTAGCGCTTCGGCGCTGGTTTCGCGAGTAGCTTTCACCGTGCTGGCGATGCCACCGCCGGCCGCGGCGATATCCTGGTAACTACGGCCTTCGATGCGCATGGCGAACTCGTCGCCGCGCCAGCCGCCAAAGCACAGGTGGGTGTGGCAGTCGACGAGGCCCGGAATCACCAGGCGTCCTTCGCAGTCATGGGCTTGTTCGCCCAGCAGGTCCGCCGGCAACTCTTCCTGAGGCCCGGCCCAGGTGATCTTTTCTTCGTCGAAGGCCAGCGCTGCGCCAGCAATCAACCCGGCGTCGGACTGGGCATTGTCTGCCGGGCAGGTGGCCAATTGGCCGATGTTGGTGAGTACAGGCACGCTGCTCGGGCCAGCGAAATCAGAGCAGCGGCTCGAGCTGGTCCGCGACCGCCCGGCTCAATGCGCCTTCGTGCAACAGCTGTGCGCAGTGATCGAGGTCATTACGGACCTCGTAGTCCCGGTGCGCATGCGCGACGTGCTGCCTCAGCACCTCGTGGCCAATCATCACGCCGCGCCCGGGTTTCAGCGGCGCGCGGAAATCCAGCGCCTGTCCGGCGGTAAGCATTTCCACCGCGAGGATGCGTTCCAGGTTGCGCATCACGCCCAGCAGCTTGATGGCGCTGATTGAACCCATGCTCACATGGTCTTCCTGGCCGAGGCTGGTGGGGATGGAATCGACACTGGCCGGGTGCGCCAGGATCTTGTTCTCGGAAACCAGCGCGGCAGCAGTGTACTGCGGAATCATGAACCCGGAGTTCACCCCGGTATCCTGCATCAGCAACTTGGGCAGGCCGTCGTGACCTTCCAGCAGCAAGTAGGTGCGGCGCTCTGAAATGCTGCCAAGTTCTGCCAGGGCGATGGCGGCAAAATCCAACGCCAGCGCCAGTGGCTGGCCGTGGAAGTTGCCCGCGGAAATAATGTCGCCGCCGTCGAAAACCAGCGGGTTATCTGTGACTGAATTCAATTCAGTTTCAATAACCTGCGTGGCATACCTGAGTGCGTCTCGACTGGCGCCATGCACCTGGGGCACGCAGCGCAGGCAATACGGATCCTGCACTTTTCCGCAGTCGCGGTGCGAATCCATGATCTCGCTGTCGCGCAGCAGCATGCGCAGGTTCTGGGCGACTTGCCCCTGGCCGGGGTGAGGGCGAATCTCGTGCACCCGGGCGTCGAAGGGTGCGGCGCTGCCTTGCAGCGCTTCCAGGCTCATCGCCGCCAGCACATCCACTTCCAGGATCAGCCGCTGTGCCCGCTCCAGGATGTAGGCGCCATAGGCGGCCATTAACTGCGTGCCGTTAATCAGCGCCAGGCCGTCTTTCGCAGACAGGCTGACCGGCTCGATGCCGGCGGCGGCTAGCGCAGGCGCCGCGGAGGTGCGGTCGCGGCGTTTCTCATCCCACACCTCGCCGCGACCAATCAGCGGCAGGCACATATGGGCCAGCGGCGCCAGGTCACCCGAGGCGCCAACGCTTCCCCGGCTCGGCACCCAGGGCAGGATGTCATGCTCGTCAAAAGCCAGGAGCTGGGCAAACGTGGGGCGAGAAATGCCGGAATTTCCAAGCCCTAGCGCATGAATCTTCAACTGCAGCATCAGGCGGGTAATTTCCGGCGGCACCGGGTCGCCCACGCCGCAGGCATGGCTCAGTAGGATGTTGGTCTGCAGGTCGTTGAGCTCCTCGCGGCTGATGCGCTTGTTGGCCAGGATGCCAAAACCGGTATTGATGCCGTAATGGGGCTTGCCGTCTTCCAGGGCGGCCAGGACCACCTCGCGAGAGCGGTCGACGGCCGAATGGTCCTGTCTCAGGGCGGCCATGCTGGCGCCCAGGTCTTCGTACAGGTTCTTGATTGTTATTGTTTGATTCATAGGGTTTCGGTCAGCCGTTAATCATTGGCAAATCAACACCGCGCTCGTTGGCGGTATCCACGGCAATGTCGTAGCCGGCATCCGCGTGGCGCATGACGCCCATCCCGGGATCAGCGGTCAGCACGCGCTCCAGCCTGCGGTCGGCGCTCTCGCTGCCATCCACCAGGCAAACCTGCCCGGCATGCAGTGAATAGCCAATGCCAACGCCACCACCGTGATGCACACTCACCCAGCTTGCGCCGCAGGCGGTGTTGACCAGCGCGTTCAAAATCGGCCAGTCGGCGATGGCGTCCGAGCCATCAAGCATCGCTTCGGTCTCTCGGTTGGGCGAGGCTACTGAGCCAGTGTCCAGGTGATCGCGGCCCAGCACGATGGGCGCATCGAGTTTGCCTTTCTTCACAAGCCAGTTGAACTTCAGCCCGGCCTCGGCGCGTTCGCCGTACTCCAGCCAGCAGATGCGCGCCGGCAAACCCTGGAAATGAATCTGCTCGCGGGCCTTGTGAATCCAGCGATGCAGGGCCTCTTTTTCGGGGAACAGCTCAAGGATGGCCTCGTCGGTGGCATGGATGTCTGCCGGGTTTCCGGACAGCGCCGCCCAGCGGAACGGGCCGGCGCCCTTGCAGAACAGTGGGCGAATATAAGCTGGAACAAAACCAGGAAAATCAAATGCCTGAGGCATGTTTCTAAAGTCCGCCACCTGGCCTCTCAGGTTGTTTCCATAATCGAAGCAGACTGCGCCTTTGGCCTTCAGGTCAAGGATGGCCTGGACGTGCTGGACCATCGAGTCGAGCACCGCGTTGTCGTATTTCTCGGGGTCGGAGGCGCGCAGCGCATCGGCCGCCTCCAGCGAGTAACCAGCGGGAATGTAACCCTGGCGCAAGTCGTGTGCGGAAGTCTGGTCGGTGATGATGTCGGGCACGATATCGCGCCGCACCAGCTCGGGCATGATTTCGGCGATGTTGCCCAGCAGGCCCACCGAAAGGCCGCCCTCGGCCTTGTCGAGCAGGTCCAGCGCCTCGTCCAGGTCTGTCGACATCTTGTCGCAGTAGCCGGTCTCGACCCGTCGCTGGATGCGCCACGGGTCCACTTCCACCGCCAGGCACTTGCCATCGTTCATGGTCACGGCCAGCGGCTGGGCGCCGCCCATGCCACCAAGGCCCGCCGTCACGGTGAGTGTGCCCTTGAGGCTGCCGTTGAAGTGCTGGTTCGCGCACTCTGCGAAGGTTTCGTACGTGCCCTGCACAATGCCCTGCGAGCCGATGTAGATCCACGAGCCGGCGGTCATCTGGCCGTACATGGTCAGGCCCTTGTCTTCGAGGTCGCGGAAAGTGTCCCAGTTGCCCCAGCGCGGCACGAGGTTGGAGTTGGCGATCAGAACCCGCGGCGCTTCGTCGTGGGTGCGAAACACGCCCACCGGCTTGCCGCTCTGGATCAGCAGGGTTTCGTCGTTCTCCAGCCGCTTGAGGGTGGCGACGATGCGGTCGTAGCACTCCCAGTTGCGCGCCGCCTTGCCAGTGCCGCCGTAGACGATCAACTCATCCGGCTTTTCCGCGACGTTTGGATCGAGGTTGTTCATCAACATGCGCAGGGCCGCTTCCTGGTGCCAGCCTTTGCAATGAAGCTGGCTGCCGGTGTAGGCGTGAATCGGGCCGCGGGAACTATTTGCGAGGTTTTCCGGACTTACACTCATGACGGTTTCCACTGCTGTGTGCGAAACTACAAATTATAGAAGAAACCGGGCGCCCCCGATGCGGCGCCGCTGCCAATTCGAACAAGGATTCAAACCCATGAGTTTTATTTTCAAACCACGCCCGTGGTTCCTGATCGTCACGCTGTGCTGCGCAGGGCTGCTTGGCTACGCCCTTTACGTTCAACACGTTGATTTCCTTGATCCTTGTCCGTTGTGCATCTTCCAGCGCGTGGTTTTCATGTATATCGGCGTGATCGCGCTGGCGGCCTTCATTCACAACCCTGGCCGAACGGGCCGCTGGGTGTATACCGGGCTGCTGGCAATTGGCGGTTTTACCGGCATCGGCATCGCCTGGCGCCACGTCTGGCTGCAGAACCTGCCGCCCGACCAGGTGCCCGAATGCGGCCAGGGCCTCAATTACATGATCGACAGCATGCCGTTCACCGATGTGCTGGCCCAGGTGTTGCAGGGCTCAGGTGAATGCGCTGCCATCGACTGGACGTTCCTGGGCCTGAGCATGCCCGCGTGGACGCTGATCTGGTACATCGGACTCACAGCCGTTACCATCGGGGTCACAGTGCGGGCAAATGCCAGGCAACGGACTTACCAATGAATAGCGCGCAGGAACAATCCATGGAGCCCCCTGTTAAAGGGGTGAATATTGCACCGGGCTGGAAGCCCGATACCTGGACAGGGCGGGAGACCCTGCAGCAGCCGACCTATCCGGACCAGGCTGCACTGCACAGCGTGCTCGATCGCCTGAGCACCCTGCCGCCGCTGGTCACCTCGTGGGAAATTCTTAACCTGCGCGAGCAGATTGCCGACGCCCAGGCGGGCAAACGCTTTGTGCTGCAGGGCGGCGATTGCGCCGAGAGCTTCAACGAATGCTCTTCGCCGTTGATCACCAACCGCCTGAAAGTGCTGCTGCAGATGAGCCTGGTGCTGGTGCACGGCATGGAAAAACCGGTGGTGCGCATCGGCCGCTTCGCCGGCCAGTACGCCAAGCCGCGCTCTTCCGATACCGAAACCCGCGGTGATGTGACGTTGCCCAGCTACCGTGGCGACCTGGTCAACTCGGTGGAATTCACCGAGGAAGCGCGGATTCCCAACCCGCAGCGCCTGATCGAGGGCCATGCTTGCTCCTCGCTGACGATGAACTTTGTCCGCGCCCTGGTGGACGGCGGCTTTGCCGACCTGCATCACCCCGAATACTGGAACCTGAGCTGGGTAGAGCACTCGCCCCTGGCCGAGGAATTCCAGCGCCTGGCGGACAACATCGGTCAATCGGTGCGCTTCATGGAAACCATTTCCGGACGTAAGCCGGGCAGCGTCAAGCGGGTGGATTTCTTCACCTCCCACGAGGCCTTGCACCTGCACTACGAACAGGCGCTTACCCGCCAGGTGCCGCGCCAGTGGGGCTGGTTCAACCTGTCTACCCATTTCCCGTGGATCGGCATGCGCACAGCGGCGCTGGACGGCGGCCACGTGGAGTTCTTCCGCGGCATCCGTAATCCCATTGGTATCAAGGTAGGCCCTGGCATGACCCGCGAGTGGCTGGCAGACCTGCTGGCGGTGCTCAACCCCGAGCGTGAAGCCGGGCGCATCGTGCTGATTCACCGCATGGGTGAGCAGAAGATCGAGGAGCACCTGCCCAAGCTGATCTCAACCGTGAAAGACACCGGCTCGCCGGTGCTGTGGGTGTGCGACCCGATGCACGGCAACACCGAATCTACCCAGTCGGGCGTCAAGACCCGTCGTTTCCGCAAGATCATGAACGAGGTCGACCTGGCTTTCGATATTCATGCCTCGCAGGGCAGTCGCCTGGGTGGCGTGCACCTGGAGCTTACCGGCGAAGACGTTACTGAATGCACCGGCGGAGCGCGCGACCTGTCTGATGAAGACCTGGGCCGGGCCTACAAGACCATGGTCGACCCGCGGCTTAACTACGAGCAGTCGCTGGAACTGGCCATGCTGATCGTTCGCAAGCACAACCAGGTCACGCCCTGAGGCGCTGTTTCTGAGGTTCACGGCTCCACCACGGGCGCATCGCTTCTGGCTGGCCGCGGCTGCGGTTGCCGCTTTGCTGTTTGCGCCGGTGCAGGTTTTGCTGGCGCAAGGTTCCGCTGGCGGCGTGACCAGCGTCAGCCACACCCTCAGTTTCCCGCGCCGCGCGGCCCAGTACCTCCACGTTGAATCGACATTTCCCGCCAGCGGTGCGACGCTGGAGGTGTCCATGCCAAGCTGGACGCCAGGTTCCTACCTGATCCGCGACTTCGCTGGCCAGGTCGAAGGCATGGCGGCCCGTAGTGCCGCCGGCAAATCGCTTCCCATCCTCAAGGTGGCCAAGAATCGCTGGTTGGTGGAAACCCGTGGCGCTACCGCGGTCACCCTGGGCTATGACGTGTGGGGCGGAACCCTCAGCGTGCAGGACAACTGGGTGGAACAGGATTTTGCCCTGCTCAACGGCGCCGGCGTCTACCTCTACAGCGAAGCCAGCCGCGCGCTGCCGCAAGCACTGCGAATTGAGCTGCCGCAAAGCTGGCCGGACGTACACGTGGCTTTGCCGGGCCCGGATTCGTCGGGGCGCTATACGGCGCGCAACTTCGATGAGCTGGTGGACAGCCCGATCCTGGCCGGCCGCACCAGCGTTTATTCCTTCTCCGCCTGGGGCGCCAACTTCCAGTTGGTGAACTACGGCGAAACCGAACTGTGGGACGCGCAGCAGGCGGCGACTGACCTGGGGCGGCTGTCGCGTACACAACTCGAGTTCTGGGGCTCCAACCCTTTCGAGCGCGATTACCTGTATCTCAATGTGCTGATGGGTGGCCGCTCCGGGCTGGAGCACGACCACAGCACGGTGATGATGGGCGACCCGGGCCTGATGCGAGATCGCGATGCCTACATCAAGTGGTTGGCGCTGGCTTCGCACGAACTGTTCCACGCCTGGAACGTGCGCCGCATGCGGCCCGAGGCATTGCAGGCTTATGACTACGACAGCGAGGTCTACTCCACCCAGCTGTGGTTCGCCGAGGGCATCACCAGTTACTACGACAACCTGCTGTTGTTCCGCTCCGGCGCCATCACGGTGCAGGAGTTTTTTGACCTGCTTTCTTTCGAGATACAACAGTACGAGATTCAACCCGGCCGCCTGGTCAGTTCGGCCGAGGAAGCTTCTTTTGACAGCTGGATCAAGCACTACAAGCCCAACGCCAACCTGGTGAACAGCAGCAGTAATTACTACCGCCGGGGATCGGTGATTGGCTTTGTGCTGGACACCGCCATTCGGCGCGAATCCGACGGTCGTTTCAGCCTGGATGATGCGATGCGCGAGATGTACAGCCGCTACGGGCCGAGTGCCGAAGGTGTCGGCAGTTTCCCTCCCGGGGCGCTCACCGAGCTTGTCTCCGAAATGGCGGGCGCGTCGGTGGCGCAGCGCCTGGAAACCCTGCTCAGCGAACCGGTAGACCCCGATGTGGACGCCGCGCTCGACTGGTATGGCCTGGTGTTGGAGCGCGCGCCGACACGCAAGGCCGCCGAGGAGGCGGGTAGCCCGCCGCCTGGCGATTTCGGCGTGGTGTGGCAGGAAGCGGCAAGCGCGCTGGTGGTCGAAAGCGTGCTCCATGGAGGCGCTGCCGCCAACGCGGGGCTGCTGCCCGGTGACGAGTTACTGGCTATTGACGGACACCGGGTTACCCGCGAAACCCAGGACCTGGCCTTTCGCATCCTGCGCCCGGGCGAAACGGTGACGCTTACTGTTTCACGCCATCAACGGCTGCGCACGGTGGATGTCACGGTGCAGCACGCGGTGCCGCAGAACTACCTGATTACCGTCAAGCCGCGAGTGCGGGCTTCAGAGGAACGCCGTCTCGAGGCCTGGCTGGGCCGCGAGCTGGCTATCCAGCAGTAAGCGGATCTAGGCCCCTTCGGCCGCGGCTCTTTCCCGGTCTGCTCGCTTGCGCTCATGCTCCAGCAAATGGAGCTTGCGGATGCGGATGTTCTCGGGCGTGACTTCCACCAGTTCATCGTCGTCGATAAATTCCAGCGCCTGCTCCAGTGTCATCTTCAGCGCGCCGTCCATCTGCACGTTTTCGTCTTTCAGCACGGTGCGGATGTTGGTGAGTTGCTTGGCCTTCATCGGGTTCACGGTGAGGTCGTTGTCGCGGCTGTGAATGCCAATCACCTGGCCCTCGTACACTTCCGAGCCCGGTTCAATGATCATCCGGCCGCGTTCCTGCAGGTTGAACAGGGCGTAGGGCAGGGCCTTGCCGGTGCCATTGGAGATCAGTACGCCGTTGCGCCGCGCGCTGATGGCGCCCTGGCGCACCTGGCCGTAGTGATCGAAGACGTGGAACATCAGGCCGGTGCCGGCGGTGATGGTGCGGAACTCTGACTGGAAGCCAATCAGGCCGCGCGCCGGTATGGTGTAATCGAGGCGCACACGTCCCTTTCCGTCCGGCTTCATGTCCTGCAATTCACCCTTGCGCTCGCCCAGCGATTCCATCACCGAGCCCTGGTATTCGGCCTCGAGGTCCACCACCAGTTGCTCGTAGGGTTCCTGGCGCTCGCCATCGCGTTCGATGACGATCACCTCGGGGCGGGAGATGGCCAGTTCGTAACCCTCGCGGCGCATGGTTTCGATAAGGATGGAAAGGTGCAGTTCGCCGCGGCCTGAAACGCGGAACTTCTCCGGGTCGTCGCCTTCTTCCACGCGCAGGGCCACGTTGTGGCTGGCCTCACGCAACAGGCGCTCTCGCAATTGGCGGCTGGTGAGGTACTTGCCCTCGCGACCGGCGAACGGTGAGTTGTTCACCCGGAAGGTCATGCTGATGGTGGGTTCATCCACGGTCAGCACCGGCATCGCCTCGGGGCTGTCGCGGTCGCACAGCGTGTCAGAGATGCGCAGGTCTTCCACTCCGGTTACGGCAATGATGTCGCCGGCCTCGGCTTTTTCCACCTCGATGCGCTCCAGGCCATGGAAGCCCAGTACCTGCAACACACGCGCGTTGCGCTGTTCGCCATCGCGGTCCACCACGCAGATGCGTTGGTTGGGCGCCACGCTTCCGCGCTGCACGCGGCCCACGCCGATCACGCCCACGTAAGGGCTGTAATCCAGCGATGAAATGCGCATCTGGAACGGGCCGTCCAGGTCAACACTCGGCGGCGCCACCCGGTTGACGATGGTTTCAAACAGCGGCTGCATGTCGCCTTCGCGCGCGCTGGACTCGGTAGAGGCAAAGCCCTGCAGCGCCGACGCGTAAATCACCGGAAAATCCAGTTGCTCATCCGAGGCGCCAAGCTTGTCGAACAGTTCGAAAGTCTGGTCCAGCACCCAATCAGGGCGGGCGCCGTCACGGTCGATCTTGTTGATCACCACGATGGGGTGGAAGCCGAGTTCGAAAGCCTTGCTGGTGACGAAGCGCGTCTGTGGCATCGGGCCGTCGACGGCGTCTACCAGCAACAGCACCGAATCGACCATGCTGAGAATGCGTTCCACTTCGCCGCCGAAATCAGCATGGCCCGGGGTATCGACGATGTTGATGCGCCACGGCTCGCCGCTGTCGTCTCCGGGTTGGTTCCAGGTGATCGAGGTGTTCTTGGACAGAATCGTGATGCCGCGCTCGCGCTCCAGTTCGTTGGAGTCCATGACTCGCTCGGGCTTGGCGGCGCGTTCGCCCAGCGTTCCGGACTGTTGCAGCAGCTTATCCACCAGGGTGGTTTTGCCATGGTCGACATGGGCGATGATGGCGATGTTTCTTAAGCGTTCAATCATAGGTTCAGGTCGCGTCTGAGCGGGTAATTGGCCCGCAGGGCTTCAAAGCCTGCGCTGCGCTCTGACGCGGGCAAGGCCAGCAAGTTCCGCATCGCGGCATCATCCCGTTCCACCGGGAGGGCGTGCAGAAAGGACTCGATGAAGTGTTCCGCGTTGATGTCCAGTTCGGGCGCGTCGCCGTTGGCGGGCGCACGCGGCGCCGGCCTTGGCTCAACACCAAAGCACCGGCAGAATTCCTGGTAAACCATCGCAGAGGCGCGAAACTTGCCATCGAGGCTATAGCCCGCGATATGTGGGGTGGCTACCACCGTGTTTTCAAGGGTTGGCGGGTCAATTTCCGGTTCGCCGGGCCACACGTCCAGCGCCGCTTTGCCGCCCCGGTTCTGCCAATCGAGCAGGGCAGTGCCGTCAATTACGTCGCCACGACAGGCGTTTATCAGCAAGGCATCGGCGCCCAGGGCGTCCAGTGCGCTGGCATTGACCATCCGCCAGGTCGGCCAGCGCCCTTCGCGGGTGAGTGGCACGTGAAGGCTGACTACATCGCAGTCGTAGATGGCCGACATCTCCACCAGGCCGGCTTGACCCTGCTCGGCCAAGGGCGGATCGCAGGCAAGGGTCTCGATGCCCAACCGTTGCAGTAACCCTTGCAGCCGGCTGCCCACGTTGCCGACACCCACGATGCCAAAACGCTGTGCGTACGGGTCCTTGCCGAGCCTTTGGCAAGCCAGGAAGTACATGGCCAGGGTGTGCTGCGCAGTCGTGACCGCGTTGCAGCCGGGCGCCGAGGCCCAGTGAATGCCTTGCGCTTCCAGGTAGGCGATATCGAGATGGTCGGAGCCGATGGTGGCGGTGCCTACAAACCGTACCGGCGTTCCCTTTAGCAAAGACTCGTTGACTGGCGTGACCGTACGGGTAATCAGCGCATCGGCATCGGCCAGGTCATCGCGGGTGATGGCGCGGCCGGGCATGCACACCACTTCGCCGTGGCGGGCAAAAGCCTCGTCGAGCGCGGCAATGCGCTCGTCGGCAACGATTTTCACGCCGGCAATCCGCCAAGAGTGCGGACTAGTAGCCCGCCGCCTGGCCGTCCTTGCGTGATTCGGAAGCGCCGATATACACCCCTTGCTCGTGATCACGCAGGATGGCCTGGTAGCCGCCGTACGGCCCGCGTGCGAATTCGATGGTGTGGCCGCGGCCCATCAGTTCGCGAATTACTTCGTAATCAAACCCCGACTCCAGGTTGATCACACCGCCGTCACTCATGACCTCGCCGGTGGGTTCGCTCGAACCGGTGTGGTGGATGCGCGGCGCATCGCCGGCCTCCTGCAGGTTCATGCCGAAATCGATCATGTTCACCACGATCTGCACATGGCCCTGGGGCTGCATGCCACCGCCCATCACGCCGAAGCTCATCCACGGTTTGCCGTCCTTGGTTACGAAGGCCGGGATAATGGTGTGGAAGGGGCGTTTGCCCGGTTCAAAGCGGTTGGGGTGATCGGCGTCCAGGCTGAACAGCTCACCGCGGTCCTGGAGGCTAAAGCCCAGCCCAGGCGGCGTCATGCCCGAACCCATGCCGCGGTAGTTGCTCTGGATCAGCGAAACCATGTTGCCCTGGGCGTCGGCGGTGGTGAGGTAAATGGTGTCGCCTTGCTCCAGCACCGCCGGGTCGCCGTGTGGATAACTGCGCGCGGCGCGCTCCATGTTAATCAGCTCGCCTCGCTCGGCGGCGTATTCCTTGGAAATCAGGTGGTCCACCGGCGAATCGTAGAAGCTGGAGTCGGCGTAGAAGCGGGCGCGGTCCTCGTAGGCCACTTTCTTGGCCTCGGTGAACAGGTGCACGTAGTCAGCCGAACCAAAGCCCATGGCGGCGATGTCGTAAGGCTCCATCAGGTTGAGCATCTGCAGCGCGGCAATGCCCTGGCCGTTAGGCGGAAGCTCCCACACATCGTAACCACGGTAATTGGTAGAAACCGGCTCGACCCACTCGCTTTCATGCTCGGCCAGGTCCTCGTAAGTGATGAATCCGCCGTTGGCCTGCATGTATTCGGCAATCGTGCGCGCGATGTCGCCCTTGTAAAAGGCATCACGGCCACCCTGGGCGATTTGTTCCAGGGTGTTGGCGAGGTTCGGGTTTTTCCAAATTTCGCCCTTGCGCGGCGCGCGGCCGTCGATGGTGTATTGCTCGACAAATCCTGGGTATTCGCTGCGCGTTGGCACGCTAAGGTTCCAGTAATACGCGATCAGCTCACTCACGGGATGGCCGTTGCGTGCGTAGTCGATCGTGGGTTGCAGGATGGCCGTCATCGGCAGGCTGCCGAAGCGCTCGTGCAGCTCGAACCAGCCATCCACCGCGCCCGGCACCGAAACGGGCAGGGGGCCGTAGGGTGGTATCGAGGTGTAACCGTTTTCGATAAACCATTCGCGGCTCAGGCTCTTCGGCGAACGGCCCGAGGCGTTCAGCCCGTATAGCTGCTGGCTTTCGGCGTCCCACACGATGGCGTACAGGTCGCCGCCAATGCCATTGCCGGTGGGCTCCATCAGGCCCAGCGCCGCGTTGGTGGCAATCGCCGCGTCAATGGCGTTGCCGCCGTCTTTCAGAATCTGCAGGCCAATCTGTGTGGCCAGCGGGTGGCTGCTCGCCACCATGCCGTGCGGAGCGATGACTTCCGAGCGCGTGGCGAAGGGTTTGCCGGTGATTCTGTCTGCGGCCATGGCTTGGGCTCCAAGAAAAAGGCTGAACAGGAAAACGGAAAGCTTGGAAATACGCATTGGGGCTCCCGGGGAACGTAATTCGGCCGAATCCGGCAGGAGGCCGGGCGGCAATTTCGGGTACAATGATACAGATTTACTGCGCGTTGGCTCCAACCGCGCGCATCACCGTAGAACCACGGCCGGCAAAGCCGGCGTAGCAAGTCTTTAAGGAGCAGTTTTCATGAACCCACCCGTCAGAGTGGCCATCACCGGGGCCGCCGGCCAGATTGGCTATCAACTGTGTTTTCGCATCGCCGCCGGCGACATGCTGGGCCCCAACCAGCCCGTCATCCTGCAGTTGCTTGAAATCACCCCGGCGCTTGGCGCGCTGGAAGGCGTGGTCATGGAGCTCAAGGACGCGGCATTCCCGTTGCTCGATGGCGTGGTGGCTACCGACGATGCCAACAAGGCCTTCGATGGCGCTGACTACGCCCTGCTGGTGGGCGCTAAGCCGCGCGGCCCAGGCATGGAGCGTGGCGACCTGCTGGCTGAGAACGGCAAGATCTTTGGCCCCCAGGGCGCGGCGCTGAATGCCCACGCCAGCCGTGACGTGAAAGTCCTGGTGGTGGGCAACCCGGCCAACACCAATGCGCTGATCGCGCAGGCTGCAGCGCCGGACCTGGATCCGCGCAACTTCACCGCCATGACCCGGCTCGACCACAACCGCGCCCTGGCGCAACTGGCCGAGCAGACTGGCAGCCACCATGGCGATATCCGCAAGATGGTGATCTGGGGCAACCACTCCAGCACCCAGTACCCGGATATCCGCTTTGCAGAGGTGGAAGGCAAGAATGCGACCGAACTGGTAGAGCAGGGCTGGTACCGCGATACCTTCATCCCCGCGGTGCAGCAGCGTGGCGCGGCCATCATCAAGGCGCGCGGCGCTTCCAGCGCGGCATCTGCCGCCTCTGCCGCGATTGACCACATTCGCAGCTGGGCCCATGGCACCGCGGAAGGCGACTGGGTTTCCATGGCGGTTCCGGCTGACGGTAGCTACGGCATCGAACCGGGCATCATTTATTCCTTCCCCTGCGTTTGCAGCAACGGCGACTACCAGATCGTCACTGGCCTGGATATCGACGCATTCAGCCGCGAGCGCATGGACGCCACCGAAACCGAGCTGCGCGAAGAGCGCGCCGCGGTGGAAAACCTGCTGTAAGCATCAAAGCAAGATAGGAAGTGAATCAATGTCGAATACCGCGTCGCCAGGAAAGCGACTCAGGCAAGCCGTAGAAGAAAACAAGCCGCTCCAGGTTGTTGGCGCAATCAACGCCTACACCGCGCGCATGGCGCAGGCCGTTGGGCACAAGGCGCTGTACCTCTCGGGTGGTGGCGTGGCCGCCAACTCGCTGGGGATCCCCGACCTGGGCATCAGCACCCTCGAAGATGTGCTCACCGATGCATCACGCATCACCTCGGCCAGCGATCTTCCTCTGCTGGTGGATGTGGATACCGGTTTTGGCGGCGCCTTCAGTATCGCCCGCACCGTGCGTTCGCTGATCCGCGCCGAGGTAGCCGGCATGCACATTGAAGACCAGGTGGCCACCAAGCGCTGCGGTCATCGCCCCGGCAAAGCCATTGTTTCCAAGGAAGAAATGGTCGACCGGGTGAAAGCGGCGGTGGATGCGCGCGGCGATGACGACTTCGTCATCATGGCCCGCACCGATGCCCTGGCGGTGGAAGGCATGGAGTCGGCGGTTGAACGCGCGGTGGCCTGCGTGGAAGCCGGCGCCGACATGATCTTCCCCGAGGCGATGCGCGAGATTGACCAGTACTCCACGTTCCGCAAGGCGGTGGGCGTACCGATCCTGGCCAACATCACCGAGTTTGGTCACACCCCGCTGTTCAGCACTCCTGAACTGGGCGAAGCCGGGGTGGATATTGTCCTGTACTGCTGCTCGGCCTACCGGGCGATGAACCTGGCGGCGGAAACGGTCTACAAGGGCTTGATTTCCGACGGCCATCAACGCAACCTACTTGACAAAATGCAAACGCGTGACCAGTTATACGAGTACCTGGATTACCACGCCTATGAAGCCAAGCTCGACGAGCTTTTTGCCCAGGCAGACGATTGAAACGACGAACAGGATTGAAAGCAAAACCATGAGTGAACAGACAGAGGTCAAGAAGAACACCGGTGCCGGACTGCGCGGGCAGTCAGCCGGCCAGACAGCCATTTGCACGGTAGGCGCCGAAGGCAACAGCCTTCGCTACCGTGGCTACGACATGGTGGAACTGGCCAACCACAGCACTTTCTACGAAACGGCCTACCTGATCCTCAAGGGCGAGCTACCCAACCAGCAGGAGCTGGATGCCTGGAAAACCAAGCTCAAAGGCTTGCGCGGCCTGCCGCAGTCCCTGCGCGAGGTGTTGGAGCGCATTCCCGCCGATGCGCACCCGATGGACGTGATGCGCACCGGTTGCTCCTTCCTGGGCAACATCGAGCAGGAAGGCGACTTCTCCAACCAGCAGGACGTGGCCGACCGCCTGCTGGCGGCGTTCCCCTCGATCGTCACTTACTGGTATCGCTACAGCCACGACGGCGTGCGTATTGAAACCGAAACCGATGACGACGGCATCGGCGCACACTTCCTGCACATGCTGCATGGCGAGGCGCCGGACGAGCTGGCCGCCCGGGTGATGGATGTTTCGCTGATCCTCTATGCCGAGCACGAATTCAACGCCTCTACCTTCACCGCCAGGGTGTGCGCGTCGACGCTGTCTGACCTGCACTCCTGCATCACCGCGGCCATCGGCTCGCTGCGTGGCCCACTGCACGGTGGCGCCAACGAGGCGGCCATGGATATGATCGAACAATACGCCTCAGCCGAGGAAGCGGTGGAAGACGTGAAGCGCAAGCTGGCCGCCAAGGAACTGATCATGGGCTTCGGTCACGCGGTGTACCGCCTGCGTGACCCGCGCAACGCCATCATCAAGGAATGGTCGCGCAAGCTCTCCGAGCAGACCGGCGATGAAGTGCTGTTCCCCGTCTCCGATGCGGTAGAGCGCACCATGAAGGAAGAGAAGAACATGTTCGCCAATGCGGATTTCTTCCACGCCAGCGCGTACCACTTCATGGGTATTCCCACCAAGCTGTTCACGCCGATCTTCGTGATGTCGCGTGTTACCGGCTGGGCCGCGCACTGCTTCGAGCAGCGCGCCAACAACCGCATAATTCGCCCGGGCGCCGATTACGTCGGACCGGCCGATCGATCCTACGTATCTATCGAAAATCGTTAATCAAGGAATTTCCAACCCATGAGCCAAATTGGTACCCGCGCCGCCAGGCGCCCCGACCCGGACCAGGTGCTGGTCGACATTGCCGACTACGTTTGCAACTACGAAATCGACAGCGACGAGGCATACTCCACCGCCCGTTACTGCCTGATGGACAGCCTGGCCTGCGGCCTGATGGCGCTGAAGTTTGACGGTTGCAACCGCCTGCTTGGCCCGCTGGTGGAAGGCGCTGACATGGCCGACGGCCCGCGCGTGCCCGGTACCCCGTATGCCCTGGATCCGGTGCAAGCCGCGTTCAACCTGGGCGTAATGATTCGCTACCTCGATTTCAACGACACCTGGCTGGCAGCCGAGTGGGGCCACCCCTCGGATAACCTGGGCGCCATCCTGCCGGTGGCCGAATACGTTTCGCGCCAGCGCGTGGCCAGGGGCGAAGCGCCGCTGACCATGAAAGACGTGCTCACCGCGATGATCAAGGCGCATGAAATCCAGGGTTGCCTGGCGCTGGAGAATTCCTTCAACCGGGTGGGGCTGGACCACGTTCTGCTGGTTCGCGTGGCCTCAACCGCGGTCGTTACCCACTTGTTGGGCGGCACCCGCCAGCAGGTGATCGATGCCGTTTCCAATGCCTGGATCGATGGCGGCGCACTGCGCACCTACCGCCATGCGCCCAACACCGGTTCACGCAAGAGCTGGGCAGCGGGTGACGCCTGCCGCCGTGCCGTGACGCTGGCGCTGATGGTGCTGCGCGGTGAAATGGGCTATCCCTCGGCGCTGAGCGCGGATGTGTGGGGCTTCTACGACGTGCTGTTCAAGGGCAATGAGTTCAAATTCCAGCGCCCCTACGGCAGCTACGTGATGGAGCAGGTGCTTTTCAAGATTTCCTACCCGGCCGAGTTCCACGCCCAGACGGCTGTGGAATGCGCCCTGGCGCTGCACCCGGAGGTGAAGGACCGCCTGGATGACATCGAGAAAATCGTCATCGAAACCCAGGAAGCCGGCGCCCGCATCATCGACAAGACTGGCCCGCTGGATAACTATGCCGACCGCGATCACTGCATCCAGTACATGGTGGCGGTGCCGATGATCTTCGGTGAGCTCACCGCGGAAAGCTACGAAGACGCCGTGGCCGCAGATCCCCGCATCGACGCCTTGCGCGACAAGATGGAAGTGCGCGAGAACGAGGAGTTCACCAGGGACTACTTCGACCCGGACAAACGCGGCATCGGCAATGCCATCCAGGTGTTCTTCAACGATGGCTCAAGCACCGAGCGCGTGCGCATCGACTACCCGGTCGGCCACCGCCGCCGCCGCGAGGAAGGCATTCCGCTGCTGGTCAACAAGTTTGACGCTGCCCTGGCCAGGCACTACGAGGCCGCGCAGGCCGAGGGTATCCAGGCGGGCGTCAGCGACCAGGCAGCGCTTGAGGCTGCCCCGGTGGAAGACTTTGTCGACCTCTGGGTTAAGTCCTAGCGCCTATTCGTAGCTCAGCTCGCTGGCCTTGCCGCTGAACACACGGTAGATGAACACCGTGTAGGCAAGAATCATGGGCACGGCAATTGCCACGCCCACCAGCACGAACTGCAGCGATTTGGGGTGGGCGAGTGATTCCACCAGTTCCAGCTTGCCGATGATGATGTCGGGGTAGATGCTGTACGCCAGGCCCAGGGAGCACATCAGGCAGATGATGGCCATGGCCAGGAAAACGATCCAGCCGTAGCCCGCCTTCAGCGCCTGCTCGTGCCATAGCAACCACGCAACCGTGGCAAATGCGAGCAGGGTAGTGAGTGGAATGGGCAGCAGGCCGATGCCGGCCGGCAGGGAAAACCACTTGGCGGCAATCTCGCTGCTGGCAATCGGCGTGGCGATGGACACCAGGAACAGGCCGATGCCTGCCGGCACGATCGTACGCCGCGCCCAGCGAATGGCCTTCTCGAACAAGGCGCCCTCGGCCTTGATGATCAACCAGGCGCAGCCGAGCATGACGTAGAACGCCGGCAGCGCCAGGGCGATTCCAGCGGCGAACCACACGCTGACCGCGTGGTACTCCAGGCCCATCACGAAAACGCCCAGCATCCAGCCCTGCGCCAGCGAGGCCAGCAGCGAGCCGATGAAAAACATCCGGTTCCACAGCCGGCGTCCGCGGGTTCCCGCCTTTACCCGGAAATCAAAAGCCACGCCGCGCAGGATCAGGGCAACCAGCATCAGCGTAACCGGGAGATACAGCGAGGTGAGGATGATGCCGTGGGCCACGGGGAAGGCGATGAGCAATACGCCTACACCCAGTACGATCCAGGTCTCGTTGGCGTCCCAGAAAGGCCCAATGCTGGCGATCATCATGTCTTTTTCATCGGCTTCCGCCAGTGGCAGCAGGATGCCGATGCCCAGGTCATAGCCATCGAGAATGATGTAAATCAGCAGCGCCAGGCCCATGACGCTCATGAAGATCAGTGCGAGTGCCTGTTCCATTATTGCGTCCCTCCCTCGGGCGCCGGCGAACCAGGCACCAGCTGCTGGCCTGCCAACAGCGATTTGGCGGGTTTCGATGACAGGTAGCGCAAGGCCAGGATGTAGGAAACCAGCAGAAAGGCGTAGAGAAACAGGTAGACCAGCAGGGTGGCCAAAACCGTGCCGCCACCGTGTTCTGCCACCACTTCCCTGGTCCTGATGACGCCGTACACGATCCAGGGCTGGCGGCCCATTTCGGTGACGTACCAGCCGGCCAGCACCGCGATCCAGCCTGAGAAAGTCATCAGTGAAAGCGCGGTCAATACCCGTGGGCCAGCGCGCTCATTGCGCTTTAGGCTCCAGGCGGCCCACCACGAGACCAGGATCATCAACAGCCCCATGCCCACCATCACCCGGAAGCTCCAGAAAACGGGCGCCACCGGCGGATGGGCATCGGGGAACTCATTCAGCCCCCTGATTTCGCCATCAAAATCATGGGTCAGGAACCAGCTGGCCATCTTGGGAACCGTGATCGCGAAGCGGTTGCTGCGGGTTTCTTCGTCCGGCCAGGCGAACAAGGTTAGCGGCGCCCCGCGCTCGGTTTCCCACACGCCCTCGATGGCGGCAATCTTGGCCGGCTGGTGTTCAAAGGTGTTCAGTCCGTGCATGTCGCCGACGAATGCCTGGACAGGGGTAAGGACCGCAGCAGCGAAAACGCAGGTGCGAATGACCTTCCAGGTGGCTGGCCCGTCGACTTTTTTGCGCGCGCGCCATGCAGAAATGCCCGCTACGAAAAACATCGTGGTGATCAGCGAGGCCAGCAGCATGTGGGCCAGGCGATAGGGGAATGACGGGTTGAAGATCACCTCGGGCCAACTTTCCACCAGCACCACGCCATCTTCCAGGCTGAAGCCGGTGGGTGTCTGCATCCACGAATTGAGGCTCAGGATCCAGAAGGCGGAAAACGTGGTGCCAACCGCCACCAGGCTGGCTGAGATGAGGTGCAGCCGGTTGGAAACGCGCCCTTTGCCGAACAGCATGATGCCCAGGAACGAGGCTTCCAGGAAAAACGCGGTAAGCACCTCGTAACCCAGCAGCGGCCCGGCCACGTTGCCTGCGCGTTCCATGAACCCCGGCCAGTTGGTGCCAAACTGGAAGCTCATGGTGATGCCGGATACCACGCCCAGCGCGAAGGTCAGGGCGAAAACCCTCACCCAGAAGTCGTAGGCGTATTCCCAGTTGCGGTCGCCGGTAATCGTATAGCGAAAACGGAAGAACACCAGCAACCAACACAGGCCGATGGTGATGGTGGGAAACAGGATGTGGAAGCTGATATTCGCCGCAAATTGAATGCGGGCCAGTACAAACGGGTCCAGTTCCACAATCGCTCCTGCGGCGGGTCTTGGGTGCCCGCCGGGTGATGTCTATTTTACTATTTTGGGGCGATTCATTCGACCCAAAAGGGGGCGCTTCAGGGGGGATTCGGGCAGGTCAACCAGGCCGTGAAAGGCTTTAGCACCGGGTGGCCGCTAGGGGCACAAGTCGGCAAGTTTTCGATGCAGTTTTTCTTCGCTGAGGCCGGCAATTTCCACCACCTTGCGCGGTGAAGTGGGGCCGGAAACGATGGTCACGTTTTTGGCTGGAACACCAAGCGCCTCACTCAACAGCGCCTGCACTGCCGCGTTGGCTTTTCCGCGTTCGGGCGCCGCGGCGACCTTCACCTTCAGGGCATCCCCAAGCCAGCCCGCGATGACGCTGCGTGAGGAGCCGGGGATGACCTTCAGGGAAAGCCTTGCAACGGGGTTGTTTGTCATGGATGAGGATTGCTCCGCGGAGTCAGTTTCCCGACGTTTCCGCGGAAACGCGCTTAGATTTCCGCCTTGTTTTCGGTGCCTTCTTCGGGGGTTATGAATAGCATGCGGGCGCGTTCGGCGACCCTGGCGGTATGCCAGGTGTTGCGCGGTACAACCAGGTATTCGCCCGGTTGGGAAAGCGACACGAGTCGGTCGACTTCGTCCTCGCGAAGAATCATCGTGGCGCGACCGGACAGCAGGACCACGGTTTCATCCCCGGCAGGGTGGCGCTCCCAGGTGGGCCAGTCCTCCGAGAACTCGTACTCGGAGACCAGCAGGTGGCCTTTGAACCCTGCGTAGTTGGTATCCAGGTCTGGGTAGAGCGATGGCGTTACTGGCACGGTGTCTACCGAAAGATCGGGTTTGATCACCGAAAATGTGTCTGAAAGCTTCATCTGCGAGAATTCCTTAAAAACTGGAGCCGGGTTGTTTCAGAAACTCGATTTCCTCCGCCGTGGACTCGCGTCCCAGGATTGCATTGCGGTGCGGATAACGCCCAAAGCGGTCGATGATGGCCTTGTGCTTGGCCTCGTACTCGGCGTTGTTTTCGGGCGTGTACTGGTTGAACAGCGCCAGGGCGCGTTCATGGATAACCCTGGATTCCGAGTGCATCAAGGGCATCAGCAGGAAGGCGCGCTCGGTTTTATCCAGCGCCTCCAGGGCGCCGTTGCTGATGGCTTCCTGGGTGAGGGCAACCGCCATCGGGTCTTGCGCGAAGGCACGCGGCGTATCGCGGAAGGCATTGCGCGAGAACTGGTCCAGCACGATGATTTCGGCCAGGCGGCCCTTGGCAGTGCTGCGCCATCCGTCCAGTTCACCCAGGGCGGCGCTTTCCAGCAGGGCCAGGAAACGATCGTGGATCAGTGCGTCAAACGCCAGGTCTTTCTTGAACCATTGAGCGGGTTCAATCTCTTCAAACCAAAACGCCAGGACTTGCCTGGCGTTTGGGGGTATCACAGATTCGGTTGTCAAAGCTTCCGAAGTTTTTAGCGCTTCATGAAGTTGAAGAATTCCTCGTTGGACTTGGTCGCCTTCATCTTGTCGAGCATGAACTCGATGGCCTGGGCCTCGTCCATCGGGTGCAGCAACTTACGCAGGATCCACACTTTCTGGAGGATGTCCTGGCCAATCATCAGCTCTTCGCGGCGGGTGCCGGAGCGGTTGATGTCCATGGCCGGGTAGATGCGGCGCTCGGCGATACGGCGATTCAGGTGAATTTCCATGTTGCCGGTGCCCTTGAATTCTTCGTAGATCACCTCGTCCATCTTCGAGCCGGTTTCCACCAGCGCGGTGGCGACGATGGTGAGCGAGCCGCCCTCGGTGACATTACGTGCCGCGCCGAAGAAGCGCTTGGGGCGCTGCAGGGCGTTGGCGTCGACACCACCGGTCAATACCTTGCCGGAGGAGGGCGCCACGGTGTTGTAGGCGCGGGCCAGGCGGGTGATGGAATCGAGCAGAATGACCACGTCGTGCTTGTGCTCAACCAGGCGCTTGGCGCGCTCGATCACCATTTCAGCAACCTGCACGTGGCGGGTTGCGGGTTCGTCGAAGGTGCTGGCTACGACCTCAGCGTCCACCGAGCGCTGCATTTCGGTCACTTCCTCGGGGCGCTCATCGATCAGCAGGATGATCATTTTGCAGTCGGGATTGTTGGCCCGCATGCTGGTGGCAATGTTCTGCAACATGATGGTCTTACCGGCTTTCGGCGGTGATACCACCAGGCCGCGCTGGCCTTTGCCGATGGGCGCTACCAGGTCGATGATGCGCGCGGTAATGTCCTCGGTGCTGCCGTTGCCGCGTTCCAGCTTGTACTGCTCGGTGGGAAACTCGGGCGTGAGGTTCTCGAACAGGATCTTGCGCTTGGCGGCTTCCGGCGATTCGTAGTTGATTTCCTCAACCTTCAACAGCGCGAAGTAGCGTTCACTGTCCTTCGGCGGGCGAATCTTGCCGGCCAGCATGTCGCCAGTGCGCAGGGCGAAGCGGCGAATCTGGCTGGGGGAGACGTAGATATCGTCTGGCCCGGCCAGGTAAGAGCCGGTAGCCGACCTGAGGAAGCCGAAGCCGTCCTGGAGGATTTCCAGTACGCCCTCGCCGTAAATGCTTTCGCCGTTCTTGGCGTGGGCCTTGAGGATGGAGAAGATGACGTCCTGCTTGCGCGAGCGGGCTACGCCTTCGAGCCCCATGTCATCTGCAATCTCAAGGAGTTCGGATATAGGTTTCAGTTTCAGGTCGGATAGGTTCATGTTTTATTAACTGCGTTCGCGCAGCCTTATGGAAGGAGTTTCGTGGCGTATTGCCGGTTCATGGAAAGAGGGTTGTACTTGGAAACAAGCCAGGCGGTGCAGCGCCGATTCTTGGGAGAAGACCGCTCAGGCGTCGAAAATTGTCGAGCGCCATATTTGGCGCTCGGCCCACAAAAGCCGGCATTTCGCCGACTTGTCTAAATCCTTTTATTTTTTAGGGAAGTCTTTCGAACCGGGTGAATCCCGGTATGGATGGAACAAAACTAGCACGAATCAGATGACTTCGTCCACAAATGCTTTCAGCTGGCCCTTGGTCATGGCGCCCACCTTGGTACCCTGGACTTTGCCATCGCGGAACACCATCAGCGTGGGGATGCCACGGATGCTGTACTGCTGCGGGGTCATGGTGTTGCTGTCGATGTCCATCTTGGCGACCTTCAGGCGGTCACCGTACTCGGCGGCGATTTCTTCGATGATCGGGGCAATCATTTTGCAGGGGCCGCACCATTCCGCCCAGTAATCCACCAGGACGGGGCCATCGGCGCCCAGAACTTCCTTCTCAAAATCTCCGTCGGTAACGTTAAAAATACTTTCGCTCACTTGAATTCTCCGAAATCAGCGGACCCGTCCGCTGGTATGGTGACAGAAGCCCAGTTAATATATTCGAATGGGCCGGTTTTCAAGGCCCGGTCCGCAATTCCCCGACCCTAAATCCGGGAACCAAATCCTCGAAGGAAACCTGGATAAACACCAGGGCTGAGAACGTGCATTATGCCTCAACAGACCACAGCCAGCGCGCTGAGTGATCTTGCATTCGACAAGCTGAATCTACACCCGCAGGTAAAACAGGGGGTGGCAGACGCCGGATTCAAGCACTGCACGCCAATCCAGGCCCTTACTTTGCCTGTGGCGCTGGAAGGCAAGGACGTGGCCGGCCAGGCGCAAACCGGCACCGGCAAAACGGCCGCTTTTTTGCTGGCCCTGTTCCAGAGGCTGCTGGAAGCCGGGGTGAAAACCGAATACAAGAACCCCAGCGCCCTGATCCTGGCGCCCACCCGCGAACTGGCCATCCAGATTCACAAGGATGCCGAGTTGCTGGGCAAGCACTGCGGCCTGCGAATTGCGCTGGCCTACGGCGGCGTCGACTATGACAAGCAGCGCAAGACCCTGCAGGATGGCGTGGATGTGCTGATTGGCACACCCGGCCGCCTCATCGACTACTTCAAGCAGAAGGTGTTTAACCTCGACCACATCCAGGTGATGGTGCTGGACGAGGCCGACCGCATGTTCGACCTGGGTTTTATCAAGGACATTCGTTACCTGTTGCGTCGACTGCCGCCGCGAGATGAGCGCCAGTGCCTGATGTTTTCCGCCACGCTGTCTCACCGGGTGCTGGAACTCGCCTACGAGCACATGAACGAGCCCGAGTTGCTGAAGGTCGAGCAAGACCAGGTGACGGCGGACAACGTGCACCAGTCGGTGTATTACCCGGCCAACGAAGCGAAATTGCCGCTGCTAGTGGCATTGCTGAGCAAGTTGGAAGAGGGGCGAATTATGGTGTTTGCCAACACCCGCGCGGCCACGGACAAGGTGAACCGCACGCTCAACGCCAACGGCTTGCACAGTGCGGCGTTATCCGGCCGCGTGCCACAGAAAAAGCGCCAGACCCTGCTCAAGCGTTTTCACGATGGCGAGATTCCCATCCTGGTCGCCACCGACGTGGCGGCGCGCGGGCTGCACATTCCCGACGTCACCCACGTTTTCAACTTCGATATTCCCCAGGATGCGCCTGACTACGTACACCGCATTGGCCGTACCGCCCGCCTGGGCGCGCGTGGCGAGGCGATCAGCTTTGCCTGCGAGAACTACGCGTTTCACCTGCCGGAAATCGAGGAGTACATCGGTTACCCCATCCCGGTAGAGCAGGAAGAAATATCGCCGCTGCCGGATATCACCATTCCGCCACCGCCGCCGCGCCGCGACCGGTTCAAGTCCGGCGGTAGGGGGCGGGGCAAGGGCAACAGTTCTGGCAAACCGCGCCGACGCAGGCGCCGCAGCAAGTCTGGGGCGAAACCCGGCAACTAGCAGGAAGGTCGAGGGCGCATGATTACCTTCGAACATGTCAGCAAGCGTTACCCGGGTGGAATCTCCGCGCTCAAGGACGTCAATTTCGAGCTGGCGGCCGGGGAAATGGCGTTCCTGACCGGTCACTCCGGCGCGGGCAAAAGCACCCTGCTGCGCCTGGTGATGATGCTGGAAACTTCTTCCGGCGGGCAGGTGTTCGTCAACGGCCAGAATCTCAGCAAAACCCCGCTTTCGATGGCGCCAAAGGTGCGCCGCCGGGTGGGCATGATCTTCCAGGATCACAAGCTGTTGCGCGACAAGACGGTGTTTGACAATGTCGCGCTGCCGTTGCTGATTGCCGGCATGCGCTACGTGGAGATTCGCAAGCGGGTGCGCGCCGCGCTGGACAAGGTCGGGCTGCTGCACAAGGAGCGCGCCTGGCCGCCGGCGCTGTCTGGTGGTGAGCAACAGCGGGTTGGCATTGCCCGCGCGATTGTCAGCATGCCGCCGATCCTGATTGCCGATGAGCCCACCGGAAACCTCGACCCCGAACTATCGCGCGAGCTGTTTGCCCTGTTTGACGAGATCAACCAGCAGGGCGTCACCGTGTTGATCGCCAGCCACGACCTGGCCCTGGTGCGCGCCATGAGTCGCCGGGTGCTGGTGCTTTCCGGCGGCAACCTGGTTGATGACATTCCTGCTGGTGTCACCGGGCGAAGCGCATCATGAGCGACTCAACGACACGCCAGCAGATGCGTTCCTGGGGCAGGCGCCAGCTCTATAGCCTGTTTTCCAGTATCGGCACCCTGCTCAGTCACAAGTTGGCCACCCTGATGACGGCCCTGGTGCTGGGCATTGCGATGGCCCTGCCGCTTGGCCTGTTTGTCTCGGTCGAGAACCTGCGCGCGGTGGATTTAAGGGCCAGCGAGTTTGGCTCGATCACCGTGTTCCTGCAGCGTGAGGGCGGCGAAGGGCTGGCCAATGCGTTGGCCGAGGCGGTTAGCGAGCGTGGCGGCGCCGGGGTCTCGCTGATTTCGCCGGATGAGGGCATGCAGGAATTTACCACCGCGTCCGGCTTCGGGCAGGCGGCGGATATCTTTGACGAAAATCCCTTGCCCTGGGTGGCGGTGTTATCGCCCCCGCCGGGCCGGCAGGCGGAAGTCGACGCCTGGGTGCGCGACTGGGAACCCTGGCTGGAACAGCGCGAGGGCATCGAACTGGTGCAGGTTGACCACAAGTGGATGCAGCGCCTGTCGGGTCTCCTGGCCCTGGGCGATGCGGTCATCACCGTTCTGGCGGTACTGTTCTCTCTGGCTGTCGTGGTGGTGGTGGCCAATACCATCCGCCTGGATGTGGCCAATCGCGCCGAGGAAATCGAGGTGATGAGCCTGGTGGGGGCCAACAACGGATTCATCCGCCAGCCGTTCCTGTATTCCGGCTTCTGGTATGGCCTGGCCGGGGCCGCGCTGGCCCTGTTGCTGCTGTTTGCGGGGCTGGCCTACCTGCAACCGCCGCTGGAGCGCCTGATGGATGCCTACGGCAACCAGCACCAGCTCGTGGGGCTGGGTCCAGACCGCGCCCTGCTGGTGCTGCTGATGGGCGGATTGCTGGGCCTGGCGGGCGCCTGGCTGTCGGTGCAAAGGCATCTCAGGCTGCTCGCCCATGGGCGTGGAATCCGCCACTGAAAAGACCGGTAAATTGTTCCCCCTAATTACTGAACCCGCCGGTGCAGTTGTTGTCCAAAATTGCAGACCGGCCAGAGGTGGCCCCCAACGGATGGGGCGTGGTAAAATTGCCCGCTGGCCCAGGAGGTTTTGATGAGTAAAGATCTGGTTCCAAGCCACTTGTTGGTTCCGGCGGGAACAGGCAGTCTTGATGCCTACATCGCCGAGGTTAACAAGATCCCTGTATTGACGCTCGAAGAGGAGCAGGCGTTTGCGCGTGCCTATGCCGACGATGGCGACATCGAGGCGGCCCGCCGCATGGTGCTGGCGCACCTGCGCTTCGTGGTGCACGTGGCGAAGGGTTACACCGGCTACGGCCTGGCCCTGGGCGACCTGATCCAGGAAGGCAACATCGGCCTGATGAAGGCGGTGAAGCGTTTCGACCCTGATCACGGCGTACGCCTGGTTTCATTCGCGGTGCACTGGATTCGCGCCGAGATGCACGAATTCATCCTGCGCAACTGGCGCATCGTCAAGGTGGCTACCACCAAGGCGCAGCGCAAGCTGTTCTTCAACCTGCGCAAATCCAAGAAGCGCCTCGGCTGGCTCAGCCACGACGAGGTGAACGCGGTTGCCAAGGACCTGGGTGTGAAACCCGAGGTTGTGCTGGAAATGGAATCGCGCCTGTCCGGCCAGGATGTCGGTTTCGACCTGCCCGACAACGCCGACGACGAAAAGCCCTACGTGGCCCCGGTGGCGTTCCTGGAAAGCAAGATCGACGACCCGGAAGACACGGTTTCGGCCGAAGACCTGGAAGAGCACAACAACACTTTGCTCTACCGCGGCCTGGATGAGCTGGACGATCGTAGCCAGGACATCATTCGCAGCCGCTGGCTGCAGGACAAGAAAGTTACCCTGCAGACCCTGGCCGATCGCTACGGTGTTTCCGCCGAGCGTATCCGCCAGCTCGAGGCCAACGCGCTGAAGAAGATGCACGCTTCGATCACTGCGTAAAATGTAGATTCGGTCCGGTGAACACCGGATAGCAAAACGGCCTCCAGTGGAGGCCGTTTTTTTATGCCCGGGTGTCCGGGTTTACTGGAAGTTGAACTGCACACCCAGTGCGTAGGCGGTTCCGATATCGTCGTACTGGTACACGCGAGAGCGGTTGCCTGCGTAGTAGTACTCCGGCTCATCGCCGATGTTGACGACCTCGGCGTAAACCTGCCAGTTCTCGTTGAAGCGGTACTTGGCGGTGAAGTCCCACTGCAGGTGGTCATCGGTGTAGCGGTCGTAACCTTCTTCAACCAGCTCGTCGATGTACTTGTCGCGGTATTTCATCGCCAGCCTCAGGTCGAAGCCGTGCTTGTCGTAGCCAATCATCAGGCTGCCGATGTTTTCGGCCTGCTTGGGCAGGGTGATCTTGCGATCGCCGGTGTCCGCGTCGCTGTCAACGAAGGTGTAGTTGATGGCCACCAGGAAGGCGTCCCAGGGGGCGCCCAGGAAGCCGAAGTGCTGCTGGTAGTTGAGCTCGATGCCCTTGACCTGTGCCGAATCGCCATTCAGGGCAATCACGGCTTCGTCCAGCTCGCGGCCCTGGAAGTTAAAGCCTTCCAGTTCCTGGATGAAAATGAAGTCGTCGATGTCCTTGTAGAAAATACCCGCCGAGAGCACGCTGAGGTCGGTGGGGTACCAGGCAATTGATGCGTCGTAGTTCCATGAAAGGAAGGGGTCGAGTTCAGGGTTGCCCAGTTCGGCCTCGCCATCTTCGATGGCGACACGGAACGCCACTTCTTCCACACGCGGGCGAACCACCGAGCGATAAACGGATGCGCGGCCGATCAGGTTTTCGGAGAAATCAAACCTCAGGGTCGCGCTGGGCAGCCAGTCGGTGTAGTCCTTGGAGGCCTGCACCGGCGTGACCACAACCATGTCGTCTTCAAGCAAAATGCCGCCAACTTCCTGGCCTTCTTCAAAAATCTCAACCACGTTGCCGCGGTTATTGGTTTCGGTACGTTCCACGCGAACACCGGCGATAAAGGTGGCGCGGTCGGTTTCCCACTTGCCCATGCCGTAGGCGGCGTAGATGTCCTCGTCGTATTTGAAATCGGAAACGTTCGAGTCGACGATTGAGTCGATTTCTTCGAACTCGATGCCCTGGCCTGAAGCGAGAATGTCGCGAATGCCTGTCGGGTTCGGGACCGGCGTAACCGGTGTTGGCAAACCATACTGGTCGCCAAAGCCGGGGTAGGGCACATCCGACATGAACCAGGTGTCGTCGTTAGACCAGAAGCTCACGTTCTCGTCGGTTTGCTTGGTGCGCCAGCGCGCCTTGGCGCCAAACTGGATTTCGCCGAAGCCGGTGGTGCGGATTGCATCGAGGTTCAGGGAAGTCTGCTGGTCCTTGTTGGTTTCGTCGAGGGTTTCGATCTCGTCGAGCTCAAACAGGCTGTCGTCCTGCAGCGCCGACCAGAAGGCGGAATCCACCACCGGGATTTGCGGGTTGCTGCGGTCCAGCGACAGCACCGGCGAACCATCGGTGATGTAGTCGTCGCCTGATTCAAACTCGGCTACCCACACGGAATCAACTTCGTCCGGTGTGTGTTCCTTGGCCGAGGAATAACCCAGGTTTGATTTGAACAGCCAGTCGGTTAACTGGGTTTCAGAACCAAAGGAGATCGACAGCGTATCGGCGGTCTGGGTGCGGTCCTTGGTGGAGTGCTCGACTTCCGCCGTGTAGTAGTCGGCCCGCGTCGCGGTCAGCGTGTCCTGGTCGACATCATCAAGGCCGAAAGCTACCGCGTCACGTAACTCGGTGTCTTCAAATTCGCTGTACAGGGTGTACAAGTGCAGTTGGGTAGAGTCGCTGACATCCAGGTCGAAATTGAGCACCGCGCTGACGCGCTGGCGATCAACGGTATACAGGCGCGGCTCGAAAGTTTCGGCAAAGTCGTTGCCGTTGTCGCCCACTTCCCAGTCATCGCCCTCGTTGTTGTCTACTTGCAGGCGACGATTGTTGTAGCTGATGGCGCCGGCAATGCCCAGCCGGCGATCATTGGCCAGTTCGTAAATATTGCTGCCGGCCACGGAAACCTTGGGGTTGTAGTCGCCGCGCAGGTCGGTATAGCCCGTTTCCGCGCGGGCCTTCACGTAAGGGCCGTTGCGGCTGAAGGCGCTCAGGGTCTTGATGTTGATGGAACCGCCAATCGCGTCGCCATCCATGTCCGGGGTCAGGGTCTTGCTCACTTCCAGCCCGTCAAGAACATCGGAGGGAATCACGTCGAGTTGAAGCGCGCGGCGTGGTTCGCCTGTGCTGGCTCGAACCCCGTTAATCGAGGTTGCATTCAGGTCGGGGTCCATGCCGCGGATGACCACGTAGCGGCCCTCGCCCTGGTCATTCTCCACCGTCACGCCGGGCAGGCGATTAAGCGACTCGGCCACGTTCTGGTCTGGAAACTGGCCCATGGCGTCGGTGTCCAGCACCGAGACCAGGTTGTCTGCCGCGCGCTCCTGGTTCAGTGCGTTTGCGACCGCGGCGGCCTGGCCTTCAACCAGCACCTCCTCGATCTGGCTGGCCTGGGCGACATCGCCGCCCAGCACCACGCTGCCCATGGCAAGGCCTTCAGCCGGAACCGTGATGGGGATGCGCATGTCCTCGGCGCCGACGTACGAGATCACCAGTGTGTGCGAACCGGCAGGAATGTTGGTTAGGCGAAAGCGGCCCCTGTCGTCTGTGGATGTGGATCGGGGAATTCCTTCAACCCGCACCAGGGCGCCCGAAAACGGCACGCGTTCACTTTCGTCAGTCAGCGCGCCAGTAACGGTTTGTGCAAAAGCCACGGGTGTGGCCAGGAGTGCGACGATCAAGATTGCGAAGGAGGCAAGCGAAGTCTTAAACATTTGTTTATCTCCCGGCCGCTGGTGAGCATCCGGCCACGGTATTTGTGTGAAGAGTCGTTCTTGTAAGTTGTTTTCTTAAGGGCAGCATTCTTTGGCCGCGATCCAGTATAGAACAAAATTTTTTATTTGTAAAAAGTTGGAATATATTTTCTAATATCACCCTGGGGCACAGAATTCGATCGACCGATCGACCACTGTACCGGCCTTAGATGAAATATTTGTTTCAGAGCTGAAAAAGATGTTTCATAGTGCCCAACAGCCCAAACCGATATGAAACAGATGCCACAAAAACCACCCACAAACCTGCAAGCGCTTCGAACGGAAATTGCCAGTCGCTACGAGGCCATGAGCCCGCGTCTCAAGCAGGTGGCGTCCTACGTGCTGGACAACCCCAACGATATTGCGGTTGAGACCCTGTCTGTGATTGCCGGCCGTTGTGATGTTCAGCCGTCCACCATCGTGCGTTTTGCCAAGGCCCTGGGTTACGGTGGCGCCAGCGAGATGCAGCGCCTGTTCCGCGACGAGATTCTTGCAGCCTCGCCCAGCCCGAGTTACTCGGAGCGGGTCAGGCAGTTTCGTGAACGCTCAAACTCCATGGACTGGTTCTCTCCATTCAACGTGATGCACGATTTCACCGAGAGCAACATCATCGCACTGGAGCATTTGCGCGAGGGCGTCAGCAAGGATGACCTGGAAACAGTCATTGACCTGATGCACAAAGCCCACACGGTCTACCTGGCCGGCGTACGGCGCTCGTTTCCGGTTGCGGCTTACCTGGCGTATTCGCTGAGCCACGTTGAGAAGCGTGCTTTTCTGCTGGATGGCGTGGCGGGCATGACCTCGGAGCAAAGCTGGATGATGGGTCCCGAGGACATTGTCATCGCGGTGACTTTTCGTCCTTACGCCAGTGAGACCGCAGATGTGGCTGAGCGGGCCAAGGCCAATGGCACGCCACTCATCGCCATCAGCGACAGTCGACTTAACCCGGTGGCGCGAGATGCCGCCGTATGCTTTGAAATCAAGGATGCCGAGGTACGCCAGTTTCGCTCCCTGACCGCATCCATGTGCCTGGCCCAGACCCTGGTCATCAGCTACGCCTACCGTTTCGGAGCGAACGGGGGCAATGGTCTGGGAACTCATAAAGGGCCCGCCGAATGACGCAAGCGCAAGCGCCCATTGGCCTCGCCGTTTTTGGCGCCGGGCGCATTGGCCGGATTCATGCCGGCAACGCCCATGCCAGCCCGCTTGGCGAGATACTGCATGTTGCGGACATCTCTTCGGCTGCTGCCGAGGATCTCGCTGATGCCTGTGGCGCAAAGGTCAGCTCGGTGGAAGATGCCCTGGCGGACGACCGGGTTGGCGCGGTTATCATCGCCAGTTCCACCGACAGCCATGCAGGCCTGATTGAAGCCTCCGCGCGGGCCGGAAAAGCCATTTTCTGCGAAAAGCCGCTCGACCTGGATGTGGAAACCGCGCGCAACAGTCTCGCCGTTGTTGAACAACATGGCGTTGAACTGTGCCTGGGCTTTAACCGACGCCACGACCCCACCTTCAACCAGTTGAAGCTGGAAGTTGTGAATGGCGCCATCGGAAACCTGGAGATGCTTACCATCACCAGCCGCGATCCCGCGCCGCCGCCCGCCGACTACATCGGGCGCTCCGGTGGGCTGTTCCGCGACATGATGATTCATGACTTTGACATGGCGCGCTGGCTGCTGGGTGAGGAGCCGGTTGAAATCATCGCTGTTGCCAGCGTGCTGGTGGATAAGCAGATCGAGGCGCTGGGGGATGTCGACACCGCCATGGCGGTGTTGAAAACCGCCAGTGGAAAACTCTGTCACATCAGCAATTCGCGCCGCTGCAGCTATGGTTATGACCAGCGCATCGAGGCATTCGGCTCAGGCGGCATGGTGAGCAGCGGCAACGCCAAAGCCACTCATTTGAACTGGGCCGATGAGCACGGATATCACAGCGAGGTGGCGCTGCCATTTTTCCTGGAGCGCTATGCCGATGCCTACCGGCTGCAACTGGAAAAATTCTTCCGCAAGCTCGTCGGCGAGGCTGTCGAAATGCCTAATGGAGTCGATGGCCTGAGAGCGCTTGAGATTGCCGATGCCGCGCAACGTTCACATGAAAGCGGTGCCCCGGTGAGCCTGGTCTGATTTGCCTGTTCGAAAATTTGTTTCAAAAACGTAGTAATTGAAAAATATATTCTACTTGTTTAATGTAGGCGCCACGTGACTAGTTTAAACATCGGCCTGATTGGCACAGGATTCATGGGCAAAGCCCACGCCATTGCGTTGCGGTCAGTGGCTACTGCATTTCCCGAGGTCTCGGCGCCTGTCCTGGACTGCCTGGTCGACAGCGATATCGACAAGGCGGGACGGCTGGCAAAGGCCTGGGGTTTCGCCCGCGCCAGTGACGACTGGTTGGCAGTTTGTAGTGACGAATCTATCGGCATCGTGGATATCTGTACCCCGAATCACCTGCATAAGGACATGGCGCTGGCCGCCATTGCCGCGGGCAAGCACGTTTACTGTGAGAAACCTCTGGCCCTGAACAGCGCGGATGCAAAGCTGATCTGCCAGGCCGCGGCGGAAGCCGGGGTGCAGACATCAATGGGCTTCAACTATGCTTGCAGCCCGTTGATTACGCTTGCACGCGAGATGATCGCTGCGGGTGAACTGGGTGAGATTTTCAGTTTCCGCGGGAGTTATTTCGAAGACTACATGGCCAGCCCGGAGGTGCCGTTCAGCTGGCGCTGCCTGCGCAGCCAGGGTGGGGCGGGCGCGCTGGCCGACCTGGGAACCCACCTGTTGAACATGGCCGAGTACCTGCTTGGGCCGATCGCTGACGTGTTCGGCGCGCTCGATACCCGCCATCACCAGCGTCGGGATCCGCCAAGTGGCGAGATGCGGGACGTGGAGAACGAGGACATCGCCCAGGTGCTGCTTTGCTTTGAGCGCGGCATCAGCGGTTCGATGGAGATCAGCCGGGTTGCCACCGGGCGCAAGTGCGGCCTGTGCTTTGAAATCTCTGGCAGCAAGGGAAGCCTGGTGTTTGACCAGGAGCGCATGAATGAAATTCGCTTCTACGCGGCCGGCGATGCGACCGGCCGCCAGGGTTTCCGCACCATACTCGCCGGACCGCAGCACCCCGACTATTCGGCGTTTTGCCCGGCGCCGGGGCATGGCCTGGGCATCAATGACCTCAAGGTGATTGAAGTGCGCAACTTGCTGCGCGCCATAGAGACGGGAACACCGGTGGACGAGGATTTTGCCAACGGCTACCGGGTGCAGTTACTGGTGGATGCGATCGAGAAATCGGCAGAACAGCAACAGTGGCTCAAGGTCTCCAGCTTGGGTCTTGATGCCTGAATAACGGAATTAGCAGAGGTAAGCATGAGCGTTCACATCAACCACCACCGCGACGGCTTCGGCCCGGGCCAAACCCGAATCGTGCGCCACGAGGACGATGAAGATGGAATGCCCATTTCACTCGACGTGCTCAAGCTTCACAAAGGCGAAACGGTCTCCCTGACCACCGAACACGAAACCGCCTGGCTGTTGATGGCAGGGAAGGTCAGCGGCTCGGTGGGCGGACAGGCATTCACGTTCGAGCGGGGCAGCCTGTTTGACGAGTCTGCAAGCTGCGTGCATGTCAGCGCGGGTACGCCGGTTCACATGGAAGTGGAAGAGGATAGTGAATTCACCGTCTACTACTGTGACAATTCCACGCCCTTCGAAGCGCGCATCTACCACCCCGACGACGTTGCCAACGAGCCGCGCGGCAAGGGACAGGTGGATGATCGCTGCCTGCGCTATGTGCGCACCATATTCGATGGCAGCAATGCACCTGCGGGCGCCGAACTCGTGCTTGGTGAGGTCATTACGTTCCAGGGCGGATGGTCCAGCTACCCGCCGCATCATCACCCGCAACCCGAGATTTACCACTACCGTTTCACCGAGCCGCAGGGCTACGGCCACGGCGAGCTTGGCGAAACGGTGCTCAAGGTGCGCCAGTACGACACCGTCAAGATCATGGACCTGGCGGATCATGCCCAGTGCGCAGCGCCGGGTTATGGCATGTACTACTCGTGGGTGATACGTCACTTGCCTGACGACCCATACACGGTGCCGGAGTTTACCGAGGAGCACCGCTGGATCATGGGGCAGGACGCCGAGTACTGGAGCCCGAAGGCCTAAGGATTTTGATGACCAGGACACTCGACGTCATTTGCCTGGGGCGCGCCGCGGTTGACCTCTACGGACACCAGGTTGGCGGCCGCCTTGAAGACATGCAGAGCTTCGCCAAGTACCTGGGCGGTTCATCCGGCAACCTCGCGGCGGGCCTGGCGCGCCTGGGTATCCGTTCCTCCATGCTCACCCGCGTGGGCAATGAGCACATGGGCCGCTTCGTTCGCGAGGCGCTGCAGAAGGAAGGTGTGGATGTCAGCCATGTAGGCACTGACCCATCGCGACTCACCGGGCTGGTGCTGCTGGGTATCAGCGGGCCGGACGCCTTTCCGCACATCTTCTACCGCGAGAACTGCGCCGATATGGCGCTGGGTCTCGAGGACTTTGACGAAGCCTATATTGCCTCCAGCCGGGCGCTTGCCATCACGGGCACGCACGTTTCTACTGCCGGGACGTACGCAGTGGTTCAGCAGGCGATTGCCTTTGCCAGGGCCAACGGCACCCGCGTGGTGCTGGATATCGATTACCGCCCGGTGCTGTGGGGGCTGGTGCCCGCCGGCGGGGGCGAAGAGCGCTACGTGCCATCGCGGGAAGCCAGTGAGCGGATCCAGGGCCTGATGCCGGATTGCGACCTGGTGGTGGGAACCGAGGAAGAAATCCAGATCGCCGGCGCTGACAGCGATACATTGACGGCGCTCATCAACATCCGCGCCAGGACCGACGCGGTCATCGTGCTGAAGCGCGGACCACTGGGTTGCAGCGTGTTCGACGGCGCGATCCCGGGCAGCCTGGACGAAGGGATTTCGGCGCCCGGCGTCAAGGTCGAGGTGCTCAATGTGCTGGGTGCGGGCGATGCCTTTTTAAGCGGATTCCTGGCGGCGTGGCTGCGTGATGAATCCTGGGAAACCTGTGCACGGCACGGCAACGCCTGTGGTGCGCTGGTGGTTTCCAGGCATGGCTGCACGCCGGCGATGCCCAGCCGGCTGGAACTGGAAGATTATCTCTCGCGGGCGGACCAGGTGCCGCGCCCCGATCTCGATGCCCGGCTCAACCACCTGCATCGCGCATCCAACCGCCCACAGACCCAGGCGCCCATGTTTATCCTGGCCTTTGACCACCGTCGCCAGCTTGAAGAACTGGTTGTTTCCACCCGGCCGCCGGCGGAGAAAATTTCCCGCTTCAAGTCGCTGGTTGCAGAGGCATTGCTCCAGGTCAGCGATGGCGTTGATGGCAGCGGCCGCCTCGGGCTTATAGTCGATGAACGCTACGGCGAACACGTCCTCAATCGCTTGACGGCAGAAGGCTGGTGGATTGGGCGGCCGGTGGAAGTGCCCGGATCCTGCCCGCTTGAGTTCGACCCGCGAAACTCGATGGGCCTGCCCTTGCAGGGCTGGCCGGCCAGTCACGTGGTGAAATGCCTGGTCTACTACCACCCGGATGACCCCATTGAGCTTCGCCTGGAGCAGGAAAAGCGCGTCAAAGCGCTCCATGACGACTGCGTGGCGCTCGACCGTGAATTGCTGCTGGAGGTGATCGCCACCGCCAGTGGCCAGACCTGTGGCGATGAAACGGTGGCTAATGTGATGCGCCGGTTCTACAACCTGGGAGTTTACCCGGCGTGGTGGAAACTTGAATCCCAAAGCAGCGAAGGCTGGAGCAATATCAGCCAGGTCATCGAGCGTTACGACCCGCTGTGCCGCGGCGTCTTGCTGCTCGGGCTGGACGCCCCGCTGGCGGCGCTCTCCGAGAGCTTCCGGGTTGCGGCCGCCCACCCCGTGTGCAAGGGTTTTGCCGTGGGTAGAAGCATTTTTGGCGCCGCGGCCAGGCAATGGTTTGGCGGTGAAATGGACGACGAGACGGTGATTTCCAGCGTGGCGGAGCGATACCGCGAAGTGATCAGCGTGTGGCAGGGGGCAAGTTCTTCAACATGGGCGCCACGATAAAACTGACAATGACCCAGGCCCTGGTGCGCTACCTGGCCGCGCAATCCAGCGAGATCGACGGCGAGCGGCTGCCCCTGTTCGGCGGCATCTTCGCAATATTTGGCCATGGCAACGTGGCGGGCCTGGGCGAGGCGCTGCAGGACCAGCGGGACGCCCTGCCGGTATACCGCGCCCACAATGAGCAGGGCATGGCCCATGCCGCCATTGCATACGCCAAGGCGCATCGGCGCCGGCGCATGATGGCCTGCACCACCTCGGTGGGGCCGGGCGCCACCAACATGGTCACCGCGGCGGCCCTGGCCCATGTCAACCGGCTACCCGTGCTGCTGCTCCCCGGTGACACCTTTGTGAACCGCCTGCCAGACCCGGTGCTGCAGCAGGTGGAAGATTTTTCCGACCCGACCGTCACCGCCAATGACTGTTTCCGCCCGGTGTCGCGTTACTGGGATCGCATCACTGCGCCTGAGCAGCTGCTGCAATCGCTTCCCCTGGCGCTGTCTGTGCTCACTGATCCGGCCGACTGTGGCCCGGTGACGCTGGCCCTGCCACAGGATGTGCAGGCGGAGGCCTGGGACTATCCCGAGGTGTTCTTCGAGCCACGAGTACACAGGATGCGACGCGTTGGCGCTGACCAGGAGGAGTTGGCTGAAGCAGCCAGGGCCATCGGCCGGGCGCAGCGGCCCGTTCTGGTGGCCGGCGGCGGCGTCCATTACTCCGGAGCCACCGTCGAACTGGCTGAATTTTGCGACAAGCACGGCATTCCGGTGGCAGAAACCCAGGCGGGGAAGGGCGCCTTGCCGTGGGATCATCCGCGCAATGTGGGGGCCATTGGCGTCACCGGTTCCACCAGCGCCAACACGCTGGTGGCCGAGGCCGACCTGGTCATTGCGCTAGGCACCCGGTTGCAGGATTTCACCACCGGCTCGGGGCTGTTGTTCGGTGGCGCGGGTGGCGGTGACCCGGCACGTATCCTGGGTATCAACGTTGCTCGCCACGATGCCGTAAAGCGATCCGATTTGTCGCTCCAGGGAGATGCGCTGCGGTGCCTCGAAGAGTTGGGGCCGCTGCTTGCCGACTACTCCGCCCCCCAGGCCTGGGTAGAGAAGGCGAACCAGTTGCGCGATGCCTGGAACAGCGCGGTTAGTGATGCCATTGCTGCTAACGAAGGCGAAAGTCCGTCAGACGCCCAGGTGGTGGGCGTGGTGAATCACCTGTTTGAAAGCAACGCCACCGTGGTTTGCGCCGCCGGTGGCCTGCCGGGCGAACTGCACAAACTGTGGCGCGCCGGTGACCCGGACAGCTACCACCTCGAGTATGGTTTTTCCTGCATGGGTTATGAAATCGCCGGTGGCCTCGGCGTCAAGATGGCGCTTCCGCAGCGGGATGTTGTGGTGATGGTTGGCGATGGAAGCTACCTGATGCTCAATTCCGAAATCGCAACCTCGGTAGCCCTCGGCCACAAACTGATTATCGTGGTGCTGGATAACCGCGGATTTGGCTGCATCAACCGCCTGCAAACCTCGCTCGGCGGCAAGGCGTACAACAACCTTTGGGACTCCTCGTACGATCAGGCGCAAGAGATCGATTTTGCTGCTCATGCGGCGTCACTCGGTGCGCAATCGGAAAAAGTGGAAGGGCTGGACCAGCTTGGCCCCGCCCTGGAGCGTGCGCGGAAAGCCGACCGCACGTACGTGGTCGTCATCGAAACCGACCCGGTTGCCTCCACCAGCGCCGGTGGCGCCTGGTGGGATGTGCCGGTGGCGGATGTCTCCAGCGACGAAAACGTGCGCAGGGCTTCCGAGCGATACCACGATCAGATCAAGGAGCGCCGATGAGCCTTCGAATCGGCATCAACCCGATAACCTGGAGCAACGATGACCTGCAGTACATCGGTGGCGACATTTCGCTGCATACCTGCCTGCGCCAGGCGGCCAGCGCGGGTTACCAGGGTGTTGAGCTTGGGCACAAGTTTCCGCGCACCGCGGATGCGCTGAAGCCCCTGCTCGATGAACATGAGCTGTCGCTGGTTTCCGGGTGGTACAGCGGGCGCTTGCTGGCGCGTAATGCCGACGAGGAGGCGAAGAGCATGGAGGCCCACGCAGCGCTGTTGCGTGCCATGGGCTGCGATGTGCTGATCTTTGCCGAGGTCACCGCCTGCATCCATTCCGACCCCGCCGCGAGGCTCTCCCAGCGGCCCAGGCTGGGCGCAGGCGAGTGGCGCGAGTTTGGCCAACGGCTGTCGCAGGTTTCAGACATCGCCGCCGATCAGGGCCTCAAGCTGTGCTACCACCACCACATGGGCACGGTGGTTCAAAGCGCGGAGGACATTGACGCCATGATGTCGGCCACTACCGATTCTGTTTACTTGCTGCTCGACACCGGTCACGCGGTGTTTGCCGGGGCCGATCCGCTGTCGCTGGCGCAAACCTATGGCAGTCGTATTGGCCACCTGCACTGCAAGGACATCAGGGCCGCGGTGCTCAGCGATTGCCTCAACCGGGACAGCAGTTTCCTGGATGCGGTACTGGACGGCGCGTTTACTGTTCCCGGGGATGGTTGCGTGGACTATGCGCCGGTGTTCACAACGCTGGCTGATGCCGGCTACTCCGGCTGGGCGGTGGTGGAGGCCGAGCAGGATCCAAGCGTCGCGCCGCCGATGACCTATGCCCGCAAGGGGTTCCAGCATCTCGCGGCGCTAAAGCAGGCCTCATTCAGCCAGCAATAACGTCCGCCAGGGCCTCGTAAACCCCGGCAGCCGCGGCCACCATGGGCCCGCCATCGATCATCGCCTGCGGTGTGGGCATGCAGTCGTTGGTGCGCCCGCCCGCTTCGCGGACGATCAGAGCGCCGGCGGCGAAATCCCAGGCATTCATATGCGGCTCAAAGTAGCCAATCAACCTGCCGGCGCCGACATAGGCCAGGCTCAGCGCCCCGCTGCCGCTGCGATGGTACATGCCGTCGGCATGCATCAGGCGGGTGAGTGGCTCCAGGGTCGCCGAGGGCGGCACCCGGTTTGAGTAGCCCACGCTGACCAGGCCATCCGCCAGGCTGGTGGCGCTGGCGGTTTGAATCGGCTGGTCGTTGAGCCGAGCGCCCAGGCCGGCGCTGGCCGAGAACAGTTCGTTGGCGCTCGGGTCGAAAATCACGCCGTGGCGAATATCGGTGCCTTCAACGTACGCCAGGGCAATGCACCAGCTTCGGATTCCATTGATAAAGGGTTGCGTGCCGTCGATCGGGTCAACGATCCAGGTGCCTTTGCCGGGCTCCAGGCGAAAGTCGTCGCTGCTCTCTTCGCCGAGGAAAGCATCGCCCGGGTAGCGCGCCTCGACGGCCTGACGAATCAGGTTCTCGACCGCGATATCGGCTTCGCTGGCCATGTCCTGCACACCCTTGCTGTGAACCTTGATGTTGGCCAGGTCTTTGAAGTAGCGCAGCGCCAGGTCTCCGGCCGCGCGGGCGGTTTCCATTGCAAAGGTGAGCCGGTCGGGCAGGGCGCTCATGGGGCTTTCCGGTGGTCCTGCAGGCGGAAAATGGCCGCGTCGCACTGGCGGCTGATGGCAAAGTGCTTTTGCGCTGCTGGCGTGGTGATGACGACTTCCACTTCTTCAAGCGAGTCCAGGCTGTCGAACAGCCCGACATTGATCTGTTCCACCCGGTTATCACTGCCACAGTCAGACTGATAGCTCGCCCGAGTTCCGTTTTCGATGCTTTCAATGGCTACTTCAGCGCTGGAGCACGCCGTCTCGCTGCTGACTTGGTAAACATTGCCGGGGTTCTCGAGTAGCTGGCTTGCCAGGGGCTGGCCCGGCAGTTCAACGGTGACCAGCAGTTGCCCGCCAGCGTCCAGGTTGGCGGTGAAGTTGCCAACCTGGTCCTGGTGGTCGGCATGGTACAGGTAGTGGTGATTGCAGTAATCGTCTTCGCTGTCGGGCGTGCAGGCGGCCATCACCAGGCTGCAAAGCGCAGCTAACGCCAACCGATTAAGCGTGGAGGTGCGATCAGTCACGCGCTTTTACCTTCCACAGGCTGGTGGCCAGGATGATCGAAAGCACCGAAGCGCTGACCCAGAAAAGCACCGGCACGGTGTAGTCATAGAAAAAGACCGTCGCTGACTGTTCGCCCATCTGGAAAACAACCTTCATCTCGGTTTTGTAGATCAGCATGCCGCTGATGTAATCCTGCAGGCCCGCGCCGATATAGCTGAATATGCCAATAAAGCCCATCGCCGCGCCCGCCACCTTCTTGGGTGCGATATCGATGGCGAACAGGCCGCCCAGCGAGGCCAGCAGGCCACTCAGGCCGAAACCATACAGCACCAGCGCAGCGGCCAGCACATAACTGTTGGCGGGGCCGTAGAAGATGATAAACAACGGCACCAGTTCAATCAGCCCGAAGATCAGGTTGGCCGGCGGCCGGCGCGCCGCAAACCACTTGTCAGACATGTAGCCATAGGCCACGCAGCCGAGAATGCCGGCTGCGGTGTTGAGGAAAATAAAGAGGTTGGCGTCGAACAGGTCGAAGCCGCGGATTTCCTGCAGGTAAACATTGCCCCAACTGTTGATCGCGTAGCGGGTGACGTACATGCTGGAGCTGGCGAGGGCGATCACCCAGATGGCCGGAATGGCCAGCACCTTGAGCTGGTCGCGCCAGATCTGCGACGGGCTGTGGGTGGTCGGCCGCGTTGGGCTGACCGTGTCATGGTGCCACTCGGCCACCGATGGAAGGCCCAGGGTCTGCGGGCGGTCCTGGAGGAACCGATAGGCCAGCCAGGCGGCGAACACGCAGATGGCCGCAGGAATCCAGAAACCGTACTGCCATGGCAGGCCCAGGCCCTTGGGCGGCAGCGCGATGAGGATCGCAATGCCGAGATAGGTCAGGCCTTCACCGATGGAGTGCGCAGTGCTCCAGATGCCGTAGTAGCGGCCGCGCTCCCGGTGGCTGAACCAGTTGGCCAGTGCCACCACGCAGGCGGGCGCGCCGAATCCCTGGAACCAGCCATTGAGGGCCCAGAGCATGGCCGATAGCCACAATACCGAGGAAAGCGACATGCCGAAGTTGAGCATGGCGGACATGAACAGCCCGGCTGCGAAAAAGCGTTTTACGTTGGAGTAATCCGCCAGGAAACCGTTGCTGAATTTCCCCAGCGCATAGCCGTAGAGCAACATCGAGCCAATCAGGCCGATTTCCTCGGGGGTGAACAGGCCAGCGTCCATCATCGGCTTCTTCACCACGTTCAGGGCCAGGCGGCAGACATAGCCCAGCCCGTAGCAAACCGTCATGAAAACGATGATGTTGCGGCGGTGATAGTGGAACTGCCGGTCAATCTCCGCCGCATCGGTCAGTTGCGGCCGGTCCTCACCGGCCGCGAAAAATTTAAGGATGGACTTCAACGCGGAATCACTGGGCGCGCGGATCGTAACCGGAGTGCACTTCCAGGTTCATCGCCTCGGCAATGCGCTCCCACGGCACCAGCTTGAAGTTCTGGCGCTCTTTCGGGGTGATGTTGCGGCCGTCCTGGACCACGAACACGCCGTTGGGGAAGGCAGGACCAAGGTTGGCGCTGGTCACGTCCAGGCCATCGGTCTCGGAAGCGCCGTCGATACCGCTTTGCGGGTCGGCGATGATGTGGAAGATGCCCAGGAACCGGTTATCGCCGCCGCGCTCGTAAACCGCGTAGCTGTCGGCGCCCTGGTTGGAGGCCAGCAGGTAGCCCGAGCCGTTGGGGCCGTAGTAGATGGAAAGGCCTTCGACATCATCGGTGAGGTTGCCGTCTTCGGTGCTGTCGACCATGGTGCGCTCGGTTCCTGCATCGGGTTCGGCCTGGTATTTCCAGATGCCCACGTCTTCTTCGCCAATGTAGAGAATGCCGGCCTCGTCATCGGCCGTGCAGCCCTCGGTCTGTGAACCGACTGCAAAGTCACGCACCAGTTCTGCACCAATGCGCTGGTTGCCGCCATCCACCAGCCGCCATTGTTTCACCCGGCCATCGGTGTCATTGGCGATGACGTAATAGGTGCCGGTTTGTGCGCTACGGTACATGCACAGGCCGTACGGGTCGCCCATATCGGTGGCAATATCGCCGTCAGAAATGTTGTAGATATTGCGGGTTTCAGGGTCGACTGCGTAGATGCCGATGGTCTCCGTGGTGCGGTTGGTAGCCGTAATGACGTCCACCTGCCCGTCGCCCAGTGGAAAGCCATAACGCAGGTCGACATTGTTGATTCGCCCATCAGCAATGGTCTGCAACAGGCTGCCATCCATGGCGTAGATGTTCAGTCCTCTTTGTTTCTGGGTTCCGATGATCAGGCTCAGTTCCGGCTGGCTGGGGTGGACCCAGATGGCCGGGTCATCGGCCGCATCGCCAAAACCCGCCACCGGTTGGGTTTCGACGGTGGCGGCTACCGTGGTCGCGGTTGGCGGCGTGGCTTGCGTCGGGTCCAATGCGGCGGTGACTGCCAGGCCGTGCGCATCGGCAATCGCCTGCCAGGAAAGCAGTTTGAAGTTGCTGCCCCCTTCCTCGTTGGCTTCATCCACGGCGATAACCACGCCGCCGGGAAATTCGCTGGTCCGCAACACGCTGGCAACGCCCAGGTTTTCAACTTCCTCAACGCCGTCGATGGCGCCGCTTGCTATTGAAAAAGCGCCGGCGTGCTCGAAATCGGGCCCCTGGTAAACGTGGACCAGGCCGGTGTCGGCATTGGAAACCAGCAGGAAACTGCTGCCATCGGCCTGTTCGTACAGGCTGATGCCCTTGATGTCTCCCTCGAAGCGACCGAACGGGTTGGCAACTTCCACCGCCACGGGCACTGCCTCGGATTCCGGCTCGGCGTTCATTCGCCAAACGCCCACGGTTTCCTGGCTGTAGAACAGGGTGGAAGAGCGGTCCTCAACCACGCAGTACGCGGCGCCAAGGCCCGCGGGCACGTTGCGAATCAAGCGCCCGGCCACCGCGCCGTCACGTTCATACAGTTCCCATTGCTGCAGGTATCCATCTCCGGCTCCAAACGCGTAGAAATTGCCGCTGATCGGGCTGCGGTACAGGCAAAGCCCTTCCAGCTCGGTGCCGGTAACAATCGGTTCGCCGGCGATCGACTGCAGGCTGTTTCCGTCCTCGCCCGGGGTGTAGCTGACGATTTCGGAGGTTGCCGGGTCGAATGCCACCACCAGGGTGCGGGGGTGTCCGGAAAGTGGAAAGTTGTAGTGCACATCAACCAGGGTGGCCTTGCGGTCAGCCTGTGTGCCCAGGCGCTCGCCGGCCAGTGAATAGATCTCGATCCCGCCACCGCCGGTAGCGCCAAGGACCAGGCTGCTTGCAGGGTCATCGCCATTGATCACAATCGCTGCCGAACTGGCTTCTCCCGCCAGGGTTGGGGGTGTTTCAAGCGCTGCGCCAAGCGAGTGACTGGTTGGTTCGCTGCTGGCTGGCTCTTGCACTTCATGGGTGGTTGCCGGCGGTTCAGCGGGTTTGTTGCAGGCGGCGAGCGCGAAAACAAGCAGGGAAGGAACAAGAATATTTTTCATAAAGTTGGAATGTGTTCAGTTTAGGGTGGTTGACGGACAAGCCCGGCTATTATGTCAGAGAATGGAATAAATATTCCAGTACTGTCTATAATAGAAAATATCATTCATATTCTGGGGAGATCGTTTTTCATGAGTCTGATTGCTTCGGTGCGGGCACCAAGTTTAGTCGTTCCATCTTGCGCCATCCTGGCGCTTTTCCTGCTGGCAGGTTGCGTCCGGGCGCCGAGTGATGCGGCAGCGCCTTCCGAGCAGCCGCTTTCTGTCGGAATCCTTATGTTCGGCGACAGTGGTTACCACTTGATGTATCCCGACCAGGACGATTTTGAGGACCGCTACTCCGAGGAACAATACCTGGAGAGCGAATGGCAGGACTGGCTGGAAGACAAGCGGCCGGAGGACGAGTACGAGGCGCGTCCGTTTGCTATCTCGCCGGTTACCGGCGGCGTGGTGCCGGCCACTGGAATGGATGCGATCTCCCAGGCGATGCAGGACTATTGCGCCAGCCTGGCCACCTGCGACTTTGGCCTGATGCTGGGTGACAACATTTATCCAAGCGGTGCGACCCTCGGGGCCGATGGCAAATCCGACACCGATCGCTTCCATGACATGCTGGGCAAGCCCTACGGCAACCTGGTTGCGGATGACCCTGGCTTCGTCACCTACGTGACGCTCGGCAATCATGACTGGGAAACCTCGCGGGAAGCCGGGTTTCTGCAGATTGATTACCTGGAGCAATCGGACAGCTTCTACATCGATGGCACGTTCTACCGCGTCAAGCCACCTTCCGGCGGCGGCGATGTCGAGCTGTTCGTGATCGACACCAGCATGATGCTGGCCGCTACCACGGTTTACGAAGACTACCTGGACGAAAATGGCGCGGAGGTGGTCACCGATGTGCTTGAAGATCCAGACTACTTCGTCGAGCCAATGACCCAGGCCGAGCTCGACATGGCCGCCTGGCTTGAGCAGGCGCTGGCCGGTTCAACCGCGAAGTGGAAACTGGTGGTTGCCCACCACCCGATCTGGTCATCATCGGGTAGCAAGTTCGAACAGGGTAGGGCGCTGCGTGACCTGATCCTTCCGGCGATGTGCCGCTATGCGGACGCCTTCCTTGTGGGCCATGACCACACCCTGGAGATTCACACCGACGACTGCTCCGCAGTGATGGACGAGCCGCCCGCGCAGCCGCTGGTCCAGGTGGTATCCGGCGCTGCCTCCAAGCAGCGCCCGGTGAACACCAACTTCATTCGCCAGCAAGCGCTGAAATATCCCCAGCACGAGACCATTCTTGCCCGCGGCCTGCTGTGGGGCTTCGCCCATATGCAGATCGAGGGTGATACCGCCGTGGTGCAGCTGTTGTCGGTGCCGGACGATGGCAGCGCCGAAATCTCGGTGGATTTCGAGTACACCTTCCAGCGCCGCACTGCTCCCTAGTCGGTGTTGTCCATCCACGCTTCCATCGGCGGGCAGCTGCACACCAGGTTGCGATCGCCGTAGACGTTGTCTACCCGGCTGACCGGCGCCCAGAACTTGCGCAGGCGCAGGCCGGGAACCGGGTAGGCTGCTGTCTCGCGGCTGTAGGAGTGGTTCCATTCGCCGGCCAGGTCCTGCGCGGTGTGGGGCGCGTTAACCAGCGGATTGTCGGCGGCATCCCACTCGCCGCTTTCCACCCTGGCGATCTCATCGCGAATCGAGAGCATCGCCTCGCAGAAACGCTCCATCTCCTCCAGCGACTCGCTCTCGGTGGGCTCGATCATCAGCGTGCCCGGCACCGGAAATGACATGGTGGGGGAGTGGAAGCCGTAGTCGATCAGGCGCTTGGCGACGTCTTCCTCGCTGATGCCGCAGCCTTCCTTGAACGGACGGATGTCGATGATGCACTCGTGCGCCACGCGGCCGTTACGGCCGGTGTAGAGCACCTCGTAGGCGCCCTGCAGGCGGTGGGCAATGTAGTTGGCGTTCAGGATTGCCACCTGGGTGGCTTTCTTCATGCCGTCGCGGCCCATCATGGCGATGTACATCCACGAGATGGGCAGGATGCCGGCGCTGCCCCAGGGGGCGGCTGCAACCGGAGGGTTGGCGCCCGAGTTGTTGTCCACCACGCCATGGCCCGGCAGGAACGGCGCCAGGTGCTCACCCACGCAAATCGGGCCCACGCCGGGGCCGCCACCACCGTGCGGAATGCAGAAAGTCTTGTGCAGGTTCAGGTGCGACACGTCCGAGCCAAACTTGCCCGGCGCGGCGCAGCCCATCAGGGCGTTGAGATTGGCGCCGTCGAGGTACACCTGGCCGCCGTGGTCGTGGACGATCTCACAGATCTCGCGCACCCGTTCTTCAAACACGCCGTGTGTGGACGGGTAGGTGATCATCAGCGCACCCAGGTTCTCACTGTGGGTTTCCGCCTTGGCGCGCAGGTCGTCGACATCGACGTTACCGTTGTCGTCGCAGGCCACCACCACGATCTTCATTCCCGCAAGCGCTGCGCTGGCGGGGTTGGTGCCGTGCGCAGACGAGGGAATCAGGCAGACATCGCGGTGATTCTCGCCGCGGGACTCGTGGTACAGGCGAATTGCCAGCAGGCCGGCATACTCGCCCTGCGAGCCTGCGTTGGGCTGCAGGGATACCGCGTCATAGCCGGTACAGGCCGCCAGCATTTCCTCCAGTTCGCGGAATAGCTGGTGGTAGCCCTCGGCCTGTTCGGCGGGGGCGAAGGGGTGGATGTCACTGAACCCCGGCCAGGTGATCGGGATCATCTCGCTGGTGGCGTTCAGTTTCATGGTGCACGAACCCAGCGAAATCATCGCGTGAGTCAGTGACAAATCCTTGTTCTCCAGGTGCTTGAGATAACGCAGCATCTCGGTTTCCGAGTGGAAACGGTTGAATACCGGGTGCTCCAGGAACGCACTTTGGCGTTGCACTGCGTCCGGAATGGCGCTCCAGCGCTCGCCCAGGTCGCGATCAATGGCGATCAGGTCGGGCGCCTGGTCGCCGCCAGGGAACGCGGCCCACAGGGCTTCCAGGTGGGCGCGGGTGGTCTTCTCGCTGAAGCTGAGACCAACTCCCGTGTCACCGATGCGACGCAGGTTGATACCTGCTTCGGCGGCCCTGGAAATAGTTTGTGCTGCGTCCTCGGCGGCCAGCTCGAAACGCAGAGTGTCGAACCAGCCCTGGTGCGCGGGCGCAATGCCGCGATCCGCCAGGCCGCGCACGAAGATGCCACACAGGCGATGAACGCGGGTAGCGATGGTGGTAAGCCCTTTCGGGCCATGCCACGCGGCGTAAAGCCCGGCCATCACGGCCAGCAAGGCCTGCGCGGTGCAGATGTTGCTGGTGGCCTTGTCGCGGCGGATATGTTGTTCACGGGTCTGCAGCGCCATGCGCAGCGCGGGGCGACCAGCGCTGTCCTGGGAGACGCCAATAATGCGCCCGGGAATCGAGCGCTTGTGCGCATCCGCCGTGGCCAGGAACGCGGCATGAGGGCCGCCGTAGCACATCGGTACGCCAAAACGCTGCGAGCTGCCCACCACCACGTCGGCGCCCAGTTCGCCCGGCGGCTTGAGCAGCACCAGGCTGAGCAGGTCGACGGCCACGGCCACCATGGCATTGCCCTGGTGGGCTGACTCGATCACCGCTGCAATGTCGCGCACTTCGCCGTCGTGGGCGGGGTATTGCAGCAACACGCCAAAGCAGTCGCCGTTTGCCAGCTCCTCGGCAACGTCGCCAACCACCACCTCGATGTCCAGGTACGAGGCGCGGGCGCGCACCACGTCAATCGTCTGCGGCAGGGCGCCGTGGTCGACCAGGAAACGGTTGCTTTTCGACTTGCGGTTCACCCGCTGCAACATGGTCATGGCCTCGGCAGCCGCGGTGGCCTCGTCCAGCAGCGATGCATTGGCGATTTCCATGCCGCTCAGGTCGCACACCATCTGCTGGAAGTTCAGCAGCGCCTCCAGGCGGCCCTGCGCAATCTCTGCCTGGTAGGGCGTGTAGGCGGTGTACCAGCCTGGATTTTCCAGCACGTTGCGCAGCACCACGGGCGGCACGATGGTCTCGTGGTAACCCATGCCAATCATGTTGTGCTGGATGGCGTTGCGCTCGGCGACTTCGCGCAGGCGGCGCAAGGTCTCGGTTTCGTTGCGCGCACGTGGCAGATCCAGCGGCGCGGTGTCCTGGATCGATTCGGGCAGCGTGGTCCGGATCAGCTCGTCCAGGCTGTCCAGCCCAAGCGCCGAAAGCATGTTAGCAATGTCGCTTTCGCGCGGACCGATGTGGCGGCCAACGAAAGCGGCGTGGTTTTCCAGTTTGGACAGCGGGCTGTCTTCAATACGGGGTGGGCGATTATGTTCCATTCAAGGGTATCCGTGCTTGGGGTGGCGCGGCGTTGCGTCCGTGCCGCTCAAACCAGCACCTGGCGAACCAGGTACTGGTCGATCAGCAGGAAGGCAAACAGCAACATCAGGTACAGGATTGAGTAGGAAAAAGTCTGCATCGGGACCTGGTCGTCCTGGGCTTTCAACAGCATCCAGGCGTACCACAGGAATCCCGCGTTCAAAACGCTTACGCCGGCCAGGTAAACCAGCCCGCTCATGCCAGTGAGGTAAGGCATGGTGGTCACGATTACCAGCAGGATGGTGTAGAAGAAAATGTGCCAACGGGTAAATTGGGCGCCGTGGGTCACTGGCAGCATCGGGATGTCCACGGCCGCGTAGTCTTCCTTGCGGTGGATCGCCAGGGCCCAGAAATGCGGCGGCGTCCACACGAAAATGATCAGGAACAGCAGCAGGGCGTGCGGGTCCACGGTGCCAGTGACGGCAGTCCAGCCCAGCACCGGGGGCGCCGCACCGGCCGCGCCGCCAATCACGATATTCTGCGGCGTGGCGCGCTTGAGCCATACGGTGTAGACCACCGCGTAGGCAATCAGCGAGGCGAAGGTCAGCACCGCGGTCAGAACGTTGACCAGGGTAACCAGCACCCCCATTGAAACTGCGCCCAGGGTGAGAGCAAAGACCAGGACCTGCTTCTGGCCCAACTGTCCGCTGGGCAGTGGACGATGGCGGGTGCGTGCCATCACCGCGTCGATGCGCCGGTCGAGCAGGTGGTTGATGGCAGCCGCCGATGCGGCAGCCAGGGCGATTCCCACCGTTCCGCCCAGCAGCGCGCCAAGCGGCGGCCAGCCGGGTACGGCCAGGAACATCCCTACAACCGCGGTAAAAACAATCAACGCCACCACGCCGGGCTTGCACAGCTCCCAGTACTGGGCGGCTTTGCCAGGTGTTTGCATGGCCAGGCTGTCAGGCATTGTTCTGGCTGGCGCGGTGCAACAGCCAAAGCAGCAGCACCATCAAAATGGCGGCGACGCCGTTGTGCGCCACCGCGTTGGCCAGGGGGAGCTGCAACACCACGTTGAGTATTCCCAAAACTACCTGGGTGCTGGCGACGAACAACAGCAACAAACCGGCTGGCCTGGAAACGGGTGCGGTCAACAGGCTCAAGGCCAGGATCAGCAGGACAACGTAGGTGACAACCGCGCCTATCCGGTGGCTGACCTGGATGGCGGCCCGGGCTGCCGGGTCCAGCACGCCGCCCTCGTAGTCGACGCCTACCTCGCGCCACAGCACGAAGGCCTCGGGAAAGTCCATTTGCGGCCAGGCCTGGCCCTGGCAGGTTGGGAAATCGGGGCAGGCCAGCGCCGCGTAGTTGGCGCTCACCCAGCCACCCAGCGCAATCTGTATGGTCAGCACCAGCAGTGCGGTCACCACCAGCCCGCGTCTGGCGCGGAACGCCCAGCCGGTAACCCCCACTGCTTGTCGCCCGGTGCGGAATGCCAGCCAGGCCAGCAAACCCAGGGTGGCGAATCCACCAAGCAGGTGCGCCATGACGATAATCGGTTTGAGTTTGAGGGTGACGGTCCACATGCCAAGCGCCGCCTGGAACAGGATCAGGACCAACAACAGCGCGCATATGCCCCGGTAGGAGCGCCGATCGGTTCGCATCGATGCGTTGGGGCGCCAGGCCAGGTAGTTGAGGCCAATGACCAGCAGCACCAGGAAGCCTGCCAGGTAGCGGTGCACCATTTCCTTCCACGCGACTTCAAGGTCAACAGGACGGTCGGGAAAAGCCTGGTTGGCCTCGGCGATCTCCTCGACGGCCGGCCAGGTCAGTTTGCCGTAGCAACCAGGCCAGTCCGGGCACCCCAGGCCGGCGTTGGAAAGCCGGACCCAGGCGCCCAGGACCACCACGCACAGCGCAACCACGGCGGCAATCCTGGCCAGGCGGTGAATGCTGATATTCATCATTGTTTGGTTCTACTTTTGTGGATCAGTCTTTGCGTACTTGAGCAGGCGTTCCAGGTCCAGCCGAATATCGTTGGTATCGGTGCCTGCATCGTAGTGCATCATGATGTTGTCCAGGGGGTCGAGCAGGTAAGTGCCCTGACCGCCATGCAAATCCTGCAGTTGGGCACGAAGCATACCCGAACTGTCGCTGAGTAACGACGCCGCCTCGTCAATCTCAACAATGGTGCGCCCGGGCTCCTCGCTTGCGCCGCCCTCGGTGAGCACCACCACGCGAATTCTCTCGCCATCGCGACCCAGCGCGCGGCGCAGTTGGCGCAAACCCACCAGGTCCTGCTTGCAGGTATCGCTGCAAACGGCGTCGGCCGGGTAAAGCAGCATCCAGTGACCGGTCAGGTCGCGCTCACCGGCATCTTGCGGAAGTTTCGCAGCCAGCGGCGGGTTGACCAGGGTTCCGTGATTGCGGGTTTCCCCGGGTTGCCAGTCGATCACGCCGGTGTACATCAGCCAGGCGCCCATCAGGGGCAGCAGAAACAGGGCGCTAAGCCCGACCAGGGTGACGCGTGCTGATTTTCGGCTCATTGCCGCTTTGCTCCTTTGCTTGCTGGCCGTCCGCGCAGCAGCAGGACGCACCAGATCACTATTGCGGCTGCAGCCAGCCCAAACCACTGCACCGCATAAGCGCGGTGGCGTTGCGGACTCATGCTGGCCGGCGACCAGTCGCGGTCTTCAAATCCTGCCGGGGCATTGGCGTCCAGCCACAGCACCCGCTGCGGAAGCTCAACCCCCAGCGCCTGGGAAACCGCCGGGATATCCAGGTAGGTAACCAGTTGCGGCCACTGTTCTGTGCCCAGCTTGTCGGGCTCACCCAGTCGCTGGCGGTGCTCTGGCGGCGGCGCCAGGATTGCATCGATCGTTACCTCGCCAGCGGGTGTGGGCACCGCGGGCAGGGTGGAGCGATCGGGCGCCAGCGGCAACCATCCACGGTTGACCAGGATGGTTACTTTATCGCCGGTGGTAAACGGGGTAAACGCGTGGACGCCAGCCTGGCCGCGGTACACCATGTTGTCTAGAAGAACGTGGCGGCGGGTATCAAACTGACCCTCGACCCGGACGGTTGCATAGCGGGTTGGCTCCGCGATTGCAGTGGCCATGTCGCGCTCCGGGGCTTGTTCGAACTCGCTTACCAGGGCGGTCTTCTGTTCCATTCTTTGCAACTGCCAGCAACCCAGCGCAGCCATCCCGGCCGCCAGTGGCAGCAGCACCAGGCTTAGCTGGATTGATCGGGGCAGTGGCATCGGGTAACTGGGCTATAATCTGGCCGCCGAACTTCCAACAAGGGAAACGAGATGAAAATTCTGATTATCCTGTTCCTGATCGTCATCCTGTATAGCCTGGCGTCCTCCTTCTGGTACCTGGTCAAGGACAAGGGTCAGGGCGACCGCACAGTCAGGCGGTTAACCTGGAGGATTGGTCTTTCCCTCCTGCTGTTCCTGTTGCTGTGGGTCGGCTACCAGATGGGCTGGATCGAACCCACCAGCGGACCCGTGCGTATTCCTGGCGAATAAGGCCTCAGAACACGTAGACGAAGATAAACAGGCCCAGCCAGACCACGTCCACAAAGTGCCAGTACCACGCCACGGCTTCAAAGCCGAAGTGCTGGTCGGGTTTGAAGTGGCCCTTCATGCAGCGCAGCATGATCACCAGCAGCATGATGGCCCCCAGGGTCACGTGCATGCCGTGGAACCCGGTGAGCATGAAAAAGGTGGAACCGTAGATTCCTGAGCCCAGGGTCAGGCCCAGCTCCATGTAAGCCTCGATGTACTCTTCCACCTGGAAGAACACGAACACGAAACCAAGCGCCACGGTGGCGGCCAGCCACAGCACCAGTGCCTTGCGCTGGTTCTTTTTCAACGCGTGGTGGGCCATGGTGACGGTGAAGCCGGAGGCCAGCAGGATCAGGGTGTTGAGGAACGGGATTCCGAACGCCGGGATGGTCTGGAATTCACCGCCCAACTGGGCCGGTCCGGCGGTCGGCCAGACGTTCTGGTAACCCTGCCACAGCATCTCGTTGGTAAACGCCCCGGTGCCTTCGCCGCCCAGCCATGGCACGGAAAAGACGCGGGCGTAGAACAAGGCGCCGAAGAAGCAGGCGAAAAACATCACCTCGGAAAAGATGAACCACAGCATGCCCATGCGGAACGAGGTGTCCACCTGGGAGTTGTAAACGCCGTCCTCGCTTTCGCGGATCACTTCCCCAAACCAGCCGACCAGCATGTAAATGAGAATGCCGGCGCCGCCATAGAAGGTCCACTTGGCGATGGCTGAATCGTTCAGCCACATGGCGGCGCTGCCCAACATCAGGAACATGCCGATAGAGCCAATGATTGGCCACTTGGTGCCGTGGGGAACGTAGTAAGCGTTTTCTGCGTGCTGTGCCATGTCTAGATCTACTCCTGGGCAGCCTGCGCTGCGCCGGTTACCGTGGCGCCAGCAGGTTCATCCAGCTGGAAAAAAGTATAGGAAAGGGTCAGTTCGCGGATGTGCTCGGGCAAATCCGGCTTGATGTAAAAACGCACCGGCATCTCGCGGGACTCGTTGGCCGCAAGCGACTGGCGCGTAAAACAAAAACACTCGGTCTTGACGAAGTACAGGCTCGCCTCGGGTGGCGTCACGGTGTAAATCGCCTGGCCGGCGATGGCCTCGGAGCTGTCATTGAAAGCCAGGTAGCTGGTTTCGCTCATCTCGCCCAGGCGCACGTGGGCGACCGGGTCGTTGGGATGCAGGTCCCAGTCCAGCGCCGAGTTCACCGTGGCGTCAAAGATCACCTTGACCTCGCGATCGGAGTCCAGCGAGACGCTGGCGCCCTGGGCCACTTCCAGGCCACGGCCACCGAGGCCGGTGATGTCGCAAATGACATCGTACAGCGGCGGCATCACCACGAAGCCGAAGGCGAACATGCCCACCGCCACGCCTGCCAGCTTGATCACCAGCTTGCGCGTATCTTTGCGCTTTTCCGGGGCAGAGCTATTCACTTCTCGTTCCCCGTCACGCCGCTGGCGGTTCCGCCATCACGCCGGACAGCACAAAGGCCACGAAGATTAACGCAGCAATGGCCGCCAGCGCCCACGCCGTGCGCAGCGACCTGCTGCGCTGGCGCGAAACATCGCGCTGTTGGGTCTGTTCGCTCATTTCGTACAGCCCGTCGCCTAGTGGTCGTACTCGTCCGCATGCGCCACGGTTTGCGCATTAATCGGCGGCGGCACATCGAAGGTGTGGTACGGCGCCGGTGACGGCACGGTCCATTCCAGGCCCTTGGCGCCTTCCCAGACGCGTGAAGTGGCTTTCACCTTGCTGCGGTAGACGCAGTGGATGATCACGCCAACGAAGATCAGCTGCGAGGCGCCAAAAATAAACCCGCCAATCGACGACAGCATGTTGAAGTCGGCGAACTGGGTGGAGTAGTCGGGAATGCGTCGCGGCATGCCGGCCAGGCCCAGGTAGTGCTGCGGGAAGAACAGGATGTTGACCGAGATGGCCGACAGCCAGAAGTGGATCTTGCCCCACTTCTCGGAGTACATGTTGCCGGTCCACTTGGGCAGCCAGTAGTAAGTGCCCGCCATCAGCGCAAACACCGCGCCTGGCACCAGCACGTAGTGGAAGTGCGCCACCACGAAGTAGGTGTCGTGGTATTGCAGGTCCACCGAGGCGATGGCCAGCATCAGGCCGCTGAGGCCGCCGATGGTGAACAGCACCACGAAGCCAATAGCGAACAGCATCGGCGTTTCAAACGTCATGCTGCCTTTCCACATGGTGCTGACCCAGTTGAAGACCTTCACGCCGGTAGGCACCGCGATCAGCATGGTGGCGTACATGAAGAACAGCTCACCGGAAAGCGGCATACCCACCGAGAACATGTGGTGGGCCCAGACGATAAACGACAGGAACGCAATCGAGGCGGTTGCGTACACCATCGCCGCGTAGCCAAACAGCGGCTTGCGCGAGAAGGTGGGCAGGATCTCTGAAACCACGCCAAAGGCGGGCAGGATCATGATGTACACCTCGGGGTGACCGAAGAACCAGAATATGTGCTGGAACATCACCGGGTCGCCGCCGCCGGCCGCGTTGAAGAAGCTGGTGCCGAAGAAGTGGTCGGTGAGCAGCATGGTCACCGCGCCCGCGAGCACCGGCATCACCGCGATCAGCAGGAAGGCAGTGATCAGCCAGGTCCACACAAACAGCGGCATGCGCAGCAGGGTCATGCCCGGCGCGCGCATGTTAAGAATGGTGGCGATCACGTTGATCGAGCCCATGATGGAAGACACACCCATCATGTGCACCGCGAACACCACGAAGGCAAAGCTCTGGCCGGTTTGCAGGCTGAGCGGCGGGTACAGGGTCCAGCCGGCCGCGGGGCCGCCGGAATCCATGAACAGGGTGCTCAGCAGCATGGTGAAGGCGAACGGCAGGATCCAGAAGCTCCAGTTGTTCATGCGCGGCAGCGCCATGTCAGGCGCACCCACCATCAACGGGATCATCCAGTTGGCAAAGCCCACCCAGGCGGGCATCACCGCGCCGAACACCATGATCAGGGCGTGCATGGTGGTCATCTGGTTGAAGAAATCGGGTTCAACCAGCTGCAGGCCGGGCATGAACAGCTCGGCACGGATCACCATCGCCATGGAGCCGCCAATCAGGAACATGATCAGCGAGAACACCAGGTACAGCGTACCGATGTCCTTGTGATTGGTGGTGAACAGCCAACGGTTCATGAAGCCGGTGGGCTTGTGATCATGATCATCATGGTGATCGCTGGCGTGGGCGCCGGCGTGGTCGTGGGTATCGTGTGTGTGTTCTGTGGTCATCGAAGTATTCCTGCGGCCGCCATCCGTTAGCCGTTCTTGATCCGGACGATGGTGCGGGGCTGCACCAGGTCGCCGGTTTCATTGCCAAATGCGTTGCGGGTATAGGTCAGCGCCGCTGCGATATCCGTTTCCGAAAGCATGCCGCCCCAGGCGGGCATGGCGGTGCCGTTGACGCCGTCAAGCACCACCTTGATGTGGGCTTCGATCGGGCCGGTGGTTACCGTGCTGCCGGCCAGCGCCGGGAACGCCGGGGCCAGGCCCTCGCCGTCGGCCTGGTGGCAGGTGGCGCACTGGGTGGCGTACACCTCCTGGCCGTGATCCATCAGCTCCTGCAATGACCACAGGCGCTCGGCCTCGCGCTTTTCAACCGCCAACTGGTCTTGCTGGCTTTGCACCCAGGCGGCGTAGTCTTCTTTGCTCACCGCTTCCACCACGATGGGCATGAAGCCGTGGTCCTTGCCGCACAGCTCAGCGCACTGGCCGCGGTAAACACCGGGCTCCTTGACTTCGGTCCAGGCCTCGTTGATGAAGCCGGGCACCGCATCACGTTTCCAGCCCAGGGCTGGCACCCACCAGGCGTGGATCACATCGTCAGCGGTGATCAGGAACTTGATCTTGGTGTCCACCGGGATCACCACGCGCTTGTCGACATCCAGCAGGTAGTTGTCGACGGTCTCCGGGTCGACGCCGGAAGCCAGCCTGCGTGCCGCGTTGGAATCGGCCTGCAGCGAGCTGATGAAATCAACCCCGTCCTCCAGGTATTCGTAGCGCCAGCGCCACTGGAAGCCGGTGATCTTGATCGTCATTTCGGTTTCCGGCGCCACTTCCATGTGGATCAGGGCGCGGGTCGCCGGTACCGCCATGATCACCAGGATCAGCACCGGGATGATGGTCCAGACGATTTCCGCCTTGGTGCTGTGGGTGAACTGTGCCGCCTCGTAACCGCGTGATTTGCGGTGCAGGAAGATCGACACGAACATGGCGCTGAACACCAGGATGCCGATGACGACGCAGATCCACAGCACCACCATGTGGAGCTCGTAGTTCTTCTGCGCGAAATCGGTGACACCACGGGTCAGGTTGATCTCGTTGCCGGTAAAGGCCGGGGCCACCAGCAGCAACCAGAATGCGGCAGCCACTGCAGCGGTGACCGCGAGGGTCACGATGACGATGTTGGATTTTTTCATTAGCGTTTAGGTACCGCGTCTATTCAGTCTCGGTCTCAATTTTCGGGTGTTGCCAGGAACTGTGCCGCCCGATGGCGCTGCACAGGGCTTGTGCCATTTCCTGCTTTTCACCGCAATTCAGGAACGCGCCTACTTCCACCCGGGTCTGGCCCGATCTCAGCCACAGCGACGGTGGATACCACCGCACCGGGGGCTGTTTCAGGATGACCCGGGCCCATGCGGGCTCCAGTTCCAGGCGACTGCTGTCGGCGTAGCGCTCATGCAGTACGGCGATACAGTCTGAATCGATGGTTATGGTCTCCACCGTCCAGGCCGCCTTCCAGGCACGCACCAAGATCATTCCGAGCAACACGACTTGCACGACTGCGATCACCAGTACGGGCCAGAAGCCCTGCCAGGCGGCCACCGTGGCGAGGGCCAGGGTGACAGCGCTTAGCGTGGCGATCAGAGTCAGCAGGCCTCCTGCGCCCATCGAAAAGTGACTCCGTGCCTGGATGCGAACCCATCGATCATCTTTACTGTTGTGTACGATAACCACGGTTCGGATCCCAGTCCGCCTATTGTATCCGCCGGCCCTAAGGGGCGGCAAGGAAAGTGCCCCCATAAAAGCGGATTTCTGCCCGCTGTCCGCCGGGTGTGCTTTCACGTTAAACTTGCCGCCAACAAATCACATGGTTTTTTCGCACGTGACTGACCCCGCGGTTTTCGATTTCTTGGCTCCCAAATTCAATACGGACTCGCCGCTCAGGGCGGCGTTTAACCGCCATTACCACTGCGACGAGGAGGTTTTGGTCAAGAGCCTGCTTGAGCGCGCCCGCCTCGACCCGGCAGCCACCACGCGTGTCAACGACATGGCGCGCTGGCTGGTCACCGAGGTTCGTGAGCGCAAGGAAGAGCAGGGCGTGCTCGAGGCCTTCATGCAGGAATACGACCTGTCTTCGGAGGAGGGCGTGGTGCTGATGTGCCTGGCCGAAGCCCTGCTCAGGATTCCCGATGACGATACCGCTGAACAGCTGATTGCAGACAAGCTGGGAGACGCCAACTGGGAATCGCACCTGGGCAAGAGCAACTCCATCCTGGTCAACGCCTCCACCTGGGGGCTGATGCTGACGGGTCGCCTGGTCAAGGTCAGCCAGAAAACCAGCCGCAGCATTGGCGACGCCTTGCGCCGGCTGGTAAACCGCAGCGGCGAGCCAGTGGTGCGCTCGGCCATTCGCCAGGCGATGCGCATCATGGGCTACCAGTACGTGATGGGGCGCAACATCAAGGAGGCCATGGAGCGCGCGCGCAAGCGCAACAACCGGGTTTTCCGCTACACCTACGACATGCTGGGTGAAGCCGCGCTGACGGCCAAGGACGCCCAGCGATACCACGAGGCGTACAAGTCGGGGATTCTCGCCCTGGCCAAGCGCGAACGCGCCGAAGGCGAGGACATCTACTCGGCGCCGAGCCTGTCGGTGAAGCTGTCCGCCTTGTTCCCGCGTTATGAGTTCAGCCAGCGCGAGCGCGTGTTGCAGGAGTTGACGCCGCGGGTGCTGGAGCTGGCAAAGATGGCCAGCGAAGCCGATATGGCGTTGACCATCGACGCCGAGGAAGCCGATCGCCTGGAACTCAGCCTGGAGATCTTCTGCAAGGTCCTGCATGACCCGCAACTGGGCAACTGGCAGGGGCTGGGCCTGGCGGTGCAGGCGTACCAGAAGCGCGCCATCCCTGCGCTCGATTGGCTGGCCGATGAGGCAAGGAAAGCGGGCAAGCGCATTCCGGTGCGCCTGGTGAAGGGCGCCTACTGGGATACCGAGATCAAGCACGCACAGGAAGAGGGTTACCCTGGCTACCCGGTGTTTACCCGCAAACCCAACACCGATGTTTCCTATATTGCCTGCGCCAAGCGCCTGCTGGCCGAGCGCACCGCTTTTTACCCGCAGTTCGCCACCCACAACGCGCACACCATTTCGGTCATCAATGAACTGGTGGGTGACCGCCTGGATTTCGAGTTCCAGCGCCTGCACGGCATGGGCGAAGACCTCTACGGCGTGGTGCTGGAAAGCCAGAAGTTTACCGGCGCCTGCCGCGTCTATGCGCCGGTGGGCAGTCACGAGGACCTGTTGCCTTACCTGGTGCGGCGACTGCTGGAAAATGGCGCCAACACTTCGTTTGTCAATCGCATCAGCGACGAGTCTTTGCCCATTGAAGAGGTGGCCGGCGACCCGATTGCCAGGGTCTCGGAAACCACGCCAGTGGCGCACCCATCGATTCCCCTGCCGCGACAGCTTTACGGTGAAACCCGCTTGAATTCGAAAGGCATCAACCTGGCCAACCAGGGCGAGATGCAGGAACTGGCGCGCGCCATGCAGGCGTTTGCCGGCCAGCGCTGGAGCGCAGCCCCGGGGCAGGGCAGCGGGGGCGATCAGTCGCAAAGCGTAAACCCGGCGTGGCTCAGCGACTCGGTCGCCGACGTCACCGCCGCCACCACCGAACAGGTGGATGCCGCCATCGAGGTGGCGCACGCCCGCGCGCGGGAGTGGGACGCCACGCCTGCTACCGAGCGCGCTGCGATGCTCGACCGTACGGCCGACCTGATGGAAGCGCATCTTCCTGAGCTGATGGCGTTATGCGCCCGCGAGGCTGGAAAGACCGTGCATGACGCAGTGGCCGAGGTGCGCGAGGCGGTTGATTTCTGCCGCTACTACGCCAGCGAGGCCAGGCGCCTGTTCGCAAGCGCCATCGAGCTGCCTGGTCCTACCGGCGAGCGCAATGAACTGAGCCTGCACGGCCGGGGTGTCTTCGTTTGTATCAGCCCGTGGAATTTTCCGCTGGCCATTTTCACCGGCCAGGTCACCGCCGCGCTGGCGGCTGGTAACACGGTCATTGCCAAGCCGGCGGAGCAGACCCCGGCGATTGCAGCGCGCGCTGTCGAGCTTCTGCACGAAGCGGGCGTGCCCACCTGGGCGTTGCAATTGCTGCCGGGCGATGGGGCCACGGTGGGCGGACGCCTGACGGCCGACCCGCGCATTACCGGCGTGGCGTTTACCGGTTCCACGGAAACCGCGCGCATTATCAATCGCACGCTGGCCGACCGGGATGCCGCACTGGCGACGTTGATTGCCGAGACCGGCGGCCAGAACGCCATGCTGGTGGATAGCTCGGCGTTGCCAGAGCAGGTGGTGAAGGACGTGATCGGCAGCGCTTTTCTCAGCGCCGGGCAACGCTGTTCCGCGCTGCGCGTGTTGTTCCTGCAGGAAGACATTGCCGATCGCGTGATCGAAATGCTGGCCGGCGCCATGCAGGAACTGGTGATTGGCGACCCGGCGAAGCTTTCGACCGATGTTGGCCCGGTGATCGACAGCGAAGCGTTGAGCATTCTTGAAGCCCATGCGCGCAAGATGGAGGCCGAGTACCGGCTGATCGCCCGCACGCCGTTGCCGCCGGGCTTGGATGGCCATTTCTTTGCGCCCTGTGCATTCGAGATCGATTCCATCGCCAGCCTGGAGCGCGAGGTGTTTGGCCCGGTGCTCCACGTGGTGCGTTACCGGGCGCGCGACCTGGACGCGGTGCTGGACTCCATTAATGCCACGGGTTACGGCCTGACGCTGGGCGTGCACAGCCGAATCGACCGTACCCAGGCGCGGGTCGCCAACGCCATCTGCGCCGGCAACCGCTACGTCAACCGCACCATGACCGGGGCGGTGGTCGGCGTTCAGCCGTTTGGTGGCGAAGGGCTTTCCGGAACCGGACCCAAGGCCGGTGGTCCACACTACATGCTTCGATTTGCCACAGAGCGAACCCTGACCGTGAACACGGCTGCCGTGGGCGGCAATGCCAGCCTGATGTCGCTTGACGACTGATGTCCACGGTCTACCTCAAGTATTTTGGCCTGGCCGAATCGCCGTTCGCGATTACGCCTGACCCGTCGTTCGTTTACCTCAGTCCGGCGCACCGCGACGCGCTCGCGCACCTTTTGCACGGCGTCGGTGAGGGCGGATCCGGCGGCTTTGTGCAGCTGACCGGCGAGGTCGGCACCGGCAAAACCACCATGTGCCGTTGCCTGCTGGACCAGCTACCGGCCAAGACCCGGGTCGCCCTGATCCTCAACCCGCTGGTGACGCCGCGCGAGATGCTGGCCACCATCTGCGAGGAACTGGGCATCGACACGCGCGACATCGCCGACAGCAGCAAGGCACTGGTGGACGCCCTGAACGCTTACCTGCTGCAGATGCACGCCGATGGCTGGCGCGTGGTGGTGGTGATCGACGAGGCGCAGAACCTGAGCCCGGAATCGCTGGAGCAGGTGCGACTGCTGACCAACCTGGAAACGGCGAAGCACAAGTTGTTGCAGATGGTGCTGCTGGGACAGCCTGAACTGCGCGACCTGTTGCAACGCCAGGACCTGCGCCAGCTGGCGCAACGCATTACCGCCCGTTATCACCTGAAGCCGCTGGATGAGGCGGAAACCGCCGCCTATGTGCGTCACCGCATGGAAGTCGCGGGTTCGCCGCGAAACCCCTTCACCCGCAGTGCCTTGAAAGCGGTCTACAACCGCTCTGGCGGGGTGCCCCGGTTGATCAACATCATCGCCGACCGCGCGCTGGCCGGCGCCTACACGCGTGAAGCCCTGACCGTAAGCCCACGCCTGGTAAACGCGGCTGCCGACGAGGTCAGCCCGTCAGAAAAACAGGTGCAATCGGGTAACCCGCCGTGGCTGATCGCCGCCGGTGCGGCAGCGATCCTGTTGCTGGTAACCCTCGCCATGGTGGGCTGGCCATCCAGCGTGCCAACCCTGCTTGCACCCGATACGCCGCAGGCCGCGGCGGAAACGGCTCCGGCAACCGTGCCCGAGGCGGCGCAACTACAAGCTGCCGAAGCCACGCAACCTGCCGAAGTGCTTGAAGAAGAGGTCGCTGAGCCGGTAGCGCTTCCGCTGGCCGCCGAAACGCTGGATGCGCCATGGCTGGACAAGCAACATGCCTTGTCATGGCATGGCATGGCGAGCCTGTGGCAGGACGCCGACCAGGCGGACGCCATTCGCACCGCCTGCGAAGGCGGCAGTGACTCGGGTTTTGCCTGCGTACGCACGGTGGGAAACTGGTCTCGGATCGAGCGGCTGGGCCTGCCCGTCATCCTGCTGTTGCAGGGCGAACGCGAACGCCGCCTGCTGTTGCGCGGGTTTGGTGATAGCGAGATGCTGGTGGGCGTGAACGAAGAAGCCCGCTGGATCCCCCGCAGCGTGATCGAGCAGCAGTGGCTGGGCAGCTACTTTATCGCCTGGCCCCAGGCGCCCGACTGGCCATTGCAGATTCGCCGTGGCGAAACCGGCGAAGCCGTGGATATCGTGCTCGATCTTGCAGCCCGGGCAGAGTTGCCCTGGCAGGGCGGCGACCAGTTCAACCAGTCTTTCGAGGACTGGCTAAAAGCATTCCAGACGCGCCATGGCCTCGATCCGGACGGCATCGTCGGGCCGGTGACCTTGCTGCACCTGATGGCGCCCACCATTTCAAGCCCCAGGCTGGCTAACCGCCGCGACCTGGCTGCGCAGGAATCCTGAACCATGTCCATATTGCTCGACTCGCTGAGAAAATCGGAAGCGCAAAGAACGCACCGTGAAGCGCCCACCATCCACTCGACCCGGTCCTTCGACGCACCCGCCAATGGCCAGCGGGCCTGGCCGGCGATCGTGATGATCCTGCTGGCTGCGGGCGCCGTGGCCTGGTTTGGAATGAAGCAGTTTTCCATGCCGGATGGAGGGGTGTCGGTGGCGCAGGAGCAGGCCGAAACACCGGCCGCGGCGCCCGCCGCGCAAACTGGTGGTGTATCAACCGAGGCCAGGACGCCGGTGGAGCGTTTGACCCAGGCGCCGGTGCAGCCTGCCGAGGACGAAGAAACGGGTAGTGCGGCCGCCGAGGGCCAGTCTCCGGCCGATCGCATTGCAAGCTTCGCTGCTGCGGAGGAACCTGCGGCGCCCGCTCCAGGTTCGTCCGGGGATGCGGGCGATTCGCTGGAACCATCGGCGCCACGCGACGGGGCTTCCACGGAAGCGGCGTTAGCCGAGGAGTCGTCGGCCGAAGAGTCGTTGCCCGAAGCGTCTTTTTCGCGGGTCGAACCCATGCCGCAGCAGCGCAGCAGGCGCGAAGCCCCACCCGCCAACGAGCCACGCAGTTATTGGCAACTGCCACAATCATGGCGCAGCGAAATGCCCGAGTTCAGGATCTCGGTGCTGGTCTACGCCGATGAACCCGAGGATCGCTTCCTGTTTATCAACGGCGAGCGCAAGCAAGAGGGGGAAGAGATTGAGGGTGGTGTAGTGCTGCAGGAAATCCGCCGCGACGGCGCGGTATTCAGCTATAGAAACCAGCAGTTCCTGGTCAAGAGCTAGCGCCTGGGGAGGGTTGGCTTGCAGCCCGGCATCGTCAGTAATTGGTCAGACAAGCGCAAGGTAAAGCCTTACGCCACTGTTGGCATCGCCCTGGTCTGCGTGCTGGTGCTGGGGGTTTACGCCTTGCTCAGCCCGATCATGCAGCAACTGCTGATCGAGACGGGCGGGATGCAGCCCAAAGCCATGCACGCCCTGTTCGAACTTCCCATGCGCCAGTGGTGGGACCCAACCCTGGTGACCCTGGTCAGCGCACTTTTTATCCACGCCAGTGGCCTTCACCTGCTGGGCAACCTGGCTTACCTGCTGGTGTTTGGCATGCCGGTGGAGCAACGCACCGGCACCCTGGCCACGGTGGCCATTTTTGTCGTTGGCGGGGCGTTGGCCAATGTCATCGTCAGTGAACGTGTCGATTGGCTGACCACGCCGATCATCGGCGCCAGCGGGGCTGTATCAGCCGTGGTGGGCGCCTACCTTGGCCTGTTTCCGAGAGGCCGCATCGGCTTGTATATTCCGCTCGGCCTGTACCTGCAGTTTGCGCGTGTTCCCGCGTTGCTGGTGATCGGTTCGTGGTTCACCCTGCAGTTGCTTTACACCGCGTTTGGCCCAATTAATGAAACCGTGGCCCTGTGGACCCACCTCACAGGGTTTGCGCTGGGCCTGATGTTCGCATTGCTGATGCGCGCCCTCGCGCAGGTGCGATTTAACTGATACCTGGCCAGCGTGGCCTGCAGGAACCGGATTGATGTCGAAACAGACCCTCTTCAAAGTGATCTTCCTCAACCAGGGGAAGGTTTATGAACTGTTCGCGCGTGGCGTGGTGTCCAGCGGCCTGTGGGGGTTCGTCGAGGTATCCGACCTGGTATTCGAAACCAGCGACAGCGTGGTGGTGGACCCGACCGAGGAAAAAATGCGCGACGAGTTTTCCGGCGCCAAGGTGCTTCACCTGCCCATGCAAAGCGTGCTGCGTGTGGAAGAAGTGGACAAGCGCGGCCAGTGCCGCATTCGCGATCGCCAGAGCGGCGAGAACGTCACACCCTTCCCGGTTGCGCCGGGAAGCAAATCGTAATCCTGGTTTTTACTCGAGATCCTGGTCGCTATGCCGGGCGTCAACCCGTGACAGGATACGTGCGCCCTTGAGCAGGCCCAGGGCTTCCTGCACGTAATAGTCTTCGGCCATGTCGGCTGCGCCCGCGTCGTCGGCTTCCTTGATCAGCGGCGCTTCCGAGGACACTTCGTTTTCCAGGTGGCCGTCGAGGTCCGCCTCGCGGCGCCGCCGATCCTTGTTGTCGACGTATTTCACCGGCTTGATTTCGACGTCCGGCACAATGCCCTCGGCCTGGATGGAGCGCCCGGAAGGGGTGTAGTAACGGGCCGTGGTGAGCTTGATGCCGGCGCCGTTGCGCAGCGGCAGCACGGTTTGCACCGACCCCTTGCCAAACGACTGCTCGCCGATGATCAGCGCCCGGCCGTGATCCTGCAGCGCGCCCGCCAGCACCTCTGAAGCGGATGCCGAGCCGCGGTCAATCAGCACCACGATAGGCAGACCTTCGAGCCAGTCTCCGGGAACCGCGGTGAATTGCAGTTGCATCGAGGCGTTCCTGCCGCGCGTGCTGACGATCACGCCACTGTCGAGGAAGCCGTCTGCCAGGTCTACCGCCGGCTGCAACACGCCGCCGGGGTTGTTGCGCAAGTCGATAATGACGCCCTTCATGGCAATGCCATCGGCTTCGATCGAATCGAGGGTTTTCTTGAACTGGACCGCGGACTCGCGGCTGAAATGGGAAATGCGGAAGTAACCGTACTCGTCTTCCACCAGGTTAAAGCTGAGGCTGGGAATCTCCACGCTGGTGCGTTCCAGGGTCAGCTCGCGGACCTCTTCACCCGGGGTCAGTACTTCCAGTTGCACCAGGCTGCCGGGTTCGCCGCGCAATTCGTCGATGGCTTCCTGCAGGTTGCGCCCTTTCACCGCCCGGTCGTCGATGGAAACAATGATGTCCTTCGGGTTGATGCCGGCGTCGTCAGCCGGGCTGGGCACGATGACCGCCTGCACCACGATGCGCTGGTTGACCACTTCCACGTTGACGCCGATACCGCTGAAGCGCCCCCGCGAGGACTCGTCCAGGTCCTTGAAGCGCTCATCCAGCAGGTAGGCCGAGTGCGGGTCCAGCTCAGACAACATGCCGTTGATGGCGGCATTGAGCAGCGTTTTGTCATCCACCACCTCGACGTAATTGCTGCGGATCTGGCTGAAGACATCGGTAAACGTGCGCAGGTCATCGAGCGTGAGCGCTGCAGCCGTGCTCTCGACCTCGGCGGGTGTGGCATCCGCAACCTGGAAAGCTGCGCCCGGAAGCGCGTACATGCCAACTGTCAACGCGCCTGCTATTGCCCAAAATTTCATCGTTTTATCCATGCTGCCGGATCCACGGCCTTGCCATCCTTGCGAAGTTCAAAGTACAAGCCCTGCGTCATGCCGGGGTTGGTGCCGACCGCGCTGACCCGTTCGCCGGGCTCCACCCAGTCGCCGACCTCGGCGAACAGGCTCTCATTATTACCATACAGGCTAAGAAATCCATCTCCGTGATCGATGATGATCATCAGCCCATAGCCACGCAGCCAGTCTGCGAACGCCACGCGCCCATAGGCGATCGCGTTTACCTCGGCGCCAGCCTCGGCTGAAATCAGCCAGCCCTGCCAGCTCAGGGAGCCCGCCCTGGTTTGGCCAAAGGCATGCGAAACGCGACCTGGCAGCGGCATCGGCAGCTGTCCCTTTTGCTGGCCAACACCCAGCCTTGAGCCCAGGTCGGCGGGAATATCGGCGAGCGCGTTTTCGAGGCGCTCCAACAGTTCGACGAGGTCCTGGCGATTTCGTTCCAGCTCTTCCAGGCGGGCCTGGTCAGTGCCAATCTGGCTATCCAGCTGGGCAATCAGTTGCACACGGTCATCACGCTGGGCATCGAGTTGAAGCAGGGTATCGTCGAGTTGTGTCCTGGTCGCCGAAAGTGCGGCCAGTTGCGCGCTGATCTCGCGGTGGGTGGCCTCCAGCGCCTCGAGGGATTCACGCAGCAGGGTGATGTTTTCCATGTGCTTCAGGTTGACGTACTCGTAATAGGCCAGCATGCGATTGAGGTGGGCCGGGTCGTCCTGGTTGAGCACCAGCTTCAGGCGCGAATTGCGGTCAGCCTGGTAGGCAGAGCGCAGGATTTCGCCGAGTTGCTCCTGGCGTGTCCCCATGGTGGCCAACTGTTCCGCCCGTTCCGCTTCCAGCTGTTCCAGCGCCTGTTGGTGGCTGGCGTGCTGCGCTTCCAGTTCACGCGTTTGGCGCGCCGTCTGGTTGATGGCCAGGTCCAGGGATTTCAGCTGTTCCTGTTCCTGCTGGTAATCCGACCGGGCCTGGCTTAGCGCCCTCTGCAGCTCGGCGATCTCCTCGCCAAGATCAGCCAGTTTTTGCTCGGCGTCCAGCCTTTGCTGGTCCGGCTCCTGGGCGATCGAAACAGCGGGTGCGAACCCGGCCAACAAGGCCAGGATTACCACTGCCGGGTGAAACAGGCGCCGCACGTCGATGCCGAAGGCGCTAGTCCAGGGTCAGCAAGGGCGTGCCGGTCATCGCTTCGGGTTGTGGCAAACCCAGCAGTCTGAGCATGGTAGGCGCTATATCCCGCAGCGCGCCCGCTGCAGCCATCTGCGCGGGCCGGCCAACAAACACCAGCGGCACCGGGTTGGTGGTGTGCGCGGTATGCGCCTGGCCCGATGAGGGGTCGCTCATTTGTTCAACATTGCCATGATCGGCGGTGACCAGGAGTTCTCCACCGCAGGCTTCCAGCGCGGCGTGGACCGCCCCCAGCAGCTTGTCGACGGCTTCGACTGCCGCCATCGCCGCTTCCAGCTTTCCGCTGTGCCCCACCATGTCGGGGTTGGCGACATTGCAGATGATTACGTCAAAGCGCTCCGACTCGATGGCGTCCACCAGCTTGCGGGTCAGTTCGGGGGCGCTCATCTCCGGCTGCAGGTCGTAAGTGGCGACATCCGGGGAGGGGATCAGGATGCGTTCTTCGCCATCGAACGGGGTTTCCTCGCCGCCGTTGAAGAAGAACGTGACGTGCGCGTACTTCTCGGTTTCAGCGATGCGCAGCTGCTTCAGCCCGTGGTTCGCCAGTTCTTCCCCCAGCAGGTGATCGAGGGATTCCACCGGGAAGGCCACCGAGGCCGGCAGGCCGGCGAGGTATTCCGTCATGCATACGAAGTCAGTGAGCTGGATCTTGCGGCGCTCAAACCCCTCGAAGGGATCTTCAACGAAGGCCCGCGAAATCTGCCGCGCCCGGTCGGCGCGAAAGTTGACGAACAGGATGCTGTCGCCGTCCGCCACCGTGCCCGCCGGGTTGTCGACCTCGGAGATCATGGTGGGCTGTACGAACTCGTCGTTCTCGTCGCGATCGTAGGCCGCTTCGACCGCTGCACGTGCAGAGGGGGCTGCGAATTCCGCCTCGCCTGCGACCAGGGCTCGGTAGGCCCGTTCGGTGCGGCTCCAGCGCTGGTCGCGGTCCATCGCGTAGTAACGACCGCTGACCGTGGCAATGGCTGCGCCTGGAATTTCGTCAACAAGCGCCTGCAGCGCGTCGATGGAGGGCAGGGCGCTGCGTGGTGGCGTATCGCGCCCGTCAAGGAACACATGCACCCGGATGTGGCGCGCGCCGCGCTGCCTGGCCAGCCTGATGGTGGCGAAAAACTGCTCCTCGTGGCTGTGCACGCCGCCGGGGGAGAGCAGTCCCATGATGTGCACCGTGCCGCCGTTGGCCTGGGTGTCGTCGACCGCCTTGCACAGCACCGGGTTGTCGAAGAATGAACCGTTGGCAATGGCCTGCTCGATGCGGGTGAAGTCCTGGAACACGATGCGGCCGGCGCCGATGTTCATGTGGCCCACTTCGCTATTGCCCATCTGGCCGGCAGGCAGGCCAACCGATTCACCGGAGGTTTCGATCAGTGCATGGCTGGCGGTTTGCCACAGCCTGTCCCAGTTTGGCGTGTTGGCCAGGGCAATGGCGTTGTGGTCGCGCGCCTCGCGATGGCCCCAGCCATCGAGAATCATCAAAACCAGCGGGCGCCTCGCTGTGCCTTCCTGGCCACTAACTGCTGTTTCTTGTGCCATAACCTGTCCTGTGTCGAAAATTTGGGGAGACCCTGGGAAATGCCCAGTCGCGTGACTGGAACTTGCAATCCGGAACGTACGCCACCACATCAGCGTCTTCGATAATTATCACATATGGGTCTGCCGCCCGCAGGCCTCAATTGGCTAAACGGAACCAGACTGGACGCGCTTGATGGATACCCAGCAACTGATGGAATTTGCCGGCAACCACCCTTACCTGACGGGTGGTTTCGTGGCCGTGCTCGGCTTTTGGTTGTACACCGAGGTCAAGCGCAAGACCCAGGGCTTCAAAGAGTTCACCCCGTCACAGGCGGTGCGAATGATAAATGCCGAAGGGGCGGTCATCCTTGATGTGTCCGCGCCGGCAGACTTCAACAAGGGTCACATTGCCAGCGCCCGCAATATTCCGCTAAGCCAGTTCGAGTCATCCAGCGCCAAGCTGTCTGAAATCGTCAGGAAGCCGGTGCTGGTGGTCGACAAGGCCGGCCAGGCGGCTGGCCAGGCCGCTGCCCGGTTGATGAAGATGGGCGCCTCCGAAGTGGCGGTGCTCAAGGGCGGCATGGCGCAGTGGACCAGCGACCAGCTTCCGGTAACGCGAAAGTAGCAGGGCTGGAAGCAAGCAAGAAAGCAATATCCAGAAAGCAGTATGAAGTCGGCGACTTTCGCACCCGACCGCCGGAATGCGATAATCAACGGCTTTGTACAAATCGCCGCGGCTTCCGTGGGGGCATTCCGCGGCGCCAGGGAACACCCTGATTCAAACCATTAGCATTTAACGAGTGAAAACATCATGGCTGAAGACAAGAAACCAGATCCTGTAATGAGTTCCGAAGACCTGGCTGGAGACACCTTCTCCACCGGCGCAGACGCACCCGTTGCGCCCACCGGTGAACCCGGTTCGGCAATTGGCATGAGCCCCGACCAGGTGGCGCAGGCCCAGTTCCAGCTGCAAAAAGTTTACGCCAAGGACATCTCTTTCGAGGTGCCCAACGGCCCCGCGGTATTCCGCGAGCAGGGCCAGGCCGACGTCAAGATGAGCCTGTCGCAGCGCGTGGAAGCGCTGGAAGACGACATGCACGAAGTGGTGCTGACCGTCACCATCACTGCCACCATTGGCGAGAAAACCGCCTACCTGGCGGAAGTGGCCCAGTGTGGCATCTTCCTGATGAGCGGCTTCCCGGAGCCAGCCATGCACGCGGTGGTTAACACCCTGTGCCCGAACACGCTGTTCCCGTATGCGCGGGCTGCGATCACTGGCCTGGTGACCCAGGGCGGCTTCCCGTCGATCACCCTCCAGCCGGTCAATTTCGAACAGCTCTACGCCAGGCGGATGCAGGAAATCGCCGCCGAGCAAGGCAACGGCGCCGGCGGAAACGGTGCGGGTGGCTCCAACCAGGCGCCGCCGCAGTTCTCAACGGACTCCTGATCCGTATACGCCCATGACTGTCGCCGTACTGGGCGCCGGATCGTGGGGCACCGCGCTTGCGATGCAGCTCGCGCGGTGTGGGCACCCTGTTCGGCTGTGGGCGCGCGACGCAGAACACGTCGCCGCCCTCGCCGAACAGCGCTGCAACCAGCGCTACCTGCCGGGAATCGAATTTCCCGACGGGCTCGACGTTGCCGCTGACCTGCAACAGACCGCGGCGGACGCCGACGAAATCCTGGTGGCTGTTCCCAGCCACGCCTTTACCTCCATCGTTTCCGCTATCGCCGCTGACCTCGACCCGGCGCGGGGACTCTCGTGGGCGTGCAAAGGCCTTGAGCCCGGCACCGGTCGATTTCTCCACAGCGCCGCGCAAGACATCCTTGGCGAGCGTATTCCGTTGGCCGTGGTCACAGGACCATCGTTTGCTGCTGAAGTGGCGCGCAACCTGCCCACCGCGGTGACCGTGGCGGCCACCGAGCCGGAACACGGGCGGCGCGTGGCCTCGCTGTTGCACGGCGGCTCCTTCCGGGCTTACACCAGCGCCGACATTGTTGGTGCTGAGCTGGGTGGCGCGGTGAAAAATGTGCTGGCGGTTGCCACTGGTATTTGCGATGGCATGGGCCTGGGCAACAACGCCCGTGCCGCATTGATTACCCGCGGCCTGGCGGAAATGATGCGCCTGGGTCACGCGCTGGGGGCGCAGCCGGCAACCCTGACCGGGCTGGCCGGGATGGGCGACCTGGTGCTCACCTGTACCGGCGATCTGTCCCGCAACCGCCGCCTGGGGTTGGCGCTTGGCTCCGCCAAAAGCGTGCAACAGGCGCTGGACGAGATTGGCCAGGTGGTTGAAGGGGTCGGTACTTGCGAAGAAGTTTGGCGCCTGGGTGAAGCCCACAACGTCGAGCTGCCCATCTCCGAACAGGTCTACGGCATCATTCACAAGGGGTGGGACCCCAGCGAGGGCGTCCGCCGCCTGTTGGCGCGCGAACCCAAGCCTGAAACCGACTAGTCGCGGCTTTGCGACGAAGCGAAAACCAAGATTTCACCGATACTTGCGTCCCCGGCGGTTTTTTCATGAGCGCGGGGCTTGCCGTCGTCTGATTTTAAGCCATTGAATTAAATAAAATTATGCCGGAAACCGGCCTTCCTGGGTCACGAATATGTTGATTTGACAGCACCCGTGAGCAGGCGTATCGTTGATCTCCGCGACACAACATCTTGTGTCTGCGCAAAATCCAGAGCACAATAGATTGTGCCTTTATTTCAAATAAAACCAAGGGATTAAGCGGGTTTATTGATGAGCAGCGTGCAGGTTGAGGTGATTGGTGCTGATTCACAAGACATTCCATACCAGGAAGCGTCTTTAGATATCTGGGATAAAAAATACCGTCTGAAGTCGAAGACCGGCGACGTTATTGACCAGACCATGGACGACACCTTCAAGCGTGTCGCCCGTGCCCTGGCCGACACAGAAGTCAGCAAGGACAAGCGTGAGGAATGCTACGAGGCCTTTCTGTGGGCCCTGCGTCGTGGCGCCATTCCGGCGGGGCGTATTACTTCCAACGCCGGCGCCCAGGCGCACAAGCCGGCCACCTCGACCATCAACTGCACCGTGTCAGGCACGATCGAGGATTCCATGAATGGCATCCTTGAGAAGGTCCACGAAGCGGGACTCACCCTGAAAGCAGGTTGCGGCATCGGTTACGAGTTTTCCACGCTGCGGCCCAAGGGCGCGTATGTGTCAGGCGCGGGCGCCTACACTTCCGGCCCGCTCAGCTTCATGGATATCTACGACAAGATGTGCTTCACCGTGTCCAGCGCGGGCGGCCGTCGCGGCGCCCAGATGGCCACCTTCGAAGTGGGCCACCCGGACGCGATGGAGTTCATCCGCGCCAAGCGCGAGGATGGACGCCTTCGGCAGTTCAATTGTTCCTTGCTGATTACCGATGAGTTCATGAAGGCAGTCGCCGACGGCGGCGACTGGCCCCTGGTGTTCCCGATTTCCGAAGATGAGGCAGGCGGGATTGATGCGGACAAAGATCCGGACATCCTGTGGCGTGAGTGGCCCACCACCAAAGGCTACCTGACCCGTGATGACGGGCTGGTAGCCTGCCGTATCTACAACACGGTGCCGGCGCGCCGCATGTGGGACATGATCATGTCATCCACCTACGACTTTGCCGAGCCCGGGTTCATCCTGGTTGATCGCATCAACGAGATGAACAACAACTGGTTCTGCGAGAACATCCGCGCCACCAACCCCTGTGGCGAGCAGCCGCTGCCGCCTTATGGCGCCTGCCTGCTTGGCTCGGTCAACCTCACCCGCTTCGTCGAGGCGCCGTTTACCGACGAGGCCCGCTTCGACTGGGAGCAGTACGACAAGGTCGTGCGCATCTTTACCCGCATGCTGGATAACGTGGTGGAAATCAATGGCTTGCCGCTGGAAACCCAGCGCAAGGAAATTGAGCGCAAACGCCGCCATGGCATGGGCTTCCTTGGCCTGGGCAGCACCCTGACCATGCTCGGCATGCGTTATGGCTCGCCCGAATCCGTCGAGTTTACCGAGCGCGTGTCGCGAGAGATGGCGCTCTCGGGTTGGCGCGAGGGGCTGGAACTCAGCCGCGAGAAAGGCCCGGCGCCAATCATGAAGGAAGAGTTCACCATCACCGGCGACATGCTGCGCCGCCGCCCTGAATTGCAGGCCGATGGCTACAAGGTAGGTGACCGTATCCAGGGAAGCGTTCTGCACGCACGCTACAGCCGCTACATGCAGAAAATAGCGGAGGTCGACCCGGAGTTGGTGGATGCTCTGGCCCAGGAGGGCGCGCGCTTCACCCACCACACCTCGATTGCGCCCACCGGCACCATTTCGCTGTCGATTGCCAACAACGTTTCCAATGGCATCGAGCCCAGCTTTGCGCACCATTACTCGCGCAACGTGATCCGTGAAGGCAAGAAGTCGAAAGAGAAAGTGGCGGTATTCAGCTATGAGCTGTTGGCATACCGCGAGCTGATCAATGCCGATGCGATGCCGGATTCAGACGACCCGGCGAGCATGCTGCCTGAATATTTCGTTACCGCGGACAACATTTCGCCGAAGGAGCACGTGGATATCCAGGCAGCCGCGCAGCTGTGGATTGACTCGTCCATCAGCAAGACGGCCAACGTGCCAACCGATTACCCGTACGAAGATTTCAAGGACATCTACACCTACGCCCACAGCAAGGGCCTGAAAGGCTGCACCACCTTCCGCTTCAACCCCGAGGCATTCCAGGGTGTGCTGGTGAAAGATTCCGACCTCAAGAACACCACCTACCGCTTCGTGCTGGATGATGGCGAAGTGGTCGAGGTACGCGGTGACGAGGAGATTGAGTACGACGGTGAGACCCACACTGCAGCGAACCTGTTTGACGCCCTCAAAGAGGGCTACTACGGCAAGTTCTGAGCAGGCAATGTGCTAACAACAATAACCACAAACCAGGGATCAAGTGGCGGCGAGGGAAGATTGGGTACCGCCAGACCCACGGATAGAACCTAGTACACGGAAGTACCTATTTTTCGCAGAATTGAAGCGTGCGTAGTACGCGCAGGAAATGAGCAACATGGGCATCAAGATCGATCATAAAATTGTCGGCTACGAGGTGGTGAAAGACACCCAGGCTGGCGACAGCGGCGCACAAGCCGCGACCCCGAAGGAAGAACGCGGCTCGGCCAAGATCATTCGCATGACCGAGCAGGTCGCGCGGCCAGAAGGCATGGAAGCGTTGGAAGGCTCCACCTACAAGATCAAGACGCCGCTGGACGACCACGCGATGTATGTCACCATCAACGACATCGTCCTCAATGCCGGCACCGAGCACGAACAGCGCCGCCCGTTCGAAATTTTTATCAACTCGAAGAACATGGACCACTTCCAGTGGATCGTGGCGCTCACCCGGCTGATGTCGGCCGTGTTTCGCAAGGGTGGTGATGTCACCTTCCTGGCCGAGGAGCTGCAGGCCGTGTTCGACCCCAAGGGTGGCTATTTCAAACCCGGTGGCAAGTTCATGCCCTCGATCATTGCCGAAATTGGCGCGGTGATTGAGCACCACCTGCAGAAGATTGGCCTGATGGAAAAAGAGGCGCTGTCAGAACAACAGCAGCTGATTCTCGACCAGAAACGCGCCGAGGCCGAAGCGGCCAATGAAACCGTCGCCCCCAGGGCAGCGGATGAGGCGGCCGATTACCCGGCTTCCGCCACCCTGTGCAACAAGTGCAACACCAAGGCGGTGGTGATCATGGATAACTGCGCCACCTGCCTTTCCTGCGGCTATTCCAAGTGCGGGTAGGGCCAGTAGGGGCGGCTAGACTGGTTTAAGCTTCCCGGGCCATGGCGCGGGCGTAGGCCGGTCGCGCCTGGCAGCGCTCCAGGTAAGCCTTGAGCACTGGGCTATCCGGCAAAATTCCAAACATGCTCATGAAGTTGACCGATGAGCCGGCCATGACATCGGCTGCGCTGAACGGGTCGCCGAGCAGCCAGGGGCCGTCCGCCAGCCCATTCTCCAGGGTTTCGATCATGCGCTCGAAATTTCCCCAGCCGATGGTCGCCGGCTCGGTTTCCCAGCCGTTGAATTTCTGCGCCATGGCGGGTTCGATCACGCCTGGCAGGAAGGTCATCCAGAACAGGTAACGGCCGCGGTCGGGCGCATCGATGGCGGGGGCGAGCCCGGCGCGTGGGTACCGGTCTGCGAGGTAGAGGCCGATCGCGGCGGAGTCTGCTACCGTGACTTCACCATCGCGCAGCGCTGGCACTTTGCGCATCGGGCTTGCAGACAGGAAGTCCGGGTTGGAACGGGATTCCGCATCGCGCAGGTCGATTTCAACCAGCTCAAACGGCTCTCCCAGTTCCTCGATCAGCCACAGCGCCCGTGAAGCACGGGTGCGCGGGCACCAGTAAAGTTGGATCATCAGTGTCTGCCTCCGGCGTGGCTATTCCACGCCTTCTATTTCGTCCTTGTATTCCTCGTAGAGCTCAAAATTGTGCGCAATTGCGTCTGAGCCTTCGCCACGCTGGAACCTGGCCGCACGCAGTTGCTCTCGCACCCACACGTGCTCGGCCCAATTGCCATCGCCAGTCTTGACGATTTCCATTTCCGCGTTGTTGGCGCCCAGCGCTGTGCCCATGCCACTGTAGGCCTTGGCCACGTCCGCTGGAGAAAGCTTCCCCGCCTTTTCCTTTTCTTCCAGTTCCTTGCCCAGTTTTTCCATGTCCTGGGCGTACTCGCCCTGCAACTCGCGTGTCTTGCGCATGACGTCGGCATAGTCACGCACCTGGCGGGTGGTGATTTTGCCATCGGAGGGCGGTTCGAACTGGTCGGATTGCGCGGCTTCCATCAGGCGGCCCTGGCGCTCCATTTCGCCAAGCATGCCGGAGCCGAACACCGGGGTATCGGCATTGCGGCCCAGGCTGGAAACCGGAACACTGCGGTTCATGCCGCCGAGGCCCAGCACTGCGGCCAGGATCATGTTCACTACCAGCACGCTCACCAGTGAAACGATGTAATGCACCACGCGCTTGTCTTCGGGTACACCCATGGCCAGCGGGATAATCTTGTACAGGAAGACCAGCGTCAGGATGCCGCCAGCCAGGGAAATCAGCCAGCCAATCCACGGAACCAGGGCGCCGATCGGTCCTGCCACCCAGGCAGGAATGGCGGCCAGTGAAACGGCTGCGAAGGCTCGTGAGAAGGTGCTGTTGCCTTTGAAAACACCGGCCAGGAAGTGGAAGACCGTAACCACGATGGCGATGCCGATGGCGGCGAACACGAGGCCGCTCACCAGCGCGCCAAGAAAACTCTGGCCATAGCCGAAGTAGGTGTAGCCGCCGACGATTCGCGAGAAAATCAGGGTCAGGATGACATTGGCCACCAGCAGCGGGCCGGTTAGCTGGATGGCGGTGTCCTGCCACGAGGGATTTTCGTCGAGGTATTTTTTCCAGGTGTTCTGCGAGTCAAGCAGCCCGCCCTTGATCAGATCGATCGTCTTCTTGATGTCGAACGCCATGTGTTGCTCTCCCGATTGGTGAATCGTCTAATCTTAACGGAAGCGGACCATAATTTGTCGGCTGGCGGAACGATTGCTTGCCGCCCCGGTGTCCGTACTATGATCAGCGCTATGGCCGAGACATTTTCCCAACATTGGAACCTGCTTTGGATTGGAGGTGCGCTGTTGCTGGCGGTCTTCCTGGGCTCGCCGCGGCACCGTGGCCAGGTCGCCTGGAAGCGCGTTCACAACCAGTTGCGCAACGCCCTGGACCAGCGGCGCTACACCCTGTTTGGACCGATGGCGCTGCCTGCTGGCGGTGGCTCACAGGCTGTCGACCACCTGGTTGTTTCGCGCTTCGGAGTTTTCGTGATCGTGTCGGAGCTGCGCAAAGGCGAAATCAGGGGAGGGGAGTCGCAGGAGTTCTGGGCGGAGAAGCGTGGTGGCGCGGTCCGGCGGTGGCCCAACCCGCTGTATCGGGCGAAACTGCAGATGGAAGCCGTGCAGCGGGTGGTCGAGTTGCCACGCCATTACTTCCATCTGCTGGTGGCCGTCGAAGGCCTGCAACGACCCTCCAGGCTTGTTCCAGAAAATGTGCTGCCGGCATCCTCGATGGTGGCCTGGGTACGCGCCCGTGACAAGCAGTTGCTGAGCCCGGAGCAAGCCGACCGGGTGGTAAAAGCCATCACCGACGCGGCGATGCCTGCGCCAAAGCCTTCGCGTCGCGTCGCCGCTGTACGTTGGGCCCTAGGCCTGGTCGCGGTGGCGGGCGCCTGGTGGGTTTATGGCGATGAAATCACCGACTTTGTACGCCACGCGGAGATCCGCGTGGAGCAGGCCGCAGCGCCCGGGCGTTTCGATGACGAAGGACAGCGCAAGCCAGAACAGCAGATCTTCGAGGAATCGCTGATCTGCGCATATTCTGTCGACACCCAGCGTTGCGCCTGTTACGACCCGGCGGGAGAGCGCGTATCGCTGGGCCTGGACCGATGCCGCGAACTGTCTGAACGCGGCTCGGTGCTCAACCAGTAGTTACCACTACTGGTTGCTGGAAAGGTATTCCCACGCCATCGCCGCCATCGCCTGGACGCCCAGGTCGAAGCCGCCTTCATCGACCAGGAAATCCGGCGTGTGGTGCGCGGCCGCCTCGCTGGCTGGCGTGTCCAGCGGCCTGCCGCCCAGGGAAATATAGAAGCCCGGGACCTCGCGTGAAATGAAGGAAAAGTCTTCCGCACCGGTGGTTGGCTTGAGCTCATCCAGGTTGGAGGCGCCTGCAACCTGTTCCAGCACCGGGATCATCGTTTCGGCCAGCGCCGGGTTGTTGGCGGTGACCGGGTAGGAAGTCGAAAGCGGAATGCGCACATCAACCGTGGCGCCCATCGAGGTAGCCACGCCCTCGGCGATTTCACGTACGCGCTGGTGTATCTGCTCGCGCATGCCTTCATCCAGCGAGCGAATGGTGCCTACCATCTCCACCTTCTCCGGAATGATGTTCGAGCGCACACCGCCATGGATGCTGCCAATCGTGACGATTGCTGGCTGCTCAGTGATGCGCATGTTGCGGCTGACAATGGTCTGCAGTGCATTGATGATTTGCGCCGAGACCACCACGCTGTCGATGCCGCTCCATGGCGATGCGCCGTGCGACTGCTTGCCATGCACGGTTATGCCGAAATCATCGACGCTGGCGTAGCGCGGGCCACGCGAATAGCCGATGCGGCCGACCTGCTGGATGGCGTCGATGTGCAGCGCAAAAGCGGCGTCTACCGGCGGGTTGTCCAGTACGCCTTCCTTGACCATCAGTTCGGCGCCGCCTTCCTCACCCATGGGCGGCCCTTCCTCGGCGGGCTGGAAAACGAACTTGATGGTGCCGGGCAGGTCATCGCGCATTGCAGAAAGCACTTCGGCTGCACCCATCAGGATGGCGACGTGGGTGTCGTGGCCGCAGGCGTGCATCACCGGCACTTCTTCGCCGTTGTACTCCCCGCGCGCCTGCGAACGGAAGGGCAGGTCATTGCGTTCTGCTACTGGCAGTCCGTCCATGTCGGCGCGCAACAGCACCACCGGACCGGGTTTGCCACCCCTTAGAATGCCAACCACGCCGGTATGCGCAACGCCGGTTTGCACCTCCATGCCCAGGGTTTCCAGGTGTTCGGCAACGATTCCCGCGGTGCGGAACTCGCGGTTGGACAGTTCCGGGTGTTCGTGGAAGTCGCGGCGCCATTCCACGACGCGGCCTGAGACCGATTCACTGAGGCTGCGGATCGAATCCATGGGCACGTCTGCAACCGCGGAAGCGGGCAGGAATGTGGCGCTGGCAATGGCTACAAGGCAAAAGAATCTGGCGGGTTTCATGTGGCTTGGTCTTCCAATTGGCATTGAAGGTGGCCGCTAAGAGTGAATCAAACGAGGGCGCTTGGCAATTCGGCGCGCGCCGGGTGCATGAATCCTTCCCGCGAAAGGAGTATCTTGGTGCGCCGCGCTTGTGCGCGGAGGGAGGCCAACTGCAGGTTACCGAGACAGCTTGATGAAACTGATTCCCGAGGAAATCATTCGCTCCAAGCGTGATGGGCAGCAGCTCGAAACGGAGCAGATTGCCGCGTTTGTGCGCGGTATTACCGAGGGAACAGTGGGTGACGAACAGATCGCAGCGATGGCAATGGCCATCTGGTTCCAGGGCCTGGAACCGCGCGAGTTGCGCGACCTGACCCTGGCCATTCGCGACAGCGGTACGGTATTGCAGTGGCCGGATCTTCCGGGCCCCGTGCTAGACAAGCATTCCACCGGCGGGGTCGGTGACATGGTGAGTTTTCTCGTCGGCCCCATCGTTGCTGCCTGCGGTGGCTTCGTGCCGATGATATCCGGGCGAGGCCTGGGCCATACCGGCGGAACGCTGGATAAACTCGAGAGCTTTCCAGGCATCAATGTGTTGCCCGGGCTCGACCAGTTCCAGGACTGGGTCAGGAAACTTGGCATTGCAATTGTCGGGCAGACCGACCAACTGGCGCCTGCCGATCGCAGGATCTACGCAGTGCGCGATTCAACGTCCACGGTGGCCAACCGGTCATTGATTATCTCTTCGATTCTCGGCAAGAAGCTCAGCGAAGGCCTGGATGGCCTGGTGATGGATATCAAGGTGGGCAGTGGGGCATTCATGTCGGCTGCCAGTGATGGACAACAGTTGGCCGAAGAACTGTGCGGGGTGGCCGCCAGCGCCCAATTGCCGACCGTGGCGGTGATCAGCGATATGGATCAGCCGCTGGCCTGCACCGCGGGCAATGCGCTGGAAATGCGTGAGGCAATCGATTACCTGGCAGGTGATTTCCGTCACCCCCGGTTGCACGCGGTAAGCGTCCGCATTGCCAGCGAAATGCTCTGGGTGGGCAAGCTTGCGGATAGCCTGGAAGATGCAGAGAAAAAGGTCCTTGCCGCGCTTGAAAGCGGCGCCGCGGCCGAGCGGTTCGAGAAAATGGTTGCTGGCCAGGGCGGCCCCAGTGTTCCCTTTGAGCGCCTGGCGCAACATCTGCCGGAGGCTCCGCTGGTCAAGCCGGTATACCCTGGGGAAACGGGTGCGATTTCCAGCGTGGATACCCGCGCCCTTGGGTTGGCGGTGGTTGTCCTGGGTGGTGGGCGGAAACGAGCGGGCCAGGGAATCGACCACGCTGTTGGCCTGGCTGAACTGGTATCGGTTGGCGACGAGGTCAGCAGCGAACGCCCGCTGGCTGTGATTCACGCGAACAGCCAGTCGGCCTGGGACGAGGCCAGCCAGGTGGTGCGTGCCGCCTACCAGGTTGGCCAAGCGGGGCAGCAGCCTGGAGATAATGTCATCCTGGGACGGCACCCGTAGTCAACAAAGTAATCGAGGCAAAACCATGCACGAGCACTGGCCTGATGAGTTGATCGACAAACTAAAGTCCGCGGCGCGTGATGCCTGTTCTAACGCTCATGCGCCATACAGTCGCTTTCCGGTGGGTGCCGCGCTGGTTACCGACTCGGGCGTTGTGTTTGCCGGCTGCAATGTTGAGAACGCTTCTTTCGGCCTGACCATCTGCGCGGAACGCAACGCGGTGGCCCAGGCAGTGGCCCACGGCGTGCGCGCCGGCGAGGTGGCGGCCATGTTGATCTATACTCCGGGACAGGAGGCGCACGCTCCGTGTGGAGCCTGCCGCCAGGTGATGCATGAGTTTATGCCGGTGGATGCACCGGTGGCCTCCAGTTGCGAGCACGAGGTCTATCGCTTCTGGAAAATGTCTGACCTCATCATTGACCCTTTCAAGCTGATATGAAAAAACCAAGCAGCCCTGCAAGACGCGCATTCCTTTCACAGCTCAGTGGCACCGCCGGTGTCGGTTGGCTGGCAACCCAATGGCCACTGTTTCTCGCCGCCGCTGAAGCCGCCAGCGAACAACAGGCGAGGGGCGAAGGATTCGCAGCCCTCGGGCCGGAACTTGCAGCCGCACTGGACGCGGTGACCGCACAGATTATCCCCAGCGGCGAAACTCCTGGTGCCCGCGAAGCCGGCGCCATCTGGTTCATCGACGCCCTGGTGGCTACATCCTGGGGCTGGGCCATGCCGATGCTGGAAGCGGGCGTGGAGGAGCTCAATCGCGGTTCAGGGCCGGAACTCAACTTTGCTGACCTGCCGTTTGACGAGCAGACCGCGGTGCTTGCAGAAATGGCGAGCGGACAGTTTTTCTCCATCCTGCGCATGCTTACCATAGCCGGCACATTTGCGCTTCCAGCGCTGGGAGGAAATCGCGACAAGCTGGGTTGGCAAATGATCGGCTTTGAAAACAGGCACGTCTGGCTGCCTCCATTCGGGTATTACGATGCCGAATGGAAACAGCCTTCCGAGATCGGGGGTGAGTCATGAGCATGCGCCGGTACAAGCCTTCGGAGGAAGTCGATTTCGTCATTATTGGCTCTGGCGCTGCCGGGGGTGTGCTCGCCAAGGAACTTTCGGTGGCCGGGTTCAGCGTGGTGGTGCTGGAGCAGGGGCTATACCGCACCAACGGCGACTTCACCCACGACGAGTGGGATGTGTTCTTCCAGAATGAAATGACCAATCACCCCTCGTGGAATGACCCGCAAACCTTTCGCCATTCCATGGATGACGAGGCCAGCGTGGCGCCCAGCCTTCCGCCGGCAATTTATGCGCGCACGGTGGGCGGCAGCAGCGTGCACTTTTCCGCCAACTTCTGGCGCTTTCGCCCGATCGACTTCAAGGAGAAAAGCCTGCTGGGAGATATACCCGGCACCGGCTTCGACGATTGGCCGCTGACCTACGAGGAACTGGAGCCTTACTACACCAAGGTTGACTGGCAAATCGGCGTATCTGGGGCCGTTGGACCGTTTGACCCACCCCGTTCTAAGCCTTACCCGATGCCGCCGTTACCAATCAAGTCATCCGGCGTAATCCTGGAGAAGGGCGCCCGGGCGCTTGGCCTGCATCCGCAACCTGCGCCGCTTGCGATACTTTCGCAGCCGTTCAATGGCCGCGCCCCTTGCATGCACTGTGGCTTTTGCATGGCTTTCGGTTGCGAGGTTGGGGCAAAGTCGTCAACCCTGGTCAGCATGATTCCGTTGGCGGAAGCCACGGGCAACTGCGAAATTCGTCCGCTTTCCACGGTGAACCGCATCAGTACTGATAAGAACGGGCGTGTCGACAAGGTGGTTTACATGGATGCCAGTGGCACCGAGCACGCCCAGCGAGCCAAGGCGGTGATCGTTTCCGCCAATGGCGCGGAAACACCGCGCCTGCTACTGATGTCCGAGTCCGCGGCCCATCCTGACGGGCTGGCGAACGGTTCCGGTCTGGTGGGCAAATACCTGATGGGCAACGCACACTCGGAGACTGCGGCCTGGTTTGACCAGCCGCTTAACGATTACAAAAGCGTCCAGGCCAGTCGCATTGTCCATGACTTCTACGAGAGCGATCCGGACCGCGGGTTCTATGGCGGAGGCGGCATTGACGCCCGCTCCCTGCTGGACGCGACCCCCATCATGCATGCCTTCCTCGGCACGCCGCCGGATATTCCAACCTGGGGTGCGGAGTTCAAGCAGTTCGTCGAGCACTCGTTCACCCGCAAGATGACGCTGTTGGGTAGCGCCACGTCGTTGCCGCTGGAGACCAACAATATCAGCCTTGATCCCGAGGTGAAGGACGACAAGGGCCGCCCAGCGCTAAGAATTACTTACCGTGACCATGATGATGACCTGGCGATTGCCAGTTTCCTGCAGGATCGATCTGCGGAGATCCTGGAGGCAGCCGGTGCGGAACGCATCTGGAAGAAAGACGTGGTGCCAACCACCCTGCTGGCGCACCTGCTGGGCACCTGCCGAATGGGCGATGATCCACAGCGCTCGGTGGTAGACCGTTATCACCGTAGCCATGAAGTGCCCAACCTGTTTGTCTGTGACGGCAGTAATTTTGTAACCAGTGGTCGCGGCCAACCCACCATGACCATCCAGGCGCTGGCGTTCCGGGCAGCCGAGCATATCGGCCGCCAGGCGCGTGCCGGGGAAATCTGATTTAGTGCAATCCGGAGTCAAAAAAGGAGCCTCCATGAAGAACATCCAAGTCTTGTTATCCATTCTGCTTGTTTCCCTGTCTTGCCCACTGATGGCCGGGGATGCCCCTGACGTCGAGTACTTCCCGGCCGGCAGCGACACCGAGCGCAAGCTGCCGTTTTCCGACGCGGTTCGAGTGGGCAACCTGGTATTCCTGTCAGGAAAACTGGGTAACAAGCCCGGCACACTTGAGTTGGCTCCAGGCGGGATCAAGGGCGAAACCCGGCAAACCCTGGAAAACATCAAGGCCAGCCTCGAGCGGGTGGGTTCGTCAATGGGTGAAGTAGTCAAATGCACCGTGTTCCTGGCGGACATTGCCGAGTGGGCGGACATGAACGAGGTCTACATGGAATACTTCCCGGAAAACCCGCCGGCGCGGAGTGCGCTGGGTTCCAGTGGCCTGGCACTCAACGCCCGAACCGAGATTGAGTGTATTGCAACAGTGAAGTAGCCCTTTTCACGGGAGGTCTTCCACATGGCCGAGTACAGAAAGGTTGTTGCCGCGGTAGATTTGAGCGCTGAGTCCGCCACTGTCGTCAAGCGAGCTGTAAGTGTCGCAGGCGAAAGTGGCGAGGTTCACGTGGTGTTTGTCCAGGAGCCGATGGACTCCGTTTACATGGGCGTGGTTCCGTATGGCCCGGTGTTTGTAGGCCTGGACCAGGTAGAGCAGAAATTGCGTGAAGAACTGGAATCGCGAATGCGCAAGCTGGGCGAAGCGCACGCGATTCCGCGGTCCCGCCAGCACATCCTGGATGGCAACGCCGCGCCGGAAATTCGCCGTTTTGCCGAGGACAACGAGGCCGACCTGGTGGTGCTCGGAACCCACGGCCAGAAGGGCGTCCAGCTGCTGCTGGGCTCCACCGCCAACTCGGTGCTGCACGGCGTGTGTTGCGATGTGCTGGCTGTGCGAATCCGTGAAGACTGAGGCGCGCTCGCTAACAACACTCAACTACCTGTGGCTTGGCGTTTACCTGGCCGTTCTGGCCTGGTCTGCCTGGAAGCCTCACGATTATCCTACCTGGTGGCTGGAGGTACTGCCGGCCATGGCTGCGCTGGTGCTCCTGGCTGTAACCCGTGGCCACTTTCCGCTCACGCCACTGCTGTATTTCCTGGTCCTGGTCCACGCCGTCATCCTGATGGTGGGTGGGCATTACACTTATGCCGAGGTACCGCTCGGCGATTGGGTGCGGGACTGGAGCGGAGGCGAGCGCAACAACTACGACAAGCTGGGCCACCTGGCGCAGGGTTTTGTTCCGGCCATCGCCGCTCGAGAAATCCTGATCAGGCTCGATGTGCTCAACAAGCGCGGTTGGCTGTGGCTGTTCGTGGTGTCGATTTGCCTGGCTTTCAGCGCGTTTTACGAATTGCTGGAATGGTGGGCGGCAGCGTTGGCCGGGGAGGGCGCCGATTCCTTCCTGGGGACGCAGGGGTACGTTTGGGACACGCAGTCGGATATGTTCCTGGCCCTGCTTGGGGCTATCGCAGCGCTGCTGATGCTGTCACGAGCCCATGATCGGCAGTTGGCGCGGTTGCCCGCCAGCGGCGGCTAGAAAGCGCTAGAAACTGGAAGACTGGCTCGGCAGCTCAAGTTTGCCAATGTGGCGCTGGATTTTAGCCGCGATTCCTTGCTCATCAAGCCCGGCAAGTTCAAGGCACTCTTCCCGCGTGCCATGCTCGATAAAGCCGTCTTCCAGGCCAATGTGCAGCACGCTAACCGACAGGTTTTCACTGGCGAGTACCTCGCTCACGCCGCTGCCTGCGCCGCCCGCAACCGCGTTCTCCTCGACCGTGACCAGCACGTTGTGGCGTGAGGCCGCGTCGATAATGGCGCTGCGGTCGAGTGGTTTCACAAAGCGCATGTTGATCACCGTGGCGTCGATGCGGTCGGCCACTTTCAGGGCCGGTGAAACCATGCTGCCGAAGGCCAGGATGGCGACGCCCCGACCTTCGCGGATGGTGACTGCCTTGCCGATTGGGAGCGGGCTCATCGCTTTCTGCACCGCCACGCCGGGGCCCTTGCCACGCGGGTAGCGCACAGCAGCGGGGCCATCGTGCACGTGGGCGGTGTGCAACATCTGGCGGCACTCGTTTTCATCCGCTGGCGCCATGATCACCAGGTTGGGCACGCAACGCAGGAATGACAAGTCAAAACTGCCCGCGTGAGTGGGGCCGTCCGGACCGACCAGGCCGGCGCGATCAATGGCCAGCGTTACCGGCAGGTCCTGCAGTGCGATGTCGTGAATGAGCTGATCGTAGGCGCGTTGCAGGAAGGTGCTGTAAATGGCCACCACCGGGCGTGCGCCCTCGCAGGCCATGCCAGCGGCCAGCGTCAGGCTGTGTTGCTCGGCAATGCCCACGTCGAAATAGCGGTCGGGGAAGCGCTTGTGGAACTCGACCATGCCCGAGCCTTCACGCATCGCCGGGGTTATCGCCAGCAGGCTGGGGTCCTGCGCCGCCGTGTCGCAAAGCCATTGGCCAAATACCTCGGTGTAGCTTGGCTGGGGCGCTTCATCGCCAGACTTCTTGCGCGCCGGTTTGCTTTGTACCCCTTTTTCGGGGTCGAAAGGCCCGACCGCGTGGTACTTGACCGGGTCTTTCTCGGCCGGCGCGTATCCCTTGCCCTTGGCGGTAATGATGTGCAGCAGGTTGGGGCCAGGCACATCGCGGGCCGTGCGAATGGTGCGCAACAGCACAGGCAGGTCGTGGCCATCAATGGGGCCCAGGTAATTGAACCCCAGTTCCTCGAACAGCGTGCTCGGCATGACCATGCCCTTGACATGTTCTTCCCAGCGACTCATGAAGCGCCAGGTGCGCGAGCCGCGCTTCATCAGGCTCTTGCTGCGCTCGCGAATTCCGGTGACAGTTGGGCCGCTCATCAACCTTCCCAGCATACGGGTCAGCGCGCCCACGTTGGGCGAGATGGACATCTGGTTCTCGTTGAGCACCACCAGCAGGTTGGGATCCAGGTCGCCACCGTGGTTGAGCGCCTCGTAGGCCATGCCGGCGGTCATGGCGCCGTCACCGATTACCGCCACGCACTTGCGCTTGGCGCCCAGCGCATCTGAAGCCAGGGCCATGCCCAGGGCGGCGCTGATGGAAGTGGAAGAGTGGCCGGTGCCGAACGTGTCGAAGTCGCTCTCGGTGCGCTTGGGAAAAGGCGCCAGCCCATCCTTTTTCTTGATGGAGGTAATGCGACCGGCCCTTCCGGACAGGATCTTGTGGGGATAGGCCTGGTGGCCCACATCCCAGACAATTCGATCATTCGGCGTGTCATACAGGTAGTGCAGGGCGACGGTCAGCTCGATGCAGCCGAGCCCGGCGCCAAAATGACCGCCACTGATCGCCACCGAGTTGATCAGGTAACGGCGCAATTCGTCAGCCAGCGGCAACAGCTGCTCTTCATCCAGTCTGCGCAGGTCGGAGGGTAGCTGAACCTTGCTTAGCAATGGGTAGCGGGATTGATCCATGGGTCTATTTTACCGGTCTCGGCTGACCACGTAATCCGCCAGGTAGATCAGCGCGGACGGGTCGCCTGGGCAACAATCCAGTGCAGCCACGGCCTGGTCGCGCAGCGCGCCGGCGCGTTGGATCGACGCATCGAGCCCGATAATGGACGGAAACGTCGGTTTGTCCAGTTTTTGGTCTGCAAGCGATTGTTTTCCCATGGTTTCCTTCTTTCCTACCACATCCAGTATGTCGTCGTGCACCTGGAAGGCCAGTCCAACACAGGCACCGTACTCACGCAGGCTGTGCTCAACCGGGCCTGGCGCCCCGGCAACGATGGCGGGCCCGGCCAGGCACAACTCGATCAGTGCCCCGGTTTTCAAGCGATGCATGGTCTCAAGCTGCTCCAGTTGCAGCGTTTTTCCAACGGCATCGAGATCCAGCACCTGGCCACCTGCCATTCCCATCGAACCACAGGCCCGGGCCAGCGCGGTGACCAGCTTGAGGCGGACTTCGGGCAAAGCGCTGCCATGGCTGCCCAGGACTTCGAAGGCCAGTGCCTGCAAGGCGTCTCCGGCAAGGATGGCGGTTGCTTCGTCGAAGGCCCGGTGGGTGGTTGGGCGGCCGCGCCGCAGGTCGTCGTCGTCCATCGCCGGCAGGTCGTCATGGATCAGGCTGTAGGCGTGGATAATCTCGATGGCAGCCGCCAACGGATCCAGTTGCTGTTGATCCACGCCCAACGCCTCGCCGCTGGCATAAACCAGGGCGGGTCGAACGCGTTTGCCGCCGTCCAGCGTTGCATAACGCATGGCGCGGTGAAGCAGGCTGGGGCGGGTGCTTGGCGGCGGCAGCAGTTGCTCGAAAACCGATTCGAATCGTCGGCGCCAGTGATCGACGCGCGCTGCCGGTTCAGTCGTCGCTTTCAAGTTGGACCGCGGAAGACTCATCGTCTGGATCGCTTAATTGCTCAACCACCTGCTGGGCATCGTCGAGGAATTTCTGGCAACGCCGGGTCAATTCCACCCCGCGCTTGAACTGCTGGAGGGAGTCATCCAGGCTCAATTCGCCTTTTTCCAGGCGCTCGACCAGGGCTTCCAGCTCATTGATGGCTGCCTCGAAATCGGGGTCTTTGTTCGCTTTTGATTCGCTCATAGCACGGTTGCCAGCAGGTGCAATTCGGGAACGGGACACTAGCCCACCACCAGCCCCCGGTCAACCCGGGTTGCGGCCTGCCCACAGCGCCTGGCAAGCGTCGCGCGTTTCCACCAGCTCCGGGGCTTCAGGCTGCCAACTGAATTCTATACCCTGGCGCCCAAGCCAGTCCCGCAGGCGGGGCGCCAGCAGCCAGTCGCCAACCGCCGCCGGTTCATCGTCCCAGTAGAGCAGCGGCACTGAATTGCGTTGCCACGGGGGAATGGGATGTTCCTGGATGAGCTTTTTCAGCTTTCGGTTGGGGCCTGCTTCATCAGTGCGCATGGCGCCGCCAGCGCGGCGCGGGCCGATGGACCAGCCGGCCGGAATATCCAGCCTGTCACCGCGCAGGGTGACTACACCAAGCGCTTCCCCCAGGTCGAGCGTTGGCGCGTCATGCCAGGTGCGCTGTGGGCAGGCCGGAAGGTCAGGCTGGTCGCTGAGGTAAAGTGCGTCACCATAGAGTCGCAGCGCATGGTTGCTCCAGCGCATCTCACAGTGCTTGTCCCGGCTGGCGCCTTGCAGTTGGACAAGCAACTCGTTCAGGCGCGCTTGCGGGGGGGGAGCGACGTTGTGGCGACGCAGCCACGCCCGAATGACCAACGGCGCCATCGAATCCAGCGGTTGGAGGCTTCCTAAAGGCAGGGACAAGCCGGGCGACCCGTCAAGCCGGGCATGCTGGCCCAGCAAGGTTTCCAGGGCCGTTGCAGTAGCGCCAAGGTGGGTTGCGGTTGCTGCCAGCCTGGCAGCCGCGGCTGGCCACCTCGACTCGAGTAGCGGGATGACCTCGTGGCGCAGGAAGTTGCGATCGAAACGGGTGTCCCGGTTGGAATCATCCTCGATCCACTTCAGCTGGTTGCTCCGCAGGTAATGCTCAATCGCGACGCGCGATTCACCCAGCAGTGGGCGTGCGACCCGGCCTTGACCCAGGCGGCGCACTGCAGGAATTCCTGCCATGCCGTCTATTCCCGAGCCACGCAGCGCATGCAGCAGCAATGTTTCGGCCTGGTCGTCGCGGTTATGCGCGGTTAGGTACACCCCTCCGGGCTCCAGGCGCTGTTCCACAAAGGCGTAGCGCGCCTCCCGAGCCATGGCTTCGATATTGCCCGATCCAGCTGGCAGCGCCAGGCTGTGCGTGGTTAGCGGAATCTCCAGTTCGGCGCAGTAGGCCTCGCAGTGGACTTGCCAGGCTTGGCACTGGTCGTGCAGCCCATGATTGAAGTGTATTGCCTCCAGCACCCCGGGAAGGCGCGCCCGCTGCCTGGACAGGGCGGTTAACAACGCGGTCGAGTCTGCTCCGCCGCTGAACCCAACCAGGAAGCGCTGTGCGCTTACCAACTGCTCAAGCGATTCGCGGACTCGCTGGCTGGTAAGGGGCTGATCCTTGGCAGACATGGTCAGGGTTCACCGCCTGGTGCGCCCGAAGCTTCAATTCTCCTGGTAGGCGCCGTAGGCCAGCAGACGCTGGAAGCGGGCTTCCAACAGGTCCTCTGTGGGCATCTTTTCCAGCGTATCGAGTTGCCGCTCGAGGCAGTCGGCGATTTGCGTGGCGACTTCATCAGGTTCTTTATGTGCGCCGCCCAGTGGCTCGGGGATCACTTCATCCACCAGGTTGAGTTCCTTGAGCCGGTCCGAGGTAATGCCCAGTGCGGTGGCCGCATCTTCGGCCTTCGCGGCGTCCTTCCACAAGATGGAAGCGCAGCCTTCCGGGGAGATCACGGAGTAGGTGCTGTATTGCAACATGTTAACGCGATCGCCCACACCGATGGCCAGCGCGCCGCCTGAGCCGCCCTCGCCAATAACGGTGCAGATGATCGGGATGGGGAGTTCGGACATCACCGCCAGGTTGCGGGCAATCGCTTCAGACTGGCCTCGTTCTTCCGCGCCAACGCCGGGGTAGGCGCCTGGCGTGTCGATGAAGGTGATCAGTGGCAGCTTGAAGCGGGCCGCCATGTTCATTAGCCGCAGCGCCTTGCGATAACCCTCGGGGCGGGACATCCCGAAATTGCGGAAAACCTTGGCCTTGGTGTCACGGCCTTTCTGCTGGCCGATAAACATGATGGCGCGTCCGCGAAACCGCGCGGGGCCGCCGACAATCGCGTGGTCGTCCGCGAACGCGCGGTCACCATGCAACTCGTGAAACTCGTCGAAAATCTTGTCCACGTAGTCCAGGGCATAGGGACGCAGCGGATGGCGGCTCAATTGCGACACCTGCCAGGGTGTCAGGTCGCCGAAAATGCTTTTGATTTTCTGGTTCATTTTCGACTGCAGACGTTGAATTTCTTCATCGAGGTTCAACGCATTGTCGGAGCCTACATGCTTCAGCTCATCGATCTTCGCCTGCAACTCTGCAATCGGCTGTTCGAAATCTAGGTAGTTGGATGCCATGGCCTGTTGGTCCGGAGTAGATCGGCTCATTATAACCGCGACCGCGGTGCAGCTGCCCCTGCCTGGCCAGCATGGGTTGCGGGCACGCGCGACAGCGCCCAGTGCTCAACCGCCCAGGCCATGAGCGCAGACCCGGTTGCGAAGGCCGGCGGAGGATGGCCCAGGTGGCGCAAGGCGGCCGTCATCGCGTCCACAGGATCGAGCGTTGAAATCGGGTCGGAGCCCATGCGCTTGCTCAACTTCTCGCCATTGGGGTCGAGAGCAATCGGCAGGTGGGCATACTCCGGCCGCTCCAGCCCAAGGACTCGTTGCAGCAGGACCTGGCGCGCCGTGGAATCCAGCAAATCCGCGCCGCGGACAACATGCGTGACCTGCTGAAAGTGGTCGTCCACCACCACGGCCAACTGGTAGGCGGGCAGTTGGTCGGCCCGGCGGATCACGAAATCGCCGATTTCTCCATCGAAGCGCGCTTCAACAGGCCCCTGGATGGCGTCGTCGAAAGCAATGGTTGCGCCGCTGGTGTTGAGCCGAACCGCGCGTGGTTCGCGACCGGGCGGCAGTCCTTCGCGGCAGGTGCCGGGGTAAATCCCGCTGGCGGGAATGTCGGCCCGCGTGCAACCACACCAGTAAGCTTTACCTTCGGCCAGCAACTGCCGGGTAACCTGTTCGTAGGCCGCTGTTCGCGAGGCCTGGAAGAGGACTTCGCCGTCGGGCTTTAGGCCAAACCGGCGTAGATCGGAAAGGATGCGCTCGGCGCTCCCGGGCACTTCGCGGGGTGGATCAATGTTCTCGACGCGAACCCGCCACAGGCCACCGTGGGCCCGCGCATCCAGGTAACTGGCAAGCGCTGCCACCAGCGACCCGAAATGCAGGTCGCCGGTCGGCGAAGGGGCAAAACGGCCAACGTAAGGCCGGGCAGGATGGCTCAATGGCTCAGGCTCGCTTGGGACTTGCCAAAGCTTAGATTACTGGCCAACCACCTGTGAAGTTTCCTTGAGGAAAGCGCCAGCGATCATCTTGACGCCACACTGCCACAGCACGGCCAGGTTCGAGGTGTCGGCGATCTCGTCAGCAATAACCACCACGTTGTGCTCGTTGGCTGCCTCCACCACCTGTTGAATGGCGCTCTGGGCGGTGTTGTTTCCCTGCAGTTCGCCGGTTAGCGCGGTATCAAGTTTGACGTAGCTGGCCTGGAGGTGTTCAAACAGCTGAAGGGTTCGGCGTTCAGAACCAAAGCCTGAAATCGAAAGCTGGCAGCCCGCCGGCCCCAGTTCGCGCATCAGCCTCTGGGTGGGTTTCAGGTTGGCCTGCGCCAGGTCGGCGCTGACCTGGACAATCATCTGGCGCGCGTCGACGGCATACATCTTGAGGTGGTCCAGCAACCAGCCGGCGAATCCAGGCTCGACGATGGAGTGGTTGCTCAGGGACACGATCTGGCGTTCCTCGGTGTCGGCAATCGTGCGCAGAATTGTTGGAATGACATTGCGGTCGATGTTGCCCGCCAGGCCGTGGCGCTCGGCGATCTCTGCGAACTCGGAGTAGGGGTGGTCCTTCTCCTCGCCCCTCAGGTGTACCAGGTTCTCCAGCAAGTGCTCGCCTTCACCATCAAGGTCGACAATTGACTGGTGCACCGCATGAAAGTCTTCGTTCTTGAGGCCAAGGCGAATGCGGTCGACCCAGGTGCTTTCTTCCTCCGCCATCGCAACCGCGGTGAGCTGCGGACGGAAAACCACCATGGCCTCGCCTTCTTCAAGGGCTTCGCTGCAAGCCTTGCGGGCCTGGGCAATCACTGCCTGTGGGTCGTTGGCCAGGCGGCCCAGGGGTACCATTCCAACGCTGCAGGTCGCCGAGAACGAACGGCCGCCCGACTCCACGATCACGTTTCGATAGGCGTGCTGGATGGCTTTTACAAAACCCTCGACCTGTTGTTTCTTCTCGCGATTGGCCAGGATGGCGATGCCATGATCGCTGATGCGCCCTGCGATGTCCGCAGGCTCGAGATACTCGCGCACAACGCCCGCGAGCTGGGACACGTGTGCATCCACCGCAGCGAGGCCGACTTCGTCCAGGGCTTCATCCAGGGCGTCCGGCTCAAGATAAAGCAGGGCGGCAGTGGCATCGGCTGGATCCTTCTGCTCGATAAAATTGGCCAGCTGCGCGCTGAAACTGGGGCGGTTGGCCAGCTGCGTAAGCGGGTCGGTGACGCGCAGGCGCTCCAGTTCCGCCGCAAGCTCTGCGGCCTGGTCGCGCTTTTGCAGCATCATCTGGATACATGGTTCGCCATTGAACGTGGCGGCCGAAAAGCCCAGCGCGGCTTCCATCGTGCTGCCATCAGGCCGGGACACCTGGACCTCGATGGGGCCAGATGGGAAGCGACCCTTGGACAGGTCGCGCAGAACCGTCTTGAGGTCGCCTTCGGGAATTTTCATGATCTCGAGCAGGGACAAACCCTGCAGTTCTTCCGCGTTGCCGACATGCAGCGCTTCCAGGTAGGCCCGGTTGGCGTAAACGTGCAGACCCTCGTGGATGTAGGCGATGGCGTCTCGTGCGCTTTCCAGCAGCAGTTCGTAGCGATGATGGATCTCATCCAGGCGGCTTTCCTGCGCCTGGCTGTCCTGCAGCCGGGTTTGCGTTTCCAGCAAACCGGAAACAGTCGCGATCAGGTGATCAGGTGAATTCTTGTCAATCACATAGCACGGGGCTGTACGGATCAGGTTGGTGAGCCGCTCGTGGTCGTCCAGGTCGACAATCAGCGCGCAGGGAACAGAGTTGCGCCCGGCCAGTTCCGATATCTCCTCGATTCCTGCGTCCACCGGGTCGGGATGAAGATAGATGACCAGCAGGGGAGAGTACGCGTCGAACGCGCGGTTGGTCTCGGCATAGGAGCCGACGTGAATTACATGAATTTTAATTCCTGAATTCCTGAGCAGGCTATTAATCTGCTCCGAAGACTCAGGAGTCCGGTCTACAACCAGGAGGTTTACGCTATCCATTGCTTTGCAAATCCCTTGCCCAATCCTTGAGCTGATTCTAACTTTGATTATTCACGCAAATCAATTAATTAAGAATTGCTTTGCAAGCAGCTTTTAATCTGGGGATGGCTCGCAGGGGTGCTCCGGTAGCAGTCAAAAGTGCAGGTTTTGGCCTTACCGCGAACAATGCTTCAGGGTATCATTGGCCGCTTGATCGAGCGCGCCCCGTAGTGGAGATACTGAATGGCAAGTTACAGCACCAATGAATTTAAAAGCGGACTCAAGATCCTTCTCGATGGAGATCCGTACAACATAGTGGAAAATGAGTTCGTAAAACCTGGCAAGGGCCAGGCATTCAATCGCGTCAAAGTGCGCAACCTGCATACCGGAAGGGTTATTGAAAAAACCTTCAAGTCGGGTGAAAGCGTAGAGGCCGCCGATGTCTTTGAACTCGAGGTGCAGTACCTCTACAACGACGGCGATTTCTGGCACTTCATGGAGCCTGATACCTTCGAGCAGCATGCCTGTAGCAAGGACGCCATGGGAGACGTTGCGCTTTGGTTGAAGGAAGAGGACATGTGCCAGATGACCTTGTATAACGGCGCGCCACTGAGCATCACGGCGCCGAACTTTACCGAGCTGAGAATCGTCGAAACCGATCCCGGCCTGCGCGGCGACACCTCGGGTGGTGGAAACAAGCCTGCCACGTTGGAAACCGGTGCGGTTGTGCGGGTTCCGCTGTTCGTGGACAACGGTGAGGTTATCCGCGTCGACACCCGTTCGGGAGAATACGTATCTCGCGTCAAGGACTAAAGGCTTGCAACAGGACACGCTGATCATTCCGCGCTACCTGGTGCCGGTCCGGCCCCGGGGAACGGTCCTGGAAGGCCATGGCGTGCTGCTGCGAGCGGACCGAATTGAGGCCATTGTCCCGCCGTCCGCGCTGGCTGAAGTTGCCGACCAGGCAACCGTTGTGAATTTGCCCAGCCACGCGTTGTTGCCTGGCCTGGTGAACACGCACACCCACTCGCCGATGACCCTGCTACGGGGCTTCGCAGACGACCTTCCCTTGCTGGAGTGGTTGAATGGCCATATCTGGCCGGCTGAGAATCGCCTGGTGGATGAAGATTTCGTGGCGGCCGGAACCCGGCTGGCCATATGCGAGATGCTTCGAGGTGGTACTACCTGCTTCAATGAGAACTATTTCTTTCCCGACGAAATTGCCAGGGTAGCAGTCGAATCGAATGTGCGCTCGGTGGTTGGCTTGCCGCTGCTTGACCAGGCTACCAGCTGGGCAAATGAATTTGATGAGTATCTTCAAAAAGGATTGGAACTGGTTGATTTATTTGAAGATAGTGGTCTGGTGGAGTTCTCGCTCGCCCCGCATGCGCCGTATTCGGTATCCGATGCCGGACTTGAGTCAATCGCCGATGTTTCCGCGGCCAGGGAAATGAAGGTGCACCTGCATTGCCTGGAAACCGCGTACGACCTCGAGCACTCACTGGAAACCTACGGACTGCCACCGCTCAACCGCCTGTCCAGTCGCGACCTGCTTAACGACCGCTTGATCGCAGTACATATGACCCAGTTGGACCAGGACGATGTGGCGATGTTGGCCGATTGCGGCGTCCACGTGGTGCACTGCCCACATTCCAACCTGAAACTGGCCAGCGGCTTTTGCCCAACGGCCGCGTTACTGGAATCAGGTGTAAACGTGGCCATCGGCACCGATGGCGCCGCCAGCAACAACAAGCTCGATATGTTCGAGGAAACACGCTGCGCGGCCCTCCTGGCAAAGGGGGTAACGGGAGACGCAACAGCGGTCGATGCCGTTGCGGCACTGGATATGATGACCATCAATGGCGCCAGGGCGCTGGGCATGGACGAGGTTATCGGTTCCATCGAGCGCGGCAAGAAGGCGGACCTGTGCGCCATTGATCTCGACCAAGCACAGACCACGCCATTGCATAACCTGTTTTCACAGCTTATCTATGCCGCGTCCGCCAGCCAGGTCAGTGATACCTGGGTTGACGGCAACCGTGTACTGGATTCAGGCAGGTTGACCACGTTGGATGAAACGGCTGTGAAAGAGGAGGCGCTGGCCTGGCGAGTTCGCATTGGCGAAAGCGCCAGCCACGACCAGGCGGCGGCGCAGTGACACAGGTCTCCGGCGACAATCTCGACCGTTCAGAGCAGGAGAAGTTTGAACAGCACGCATCGACCTGGTGGGATCCCGATGGGCCGATGCGACCACTGCATGACCTGAATCCCTGCAGGTTTGCCTATGTGGATGAGCGCGCTGGCGTGGCCGCAAAGGATGTCCTGGATGTTGGCTGTGGTGGCGGAATCCTGGCCGAGTCGCTTGCCGCTGCCGGTGCGCGGGTTAGCGGAATAGATATTGCCGAAAAAACCCTGCAGATCGCCCGGTTGCACCTGCACGAGCGTGATTTGCAAGTTCGCTACGAGGCGATGACCGTTGAAGCCAAGGCGCAGGGTGATGAGCGCTTCGACGTGGTGACGTGCATGGAGATGCTGGAACATGTGCCGGAACCATGGTCAGTGGTGGGCGCGATCGCTGGACTGCTTCGCCCAGGTGGCGATGCATTTTTCTCGACCTTGAACCGTACACCCACCGCGTTTTTGCTGGGCATTGTCGGCGCCGAATACGTGACCGGGATCTGCCCCAAGGGCACCCACCGCTATGACCGATTTATTCGCCCCTCTGAGCTTGCCCGCTGGGTGCGCGATAACGGCATGGAGGTCCAGGACATTCGCGGTATTCACTACGATCCCTTCTCCCGAACGTCCAGGCTGGGCGGAACCGTAAACATGAACTACCTGCTGCATGCAAAGCTGCCCGCTTCGGGCCCTTCAGTGACATAAGCCCGTGGAACTGCGCCTGGTTCTGTTCGACCTTGATGGCACCTTGCTGCATTCGGCGCCCGACCTTGCGGCTGCGCTCAATCATGTTCGTGCCCGTCACGCGATGCGCCCGCTTTCTACCGAAGCACTGCAGGAGGCGGTGTCCAGGGGCGCGATCGGGCTTCTCGACAAGGGCATGCCTGCGGCCGGCGAGGAGACCCGGGAACGCTGGAAAAACGAGTTGCTCGAATACTACCAGGCCCACAGTTGTGAGCATTCTCACCTTTACGCGGGTGTGAGCGAGCTGTTGGATGAACTGGAGAACAGGCGGGTGGCATGGGGGGTGGTTACCAACAAGCTTGAATACTTGACCCATCCGGTGCTGAAAGCCCTTGGCCTGGACCAGCGGGCTGCAGCCGTTGTCTGTGGTGATACCGTGGCCCACAGCAAGCCACACCCGGAACCGGTTTTGTTCGCGTGCAGGCAGGCAGGTGTCGCGCCTCATCAAAGCCTGTTCGTTGGTGATGACATACGTGACATCCAGGCGGGCGAGGCCGCGGGAACCAGGACCTGTGCCGTTCTGTACGGCTATGGCTCCGGAGAACTGGAGCGGGCGATCGCGGCGGGCGAGGTGCAACCCACCTACACCATCAGCGCAGCAGAACAGCTTTCTGCGTTTCTCGGCTTGGACCAGCACAACCAAAGCACAAGCTCCTGAACTTCGGCGCGGGCCATTGAAGAACATTCCCGAAAACCTGGCCGAAGACCTCGACTTTTGCCGCGAACGAGTGGCCGAATTTGACCCCTGGTATGGGCTGCATAAGGTTTTCGCTCAACCCGACCAGGCCTGCCGTAAGCTCTCCCTGTACGCATTTTTTTCAATGATGGAACGGGCGGCGGCAATGACAGAACCTTCGCTGTGTGGCGCCCAGCTGGCATGGTGGAAATCGGAGGTTGGAGAGCGCGCCGCCAGCAGCGCGCACCCGGTGGTTCGCACCCTGAGGTTTTCGGGCGCTTTGCCGGTGCTTTCTGATGGCGCGTTGCCTGGCCTGTTCTCGCAGGCGCTGATTAGGGTACAGAAGAGCCCGGTCGCCAATGTTGAAGGGTTAAGAGCATTCTGCGATGAGATAGGCAACGCCTTTTTTGCGCCTGAAGTTTCGCTGGCGAGCCCGGAGTGTCGCTTTTCCGACTATACAGGTAGCTGCGCGGGGACAGGCCTTTGGCGACTGGTTCACCTTGCGGGCCGCAGCCCAGACCCCGGATTTTGGTTTGTGCCGCTTGATTTGCAAGCCCGGTACGGTGAAAGCGTCGACCGCATTGGTGTCGAAACGGGTGCGGAGAGCAGTGCACTGCAAGCCCTGGGGGAAATGGGTGCGCTGTGGTTTGATGCCCAGTTGGATGATCTGATTCATCAAGACAGGACCGCCGCCCAGCGCACTAGCCAACTTATTGCCTCGCTGCTGGCCCAGAAGCGCCAGCTGAGCCTGGCGCTTGAGTCATTGTCCAGGCCAGGAAGGCGACCGGTAAAAGCCGGGCCGATCGAGTTGCTGCGACTTTGGTCGAATACTCGCCGGCTCAGCCGGCGATGAACGGAATGACGAAAAAGACGTTGAAGTTAAGCGGAGGCTGCCACTGCCGGGCTGTGCGCTTTGTTGCCACGGTACATTCGCCGGCTGCGGTGCAGTCGTGCAACTGTTCGATGTGCCGGATGTGCGGCTTCCAGCACCTGATCGTTCCTGCCAGCCGGTTTGAACTGTTGAAGGGGAAGGGCGCTTTGCGCACATACCGGTTCGAATCGAATACCGCGCAGCACCTGTTCTGCTGCCATTGCGGCGTCAAGTCTTTCTACATTCCGCGATCCAACCCGGATGGATTCAGCTTGAACGTGCGATGCCTGGATGGTCTCGAAGGGTTGGAAATCAACTGCAGCGAGTTCGATGGCCGCAATTGGTCGGACAACGCTCACGCCCTGAAGCACCTCAGCGACGATAGCGCCGGCCAGGGGCAAGTTTGAAGTCAGTCCTTCGTGATGGTGCGCGGGCCTTTTCCAGCCGTTTTCTCGTAGGTGCCTTTGCCTGATTTCCGGTACTGGGTGAAACCGTGCTTCTCGAGGTTTTTGGGATCGAGAGAAGGTGAGGAACTGGCCAGGTGTGGCGCTGATATGACCTTTCGGACAGCGCTTCCGCAGACGGGGCAGTGGCCCAGCGGAGTGTCTGTCACTTTCTGAAAAACCTCGAACGGCTTACTACAGTGGGAGCAGCCACCGGGGTCTTTCGATTGATATTCGTAAATGGGCAAGGCGACCGTCCTGCAATTTCGAGTTGTGCGTACTTGGCTGATGGTGAGCGAAACGCTGCGTGAAAGTGTACGCTAATGACGTTCGTTTGCCGACTTTCGCATACCAGGATTGCCTGCCATGTCTGATGACCTGTTTCTTAAAATCATTGCCCGGGAAATTCCCGCCGACATTGTCTACGAAGACGACGAAGTTCTGGCGTTTCGCGATATCAACCCGCAAGCGCCTTTGCACGTGCTGGTCATTCCGAAAAGGCGGATCCCAACGCTGAATGACGTCGAAGAAAAGGACGAGCGACTAGTTGGAAGGCTGCTGAATGTTGCCAGGGAAATTGCGGTTGATGCCGGTTATGCGGACGATGGTTACCGCGTGGTTATGAACTGCAACGAGGCTGCTGGCCAAACTGTTTTCCATATCCATTTGCATCTGCTGGCCGGTCGGGCTTTGACCTGGCCGCCTGGCTAGCTGGTATCGATCAAACGCATCAATATTGCCGTCCCTGGTCTGGTGGAGTTCCGGTAACGCATCCGGAACGGGAATGCTGAAGGCGCAAAGAAAGAGTGGGTCCCTGCAAGGTGCAGGGACCCAAATCGCTCGTTGGATTCAGCGATATTCAAAAGACTCTGTCTATCTCATCTAATTACTGGCGTGCGTGGAAGTCAGCTCCCGGGCTGGCCTTGAAGTCGGCGCCAAAGCCGCCCACAAAGCTGCCACTGCAATTTTCCGAGTCGCCGATTACCGGCACGTCTGAGAACGAAACCACTTCCGCGAAGTTTGCATCCAGGATCGAGACGGAGGCAGTGCCGCAACCCAGCGATACTTCCATGGCAAGGCCTGTGCCTTCAGGAAGTGTGATGGTGATGGCTTCGGAGCCGGTTCCGTTGCCGGTAATCAGTATCTGGCTCCCAGTTCCGTTGCCGGTCACTTGGGTGTTCGAGCCAGTACCGTTGCCAGTAACCTGGGTGTTTGAGCCCGTTCCATTGCCGGTCACCTGGGTGTTTGAGCCCGTTCCATTGCCGGTCACCTGGGTGTTCGAGCCGGTTCCGTTGCCCGTGATCAAAATGTGGTTGCCCGTCCCGTTTCCGGTTACTTGGGTATTTGACCCGGTGCCGTTACCGGTAACCTGAACATTGGAGCCAGTACCATTGCCGGTTACTTGCACAGCGGAACCGGTTCCGTTCCCCGTAACTTTTACGGATGATCCGGTGCCATTTCCCGTGACCTTGGTTGAGTTGCCGGTTCCGTTTCCTGTTACGTGAGTGTTTGACCCTGTTCCATTTCCAGTAACTTCAACAACTTGAGATCCTTTCCCGAGCGCAACCTCAGTCAATTGAAGGCTTGAAACGGATCCGTTGAACTTGGATACACCAGAAAAAATACTGCCATCAATAATCCACGAAACGGCCAAGGTTCCGCGATCAACTACCAGTTGCAGCGACCCAGCCGGCTCTACCGGTTTGGCCTGTACGCCACTGGCGAATACCAGCGCGGCACCAGCAATCGAAAGCGCGGCGCGATAGATGCCCGTGCCGGATTTCTCAATGCCCGTGCCTGACTTTTCAATGCCAGTCCCTGATTTTTCAATCCCTGTACCCGACTTCTCAATCCCTGTGCCGGATTTTTCTATCCCTGTACCACTCTTTTCGATCATCCAACGAGACATAGTATTTCTCCTCTCTCTTGAGTTTTCGCTGCTTTTCCGGACTCTTCTTGGCCGGATTTGTGCAGCTGATTGAAAATCCCATTCAGAGAAATTTGAGCAACTAAATCCCCCTTCTACTCAGCTTCCTCCTCTGGTTCATGGTCACTCCATTGGTACCAACCGATACCAACAGTTAGTTGACCAGGTTCTTTCTTCGGCTCCTCGAACTCTTCGAGCAGAGCCTCCCCTTCTTTGATTTGCGATTCGAGTAACTCCCTGGCACGATTTCTGAACTCTTGATATCTCTTACCAGAGAGCCTATACGTCCAACGACCCTGCTGTGGTACCCGTATTTGAGGCTCGCTGTTCATGTTGTGAATGACTGCTCCCAAAACGCGAGATGCTTCCAGCAGGCCAATCTCCGTTTGTTTAACGCGGTCATTGGATAGTGGTAAGTAAGTTTTGGAGACCAGCTCGACCGTATCAATTGGGCCGGAAATGACCTTGATGCTGCCCCAGTTTAGAAGCCTATCCATTACTGTTTTTACTGTGATATTCCTGCCCACTGATTTCAGAACCAAGCCTTGAAAAGTCCTGCCTCTGCCTGCTATCGGTAGGCGAGCTGGAAGTTGCGTTTCTGCATCCATGAAAAACGGGTCGCTTGTCCACATGTCGATTAACGCATTTTCAGGATTCACATTTTGCGATTGGATCGTTGCCTCAAGGTTTTGAGACAGAACCGACGAAACTACCCGCGTATCCAGTCCGGTAATGAGCGCCAACGCGCTCTTGGTTGGCTTTGAGCCCTCCCGTATCAGTTTCTTCTGCGCCTCTTCCACGTAAATGGCTTTAAGGATATCGACCAGGGCGGGCAGGGAGACGGTGCCAATCACAAGACGCACCACCTTCCTGAACACCCGGCTCAGGAAATGGGTGATGGACGTCGCGTCATCTGGCAAACCGACTTTATCTCGCATAGCCAAACCCGGCATTTTTCAGTCTCCTGAAAATCCCCTTCGCTATTCCGTTGAAGTCCGTATCAAATGTGTACGTCCATCCGTGCCCTCGGATGAACGGCAGTGCGCAGTATCGGCACGCTAACAATAGGATAGCCCTTTTTTCAATGACTTGGCAATTTTTTTTAAGAAAATGTCGACGCTGGCCATCCTGGTTCGACAGTTTGCTTTTTGCCAATAAAATCAATGGTTAATTAAATCTGGCGCCCACAATCCCTGTGGGCGCCATACCAACGACTTGATGTGACCTTTAACTTCTACAGCGGATATGTCTTGCAAACCACTGATAATAGAAAAGTTAATTGGAAATCCTTTTCCTTGAATAGGCCATTCCGTGGCCTCCAGCCAGTCAAGTCAGTTCCCCATTTCGAAATCGATAAAGTGCAGGATCATCGTTTCTTCCCGGGGCGGGAGAGTTAGCGCACGATTCCTTTCGCACACCTAACCCGGTGTCCGGGACGCAATCCATTGCGTATATGCCTACCCTGGCGTTCCCGGAAGCTTTCCGATCGTTTGCAAAATCTCTTGCTTGTCTCTCGTGTACTTGAGTGACCGATCGATTCAACCTGTTCCCGATTTCTCAACCTGCCTTCCGCTCTCGCGCGAAGGCTCTTTCGGTACTGTGTTCATTTTGGCGTCCTTGCCGTAAAGGCTGCTATTGAACCTTTGGACGTTTGCCCAGGTTGCGGGCGCTTTTCCTTAAACGTCCGAAATCTCTTCATGAGACTTCGAGTGCAAAAATAGCAAACTTAGCCCGTTATGTCTATAGACATTTATGCATTTAGACTTTTTTGCTTTTAGACACTTGCGTCTATAGACAAAAGTGGCTATACTTCATTTCAACAAGGGTGGAAACAGCAAGGAACGCTGACTCCACATGCAAATGGAATTGCGTTGCCTTGTTGAGCATGGATGCACTTTTGCGGGTGGCGAGACGTCCGCAGGACGGCCAGGAATAGCATGGATGTTGTTCCTGGCTGTTTTCTTTTGGGCGGGTGGTTTTTTAAGGTGCGGGATTCAGGTGTCCGCAGGCACTGCACGTTCTCAGTTCTTCACTTCCGTAGAATCGTTCAAAGACCTTTCCAAACTGGGTCTCTATATCCTCAAGCTGAAAGTACTCTTCATACAGCAGGGTGCTGCACTTTTCGCAGTACCAGAGCAGGCCGTCCTTTTCATGGGCCAGGCGTTTGCGTTCAATGACCAGTCCGACAGTGTTTGGCAGGCGTTGGGGTGAGTGGGGCACCCGGGGTGGGAGAAGAAAGATTTCGCCTTCGCGGATTGTTATGTCGCGTGGTTCACCATCTTCCATAACCTTCAGGATCATGTCGCCTTCGACCTGGTAGAAAAATTCCGGGCCTTCATCGTAGTGATAGTCGGTGCGCCGGTTCGGGCCGCCCACCACCATGCAGATGAAATCTTCATCTTTCCAGATCACCTTGTTGCCAACCGGCGGCTTCAGCAGCGCGCGGTTATCTTCGATCCACTGGGCGAAGTTGATGGGAGGCAACATTGTGAGGTTCTGCTGATGGTTCGCTCAGCCGCCCAGGTGTGCGACACACTTGAGTTCGATGGCGATTGCGGTGGGTAAAGCGTTTACCTCCACCGTGGTCCGGCAGGGGCCGTTCTCGGGAAATGTTTCCGAGTAGATTCGATTAAAAGTGGCGAAGTCATTCTTCATGTCCGTCAGGTAAACCGTAACGTCCACCAGGTCGCCTAAACTTGCGCCGGCGGCTTCCAGGATCGAGCGGATATTGACCAGCACCGAGTGACATTGCGCCTCCATATCATACGTCACCACCTTGCCGGCATCGTCATACTGGTTTCCCGGCACCTCGTTGGTGCCGGGTTGCCTTGGACCAACCCCCGATAGGTAAAGCCAGTTTCCCACCAGTCGCGCGTGCGGGTAAGCGCCGACTGGCGCGGGTGCATTGGCACTGTTGATGGCTGATGGCACCTAGAACTCCGCCCGGCCTGGAACGCGAGGGTAGGGGATCACATCGCGAATATTCGCCATGCCGGTGAGGTAATTGATCAATCGCTCAAAGCCCAGGCCAAAGCCGGCGTGGGGCACGGAGCCGTAGCGTCGCAGGTCCAGGTACCAGTCGTAGGCCTCGGTGCTCAGGCCGTGCTCTGCGATGCGGGCCTCCAGCACATCCAGCCTTTCTTCGCGCTGTGCGCCGCCGATGATTTCGCCGATACCTGGAGCGAGCACATCCATGGCCGCCACGGTCTTGTTGTCATCGTTCAAGCGCATGTAGAACGCCTTGATCTCTTTCGGGTAGTTCTTGACGATCACGGGTGCTGAGAAATGTTTCTCGGTCAGGTAACGCTCGTGTTCCGTCTGGAGGTCCAGGCCCCACTTGGCAGGGAATTCAAATTTGGCACCCGACTTTTCGAGAATCTCGATCGCTTCGCCATAGTCAATCCGCACAAACTCAGAATTAACCAGTGACTCCAGTCGCTTAATGGCTTCGGGTTCGATTCTTTGCTCAAAGAATTGCAGGTCATCGCCGCAGCGTTCCAGCACATACTTGAATATGTACTTGAGAAAGTCTTCCGACAGGTCCGCCAGGTCATCCAGGTCGGCAAAAGCGATTTCCGGCTCTACCATCCAGAATTCCGCCAGGTGGCGGGAGGTGTTCGAGTTCTCCGCCCGGAAGGTTGGGCCAAAGGTGTACACCTTGCTCAGCGACAGGCAATAGCCTTCCACGGGAAGCTGGCCGGAAACGGTCAAAAAGGTCTCGCGGCCGAAAAAGTCCTGCTTGAAGTCGACTTTTCCTTTTTCGTTGCGGGGCGGATTTTCGGGGTCAAGCGTTGAGACCCGGAACATGTCGCCTGCACCCTCGGAATCGGAGGCGGTGATGATCGGCGTGGAAATCCAGTAGTAGCCGTTGTCATCGAAAAAGCGGTGAATCGCCTGCGCCGCCGCGTGACGAACCCGCGTGACTGCCCCGAACGTATTGGTCCGTGGCCGCAGGTGCGCCACTTCGCGCAGGAACTCGAAACTGTGTTGTTTCGGCTGGATGGGGTAGGTGTCCGGGTCGGAAACCCAGCCCAGCACTTCTACAGTAGCAGCCTGGATTTCGAAACTCTGGCCGCGCCCGCCTGACTCCACCAGTGTGCCAGTGCACTGCAATGAACAACCCGTGGTTAGGCGCTGGATTTCGTCCGCGTAATTTTCGAGTTCGCCCGGGGCAACCACCTGGATGGGGTTGAAGCACGACCCATCATGGACATGAATAAATGAAAATCCGGCCTTCGAGTCGCGGCGCGTGCGCACCCACCCGGCGATGGTAATTTCTAAACCAACCGGGATCTCACCGGAAAGGGCGTCTGCAATACGGGTAATGGACATTTTTTATGTTGATCTCACCTGGGCTGACCCCAAATAATAATGCACAGGAAAACTAACCAACACCCCTTGAATTGAAGATCGGGGTATCCAACGGAACAGGCATGGCAATCACTCTGACAAATACTGCGGCCGAGCGCGTAAAACGGTATCTCGCCAGCGAGGGCGGTGAAGGTTTGCGTGTGGGTGTGCGCCGCACGGGCTGCTCCGGGTGGGCCTACACCGTGTCGCTTGCCAATGCCATTTCCGACCAGGACATCGTGTTTGAAAACCAGGGCGTTCGGGTCGTAGTGGCGCCTGAGAGCCTGTCTTTTCTCGATGGCTCGGAAATCGACTTCGTGACCTCCGGGCTAAACCGGACGTTCCAGTTCAACAACCCCAATGTCACCGATGAATGCGGCTGTGGCGAGAGCTTTACCATCGCCTAGCCAGGTGGTATGATCCGCCGGCTTTGTTCCTGGGTCATCGCCCACGGGCAAAATCAATAACTTAACTTGCTTCATCTGGTGCACTTCAGGCATCCGGGAAGCTTTGCAGCTTGGTTGCTGGGCACTGCGGTGCCGGCCATCAATCGCAAATCCGCAAGGAGACAAAATGAGACATTACGAAATCTGCTTTCTGGTCCACCCGGACCAGAGCGAGCAAGTTCCCGCCATGCTGGAGCGTTACCGCGCCCTGGTAGAAAGCCGCGGTGGCCAGGTCCACCGGCTTGAAGACTGGGGCCGCAGGCAGTTGGCATTCCCGATTGCCAAGCTGCACAAGGCGCACTACATCCTCATGAACATCGAGTGCGATGCTGAAACGCTCGCAGAACTCGAAGGCATGTTCCGCTTCAACGACGCGGTGCTCCGGCACCTGACCATCAAGCGCCAGGAAGCCATTGTTGAACAGTCAGTCATGCTCAAGGGCAAGGACGAGAAAGACCGTCCGTCCCGTGATCGCAGCGATGACTCGGACGACGATGACGACTCCGACGACGACGATGACGATAACGATGATTCGGATCGGGACGACGAGGACGACAACGACAGCGATTCTGACGAAAGCGACACCGAGTCCGACGAGACCGAGGTTGTTTCAGAATCACAGGAAGACAGCGACGGCGACGAGCCGCGCGCGTCAGCCTGACAGCAGCAGGGAGAATTCAGATGGCACGCCATTTCAGACGTAGAAAGTATTGCCGGTTTACCGCCGACGGCGTTACAGAGATTGACTACAAGGATGTCAATCTGCTGAAACAGTACGTGGGTGAGTCTGGGAAAATCGTTCCCAGCCGTATCACGGGCACCAAGGCCAACTACCAGCGCCAGCTGGCAACGGCGGTTAAACGCGCCCGTTTCCTGGCCCTGCTGCCTTACACCGACAATCATTGATGACCGAGCGCGCTTTGCGGCGCGCCACGGAGAACGACCATGGATTTGATACTACTGGAAAAAGTCCAGAACCTGGGCGACCTGGGTGACACCGTTACGGTGAAGCCTGGTTTTGGTCGCAACTTTCTCTTGCCGCAGGGCAAGGCGGTTCCGGCAACCAAGGAAAACGTAGCGCGCTTCGAAGCGCAGCGCGCAGAGCTTGAGCAGGCAGCAGAAGCGAAGCTGAGCGAAGCCAGCAAACGCGCCGAGGCCCTGGCCGACGTGGTGATCACGATTGCCACCAACGCCAGTGACGAAGGCAAGCTGTACGGTTCAATCGGTCCTCGCGAAGTCTCGCAGGCCCTGTCTGATGCAGGCCACGAGGTGGAGAAGGCCGAGGTGATCATGGGCGAAGGCCCCATTCGCACCACCGGTGAGTTTGATATTCACCTCCAGCTGCACGCGGACGTTGAAACCGACATCAAGCTGATCGTCGAATCCGAGTGATTTGGCGAGGGTGTTGCGCGGCTTGCGCGACCCCCTGCAAGGTTCTATTCTGACAACTGCAGCCCGGCACCTCCGGGTTGCAGTTTTTTTTACCCTGAATTCTCTGAAACATGGCGACACCCAAGCTGGCTTCTGTCCAGAACCTCAAGGTTCCTCCGCATTCGATTGAAGGTGAGCAGGCCGTTCTCGGCGGCTTGCTGTTGTCGGCGACAGCATGGGACCAGGTGGGTGATATCGTTACCGAGGGCGACTTCTACCGCGAAGATCACCGGCTGATTTTTCGCGCCATCTCCGAGCTCAGCGACGCCCACAAACCCTGCGATGCCGTCACCGTTACCGAGTGGTTTGAAGCGCATGGCAAGGTGGATGTCATCGACGGCGGCGCCTATGTGAGCTCGCTGGTTTCGGGTACACCCAGCGCGGCCAACGTTGCCGCCTATGCCGAAATCGTTCGTGAGAAATCCGTCCTTCGCCAGCTCATCGATATCGGCGCGCAGATTTCCACGTCCGCTTTCAGCTCCGATGGGCGCGACAGCAAGGAGTTGCTGGAAGAAGCCGAGCAGTTGGTGTTTGCCATTGCTGACCAGGGGGCACGTTCCGGCTCCGGTTTTATCGCGGTCCAGGAAGTCATCAAGGATGCCCTGGAACGCTTGCAGGAGCTGGCCGAGCACCAGGGTGACATCACCGGCCTGCCTACCGGCTTCAAAGACTTCGATGCCAAGACCGCCGGGTTGCAAAATTCCGACCTGATCGTGGTTGCCGGCCGGCCTTCCATGGGCAAGACCATGTTCGCGATGAATGTCGCTGAGCACGCGGCCATCAAGCACGACGCGGCGGTTGCGGTGTTCAGCATGGAGATGTCGGCGCTGCAGCTGGTCATGCGTCTGTTTTCCTCCCTCGGGCAGTTGGAGCAGGGCAAGCTGCGAACCGGCTCGCTGGAAGATACCGACTGGCCCAAGCTCACCACGGCCATGCACCTGCTTGGCAAGAGCAAGATTTTTATCGATGAAACGCCGGCGCTTTCGCCATCAGACTTGCGTGCTCGTGCACGGCGGCTGAAACGCGAGCACGACATCGCGTTCGTGGTTGTCGATTACCTGCAGTTGATGGCAGTGCCAGGTTCGAATGAGAACCGCGCGACCGAGATTGCCGAAATCTCCCGTTCTTTGAAGGCGCTGGCCAAGGAACTGAATGTGCCGGTCATGGCGCTTTCCCAGCTCAACCGTTCGCTGGAACAGCGCCCCAACAAGCGCCCGGTAATGGCCGACCTGCGTGAGTCAGGCTCCATTGAGCAGGATGCCGATCTGATCGTCTTTATCTACCGTGACGAGGTCTATAACCCGGAAACACCGGAGAAGGGCAAGGCCGAAATCATTATTGGCAAGCACCGAAATGGCGAAACCGGGACGGTGAACCTTTCGTTCCAGGGGCGGTGGATGCGCTTTGCCAACTTCGCGCCGGATTATTTCTACCACGAAGACACCGAGCCGCCTGTTTAGCGCCACAAGTTTGCCACAACAGCTTGCCAGGCTGTAATCCCTTGCCGCAATGATCCGCTGAACCTACACGCGAGCCAGCACAAGTGAGCCGAAACACCATTGCCCGAATCGACTTGTCGGCCATCCGCGCCAACCTGGCGCGCATTCGTTCCATGGTTGGCAGTTCGAGGGTCGCCTGTGTCGTCAAGGCAGATGCCTATGGGCATGGCCTTTCAAACATCGTCCCTGCATTGCATGATGCCGATGTTCTGGCGGTGGCGACGGTTGGCGAAGCGGAACGCTGCAGGCAGTACGGCTGGAGCGGTCGTCTTTTGATGCTGGAAGGCCCAGCCAATGCCGACGAGATCCGCGCCGCGTGCGAGCACCGCTGTGAGCTGGTAATTCACCATGCGTCCCAGTTGAAATTGCTCGAGCGCGCGCCCCGGCTTCCGCAGGGGCCGTATTGGCTGAAGCTGGATAGCGGCATGCACCGCCTGGGCTTTCCCACAGATCAGGTTGGCACTGTGCACGCCGCGCTACGGCGCGTTTCCGGCGACCAGCCGGTGATTTTGATGAGCCATTTTGCCTGCGCCGACGACCCGGCAAATCCGATGACACAGGAGCAACTCGCGCGCTTCGACCGTGCGGTCAATGGATTTGAGGGTGAGGTCTCGCTTGCCAACTCTGCAGCCGTGATGAATTTTCCGGCCAGCCATCGCGATATCGTCCGTCCCGGCATCATGCTCTACGGGGTTTCGCCCCGCGCAGGGCAGCCTGTCGCATCCCTGGGTTTGAAGCCGGCAATGACTTTGCAAGCCGAGCTGGTGGCCATCAACCAGGTGGCCAGGGGCGAGCCGGTGGGTTATGGCGCAGAGCAGCGTTGCCCCCGGGATATGCCGGTGGGTGTGGCCGCCATCGGTTACGGTGACGGTTATCCGCGCGGCTTGCGCCAGGGTGCGCCGGTGTTGATCAACGGTCGCAGGGCGGGGCTGATCGGGCCAGTGTCGATGGACCTGACTACCATTGACCTCAGCGACCACCCGGAAGCCAGCGTGGGCGACACGGTTACCCTGTGGGGCGAAGGCTTGCCGGTTGAAGAGTTGGCCACGTGGGCCAATGCGATCCCCTACGAGTTGATTTGCGGCGTTACTGCCCGGGTGCACATGCAGGTGCTTCCCGAGTTCATTTCCTGATTCAGTCCTCGGCGTCGCCGATTTCGTACTTGCGCAGGTAGCCACGCAGTTGGTGGTAGGTCATTCCCAGGTATTCGGCGGTTTTCTTCTGGTTAAACTTGCAGGTTTCCAGGGCATTCCGTATCAGCTGGATTTCCTGCTCCTGGATGTATTCCTTGAAGTTGTAAGGCCCCTGGGGCTGCTCGCTGGCCGATGCGGTGGTTGCATTGGCCTGCGCCTTGGGCCGCCACGGCGAATCAAACGGGTCGAAATCGATGGTCTTGATTGGCCCCTCGACGCCCATGGCTGAATACACCGCGCGCTCCACGACATTCTTCAGCTCCCGCACATTTCCGGGCCAGGGGTAGCCCTGCAGCGCCTCCGTGGCGCTGTCACTGAACCCCTCGAACAGTTCCAGCCCCAGCTCGCCCGTCATTTTGACTGCGAAATGCTCGGCCAACTGCACGATATCCTCCTGGCGTTCTCGCAACGGGGGCAGGGTGATGACATCGAAGGCAAGCCGATCAAGCAGGTCGGGGCGGAAGCGGCCTTGTTCGGCAAGGCTGGGCAGATCCTCGTTGGTGGCGCCAATAATGCGTACATCGGTGCGGATGGTTTCGCTGCCGCCGACCCGCTCAAACTCTCCGTACTCGATGACGCGCAGAATCTTTTCCTGGATGCGCTGCGAGGTGCTTGCCAGTTCATCGAGAAACAGGCCGCCATCATTGGCCAGCTCAAAGCGGCCCAGGCGGCGCCGGTTCGCGCCGGTGAAGGAGCCTGCCTCGTGGCCGAACAGCTCGGTCTCCAGCAAGGAATCGGCCAGGGCGGCGCAGTTCAGTTTCACGAAGGGTTTGTCCCAGCGCGCTGACAGGTAATGTAAACGTGCGGCAATCAGCTCCTTGCCGGTGCCTCGCTCGCCGATAACCAGCACGGGCCGGTTCAGGGGCGCGACCTGGGAGACATGCTCTATCACCTCCAGGAAGGACGGAGATTCGCCGATCAGTTGTTGGTCTTTTCGGGGGTCCATGGGGCTTGGCCGCGCGCCTCGTTGGTCAAATTGGCGTTTATTGTAGGAAAACCGCGCTCGTTCTGTCTTGGGCTGGAGGTCATTGTTTGAATCTGCTACAAAGTCGCCATGTTCAAGCAAAGCTCGCCTGATGCCCGCCGCCCGCTCTAAACCCACTTTCGTTTGCCAGGAATGTGGCGCCGAGCTGCGCAAGTGGGCAGGCCAGTGCCCCGAGTGCCAGCAGTGGAATTGCGTGGTGGAGTTTAAAGCGCCCAAGGCGGGCAAGGGCCGTAAATTCACCGGCTTCAGTGGCCAGCTCAGCGCTGAAGTGACCACCCTGGGTTCAGCCGCCGAGCAGGGCGATCAGCGTATTGAGTCCGGCAACTCCGAGTTGGATCGCGTACTGGGCGGAGGCCTGGTCCGTGGCTCCGCTGTGCTGATTGGCGGCGAACCGGGAATCGGCAAGTCCACCATCTTGTTGCAACTGGTAGCCAGCCTTGCCCCGCAGGCCGCCTGCCTGTACGTCAGTGGCGAAGAATCGATCAGCCAACTCAGCATGCGCGCCTCGCGGCTGGGGATATCAGGCGAGAAAATTCGCTGCGTCGCGGAAACCAGTGCTGAAGCGGTTGTCGCGCTGGCAGAGCGCGAGTCGCCCAGGGTGCTTATCGTCGATTCCATCCAGACGCTTTACTCCGAGAACAGCCAATCCGCGGCGGGATCGGTTTCGCAGGTTCGTGAAACCGCGGGGTTGCTCGTTCAGTGGGGTAAGCAAAACGATTGCGCGGTGATCCTGGTTGGCCATGTCACCAAGGACGGAAGCCTGGCCGGACCGCGCATTCTCGAGCACATGGTTGATGTGGTGCTGTATTTCGAAAGCGATGGCAGCTCGCGCTACCGGGTGTTGCGCGCAGTCAAGAATCGCTACGGGGCGGCCAATGAGCTGGGCATGTTTGCAATGACCGGCACTGGCCTGAAGGAGGTCAAAAACCCCTCGGCGATTTTCCTTTCCGGCCAATCCGGCCCGGTGGCTGGCAGTGTCATTACCGCGGTTCGCGAGGGCACCCGACCCTTGCTGCTGGAAGTGCAGGCTCTGGTGGACCAGAGCAACTTCAGCCAACCACGCCGCGTGGCGCTCGGGCTGGATGCCAACCGTGTCTCCATGATCCTGGCCGTTTTGCACCGCAAGGGCGGCATCAGCCTGGGCGATCACGACGTGTTTGTGAACGTGGTGGGCGGCGTGCGCATTTCAGAAACCGGCGCAGACCTGGCCGTGTTGTGCGCGCTGCTTTCCAGCTTCAGGGAGCGCGCCCTGCCAGAGAAAACCGTTTGTTTCGGAGAGCTGGGCCTGACTGGCGAAATCCGTCCAGTGCCTGATGGTGAACAGCGCCTGCGCGAGGCGGCCAGCCACGGTTTCCGCCATGCATTCCTGCCACTTGCCAACAAGCCGCGTAGCGCGCCGGAAGGGCTTCAGGTGCACACGGTTCAGTCGGCGGCCGAGGCCCTGGAAAAGATAGGTGAGCTCTGGTAGCTCAATTCCCGTGGGGCTTCTGCGCTGCTTGTTTTCGGCCAACTCTGGCCAGCCACAAGAAAAGATGGTGCACCGGCCGTTCAATCCAGCGGTAGTGCATTACGCTGTAGGCCAGGATGGCCAGTGCCAGACCCACGAATAACCCCTGTGCAATCCACGGCGAGAAAGCGCTTGCCCAATCGTTGAATCCCAGGTGCTGGGTTGCCGTCAGAATAATGGTGTGACTCAAGTAGATCGCGTAGGAAGCGCCGCCTGCTAACAGGCTGAATCGCAGCGGCGCTATCCTGCCTGCATGTTCCAGCCTGACCAGGCCAACCAGGGCCATCAATGACGGGATGCCAAACACGATCACCCGGTAAAACACCCAGTAGCCCTGCTCGATATTTCCATCGAAGACCCGGTTGTTCACATAGCCGCCCAGCAAGAACCCGGCAGCACCTGCCAGCAGCCATGGCCAGGCCAATCCGGCTGGGCGATTCAGTAGCCAGACTGCGGCCAGCGCGCCGGCCAGGAACTCCGCCAGGTACGGGCTGGCCATGTAGTACTCGGCAATATGCATTTGCTCCAGGTTGCCTGGCGCGTAAGCTTCCCTGCCGTACTGGCTAAACAGCGACCAGGCGGCAATCGCGGCCAGGCTGGCGATGAGCACCTGGGTATGCCGCCCACGGGAAAGGGCAATGATCAAGCTGAAGCATAAGTAGAAAAACAGTTCGAAAATCAGCGTCCAGGACACCGCCAGAAGCAGCCTCGGGGTTGGCCACAGGAACACCGATTTCACCAGTTCCGAGCGCTCAACCAGGCTGGGGTATGCCCAGCTGAACACGACCAACCCAATCAAGAAGAATGGCCAGTAGCCCGAATAAATCCGCGCCAGCCGGCGGCGGGCGAATTGCCAGGCATCGTCAAGCCCTGTTGCCGAACGGGTGGTCCAGGCCATGATGAAACCGCTGATCACGAAAAACACATCGACGCCGGCAAAGCCAACCGCCTCGCTTACGCTGAATACCGGGCCTGGGTCGATGCCAACGCTACGCACGTGGGCGGTACTGTGATACAGCACAACCAGCATGGCCGCCACGAAGCGCAGAAACTGGATATTGATCAGCATGAAAAGAGTGGGTTGGTGGCGCGCAGCGCCCTAGCCGGCGGTCCGGTAGGGTTTGACCAGGACGCGCTCTATCAGCTTGTCCTTCATCTGCACGATGGTGAGGATGTGGTCGCCGATATGCACGCTGGCCTTGCCGTCGGGAATTTCTTCCAGCTGCTCCAGGATCAGGCCATTGAGCGTATTGGCCTCGTCTTCGGGCAGCTCCCAGCCCATCTGGCGATTCAGCATGCGCACGCTGGCGGTGCCATCCACCAGGTAATTACCGTCTTCCAGGCGGCGGATCAGTCGTGAGCGTTCACGGCCTTCCGCGGTGTAGGCGCCGACGATTTCCTCGAGGATGTCATCCAGCGTCACCATGCCCTGGATGTCTCCGTACTCATCCACGACCAGGGCGATGCGGCGTTCGCGCGACTGGAACTCAAGCAACTGGCGGGTGAGCGGCGTGCCTTCCGGGATGAAATAGGGCGTGCGTATTGAGCGCTTGAGTTCCTCGGAATCCAGGCTGCCCAGGGTGAGCTTGGCGATGACCGCGCGGATGTGCAAAAAGCCTTCCACGTTGTCGATGGTCTCGCGGTACACGGGCAGGCGGGTATACACCGTCTGCATCAGCTGGGTGAGCACCACCTCCCAGGGTTCGTTCAGGTCGACCCCGACGATGTCCTGGCGTGGGATCATCACGTCATCCACGGTGCCTTGCTCAAGATCCAGGATGTTGACCAGCATGCGCTGGTGATCGTTGGAAATCTGCCCGCCTTCCTGCACCAGGGTGCGCAGTTCCTCCAGGTTGAGGCGTTCCAGGGCCTCGGCGTCGGTCTTCACGCCAAACGGCCTGAGAATCAGGTTGGCCAGGCCATTTACCAGCCACACCACCGGGTAGGCAACGCGCAGCAGCGGTGTCAGTACGTATGATGCGGGAAAGGCGACTCGCTCGGGGTGGAGCGCCGCCAGTGTCTTGGGCGCAACCTCGGCAAAAATCAGCACCACCACGGTCATGATGGCGGTGGCGACCCAGGGGCCACTGTCGCCCAGCAGGCGTATGCCGATGACGGTTGCCAGCGAAGCAGCGGCCATGTTGACCATGTTGTTGCCCAGCAGGATCAGGCCAATCAGGCGGTCGGGTTTGCGCAACAGGTTTTGCGCAATGCGCGCGCCGCGAACCCCGCTGTTGGCCAAGTGGCGCAGGCGATAGCGGTTCAGCGCCATCAGTCCCGTTTCCGAGCTCGAGAAGAAGCCGGACAGCAGGATCAGGACGAAAAGAATGGTGTAGAGGGTGCCTAGTGGAACGTCTTCCAAGGTGCTGTCATCCCTTAAGGTTCGGCGTACCAGCTGCGGCCGAGCACGACTTCAAGCACAAACTTGCTTCCAAAATAGGATAGCAGTAACAGTGCGATACCTGCGAGCGTCAATCGGACGGCCACGGCGCCGCGCCAACCCCTGAGCCAGCGCCCGGCCAGCAGTGCGCCAAAGACCACCCAGGCCAATATCGCCAGTACCGTCTTGTGCACCAGGTGGCGCGCCATCAGGTCGTCGACGTACACCAGCCCAGAAATCAGGCCCACGGTGAGGAAGGCAAAGCCGGTGGCAACCAGGCTGAACAGCAGCCGTTCCAGCTGGTCCAGCGGCGGCAGGCTCCTGACAAAAGCGCCCAGTTCGTGGCGCTTTAGCGAATGATCAACGGCAAACACCAGCAGGGCATAAACACCGGCCAGGCTGAGAATGCCAAAGGCCAGGATCGAGCTGATCACGTGCACCAGGGTGCCGGGGGGGAGTGCATCCGCGGCCTGGCCAGCGGTAATTGCGGGGCCGGGGACCAGCCATTCCAGCAGGCAAGCCAGCGCGGCGATGGGTAAGGCGAATAGGCCGGATTCCAGCGCAACGTGCTTGCGCGTCAGGCTCAGCGCCCATAACAGCACCAGTACCAGCGCACACAGCGAAAACGCGTTGGAGATGTCGACTGCCGCCAACGGCTCTCTCAACCAGGTATTGGCCTGCTGGCCGGCGTGCAACAAAACCGCAACACCGGTCAGCAACAATGCCTGTTTATTGTGCCGTGAGCCTGGCTGGCCTACCGAGCGGAACAGCAGGGCAGTCGCGGCCAAATACAGGGCGGCGGTCAGTAGCGGAGCGATGGTTTGTAGCAACACCGAACTCATGAATGGGGCCAAGTGGGCACGAGCAGCGGCTATAATAACCGAAGCCTGTATGTTCCCCAGTAATTTCCAAGGATTTGCTCCATGTTTGAAAACCTGAGTGCGCGTCTGACCGACGCCGTCCGCCAACTTCGCGGCAAAGCGCGCCTGACTGAAGAAGACATCAAGGACGCCCTGCGGCAAATTCGTATTGCCTTGCTTGAGGCCGATGTTGCCCTGCCGGTCGTGCAGGAGTTTATTTCCCAGATTCGCCAGAAGGCGGTCGGGCTGGAGACCATCAAGAATGTCAGCCCCGGGCAGGCGTTGGTCAAGCTGGTTCACGATGAGCTGGTTGCGGTCATGGGCGATCACAACGAGGCGTTGGATCTCAAGGCCCAGCCGCCGGTCGTCGTGCTGCTGGCCGGCCTCCAGGGTTCGGGCAAGACCACCACCACTGGCAAGCTCGCTCGCCGCCTGATCGAGGACGAGCGCAAAAAAGTCATGGTGGTGAGCTGCGACATATACCGCCCGGCCGCGATCGACCAGCTGCAAACGCTGGCCGGCCAGGTTGGTGCGGAGTTCCATCCTTCGGCCACCAGCGACCAGCCCGCAAAGATCGCCAGTGAGGCGCTGGCGGCCGCGACCCGCACAGGTTGCGATGTGCTCCTGGTCGACACCGCCGGACGCTTGCATGTGGATGAGGCCATGATGGCCGAGGTCAAGGACATCCACCGGGCAGTGTCTCCCCACGAGACATTGTTCGTCGTTGACAGCATGACTGGCCAGGATGCCGCCAATACGGCCAGGGCATTCAACGAGGCGCTTGAGCTGACTGGCGTGGTCCTCACCAAGATCGACGGTGATGCCCGCGGCGGCGCTGCGCTCTCGGTGCGCCAGGTCACCGGCAAGCCCATCAAGTTTGTCGGCTCGGGCGAAAAATCAGACGCGCTGGAGCCGTTCCACCCTGAACGCATAGCCTCGCGCATCCTGGGGATGGGCGACGTGGTTTCGCTGGTGGAAGACGTCCAGCGCAAGGTCGACCAGGACAAGGCCCAGAAGCTGGCGAAGAAGATTGGCAAAGGCCGGGCCTTCGACCTGGAAGACTTTCGCTCACAACTCGAGCAGATGCAGAACCTGGGCGGAATGGGCAGCCTGATGGAAAAGATTCCTGGCATGTCACAGCTGCCCGACCAGTTGAAATCGCGGGTCAACGACCGCCACACCGCGCAGATGATCGCCATCATCAACTCCATGACCCCGCAGGAGCGCCAGTTCCCGGATATCATCCGCGGCTCGCGCAAACGCCGCATCGCCAGCGGTTCGGGCACCGAGATCCAGGCCGTCAATCGGCTTCTGAAACAGCACCTGCAGATGCGCAAGATGATGAAGAAGATGGGCAAGGGCGGCATGCGCGGCATGATGAGGCAGCTCAAGGGGATGCAAGGTAACTTCCCTCCAGGCGGTTTCTGAAGCCGCTTGCAGCACGGCGGCAAAAGCAAACTTTTGAATGAGCCAGGGCAGCCAGCAATCTCGCAGGAACTTTCTCAAGGCGGGGCTGGCGGGCGCAGGCGCGGTGTCGCTTGGCCTGTTTGCCATTGCCCGTTACCGCGCGGGTGGTCCCGCCAGAGAGGCGCCCTTTGGTCCCTTGCGGACAGTTGCCGATGAAGTAACCGGCCTGCCACTTTTGCGCCTGCCCGAAGGGTTTCGCTATCGCACCCTGGGTTGGGCCGGAGAAACCCTGGGCGATGGCTTTGCCTGCCCTCCGTCCTTTGATGGCATGGGTGTTGTTCGCGAGTCTGGCGGACGCATCCACCTGGTTCGCAACCAGGAGCTGCGCGGCAGCAGTGGCGCGATCGGCAACCCGGACACTGCCTACGACATCACCGGCGGCGGCGCCACCACGCTGGTTTTCGATACCGGGCGCGAGGAAATCGTCGATTCGTGGATCAGCCTGGGCGGCACCTTAAACAACTGTGCCGGCGGGGTCACGCCATGGGGAACCTGGTTGAGTTGCGAGGAAGCAGCGTTTTCCCCCGAACTGGTGCACATCCCCCCGCCCAGCAAGCAGAAAAACTGGCGCATCGAGCAGGCGCAGAAACCCCACGGCTACGTGTTCGAAGTGCCCGCTGAAGGGGTTGCCGACCCTGTTCCGATCAAGGCGATGGGGCAGTTCTACCACGAGGCTGCCGCGGTGGATCCGACTACGGGTCATGTCTACCAGACCGAGGACCTGGCGCCCAAGGCGGGTTTTTACCGGTTCCAGCCGAAGGTGCCCGGCCAGCTCATCGAGGGCGGTAGCCTGCAGATGATGTCCGTGGACGGTGGAATCGACATGCGTTCGGGGTTGCCGCTGGGGGGTGAGTGGCCGGTCAGTTGGGTGGAAATTGCTGACCCGGAGCGTGGCTTTGACGAGGAAGACCGCCACGGTTCAGGCGTGGTTAACCAGGGCCTGGCGGCGGGTGGTTCGGCTTTTGTTGCGCTTGAAGGCATCGTTTGGACCGAGGGCAGCGTATTTTTTACCTCCAAGATTGGCGGGGGCGCGGCGGCCGGCTACGTGTTTGAGTACAAACCAGGCCAGGAAACCATACGCCTGATGTATGAATCACCGGGTCACCGCACATTCTCGGGGCCGGATAACATGGTAGTTAGCCCGCGCGGCAACCTGGTGGTTTGCGAAGACCGGGTTACCAGCTTTACCGCTGCGCAGAGTATTGCAGGCGTGAGCCGGGATGGTGAATTACACAAGTTCTGCCAGGTGTCGCCTGAGCTCGAGGGCCAGTGGAACGGCATCGACCTGGGCCGGCGGGTGCTTCACAGCGAATGGGCTGGCGTCTGCTTTTCCGCCGACGGCCAGTGGATGTTTGCCAATATCTACGGCCCCGGGGTCACCGTGGCGGTGACTGGTCCGTGGGATTCGCAGTGGATGTGATCTGCTGCCAGCGCGCTCGCGACATGGCGTAAATCAGCCATAACACGCCGGACTCTTCGCGCACTTCGCTGAATTCCATTCCCAGTTTTTGCAGCACGGTGATCGACGCGCGGTTTTCCCGCATGGCGCGGCCAACTATTTCTTCCAGGCCGTAATTTTCGAAGCCCAGTTTTAGCGCGGCGGTTCCTGCCTCGGTGGCGAAACCTTGCGACCAGTACTGGGCGAAAAAACGGAACCCGAGGTCCACTTCGCCCGTTTGCGGGTCGGATCTCAGCCCGCAGAAGCCGATAAAGCGTTGCTGGGGCTTGAGCGTGACCGCCCAGCGGCCAAAGCCATGGCGCTGGTAATGATCGTAGTCGCGGATAAAAGCCTCGGCGGCCTTGCTGGTCATGAACGGCGTGTCGCCGGTGTATCTCAGCACATCGGGGTCGGAGTTCAGCGCATACAAATAATGCGCGTCGGCGGTGTCGAATTCCCGCAGGCAGATTCGCTCGGTTTCAAACAGCGGCTTTCTTCCCTGACCATTCACGATTAGACCCTTTTCTTGCAGACTAACCAGCGCGTTGGGGCAGGGCAAGAGGCCAGGGCAGGAAAATCACAAACCATGCGAAAATCATGGTTTAAGAGTTTCCTTTGGGGAAAAGAAACGGTACAATGCGCGGTTTGCCGAAGCCGGCATTTTACGTAATTGGATCAAGAACAATGGTAACAATCAGACTTTCTCGCGGCGGGGCCAAAAAGAAGCCTTTCTACCACATCGTGGTCTGTGACAGCCGCAAGGCGCGTGACGGTCGTCGAATCGAGCAGATCGGTTTCTTTAACCCGGTTGCACGTGGCGCCGAAGAGCGCCTGCGTCTCGATCTCGAGCGTGTGGATTACTGGACTGGCGTTGGCGCGCAGATGAGCGACCGCGTCAAGACCCTGCTGTCCGAAGCGCGCACCCAGGCTGCCTGAGCGCGCAACACAGCAAGCAGAACAACACAGGCCGGGCCGGCAACGGCCGCAAGTTAAGGCCGGGAGCGCGACCCCTTGAACAAGACAGTCGTCCTCGGTCACATTGCCGGAGCCCATGGAGTGAAAGGCTGGGTGCGCATTCATTCGCACACCGAGCCGCGTGAATCCATCCTCGATTACCAGCCGTGGCTGGTGGGCGAGGCGCGTCGCCCTGTAGCTGTCGAGCAGGGTTCCAGGCACGGCAAGACCGTGATCGCCCGCCTGGAAGGCGTCGAATCGCGCGATGACGCGGAAGCATTGGTCGGCGAAACCATCCAGGTCAGCCGCGACCAGTTTCCGGACTTGCGCGAAGGGCAGTACTACTGGGCGGACCTGGTGGGCCTCGAGGTGCACAACCACGAAGGCGTGCGCTTCGGCGTAATCCACCAGATGCTGGCCACCGGGGCGAACGATGTCATGGTGGTGCGCGGCGATAAAGAGCGCCTGGTGCCTTTTGTTTACGGCCAGTCGGTATTGAAGGTAGACCTCGACGCCGGCCAGGTCGTGGTGGACTGGGACGCTTCGTTCTAGGCCATCACGGGGAAGCAGAATGGACATTCATGTCATCAGCCTGTTTCCGGAAGCGGTCCGCCAGATGTCCGAACTGGGCGTGGTGGGCCGGGCGATAGCCGAAGGCCGGGTGCGCTTGCACTTGTGGAATCCCCGCGATTTCACCGAGAACAAGCACCGCCGGGTGGATGACAGGCCCTACGGTGGCGGCCCGGGAATGGTGATGTCGATCGAGCCTTTGCGCGAGACGCTGAAGGCGGTTCGCAGCCAGGCCGGGGCAGGTGCAACGGTCAGTCTCCTGAGCCCACAGGGCCAGGTGTTTGACCAGGACGCCGCCACGCAGTTGGCGCAAAGAGACCAGTTGGTCTTGCTTTGCGGGCGCTACGAGGGCATCGACGAGCGCCTGATTGAGCTCGAGGTGGACGAGGAATGGTCGATCGGCGACTACGTCCTCAGCGGCGGCGAATTGCCAGCGGCGGTGCTGATAGACAGCGTCAGTCGGCTGTTGCCGGGTGTGCTGGGAAATGCGCAGTCTGCTGACCAGGATTCGTTCGGCGAAGGGCTGCTGGATTTTCCGCACTACACGCGGCCAGAAGAATACGAGGGTTTGGAAGTACCGGCGGTTCTGACCTCCGGAGACCACCAGGCCATAGCACGTTGGCGGAGAAAGCAGTCTCTGCTGCGGACGCTTCAAAGGCGTCCCGAGTTGCTCGAGAGTATCGAGCTGGATAAAGAATCAAAAGCAATGCTGGACGAGTGTCGCCGGCAGATGTGTTCAGAGGACCAGGAAGATGACGAACATCATTGATGAATTGAACAGTGAGCAGATGAGCGCCGAGATCCCGACGTTTGCCCCCGGTGACACCGTGGTTGTGAATGTGAAGGTGAAGGAAGGCAACCGTGAACGCCTGCAGGCCTTCGAGGGCGTGGTCATCGCCAAGCGCAACCGCGGCCTGAACTCCGCATTCACCGTGCGCAAGATTTCCCACGGCACCGGCGTGGAGCGTGTGTTCCAGACCTACAGCCCGCTGATTGACTCCATCAAGGTCAAGCGCAGCGGTGATGTGCGTCGCGCCAAGCTGTACTACCTGCGTGGTCGTGAAGGCAGGTCTGCGCGTATTCGCGAGAAGCTCAATATCAACAAGTCGAGCTGATTTGCACGATCCATCTCGCAAGACCATGAAAAGGCCCGCAAAAGCGGGCCTTTTTTATTGGCGGATGAATTTCGCCCCGCATCCCCTGCACTTGAAACCCGGCCAGCTACCCATACGTTTTGGCCACCTGTTTTTTGGCTCAAATGGTGAGAAAAATGAGCGAAACTAGCGCCGCAGAAAACACCACAAACACCCAAAGCCAGACGCATGCCTTCCAGGCGGAAACCCGCCAGGTGCTGCGCCTGATGATTCACTCGCTGTATTCCAACAAGGAAATTTTCCTTCGCGAATTGATCTCGAACGCATCTGATGCGTGCGATCGGCTGCGCTTCCAGGCGCTGAAGGACGAATCGCTGTACCAGGGCGACAGCGAACTGAAGATTGAAATCGAAACCGACGAGGACAATGGCGTTCTCGTATTACGCGACAACGGCATTGGCATGAGCCGTGACGAGGTGCTGGAAAATATCGGCACCATCGCACGCTCAGGCACCCGTGCATTCCTGGAGCAACTCTCCGGCGATGAGGCAGCCGATTCCAACCTGATTGGCCAGTTTGGCGTGGGCTTCTACTCGGTATTCATCGTCGCTGACGAGGTGGAACTGATCACCCGCAAAGCCGGGGCACGGGCCTCTGAAGCGGTGCGCTGGGTATCGGATGGCGGCGGTGAATTCACCATCGAGGCTGTGGAGCGCGGGGCCCGCGGCACCGAGGTGCGCATCAAGCTCAAGGAAGCGGAGAAGGAATTCCTCAGCCGTTGGCGGCTGGAGTCGCTGGTCAACCAGTATTCAGACCACATCGGCATTCCCATTCGCATGCAAAAGCAAGCCGGCGACGGCGAAGATGCGGAGAAAGAGGGCGCGCAGTGGGAAACCGTCAACCAGGCATCGGCGCTGTGGACCCTTCCCAAGTCCGAAGTGGAGGACGATGCTTACAAGAGTTTCTACAAGCACGTCAGCCATGATTTCGAAGATCCGCTGGCCTGGACCCACAACCGGGTAGAGGGCACGCAAAGCTACACCACCTTGCTGTTCGTCCCCTCGCACGCACCGTACGACCTGCAACTGCAGCGCGATGAGCGCACCGGCCTGCGTTTGTACGTGCGCCGCGTATTCATCATGGATGCTGCCCAGCAGTTGTTGCCGCACTACCTTCGCTTTGTGCGCGGCGTGGTCGATTCCGATGACCTGCCCCTGAATGTTTCGCGCGAACTGCTGCAGGAGAATGAACTGCTGGGCAAAATTCGCTCGGCAGTGGTGCGTCGCAGTCTCGACCTGGTCGCCAGCCTGGCCGACGACGCCGAGAAGTATGCGCAGTTCTGGGGCGCGTTTGGCCCGGTGCTCAAGGAAGGCATTGTCGAAGACATGTCCAACCGCGAGCGCATTGCGCCGCTGCTACGTTTCGCGTCCTCCCACAATGAAGGGCGCGAGCAGAACGTCAGCCTGGCAGATTACATCTCGCGGATGAAGGACGGCCAGGACACCATTTATTACATCACTGCTGAAAGCCATCGTGCAGCGGCCGGAAGCCCGCAGCTCGAGATCTTCCGCCGCCACGGCATCGAAGTGCTGCTCATGTCCGACCGCATCGATGAGTGGATGATGGGCTACTTCCATGAACATGAAGGCAAGAAGTTCCAGTCGGTGGCCAAGGGCGATGTCGACCTCGCCGCGATCACCGGCGATTCGGCAGAAGATTCCGCACAGGACTCACCTGCCAGTGAAGTACTGGAGCGGGTTCAGAAAGCCCTGGGCGAACGGGTGAAAGAGGTGCGCAACAGCCGCCGCCTCACTGATTCCGCGTCCTGCCTGGTGATTGAAGACCAGCAAATGGCCCTGCACATGCAGCGCTTGCTGGAGCAGGCGGGCCAGGAAGTGCCCGAGGTGCGCCCGGCGCTGGAGCTGAACCCCTCCCATCCGCTAGTGCAGCGTCTGGCGGCGGAAGAAGACGAGGCGGCTTTCGAGAAGCTGTCCCAGCTGGTTTACGGCCAGGCCGTGCTCGCCGAGGGCGGACAGTTGGAAGACCCGGCCGGTTTCGTGCGTAACATCAACGAGTTCCTGTTTGCCGCGAAAACCAGTTGAGCGAACGCGTCCGTATTGACAAGTGGCTATGGGCCGCGCGTTTTTTCAAGACGCGCGGCCTGGCGCGCGAGGCCATTCTTGGCGGCAAGGTGCGCATCGACGGCCACCGGGTCAAGCCGGGGCGGCAGCTCAGCGTTGGAGAAACCATCTCGGTAAGCCGCGGTGAAGACGACTACCTGGTCACCGTGCTGGATACCGACGGACGCAGGCTTTCCGCCCAGTTGGCACAACAGAAGTACGAGGAAGACCCGGAAAGCATCCGCAAGCGGGAGGCGGCCGCAGAGCAGCGTCGCCTGGCGCGGGCTGAGCGGGCCGAACGGCCACGCAGGCCGGACAAACGCCAACGCAGGCAGATCGTCCGCTTTACCCGCAAAAACGACTAGCCGCGCTTCGCGGCCTCAACCAGTTCGTAGAGCGCGTCCAGCGCCTGCCGGGGGCTGAGCTCGTCGGGCTGGATCGCCTGCAGTTTCTCACGCAATGGATCCACGTCAGCGTCGTTGCTGGCTTGGTTGGATGGTTCACCACCCGCCGACTCGGCAAGCGCTGCCGGCGGTCCAAACAGGTTCATCTGCGGACTATCGGGCGCGCGGGTTTTTTCCAGGCTCTGCAGATGATGGCGGGCCTCTTTCAGCACGCTGCGGGGGATGCCGGCCAGCGCCGCCACCTGTAATCCATAGCTCTGGCTGGCGGGGCCATCCTCCACCGTGTGCAGGAACACGATCGAGTCCTTGTGCTCCACCGCTTTGAGGTGCACGTTGCGAACCTTTTCTTCCAGATCCGCCATCCGGGTCATTTCGAAATAGTGCGTGGCGAACAGCGTAAACGCGCCAATCCGCCGCGCCAGGTAGGCCGCGCACGACCACGCCAGGCACAGGCCATCGTAGGTGCTGGTGCCCCGGCCGATTTCATCCATCAACACCAGGCTCTGGGCACTGGCGTTATTCAGGATATTGGCGGTTTCCGACATTTCCACCATGAAGGTGGAGCGGCCGCGCGCCAGGTCGTCGCCGGCGCCGATGCGGGTGAAAATCCGGTCAATCGGGCCGAGCCGGGCGGACTTTGCCGGCACCCAACTCCCTGCGAATGCGAGCAAAACGATCAGTGCAGCCTGGCGCATGTAAGTGGACTTGCCGCCCATGTTAGGGCCGGTCACGATCAGCATTCGGCTGTCTTCGTCCAACACCAGGTCGTTGGGGGTGAATGGTTGCTCCAGGTTTTGCTCGACCACCAGGTGGCGACCGCCACGAATGTCGAGGCCGTTCTCGTCGCTGAGTTCCGGGCGGCTCAGGTCCAGCGCCTCCGCGCGTTCGGCAAACGTGGAAATAACATCGAGCCGTGACAGGTAATCGGCGACGGCGCGCAATTCGTTCAGCTCGCCTTGCAGATGCTCGATGACCTGGGTGTAACAGCGTTTCTCCCGCGCCAGGGCGCGTTCCTTGCTGGTCAGTACATCCACCTCGAAAGCCTTGAGTTCCTCGGTGATGTAGCGCTCCGCCGCTTTCAGGGTCTGGCGCCGGGTGTAGTGGGCCGGCACCTTGTCCTGGTGGGCATGGCCGATCTCGATGTAGTAGCCGTGGACCCGGTTGTAGCCGACCTTTAGTGCGGAAATGCCCGTCTGTTGCTGCTGCTCTTTTTCGTATTGCAGCAGGAATTCGTTGGCGTTTTCCGACAGCGAGCGCAGCTTGTCGAGTTCTTCATCGAAACCGCGGGCGATGACGCCGCCATCGCGAATGACGACCGGCGGTTCATCCACGATGGCGCGTGAAAGCAATTCCTGGTTGCCGGTACAGTCGGGCAGCTCGCCGAGCACCGCCGCGAGCCGTTCCTGCAACTGCTTATCAGCCAGCGGGCTTGGTTCCAGCATCACTGCGCGGATATCCGGAGCTCGGCTGAGCGCTTCCCGCAGGGCCGTCAGGTCTCGCGGGCGGGCGCTGCCCAGGGCAATTCTTGAAACAATGCGTTCGATGTCGCCGAGGCCGTTCAATCCATCGCGCAGCGATTCCCAGCGTTGGCTGGCCAATAAGAACTCGATGGTTTCGTGACGTGCGGCAAGCCGCGCCCGGTCGCGAATCGGGTTGGTAAGCCAGCGGCGCAAACGGCGCCGGCCCATGGCCGTGCGGCAGCGGTTCATCACCCCCATCAGGGTGGCCTTCTCGTCGCCCTGGCGGTTGGTTTCTATTTCCAGGTTACGGCGGCTGACGGCATCCAGCCCAAGGTAGGCGTCGTCCACTTCCAGGCTGAGGCCGCGAAGGTGTGGCACTGCGGCTTTCTGGGTTTCCTGCACGTAGTCCAGCAGCACACCGGCGGCGATGGTTGCCGCCTCGCGTTGCTCTACGCCGAAGCCATCGAGGCTGGAGGTTTTGAATTGCTCGCACAGGAGCCGGCGGGCTTGCTCGTGGTCAAACACCCACGGTGGCCGCTTGCGAACCGCGCCTTCAAAATGATTGGGTTCTTCGCGGCCGTCTTCCACCAGCAATTCTGCAGGTTTGAGCCGTTCGAGTTGCGACTCCAGTTCCTCTGGCGAGCCGATTTCACGCACGCCGAACAGCCCTGAAGAAAGGTCGAGCCAGGCCAGGGCGCTGGCGTTGTCCACTTCGGCAACCGCCGCCAGCAGGCTTTCGCGGCCAGCTTCCAGCAGCACATCTTCGGTTAAGGTGCCGGGGGTGACGATGCGCACGACCTTGCGCTCGACCAGCCCCTTGCTTTCAGCAGGGTCGCCAATCTGCTCGCAGATGGCGGCCGACTCGCCCTTGCGCACGAGGCGGGCGAGGTAGTTGTCCACCGCGTGGTACGGCACGCCGGCCATCGGAATGGGCGCGCCCGCTGATTCGCCACGGGTGGTGAGTGTGATGTCGAGCAATTCGGCGGCGCGCTTGGCGTCGTCGTAAAACAGTTCGTAGAAATCCCCCATGCGGAACAGCACCAGGGTGTCGGGGTACTCGGCCTTGATGCCGAGGTACTGCTGCATCAACGGGGTGTGGCGGGAAGATTTGGCGCTGGAAGACGAGGACATCGGCCGCAGTGTAGCGTAACCTTGTGCCGTCATGAAGTTGGGGCGTCCGAAGGCGCAGGGAAGGGTGGTTTGGCCGCCAGTGAACTTGAAGAATTCGTCGAATTGCTCGCTGCTGAACTGGTCAATCGCGGCTGGAGAATGGCCACTGCAGAGTCCTGCACCGGCGGCTGGATTGCCAAGTGCTGCACCGATCTCGCGGGTAGTTCAGCGTGGTTTGAGCGCGGTTTTGTCACTTACAGCAACGAGGCCAAGATGGAGTTGCTGGGCGTGTCTGCCACCACCCTGGAGGCCCACGGCGCGGTCAGCAGCGAGGTGGCTGGTGAGATGGCCCATGGTGCGTGCGCCAGGGCCCCGGTCGAAGCCAGCGTGGCGGTCACCGGTATTGCCGGCCCGGATGGCGGCAGCGCCGAGAAACCAGTGGGCACTGTTTGGTTCGGCTGGTCACTGGGTGGCGAGAATACCGACACCGAGGTTTGTTGTTTCGACGGCGACCGCGATGCCGTGCGCCGACAAACCGTGGTTCACGCGCTCGCCGGCTTGCTCGGGCGCGTCCGCAAAGCCTGAATTTCACAATTTTCCTGGCGCTTTATCGCAATTTGAGAACGGCGGGTGCGATGCTTCGTGCCAGTCTCAGGGCGAGCTTTGTAAGCAAAAAGTGGAGCTTGGCGTGGGATTTCGCCGCTGCGTTCCAAACAGGCCGCGCGTCGATGATTGCCCGCGAAACGCTGTGTCATAATTAGGGCCTTATCGCGGGTCACCCCATCACGAATCAAGCAGGAGAGGAATAAGTGGACGACAACAGAAAACAAGCCCTGGCGGCGGCGCTGACCCAGATCGAAAGGCAGTTTGGCAAAGGCGCCATCATGCGCATGGGCGATGGTTCCGCCGCGCACGATGTGCAGGTCATTTCAACCGGCTCCTTGACCCTGGATACCGCGCTGGGTATTGGCGGTTTGCCGCGCGGCCGCGTGGTGGAAATCTACGGCCCCGAGTCCAGCGGCAAAACCACGCTGACACTGCATGCGGTGGCTGAATGCCAGCGCGCGGGCGGCACTGCCGCATTTGTCGACGCCGAGCACGCGCTCGACCCGAGCTATGCCGAAAAACTGGGCGTGAACGTGGAGGACCTGCTGGTCTCCCAGCCCGACACCGGTGAGCAGGCGCTTGAGATTACCGACATGCTGGTGCGCTCTGGCGCGGTCGATATCGTGGTGGTCGACTCGGTGGCGGCGCTCACACCCAAGGCCGAGATTGAGGGCGACATGGGTGATTCCCACGTGGGCCTGCACGCCCGCCTGATGTCGCAGGCGTTGCGCAAACTCACCAGCAACATCAACCGTTCCCGCTGCATGGTGATTTTCATCAACCAGATTCGCATGAAGATTGGCGTAATGTTCGGAAGCCCGGAAACCACAACCGGTGGCAACGCGCTGAAATTCTACTCATCGGTCCGCCTCGATATTCGCCGCATCGGCGCGCTCAAGAAGGGCGACGAGGTAATCGGTAACCAGACCCGTGTGAAGGTGGTGAAGAACAAGATGTCGCCGCCGTTCCGCCAGGCCGAATTCGAGATTCTCTATGGCGAGGGCATTTCCCGCGAGGGCGAGTTGATTGAACTGGGCGTGGCCAACAACATCGTTGATAAATCCGGCGCCTGGTACAGCTACGGCACCGAGCGCATTGGCCAGGGCAAGGAAAACGTCCGCCAGTTCCTGAAGGACAACCCTGAAACAGCCGAGGAAATCGCCGGCAAGATCCGCGCGGTGTTGATGCCGCCCAAGGAAAAGGCTGCCAAGGCGAAAGACGAGGCAAAAGGCGAAGCGGGAGAAGGCACGGAGGCCTCCGCCAAGGAGTAGGGCCGAACTTTAGCCCGGCGCCGAAGGCAATCCCAGGGTCGTGCTCTACTGGCACACTCCATAAATGAGTGAAGTGCTCCAATACGCCTTCCGCTTGCTGTCAAGGCGGGAATATTCCGTGGGCGAGCTCAGCCAGAAGCTCGAGCGCAAGTGGCCGGATAGCGACGACATCCAGGCCACGCTCGATCGCCTGGTGGAAGAAGGCATGGTTTGCGACGCGCGCTTTGCCGAGGCCTTTGTCCGCTCGCGCCACGCGCGCCAGCAAGGCCCACGCAAAATACGCGCAGAACTTCGCAAGCGCGGGGTGGCAGATCCGGTGACTGACGCAGCGCTGGACGGTGCGGGTGTCGACTGGAGCCAGCTCGCCAGCGACTGGCTGCAAAGGCAATCGGTTGCCGAGCGCGACTATGACGCCCGGGCAAGGTACTATCGCCGCCTGGTTAACCGCGGTTTCACCCACGACCAGGCGCTCAATGCGCTTGGCGATTGGGCTGAGCGTGGCGACGGGGTTTGAATCGCGCAATTCGCCTCCAATTACTTTCCAATTGCGGTACATTCCATTGGTTATGAAAACTACGGCTGAAATTCGTCGGGATTTTCTCGAATTCTTTGCATCCAAGGGGCACGAAATCGTGCCTTCGAGTTCGCTGGTCCCGGCCAACGACCCGACCCTGCTGTTTACCAATGCGGGCATGGTGCAGTTCAAGGATGTGTTTCTCGGCTCAGAGAAGCGCTCGAACCTGCGTGCAACCACCTCGCAACGTTGCGTGCGCGCTGGGGGCAAACACAATGACCTTGACCAGGTGGGCTATACCGCGCGTCACCACACTTTCTTCGAGATGCTGGGCAACTTCAGTTTCGGTGAATACTTCAAGCACGACGCCATAAAGTACGCATGGGAGTTGCTCACCGAGGTCTGGGGCCTCGACCCCGATCGCCTGTGGGCAACCGTGTATCACGATGACGATGAAGCCTGGAATATCTGGGCGAATGTCGTTGGTGTGCCCGAAGCGCGTATTGTCCGCATCGGCGACAAGCCCGGTGGCAAGGCGTTTGAAAGTGACAATTTCTGGGCCATGGGCGACACCGGACCCTGTGGGCCTTGCAGCGAAATTTTCTTTGACCATGGGCCGGAAATTGCCGGCGGCCCGCCCGGTTCCCCTGACGAGGATGGTGACCGCTACGTCGAGATCTGGAACCTGGTCTTCATGCAGTTCGACCGCTCGGCCGACGGCGAGATGAAGCCGCTGCCGAAACCCTGCGTCGATACCGGCATGGGCCTGGAACGCATGGCGGCAGTGCTGCAAAAAGTGCATAGCAATTATGAAATTGACTTGTTCCAGTCGTTGATCCAGGCGGCCGCCAAGGCCACCGGCGCCAGCAACCTGGAAGATCCTTCACTCAAGGTCATCGCCGATCACATTCGCGCCTGTTCGTTCCTGGTCTCGGACGGGGTCGTTCCTTCCCGAGACGGACGCGGCTATGTGCTGCGCCGTATCATCCGCCGGGCGATTCGCCATGGCTTCAAGCTTGGCCAGCGCGAGGCATTCTTCAACACCCTGATAGAGCCCCTGGCTGAACTCATGGGCGAGGCCTACCCCGAGTTGGTGCGCAAGAAAGACCTGATCGGTGAAACCCTGCTGGAAGAAGAAAAGCGCTTTTCCCGCACGCTGGAAACAGGCATGGGCATCCTCGCAGATGTGATCGACAAATCGGCGAGTGGCAAGCGCATTGATGGCGACACCGCCTTCTTGCTGTATGACACCTACGGTTTTCCGTTGGACCTGACCCAGGACATTGCCCGCGAGCACGGCTTCGCCGTGGATGTCGACGGCTTTGACCAGGCAATGAAAGCGCAACAGGAGCGCGGCCGGGCAGGGGGGCAGTTTGACGCCCAGTTGCAAGTCAGCGCAGACCTGGTTGCACAGTTGCCTGCCACCGAGTTTGTTGGTTATGAGCAGCTGCAGGCCGACGGCAAAATCCTCGCCGTGATGGTTGCAGGCGCCAGCCGGGACCAGATCAAGCAAGGTGAGGAAGCCGTGGTGGTTCTGGATACCACTCCGTTCTACGCCGAGTCCGGCGGCCAGGTGGGCGACACCGGGGTTCTGCAGACGGCCAACGGCCGCTTTGTGGTCAAGGACACCGTCAAGATTGGCGGTTCGTTCCACGCCCATGTCGGCGTGGTAGAGCAGGGCGGCCTGGCAACGGGCGATGTCGTGCAGGCCTCGGTGGATGCCGAGCGGCGCCAGTCCACGGTCTTGCATCACTCGGCTACCCATTTGTTGCACGCAGCTTTGAAGCGCGTGCTGGGCAAACACGTGGAGCAGCGTGGTTCATTGGTGGCGCCCGATCACCTGCGCTTCGATTTCACCCACCCGCGTGCAGTCAGCGAAGAAGAGCTCGACCAGATAGAACGCCTGGTCAATGCAGAAATTCGCGCCAACCCCGATACCGAGGTGCGGGTCATGGACTTCGACGATGCGCTGGAGACTGGCGCTGAAGCGATTTTCGGCGAGAAGTATGGCGAACGTGTGCGGGTACTGCGTTTTGGTGATTTCTCAATCGAGTTGTGCGGGGGCACCCACGTCCACCGCGTTGGGGATATCGGCCAGTTCAAAGTGGTTGAAGAATCCTCAATTGCGTCTGGCATTCGCCGTATCGTGGCGGTGGCCGGCGACGCGGCGGTGGGCAAGGTGCAGGAAATGGATCACCAGTTGCGTGGTCTTTCCCGCATCATGCACGTCTCGCCGTCAGACCTGGAAAAGCGCATCACCCAGCTGATTGAGCGTTCGCGTTCGCTGGAAAAAGAGCTCCAGCAGGCCAATGCCAAATTGGCGTCCAGCTCGGGCGACGAGTTGGCGACCCAGGCCGTCGAGATCGGTGAGGCCAGGGTTGTGGCGGCGCAGCTTGATGGCCTTGAGGCCAAGGCCATGCGCGACACGGTGGATCGCCTGAAAGACCGCCTGGGCAACGCGGTGGTGGTGATTGGCAGCGTCGATAGCGACAAAGTTCGCATCGCGGTTGGTGTGAGCAAGAACCTGACTGGCAAGCTCAAAGCAGGCGAGTTGGTCAACTTCGTGGCCGGCCAGGTGGGTGGCCGCGGCGGTGGAAGGCCAGACTTTGCCCAGGCCGGAGGAACGGAGCCGGAGCAACTGTCCAAAGCGCTAGCTTCAGTTACAGGCTGGGTTGGCGACCATCTTTGAAAACAATCGAAGAATAATTAACTTCCGGGGCATTTTTAGCCAAAAGTGTAATATAATCGACTTACGTCTCGCAGCGGTTATCGGACTTGTTGGACGTCACGAAGACACGGACACGGAACTGTCCGAGACCATAGGAAGGTTTTAATGCTCATTTTGACAAGAAGAATTGGGGAAAAACTTGTCATCGGTGACAATGTCACTGTTACAGTATTGGGCGTAAAAGGTAATCAGATTCGTATCGGGATCGAGGCTCCGCCCGAGGTCCAGGTACACAGAGAAGAAATCTACCAGCGCATTCTCAAAGAGCGTTCTGACGACAACAGGTCGGCAAGCGGTGGGCTTTGATCGCCGCCGCGCTCTTTAGATTCTGATTGCATAATTTGAGTTAAGCAGAGCATCCCGTGTGCAGTTCGTGTGCACGGGTGTTCTTGTTCGCCTAACACGTTACAATTCGTTTTTCCGGAGAGGTGGCCGAGTGGCTGAAGGCGCTCCCCTGCTAAGGGAGTATGGGGTTTATAGCCTCATCGAGGGTTCGAATCCCTCCCTCTCCGCCAGATTTGCAACAGGGGCCGTGATTGGCCCCTTTGCAAGTTTGCCCGGGATGGTTTTCTGCAATCCCTCCCCCATATAGACAAGGTCAGTGGTGGCCCCTGTCGGCCCCCCCGCGACGATACGTTGTGAACCCCGTCAGGCCCGGAAGGGAGCAGCGGCAACAGCGGACTCGGGCGCCGGGGTGTGG
>JAUIBE010000036.1 GCA_030428105.1 Gammaproteobacteria bacterium
TCCCCTTCGAAGTACCAGTTTTTCCAGTTATCGGGTGGCGTAATCTCCATGTTGAACCCCTCGATGGTTGGGGGGGAGCGGTTAATGGGGCCGTTGGGGGGACGGCGTGAATTTTACATAATATACAGACCGCCGCCGCCATTACCGCCGTTTTGATCCGCGCGTAGACACCACGTAGTCGGGCATCCTTCGCGCTCTCCTGTAGCACTTCGGCCACAACCTGAACTGGGTCCAGTCCCGCCAATTCCGCCAAGTGTGCGGCGTGCTCCGGCTTCGGAATTGTGAGGCCGGTTCGCCATTGGGTGGGTACGGCGTGAGTGACTCCTAGAACCGCTGCTAGCTTGCGGTTGCTCTCAAGGCCGCTGTTTTCTTGTGCAAGTCGTAAAAGTTCGCTGACGTTCATTTGTGGGCCTCCTGTGGTGGGTGATTAGTGTAACTTGCACTTAGCGTTGAGTGTTACTAACCTATGGTGGTTAGTTCTACTTACCATAGGAGTGAAAAATGTTGCAAGTGGTCACGGGCAAACCGGGGAAGGGCATGACGCTCGGCCCTGTAGCGGCAGCGAGGCAACGCAAGTTGCCGTCATCTTCTTTTATCCCACGGGGCCAATATCAGGGTGAACTAATCATCCGGAACGCCGCTGCCCGTGGCGAGGTTGGCAGACCTTCTGCTGACCATTTGCCGGGGTCCGTTGTGGCTCCGGCATCTATTCGGAGGCATGGCACAGGATGAACAGTTCGTTTCTCTGGCGTGTTGTGTTTCTTCTTCTCGGCTCCCTTTCGGTGTTCTTCGTGTGGGGGGTTCTTCATCTTCTGGAAAATGCGCGGGCGGTGGTGTCATGAGTGATGCAGTGTTGTTGCATGGGTTCGGATATTGGGTGTTTTTCTTCGCCCTGGCGTTTTGCCCTATCGGTGTTTATTGGGGAATCAAGCTGGTTGGTACTCGGCTTCGTTATCGGGCGGCAATTGACCTGCTTCACCAGTGCGACAAGGACGAGAACGAGGGCATGGTGGGCGACTGGTTCACAACCATCAACCGTTACCGGCCTGTATCGAATGTTGACCATGTTGTTCTGCGGGTGTTGTTCGATGACCTGTGGAAATTCGACGACAAGGGATGGGAGTCCATTTTTGACCGTTGCGACCTTGCCTACGAGGGTCTGGACGATGGGGAGGGAAAGTTCTCTGCTGACGACTTTTTGAGTGAGGAAGAGGCAGAAGAACTCCGGCAAAACGGGGCATTCCGTGAACCAGCCAACCAGCCTCTAACCGAAAACAACGTTCAAAAAATTTCCCCATCCACAGACACCCGCTCGACTGGTGGCAAAGGATCGGAGCGCAGCGACGATCGTGCAGCCAGCAGTGAGCAGACAAGCGAAGCGCGTCAGCAGGGTGCTCTTTCGTCTCAATTTGAGACAAAAGTGCAAACGAACGGCGAGAAAGCCCGCCCTACTAACAGCGGGCTTTAGTCTCACGGGTGAGACTTTTTGAGGCTAAGTGCTTGATTTTCGGTAAACGCCAAAACGGGGAAAAACCGTGCTGGATTGGCTGACGCTAAAGGTCGATATATGCGAACTCAACGACTACGCGAGAGAGCGACTACAGCGCAGCCAATCCCGCATTTTCTGCTTGGACTCGGACGGTTCGCTTGTGTGGGAACGAACGGGACGGAAAACAGTGCGCAGCGATAGCCACCAAATCACGATGGAGATGGATAGCCATTTCACCATCTACGGATCACCTGCCCGGGTTGGCCTTGAAAGGGTGGATAACGTGTTCGGCTCCGGCGATCCGGTGGAGTGCGCGGGCCGCATGATCAGGTTCGTGGAGCAGTGCCACGGGGTTCAATTGCCGGACTACACCAAGTGGAAATGCACCCGGATGGACGTTACCCACAATTACCACCTTGGGGAACTGTCGAACGTTCTGACGGCGTTGGAAATGCTGCGGAACGTGGAGGGCGGTCGCTACCAGCTACAGACCAGCGCGGAAACCGTGTACTGGTCGCCGCGATCTACCCGCCGAAGTGGGAAAGCCTACGCCAAGGGGCCTCATATGCAGTACTTGGCAAAGCGGGGCAGGGCGTTCCTGACTCCGGAAGAAATGCACGATGTTAACGGGCTGCTGCGGTTGGAATTGAGTCTGAAACGGCACTTTTTCGCCAGGACGATTGGGAAGCCGTGGTTTGAATTGAGCGCGGCTGAGTTGGAGGCAGAGCACGAGGCGTATTTCGCGGAGCTCGTGGGCAAAGTGGAGATAAATGAAATGAGCGATATGAGGCAGCAGTGCATAGAGGCTGCGCAAAGGTTGGGGCTGACGGAAGGCTTGGGCCGTGCAGCGTACCTATCTTGGAATTCAATCCGGAGTGTTGGGTTTGCTACTTGGAAAGCCGACACACCGAAAGCCACGTTCTACCGTCACAAGAAAATCATGCAGGAAGCAGGGCTTTCCTACGCTGATTTCCGGGCGCGGAATGTGGTCCCGATTCGCCGACGGCGGATTGAACTGGATCAGCCTGTGCGCTCATGGGCTGAACTTCGACAAGTAGCCTAAGGAGGCAGCGAGAAAATGGAAATTACCATCAAATCTGCAAAGACGTTTGAAGAACGGACGAACAAGGGCAACGTGATTGTGAAACAGCAAGCGGCCCTTGATCAGGGGAAGGATTACCCCTTGGTGTTCGATCTTGTGGTCGGTAACGCGCAGGAAGTGAACCCCTACCCGGAAGGCAAGTACGACCTTGATCCGGGATCTCTGCGGGTCAACCAATTCGGCTCGTTGGAACTGGACCGTTTCAACGTGCGCTTGGTCGCTATCAAGCCTGAACTTCGCAAGGCTGGCTGAGTCGTGGCCCTGCTCTCAAGCTGTCACATCGCCGCAGTGAGTTTCGTGGCGGGCATGGGGGCAGGGCTTTTGGTTTCAATGATCTTCTTCCACGGGCAACGGAAATGAGCAAGTTTCTGATCGATGTAATGGTTTGCGACGACTCCGGGCAGAACTGTCAGGGGCCGGTGACGATGGCATCGACGGAAATACCAGTAGCGGATGGGTGGTTCGGCCTCGAACCGGGAACCCCTCAATATTGGGAAATCGTTTCCCTGTTCACTGCGGCCATGGGCCTCGTGTGGATGTTCCGCTTTATTGTCCGGTTCGTATCTGGAAGGAGATAAACAAAATGAACGCTTCACGTTCTGGTTTTGCTTCTCGTCTCGGCCTGATGTCCTGCTTGCTGATGCTGTCACTGGCGGCTGTTGGCACTGCGCACGCGCAGGTGGATACCACGGCGATCGAGACATCGTTCACTGACACGACTACCGCCGTGGGCAACATCGGTCCGCTGATGTTGACCGCCGTTGGTGCGGGCATCGTGTTCAAGTGGGTGCTTGGCTTCGTTATCTCGTAACGGAGAAGGGTGGCGCCGGGGCGACTCGGCGCTTCCCGTTTAACCCATGAATCTCGACGATCTAACCCTCATTTGTACGCTGCTAATCATCTGGACGTTGCTCAGTGATTAAGCGTCGATTTAATACATTTGTTGGCCGGTGGCTGTGCATGGCTGTGTTCGCTTTGGTGTGTGGCAATGCGTGGGGTCAGGTTTCTATGCAGTATGACTTGGACACCGAAGCATTGGCGGGCTGTGAACAGCATGCATCCGCCGCTGCTGGTTTGTATGTGTCTAACTTGGGTAATCCTGCATTTACAGCAACGCCTTTGCCTTGCGAATTGCATATGCAAGACGAAAGTAGTGGTTATTATCACTGTCAATTCGAAGCGTTTATAAACGGCAATTCGAGCGGGGAACGTGATTGCTGCCAAACTAATAACTCGTCTGCTTGTGTGGGGCCTTACGTTCGTCAGCATTGGTTCGATCAGGTTGCAGAGTGCACCGATCCTCCGGGCTTGACGTTCGAACATTGGTCAGGGTCTACGATCGACGGTCCACCGATTTCGCCACCGTCGAGTATCTGTGTTGGTCAGTGTGTTTATCACGGTCCGGGTGCGCCGCCAACGTCTCAGTGTTTGTTCGAAGATGCGAATTCCAATGGGCAGGAGGATGCCGGGGAGGCGGTTTTTTGTAATGCGGAATATACCAATGTTGGGACCGTTTGCACCGGCGGCGAGCAGCCTGGGCGGCCCAATGCGCCGATTTCCGGGGGTGGTTTGAACTGTCAAAACACGGATTGCTCACCAAATGACGGTGATGGCGATGGCGATGGTGATGGGGATGGCGACGATGGCGGCGGGGACGATGATGGCGATGGCGATGGCGATGGCGATGATGATGGCGATGGCGACGATGGTGGCGGTGATGATAACGGCAGTGGTGACGGTGACGATGATGATGATGGGGACGGTGACGATGGCAATGGGACCGGCGGCGATTCCGAAGACGATGACGAACAGTGCAACCCTCTATCCGATCCTGATTGCGAGTACACGGGCTCCGGCACTGGTTCCAATGTCTGTGACGCGCCGCCTACTTGTGACGGTGATCCGGTTCAATGCGCGATCCTTGAGCAGCAATGGAACAACATGTGCTACGCATTCAGCGATGACGCAACCGTTCCCAATATTCCGGACGTTGAGGGCTTCCAGTTTGAAGAATTGAACGAGAATGTTGACCTTGGCAGTGGTGTTCTCGACGATTCGGGCTTTTTCGGTGGTGGTGCCTGTCCTGCGCCGCTACAGGCTCAAACTGCCGCCGGGGTGATCTTCATCGACCTTGCGCCAGCGTGTCAGGCTCTAAGCTGGTTGGGTGCGATGATCATGTTTTCAGCCGCCTTTATGTCCCTTCGGATTCTGTTCGCCTAATGATCTGGCCGGCCTTCCTAGCAATTACCCCACTGTCAACGCTCCTGTGGACGTTGTTCATCGGCTTTGTGGTTCCGGCCTTGGGTCGGAGTCTGCTGGCGTTGGGGATCGGCTTCGTGACCTTTACGGGCTTCCAGTTGGCGTTTAACCAGCTTGAAAGCTACATACAAGGGACCATGGTCGGGATCGATCCGGCAATTCTGGACATGATGGCTTTGACTCGGATCGACGATGCGGTGTCCCTCGTCATGTCGGCCATGAGTATTAAATTGACGCTTAAGTTGGCCGGGCGAACTGCGGAAAGGGTGTTCAGACTCAAGGTGTAAATATGGCAATTACTCTCGTCACGGGCTTCCCTCGTAACGGCAAAAGTTACGAAACGGTGCGCAAGATGGCAGAAGATTTTCCCGACCGGAAAAAATACGCCATCAACTTCGATGAACTCGACTTCAAAATGCTCGACGTTGAACCGTTGGACATTGAGAACTGGGAACAGGCTGAAAACGGGTCTGTAATCTTCGTTGACGAGGTTTGGCAATTTTTCGAGGCTAAGGGGCCACATCACAAGCGGGCCGAGTACGTGAAGCAGCTCGCGCTCCACGGTCACAAGGGGCTTGATCTGTTCTTGGTGACGCAGGGGGCTTTTCAGGTTGATATTTTCGTGCGCCAGCTGGTCGAGTGGCATGAGCATATCGTGCGGCCGTTCGGTATGCCGTACTACAACATTCGCCGCTTCCGTGGAATTGACCGCGATCCGGAAGCCTCGGACGCTCGGAAGCGGGCCATTGAAATCAAGCGAAAAAACCGATTCAAGGAAGAAATTTGGCGGTACTACAAATCAGCAGATGCGCATACGGTAAAAATGCGGATTCCGTTCAAGCTGATTGGCTCTGTAATCGTCCTGGCGGCGTTCGTTTACTTCGCGGTTAAGACGGTGCTGATGTTCATGGATTTTGGGGACAGGGGCGAAAAGATGAAGGCTGAGGCAGCACAAGCGAAGGCGCAGACCACCGCCGCGGCTCCCGCGCAAAAGTCGCAGGGGATTGCCGGTGTTTTCGACATTTCCGATCAGCTACTCGCGGCCACGGGTCAAAGGCGGGAGGATTTGTTGCTTGGGTCGCCGGAATTCGATATGCAAATTCAGGCGTTGCTTGGTGCGTACTTCATCAAGGAAAAAGTGCTGATCAATGGTGCACCGTGGACTGCTTCTAAGTACCTGGAGGTTATGGAGCCGGTGACTTACCCAAAGCCGTTCTGTGCGCTCATGGAAGAAAAGCAGCGATGCATCTGCAATTCCCAACAGGGAACCCGGATGGACGTTACCTACGAGATTTGTAGCATGTTGGCTCGGAACGGGTTTTTCGATCCGACCAAGGACGATGGCGAGGTTTATGGCAGTAGCTCAGAACTGCAAAACTTTCTCCCGCCGATTTCAGAGTTGTACAAAGCCGACTAGTCATTGCCAAGCTGCGGCAGCGCGAACGCGCAGCCAATGGTCTCACCATGGCGCGCGCGCGCTGCCTGTGTCGAACGTGGGTTATTGGGGAAGTGTGGGGCGGTCGTAGAGTACTTTGCGGAAGTCTTGCATTTGCCTTAAGAATAAGCAGGCGAGGATGCATTCCGGTGTGAACCTGTCACCGTTCGGTGAGCAAAAAAATTCCCCTTCGAAGTACCAGTTTTTCCAGTTATCGGGTGGCGTAATCTCCATGTTGAACCCCTCGATGGTTGGGGGGGAGCGGTTAATGGGGCCGTTGGGGGGACGGCGTGAATTTTACATAATATACATTATACGAACTACTGTGTTTGATACAGCATTCGCCCTGGCAGCGCGAAAGAAGCCCCCTTCTGGGCAATGATATCCATGATATTCAGGTTAAGTTCTTCTGCAATTTCAAAGAACTCTGCTATTTCCTTAGAATCCACATAACTATGGACCTTGACCTTGATCGCGTCTTCTTCAAAGTTGGTGAAGCGCACCCTGAGGATATCGTTGCGTACGCGCTCGTGGTTTTCGAGCATCTGCCGAATCGCCTCGATTATAGAGCGTACCTGGTCGGGTGACGTGTCATAGCGCAAACGCAGCTCCGGGTTGTAGTAAAACTTTTCCCGGCGGGTGTAGTTCTCAATTTCGGTATGGGCGATCCTGGCGTTTGGAACGCTGACCAGCGTGTTCCCCAGCGTACGGATGCGCGTGGTGCGCAGGCCGATCTCTTCTACAACGCCCACAACCCCGGCATATTTGCAGAAATCGCCCACCCGAACCGGTTGTTGCGAAAACAGCGTCAGGGCCCCCATCAGGTCTTCAATCGGTTTCTGCAGCGCCAGCGCCAAGGCCAGGCCACCGACGCCCAGGCCGGCAAGCACGGTGGAAATATTGAAGCCCACGTTGCTGAGCCATACCAGCAGGCCAACAAGAAGGACGAGCAGACGAATAAAATTGGCCGCCGGACGTACCAGCCGTGCTGCGCCTTCCCTGCCCTGTTTTTGTAGTTGTTCGCTCTTGTAGTGCTGAAACAAGCCGATGATCGCCCACAGCACCCAGACCACCGCCACGATCATCAAAGTCTTGGCGTCTGCGTATTGCTGGGCCACCGCGCCAAGGCCAAGGCGGCGAACCACGATGCTTACGGTCATCACCACGGCCAGCAGCACCATCGGCTGGGTCAGGGCTTTTCGCACGTAGGGGTAAAGCGGTCGATCCGGATGGATCAGCAGCCGGGTGAGAATTCGGCCCAGCAAGTAGAACAGCGGCCAGGAAAGCAGGCCGATTCCCAGCGCGATCACCCATTTGTAGAGCTCAAGCCCGAGAAAAGATGCGTTTTCGGGCAGGCGTTCGCGAACATATTCCACCCAATCCGGGTTGGCGTAATGGGCGTACAGCTTGGGTACTTCGGCGATGCTGCGATTGGAGACCTTCCAGATCATCACGCGGTCTTCATTGCGCGGCACGTGCTGCATGTACAGCACCACATGTTCTTCGCCTATTGGGATGCGCGCCAGTTCATCGCGGTACTCGGGCAGGGAGTCGCCCTGCTTGCCGCTGGGGGTGTCATCCAGCACGTAGTCGTCGAACCACACCGAGCGTGACAGGACGAAGTTTAGCTGGCGGGCGAGTTCGGGGCCGCCCTGCGCGCTGATTTCGCTCGGCAGGTTGCGAAGGTCGAGGTAGCGCGCCGCGGTTTCGTAGTCCTGCTCACCGGCGGAGCGCAGGAAACCCTTGACGCTACTCAGTGGCGTACCGCGTTCGAGCGCGTCCCTTGGGGCCTCGCTGGCTTCCTGGGCGAAAACAGACAGGCAAGCGAAAGCAGCCAGCAGGGCGACTAGCGCCCTGCCCCGCCAGGCATTCATCGTTGAGGGCCCGATTTCGCGCGCTATGATTTAGCGACCCATGCGTTGCACCAGCCTTTACCGGCTACCAGCCGGTTCTGGAAGATGCTGCAGGGTGCAAACTCAGCGCTTTCCTCGCCCGCGTAAAGCGCGCAGTTGTAGCAGAACTGGTTTGCGCCCGCGTCGCCGGCCCGCTTTGGAAATTTCGCGGTATCCGTCTTGGTGGCATCCAGCACGTAACCCATCGCCTGGGAAAGCGCCTCGTCTTCCGCCACTTTGTCGTCCTGCGCAAGCAGTGTGATCGGAATGGCGCCCAGGGCAACTGCGGTGCTTCCGGCCTTGAGGCTGAACTTGAGGAATTCACGTCGTCGAATCTGGATGGGTTTGCTCACGGTAGGCTCCAATTTAGGATGGCATATGCGTATTTTGCACCCCCGGCTCACTGGCGGCAAATCCGAACCGGCAAAGTACGACGAAGCGTCGAAACGCGTCGCGCTCATTCCTGTCGCGCGAAACAACAAGATGCAGCGCCCTACCCCGGGAAGGCAGGATGGTTATTGCCACAAGCCAGGGGGTTACCCAATGCACCGCGCGCACCTGTGCGGCGCTCTCAAGGCCATTTTCACTCAACAGCATGACGGCGCCATTGCGGAGAACCCGGATGAACTGCGCGCTTTCTGAGGGTGATGCGCGCCACAGTGTTCGCTCTGTGATGCCCGCTGCCAGCGCCATCACCAACAGGGTGAAGGGCCAATCAAGGGCTGCGAGGTAGAGCGCCAGGCAGACCGCAGCGAGCGCGCACGTGATGACGGCCGGGTACCACCGGGGTGGCCCAAGGCGCAGTTCAACCGTGCAGGGAAGCATCGCCGCGGATGGCAGCGGCAAGTTCGGAAAAAGATTCAGTCTGGGCGCTGTTCTCGCCGCGAAGGCAGTCCCAGACCAGGTCGTCTTCGATTTTGAGAAAGGCCTCGAATTCGGGCCATTGGCCGGCACGCAACTCGGCCTCGTGGCTGGCGATGAAGCGCTCGAGCAGCACGTCGAGTTCCTTCATGCCGCGGCGGCACATCCAGCGTAGCCTGCGAATGCGCCCAGTGCTGTCCATTGGCGGGCTGTGCGCGTATCAGACGCCGCGCCGCGCCATCAGCATTTTCTTGGTTTCAGCGATGGCTTTGGCCGGGTTGAGGCCCTTGGGACAGGTGTTGGTGCAATTCATGATGGTGTGGCAGCGGTACAGCCGGAACGGATCTTCCAGCTCGTCGAGCCTTTCGCCAGTGGCCTCGTCGCGCGAATCCACCAGCCAGCGGTAGGTTTGCAGCAGCGTGGCCGGGCCCAGGTAGCGGTCGCCGTTCCACCAGTAACTGGGGCAGGACGTGGAGCAGCAGGCGCACAGGATGCACTCGTACAGGCCGTCGAGCTTTTCCCGGTCGGCCGGTGACTGCAACCGCTCACGGTCGGGAGAAGGCACGCTCTGGGTACGCAGCCAGGGGCGCATCGAGGCGTACTGGGCGTAGAAGTGGGTCATGTCGGGAACCACGTCTTTCACCACTGGCAGGTGCGGCAAGGGATAGATCTTCACATCGCCCTTGATCTCGGAAATCGGCTGGGTGCAGGCCAGCGTGTTGACCCCGTCGATGTTCATTGCGCACGAGCCGCAAATGCCCTCGCGGCAAGAGCGCCGGAAGGTCAGCGTGGCGTCGATTTCATTCTTGATCTTGATGACGGCGTCCAGCACCATCGGCCCGCAACGATCAAGGTCCACTTCGTAGCGGTCGACGCGCGGCTGTTCACCGCTGTCCGGGTCGTAGCGGTAGACACGGAAGGTCTTGACGTTGGTGGCCTCGGAAGGCGCGGCAAAATGGCGACCTTCGGTGGGCCTGGAGTCTTTTGGCAAACTCAGTTGAGCCATCAGTACACTCTGTCCTTGGGTGGAATCACCTCAACATCATCGCTCAGTGTATACAGGTGAACCGGGCGGTAGTCGATGCGGACATCGCCATCCGAATTCATCCACGAGAGCGAGTGCTTCATCCAGTTTTCATCGTCGCGGTCGGGGTAGTCCTCGCGCGCGTGCGCGCCGCGGCTTTCCTTGCGGTTCTCGGCAGAGAACATGGTGGTGACCGCGTTGCCCAGCAGGTTTCGCAGTTCCAGGGTTTCCACCAGGTCCGAGTTCCACACCAGCGAACGATCGCTGACCCGCACTTCGCTGAACGAGTCGTAAACCTCGTCGATCAGCTTGCAACCCTCTTCCAGCACTTCGCCAGTGCGGAACACCGCCGCGTTGTTCTGCATGGTGTGCTGCATGTGGTCGCGAATCTCCGAGGTCGAGCGTTCACCGCTGGCGTTACGCAAACCGTCGAAATCGCCCAGGATGGCATCCAGTTGCGGCTCGTTGACATCCGGGTGGCGCATGCCCGGCTTGATCACTTCCTTGCAGCGGTGCGCGACCGCGCGGCCGAACACAATAAGATCGAGCAGCGAGTTGGAGCCCAGGCGGTTGGCGCCGTGAACCGAAACGCAGGCTGCTTCGCCGATGGCAAACAGGCCGGGCACCACGGTATCAGGGTTGCCGTCGGCCAGGGTTACGACTTCGCCCATGAAGTTCGTAGGAATTCCGCCCATGTTGTAGTGAACGGTCGGCAGCACCGGGATCGGCGCCTTGGTGACGTCCACATTGGCGAAGATGCGTGCGCTCTCGGCAATGCCGGGCAGGCGCTTGTGAATCACGTCGGAACCCAGGTGTTGCAGGTTCAGGTGAATATGGTCACCTTTCTCGCCAACTCCCCTGCCCTCGCGAATCTCGACCGTCATCGATCGGCTGACCACGTCGCGCGAAGCAAGATCCTTGGCGTTAGGCGCGTAACGCTCCATGAAGCGCTCGCCTTCCGAGTTGGTCAGGTAACCGCCCTCGCCGCGCACGCCCTCGGTAATCAGGCAGCCTGCGCCATAAATGCCGGTGGGATGAAACTGTACGAACTCCATGTCCTGCAGTGGCAGGCCGGCGCGCAGCACCATGCCATTGCCATCGCCGGTGCAGGTGTGCGCCGAGGTGCAGGAGAAATAGCTGCGCCCATAACCGCCGGTAGCCAGGATCACGGCGTGGGCCTTGAACAGGTGTAGCTGGCCCTCGGCCAGGTCCCAGGCCAGGACGCCGCGGCAGGCGCCGTCATCGTCCATCAGCAGGTCGATGGCGAAATATTCGATGTAGAAAGTCGCGTCATGCTTCAGCGACTGCTGGTACAGGGTGTGCAGAATGGCGTGACCGGTGCGGTCGGCGGCGGCGCAGGTGCGCTGCGCGGTGCCCTTGCCATAATGCGTGGTCATGCCGCCGAATGGACGCTGGTAAATGCGCCCATCCTCGGTGCGTGAAAACGGCACACCGTAGTGCTCCAACTCAACAACGGCGGGCACTGCCTCGCGGCACATGTATTCAATGGCGTCCTGGTCGCCCAGCCAGTCCGACCCCTTTACGGTGTCGTACATGTGCCAGCGCCAGTTGTCCTCGCCCATGTTTCCAAGCGCGGCTGACATGCCGCCCTGGGCGGCCACCGTGTGGCTGCGGGTGGGGAAAACCTTGGTGATGCAGGCCGTCGACAGCCCGGTGGCGGCCACGCCCATGGTTGCGCGCAGGCCGGCGCCACCGGCGCCCACTACCACGACGTCGTATTGATGGCGAATGATGTCGTAGGCCTTGCTCATGAAATCGTAATCCTCAAAACAAACACGGCGCCAATGGCCATGCCCAGGTAGCAACCGGCGCGCACGGCCAGTTGCAAGGTCAATTCAAGCCACGGGGTGTGGACGTAGTCCTCGATCACCACTTGCATGCCCAGCATGGCGTGGTACAGGCCGGCTATGAGCAGCAGCAATGCGCACGCGGCGTTAACCGGGTGAGCAAGGAACAGCACGGTGGCCAGGTAGTCTTGCCCCGACAGCGAGACCATGGCGTAGATCAGCCAGCCCACCAGGAAAATCAGCAGCAATGCGGTGGCTCGCTGCAGATACCAGTGGTGCACACCCTGCTTGGCGCTGCCGTGGCCGCGCGCGCGGGCCAAAGGATTGATCATGCTCATAGGGTCACCACTGCCAATACGGCTGTGAGGATGAAGGAGCCGGCTACCACCAGCCAGCCACTGGCATAGGCGGAGCGGATCTCCAGCCCTCGGCCGGTGTCCCACACCAGGTGTCGAATGCCGTTAAGCAGGTGATAACTCAGGCAGAACAGCGTGCCAAGGAAGGCAAGCTGGCCGAGAATGCCCGCCATGCAGGCCTGCATGGCTGAAAACGCTTCAGCGCCTTGCCCCAGTGCGATCAGCCACCATAAGGCCAGCGGCGCTGCAACCAGGGCCAGGTAAATGCCCGTGAGACGGTGCAGAATCGACAGCACCGAGGTGAGCTGGAAACGGTAATACGGCCCCAGCATAAATGGAGAAAGTGGTCTTTTTTTCGAATTCATAACGATCGCCCGGCAACCTTGCAAGACTACCGGCACAGCCCCCCTCATTCAAGGCCGCAAGGGCATTTGTCCTTGCTAAAATAGGCGCCATATTCAGGAATACCCATGACCACCACTCACCTACCCTACCTGGCGGCCGTTAGCGTGCGCGGCGAAGACGCCGGCAGCTTCCTGCAGGCGCAACTGACTGCCGACCTTGAGCCGTTGGAACCCGGCCGGTCCTGCCTGGCCGCCTATTGCGAACCCAGGGGCAACGTCCTGGCCGTGCTGCGGGTTGAGAAACGCGAGAACGGCTACCTGTTGTTGATGGCAAAATCGCTGCGCGAAGGCGTGATCAAGCGTCTGGGCATGTACGTTTTACGCGCCCGTGTCGAATTCGAGGCGCTGGATGATGCGGTGGTGGCCAGAGTGACGGGAGAAGCGCCGGAGTATGACTTGGCAGGAGCAAGTGACGGGCCTGGTAGCGGCAACAGCGAAGACTGGCGTGCCGGAGAGCTCCGCCGCGGCCTTTCATGGCTGGGCGCGGACACCGCCGGCCAGTTCCTGCCGCAGATGCTGGGCCTTGATCGACTGGGTGCGGTCAGCTTCAAAAAGGGCTGTTTTCCGGGCCAGGAGATCATTGCCCGCTTGCGCTACCTTGGCAAACTCAAGCGTTTTCCGCTGCTGTTGCGAACGGATTCCGGCTTGAAGGTTGCGCCGGGTGAAGAAGTCACCCTGGTTGGTGATTCCGGTGAAGACAAAGCCGCGGTGGTTGATACAGCGGTGGATGGCGACAGCCGCCTGGTCTTCGTGGTGACCCGGCTGGATTCGGAGAATCCGCCCCAGTCGATGCTAATGGCCGGGGAAAGCGTGGCGGTTGAAGTGGTCGCTCAGGCCTGGGCGACGATATAACAGACCCAGCCCGGGTCAGCGTCACCCACGGTGGTGGCCTCGTAAATGCCGTTGCCCTCGCCGGTTTCCTCGTCGGTGCCTTCCCAGTAGACGTCCACCTGGCTGAAGCCGGCCTCGGTGAGCAGTTCGGTGATCTCGGGCAAGGTCCATAGCCGCCAGTAGTAATCGAAGGCATTTTCCATCCGTGAGCCGTCGGGCATGTCGAAATGGATGCGGCAGTGCATGCGTGAATCAATCGGGTTGAACGAGGCCTGCTCCCAGACATAGGTGAAGCCATCGCATTCCCGCTCCTCTTCCAGCACCTTGGGCGCGTCGTAACCGCCGTAGGCATCGAGGAAGAAGATGCCGTCGTCCACCAGCCCCTGGTGCACCGCTTCGAAGTATTCCAGCAGCTCGCTGCGTTCCATCAGCAGGTAGTAGCTGAAATTCATCGCCAGCACGATATCGGCCGGCTCGGTTTCCGCTGCCACCACGTCGTCGTGCACCAGGGAGATGCGCGCCTGTTGTTCTACATCCAGTTGCGAAAGGTTGTGCAGTTCGCCCCAGCGCAGCACGTCCTCATCCAGGTCGACGCCGATGGCGTAGTGGCCTTCATCGCGGCGCACCCACTCGCAGGCGGTGTTGGCGGTGCCGCAGAAATCTTCGCGCAGCAATTCCGCCGGGCGTTTGCGTAGTTCGTTCCAGGTGTCTTCAACGAAATCAATTTCAGACTCAACGTCCTGCACCGACTCCTGGTAGAGGATATTGCGGTCGGCAGTTTCGGCCTGGGTGGGCATGGCTCAGCTTTCCTTGATGCGCGCCGGGTAATGGTCGCGCACGTAATCGTCGATCAGGGCCAGGAAGTCGCGATTGACGTTCTCACCGCGCAGGGTGACCGTTTTCTTACCGTCGACGAACACCGGTGCTGATGGCGCCTCGCCGGTACCGGGCAGGCTGATGCCGATGTCTGCATGGCGGCTCTCGCCCGGGCCATTGACCACGCAGCCCATCACCGCGAGGCTCAGGTTCTCCACCCCTTCGCGTTCGCGCCGCCACTGCGGCATTTTTTCGCGCACGTAAGTTTCGACATCCTTGGCCAGGGTCTGGAAAAAGGTGCTGGTGGTGCGGCCGCAACCGGGGCAAGCCGTCACCATCGGCGAAAAAGCGCGCAGCCCCATGCTCTGCAGCAATTGCTGGGCCACGATCACCTCGTCGGTGCGTGGCTGGTCGGGCTCCGGGGTCAGCGAAATGCGGATCGTGTCGCCGATGCCTTCCTGCAGCAGCACTGCCAGGGCGGCGGTTGATGACACCACGCCCTTGCTGCCCATGCCGGCCTCGGTAAGCCCCAGGTGCAGCGGGTAGTCGCAGCGTGCTGCCAGGTTGCGGTAGACCGTGATCAGGTCCTGAACGGCGCTGACCTTGCAGGAAAGGATGATCTTGTCTTTGCCCAGCCCCATGGCTTCGGCCTGCTGGGCGCTTTCCAGGGCGGAAACCACCAGCGCCTCGCGCATCACGTCACCGGCATCGCGTGGGCGTTCCAGCTTTGCGTTCTCGTCCATCATGCGGGCCAGCAGGGCCTGGTCCAGGCTGCCCCAGTTCACCCCGATGCGCACCGGCTTGTCGTAGCGCATGGCGCACTCGATGATGCTGGAGAACTGGTCATCGCGTTTGCGGCCGAATCCGACGTTTCCCGGGTTGATGCGGTACTTGGCCAGGATCTCCGCGCATTCCGGCACCTGCTCCAGCAGGGTGTGGCCGTTGTAATGAAAATCGCCCACCAGCGGCACATCGCAGGACATCATGGCCAACCGTTCGGCGATCTCCGGCACCGCCTTGGCGGCTTCCAGGGTGTTTACCGTGATGCGCACCAGTTCGGAACCGGCGCGGGCCAGTTCGGCCACCTGCTTCGCGGTTGATTTGGGGTCTTCGGTAGCGGTATTGGTCATCGACTGGACCACGATCGGGTGGTTGCTACCGATGCGCACCTGCCCTACTTCAACCGTGGGCGTGGCACGGCGGAGCTGGGTGCCAATTGCTTCGCTCATGATGCGTCGTTGTCGGGTTTCGATTGGCTGCGGTGGTAACGGGAATCACTGATCACCGGCCAGGCCGAGTGCAGGTAGCTGTACATCGACCACAGGGTCAGCGCCGCCGCGGCGTACAGCAGCCACTCGCCGATGCGGGCGATGGGCAGGCCGAACAAATCCTCGTGGTACAGCAGGAATCCGATGGAGGTCATCTGGAAGCCGGTCTTGACCTTGCCTACCCAGGACACTTTCACCCGTGCGCGTTCGCCGATTTCCGACATCCATTCGCGCAGCGCCGAGATGGTGATTTCGCGCCCAACGATCACCGCGGCGGATACCGCGAAGACGATCTGGTAGGTTTCCTGGCGCTGCACCAGCATGATCAGAGCGGTGGCCACCATCAGCTTGTCGGCCAGCGGGTCGAGCACCGCGCCAAAGGTCGACATCTGGCCCATCCGACGGGCGATAAAACCATCGGCCCAGTCGGTGGCTGCGGCCATCACGAACACCGCCACGCAGGCGATGTTCGACCACCAGGCCGACATGTAGAAAAACAGCACCAGCACCGGGATCAGGGCGATCCGGATCAGGGTCAGCAATGTGGGTGTAGTCATGGTCATGAGCGGCAAAGATTATCACGCATCAGTGCAGGGCGCGGTAGACCTCGCGGGCCAGGACTTCATTGAACCCGGGAACGCTGGAGAGTTCCTCGACTCCGGCCTTGCGCACGCCCTGCAGGCCGCCGAAATGGGTCAGCAGCGCGCGACGGCGTTTGGGGCCAATACCGGGGATTTCCTCGAGGCTGGATTTCAGCGTGGCTTTCTGGCGCCGACCCTTGTGGCCGGTGATGGCGAACCGGTGGGCCTCGTCGCGAATCGACTGCACCAGGTGCGAGGCCGGAGACTCTGGGCCTGGGTACAGCGCCGTGCCATTGGGCAGAACCCAGTCCTCGTAACCGGGGCGCCTGGATGAACCCTTGGCGATGCCCACAAGCGTTACGCCGGTGATGCCCTGCTCTTCCAGCACCTCGATGGCCTGGCGCAGTTGTCCCTTGCCGCCGTCAATCAACATGATGTCCGGCAGGCCTTCGCCCTCAGCGCCGGTTTTCGAGTAGCGCCGGGTTAGCACCTGGCGCATGGCGGCGTAATCGTCGCCGGGCGTTATGCCTTTCAGGTTGTAGCGCCGGTAGCGCGACTTGACCGGCCCGTTGCCATCCCACACCACGCAGGCGCCCACGGTCTGGTTGCCGGCGGTATGGGAGATATCGAAACAATCGACCAGTTCGGGTTGCTGCTCCAGGCCCAGCAATTCACCCAGCGCCTCGAACTGCGCATCCATGTTGCTGCGGCTGGCGAGGCGAAGTTGCAGCGACTGCAAGGCGTTGCGTGACGCCATCTCGATCATCTTCTTGCGGTCACCGCGCGGACGCGGCTGGATGGTGATCTTCTTGCGTGCCGCCTCGGAGAATACTTCCTCCATCAACGCGCGGCTTTCGAAGGCGTGGGAAACAACCAGTTGCGATGGCGGTTGGCGCTCGCGAAAGAATTGCCCAAGGAATGCCTCCAGCACCTCGCCTGGCTCGCGTCCTTCGGCCTGGGTTGGAAAATAACTGCGCTGGCCCAGGTTGCGCCCACCGCGAAGGGAGACCAGTTGCACGCAGCTCTTGCCGCTTTCCTGGGCAACGGCGATGAAATCGATATCCCCGCGGCCCTCGGAAACGAACTGGTGCGCCTGCACCTGTTTCAGCGCGTTGATCTGGTCGCGGTACATGGCGGCAGCCTCATAGGCTTGCTGGCCGGAAGCCTCCTCCATGCGCGCAATGAGGCGGTCAATCACGGTGCTGCTTTTTCCGTCCAGGAACAGCCGTGCGTCTTCAACCTGGGCGGCGTAGTCTTGCTCGGAAACTTTTTCCACGCAGGGCGCGGTGCAGCGGCGGATCTGGTATTGAAGGCAGGGCCGCCGGCGATGGGAAAAATAGCTGTCGCTGCAGTTGCGAATGCGAAACAGCTTCTGGATCAGGTCAATGGACTCGCGTGTCGAGCTGGCCGAGGGGTACGGGCCAAAGTACTGGCGTTTCGGGTCGCGTGCGCCGCGGTGGAAGGAAATGGATGGAAAATCGTGGTCGGTGCCCAGCACAATCCAGGGGTAGGACTTGTCGTCGCGAAGCAGCACGTTGTAACGCGGCATCAACGACTTGATCCACTCGTTTTCCAGCAGCAGCGCCTCGCCCTCGGTGCGGGTGATGCTTACCTCGATATCGGCGATGCGCGCCACCATGCGCATGATCCGGTCAATCTTGGGGCGCGAATCAAAATAGCTGGCGACGCGCTTGCGCAGGTTGTGCGCCTTGCCCACGTACAGCGCCGTGCCCTCGTCGTCGCGCATCACGTAGACACCAGGGCGGGTGGGCAACCGGCCGGCAACGGCCTTGCCGTCAAACGCGGCTTGTTTGGTTTTTTTGCTCACTCGAAAGCGCGGCGTACGCGTTCAAGATCGTGCAGGGTATCAACGCCGGCGGGAACCGGTTCCGCCGCCTCGGCCATGGCGATAAAGCCACCGCTTTCCAGGATGCGCAACTGCTCCAGGCGTTCAAGCTGCTCCAGTTCCGTGGGCTCAGTGTTGGCAATGCGTTGCAAGGCCGCGGCGCGATAGGCGTACAGCCCGATATGGCGTTTCCATTGGCAGCCATCTTTTGCGGCCGCTTCCACGGAGTCGTGACCGCGCATGGCTGGAATTACGGAACGGCTGAAGTACAGCGCCCTGCCCCGCTCGCCGGTCACCACTTTCACCACGTTGGGGTTTTCAACTTCCTCGGGGTCGGCGGTGCGGGCGTACAGGCTGGCTGCCTGCGCCTGTGCATCATCGGCCAGCAGTTTTGCCACCTGGTCCAGGCAGGCGGCCGGCATCAGCGGCTCGTCGCCCTGCAGGTTGACGATAATGGCCTCGTCGGGCCAACCCTTGAGCGCGACGCATTCAGCGATGCGGTCGCTGCCGCTCTGGTGATCCTCGCGGGTCATCAGGCAGTCGGCGCCAAATGCCGTGGCCGCATTGAGGATCTGTTCGTCATCGGTGGCCACCACCACGTGCCTGGCGTTTGAGCGTTGCGCACACTCCCACACCCGCTGCACCAGAGGTTTTCCAGCCACGTCGGCCAGGGGTTTGCCGGGCAGGCGCTGGGAGGCCATGCGGGCGGGAATAACGATGTAGTACTCAGTGCTCATTGGTGAATGTTTTAACCTGCTCCAGCACTTGTTGCTCCCAGTAGCTGGGAAATACCGCATCGACCGCCAGGTACCAGGCGTTGGGGAGGTCCAGGCCAGATACTTTTACCGCATCTTTTTCGGTCATGATCACGGGAATATCACCGCTGATGGATTCGAAATCATTCTGACTGAAAGCGTGGTGATCGGGAAAGACATGTTCCTGGATATCGATCCGTGCATGGCGCAGCAGTTCAAAAAATCGCTCGGGGTTGGCGATGCCGGCCACTGCATGCGCCTTGCAGCCGGCAAACTGGGACAGGCGCCAGCCCAGGTCGTCGTTCAGGTTGATCACCTTGCGCGCCTGGATTTCCATGTGCACCGGCTGGACCTCGCCAAGATGTTCGCTGCCCGGCCAGTCCTGGCGGGCGCCATTGACCACCACGTGATCCACTTCGCGCAGCCTGTCGGGAAACTCCCGTAGCGGCCCGGCGGGCAGCAGGTGCTGGTTGCCCAGCCCGCGCTCGCTGTCGACCACGCAAATTTCAATGGCGCGCGGCATGGCGTGGTGTTGCAGGCCGTCATCCGAAACCACCACGTCTACGCCGTCAGCAAACAGTCTTCGTGCCGCGGCTGCGCGGTCTGGCCCCACCACCACGGGCACACCCGTGCGCCGGGCAATCAATAAAGGTTCGTCACCCACCAGTTCTGGACTGCTGTCACGATTGACCAGCCGCAGCGCCTTGTCCTTGCGCCCATAGCCGCGACTGACGACGCCCGGTTTTAGACCAGCCTGGCGCAACAGCTTGCATAAGCGCACCACGCACGGAGTTTTGCCGCTGCCACCGGCCGTGAGGTTACCCACCACGATGATGCAGCGGCCCTCCAGGTCTTCGGCGCGACGCCCGGCGGCGCGTTTGCGGTCCAGTTCCAGCAAGATGCGGTAAACAGGTTCGACCGCTCGCAGGTACCACGGCGGTGGCTCCGGCCGGTACCAGATCTCGTTCAGCGAGTGTTCGAAGGATGAGCGCACGGCAAAACCGCCAGGTGTACCCGTCAGCGGCCCGGCGCCAGCTCGGTTTGGTAGAGGTTGGCGTAGGCCCCGCCGGTGGCGATCAGTTCACGGTGCGTGCCAATTTCCACCACCGCGCCCTGGTCTAGTACCACCACCTGGTCGGCGTTTTCGATAGTAGACAGGCGATGTGCGATCACCAGCGTGGTGCGGTGCTTCATCACCTCCACCAGCGCTTCCTGGATGGCGCGCTCCGATTCATTGTCGAGCGCCGATGTGGCCTCGTCCAGGATCAGGATGGGCGCATCTTTCAGCAAAGCGCGGGCGATGGCGAGGCGCTGGCGCTGCCCGCCTGAAAGCAGTGTGCCGTTTTCGCCGACCTGCGTATCCAGCCCCTCGGGCAGGCGCTCGATAAACTCCATGGCGTGCGCAGCGGTAGCGGCGCGGATGACTTCCTCATCACTGGCGCCGGCCAATGCTCCATAGGCAATATTGCCGCGTACCGAGTCGTTGAACAGCACCACGTCCTGGCTGACCAGCGAAATCTGGCTGCGCAGGCTGTCGAGCGCGTAGTCGGTCAGTTCGACGTCATCCAGCAGGATGCGCCCGCTGTTGTAGGTGTAGAACCGCGGAATCAGGCCGGCAAGCGTGGTTTTGCCGCTGCCGGAGGGCCCGACCAGCGCGGTGACGCTGCCGGCTGGAATATCCAGCGATACCCCGTGCAGCACAGGCTTGTCGGAATTCTCGTAACTGAACCCCACTTGCTGGAAGGACAGGTCACCACGAACGCGATCCACCTCCACGCTGCCGTCGTCCCGTTCACCGGGCGTGTCCAGCACCTGGAAAATGCTCTCGGCCGCGGCAATGCCCTTCTGCAGCTGCGACTGCACCGAGGTGAGTCGCTTGAGCGGAGGAATGGTGCCCACCATGGCCCAGAAAATGGCGGTAAAGGTGCCCGCGGAAATATCATCCAGCAGGCTCGGCCGGGTGGCGATAAACAGCAGCAACACGATGGCCATGACCGCGGTGATCTGTAGCATCGATGAGCTGGCGAGGTGCGTTGCCACCATGCGCATGTGCAGGCGCCGGGTCTTGTTGTTGACCGTGTTGAACCGCTCGCGCTCGGCGTCCTGGCCCTGGAACACCTTTACCACCCGGTGGCCAACAACGGCCTCCTCGGTGACATGAGACACGGTGCCCATCGAGTCCTGGATACGGTGCGAAATCTTGCGGAAGCGCTTGCTGATTACCGAGATCAGCAGGCCAATCATCGGCACCAGCAGCAGCATCACCAGGGTGAGCATGGCGTTGGTGGTGATCATTACCCCCAGCAGCAGGATCACCAGCATCACATCGCGGAAGGCGGCGACAATGGCGGTGGATGCCGCCTGGGCAACCTGTTCGGAGTTGTACGCCAGCTTTGAAATCAACTGGCCGGAGCTGAAGCGATCGTAGAATGCCGCCGGCAAGCGCACGTAAGAATCAAACAGGTCCTGGCGCATGTCGGCCACTACCTTGCGGCCGGTCCAGTCCATGCCGTACACGCCGGCAAAGTTGCCGATCACGCGGATGATGCCAATGGCGAAGATAATGCCTGCCAGCACCATGCCGAATTGCGCGTCCTTACCGACAAACACGCGGTCAATCAGCGGTTCCATGAACTTGACGAAGGCTGCCTGCATGCCGGCATCAATGGTGACGCCGACAATGCCCACGAGGAACATGCCCCAGTACCTGCGGGTGTAACCCCACAGGCGCTTGTAAACGGCCGAGGCGTTGCTTGTGGTGGAATCAGTCATGGTGCAAGAGTAGCGCGCATTTTCATCGGGCGGGTTGCGCCGCAGCGGGCGCTAGGGATCCTGGGCTGGGGCCCCACTGCCCTCGGCGCGGCTGGCCGCAATGGAAAGATTATGAAAACCCAGCTCGGCCGCCACATCCATTACCGCCACCACGTGGTGATGCGGCGTCAGGCGATCGGCCCGCAGAATAATCGGCAGGTTCCGGTCGGACGAAGCAGCCTCGAGGAAGGCGGCGCGAATGGTTCGCACCTCGCTGTTCACCAGGGCCTCGTCGTTCAGGTACATCCGGCCCTCCTGGTCAATGACAAATTCCAGCCGCTCGGGCTGGTCATCGGCGGATTCCACCGAACTGGCCTCGGGCAGGTCTACCTGCAGCACCGCCTGTTGTTCAAAGGTGGTGCTGACCATGAAGAAGATCAACAGCAGGAACACCACGTCAATCAATGACGTGATGTTGATTTCCGGCTCTTCCTTGGCCTTTGGCTGCAGTCTCAAGCCCGCATTCCCCCGCGCGGTGGCGCGCCGACCTGGCCGGTGTTGCCGCGGTCGATGACCTCGATCAGGTTAATCGCCTGCGCTTCCATGGAATACACGTACTCTTCCACCAGGCCTTTGAAATAGCGGTAGAAGAAAAAGCTGGGAATGGCTACGGTCAGGCCGGCCGCTGTCGTGATCAGGGCCTCTGAAATACCGCCCGCCAACTGGTTGGCGTCCCCCACGCCGTAGGTGATGATGGCGGTAAACACCTTGATCATGCCAATCACGGTGCCCAGCAGGCCCAGCAACGGCGTGATGCCGGCGATGGTGCCCAGGGTGTTCAGGAAGCGCTCCAGTTCATGGGCCACGTGGCGGCCGGTGTCTTCCACCGCCTCCTTGATGTGGTCGCGCGGACGGTGACGGTTGACCAGCGCGGCAGCCAGCACACGCCCCAGCGCCGAACCCTGCCTGAGTTGGTCCAGGTGCCTGCGGTCGAGTTCATGGCGGGCCGACCATTTTTCGACCTGCTCGCCAATGCCGTTGGGCACCACCTTTTTGCGCCGCAACGCGAAGAATCGTTCAACGATGATCGTGACAGCCAGGATGGAGCACAAAATGATCGGCGCCATCAGCCAGCCACCGGCCAGGATGATTTCCAGCACGGGCCTTCACTCCTTTGAATTTTTGCGAGGCAAATGATACATGCCGGGCTCCGAACTGGCCATGCACGAAATTGGCGGATGCCACCGCCAGGGTGCATCTCGGGCTAGCCGGGCGGCGCTGCTGCGGGGTTTGCCATCAACCGGGAAATGTGTGGATACCGCGCCGCAGTCGATGGTGGAGAGCAGCGTTGAGCCAAGTCTTTGATAGCGCTGGGTAACTTCAGGTCGCGGGAATCCAAAGCGATTGCCATAGGCCGCAGAGGCCACAGCCAGTTGCGGGCGAGCTGCGAACAACAAGGCATGGCCAGAAGAAGATGCGCTGCCATGGTGCGGCACGGTCAGCAGGTAATAGTCGTCCAGCGAGTGCGCCAGGCGGTCTTCGATCACGATGCTGATATCGCCGCTCAGCAGAGTGCGGTGGCGGCCATTGTCGATGCTGATCACGCAGGAACTGTCATTGCCCTGGTACGGCAGCCATCGCGAGGGGTGAAGCACCTGGAAATGCACTCCGTCCCAGTTCCAGCTTTGCGAGTCGTGGCAAAGCGGTGGTTCGGCTTGTGGATTGCGGCGGTTGTAACGAATCGAAAGTTCGCCGAAGTGATCGCGGAGGGTCTGCAGGCCGCCCGCATGGTCCAGGTCGCCGTGGCTGACCACCACGAGGTCGGGCGCTGATGTCCCGTCGCGCGCCAGGACGGGTGCGATGACGCTGCCCACCAGGTCCCGGCCCTCGCCATCGCCCGGCCCGGTGTCGTAAAGCAGCGTGTGGTTGCGGGTTTCCACCAGCACTGCCTGGCCCTGCCCCACGTCCAGGTTTTCCACCCGGTAGGCGCCTGCATCCAGCGTCGGAGCACGGGGTAACAACAACGGCAGCATCAGGCAAAGCCCCAGCCAGCGAACCGCCAGGCCGCGTGGAAGCAATAGCAGCAGCCCGCCCGCGATTGCCAGTGCAACCGAGGCGAAGCTGGCAACCGGTGTCTGCCACACCCTTCCGCCAGCGTGATCGGCCAGTGTGGTGAGAAACCAGGACAGCGCCTGGCACGACCTCCAGGCCAGTTCCAGCGGCCATTCACCCAGCGTGGCAAACGGCCACGTGGCCAGCGTCGCCAGCACCAGTGGAACCGACACCAGGCTGACCCAGGGAATCGCAAGCAGGTTAGCCGGAAGGGACAACCAGGCTCCGGCCTGGAACCAGTAAATGCCCAGCGGCAAAGTGACCGCGGTGACCGCGAGCTGTGCGCGCGGCAACGTCGACCACCACGTGGGCGCCTGTGGCCGCGGGGAGAAGTACAGCAACAAGGCCAACACCGCCCCGAACGATAACCAGAAGCCCGGAGTCAGCGGCGCGAACGGATCGAGCAACAACACCAGGCCAACCGCGATTGCCCAGGCGCGCAATGGATTGGTGGCGCGGCGGCTACAAAGCAGCGCTAGCGCCACCGCCAGCATGGCCAGGGCGCGTAAGGTGGAAACCGGGAACCCGGCCAGCGCGCCATAACCCAGCGCTGTAAGAAAGGAGCCGATGCTGCAAGCCACCATTGCCCGGTTTCCGGACTTGAACCATGCAAGTAGCGGCACGAACAGGCGCACCACGAAAAAACCGATCACGCCAGCCAGGCCGATGTGCAGCCCCGAGATGGCCAGCAGGTGACCGGTGCCGGTGATGCGCAGCACGTTCCAGCTATCACCCTCCAGCTCGCTTCGGTCTGCAATGGCAAGCGCCAGGAGCAGCGCGCGCGGCTCCCCTTCGGGCAGCACGTCGCGGATTCGCTTCCGCACCGCGTCGCGCGCTTTCAGCAACTTGAAGTCGCCGGTGTTCTCCTGGGGGCTGGCTCGGTAGTCCACCACCGTGGCCAGCGCCCCAATGCCGGCTGCAAACAAACTTTGCTCTCGGTCATAGCCCTGGAAATTCACCAGGCCGATTGGCGGTTTGAGGCGAAGTTTGAGGTGAAGTGTGACGCCCGGTTCAACCTGGCGGGGTGGCTGGGCCCACGTGACCTGGATGGTATCGGGTATGCCAGCCAGGACGGCCTGGCGACTGCCCGGTTTGAACAGGAACTGGTGAAAGTCCGGAGTTTGCCTGGGCAGCGAGGCCACGCTGCCCTGGACCCAGAGTTCTGCGCCCTCCAGTTTGGGATCCAGGCGCTGATCGAGCTGCTGCTGGAAGCGGTAGCCGCCCGCCACCAGCACAATAACCACGAAAATGGCGGTGGTTACGCGCGTTACGCTGGCTCCAGGCGACCCAGGTGCAGCTCGCACTGTTGGTCCATGCGCGCAGCCAGGCGGCGGTCATGGGTTACCAGCAGGATGCTGGTCTGCAACTCCTGGTTGAGTTCAAGCAACAGGCCGTAGACCCGGTCGGCGGTACGTTCGTCCAGGTTGCCGGTGGGCTCGTCGCACAACATCAGGCGTGGTCGTCCGGACAGCGCTCGGGCAACAGCTGCGCGTTGGCGTTCACCACCGGAAAGCTCGCCCGGCTTGTGATCCATCCGCTCACCCAGCCCCACCCGCTCGAGCAGTTCGGTGGCGCGGCCGCGCGCGTCGTTGACGCTCTCGCCGCGAATCAGCAGCGGCATGGCGACGTTTTCCAGCGCGGTGAACTCCGGCAGCAAGTGATGAAACTGGTAGACGAAACCCATCGAATGGTTGCGCACCTGGCCGCGGCGTTTCGCCGACATCGCCCACAGGTCTTCGCCAAGGACATTCACCTGCCCTTCCACCGGTTTGTCCAGCCCGCCGAGGATGTGCAGCAGGGTGCTCTTTCCAGCCCCGGACGCGCCAAGAATCGCCATCGACTTGCCGGACTCCAGTGTCAGGTCGACGCCTTCCAGCACACGCACCTCGCGGTCGCCCTGGAAAAACGACTTCTGGACGTTGGTGGCCTGAAGCACCGGCGGGCTGGTGACTTGCTCACTCATAACGCAAGGCCTCCGCCGGGTGGGTGCGCGAGGCGCGCCATGAAGGATAAATGGTGGCGACCAGGGACATGCCCAGCGACATCAGGCTGAAACTGATCACGTCGCGGGTCCTGAGCTCTGAAGGCAGTTCGGTAATGTAGTAGATGTCGGACGGGAACAGGCTGAAGCCAAACAGCCGCTCCAGGAACGGCACCACCGTGCCGATATTGCTGGCCAGCAAAATGCCGCCGACGATGCCCAGCAGTGTGCCAATCACACCAATCAGGCTGCCCTGGATGATAAACACCCGCATCACCCGGCCGGAGCTGGCGCCCATGGTCTTGAGGATGGCGATATCCGACTGCTTGTCGGTGACCACCATTACCAGCGTGGAAATAATATTGAACGCCGCCACCGCGATGATCAGCGAAAGGATGACCCACATCACGGTCTTCTCGGTGCGCACCGCCTGGAACAGGTTGCCGCGCTCCTGGCTCCAGTCGCGCACCCGGTAGTAGCCTTCCAGTTCCGAGGAAATATCCCGCGCCACCTGCCAGGCTCGGTCCATGTTGTTGAGCTTGAGGCGCACCCCGCCTACTGAACCGGGCGGAAGCCGCAGCAGCTTTGCCGCGTCATCGATATGGATCATCGCCAGCGCGCTGTCGTTTTCGAATTCGCCAAACTCGAACGCGCCTTTCACCGTGAAACGGCGCATCAGCGGCGCGGCGCCTACCGGGCTGGCCTTGAGGCGCGGTGCGATCACGGTCACCGCGTCGCCGGGGCCCACCTGCAAGCGGGCCGCCAGGCTAATGCCCAGGATGATGCCGTACTCGCCGGGCTTGAGGTCGGCGATATCGCCGGAGACCATGTGCGTTTTGACATCGGAAACGCGAGGTTCGTAATCCGGATCGACACCACGAATAAGCGCGCCGGCCGAATCCCTGCCCTGCAACCACACCCCTTCGGAGGTGTAGGGCGCGGCGCCGATCACCTCGGGGTGCCCTTCCACGCGATCGACCAGCGCCGGCCAGTCTTCGAACTCACCCTCGTAAGGTTCGATGGTGGCGTGCGAAATGGCGCCGAGGATGCGCGCGCGCAGCTCTTTTTCGAAGCCATTCATCACCGAGATGACCGTGATTAGCGTGGTCACGCCCAGGGCGATTCCCAGCATCGAGATCAGGGAGATAAACGAGATGAAATGGTTACGCCTTTTGGCCCGCAGGTATCTCAGGCCAATAAAGGCTTCCAGGGGATGGTACATAGCGCGCATTAGATCACAGCAAAGATGGCCTAACCAGCCGGGGAAGTGGCGATTTTGCGTAAGAATCGCCCCCGGTTCGACAGCGGACTCAGGCTAAAGTTGGTCGAGGCACTGCCGCAACTCGTCGGGCAGCGGCGCGCTGAACGTCAACGGCGCTCCCGATGGCCCGTTCAACTCGAGTTCCGATGAATGCAGGAACAACCGCTTCAAACCCAGGTCTTTCCAGCGGCGGATGGATTCCTTGCCAGCATAGCGCCGGTCGCCGGCCAGTGGTGCGCCCAGGTGACGGGCGTGCACGCGAATCTGGTGGGTGCGACCGGTTTCGATGCTGGCCTGGGCGTAGGTCGCGCTCTCGAATTTCTGCAGGGTTTTGAAGCGGGTGAGCGCTTCCCGACCGCCAGGGTCCACCTTCATGAACTTTTCCCCACCCTTGCGGCTCTCGGCAATCGGCGCGTCGATGCTGACGCTGTCTTCCTTCAACAGGCCGTCCATCAGGCACAGGTAGCGTTTGATGACGGTGCCCTGGCGAAACTGGTCGCCCAGGGTCCTGAGCGCCTCGCCGTTCTTGGCCAGCACCAGGCATCCACTGGTTTCGCGGTCGATACGGTGGACCAGCTCGATGCCCTGGTTGGGGCGAATCTGGCGCACCACGTCGACCAGGCCCCAGGCCAGCCCGCTGCCGCCGTGCACCGCGATTCCCGAGGGCTTGTTGACCACCAGCAGGTCGCCGTCCTCGTAGGTGATAGCCGCGGTGATTTGTTCGCAAATGGCGTCGGAAACCGTGATATCGCCCGTTTCGCGCACTTCCACCGGCGGAATGCGCACCTCGTCGCCGCTGGAGAGCTTGCGTTCGGGCTTGCTGCGTCCGCCATTAACGCGCACCTGGCCGGTGCGAATCAACCGGTAAAGCGCGCCGCGCGGCAGGTCTTTGAGGTAGCGGGCAAGGAAATTGTCGAGCCGCTGGCCGTCGCGATCGGCGGGAACCTCGACCCGCTTAACCCGTTGGCTGTAAGCCTTTGGTTTGGAGTCCATTTCTGGTATATTAACTTCCTTCGGATAACCCTAGAAACCACAACTCTTTAGGCGAACGTCCGATGCGCCTGATTCGAGCCGGGCACCCCGGCCCTCATAATGCCAAAACCGGCGGCCGACTCAGAGCCCTATTTAAGAATTTTTTTGCTGGCGTGGAGTGCACGACAGCGTAACTGAAAACAAGGCAATCCTGGCGTGCCTGACAAGTGCAGGCCGGGAACACGCAACGCATCGCAGCCGGTCCCAGGTTTAAACCTGGGCAATCATTACCAACTGGCGCGGCGTGCGTGTCCAGGCAGGATGCCTGAGGAACACAAATGAAAAGAATGCTGATCAACGCGACTCAGCCAGAAGAGTTGCGTGTGGCCATTGCTGATGGCCAGAAGTTGCTTGACCTCGATATCGAGGTTCCCTCCCTCGAACAAAAGAAATCAAACGTTTACAAAGGCCGGATTACCCGCGTCGAACCCTCCCTCGAAGCCTGTTTCGTCGATTTCGGCTCGGAACGCCACGGCTTTCTGCCCCTGAAAGAAATCAGCCCGAACTGCTACCACCCCTCGTACAAGGGCGGTGACGGCAAGGTCAACATCAAGGCGGCGGTAAAGGAAGGCCAGGAACTGATTGTCCAGGTCGAGAAAGAAGAGCGCGGCAACAAGGGCGCCGCCCTCACCACTTACATTTCATTGGCGGGCCGCTACCTCGTGTTGATGCCCACCAACCCGAAAGCCGGCGGCGTTTCGCGCCGCATCAGCGGCGATGACCGCGACGACCTGCGCGCCCAGTTGCAGCAGGTGATTGCACCGGACAACGTGGGCATTATCGTTCGCACCGCCGGCGTCGGTCGCGACGCGGAAGAACTGCAATGGGACCTCGATTACCTGCTGCAGCTTTGGAGCGCCATCGAGAAAGCGGCTGAAACCCGCAAGGCGCCCTTCCTGGTCTACCAGGAAAGCAACCTGTTTATCCGCGCCCTGCGCGACCATCTGCGCAACGACATCGGCGAGATCCTGGTGGATAACCCGGACGTATTCCAGGATGCGCTCAAGTTTATCGACCAGGTCATGCCGCACAACGCGCGCAAGCTGAAGCTGTATGACGACCCGGTGCCGCTGTTCAACCGCTACCAGATTGAGAGCCAGATCGAATCAGCGTTCTCGCGCATGGT
>JAUIBE010000070.1 GCA_030428105.1 Gammaproteobacteria bacterium
CAATCCCTCCCCCATATAGACAAGGTCAGTGGTGGCCCCTGTCGGCCCCCCCGCGACGATACGTTGTGAACCCCGTCAGGCCCGGAAGGGAGCAGCGGCAACAGCGGACTCGGGCGCCGGGGTGTGGCGGGCAGGGGTTGCCTCCATTCTTTGCGCTTTTGATATAGTTGCAGGATGACTTCCAACGTCCGTTCTTCAGTGTTTTTCACGCCATGACTTACCAGGTTCTAGCCCGCAAGTGGCGGCCCCGTAGTTTCGAGCAACTGATTGGCCAGGAGCATGTCTCCAGGGCCCTGGTCAATGGCCTGGACCAGGATCGCCTGCACCACGCCTTCCTGTTTACCGGCACCCGCGGCGTCGGCAAAACCACCATTGCACGCATCCTGGCCAAGTGCCTGAACTGCGAAACCGGCGTCACCTCCACGCCGTGCGGTGAATGCGCGGCTTGCGTTGATATCGATGAGGGCAGGTTTGTCGACATGATTGAGATCGACGCCGCCTCACGTACCGGCGTGGATGACATGCGTGAGTTGCTCGAGTCGGTGCAATACACGCCAACCCGCGGTCGCCACAAGGTGTACATCATCGACGAAGTGCACATGTTGAGCACAAGCAGCTTCAATGCCTTGCTCAAGACGCTGGAAGAGCCGCCGCCGCACGTGAAGTTCGTGCTGGCTACTACCGATCCGGAGAAGATCCCGGTGACCATCCTTTCACGCTGCCTGCGATTCAACCTGCGCCGGTTGATGCCACAACAGATTCAGCAGGCGCTGGCGGCCATCTGCGAGGCGGAGAATATCGAAGCCGATGCGGGTGCGCTGGAGCGGGTTGCGCGTGCCGCCGATGGCAGCATGCGCGATGGTCTGAGCCTGCTCGACCAGGCCACTGCCTACGGCGGTGGCAAGCTGGCCCAGGAAGAAGTCGAGCGCATGCTGGGCATGGTCAAGCACGCCCACATCGCGGCGCTGCTCGAAGCATTGGCGGATAGTGATGCCGCCCGGGTGCTGGAAGTCGCAGAGGAGTTGCATGCCCAGTCCTGTGATCCGGCCGCAGTGCTTTCAGACCTTGCCGAAGTCCTGCATCGCATCAGCGTGGCCCAGCTGGTTCCCGACTATAGCGATCGTGACCGGCCTGACTGGGACTCGATCAAGAGCCTTTCCCAGCGCCTGAGCAAAGAGTCTGCGCAGCTCTTTTACCAGATTGCCATTCGCGGCTCGGGTGACCTGGGCATTGCCCCGGATCCACGTACGGGCCTGGAAATGACCCTGTTGCGCATGCTGGCTTTCGAGCCAGGTGCGGTCGCAACGCCGCAGGCGGGAAACAGCCCCGCGGGCAAACCCGGGGCGAGTGGCGCAGGCAAGAGTGGTTCCGGTTCGTCCAGGCCCACATCCAGCGGGATGGCAGCACAGGCGCCCTCGGGCGACCTGGAAAAAGACTGGGTGGCCATGGTTGGCAGGCTTCCCATCAGCGGACAAGTCCGCGAGTTGGCGCGCAACCTGCACCTGCAATCCGCTGACGACAACGAGTGGTCGTTCGCCATTTCGCCCTCTTTAAGAAACCTGGGCTCACCGCAGTGCATCAGTCGCCTGGGTGAGGCCATCAGCGAAACGGTGGGCCACACCATCCAGGTGACGCTGAAGGAGGAGGGTAAGCAGGAGATGTTTACTGCAGCCCATGTCAGCGAGCAGGGCAGGCGCAGGAAACTCAGTGACGCCGAACGCGCCATCGAGGATGACCCCACGGTCAAGGCGCTCAAGGAAAAGCTCGGCGCACGCATCGTAGAAGATTCCATTCAGCCCCTCCAGTAGGCGCGGGCGGAATTCAAGGAGAGATACACATGAAAGGCAATATCGCGGGCCTGGTGCAACAGGCCCAGAAAATGCAGCAGGAAATGGAAAAGGCCAAGGCCGAGATGGAGCGCATGGAGGTCACCGGCGAGGCCGGCGGCGGACTTGCCCGCGTCACCATGGACGGTCGGCACGCGGTAAAGAAAGTGCAGATTGATCCCAGCCTTGTTGAGGATGTGGAGATGCTGGAAGACATCGTCACCGCGGCCATCAACGACGCGGTCAACCGAATCTCCGAAGCCAACGAAGAGCGAATGAGCAACATCACTTCGGGTCTGCCGCTGCCGCCCGGGTTCAAAATGCCCTTCTAGGGGGGCTCCAGGGTGAACGAAGAACCCCTGCTTGAGCAGCTGATCGAGGCGCTGCGCTGCCTGCCGGGCGTGGGCCCAAAATCTGCGCAGCGGATGGCTTTTCATGTGCTGGAGCGCGACCGCGACAGCGCGCGTCACCTCTCCACCGTGCTGAGCAAGGCCTGCGACGTGATTGGTCATTGCGCCGATTGCCGCAACTTTACCGAGCTGGAGCGCTGCCGTATTTGCGCCAGCGCCAGTCGCGATTCATCCCAGCTTTGCGTGGTTGAATCGCCCAGCGATGTGATCGCCATCGAGCGCGCAACCGGTTACCGGGGCAAGTATTTCGTGTTGCTTGGCCGGCTCTCGCCGATCGATGGGATCGGCCCGGCGGAACTTGGCCTCGACCAATTGAAGGCCAGGCTGGCCGAGGGCGAGGTCAGCGAACTGATTATCGCCACCAACCCAACCGTGGAAGGCGAAGCCACTGCCTATTACCTGCAGGAAATGGCGAGCCAGCAGGAGATACCGGTCACTCGCATTGCCCATGGCGTTCCGCTGGGTGGCGAGCTTGAATATATCGACCAGTCGACCCTGGCGATGGCCTTCTCCTCGCGCCAGTCACTTTCCAGGTAGTCGGCGGCCGGCGCCGGGTGCCGTCCAGGTCACCCGACACCGGCCTGGGCCACGCGCAATTCCTGGTTGCATTACTTGAGCCTGTAACCCTTATTCCGCCTGGCTGTCGTCACCCAGCAGAATGGCGTCGCGATTCTTGTCCACGGTGCGCAGGCCGATACCTTTGACGTTGACCAGTTCATCGACGTGAACAAATGGCCCGTTCAGTTCACGGTATTCGACAATTTTCTCCGCTTTGCTGATGCCAACGCCGTTCAGGGCGGCGGCAATCTCTTCCGCGCTTGCCGCGTTGATGTTGACCGGGTCGGCCGCGAAAAGCGGCAACGAGACCAGAAGGGTGAGTAGCAGGCTGGTAATCAGTTTTGTCATGGTTTCACCTCGAGATAGGTTGATGCGGCATGGCCGCGAAAATAGTGAGCGAAGCGAAATCAAGGATAGGGAGCAGGACGTTTACGGGCCATCGCTGATGGGCCCAATCCGTGTAGGAAATTGCTGTTTTTTCTTTCTCAGCTTTTGAGAAGCCGGGGTGGTCAACTGTGCGCCATGGAATCAACAGTTCAAAACGGAGACCCCCATGCTTAACGTCCAAAGAGACCTGATTGGCAAAACCATCACCGGCCTGATCGCGGTTCCGGGGAAGCCCACTGCCAACGGTAGAACAGCCAATGAAATCTGGATGATGCAGTTTTCCGACGGCAGCTACGTGGAGTTCGTTTCGCCTTCTGCAAAACGTGGTTTGAAGCGCAGCGCACGCCGCCAGGCCCGACCGGCGGCGCCGGTTAATGCCACGCCGCAACTGGCGCTGAATGTCGCTTGATGGGCTTTTTATGGGTTATCCACATTGCCTGTGGATAACCCTGTGAGAAAAATGCCCGGTTTGATGAAGGGGCGAGACCCTGTCCGGATTGGTCAAAAATTGAACAGTTCGATAATTGAATTCTATATCAGTCACTTACGTCATTTCAGGCAGTTGGGCGCGGGTTTTTAGGCTGAAATCATGCTGTCACAAAAACAATCAGGCACTTGTGTATAAACACCTCATCTGATGTCGAGTAAAGCGCTATAAGTTACTGATATGGGCTTCCAGCCCCAGATCCAGTGACCAGGCTTCCAGCTGGTCGAGAATGTGGCCCGAGCCAGCTTCGCCGGCGTTTGCCTGGCGCGCGGCTTCAAGTTCGGCGCGAAAGCGCTCGATACCCAGGAACGGGGACCCGGGCGGCTGCGTCAGGCGCGCCTGGCGATCCTGTTCCCAGGCATTCCATTCCTCCTGGGTCAGCGTGTCCGGCCAGTTCCGCGCGCGTAGTCGAAGCAGCATCAGGGGCAAGCGGCTGTCGTGAAAATCCCAAACCGATTGCCCCAGGTCTTCCGGCCTGGCTCGATGGACCGCCTGCATCAGGCGTCGGTCATGGTCATCGAAAAACCCGCCGGAGTAGATCATCAGTTCAGGGTCTGACAGCTCAGGCTCAAAAGCCGACTCGAAGGCGGCGCGAACGTTTCGTTGCAGCGTTTCGAAATGCCGCTCTATTAACGCCTGGTTGCGCGCGCAGCGCTGGGGGTCGAGGCCGATACGATCGAGGTCAACACCCTGGAGTACATTTTCAGGCGCCACCATCGGCACGGCATTGGTCTTGATGGCCTTCAACGGCAAGCGCTTAACGCCTTCGGGAAGGTCGGTGCTGGCTGTGAACACCCGGTCACGGATTTCAGACTCACTGCTGGCGGCGAGGGCCTCGGCATCGCCCATCAGGTCAAACACGATCACCGCCTTGTCGTTGTCCGGATGCGCGACGATAGGAAGCACCAGTGTTGTGCATCCACGCGAGGCGGGAATGCGTCCCGAAGTATGAACCAGCGGGGTTCGCGCGGCAGGATTCACCAGTGCCCTGGTCCTGGCCTTGTCGCGCATTTGCAGCGCCCAGTCGAACAGTCGCGGTTGTGCCGTGCGTAGACGACGGGCCAGTTCGATGGTTGCGTGTACATCGGAGAGCGCATCATGTGCATCCTCGTGGGCGATCTCGTTGGCGGCGGACAAATCCTCCAGTCTGAAGCTGGGTCGCGTCTCGGCGCCTTCAGTGGCGCTGACCATGGGCCACTCCAGTCCTTCCGGGCGCAAGGCGTAGCACATGCGCGCAAGGTTGATTACATCCCACCTTGAATTGCCGTTGCGCCATTCGCGCTCGTAGGGGTCCATCAGGTTGCGGTAGAGCAGGTTGCGGGTCACCTCGTCATCAAACCTCAGGCTGTTGTAGCCGGCCGAGCAGGTGCCCGGCTGTGACATCCACTGGTTGATGCTCCTCGCGAACTCCACCTCGCTGACGCCCTCCTTGAGTGCGTGTTGCGGGGTGATGCCGGTGACCAGGCAGGCCATGGGGTGGGGCAGTACGTCTCTCGCCGGCGCACAGTAGGCCACCAGTGGCTCGCCAACGGGGTTCAGGTCATCGTCGGTGCGCAGTGCAGCAAACTGGCAGGGCTTGTCAGTTGCCGGGTTGGTGCCGAAGGTTTCGTAGTCGTGCCAAAGAAAGCTCATGGTTCAGTCAAGGCTCAGCAGGTG
>JAUIBE010000037.1 GCA_030428105.1 Gammaproteobacteria bacterium
GACCCCCTCCCAGGCGGACGTGATTTTCACCCTCGGAGGCACAGACGGGCTGACCTGCTCCGACCTCACCAACGAAACCCTGATTACCAAGGGTACGCTGACCGGGGTGATCGACCGCTTGCGGGCCAAGGGCCTGGTAGAGCGCTGGGAAGACGCCAACGACGGTCGTCGCACCATTATTGCGCTGACACCAAAAGGGGACCGACTGTTCAAGTCGGCCTTCCCCGCCCACGTGACGCAGTTGGAAGCGCGGTTCTCACGCCTGTCAGAGCGTGACCACAAGCGGGCAACCGCCCTGCTGGAAGAGCTTTCCAGCCTGTTTGACCGGGGCTAAGCCCCCGCCCCAACGCAGTTACAACGCGAAGCAGGGACGCACCCGGTCAAATACCGAGGCGTCTCCCTGGATTTGTACGCGGGCGCCTTTTTCAAGCAGCTGTTCCGAACCGGATATCAGCCGCACATCCGGCGACACCGCAGCGCCCGGTAGCGCGCGGCACTGCTGGTTGCGAATGACCAGGTGAAACACCGATTGCGCGAGTCGAAACTCGATCACGGCGCTTAACCCGGCCAGTTCCGCGGCGCGTTCTGGCCGGAATGCCGCTTCGAAGTTGAACATGGTCCAGGCCGGGTGTGAGCGGGCTGTCGGCCCCGGCGCAAATCCCCGCCCCCACCGGGCAAGCCCGAGCACCACAAGACGCAAGGCTTCGCCCTTCTCGGTAAGGCGATACTCCCCTTGCTGACCGTCGCCCTTGGTTACCACTGCGTGGTGGCTCAGTGACTTGAGCCTGTCGGCCAGCAAGTTTGCGCCGATACCCGGCAGTTGGGCCTGCAATGCGCTGAACCGAAGCGGCCCGCCAAGCAGCCCGCGAACAACCAGCAGGGTCCAGCGATCTCCCAGGATATCCAGCGCGCGGGCCAGGCCGCAATTCTGATTATATGTTTTTAAAGCCATCGCTTTATTTGTTTGTTATGCCATCACTTTAATAATATATACCTTGTTTGGCGTGCCAGCCACACTTCGATGTGCATACTTACGTCTGGCACTGTTGAACCTGGCCGCTTTGCAGCAATCTCAACACTAGCGACCTCGAATCAGTCAGGTCAGGGAGAAAGCGCAACCGTGGACTGGAACATTCTCTGGTGGGTATTGGCCGTCGTGGTGGTGGTCGCCGGGCTGGCGGGCACCATCATCCCCGCCTTGCCGGGCGTGCCGCTGGTGTTTGTCGGCTTGCTGATCGTCGCATGGGCCGGGGATTTCGCCTCGGTTGGCTGGCCAACGGTGGGCATCCTTGCGGTGCTGACCCTGGCCGGTTGGTTGATTGACCTGGTGGCCGGCGCGCTGGGCGCCCGTTACCTTGGCGCCAGCAAGCGCAGTTTTTGGGGCGCCACCATCGGCGCCGTCGTGGGCCTGTTCTTTGGCCTGCCAGGCATCATCCTGGGCCCGTTCATTGGCGCAGTCGTCGGCGAGTTAAGCGGCGGTCGCACCATCACGCAATCCGGCCGTGCCGGACTGGGCGCGTGGATTGGCATGGTGGTTGCCACCGCAGCCAAGCTGGCTATTGCCTTCCTGATGATCGGAATCGTTGTTTTTCAGCTTGGCTTCGCCAGCTGAGTCGCGGCCTGAAGCCCGCTCCTACAAGTCGAGGAGCTTTTGCCTGAAGGCGGCAAACTCACCCGGAATCACATCTGAGAGCACTTCCTTGTCGGCCACTTCAGCCAGGGCTGGCGGCAAGGGCACGTCCAACTCCAGCACGTCACGAATGACCTCGAGGAACTTGGCGGGGTGAGCGGTGCACAGGAATATACCTTGTTCATCTTCGTCCAGGCTTTCGCCCAGCGCCTTCCATGCCAGCGCGGAGTGCGGGTCGGCGAGGTAGCCGTCTTGGTGCAGGGCGCGCATGGCCGCTGCAGTATCGTCGTCACTGACTGAGCAAGCCGAGAGCAGGGCGGCCAGGTCCAGGCCGTGACGCTCGCCGAGTTCGAGCACCCTGGGAAAGTTGTTTGGCTGCGACACATCCATCGCATTGGTGATGGTTGCCTGGGTGGGGTTGGGATCCCAGCGCCCGGAGGCCAGGTAGCGCGGCACGGTATCGTTGGCGTTGGTGGCGGCGATCATCCGCTTGCAGGGAAGACCAATGGCGAGGGCCAGCAGGCCCGCGGTGAGGTTCCCAAAATTGCCACTGGGCACGCACAACACCTGGCGCTCCAGCGCGGCCTCTCCATCCTCGGCCAGCACCTGGGCCGCGGCGTCGAAATAGTAGGTCACCTGGGCCACCAGGCGGGCGATATTGATCGAGTTGGCCGAGTTCAGGCCCAGCCCTTCGCGAATCTCGACGTCATCAAATGCCTGCTTGACCAGGGACTGGCAGCAGTCGAAATCGGAATCAACCGCCAGGGTGGTGATGTTACCGCCCAGGGTGCAGAACAGCTTCTCCTGCAGCGGTGTAATTTTGCCCCGCGGGTAGAGCACAACCGCGCGGATGCCCGGCTGGCCGTGGTAGGCGTGCGCCACCGCGGCGCCGGTGTCCCCGGAAGTGGCGGTAAGGATGGTCATCGGCTGGTCGGACGAATCCTCGGCGCGGAAATGGGCCAGGCAGCGGGCCATGAAACGCGCACCGAAATCCTTGAACGCCAGGGAAGGGCCGTGGAACAGCTCCAGCGCGCGCATCTGCGGCGAAACGCGAGGGCAGGCCACCGGAAAATCAAGCGCCGAGCGCACCAGAGTGGTGAGGGTTTCCGTGTCCAGCTCATCACCCAACAGGTGCCCAAGCACCGCCACGTTGCGCGATTCGCGATCCATGCGCAGCACCGTCAGGGGGTCGGGCAGGGCAGTGAGGTGCTCGAAAAAATACAGGCCCTGGTCACTGCCCAGGCCGCGGGTCACGGCCTCGCGAAAGCTGACTTTTTCCTGCGGGTGCTTGATGTTGATCAGGTTCATGGTCTGATGGCTTCCTGAAACCGGTTTGGGTTGCTTGAGGAGTTGATCCCCGTCTAGGGAATAGATCGAGCGCCGCCCTGTTCAGTGCGGCACAGGTGTACGAACCCCAGGTCATTGGCGCGGTAGTTGTCGTTGAGCCACTGTGCTGCGGCCTGACCCACTTCGAGGCTATCCACGATGGCCCAGATTGATGGTCCCGAACCGCCGATTCCCACCGCCAACGCACCCAGCGCTGCGAGCTCCTTCTTGGCCGCGTCAAAACCGGGGAGCAGGGCGCCCCGATGAGGCTCGGCCAGGTGGTCAACTAGCGATTCGGCCGCCAGCGCAACATCGCCGGCGTGCAGGGCATGGATGAAACTGGCAAAGGTGGCCCCGTGGTCGACTGCGGTTTTCATCGAAACCGAAGCCGGTAGCACGGCCCGCGACGCCCGGGTTTCCAGCCGGGTTCCTGGCCAGCAAACCGCCACCTGCCAGTGGGCCGGCCAGGGCAGGGCATAGGCCTGCAGGTTTCCGGGCGGGCAAAGGCGCAGGCCGCCGAACAGGCAGGGGCCGATGTTGTCGGTGTGGATCGCGCCGGAAATGCCGCCTTCCAACTCCGCCATCAGGCCGAAAATTTCGCGGGTATCGAAGGGGTGGCGATGGAAGCGGTTAAGCGCTTCCAATGCGGCCACCACCGAACAGGCGCTGGAACCCAGCCCGGTGCCAATCGGCAGGCGCTTTTCCAGGGTCATCCGCAAGGGTGCAATCTCCACGCCACGGCTGGCAGCGAGTTCGGCAAACCTTCGACTGGCCGCCATCACCACGTTGGACTCCGGGTCTTCAGGAAGCTCGGAAGCAAACGGGCCGGTGGTGAGCAACTGCCAGTCGCCAGAATCGCTGGCCTCAAGCCCGACAATGTCACCCAGCAGGCTGCCATCCAGCGGCGAAACGGCCAGTCCGAGGGCGTCGAAGCCGGCGGACAGGTTGCCCAGGGTGGCCGGCGCGAATACGCGGATTGACTCCATCGGCTGCATCAGTCCAACGGCCTCCAGACAGCCCGCAGCAGATCGGCGAATACGCCAGCTGCCGTCACCTGGGCGCCGGCACCGTAGCCACGCAGCACCAGCGGAATCGGAGTGTAGTACTGGGTATGCAGCACCAGGGCATTCTCGCCATCACGCACTGCGCCAAGCGGTTGCTTTATGGGGGTTTCTTCCACGGACACACGGCAGTGGGCGCCATCGATCTTACCCACGTAACGCAACACCGCACCGTTCTCGCGCGCGGTTGCCGAGCGCTTTGCAAAGGCCTCGTCAAAGTCCGCCAGCGCTTCAATCAGGTCAGCCTTGTCGACACCCTTGATGGTTTCCAGGGGCACCACCGGCTCCACTTCGATGTCGTCCAGTTCAAGCTCGAGCCCCACTTCGCGGGCAATGATCAGCAGCTTGCGCGCCACGTCCATGCCGGAAAGGTCATCGCGCGGGTCGGGCTCGGTGTAGCCCAGCGACATGGCTTTTTCGACCGCCTCGGAAAATGCCACGCCATCGTCCAGCAGGCCCAGGATCATGGAGAGTGAGCCAGAAAGGATGCCGTCAAACGTGGTGAGGTGATCCCCCGAGCGAATCAGCGCCTGTAGCGTGTCGATAACCGGCAGGCCGGCGCCAACATTGGTTTCGTAGAGGAATTTCTTGAAGTTGTGGGCGGCGGTTTCGCGCAGCGCGCGGTAGTAATCGAGACCCATGGTGTTGGCCTTCTTGTTGGCCGTGACCACGTGGAAGCCGTTTTCCAGCAGGGTCAGGTAACTGGCGGCCAGGCCGGCATCGGTGGTGCAATCAATCACCGCCGGGTTGAGCAGGCCCAGGCGCTCGCGGGCAGCCACCACGTCTTCGATCTTCCACGCCACGCCGTCGCGCTCAAGTGTTTCGCGCCAATTGTCTAGGTCAATGACATCGTCAGCCACCAACAACTTGCGGCTGTTGGCGATGGCGCGAACACGCAGCTCGGTTTTCGATTCCAGCAGCGAGGCAGCCTGGCGCCGGAACTGCTCCAGCAATTCGCCGCCGACATTGCCACAACCAAGCAGCAGTACGTCGACGTGCGTGGTTTCGCTGAAGAACGCGGTGTGGCAACCACGGGTGGCGGCAACCGCATCAGCGCCCGCCACCACGACCGCGATGGCGCATTCGGTGGAGCCCTGGGCAATGACTTCCACGTTTACACCGGCAGCCGACACGGCGGTGAGAAAGCGCGCCGCGACGCCACGGTAGTGCTTCATGCCATCGCCCACCAGGGAAACAATCGCGCGGTTGCGCTGCACGGCGATGTCAGACACCAGGCCATGCAGGCGCTCGAAATGGAACTCTTCTTCCAGCGCTGCCGCGGCCTTGTCGACGTCTTTCTCGCGCACGCACAGGGTGATCGAGTACTCCGAGGAAGACTGCACGATCAGGACGATGGAAACCGAGCGCTGGGCAAGGGCATCCATGACCCGCCGTGCGATGCCCACGCGGCCACGCAGGCCGCCACCCTGGAGGGTGATGGCCGCGACGTCGGGCAAGTGAGATATACCCCGTACCACGCTGGCGCGGCGTGCGCCTCCGTGCACCACGGTGCCGGGTTTTTCCGGCGCGAAGACGTTGCGCACCTCGCAGGGAATGCCGCCCGCAGCCAACGGCGCAAGGGCCTTGGCGGAAATCACGTTGGCGCCGAAGTAGGTCAACTCGATGGCCTCGTCGTAGCTGACTTCTTCCAGGCAGCGCGCACTGCTTACGATCGAGGGGTTGGCCGAGAAGAAACCATCAATGTCTTTCCAGATCTGGCAGCGGGTGGCTTCCAGCGCCGCTGCGCAGGCCGCCGCCGAGTAATCGGTACCGTTGCGGCCCAGCAGTTGCAGGGTTCCTGCGTCGCTAATGCCGTAGAACCCGGGCAGCACGAGCACATCGCCCGCTTCATCAAGGCGATCGGCCAGGCGTGGGCCGGCGGCCTCGATGTCGATCAGCGCATCCGTCAGGTCGTCATTGGCCGGGGGCAGTACATCGGTGTCGCTCCAGCCGGCTGCCAGCCCCTGCGAGGCAAGCAGGTCCGCCATCAGGCGGCTGGAAAAGCCTTCGCCGGTGGCGAGAATACGCGCGCGAATCTCGTCCGGGCACTGGCTCAGCAGGCGCACGCCCTCAAGGCGCTCACCCAGTTCTTTCGCTTGCTGTTCAAGGTACGCGCTGGCCAGGGGAAGCCCGGTGTCCCCAAAGGAATCGAGGATGGCGCGCTCGCGCTCGATAACATCCGCCAGCAGCCCCTGCGGCGATTTGCCGGACTCGGCAGCGTCGATGGCGGCAATCAGCAGGTCGGTCACGCCTTTGACCGCAGACAGCACGACCACGACGCGGTTTTCCTTCACATATTCTGCGGCTACCGCGGCGCAGGCTTCGAAACCGGCCTTGTCGGCCAGCGCGCTGCCTCCGTATTTCTGCACCAGTATGGGCCTGGCGGATTCGCTCATGACGCGCCCCCTTCTTCCGCTTCGGCATACGCATGTTGATGCACCGAGCGCATGGCGCGGCCGGATGGGTCATTCATCTTTTGCAACGAGGCGTCCCAAAGCACTGCTTCCGGCGTACTGCAGGCCACCGTTGGCCCGCCCGGCACGGTCTGCGCGGCCGAGGCCAGCGGGAACAGCTTTTCAAACAGGCTGCGGAAGTAGTACGCCTCTTTGGAGGCCGGGGTGTTGAACGGGAAGCGACCCTCGGCGCGCGCCATTTGATCGTCGCTCACCTGCTCGGCCGCATGGTCCTTCACCGCGTCGATCCAGCCATAGCCCACGCCATCGGAAAACTGCTCTTTCTGGCGCCAGGCAATCGATTCAGGCAGCAGGTCGCTGAACGCCTCGCGCAGGATGTGCTTTTCGATCTTGCCGTTGCCGGCCATCTTGTCGGCCGGGTTGATGCGCATCGCGACATCCAGGAATTCGCGGTCGAGGAACGGCACGCGGGCTTCCACGCCCCAGGCCGCCATTGCCTTGTTGGCGCGCAGGCAATCGTAACTGTGCAGGCGCGAGAGCTTGCGCACGGTTTCCTCGTGAAAGGCCTGCGGGTTGGGCGCCTTGTGGAAATACAGGTAACCGCCAAAAATCTCGTCCGCGCCTTCGCCCGAGAGCACCATCTTGATGCCCATCGCGCGGATCTTGCGCGCCATCATGAACATCGGCGTGGCCGCTCGAATGGTGGTGACATCGTAGGTTTCCAGGTGATAAATCACCTCTTCCAGCGCATCCAGGCCTTCCTGGATGGTGAAAGTGAAGCCGTGGTGCACAGTGCCAATATGCTCGGCTGCCAGCTTTGCAGCGGCCAGGTCGGGCGAGCCTTCCAGGCCGATGGCGAAGCTGTGCAGCCGCGGCCACCAGGCCGGCGATTCCTCGTGGTCTTCTACGCGCATGGCGGCATGCTTGGCGGCCAGCGCGGCGATGATGGAGGAATCGAGCCCACCGGAGAGCAACACGCCGTAGGGAACGTCGGTCATGAGGTGGCCCACCACCGAGTCTTCCAGCGCCTGGCGCAGGCCGTCGCGATCGGTGTTGGCGTTTTCGACGGTTTCGAATGATTCCCAGTCGCGCTGGTAGAACCGCTGCGGGGCATCGTCGCCGCTCACCCAGTAGTGGCCCGGCGGAAACTCGTGCACCTGGACGCAGACGTCCATCAGCGCCTTCATTTCTGAAGCCACGTACAGCTGGCCGTGCTCATCGTGACCGTAGTACAGCGGCATGATGCCAATCGGGTCGCGCGCCACCAGCCAGGCGTCCTGTTCCTCGTCGTACAGGCAGAACGCGTACATGCCGCTGATCTGGTCGAACAGTTGCTGCAGCCCGTCCGGGCCATGCTCCAGCCACAGGGGCAGGATCACTTCGCAGTCGGATTCGGTGCGGAAAGCGTAACGACCCTCGAAAGAGTCGCGAATGTCACGGTGGTTGTAGATTTCGCCATTGACCGCCAGGGCCTGGCGACCGGATTCGCTGAGGATGGGCTGGGCGCCGGTATTGACATCGACAATGGCGAGGCGCTCGTGCGCCAGCACAGCCCCGGAGTTTGCCCCGGAACCGGTGTTCGGCGCGGTGTAAATCCCGCTCCAGTCGGGCCCGCGGTGCCGCAGCAGGCGCGACTGCCGCAAAGCCATCTTGCGAACCTCTTGCAAATCCTGGCGCAGGTTCAAAACGCCGAATACCGAGCACATCTGTCACACTCTCCAAAAAACAGACCGGCCGCACAGGCGACCGGAATCTTAATCCTTCGATGTTAAGGGGTATGCTTGGGCAGGCCAACCCCCAAAAACTTATGAACAAATGCATGTTTGACATAAAGAGTTCCCCGGCCGCGTTTTTCACATCATTTTTGACCCTGGTCGCGATCACCGGCAGCGCAGTTGCTGCCCCACCGCTCACCGACCCACCGGAACGCGAAATCATCACCCAGGCGATGATCAAGAAGCAGTTTCCGGACACCACCAGTGTGCTGGCTGCGCGGGACGGAAGGCCTGTTTACGAACGCTACTTCAAAGGCGGCGGTGCCGAGGAGCTCAATGACACGCGCTCGGCCATGAAGTCGGTCACCGCGCTCGCCATTGGCATTGCCCTGGATGAAGGTGTTTTTCCCTCGATCGACGCGCCCGTGTTCCAGTGGCTGGCGGCAGACGCACCGTACAAGAACGATGGCGCCCTGAAGCAGGCGATCACGCTGGCGGACTTCCTCACCATGTCCTCGGCGCTGAACTGCAATGACTGGGACATGGAAAACCCCGGCAACGAGGAGAACATGTACCCGAAGGATGACTGGAGTCGCTGGGCGGTGGATATTCCGCTTCTCGATGATTACCAGCGCGATTTGCGCGGGCGCGGGAAGTTCTCTTACTGCACCGCCGGCGTGTTCCTGCTGGGCCAGGCGCTGCAGACTGCCAGCGAACTTCCGGTGGATAAGTGGATTGGAGAGAAGCTGTTCACGCCGCTGGGAATCAAGCATTGGCAGTGGCCGCGTTCACCCGATGGCGAGGTGCAGACCGGCGGCGGCCTGCGCCTGCGCAGCCGCGACCTGCTCAAAATCGGGCAGTTGGTGCTGGACGGCGGCAAGTGGCACGGCGCGCAGGTAGTGCCCGAAGCCTGGGTCGAGCTGATCTTGCAGCCAGTACACCGCGTGGATGAGCAGCAAAGCTACGGCTATCTCTTCTGGATGCGCGACTACACCACCAGCTGCGGCGCGTTCAGCGCCTGGTACATGAGCGGCAATGGCGGCAACGTGGTAGCGGGCATCCCCGAACTGGACATGGTCGTGGTGGTCACGCGCACCCACTACGGCGAGCGCGGCATGCACCAGCAAACCGCCGAGTTGATTGAAAAGCACCTGCTGGAAGCGTTGGCCTGCGGCGGCTAACCCGACTTCACGGCGGGCCTTGACAAGGCCCGGCATCAAAATGATAATGAGAATCATTCTTGTTTGATGCCATGTCTGAACAAAACGACACGCCCAACCTCGACCACCTCCAGGCCGGCTTGCTGCTGCTGATGGACCAGTACGCCGACACGCCATGCCGCGCGGTGGCAATGGCGGTGGCCTGGCGGCTGGAGCGGATACTGGGTCATCCGCTGATTGAGCTGTTTCCTGAATTGCAACGCCAGTGCGCGCGCGGCCTGAACCGCTGGCGGGCTCGAATGGTGGAAGCGCCGGACGACTGCCAGGGCGCGCACACAACTTACCACTAGCTGATCGCGCTCTGTGCCTTTCGCGGCATGTACCGCACGCGGGATAATGGGCGCATGGATCGCTACCCCAAACGCATCGTGTGCATGACGGAGGAAACCACCGAAACCCTCTACATGCTGGGCGAACAGGACCGCATCGTCGGCATCTCCGGGTTTACCGTGCGGCCGCCCGAGGCGCGCAAGGAAAAGCCAAAAGTCTCCGCCTTTACCTCGGCCAAGATCGACAAGATTCTGGATCTGCACCCCGACCTGGTGCTGGGTTTTTCAGACCTGCAAGCCGATATCGCCGCGGAACTGATCCGCAAGGGCATTGAAGTGCACGTCTTTAACCACCGCTCGGTGGAAGAGATTCTCAACATGATGGTGCAACTCGCCTCGCTGGTGGGGCGCGGCGACGAGATGCTCGAGTGGGTCGATGGCTGGGAAACCAGCGCAGCGGAGATGCGCGCTGCGCTGCCAGCGGAAAACCGGCGCCCGGGCGTTTACTTCGAAGAGTGGGACGACCCGCTGATCTCCGGCATCCGCTGGGTCTCCGAGCTGATCGAGCTGGCCGGCGGGCGCGACCTGTTTGCCGAAAATGCGCGCGAGTCGCTGGCCAAGAACCGCATCATCGCCGACCCCATGGAAGTGGCGCGGCGCAACCCCGACATCATCATCGGATCGTGGTGCGGCAAGAAGTTTCGCCCGGAAAAAGTGGCGGCGCGCGAAGGTTGGCAAGAGGTGGCGGCGGTAGCCGACCGGCAAATCTTCGAAATCAAATCGCCACTGATCCTGCAGCCGGGGCCAGCGGCTTTGACCGACGGGCTGCAGGCGCTGCGGGAGATTTTGCTCAACTGGCCCGGCCGCCGGGCTGCCTGATTCAGAGGCATGAACCGCATGAACGAGACACGCGTGACGGTGATCGGCTCCTACCTTTCGCCCTACGTGCGAAAGGCGCTGGTGTGCCTGGAGCTGAAAGGCGTGCCCTACGAGATCGACCCCATCGTTCCCTACTTTGGCAACGAGGCCTTCAGCAAACTCAGCCCGCTGCGCCGCATCCCGGTGCTGCTGGATGACGACCTGGTGCTCACCGACTCCACCGTGATCTGCGAATACCTGGAAGAAAAGCACCCCGCCCCGGCCTTACTGCCCTCCGGTCCCGCCGACCGCGCCAGGTGCCGCTGGCTGGAAGAATTTGCCGACACCCGCATGGGCGATGTCTTTATCTGGCGCTATTACAACCAACTGGTGATTCGAAAGCGCATCTGGAAACGGCCTCCCGACCAGGAAGTGTTGGATCACGCCATCAACGTTGAGATTCCCGGCATTCTCGACTACCTGGAAACCCAGGTTCCCGGCGCCGCCTGGCTGTTCGGTGAAATTTCCGTGGCCGACATCGCCATCGCCAGCTTCTTCCGCAACGCGGCGTTTGCCGGGTTTGAGATCGATGCAACAAGCTGGCCGCGCACCGCTGCGTTCGTGGGGAACGTGCTGGCGCACCCCGTGTTCCAGAAACTGGCCGGTTTCGAAGACCTGATGATGCGGGTGCCGCTGGAAGAGCGTCGCCAGGAATTGCTCAAGACCGGCGCGCCACTCACCACCGAGACTTACGCCAGCGATACGCCGCAACCCGGGTACTTCTATACCTGAGCGCGGCGCCTGGCTGCAAAGTAGTGAAGAAACGCTACCAGCGATTCATAACCACGGGGCTGCGGAACATACGGCACTTGCCCGTATAGTCCACCATGGCGTTGCCCTCTGGAGTCATCCCGGTGCCAACGATATCAAGGTGGCAGCGAATCAGTGGGCCGCTGATGCGATTCACCAGCCAGACTTTTCCCGTGGTTGCGCCGGTTTCGAGATCAACTTCGAATCGAAACTGGTCATCGTGGAGCATTACCGGGCCAATCCCCAGCACGGTGCCAGAAAAAACCTGGTTTCCGCGATTCACCAGGGTATTCGTTTCACCATAGATCCGGGTAACAGGCTGGTAGAGAATGCGTCCATGCAAATCCCCGCTTAACTCGATGGTATCGGTGGTGAACTGTTCCACCCCCCATGGAGTCGGGCGCTCGGCGTGCTGGATCGATGTGCTGAAGTAGTGGATGGCAGTTCCGGAAACATCTTTCCATTCGTAGAAATAGTCAGCGTTTTCCTGGGCCGCCAGTGAACCTGGCAGCAAACCAGAAGAAGCCAGGGATAGTGCGGTTGCCAAAACGAGCCCGTTCCGAGTCAGTTTCATTGGTATCCTCCATTCAGAATGTGCAAAAGGAACGATCACCATGCTGAGGCTTTGCACCCACTTCCCCCAACGGACAATCCGGGACCTGGCCGCGTATGACCGCAAGTGGCCCCCTTTGTCCCACGTGAACGGCCGCCCAGGCCTTAATACTGGTTTGAGGAAATGAGCAATCGCAGCGAAAACGACCGACTGGATTCGTGGAAAGCGATCGCTCGCCACCTTGGGCGAAGCGTTCGTACCGTGCGGCGCTGGGAATACCACGAAGGGCTTCCGGTGCACCGCCACATGCACAAGGCCCAGGCCAGCGTTTATGCATACGCCGGGGAGCTGGATAGCTGGCGTGCACGGCGGTCTGCCCACCAGCAGCCAGCCAAATCGCCAGCAGCAAAGACTGCCCCAGGAAGCAAGCAGAGCCAGGGTCTTTCCATTGCCGTGCTGCCTTTCACATTCTCAGGGCCTGACGCCGCGCAGGCCTGGGTGGCGGATGGGTTTACCGAGGAAATGATCAACGGGTTTTCCGCCCTGCCAGGGCTGCGGGTGACCTCGCGCACCTCGACCCTGGGCTTTCAGAACTCACCTCTGGAAACCACAGATATCATCCGCACCCTGGGTGTCAGCCACCTGCTGGAAGGCGGAATCGTGGGTGACGGCACACGGTTGCGCATCAATGTGCGCCTGATCGACTCCGGCCGCGACGATCACCTCTGGTCGCGCCAGTTCACCGGCTCCATGGATGAGGTGTTCGACATCCAGGAGCGGATCGCACGGGCCGTGGTCACCGCCCTGAAAATGCAATTGAAACCCGCCGACGACCGGCGCCTTACCGAGCGCAGCCTGGATGACCTGGCCGCATGGCGTCGCCTGGTGCAAGCCAGGCAACTGGCCTTGCGTTGGCGGCCGGATACGCTTGAAAAGGCGCGCGTTCTGCTTGACGAGGCGCTGGCCATTGCCGGCGACCACCCCGACATCCTGGCCGCGTTCGGCCGCATCCTGCTCCAGCACCGGGAGGCAGGCCAGGACCCGGAAGGGCAGTTGTTGGCGCAAGCTGAAGACCTGGCAAAAAGAGCCCAGGTCACCGGACCCGAACGTGCGGGAACTCGCGTGTTGCAGGGATGGCTGGCCTACGCGCGGGGAGATTGGCCGCAGGCGATCGAGCAGCTTTCGCAAGCCCTGGAAATTGACCAGGATGACCCAGACGCGCTGTCCCTGTTGGCCAACTGCCTGTTGCTTACCGGGCAGGTGAGCCGCGCCGAGTCGGTGATTGGCCACCTGGTGGCCGTGGACCCGCTAACACCCCTCTCTCTTTGCATGCCGGGCTTTCTGCACGCCATGGAAGGTCGCTTTGAGCAAGCGGTGCCGCACTACCAGGCCATGCTTGAGCGCGACCCGGGAAACCCGGTTGCGCGGCTTTTTAATGTCTGGGTCCTGTTTGCAGCCGGCCGGCGCGAAGCGGCGGAATCAACCGCAGCGGAGTTCAATACCCCGGGAGCTCGCGGTTTGGCCGGCACGCTTCCCGCCCGCGTTGCCCAGTGTTTCACGCAGGCCTTTACTAGCCAGGAAGTCCACCTGGAGTTGACTCCAGCCGACCAACTCGTGGTTGAGAACAGTGAAATGTACGCGCGGTTTCTCGCCGAGGCCTACGCCTTTGCGGGCAACGAGCGCGATGCAATCGCCTGGATGAACCGGGCCGTAGACCTTGGCTTCGCAAACCACCGCTACCTGGCCAACCATGACCCGTTCTTCGCAAACCTGGCCGATAGCGATGACAAAAAGGCGCTCCTGCGCCGCGTCGAGGGGCTGTCGCGAGAGGCTTAGCCTTCGGCGTGCGCTTCGCCCATCAGGATGCGCACAAACAGGGTGAGCACAAACCCGGCAAGCATCAGGACAAAACCTTTGCGGTTGGTGCAGCGGGTGATCATCGGCGCGTGCTTCAGGTCGTGCAGCGTGGCGATAAACAGGAAGGTTCCCGCGGCCAGGCCCAGCACCACACCCTTCACCGTGACCATGGTGGAAGAACCCACCCAGTCATGCACCGCCTGACCGACGATGATGCCCAACGGTGTGGCGCAGGCAAACAGCAAGAATGTGACCCAGCTCTGGCCCTTGGTCATGGTGCTGCGCACCATTTGCAATGTCAGCGCGAATGCCGCCGAGGACTTGTGCAGCATGATGGCAATGAAAATCAGCACCGCCGCATCGGTATCGCTGATGCCCAAAGCCGTGCCCAGGAAAAACGAAGGAATCGCAATCAGCACGGTCATCGAAACCGGGATCAGCGGCGGGTAACCCACATCCGGGCTGGCGCCGCTGGCATTGCGTAGATGGTCGATCTGGTGCTCCATCGCCAGCAGGGTCAGGAAAGCCGCCGCGGCAATCGCCGCGCCCAGCGGAAAGTCCATGCCCGGATAGGCGTTTTGCAGGATATCCAGCGAGGGCGGCAGCATCATGGTGAGCGCCAGCGCCAGGAACACGCCGCAGGTAAACGCCTCGGCCAGCGGCAAGCCACCATGCGTGGTAATCCGGTCACGATGGGTGAGCGGATAGTAGCCGCCCGCAATGGTGGCAGCGAATATCACAACCAGGCTGATCAGCTGGAAGCCGGTAAGCATATGCTGATCATACCCCCTGGCACCCCTGAAACTGTAGGAGCGGCGCCCTCGCCGCGACTCATGCCGGAAAAGCCTCGCCCATTGGGCCGCCCCAACCAGGGGTTTCACCCGCGTGTCTGCTTGAATGGCCTCAAGGCGCACGCAAAGCTTCGCTTCTTGTTTGCCTTGGCCTACCCGCTCAGATCGTTGCGTTTTGTGGGCGCGTCCATACAGCATGTCCCTATGCTGGATGGCCTAACCGGGCGTCCCTGCCCGGTTGCCCAGTCTCTACACTCCCTGTGCGGCATCCAAGCTTAAGGCCACGGGGTAAAACCCCTGGTTGTGTCGGCCCGTGAGGCGCATGCGTTTCAGGCCGTGGGATGGGGTGCTTCACCCGCGACCTTAAATCACAGGGACGTGATTTAAGAGTTACATGGACGTACTTGCGCGTGTCGCGGGGGGAGCACCCCATTCCGCGGCCACACTTCTACCCCCATGCAACTCTTCTGCTCAGCCGGTGGGTCCCGGATATTTCTACTCGAAATTCCGGGATGACGGAGGGTCGAAATTCCGCAATGGCGTTTAGCGCATGCCTTTTTGCAGCTTGGCCAGCGCGGCGGCGCCTGGGCTCAGGTCAGAAAAGGCGCGGCCGGAAAGGGGTTCGGCCTCGGTTTGCGCGATGGCGTGCATCTCGGGCAGGTCTTCGTCGATGTACAGCAGGCCGGTGACCACTTCGCCCTTGGTGCGACGGTCTTCCAGGTAATGCATCACGGCGCTGCGGTCTGATGGATCGTAAGCGTTATCGGCCTTGCGGAGCTTGATGCGGCTGCCATCGTGCATGGTCACCGTGGTGGCCTCGCCGTCTTTTTGTTCGGCTTCAATCTGTTCGGCCGGCGGGACGAAATCGGTGTAGACCGCGGGATGATAGTTCTCGCGCGTGTAGGCGTAGGACTTGGTGGAGCCCTCATGGTCGTTGAAGGTTACGCAGGGCGAAATCACATCCAGCACGGCGCAGCCGCGGTGGCGGATGCCGGCCTTGATCAGGGGCACCAGCTGGGCGCGGTCACCAGAGAAGCCACGCGCCACGAAGCTGCCGCCCAGGGCAATGGCGGTGGAAACCGGGTCGATCGACTGCATCACGTTGACCTCGCCCTTCTTGGCCTTGCTGCCCGGGTCGGCCGAGGCCGAAAACTGGCCCTTGGTAAGGCCGTACACCCCGTTGTTCTCGATGATGTAGAGCATGTTCAGGTTGCGCCGCACCACGTGGCCAAACTGGCCAAAGCCGATGGACAGCGAATCGCCATCGCCGGAAACCGCGATGCACACCAGGTCGCGATTGGCCGCCATGGCGCCGGTGGCCACCGACGGCATGCGCCCGTGAACACTGTTGAAACCGTGCGCACCGCTGACGAAATACGCCGGGGTCTTGGACGAACAACCAATACCGGAGAGCTTGATCACGCTTTCGGGCGGCGTGGAAAGCTCGAAGAATGCCTGCACAATGGCGGCGGTAATCGAATCATGGCCACAACCGGCGCACAGGGTGGAAAGCCCGCCCTCGTAATCGCGCATGGTGAGGCCAATTTCGTTGCGGCCGCGTCCGGGCAGGTCAATTCGGGGCTTCTTAATGTAGGTCATGGTTGCACCCTCACGCCGCGGCTTCCTTGGCAATGTGTTCGCGCAGCGCTTCGGCGATGCAGTCGCTGGGAATGGGCAGGCCGTTGTAGTGCAGCACTGAAACCAGCTTGTCGGCCGGTGCGTCCAGTTCCACCATCAACAGCGAGCGCATCTGCGCATCGCGGTTCTGCTCCACCACGAACACCGTCTTGTGGGCTGCAATGAAGGCTTCCACTTCCTCGTTGAACGGGAAAGCCCGCAAGCGCATGTAGTCGGCATGAATGCCTTCCTCGGCCAGCCCGTCCAGCGCCTCGGTGACCGCGCCGTGTGAACTGCCGAAAGCGATGATGCCGTAATCGGCATGCTTGCCGGCATGGCGTATTTCCGGGCCGGGCACCAGTTGCTTCGCGGTTTCCCACTTGACCAGCAGGCGGTCGAGCACATCCTGGTATTCCTCGGCATCCTCGGTGTAACCGCCGTAGCGGTTGTGGCCGGAGCCGCGCACGAAGTAAGCGCCCTTGGGGTGCTTGCCGGGCAGGGTGCGCTTGGGAATACCGTCGCCATCTTCATCCAGGTAGCGGTGGAACTTCTCCATCGTCTCCAGCTCGGCTGGGCCCAGCATCTTGCCGCGGTCGGGCTGGTAGCCGTCGTCCCACTGCAGTTCGTCGATCATCCAGTCGTTCATGCCAATGTCGAGATCGGACAGGAAGAACACCGGGGTCTGCAGCCGGTCGGCCAGGTCGAAAGCCTTCACCGAAAGCTCGAAACACTCGTTGGGGTCTTTCGGCAACAGGATCGGGTGGCGCGTGTCACCATGGGAGGCAAACGCGGCCAGCATCAAGTCACACTGCTGCGTACGCGTGGGCATGCCGGTGGACGGCCCCACGCGCTGGATATCCATGAACACCGAGGGAATCTCGGCGTAGTAAGCAAAGCCAATAAACTCGCTCATCAGCGAGATGCCCGGCCCCGATGTGGGGGTAAAGGCGCGCGCGCCGGCCCAATTGGCGCCCAGCACCATGCCTGCGGCCGCCAACTCGTCCTCGGCCTGGATGATGCAGAACCGCCGCTCGCCGGTTTCCGGATCGGTGCGGAACATGTCGCAGTAGCTCTTGAACGCATCCATCACCGAGGTGGAGGGCGTAATTGGGTACCACGCACCAACCGTGGCGCCGGCGTAAACCGCACCCAGCGCGGCAGCGGCATTGCCTTCGATCAGCACCTTGCCTTCATTGCCGTTACCCATCTTCTCGGCGCGCACCGGCAGCGGGCAGGTGAACTGCGCCATGGCGTAGTCATAACCCAGCATGATGGCTTCCAGGTTGCTGTCCACCAGCTTGGGTTTATCCGCGAAGGTCTCGGTGAGCAGTTGCTTGATGATCTCCAGGTCGAGATTCAGCAGCGCCGCCAGCACGCCAACGTAGGCCACGTTCTTCATCAGGATGCGCACCCGCGCCACCTTGAAGTGCTCGTTGGCCATCTTCGCCAGCGGTACGCCCAGCACGGTAATGTCATCGCGCTGCAGGGTGTGTTCGCGCGGCCAGGTGGAGTCGTAAATCAGGAAGCCACCGGGGCTGACCTCGGCCAGGTCCTGCTTGTAGGTCTGCGCGTTCATCGCCACCATCACGTCGACCCGGCCGGAGCGGGCCATGTAGCCATCCTTGTTGGCGCGGATCTCGTACCAGGTGGGCAGGCCCTGGATGTTCGACGGGAACATGTTCTTGCCGGTGACGGGAATGCCCATGCGGAACAGGGCTTTCATCAGCAGGCCGTTGGCGCTCGCCGAGCCGGTACCGTTGACCGTGCCGATTTTTACAACAAAGTCGTTTACCCGGCTTTGCGCTGCTGACATGAATCGTCCTCGACGTAGTTCTTGGCTTTCGGAAAGCCCAATATCGACTTCTGCATGTCCCACGCCGCCGTGGGGCAGCGCTCGGCGCACAGGCCGCAATGCACACAGAAGTTTTCGTCCTTTACCATCACTCGGCCAGTTTGTTTAAGGCCATCGGACACGAACAGCGGCTGGTCTTTTTCCAGCCGGGGCGCCTTGAGGCTGGCGACTATGTCGACTTCCTCGCCATTGGGCACGATGGTCAGGCAATCGGTGGGGCAGATGTCCAGGCAGGCATCGCACTCGATGCAGAGGTTGTCGAAAAACACCGTCTGGATATCGCAGTTCAGGCAGCGTTCCACCTCGGTGGCAGTCTGCTCGGCATCAAAGCCCAGCTCCACCTCGCGGGTGATTTCCTTGAAGCGCTCACCCAGCGGCACGTGGTTCATGATGCGCCGCGCGGCCGGGTCGAAATCGTTGGAGTAGCTCCACTCGTGCATGCCCATTTTGCGGCTGCCCAGGTTGAGCGTATCCGGCAAGCGGTCGTTCAGGTCGAGGCCGTTGCAGTAAAGGTGTATCGATATGGCAGCCTGGTGGCCATGCTCCACCGCCCAGATGATGTTCTTGGGGCCAAATGCGCTGTCGCCGCCGAAGAACACGCCCTTGAGCGAAGACTCGAAGGTGGTTTCGTCCACCGCCGGCTCTTCCCACTTGTTGAACTCGATGCCGAGGTCACGCTCGATCCAGGGGAAGGCGTTTTCCTGGCCGATGGCCAGCACCACGTCATCACAGGGGATGAACTCTTCGCCGGTGATGCGGGTATCGGTGATGCGGCCGTTGTCGATGTCGTATTCCATCACCTCGAAGGTCATGCCCTTGAGCTTGCCGTCCTCGACGACGAACTCCTTGGGCGAACGGTTGATGACGATCTCGACCTTCTCTTCCTCGGCGTCTTCCAGCTCCCAGTCGGAAGCCTTGAAGAACTCGCGCGGCTTGCGCGCCATGACCTTCACATCCTTGGCGCCAAGGCGCAGGGAAGTGCGGCAGCAATCCATCGCGGTGTTGCCCACGCCGATGATCAGCACCTTCTCGCCGATTTTCTCAATGTGCCCGAAGGCCACCGACTCCAGCCAGTCGATGCCGATGTGGATGTTCTCGGTGTCATAGCGGCCGGGGAGGTTCAATTCCTTGCCACGCGGCGCGCCGGTGCCCACGAACACGGCATCGTAGCCCTCGTCCAGCAAGGCCTTCATGCTGGTGATGGGGTGGTCGTAGTGAATCTCCACGCCCATGTCGAGGATCATGTTGATCTCTTCATCAAGCACTGCAACCGGCAAGCGGAAGGCGGGAATGTTGTAGCGCATCAGCCCACCGGGCACCGACTGGGCCTCGAAGATGGTGCACTCGTAGCCCAGCGGCATCAGGTCATTGGCCACCGCCAGCGAGGCGCAGCCAGCGCCGACCAGGGCAATCTTCTTGCCGTTCTTCTGCCTGGGTATAACGGGCAGGCGGTCGGAAACGTCTTCGCGGTAATCCGCGGCGACGCGTTTCAGGCGGCAGATGGCAACCGGTTTCTGGCCAATGCGGCCACGCCGACAGGCGGGTTCGCAGGGGCGATCGCAGACCCGGCCAAGGATGCCGGGGAACACGTTGGACTCGCGATTCACCATGTAGGCATCGGTAAACCGACCCTGGGCGATCAGGCGGATATATTCCGGAACATCAGTGTGGGCCGGGCAGCCCCACTGACAGTCAACCACCTGGTGAAAATAGTCCGGGTTTGAAGTGTCAGTCCGTTTCATTTTGTGTGGGCTGTGCCAGTGCTCCTGGCGCCCCTATCGCGCGTCATCGCGCGGTTTGGCGAAAGGATAACCGTTTTGACGTGAAATGTGCACCGATGATTCCGGTTCCTTTGGTATGGTTCACCAACGCTTTCAATCACCCCGTGAGTAAAAGATGAAATTTCGCTGCCTGCTCCTCACCGCGCTGCTGATTCCCGCCTTTGGTTCAGCAAGCGCCGTGGCCGACGAAACCAAAGCCGTCCAGGGCGAAGTACGCGCCTGGCGCGAAGCCAACGAGCAACAGATCGTTGACGGCTTTGTCGAACTGCTCAGCATCCCCAATGTCGCCAGCGACAGCGCCAACATTCGTCGCAATGCGGACTACCTGGGCGGGCTGCTGGAATCGCGTGGTTTTGAGACCCGGTTGCTTGAATCGGCGGGACCTCCGGCGGTATACGGCGAGCGCATGGCCGAAGGCGCCGAGCGCACGATCATGATCTACATCCACTACGACGGCCAACCGGCCAACGCGGCCGACTGGGCTTCGGACCCATGGAAACCGGTGATGCGCACCGGAATGGTGGAAGACGGCGCAAGTGCAGTGCCGATCAAGGCGCCCTTTGACCCGGAGTGGCGCTTGTTTGGGCGCTCATCCGGTGACGACAAGGCGCCGGTTATCGCCCTGCTGGCGGCGCTGGATGCCCTGGCAGCCAATGGCCACGAACCCAAAGTTAACCTCAAGGTGTTCCTCGAAGGCGAGGAAGAGGCCGGCTCCCCACACCTCCAGGAAGTGCTGGCGGCCAATCGCGAATTGCTGCAGGCAGACCTGTGGCTGTTTTGCGACGGCCCAATGCACCAGAGCCGCCGCCTGCAACTGGTGTACGGCGTGCGCGGCACTACCGGTTTCGATGTCACCGTGCACGGCCCGGCCCGACCACTGCACAGTGGCCACTATGGCAATTGGGCGCCGAACCCGATCGCCGAGCTGATGGACCTGCTGCTGAGCATGCGCGCACCCAACGGCGAGATCCTGGTGGAAGGCTATTTCGACGAGGTTACGCCGTTGACCGAATCTGAACAGTACGCCATTGAGAGCGCCCCCTCCGTGGATGAGCTGTTGCTCGACCAGCTTGGTATCGGCGCAGCGGAAACCGATGAGCGCGTCGAGATGGCCATCATGCGTCCGGCGATGAACTTCCGCGGCATCCGTTCCGGAGATGTCGGCGACGATGCACGCAACGCCATCCAGGTTTCCGCCACCGCCTCGGTCGGCCTGCGCCTGGTGCCCAGCCAGACCCCGGCGCACGTGCGCCGGGCCATCAATGCACACATCCAGGCCAAGGGCTTTACCGTGCTCGACCACCCGCCGAGCACGGAAGAACGCACCCGGCATGAGCGCATTGCCGAGGTTCACTGGTCCGAGCATGGTTATCCCGCCTACCGGGCCTCGATGGACCTGCCCATCGCCCAGGAAATAGCCGCCATCCTGGACAGCGTCGGCGCAGAACCGCTGATCCAGCTGCCCACCATGGGCGGCAGCCTGCCGATTTACCTGATTGCCCAGGAAATTGGCGCACCGGTGTTGATTTTGCCGGTGGCCAATCACGACAATAATCAGCACGGCAAGGACGAAAACATCCGCCTGCAGAACCTGTGGGATGCGATAGAAATCTACGCCGCGGTGATTACCGGCCTGTGATTCCGCATGCACAATAATGCAATGCCCGATCGTTAGTATCGACTGACAAGTTCCGCTCAACCACTGGGCGGGAACCAGGAAATTCAAGGAGAGTCCTGTGAAGCGCTTTTCCCAACTGACCGTTTCGGCCACGGCCGCCCTGTTCGCTCTCTGCGCAGCTACCTCGGCCCAGGCCAACAGCAGCAATTCGTCCGGATGGAGCCAGGAGTTCCTGATCTACCTGCTGGGCCCCACCATCGAGGGCACCGCCGGCATTGGACCGGCCAGCCTCGATGTGGATGTCGACGCAGAATCGGTGTTTGAAAATCTCGATGGCGCCTTCCTCGGCATGTACGCCGCGGAGCGCGACGACTGGGGTATTTTCATCGACACCGTGTACATGGACCTGGAAGCCGACCTCGAGGGCCCGGGCGGCCTGGTTTCCGGTGAGCTGGGCAACAAGCAACTCACGGCAGCCGCTGCAGCCACCCGCCGGGTGAGTGAAAACTGGCAGCTGATGGGCGGCCTGATGTACACCGATATCAAGCTGTCGCTGGACGTCTCCGGCCCGCTGGGGGATCGCAGCGCCAGCCGGTCTGAATCGTGGGTGGACCCGTTCGTGGGCGCCAGGGTCGGCGCCGACCTGAGCGAGCACTGGCACATTGGAGGCTTCGGCTACATTGGCGGTTTCGGCGTGGGCTCAGACCTGATGTGGTCGCTCAACGCCGGCATCGAGTACCAGTTCTCAGACCGAAATGCGGTGAGCTTCCTGTATCGCTACATCAGTTTCGACTATGACGACGGCGAAGGCCTTGATCGTTTTGTATTCGACATCGCCGAGCACGGCCCGGCGCTGGGCTGGCATTTCCGGTTCTGACCGATGCGTTACCACACACCATGCAGAGGAAGCTCACGATGAATCGATTCACCCGGTTTACCGCCGTTGTGGCGCTGCTGATGGCTGCGCAGTTCGCCGGCCCAGCCCTGGCGTCCGATCCGTTGCCCTCTTGGAATGACGGCGCCAGCAAGACTGCCATCGTCTCCTTCGTTGAAAAAGTCACTACCCCGGGCTCGGCAGACTTCGTGCCCGAAGCTGAGCGAATCGCGACCTTCGACAACGATGGCACGCTGTGGACCGAGCAGCCGATGTACTTCCAGCTTTACTACATCACCGACCAGGTGAAAGCACAGGCAAAAGACCACCCCGAGTGGCAATCCACGGAGCCGTTTGCGTCGCTCCTCAAGGGCGACATGGCGGGCGTGATGGCATCGGGCAAACACGGCCTGCTGAATCTTGTGGCCGCCACCCACGCCGGGATGACGGTAAGCGAGTTTCACCAGTCCGTTTCGAGCTGGATCACCACGGCGCGGCACCCAACCACCGGCAAGCTGTTCACCGAGATGGTTTACCAGCCGATGCTGGAATTGCTGGAATATCTGCGCGCCAATGGCTTCAAGACCTACATCGTCTCCGGCGGCGGCATCGAGTTTATGCGGCCGTGGGCCGAGCGGGTATACGGCATCCCACCAGAACAAGTGGTGGGCAGCAGCCTGAAGCTGAAATACGAGGTTCGCGACGGAACCCCGGTACTGGTCAAGCAAGCCGAGATCGACCTGATCGATGACAACGACGGCAAGCCTGTTGGCATACAGAGCCACATCGGCCGTCGACCCATCTTCGCTGCGGGCAACTCCGACGGTGATTTCCAGATGCTCGAGTGGACCACCTCGGCTGCGGGCGCGCGTTTCGGTATGATTGTTCACCACACCGATGCCCAGCGTGAATGGGCCTATGACCGCGACTCGCACATTGGCCAGCTTGACCGCGGGCTGAACGAGGCGGACGATCGAGGCTGGATCGTGGTCGACATGAAGAATGACTGGAACGCCGTGTACGCCGAGTAGTCAAAGCCAATAGTCAAAGCAAAACCTGGATTGATGTTGGAGAAAGCACCATGAAGTTTGCCAAGCGTTCGATGATTTCTGCCGCCCTGCTGGGCCTGGTGTTCAGCGCCTCCGCGCTGGCCTGGAAGTCTTACCCCGACCAGACCGATGACGGACTGGACCGGATCAAGAGCAAGAAGGTGGATGCGGTTTACTGGAAAGAGGGCGCCACCCTTTCGCAATACAGCAAGGTGCGCATCGAGGACGCCACGGTGGCCTTCCGCAAAAACTGGCAGCGCGACCAGAACCAGGATCGCCGCAACCCGTCCAGCCGGGTGACCACCGAGGACATGGATGAGGCCCGCGCGGCGCTGGCCGAGGCCTTCAAGACCGAGTTCACCAAGGAGCTGGAAAAAGGCGGATACAGCGTGGTTGATACCAACGGCGAGGACGTTCTCCTGCTGCAGCCGGCAATCGTCAACCTGGATATCAACGCACCGGACACCAGCATGAACACGGCCGGCATGAGCCGCACCTACACCACCTCGGCGGGCGAGATGACCCTGAACATGGACCTGCGCGATTCGGCCACCAACGACCTGATCGGCCGGGTAATTGACCGCCGCGAGGACCGTGCCGCGGGCAGTATCCAGTTCTCCAACAGCATTACCAACCGCGCCGATGCCGAACGCATCCTGCGCAGCTGGGCCAACATCCTGCGCAAAGCGCTGGACGACGCGCACGAACATTAAGCACAGGGCAGCCGGGGGCCCAGGGATGGCGCCAAAACGATTCTTGTTCGCCATGCTCCTGGCTGCCGCCGCGCCGCCGGCCACGGCCAGCTTCTTCCAGGATTACCTGGTTGACCCCGGCGACGGGATGCTGGACGCCAGCCGCTACCTCTCCGAGGTGCCTATGGGCTTCCTGCCGGTGCCCACCATCATCTCGGAACCGGCGGTGGGTTACGGCCTGGGCATCGGCGCACTGTTTTTCCACGAGTCCGAGGAACAGCGCAACCAGCGCACCGACGCCGGTGTGTTGCTTCCGGAAAACATCAGCGTGGCTGGCCTGGGCGCCACCGAGAACGGCACCTGGGTGGCGGCCCTGGGACACATGGGTTTTTGGCGCGAAGATTCGCTGCGCTACCGCGGCCTGGTGGCCTACGGCTCGGTGTTCCTGGAGTTTTATTCCTTGCCCGGGGTCGGCGAACTGCCCAGCCCGGTGGAACTGAAAATGGACGGCCCGTTCGTCTTCCAGGACCTGAAGTGGCGCATTCCCGGCAGCTCTGTTTTTATTGGCGCGCGCCAGCTTTACGGCAGCATTGAAACTCGCCTCGCGTCCAGCGATGAAACCGCCTTGCTTACGCCCCAGGCAAGCGAATACGCGGTAGATGCGTTCAACAACAGCACCACCACCTCGGGAATCGGCGCGCTGGTGGAATTCGACAGCCGCGACAACCCGTTTAACCCGCAAACCGGTTACTACTATTTCGTCAACTACACCGTGTTTGATGGCTCCATTGGCAGCGATGTTGACTATCAAAGCTTCGAAATCACTGGTCTCAACTACTGGCCGCTGGGCGATCGCTTCAATTTCGGCCTGCGCCTTGAAGTGGACGGGGTCAATTCAGACGAAGAAGCGCGCCTGCCGCCCTACGTGCCGCCCTACATCAAGCTGCGCGGCGTGCCTGCCTCGCGTTACCAGGGCAACCGCGTGGCGGTGGCGGAAATTCAGCTCGACTACCGGATCGATGAACGCTGGAAAGTCGGCGTGTTTACCGGCACCGGTCGAGCCGCCGACAGCTTTTCCGCATTGTCCGACGCCGAGGCCATCAACAGCTACGGGGCGGGGTTTCGTTACCTGATCGCCCGCCGCTACGGTTTTGCCATGGGTCTGGACGTGGCCCGCAGCAAGGTGGATACCGCGGTCTATATCCAGGCCGGCTCCAACTGGTAGCGCGCCGGTAACAGCAATACGCCCGGCCGCGGTGTATGCTTTCAGCCGGGCTAGCAAAACACGTTCGCCAGGGGGCTCAACATGCGTCACTTCACCACGGGCAAGCGGTGACTCGAGGGAGAAAGCGCCTGATCGCATTCATTACCACAGCGTTTTACGTTGCCGGCATCATCGCCGCCATCGAGGCGGTGATGACCACCCGCACCCCGCAGGGCGCCATCGCCTGGGGTGTATCGCTGGTTACTTTCCCGTTTGTCGCGGTGCCCGCCTACCTGGTTCTGGGGCGCAACCGCTTCGAGGGTATGTCGCAGGCCTACAGCGAACAACGGGACGAGATCGACGGCCTGATCGACAACGTCCGCTCCCGCCTGGAACCATGGCATGCCCCGCCGAACCCGACCCCGGGTTGGCACCAGGCCATCACGAAACTGTCCGAACGCGAACTGACCCACAGCAATGATGTGGAGCTCCTGGTTAACGGCGACGCTACCTTTGACAGCATCCTGGCGGGGGTCGCCGAAGCGCAGGACTACGTGCAGTTTCATTTCTACATGATCCACGACGACGGCCTGGGCAACCGCGCCCGCGATGTCCTGATGGAGCGAGCCCGCGCCGGTGTGCGCGTGTACGTGCTCTACGACGAGGTGGGCAGCAAGGGCCTGCCGCGCGCCTACATCACCGGCCTGGAAGAGGCTGGCGCGAAGGTCACCGCGTTTCGACCCAACCAGGGCTTTCGCAACCGTTTCCAGCTCAACTTCCGCAACCATCGCAAGATCGTGGTGGTTGATGGTCGCGTGGGCTGGGTGGGCGGACACAACGTGGGCGATGAATACCTTGGGCTCGACCCGGAGTTTTCGCCCTGGCGCGACACCCACGTTCGGATCGAGGGACCGGCGGTGCAACAACTGCAGTCCGTGGCGCTGGTCGACTGGTACTGGGCCACGCGCACCATTCCCGACCTTGAGTGGAGCCCGGCTGCGGCGCCCGGCGGCGACAAGGAAGTAATGATCCTGCCTTCCGGGCCGGTCGGGCCGTTCGAAACCGCCTCGCTCTACTTTGTAACCGCGCTGAACGCCGCCACCGAGCGCATCTGGCTTTCAGCGCCGTACTTCGTGCCTGACGACGCGGTGATGAAGGCCCTCAAGCTGGCCACCCTGCGCGGGGTTGATGTGCGCATCATCACCACCGGCAAAGGCGATAGCCTGCCGGTGTACCTGGCAGGGTTCTATTTCATGGAGGAGCTGAAGGGCCTGGGCATACAGTTTTACGCGTACTCGCCTGGCTTCCTGCATGAAAAGGCGCTGTTGATTGACAACGACATCTCGGTGGTCGGCACCCACAACTTCGACAACCGTTCGTTCCGCCTCAACTTCGAGGTGGCGGCGCTGGTTTCCGACCCGGCTTTCGCCGCGCAGATGGAGCATATGTTCGAGCGCGACTTCGAGCACTCTGAGGTCATCGACCTGGAGGCCCTGGAGTCACGCGGCTTCTGGTGGCACCTGGGGGTGCGCCTGTCGCGCCTCGCCGCTCCCCTGCTTTAGACCCCAACCACGTTTCGGCGCGGCGGGCCGTGCGTAAGGCGCTGCCGCTGCGCTATTATTGAGCACGTTACACCCACCACATAATTAGAATCCACCATGAAAACACCCTCATCAGAATTCCAGCCAAAACCACCAGCCCCGCCAGGTTCATCGGTCGGTAGCTGAGCCATGCGCCTGCGCGCTACCGGCCGAGCAGCGCTCGGTACGGTGTTGCTGTGGCTGCTCGCCTGTGCCCCCGCACAGGCGCAGGATGCTGCTGTGCCCGAAAGTGAACCCGCGGCCGAAGACGCAAAGGATGAAGCGCTCGAACTCACTCCGCTTGACGATGAACTTCCGGAAACCCTGACCCTGTTCGGCCGCGAGCGTGGCATCAAGCTTGGCGACCCGGACAGCCGCTTCTTCATGCACGCCTGGCTGCGCGGCCAGTTGCGCTACTCCGACCCTTTTGACAGTGACCCGCGCGACTTTGCCGACCTGGAATCACCACCCGGCTCCGATTTCGGTTTCCGGCGCGCCAGGTTGAAACTGGAAGGGCATATTTTCGACCCCAGGGTTGGGTTCTACGTCGAACAGGCGCTGACCGGAAACATGCCGCTGCTCGACATGCGGTTGGACGTTGAGCCAAGCGAAGACCTGCGTCTGCGCATCGGCCAGCACAAGGCGCTGTACAACCGCGAGCGGGTGGATTCATCGGGCAAGCAGGCCTTTGTCGACCGCTCGATTGCCAACTACGCCTTCACCATCGACCGCCAGCGCGGCGTGACCCTGTTCAAGGAATTCGCCAGCGGGCGGCGCGGTGACAACTGGCTGATGGCGGGTCTCTACCAGGGCGATGGCCGAGACCCCGGCCCCCGGGGCAACCAGCCGATGTACATGCTGCGCTGGCAGTGGCACTTCATGGGAGAGGTGCTGCCCTTCTCCCAGACTGACTATGAATTCAGCGAGAAGCCGCTGGGGTCGTTTTCCCTGGCGGCTGCACGGGTGCGTGGGCCTTACACCCGATTCTCCACTTCCGGCGGCGGCCAGCTGGACGGATTCAGCAGTGGCGGTGAAGAGCGCTACACGCTGGAGCAGTGGCAGCAAGGCTTTGCCTGGAGGCACAACGGCTTCTCGGTGCAGCAGGAATACCACCAGAAGCGCATCGAAGACCACGAAACCGGGCTGCGCTCAAAACTGACCGGCGGCTACGCCCAGTTGGGCCAGGCCTGGCCAGTGAACATCGGCCGCTACACCTTCCCGTTCCAGCTTGGGCTTCGCTATGCCTGGGTCGACTGGGACAACACCCCGCAAGACCGTACCCAGCAGGAAATTACCCTTGGCGCCAACCTGTTCCTGGCCGGGCATGACAGCAAGTTCACCGCCGACGTCAGCCAGATCTCTATCGACGAACCCGGCGTGGGTGACGGCGACGATGTGCGCTTCCGCCTGCAATGGGATGTGAGCTTTTGACATGAAAGCGTAGCGCAGCGCGCTATACGGTATGATTCCCCAAGTTTTAGCTGCTGAACCAACAGGGTCGATTGATGAATTACGGGGTAACCATTGCCGGCGTTATCGCCGCACTTGTCGTTGTTACGGGCTGCGGCCCATCCGAGGCGCCGCCCGAGGCGG
>JAUIBE010000038.1 GCA_030428105.1 Gammaproteobacteria bacterium
GGCGTGGAAGCGGTGAGCAACAACCTGGAAATCCAGAGTCATGACCGGACCGCCAGCGAGTACGGTAGCGACAAGCTGCTGGTGAGCAAGGTCAAGGCTGCGCTGGCCGAGGACCCGGTTGCGCACACCCTCAAGATCGACGTCGAAGTTGATCACGGCATCGTCAGCCTGGGTGGCCACGTCGACACCGAAACCGAACGCACCGCAGCGCTGTTGGCCGCTTCAAACGTTGATGGCGTGGTCAAGGTGATCGACAACCTTGATGTGCGTTCATAAGCACCAGTCCTGAGGCTGCCAGTCAGCTTCGGGTGCTACAGAGCGGGGCCCTTGCGGGTCCCGCTTTTTTTATGCGCGCACAAACGGCAAACTGTGCGCATTCCTCGAACTGAACCAGGACCTTTGATGAAGCCTCTTGCCTTGCGAACACTTGTCGTTGTCTTAATTGCGTTGCTTGTTGGCGGCTGCGCCGGCAGCCAGGAGTCGGAACAGTCGATCAACTCGAAGCTGGCGGATTGCGCGAAAATCGCCGACCGCGATGAACGCACCCGGTGCATCGATGCCGCACACCGGTCACAGGGCTAGCGCGGCCCCTGAAGGTGTAACGGCTTGCGCCCTGCCTTCTGGCGCACTGCTGGCAGCCTACCAGGCGCAGGGCGCCTACACCGACTGCTTTTGCGTCGCCATTGGGCGAAGTGTCGGCCTGCCCGAGTTCGTCAGTGCGTTCTACACCACCTGGCTGTTTCGACTGGAGCGGGTGATACTGAAATGGCTGTTGAAACGTCCTTCCAGCGATGAAGATGTTCGGCGGCTGGTAGACGAAGAATCGCAAGAATTTGCCGCCTGGTCGGTCGAGGGCAGGGCGCCCAACCAGCTTCTGATGTGCGACATGCATGAACGGACGCGTTCCTGGTTCATGGCCGTCGCCGATGACAATCACCCTCAGCGTACCATGCTGTATTTCGGCTCCGCAGTGGTGCCACTTGCTACGGCAGAAGATGGCAAGCCCAGGATGGGGGTGGGGTTTGGTTTGCTGAAGTCGTTTCATGTCGGGTACTCGAGAGCGCTGCTTGCCTTGGCCAGGTCTCGGATCGCGAAACAATCTCCGTGATGCCTGTTGCCTGGGCCTCTTGCCTGGGCCAGTTGTGCAGGGTGAGTCAGTAGGATAATGGACCCGTAATGCCTCAAATGTTGTGATCACATATAACGTATAATTGGTCTTCCATTGACCTGCAAAACCCACGACCCGATGCGATCACCCTGCCACAAACTGCTTTTTCTCTTGATGCTCTATGGCGGCCTGGCGGCTACAGCGCTTGCCTGCTCAACCTTTGCCACGCATACCCGTGAGGGCACGCTGTTTGGCAGGAACACCGATGGTGAGATGGCCATTGTTGGCCAGTTGCTGGTGAACAAGCGTGGTGTTGAAAAGTCCTCGGTGCCTTGGGTCTTTGCCGGGCCGGGTGCATCTGACCAGCAGCGTGTCCAGTGGGTATCCAGTTACGGGTCGCTAACTTTTACCCACTTTGGACGCGAGTTTCCTGATGGCGGGGTCAACGAGGCCGGCCTCATCGTCGAGGAAATGACCCTTGGGGGTGCCGAGTATTCCAACAACGCGTCACGGCCGTCGATTTCCGTGCAACAGTGGATCCAGTACCAGTTGGACAACTTCGCCTCGGTCGACGAGGTGCTCGACCACGTCGACGACTTCAATTTGCGCGGTTGGCCATGGCACTTTAGCGTGGCAGACCAGCAGGGCAACTGCGCCGTGCTGGAGTTCATTGGCGGCGCCTTGAAGGCTAGTCGCGGCTTTCTTGGCAACGGCTGCATCCTGACCAATCACAGCCTGTCAGAGGCGCTGTTTGAGCTTGGCCAGGCGCAGTCCAACCCGGAGTTCCTGCAGGGTCACGAGCCGTTCAGTTCCACTGCTCGCTTCGTCACGGCAAGCCAGACACTAGATGAAGGTGCGCCACAGGGTTTCAATGCGCGCAGGGACTATGCCTTCGGCCTGCTCGAAAGTATTGCGCAGGGCGACAACACTTTCCGCTCCATCGTTTACGACCTGGGTGCGGGCCTGGTGTACTTTCGCACCGTTGACGAGCCAGGGATCAAGTCCGTGGCGCTGGGCGAGTTGGATTTCTCTGCGTCGACTCCGGTATTGGCGCTGGCGCTCGACACGCCCGGTAGTGGTGATGTAACAGCGCAGTTGGGGCCGTATGACCCGCAAGCGAACCTGCAGACTGTCGAGGCGGTTTTTGAGTTGATACGCGCCACGCCTGGTGTGTCTGAGCAGCTGGATCTTGAGCTGGTAGAGGCTGGCCTCGACGAACGAGACTTCATCCGGGTGATCGCCAGCTACCCGGAATCAACCACGCTTTCGGAGGTGTCCCATTAGCCGTCAACGCGTTTTGGTGACCGCCGGAGCCGGCGGTATCGGCGCAGCCATTGCTACCGCTTTTGCACAGGCGGGTGCCAGGGTTGCAGTCTGCGACATTGACCCGTCGGCGCTGGCGAACTTTGCTGCTTCACACCCGGAGGCATTGGCGATTCGCGCCGACGTTTCCGATGTTGAGCAGGTTGACTCGATTCGCGAGCGCGTGCTGGCGGAATTTGGTGGCCTGGATGTGCTGATCAATAATGCCGGAATCGCCGGCCCAACTGCCGAGGTTGGCGAAGTGGAACTCGAGCAGTGGAACCAGGTCCTGGCGGTCAACCTGACCGGGCCGTTTCTCACCATCCGCGCGTTTGCGGACAGCTTCAAGCAACAGGGCGCTGGCTGCATCATCAACGTGTCCAGTACCTCGGCCCGTCATGCCATTCCACGGCGTACGCCTTACGTTGCGTCCAAGTGCGGGCTCGAGGGCCTGAGCGCGTCCGTCGCTCGCGAGATGGGTACGTACGGGGTTCGCAGCAACGTGATCGCGCCTGGTTTCGTCGACAACGAGCGCAGCACGCGCATCATTGCGCGCCTTGCCGAGGCCAGGGGGGTTGCTGCGGACAGTGTCGAAGCGGAAGCGCTCGCCTTCATTACCTTGCGGCGCAAAGTTCAGATGAAGGAGATTGCCGGCGTGTGCCAGTTCCTGGCCAGCGACCAGGCGGCGGCGATCACCGCCCAGGTCATACCGGTGGACGCAAACGTGGAGTGGGAATCCTGATTTTCCGCCGGGCAGGGCTGGCTAGCCCTGCGTTACCCAAAACAGTTCTTCTGCTTTGGTCCGAAAATTGGCGGGAATGGGGATTGCCTTCCTGGCCTCAAGGTCAAAGCACACGCTGGTTGTCTCAGCAGTGGCTACCAGCGAGGCATCGCTGACCTTGTTCATCTTGTGGCTGGCCGAAAACGAACTGTTTCCCAGCCAGGTGATCGCGCTGGAGACCGTGATCAGTTCCCCGGCGCCGACTTCGGCGCGGTATTCGTACAGGGCCTTTACGTCGGCATAGCCGTTGGTCGGGTTGGCTTCCGCGGAAGAGACCACGTGTCCCCCGCAGGCGGCCACCAGGTGAAACGCCGCGTCATCGAAAAAACCCACGTAATGGCGGGTGCACAGGTGGCCCATGACATCGCAGTGCCACGGGTGAACCACCGCCTTGAGTGTTTCAATCATCACGGCGCCTAGAACGCGACGTCGTTCTTGCCCTTGAGGCCCAGCATGGCGCGAGCTTCGTCAGGCGTGGCAATCTGCAGCCCCAGGCCTTCTACCAGGCCGCGCACCTTGGTGACCTGGTCGGCGTTGCTTTTTGCCAGTTCGCCGGGGCCAATGTACAGACTGTCTTCCAGGCCGACCCTGACGCTGCCGCCGAGAATGGCGCTCATGGTGAGGTACTGCATCTGCTGGCGGCCGATGGCGAAGCAGGACAGGTAGTAGTCATCGCCAAACAGCTTGTCGGCTACATCGCGCATATGAACCAGGTTGCCCGCGTCTACGCCGATGCCACCGAGGATGCCCATGATGCACTGGATGAAAAACGGCGGTTCGATCAGGCCGCGGTCGGCGAAGTGCGCCAGGTTGTACAGGTGGCCCACGTCGTAGCACTCATACTCAAAGCGCGTGCCGCAGTCGATGCCCACGCGGCGAATCACCTCTTCAATCTGGGCGAAGGTGTTCATCTGCACGACGTTGCGGGTGCCCTCGATAAAGGGCTGCTCCCAGGGGTGCTTCCATTGCCGGTACTTGGCGGCCAGTGGGAATACGCCAAAGTTGAGCGTTCCCATGTTCAGAGAGGCGAATTCAGGCCGCGCGCGTACCGGCGGCGCCAGTCTTTCGTCCATGGTCATGCCGGGTCCGCCGCCGGTGGTGATGTTGACCACCACGTCGGACTGCGCGCGAATCTCAGGCAGGAACTGCATGAAGACATCGGGATCGGCGGTCGGGCTGCCATCTTCCGGGTTGCGTGCGTGCAGGTGTACGATGGCGGCACCAGCCTCGGCGGCCGCTACCGATTCGCGCGCAATTTCTTCCGGCGTGATCGGCAAATAGGGCGACATGGTCGGGGTGTGGATTGACCCTGTGATGGCGCAGGTTATGACAACTTTTTCCGCTGGCTTCATCCGTACTCAACTTTGTTGTATATGATATGTGATCACAATATAGGCAAGCCAGTGGCATTGCAAGCAGGGTCTGGAAAGGCTTACCCAGGCAAGGAAAAGTCGAGGTCTTTAGGCCACCAGGGGCGCTGCTTCCGAGTGAGCTCAAGCGCCGCGTAGTTCATATTCAATGCGCCTGGTGTGGCCACCGTGCGAACCTCGGATGCGAGTGGGGCAAACGCCGCTCCGCCGTGCATCAACATCTTGCCGACGATGGCCTTGTACTGGCCCAGCTGAATGCCCAGCCGAGTGAGCACGCCGGGGTCGGTCAGGGTGGCGCGCTCCTGGTGCAACACAAGGTCGATGCCGGTTTCAATACGCACCCAGGCGCGGTCGCCAAAGCGTGCGCTTTGCGGGTCGTCCTGCTTGCGCGACAGGTTTAGCACGGTTGCATTAACGTCGACCGGGTCGCCCGAGCCTGGGCCTGATTTTCCGCCGATGCGAAGGGCCACGGTCTCGCCTTCACCCGCGTCGAAGCACATGCGCGTGGCCATTGGGTCCCAGATGGGACCGAAACACACTCCACCAACGCCGCGCTCCAGGGTGCGGCGCAAGAGGAAAGTGGCGTCACCAGCCCCTCCGCCAGGCACGTTGTCGCCGGCGTCGCAGAGCACGATTGGGCCAGTGCTGGCCTGTTCCACATGGTCCAGCGCTTCTTCTATGCCGAAATCCATGTGCAAAGTGGTGGCTTCGCGCAGTTCAAAAAGGCGTGCGCCAATTTCGCGCGCGGTTTGTTGGGCAAGCTCGTTGTCGCCATCTGTCCACACCAGCGCTTTTGCACCGGTTTCCGGGTGATTTCCCCAGGGGAAGCCGTGGATCAGGCTGGCCGAAAGAATCGCGCCGTCGTGCTCTTGGGCCTTGATGGAGTCGATGAAGCTGCGCATGGGCTCGCGTCGTGTCGGATAGGCAGCAACCATGTGGCAATCAAATACCGCGGGCGTGGGCGATGCGCTCTTGTTGGCAACCCGGGTGGCTACATCCAGCACGTGCAGGGCGCGCTCTTCAACATCGTCGTGGGGCCATTCGTGGAAAGCGGCCAGCACGCTGGCATGCCGCACCATCTTCTCCGTCAAGTGGGCGTGTGGGTCGATCAGGACGCCAATCGCGGCCTGGTCACCCACCTGGGAGCGAACCCGCTGCAACAGGTCGCCCTCAATGTCATCGCACTCGGTGGACATCATGGAGCCGTGGATCGCCAGCAAGACAATGTCGATGGGTCCCGCGTTTGAAAGGTCTGAAAGCAGTTGTTCGCGAAGCCAGTGGTGCGCGCTGCGTGTCATTAGTCCTGCCGGCTCGGCAAACGCGATCAGGCCCTGTTGATACTCGAGTTGTGCCTGTTCGCAGGCGTCACGCCAGGCGTGCCAGGGAGAACCCAGTACTTTCAGTGGTGGGGCGGCTTCAGCAGGCCCCTGGAAAAGTATGCCCGCCCTGAACGAATCCAGCGAGGTGGGCAGCGGGGAAAATGTGTTCGTCTCCGTGAAAATGGAGGCGGAAAATACGCGCAAGGTCATGTGCCCGGGCCGGGTTGTTGGCTGCTCAGCTGGCTTGCTGCTTCATCCAGTTGGCGATAAACACAGCCGCGCCTTCAATGTCGGCGGCGATCTCCTTGGCGGCTGCATCGGCATCGCCCTTGGCCAGGGCCTTGACCACTTCGGAGTGGTGCGAGTGCGCTTCGGTCTTGCCGGCGCCCAGTTCCACCACGTTGAGCAGCGGCCCGGTTTGCACCCACAACAGCTCAATAATCGATAGCAGGAGCGGGCGCCGGGCAGCTTCGTAGATGCGGAAATGGAACTCCCGGTTCAATTTCAGGTATTGGGAGTGCGTCTTGCTGGCCGCCATGGCTTTCAGGTTGGTGCGCAGCGCCTTGATGTCCTTCTCGGTAAGGTTCTCGGCCGCATAACGCGTGGCCAATGTTTCCAGTCGGAGGCGGATCTCGCTGATCTCTCGATAGGCGTCTTCAGACAGGATGGGAACCACAACCGAGCGGTTGGGAAGGCTTTCAAGCGCGCGTTCAACCACCAGGCGGCGGACAGCATCGCGCACTGGCATTTCACTGGTGCCGACGATCTCGGCCAGGCCACGAAGGGTCAGGTTGGTGCCGGGAGGAAACCGCCCCGATACGATGGCGCCGCGCAACTCCTCGTAAACGCGTTCGTTCAACGTGTCTCTTTCGACTTTCTTGATCATTGTTTTTATCGACTCCTTGCCGCCCTCACGCGAAGCCCGCCCGGCTCAGTTCGCTGCTGCAAGATGCATGCGGCCCTGTGCGTAGCGAAGCAGCGCCACGCAGAGCACGCAGCCGGATGCTGCAATCAGTACAACAGCCGAACCCAGCGCTGCCTCCGAATTAAACAGGTGGCTACTGGCCAGCGCAACCAACGTTGGACCACCTCCCATGCCAATGAGGTTGGCGGCCAACAGGAACAACGCCGAGGCCAGTGCGACGCGGCGTGGCGGGACGGTCAGTTGCAACATGACCCCTGGTGCGGGCAGCAGTGAGCCCATCAGCAACCAGACTCCTGCCAGCACTGCGACCCTGGCTGCAGGCCAATCCAACCATCCAAAGAGCAGGACGAGAGGAACCAGCGCTGCGGTTGCCAGGACGCTGAAGTGCAGAGGCGCATCGTGGCGCCCGCGTTTCTGCCAAGCATCAATAATAGCACCCGCTGTCAGCGCCCCGAACAGGCTGGCTGCAATCTGGATCGGGCCGCCAATCATGGCGAAATCCTGTGGCGCCCAGTCATGGCTGCGACGAAAAATCTCCGGTACCCAGGCGGCCAGGGCATAGGCGGCCATCGAGAAGCAGGAAAACCCGATGTAAATCGGCACGAACAAACTGCGCCGCTGCCACAGGTATGAAAAGGTGGTGGCCAGTTGCGCCCAGTGATTGGCGGCAACTGGTGGTTCGCGGCGGCCGGGCTCGCGCACCAGCACGGCGATGATGCCTGCGAGGATGACGCCCGGCAGGCCAACAATCAGAAAGGTCAGCCGCCACACATCCATCGGGCCAAAACCAAGCACTTCCGTTGAACCCACCCCGGTGGCGCCGGAGAGCGCAAAACCACCCAGCCACAGGGCGATGCCGGCGCCGCAGGTGCTGCCGCTCATGAACACCGCCATTGGCCGCGCGCGGTCTTCCGGCAGAAACAGGTCGGCGAGCAGGGAGTAGGTAGCTGGAACGAGCGCCGCCTCGCCCACGCCTACCAATACGCGGGCAAGCAGAAGCTGGTTGAAACTGATGGCCAGGCCGCAGGCCATGGTCGCCAGGCTCCACAGCACGATACCGAGAATGATGATCCATTTGCGGTTGCCGCGATCGGACATCCACGCAAGGGGGATGCCCACTACCGCGTAGGTGATGGCAAATGCGAACCCGTGCAGCAATGAAAACTGCACATCGCCAATTTCGAGCGCAGCACGAACCGGCTGGACCAACAGCGAAAGTATCTGCCGATCGAGGAACGACAGCGCATAGGCCAACGCCAGGAGGAACACGACAACCCAGGGTCGTGCTCCTCCCGCCGGCCGCGAGTTCTGGCCGTTAGGCTGGGTCAAACGATGGGGCTGGCCTGGTGGCCTGCTTGGCGATACTGGAGATCAACTCAAAACCTCATCCGTGCTTCGACACTCACCGTGCGAGGGCGAAGCGTACCATCCTGCGTTTGCAGGTTGCCGATCGAGCCCGGCGCATATGTGACCAGGATGGGGTCTTCATCGAAGATGTTGCGCCCGACCAGCACCACTTCCCAGCGATCCTGGCCGAGAATGCCGAAGCGCAGGTTGGTGACGTGGTAGTGCGGTGTTCCAGGCAGGTCCTCCTTGCCTTCCTCGATGTACTGGTGGTCGCCGCCGATGTAGGCCTCAAGGCCTTCGCCGATGGGCCACATGTACTGAACTTTCAGCGCGGCGGTGAAAATCTGGTTGCCGACCTGCTCGGTGGCGTCTGCGCCGATGGCCGGAGTGGTGCGATCAGCGTCTGAATAACCCAGGGTGGCGCCAATCTCGAGGCCGTCAAGTGGCGAGCCGAGCACGGCGATCTCCGTGCCCTTAATCGTGGCGTCGCCGAAGTTACCAATCAGGGACTCCGGACAGGAATTGTCGGGGAAGGTAACCGACTCCTGGATATCCTTCCAGTCGAGGTAGAAAGCCGCCGCGGTGAGGGCGATCTTGCCGCCCGCGTAGCGGCCCTTGGTGCCCAACTCGTAGCTCCAGAGTTTCTCAGGATCAACCGGGCCGTCGCTCAGTCCGAGCTCATCAAGCGCCGGCTGGCAGATCGAGGGCAGGGCAGAGCCCAGCGCGCTACCGATATTGAAGCCCTCGCTGGCGCTGGCGTAAACCATGGTCTGGTCGGAAACCGTGGCCTTGGCCACGAAACGCGGCACTACGCCTGAGTCCGAGGTTTCGCCGGACTGGGTCTCATAGCCGCCGAACAGGAAACCATCGGTGGTGCGGGTTTCCTTGATGTCGAAGTCAAACCAGCGCAGGCCGGCTGTCAGTTCCAGCCAGTCGGTCGGGTTGATCGAGAGCTCGCCAAAGAAGGCCAGCTGTTTTTCCTTGTTGGGCAGTAGTTGGAAGCCCCACAAGCCGCGCTCGATACCCAGTGCATCGAAGTTGTTACCGAAATCGAAGCCGAGCTCGCCGGTGGGGTCGATGGCGCCGTTGATGTCGCTAATGCTTTGCAGGTCGTACCAGTATTGGTCACGGCTGGATTCTGAATCCTCGTAAAACACACCAACGATACCGAAGTAGGGCATGTCACCCATCGTGCCGTCCAGTGAAAAGCGTGTTTCGTGGGTGAAGCCGTCCGAAGGGAAGGCGTTGTTCAGCTGCTGAGGGTTGGTGAACACGCTGGGCGGAAAGCCGAACAGGCCCTGCGCCAGGAACACCGTGATGTCCTCGGAGTTGTAAGTATCCAGCGTGTAATAGGTGGTGGAAGAAAGCACGTTGTAACGGCCGGAAGACCAGTTCAGGGTGCCGTTGTACACGCGCAGTTCCTGCGATTCGAACATCGTGCCGCGAAAGGAGGTTTCCAGCGGGGTTGGGCGGTCGTATAGCGAGCGTGCGCCAAGGTCCAGGTCCTGCGCCCAGGCGCTGAGATCGATGGTCAGGTCATCGGTCACGCCGAATCTAACCGCGGCTCGCACGCCTTTGCGGTCGCCGCCGTTGATGTCCTTGTCCACACCCACGTCAAAGGGCAGGATGCCACCGGTCTGGTCACCAAGGCCTTCGCCCGGGTTTACGTTATCGATGTAGCCGCCTACGTCCTCGTAGTACGCCGTCAACCGCATGGCAACGCTCTCGGACAGCGGCATGTTGACGTAGGTGTCGGCCGAGTAGGAGGAGTCACCGTGGTCAGTCCAGCCGTAGCTCATGGCGGCTGAACCGGAGAATTCACCCAGTTCCGGTTTGTTGGTGACCACCTTGATGGTGCCACCCATGGCGGCATCGCCGTACAGTGTGCCCTGCGGGCCACGCAGGACTTCGACGCGTTCAACATCGAACAACCTGACGTCGGTTACTGGCAACGGCGTGTCGTCCAGGTAGTAGTTGGTGCGGCCTGGAACTCCGCGAATGGTGACCGCCACGTCTCCGCGGTAGCCAATCAGGCCCGCTTGGTCGAAGGTCAGGTTGGGTATGCGAATGGCGTAGTCGGCAAAGCTGTGGATGTTCTCGCGCTCCATGACTTCTTCAGTCAGGACCGACATGCTGGAAGGCACTTCCAGTTCCGGCTGTTGGCGCCTCTGCGCGGTTACAATGACTTCCTCGATCGCCAGTTCGGATCCGGAACCGGAGTCGGCCTGTTCATTTGCGTCCTGTGCGGCGCCGCTGAGAGGCGCCAGCAAGGTGGCGCACAGCGCTGGTATTGCGAAAGAATTAGCGCTGGCTTTGCGCTTGCGTTTCAAATCATCCGAACTCATAGCACTCTCTCCAATGGTCGTACAGTTGCGTTTGCCGCGCCATGTTTTTCTGCGCTGCGACGCTTCCCACGAATGATCTGGCGACCCGGCGAGGGCGCACCATGATCCGTTTTGAATGCCCAGTGGGCTACTTTTTCCTATTGCTTATATAATATATGTGATCACAATTACATACTCTGGGAATAGCTGTCAAATGAACCAAAAATCCCCCATTAGAATTTCTGACCCGCTGGCCAGCCAACCGCTCGACTGGAGCTACAAAGGCTTGCCACGAAAGATGGAGGGCAAGCAGCTTGGCGAGATCAGGGAGCTGGGTTGCTCCCTGTTTGATGGTGACCTGGTATTTCCGGTAGCCGTGCTTTCTGATAATGCGCTTCGCAGTAATAGCGCGTGGATGCGGCAGTTCCTGGCACGCACGGGCGCCGAAATAGCGCCCCATGGAAAAACCACCATGGCCCCGGAGTTGTTCCGAATGCAGGCGGAGGATGGCGCCTGGGCAATTTCCGCGGCAACCATTCACCATGTTCGCGCTTACCGGCGTTTTGGTGTGCAGCGCATCATTCTTGCCAACCAGCTCATTGGCAAGGGGGCTGCCGACTGGCTGGTGTCCGAGCTAAATGATGACCCAGGCTTTGAGTTCTATTGCCTGGTCGATAGCCGCGAGGGGGTTGACGAGTTGGTCGCAGCGGCGCTTCGCGGCCAGTTGCTGCGGCCTGTCAATGTGCTGATCGAGGCTGGTTATCCGGGCGGCCGTTGCGGCGTACGCGACAAGGCGCAGGGTGTGCAGCTCGCCCGATATGTTGCCCAACACCGCAACCAGCTGTTGCTGGCCGGAGTTGAGACGTTCGAGGGGGTGTTCCAGATGAGTGAATCCGGCTTGTCCCGCGCCCAGGAAATGATCGACATGGTTGTCGAAATCGCCCGCGAATGCGATCGAGAGGGCCTGTTTGGCGATGAGATTATTCTTACAGCGGGTGGCTCGGCCTACTTCGACCTGGCGCAAGCGTCTCTCGATCGATCGGACATGAGCCGACCGGTGCGGGTGGTTATCCGCTCCGGTTGCTACCTCAGTCACGACAGCGGGATGTACAGAGCGCTGGTGGAAGACCTGCTTGAACGAGACCCGCAGGCCGCCGAGATCACGCCACCGCTCAAGCCCGCGCTGCACATCTGGACCCAGGTGCAATCAAGGCCGGAATCCGGCTTGCTGATTTGCGGCATGGGCAAGCGCGACGCGGGCACCGACGCGCATCTGCCGCAGCTGGCCTTGTGGACGCCGCAAGGCGAGCGCCAAGCCAGGCCAGCCCCGGAAGGGCACCAGGTCACGGGCCTGAATGACCAGCACGCTTTCTTGCAGTGCCCCGAGGACTCGCCGCTGCAGGTGGGTGATTTCGTGGGCTTTGGTGTTTCACATCCGTGCACCACGTTTGATCGCTGGCGGCTGATTTTTCGCGTCGACGAACGGTTCCACGTCACCGGCGCTGTGCGGACATACTTCTGACACCGCCTGACGCGGCGAGCGTACAATGCCCGCTGGCAGTGGTCTGCTGCAGGCAAGGAACAAGGCGGGGTTTGTGCGGATACAGGTCAACGGCAATCAACTGGAACTGAGGCAGGACGATACTTTCCTGGTCTCCTACCCCAAGAGCGGCAACACCTGGGTTCGCTTCCTGTTGGCGAACCTGGTTTCGCGTGCGCCGCGCAGCTTCCAGGACGCCAATACGCTGGTGCCCGACATCCACAATGCGGGCACCCCGGGCATTCTCGACCAGGTGCCTTCGCCACGGGTGCTCAAGAGCCATTTTCCCTTTGACCCGGCCTATCCGCGGGTTATTTACCTGGTCCGCGACCCGCGCTCGGTAGCGGTTTCACAGTTCTTTTTCAAAAAGCGCAGGGGTGAGCTTCAAGCCGGGACAAGTTTCGCGTTGTTCCTGGATCAGTTCCTGGATGGCTTCGACGATGGTTTCGGCAACTGGGGTGACCATGTCTGTAGCTGGTTGGGCGGTCGGTCGGGTGGCGCTGAGCAGATCATGGTGCGATTCGAGGACCTCAAGGCGGATACAGCCGCCTGCCTGCAAACAATGTGCGGGTTCTGCGGCATTGAAGCTGGAGCATCACGCCTTGCCCAGGCGATTCGCAACAGCTCGATGGAATCCATGCGAAAAGTTGAGAAGGAAACCGGGCTGGGGCGCCAATTGCAAGGAAAGGGCGATCTCAGCATTCCATTTGTTCGCACCGGAAGTACCTCGGAATGGCGCGAATACTTCAGCCCTGTCATGGAACAAGCGTTAACTGACCGTTTCGCTGCGGCAATGGACCTCGGGGGATATTCCTGAGCCGGTTTATCTCGCTTTTGTTCCTGTCTATACTGTGTGGCCTTCAAGCAGGGGAGACTTCCCAAGTCCGCACGACCTTGGTGGGGTGGAAAGCAAACACGTGACTTGCCGATCCGCGACATCCGGAAGTTTGCCCGCGCTGGTGGAGGAAGCTGTCTCCGGCCTTCCAACCCGTTTCGGGGCCATGCGTGTCAAGGTGTTTCGTAACGAAACCGGCGCAGAATCCATTGCCGTCATTTCCGGATCGCCCGAAGGCCAGGACGGTATTGCAGTGCGTGTCCACTCCGCATGCCTCACGGCCGAGGTGCTGGGCTCCCTGAAATGCGATTGCAAGTCACAGCTCGATTACGCCCTCCAATACATTGCCGACCACGGCGGCGTGGTCATTTACCTTCCCCAGGAGGGCCGCGGCATCGGCCTGGTCAACAAGATTCGCGCCTACGCCCTGCAGGAAACCGGCCTGGATACGGTTGAGGCCAACCGTCACCTCGGCTTGCCCGATGATGCCCGCAGCTATACCGATGCAGCGCGAATCCTGGCCCGCCTGCAAATCAGTGGCATCCGCCTGCTTACCAACAATCCGCTCAAGATCTCCGGCCTGGAAGAACTGGGCGTCACCATCAGCGAGCGGGTGCCCCTGCCGCTGATGGTGACCGAGCACTCGCTGGAGTACCTGAAAACCAAGCGAGCCCGCATGGGGCACATGCTGGAGATGGCTGGCCTGGATATGGGCGTGCCCGAGGAAACCGTTGCCAGGCGGCCGATGGTGCACGTCAACCTGGCGATGGATGCAGAGGGCAACACTGCCCAGCAAAACGGACAGGTTCTGAACCTGTCTTGCGAAAAGGACTGGTGCCGGGTTCATGAACTCAGGGAGTACTACTCCGCCGTGGTTGTCGGCGCGCGCACCTGGTTGCTTGATGCGCCAAGACTCACGGCCCGGGCCGAGCGACTGGGTCGCCCGCCGCGCAGGCAGCCCGAGCGTGTGATTTTTGCCGGGCGGCAAGAATGTTTGTTTGAAGCCGACCAGCGCCGCACCTTTATCGTCGGCAGCCAGCGCAGCAGCAACCACGGCATTCATATCGAATCCCATGACCACGACCTGGCGATGCCGCTGCGCGCGCTTCGCAAGTGCGGTCTGAAATCATTGCTGGTGGAAGGCGGCCTGACCCTGCTGAGCTCTTTTGTCCGCGACGGTTGCATCGACCGCCTGACGGTTTACGTACGCTCTTCCTCTCCAGCCACTGCCGAGAGGGCGGTGAGAAAGGCGTTGCCCGCCTTGCCCGGGCAATCACTTCAGTTTGAGCCGTTCGGCGAAGGCATCCTGGTGACCGGAGACTACCTTCCAGGCCATCCAGGACACGCGCAGCCTGAAGTCAGCATCGCGAGCGCCTGATGGCAGGCGGCAAATCGCGCTTCGGCAATGAGACGCTGCTCATTGTTGCCGGTTGCTTTTCCGCCCTGGCCAATCGTTTCGCCAACCCGCAGGTAGTTTTGCCCTGGGTCTACAGCCTGTTGGGCGGGCCACTGATCCTGGTGGGCTTTCTCGCGCCCAGCATTCGACTGGGCGGCCTGCTGGCGCAGGTCACCGTTGTGCCGGGTCTGCTTGCCAGGCCAACCCGCAAATGGACCTTCGTGGCTGCGGTTTCGGTTTCGGCCATGGTGTTGCTGGTCATCAGCAGTACCCTCTGGGGCATGAACCACACCGCCGGGTTGGTGGTGTTCTTTGTGTGCATGATCGTGCTGGGCGCAAGCCTGGGTGTCACCACCCTGGCGATGCAGGAAGTGACCGCGAAGGTTATCCCGCGCGAGCGCATCGGTCACCTGTTGTCCCTGCAAGTGTCGGCTTCCGGTCTGGTGTTGCTGGTCTTGATGCTGTCGGTGATGTGGCTGCACCCGGACGTTGAGAATGACGCGCATCGCGCCATGATGATGGTGGCAGCTGCAGTTGCCTGGATCATGGCGGGGCTGGTCTTTGCGCGGGTCAAGGAGCCGCCCAGCGCGGTGGAAAGCAAGACTTCCGCCTGGTCGGAGATCGCGTCCGGCTGGCGTTTTTATAGAACCGTTCCCTGGTTTCGCCGCTTCATGCTGGTCCGTTCAACGTTTCTCTCCGTGGGGCTGGCAACACCCTTTTACTCGGTCCACGCGGCGCAGGAGTTTGCACGCACGGCGCATTCGCTCAGCCTGATCATCATCGCAACCGGGGTAACCAGCGTTTTAAGCGCGCCGGTCTGGTCGGCGGTGTTGCAGCGTGATCCGCGCAAGGCGCTGTTTCGTTCCGGCCTGTTCGCCGCGGCGGCCGGCGCTATCGTGATCATCCACGAGATTTACGCAGAAGCGTACCCACTGGTGTACACGTTGGTATTCGCGCTCTTGCAGCTGGCGGTGCAGGGGCTGACCCAGTCGAGCAAAACTTACCTGGCTCTGATGTGCCCGGAAGAAGACCGGCCGCGCTACCTGGCTGCCAGCAACGCCATGCTGGGTGTGCTCGGTATCGTTGTTTCAGGGTTGATTGGCGTACTGGCTGGCTCGGTCCACATCTATGCCGCGCTGGTACTTCTGGTAGTGTTGGCGCTGGCAGCGAGTGCCGCTTCCCGAAGCCTGGCAGGGGTGGATATCGGTGGTAATGCGGAAAAATGACGGTGCGCTGATGGTTGGGCCCGCTTGCGGGCGAAAGCCTTCTGTCTGCCTGGGCGCTGCATCGATCGCTTTCACTGCATTGCTGCTGTCATCGTGTACTGCAAGCGAGTCAACGCCGGACCTATTGACCGAGGCCGCATCGCTACAGGCCTCGTCGAGCCAGGCCCTGGCGCCGCGGATTTCAAGCGCGCCACCAGCGGATATCGAAGGCGGTGCGCCCACTGCTTCGCTCTACCAGGCCGCGATCTTTTCCTGGGAACAAATGATTGCCATGAACTGGCCTGCCGAAGTACAGGATGGCCTCGTTCCGGTGCGTGGCAAGGCGGCGGGCGCGTCCGCCGAAGGCGCGAAGGGCGCACCTCGCACGTGGCAGACCCTGAGAGCCAAAACCGAAGTGTTTGCCGGCACAGGCGCGCCGCATGGCTCGGAGCAGGGCGCTGGTTCAGACTTCGGTTATGACCAGCCGCCGCTCTACCGTTATGACCCCGCCGCAGTCGGCAAGTATCCGGGGCTGGAACCCGGGTTGGTCCCGGCCTGTTTCAAGACGCGCGTGGAGGCGCGGGTACCGTGGGTGGAGTTGTCGGAAACCCACGAGGTGGGGCCGGAGCAGATGTTTTCCGGTTCGGCGCCGTTCAAGGATCCCGATGAGCGCCTCGACCGCCAGCGGGTGCTGTTCGCGGTCAAGGTCAGCCGCTCTTTTTACAGCTACGTGGTTGCCAACGGTTGGCTGGAAGGTGGCGCAGAGGGTTCCGTCATTCCCGCGCAGGCCACTGCCGATTACGTGGCAGAACACGGGTCAACCCCGCCACCCGGCACCGACCAGTGGGTAAGCTTTCCCGCGGGCTCACTGCAGATCAAAACGGCCTGGCGCCGCTTGAGTGCCGCCGAACTGGAATCCGGGCGCTACCTCACCGCGTGGGCGCGCGCCTACCAGGCCCAGGATCCCGAATCGAACTACGAAGGCGTGGCCGGAAACCCAGACTACCCCTGTTACGTGGATGGCGTCTGGGGGCTGGTGGGGATGCATTTCAAAACCCGCACCGAGAGCGCTCCCTACTACGTCTGGAGCACCTTTGAGCACGTGGACAACCTGGTGGATGCCAGCGGTGAGCCGGTGGAGGACGCATCGGGACGGTTCATCGGTGACCCGGAGCTGCCGGCCACGGATCCCGAGATCACGGCGCGTAACGCGGTTGCGGCCGATCCTCCGACACCCGACACCATCCAGAAAATGTGGCCCGCGAACGCCTCTGCTGAGCCGGGCCGGCGCCTTTACTACCGCAATGCCTCGGGCACACCGACCACCCAGGGTACGATCGCGGTCAATCGTCGCCAGCACTCCATTCCGGATCCGGTGATCGCGGCCAATGGGGCGGCGCACCAGCAAATCGAGGACTTCCTGGCGCAGCCCGGGCAATCAGGCTTGCTGCCTTCGGCTTTGCTTCACTACAAGCTGGTTGGTGTGCAGTGGAAACCGGCGGATAAACCCGTGCCCGGCGAGGATGTGCGCTACAACGCCAGCCAGTCCGACGAAGCCCTGCGCTACCCCGGCGTTTACTACCTGGCCAACCTGATGCTGGAGACCAGTTACCGCCTGCAGAACTACAGTGGCCAGGTACAAAGCCATTTGCCCGCGCCCAACCAGGAACTTGGGGTGCAGGACCTGGTCACGGATTTCGACGCCAGCGGCCGCCCGGTGAAGAACCTCCAGTTCGACGGACGCAAGCCGGATGGCGACCGCCTGGGGTACAACATGGGTGGCTGCATGGGCTGTCATGGCCAGATGCAGGCCAAGGGTTACGACTTCAATTTCATCCTGCGGCGGGGGCGCGTTTCCAGGCCCGAAATGGATGTCTCCATTCGCCTGCCGCTGATCGACATGGTTCACCCGCGCGAGCCCAGGCAAGGACAGGGAGAGGATTAGTGGCTGTATCACGACAACAGGTTCAGGCCGACTCCGGAGCCGCCGCGTTTTCGCGCCATCGCGGACCGGTCACCTGCGTGGCTGGCGTTCCCGGTAGCCGCCTGGCGGTGAGTTCGGGTTATGACTCGGCCGTGGGGCTGATCGACCTCGAGGCACAGACCATCGAGTTGCTTGGCTACCATCGCCACCTGGTAAACCGGGTGACGGTGAATCCGGCGGGTACCCTGGCTGCCACCTGTTCCTCTGATTACACCGCCTGCCTGTGGGATATCGCCAGGCGAGCGCCGGTACGGGTGTTGCGTGGTCACTGGGATGACGTCGAGGACTTCGCCTTTGTCGGTGACCATGTTGGCGTTACGGTTTCGCGCGACCGGCGCGTGCTGGTGTGGGACCTGGACAGCGGCGCAGTGATGAAGATTCTCGAGGGCCATCACCGTGATGTGCTGTCGGTGGTGCATGCCGATGGCCTGTTGTACACCTCGGGCGATGACATGACCCTGCGACAGTGGGACCTTGCAAGCGGCGCTTTGCTGCACGTCTGGGGCCCGTTCGACGTGGAAACTGACACCTGCGCCATCGACCCCCTGAACGGCCGCGTGGTGCTGGGTGGCGACGATGGCGCCATACGCATTTTCAGTATCGACGGTGGACAGGCGCTGCACACCATCGAGGCGCACCGCTCGGGCATCAAGAAAGTGGCAGTCTCACCGCTGAATGGAGACATTCTCTCGGCCGCCTATGACCAGCGGATCCGCATCTGGGATCACGCCAGTTTCGAACCGCGGCTCGAGTTGCAAAGCCACGCCGCCACCTGGGAACGCTCGCTCAACTGGGCATCCGACGGCCGTGAGGTGCTGGCTGGCACCTTCGATGGCACCGTGCTGGCCTGGAATGCCACCAGTGGCGCGCTGCAGTGTGAAATCGGCGTCGACCCGGCACAGCCTGGCAACGCTTGCCTGAACGACGTGAGCTGTAACCGAAGAGGCGTGGCCGTAACGGTCAGTGACGATGGCCTGGTGCGCACTGCGCAACTGTCCGCAGATGGGCCGCGCTGGCTCCACCAGGGTAGTCCCGATGACGGCAGGGTGCTGATGAACGCGGTGACGGTTTCGCCTGACCCGCAATCCGAGCACAGCACGCTGGTCTGGTGCGGCGCCCATGACCATCGCCTGTATCTCTGCCGTTCCGGCGAAGGGCGCCTGGAAACGATGCAAACCCTGGCGCTGGGCGAAGGTCCGATCAACTGCATTCGCGTGGTCAGTGAAGCGGGCGGCGCCAACGGCGCTGTGCAGATTGCCTATGCCGCGTGTTACAGCGGTGCGGTGGTAAGGCTGGCGCTTGCCAACAATCACCAATTGGCGGTTGATTCGAAATTGCGCCTGCACGACGGCGCCGTCAAGGCTGTGCGCATTCGGGCGCAGCGTGACCTTGGTGCCAGCGGGGCCGCCGATGGTTCACTTTGTACCTGGTCGCTGGATGGCAACATCCGCCACCAGCTTGCCGGCCACACCGCGATCGTCGACGACGTCGATTTCGATCCATCCGGTTCGCTCCTGGCCTCGGTATCGCGCGACTTCACCGTGAACGTTTACAAGGTGGAAAGCGGACGCCTGCGGCATTCCATCCTGCTGGGGCGTGAATCGCCCAAGTGCGTGCTTTTCTGGGACTCCGAAACGGTCTTCGTGGGCAACTATTGGGGCCACGTCTGGCGGGTGACACTGAAAGATGAGCGGGTCTCTGCCCACCGCTTTGCAGACAACGGCATTTCCAGCCTGTCGCGCAGCCCGCAGGGCCTGTTGGCTGCGTCCTATGATGGAAGTCTGACGCTGATCGACCCGGTATCCATGGCGGTTATGAGCCAGATCCATTGCCTGCAGCAGAAGCTGCCAGGTTTCGAGCGCGCAGCCAGCTTCGACACGGTTTAGCCATTGCCTGGCGCGGCCACCAACACCCCAGGGGTACAGCGCTTCGTGGTGCTGGCCACGCCGCGCAGTGGCAGCAACTGGCTGTGTACCTTGCTCGACTCCCATCCCCAGGTGCTTTGCCATCACGAGTTGTTCAATCCCGACGGGATTCACCTGGCATGGTCGCTTCGCGGCAGCGACTTCAGCCTGGGGTCGCCAGACTTGCAGCAGCGCGATCCACTGCAATTACTGCAGATGGCCTGGGAACGCTCGTTGGGGCGCCAGAGCGTGGGCTTCAAGTTGAACGTGGGTCAGGCCGAAGCGGTGTTTTCCGCAGTGCTGGATGACCCCGCGGTCCGCAAGGTTGTGGTCACGCGACGCAACCGCGTTCGCGCCTATGTTTCCGAGCGGATTGCCGAGGCATCCGGCCAGTGGGAGTCGTACCCCGATAGCGCGCCGCCAGCCAGGGTGGCGGGGGTGCAGGTGGACGTTGAAGCGCTGAAACAGCACGCGGCGCGCAATTCTGAATACCTGGACGACCTGGAGCAGCGGCTTGAAACCGCGGGGCAGCAGGCGCTGCGCGTGCACTACGAGGACATTGGGCTTGGCCAGACTCACCGCGAGTTGTTACGCTTCCTGCAGGTCGACCCGGGGGAGCCCCTGACCGGCAACACCCGCAGGATGAATCCCCAGCCGTTGTCCGCCCTGGTGGAGAATTTTACCGGGCTGTGCGCGGCATTGGCGGGTGACCCGTTGGAGGCGGACCTGTTCGAGGGAACGTCGCAGCGATGACCAGCAGGAGGATAGCAAGTGGCTGAACACGAGGGCGCAATCACCCCGGCCGGTTACAGCGGCGCGGAGTACTGGAACGACTATCACCAGTTGGCGCGGGGCAGGAGACTCAACCGCATGGCCAAGCTTCAAGTGTGGTTGCACAGTCTCGTGCCTTTTCTTGAAAAAGTGGAGAAAGCGCATGTGCTCGACCTGGGCTGTGGCGGCGGCCATGATGCGCTGGAACTGGCGCGCCATGGCTATTCGGTCAGCGGTTGCGATATTTCCGGCGTGGCCATCCGCGAAGCGCGGGCGCTGGCCGCGGAGCGCCGCCTGCTTGCCAGTTTTGTCGAGCACGACATCGCCGAGCCGCTGCCCTATCCGGATGGCCTGTTCGGAGCGGTGATAAGCAACCTCACCCTGCACATGTTCACTGCGGATATCGCGCAGCGCGTGGTTGCGGAAGTCTGGCGTTGCCTTTTGCCCGGTGGGTTTTTCGCATTCCACGTCAATTCAACCGCCGACCTGCCGTACCGCCGCAAGCTGCAACCCCCGGTGACGCAGCTCGATAACGGCATGTACTGCTTCGGCAGAGGCCAGACCATGCGGTTTTTCAGCGAGCAGGACTGCCGCCAGCTGGTGGTTGATTGGAAGCTGCTTTTGCTGGAACCGGTGCAAATGCTGCGCGAGGACGGCGCCGTGCAAAAGTGCGCCTGGCGCTGCGTGGCGCAAAAGCCGAAGCTTAGCGCCAGCGAGCCAGATGGCGCCTGATGCCGCGCTCCATGGCGTCTGCCAGGATTTCCACCGCCTCGCGGCGCTGTTCAGCTTGCCAGCGGGCGTGGTTGAACACGCCGAAGCCCCCGGGCGTCTTGTTAACGTCCAGAACGTAAAGCTGGCCATCTTCATTGCAGCGCAGTACGTCGAGTTCGCCGAAGTCCAGGCCCATTGCCCGGCAAAACGCCAGTAGCTGTTCGATTTCCCCGCTGTTGAAGACCTGGCCCGGTTGGCGAAGCGTGGTTGAGCGCTTGTGCGTCTTGATGGTGTCGCGAGGAATGTCCTTGCGCTGCTCGTAGACCACCGGGATTTCGCCAAGGACCAGCGGTACGCGAAGCTCAACCATCTCGCCATCGCTTTCGGTGTCGATCAGCCGTTGGTAAACGCGGCCGGGTTCGGGCGTCGCCACCGGCAGGTTGACCACTTCGCCGCCCAGGGCGTTCTCATCGTGCTTGCACACCGCCCGGCCGCTGTAACTCAATGGATCCACGAAAGTGCTGCGACCGAACACGCTTGAGAACACCGCCTCGACCCGCTGCTTGCTGATGTCGAGACACTCCAGGTTGAGCACTGGTTTCGCCTGGGCAAGCAAACGGAGTTCGGCCGGGACCTTCACGTGGGTGGCATCCTGCCAGCAAACGGCAAAGTCAAAGTCGCTTTGCGCATCGCTGGTGGCGAACCAGCCCAGGCGCATGAAAATCGGGATAATCGTATAGAATTCCCGCTCAGGATAATCAGGAAGAAACAGTACCTTCATCACGCTCGTCCGGCCTCACTACCGCTCATTATCAGGCTGGACACAACCAACGCAACTTCCAATATGCCGCGCCACTGCCTTGTCACCATCAGCGACCCCGCGTTCAGCATCGGCACGCAGGTGATGCTGTACAGTTTTTTCAAGTACAACCCGGGCTTCGATGGTGACGTGGTGGTGGTTTGTGATGCCTTGCCCGACGCTCACCGCGAGCGGATCCTTTCGGTATGTGATGCGCGGTTTGTTTCGCCCGACCCGCGGCTGCTGGAAGCGGTTTTGCGTTTGAAAGGCATCGAGTCGCGGCTTGAAGGCATCTACCGGCGGTTGTTCTCGTTGGAAGCCTTCCGCCTTGCCGACTATGAACGCGTGGTTTACCTCGACAGCGATATCTACTGTGCCGGAGACCTTTCACGGCTGTTTTCCGAGGACGAGCCGTTGTTGGCCTGTCCTGACGGGTTTACCTACGCCGAGCAGATCGAGGCTCGCCTGGAACAGCGCGCTGAACGCCCGCGCGAGCGTTATGGCCGAGACTTTTCCAGGACCTTTAACGCCGGCGTGCTAAGCATTGGCGCGCCGCTTCTGGGCGAGCACACCTACATGGAACTGCTGGCGTGGCTGGAACCCGGCCAATGGAAAACCCTGGGGCCCGGCAAATTCACCGACCAGATGTTGCTTAATGTGCACTTCGACGGCCAGTTCGGCGCCTTGCCTGCGGCTTACAACTACATGATTTTCCTCGAGGCCTACCAGAAGTTGTGCGAGCCGGTTTCATTTCTCGACGCGCGCGTGGTGCATTTCGCCGGTGCGCTCAAACCGTGGTTCGAATACGACACGGATTTGCTGGCGCAACGGGCGCCCCAGTTCATCAAGTTCTTCTCTGCCTGGCGGGAATTGCTCGACGAGTCGGGAGGCGTGGCCGGAGCCGAGACGGCCCGGGCGCGTTACCAGGCGCAACAGGAATGGATCAGGCAGTACAACGAGCAGCCGATCAAGCCTGTCGGGCGTCTCGACTGACGGCGCAAACGCCCGCTCAGTCTTCAAAAAAATGCGCCCAGCGGGTCTCCTGGAACGCGGCGTGTAGCTCTGGGTAGTTGCTGATGCTCTGCGCCAGTGGGCGAGACTCCAGTTTAGATACGGCGGGTGAGAGTGGGCAGGGCGGAAGGCCGATAAAGGCGAGCAGGTCGGCGCCGATGGTTTCGGGATCAGCGCACATCTGTTCGTAACTCAGTTGAAAATAGCGTGAACCGGAGAACCGCCTGGTGACAGCGGCGTGGAGTGCTTCTACTTCGCGAAAGTCGGCTTCAAGGCGGTCGCGGTCCAGCGCCACGGCCGGGCGCGGCCCGGCTGGTGAATGCGATGCCTTCGGTGCGTGCAAGTGGGTAACCTGGCCCAGGCGATCCTCGTCCCAGTCGTGCCACTGGCCGGTTTTGCGGGCAAGTACATGTGACAAGTGACGGCGCAGGCCGTTTTCCCGCAGCAAGTGAATGACGTGCAGGTCGGGCATCGCCTGCAGGATCGACCAGATGTCACCCCAGGCGGGGTTGTGCCTGATCCCGGGAAACGCGGCCAGGCCAAAGGGATGGTAGATTTGCACCACGAACCCGGCAGCGCTGACTTCCGGGCCGAAATCACGATAGACCCAGCCATCAAGGATCTCCTGGGTGGGCGTGGACAGGGGGTAGGGCAGTTGCGGGTCATCCGAATTGAAGACCTCGCTCTGGCACACCAGTGCCGGGTGAGACTCGAGCAAGGTGCGCAGCAGGTGGGTGCCCGACCGCAGGTGAGAAATGATGACGAATCGCGTGTACGCCAAAGCTGCTAACTGTCCTGTCTGCAAGCGACCGGACGAGCCTACCCGATTCCACCACGCATTGCCCACATTGCGGCATGGTCCTTGCCGGTGAGTGAGCTGGTCTTCGCCTTTGTCGATGCGCCCGCTGCCGGCGGCGCTGGCCGCGATCGCGCCCGGGAGCTGTCGCTGGGTTTCACCCGTTTCAAGTTCTCCCAGCCGATCATCGAGGGTGCGGACCCTGGCGCATTGCTTGCCCGTGCAGTTGAACTGGGCGCGCGCCGGTGCGTGTTGATGCCCTACGGCTGCTTCCTCCAGGAAACCTGGACGCCTGGCGACAGCGAGCACATCGGGTTGCTGGAAACGATCCAGGCGCTGCCGGCGGATGGCAGGCTGGTGGTTGGTAAAGCGGATAGTGACGGTGGTTCGTTCTCGCTGCTTGCGGTCGACCTCGAGCAATACCTCCAGCATGGCTGCCCATCATTCGGTTCACTTTGCGAGGAGGCGGGCCGCCATCCGCTTGCAGAAATCGTGGCGCGCAACCTGATGAATGTGCACACGGCCGAGGGCAGACAGTGGATGGCGGAGTCCCGCGCCCTTGCCGGCAAGCTGCGCAAGGCCGTGTTCGTGTGGAATATCGAGGCTTACGATGACGTTGAGCAGCCAGCGGCCTCGTTTCAACGGCCCCTTCGCGCGCTCTACACGGTGGCTGCCGGGTTCAAGTCAAACCGGATACTTCACAGCCACGAGGCCGGCCCGGATACACGCATGGTGGTGTTCGACTATTCCGAAAAGGGCCTTCAATTCAGGCGCATGCTGCACCAGGAGTGGGGTGGTCGAGACTACCCGGATTTCCTGCTCAAGCTGGTGCGTCGAATGCCCGCCAGCCAGGCCCACTACCTGCTTTGGGAGGGCGCTGACCCAAATAATCCCGATCGCGACCTGATGGAGCAGCGATGGCAGCAGGAATTGGCGCGCTGGGGCGGCGCGGGTGTGTTCCTGGAACACTGGCAAATGTTTCGCCGGATGACGCCGGAGTATTTGCTGTGCGATCTGCTGGGCGATGCCCGGCCGCTGCTGGAGTCGATTGACGACGAACCGGGTGCGCTGATCTGGTGGAGCAATGCGTTTCTCACCATTAATAGCATCTGGGGTTACCCGGCAGCACATCGCCAGGCGCTGTTTCGCAACTGGATACAGGAATTGGCGGCGCGCGCTCCGCGCATGCAGATCATCGGCGCCGACTGCAACAACCTGGCGGTTAGCGGGGCAGTGGCTGGCGACTATCTGCAATGGCTTGGCGATAGCCCGGGCGATCCGCTAGACCTGTTGAAACCGCAGGCGCCCGCGGCCAGCGGGCTTCGGTTCTAGAAAAAAACGGCGGATGGAGACCATCCGCCGTTGTGCCTAGCCGCGGAAAACCTTGATGATCGGTTCCGGCGCTGGATCGGTCACCGGGTCGGGATCCAGATCGGGGTCGGGGTCGACGACCGGGTCGGGAACGGGCTGGGTGTCGCCGGGAGGCGGGTTGGAGGTGCCTGGCGGCGTAATCTCCGGCGCTTCCGGCTCGCCAACGCGGCCCCCGCCCAACACGAAGCTGAAGTCATTGCCGCCAAGCTGGGCCACCCCGTGGCAACCCATGCAGCCGCCCATGTTGTCGGTATCCACCAGGGTGTGGCCGTCGAAGGTCAGGGAGTTCTGGTAGGTCTGGCGGTTGTTGAACAGGTCGAAGTTGGCCGGGTAATCCGTTTTCAGTCCCTGGTCGAGGCGGCCACTGAAGTGCTGCAGCGCGTAGTCGGTTTCGACCATGATATTGGCCAGGTAGAACGCCGCTAAAGAACGGTTTCCGTTCTTTCTGTTGTAGTCGATCTCGCTCTCATCGAATGGTTCAGGCTGGACATGCACCAGCCGGTAGTACAGGAATGGCGAGTCGTTAAAGCCCTGTTCGCCGATGTAGTCCTGGATCGCCCTGTGCGCGGCGCGGTTTACCCTGCGCACATGGGGCGGAATGGAATGATCCCTGTGGTTCTGGCAGATGTAGCCTGCGTTGGGCGCAGCTTCCTTGACCTCGAGGTAAAACAGGCGGTCGCCGATGGTCTCTGGCTGGCAGTAATCGGCCTCGTTGTCCGGGTCGCCAACAATGGTCAGCGCCGGGCCGTCAGCTTCTGAATCGGTGAATACCAGGGTGGGCGCAGTGGAGTTCGCCTCGCCGCCATCGTCGAGGAATTGACCGTCTGCCGCCTCAACCCGGTCACCGTCGGCGGTAAGCAGGTTATCCACCTGCTCGAAGGTTGAGAACACAAAGTTGGGAGAAGTCGGCGTCTTGTGGATGATGTGCAAGCCGATCAGGCCCCATTCCCGCTCCCAATAGCAGTGGTCGGTAGTGCCCGAGATGTCCTCGTAGTAGCGCACGGTCGTTTTGTAGAAGCGCCCCGAGGCGGCCTCTGCGTCAGTCAGTTCGCGAAAAGCGCCCTTGACCAGGATGGTGCCAGCCGGGAAGTCGACGAAAATACCGGGGATCACCGAGGGCGTACCATTGCCGCCGGATACCGCTGTGAAGTTGCGCTTGGCTTCGCAGTAGGTGTGGTCGTAATCCGGATCGGAGCTGTCACTTGGGCATGGAGACGGGTGGGTGTACAGCGGGTCGCCATCGGTCTCCAGCGCATCCGGATCTACCAGGTACTTGTAGTAGGTTTTGTTGCCCTGGGCGAGAAAGCGCACGGCCTGCGGGAAGCTGTTGACGTCGGGGTCGATATTCGTGGGGGCAACGCCGGCGAACATGAAGTTGAGGCCAATCTGGGTGGTTTCATCCAGGTTGATCAGCGCCGGAGAGGCAACCGGATCCTGTCCACTGCAGGCCGGTACGATGCCGTCATTGCCGACATCCTCGCCGTAGGTGTACACCGGCGGCAGGGTTGAGTAGCCAAAGTCGACATCGTTGGTGTCGTAGCCGGCAGGGTCACCATTGCCCGGCAGAATCTCCACCTTGTGCCTGAAAGTATGCCAAACCAGCGGTCCGGTGTAATCGGGGTCGCCAAAAGGCAAAGTGGTGTCGGCCACGTCGCGTTCACCGTCGATGGTGAGCGCTGGCCAGTTAAGCGCGATGAACTGGTCCCAGGCAAACCTTGCGGCGTCATCGACGTCGGCATCAACCGCGCCTCCCCGGATGTCTCCCGGAACAACCGGTGTCACCTCCACATGCCACCCTGCGGCAAATACCAGGGGCATCGGCACAGTGGCGAATAAACAGGCAAAAAAAAGGGCGGCGGGCAAGACCCGGAAGACTTTGAGTTTCATTATTTACTCCCCCTGCAGGCGAGTTTCGTGGGCAAACAGCGCCGCTTCCTCTCCAGGGCGGATGTGCGCTGTTGTCGACTGGTTCGCCACCTAATATAAAACAGATGACGAAAAAATCTACCCACGGCAGCCAGTTGCAACCGTTTTGTCACCTATCCTGCTTGTGAAACAAGCGTCCTGGCCAGGCCAAATCCTTGCCGGGTTGGCAGCCTCCCGGAACCAGGGGACTTCGCCGCTAGAACGGCGAAAGCCCCCACGTCAGCATGAAACTGGCCAGCCCGAAGGCAGCAAGCCCGGTGAGGAAAAAACCGATGGCGCTGCCGGTCGGCACCTTGCCGCCCGCGCGTCCCCGCACTGCCGAGATAACGGTGATCAGGCCTGCCACCCCGGCAACCAGCCCCAGCCAGGCGCCATAGCGCGCCGATGGCGCCATGCCGAACAGGATGGCCAGTTCCGAGACCTCGATCGTGGCTGCTGCGGCGGCGCCGATAATCACCAGCGTTGCAACGGCAAGGGTTGCACTCAAGCGCGCCCAGGTTCTTGAAGGGCCCACGGCAGCCAGGCGGTTGCCGTTCAGCCAGCGGCCGATGGGGCCGAGTGTGAACATCAGGAAGGCGACCAGGCTGATGACAATGGAGCCACCTGCCCAGGCGCCCGGCACCACCAGGTTCTTCTTGTCCTCGAAGAACTCGGCCGCCAGTTTCGGCACCAGGTTGGTGGTAAACATCGGCGCCCACAGCTCCGGTTCTTCCATGCTTTCGGGGCAAGAGAGGTCCGGGGCCGCGTAAGGGTCGTCGTAAAA
>JAUIBE010000039.1 GCA_030428105.1 Gammaproteobacteria bacterium
TCGAGTCGCTGTACGGCACCATCCTGGTGGGCGTGTGCGAATGCCCCAACGGCATCCTGCGCAAAGTGGTGACCGATACCAGCCAGTTCACCAAGTCGGATGTTTCCAGCGCCCTGGTCAACCGGGCCATGAAAGAAATGCAGGAAGCAGCCAGGCGTATCGACGATGACATTGCCAGCGGCGAGCAGGAGATTGACGGCGAATCATTGAAACGCCGCGCCGAGGCGGAACTGGGCGCCTGGGCCCAGAGCAACGGCGGCGACCGATTCGCCGAAGACGGTGACTCCGGCGCTGACTGAAGGCTGCCGAGCCTAAAGCTGGTCGTAAGGCACCTCGAAGGTGTCGCCGTCCTCGATGCGGCCCGATTGCAGGCCGCGATTGAACCAGCGCATGCGCTGCTCGGAGGTGCCGTGGGTAAACGCATGGGGCACCACCTTGCCCTGGGTGCGCTGCTGGATGGCGTCATCGCCAATCTGGTTGGCTGCGCGCATGGCCTCTTCGATGTCGCCCTGGTCCAGGTAATGGCGATTGTGGTTGGCCCACACGCCGGCCAGGAAATCGGCCTGCAGCTCCAGTTTCACCGATAGCTGGTTGTACTCGGGGCGTCCACGCGCCTCGGCCACTTGCTGCGAAATGCCCAGCAGGGTCTGGATGTGGTGACCCACCTCGTGGGCAATCACGTAGGCCTGGGCGAAATCGCCGGGCGCCTGGAACGTCTGCGCCAGCTCGTCGTAGAACGAGAGGTCGATATAAATCTTGCGATCGGCGGGGCAGTAGAACGGCCCCATGCGGGCATCGCCCACGCCGCAAGCCGTTGGGTAGCGGCTCTTGAACACCACCAGGGTGGGTGGCTGGTACTGCTGGCCAATCCTTTGGAATTCGGCGGTCCAGATGTCCTCGGTGTCCGCCAGCACCACCTGCACAAACTGGAATTGCTCTTGCTCATCGGCCGAGGGCTGGTAATTGGTTTCCTGCACCTGCGGGGCGCCGCCGGTGAGCATCGAGGGGTCGATCAGGCCCATTTTCCAGCCGATCAGCGCCAGCACGATCACCACGATGATGCCCTTGACGCCGAAGGTCTTGCCTACCAGGCCAAGGATCGCGGTACCCCCGGCGCCGCCGCTGGATACCCGGCGATTACGCGCGTCTTCAACATTGGTGCTGGCTCTGCGGCCTTTCCACTTCATCGATGGGACTCCAGGTGCCGAAAGGGAGGAAACCAAATATACACCGCGATGGATGGCCTCGTCGCGCCGGTTTGATGTTGACCCGTTTCTTTCGTACACTAAATATTCGTATGCAAAACAAATCCTCCGAAAATTTCGAGGAGCACATTGTCGATTCGCTGCGGCGCATCATCCGCGCGGTCGACGTCTACAGCCACGAGCTCTCGGCGCGCCACGCGCTGACCGGCCCTCAGCTCACCTGCCTGCGCGCACTGGCGCGTAGCGGTGAACTGACCCTGGGCGCGCTCGCATCCAACGTCTCCCTCAGCCCGGCCACGGTGTCGGGCATTGTCGACCGGCTTGAATCCAAGGGCCTGGTTGCACGCCGCCGGCGCGTCACGGACCGCCGCAGCGTGGCGATCGGCCTGACCCGCGCCGGAAAAACGCTGGTCCGCAAGGCGCCGGCACCCCTCCAGGAAACCTTCACCCGCAGGTTGGCGGCCTTGCCCGCAGGCAAGCGCAACCAGATCTCGGGTGTGCTTCAACAGATCGTCACCATGATGGAACCCGAGGCCCTGCCGCCGCCGCGTTCCCGGCGAGGGAAGGCTGTAGCCGAACCCAAGATCTGACCGGCCGTTGACACGGCCCTGACGGGTTTTCACCCACCCACCAACCAAGCAAGGAATTTGATTACGCCATGTGCGGAATATCAGGAGAAATCCGATTTGACGGCCAGCCCGCGTCCGAGGCGCGGGTACGGGCCATGATGGACATCCAGGCGCCACGCGGCCCTGACGACAGCGGTTTTGCCAGTTTCGGCTGGGCTGCGTTTGGTCACCGGCGGTTGAGTATCGTCGACCTCAGCGATCGCGCGGCGCAGCCGCTGCACGATGACGAGAGTGGCCTGTGTATCGTGTTCAACGGTTGTATCTACAACCACGATGATTTGCGTGATGAGCTGCGCGCCCTCGGCCACACTTTCTTTTCTCTTAGCGATACCGAGGTCATCCTGCGCGCCTACAAGCAATGGGGCGAAAGCTGCGTGGAGCGGTTTAACGGCATGTTCGCCTTTGCCGTCCATGATCCGCGCAGGGATTCGGTGTTCATGGCGCGCGACCGCCTGGGCATCAAACCGCTGTACCTGCTGGAAGACCAGGGCTGCATTCGCTTTGCATCGTTCCTGCCGGCACTGGTGGCCAGCAGTGATGAAACGCCCGGCATCGACAAGGCTGCACTGCATAACTACATGAGCTTTCACTCGGTGGTGCCCGCGCCGCGCACCATCCTGGAACCGGTGCGCAAGCTGCCGCCCGCCACGCGAATGACCATCCGCCGTGATGGAACCGTTACCTCCGAGGTGTACTGGAGGCCGAAATTTGGCCAGCAGGAAGGCGATGCAGCGATTGATTTCGAGGGTTGGCGCGAACAGGTGCACGATGCCCTGAACCGCGCCGTGGAGCGCCGCCTCACCGGTGACGTGCCGGTGGGTGTGCTGCTTTCCGGTGGGCTGGACTCCAGCCTGATCGTCGGCTTGCTCGCCGAGAACGGCCAGAAAGGCCTGAACACCTTTTCGGTGGGCTTCGAGGCGGCGAACGACGAGAAGGGTGACGAGTTCGAGTATTCCGACATCGTTGCCGACGCTTTCGACACCGAACATCACCAGATCCGGGTGGATTCTGGCGAGTTGCTGGAGCACCTGCCTGACTGCTTTGCCGCCATGTCCGAACCGATGGTCAGCCACGACAACATCGGCTTCTACCTGCTCAGCCGCGAGGTCTCGAAACACGTGAAAGTGGTGCAAAGCGGGCAGGGCGCCGATGAAGTGTTCGCCGGTTACCACTGGTACCCGCCAATGATGGATAGCGAAACGCCGCTGGAAGACTACTCGAAGGTGTTCTTCGACCGCGACCACGCCGAATACCAGCGCGCGGTTTCGCAGCGCTACGTGAATGGCGATGCGAGCAGCGAGTTTGTCCAGCGCCACTTCTCAGAGGCCCTGGCCGAACGGGCCATCGACAAGACCCTGCACATCGACACCACGGTGATGCTGGTGGATGACCCGGTCAAGCGGGTGGACAACATGACCATGGCCTGGGGTCTGGAAGCGCGCGTGCCTTTCCTCGATCACGAACTGGTGGAGCTGGCCGCACGAATCCCTGCAGGCCACAAGGTAGATGGCGGTGGCAAATACGTGCTGAAAGAAATGGCGCGATCAGTGATTCCTGCAGAGGTGATCGACCGTCCCAAGGGCTATTTCCCGGTGCCGGAGCTCAAGTACCTGCAGGGCCGCAGCCTGCAATTCGTGCGCGATACGCTCAACAGCAAGGCGGCGCAGCAGCGCGGCCTGTTCCAGCGCGACTACCTGGACATGCTGCTGGATGACCCGCACGAGCACCTCACCCCGCTGCGCGGCTCCAAGCTGTGGCAGGTGGCGGCGCTGGAGGCCTGGATGCAGACCCACGTGGACGGGCGTTGATATGGGCAAGGAGCGCAGCAACAGGCACCGGGTAGAGCGCCAGGGTTCACCCACCCTGCGTAACTGGGACGCCCCAAAGCGTCCCCACGGCAAACCGCAGCGTGAAGACGTGGTGGTGGATTGCGGCTGGGGCCAGCTCATTTTTGCCCAGACCTTTTCCGACCAGCAAAGCCTGGCCAGGCGCATCTGCGACGAGGCCGCTGAGCAGCGCAACATTGCGCTGTACATCAACGATCCGCACGTGGTGCTTTCGTTGCGCCCGCAGGAATTGTTCCTCGATCCTTCGCACACCTACCGGCTGTGGTTGTTCAACTACCGTCCCGCGCGGGTGCGCCCGCAGGGTTTCAGCATCCGCCGCGCGCAGGACCAGCAGGACACCAAGGCCATCACGCGGCTGCTGACCAGCCGCAACATGGTTCCCGCCGACCCGGAATTCCTTGACCGCCACATCGCTTCGAAGACGCTCACCCAGTTCGTCGCCGAGGATGCGGATGGCCGCATTGTCGGCACGGTGATGGGCGTCGACCACAAGCGTGCGTTTGATGACGTGGAAAACGGCTCCAGCCTGTGGGCGCTGGCGGTGGATGCCCAGGCGGCACTACCGGGAATTGGCCGTGCACTGGTCGCTGCACTGGCCGATCACTACCAGGCGCGCGGGCGTGAGTACATGGACCTTTCGGTGATGCACGACAACAAGGCCGTGATTGGCCTGTACGAAAAAATGGGCTTCCAGCGCGTGCCGGTGTTCTGCATCAAGAAAAAGAACGCCATCAATGAGCCCTTGTACATCGGCCCTGGAGAAGGTGAGGGCGCTTTGAATCCCTACGCCCAGATCATCGTCGACGAGGCGCGCCGGCGTGGCATCGGGGTAAACATTCTCGACGCCGAGGAAGGCTACTTCGCGCTGAATTTCGGTCCCAACTCGGTGGTTTGCCGCGAGTCGCTTACCGAGATGACCTCGGCCATTGCCTTGAGCCGCTGCGACGACAAGCGCCTGACACAGAAGCTGCTCAGCCGGGCGGGGTTGAATACGCCGCCGTGGCAGGCAGTTACCGCCGGCCAGGACTCACGCGCCTTCCTGGAAGAACACCAGCGTATCGTGGTGAAACCCGCCCGTGGCGAGCAGGGCAACGGCGTGAGCGTTGGTATCACCGATGCCGGTGAACTGGACGAAGCCATTGCGCGCGCCGAGCGGGTCTGCGATGACGTCATGCTCGAGGCCTTCCGCTCCGGCCAGGACCTGCGTGTTTTGCTGATCGACCAGGAAGTGGTGGCCGCGGCGGTGCGCAAACCGGCGGAAATCATCGGCAACGGCCGCGATGCGGTGGAAACCCTGGTTGAGAAAAAGAGCCGCCGTCGGGCGGCCGCCACCGGTGGTGAGGCCTGCATTCCTCTGGATGAAGAAACCCGCCGCTGTGTCGGCCAGCAGGGGCTTGCGATGGACGCAGTACCCGGTGAGGGAGAAGTGATCCAGGTGCGCGAAACCGCCAACCTGCATACCGGCGGCACGTTGCACGATGTCACCGACACGCTGCACCCCGAGCTTGCCCGCGCCTCGGAGTTGGCTGCGCGCACCCTGAACATCCCCGTGGTGGGGCTGGATTTCATAGTCGCGGCGCCGGACCAGCCCGATTACTGGATTATCGAGGCCAACGAGCGCCCCGGCCTGGCTAACCACGAGCCGCAGCCCACCGCGCAGAAATTCATCGACTACCTGTTTCCGCAAACCGTGGCCTGAACCGAAGCACAGGAACACCCATGCAAAAAATCAACCCCGACATGAAGTATGTCCAGCGCGTCATGCAGCAGTTGCTGGATATCCCCAGCCCGGTGGGCTACACCGACGAGGTGGTGCGCTTTACCTGCGAGGAGCTCGACCGCCTGGGCGTGCCCTACGAAATCACCCGCCGCGGCGCCATTCGCGCCGACCTGGATGGTGAAATCGAGAGCCCCGACCGCGCCATCGTCACACACCTTGATACCCTCGGCGCCATGGTCAGCGGCCTCAAGGACAACGGCCGCCTGGCGATTACGCCTATTGGCACGTGGTCCAGCCGCTTTGCCGAGGGCGCGCGGGTGACGGTTTACAGCGATGAAGGGCCGCGCGAGGGCACGATTCTGCCGCTAAAGGCCGCCGGCCATATCTACAACGAGGAGATCGATTCCCTGCCGGTTTCCTGGGATACGGTGGAGCTGCGCCTGGATCACCGCATTTCCAACCGATCCGACCTGCATGAACTGGGCATCAACGTCGGCGACATGATCGCGGTGGAGCCGGACACGCGATTTAGCGACACTGGGTTTGTTACCTCGCGTTACCTGGATGACAAGGCAGGTGTCGCGGTGCTGCTGGGCGTGGTGCGAGAAGCCTTGAAAGCAAAGGTCAAACTGCCGGTGGATTGCCACCTGCTGTTTACCATCAGCGAAGAAGTGGGCTCTGGCGCATCATCGGTGCTGCACGGCGATGTTGCCGAGATGGTGACCATTGATGCCGGCCCTTCGGAGCCCGGAAATGATACTGATGAGTACGGCGTGACGATCTGCATGAAGGACTCCAGCGGGCCGTTCGACTACCACCTCACCCATAAACTTCTGACGCTAGCGCGCGACCACGAAGTCCGCCATGCGCGCAACGTGTTCCGCTATTACCGCTGCGACAGCGCTTCCGCCATCGAGGCGGGCAACGATATCCGCACCGCGCTGGTGTGCTTCGGCACGGACGCCACCCATGGCTACGAACGCAGCCACAAGGACAGCCTGTCGGCGCTGGGCGAATTGTTGGGGCTTTATCTGCAGAGCGAACCCACGGTTAGCAGGGACAAGGAAGAGCTGGGTGACCTCAAGGGCTTCCCACGCCTGAACGTGTGGGAGCCGTAGAAGCGGTGGAGCCAGAGCGTTGGGGTCAGAGTAAAGTGCCAGAGTCGTGACTCTGGCACTTTACTCTGACCCCAATCCTCGGAGCAGTTGGGCTTCAGGCCGCGGACTGGCTGTTCACTGCGGCTTCCTCAATCGCCAGGCCGCCTTTGTAGCGCTTGAAATAATCTTCAAAACTGGCCACCTCGTCAGCTCGTGGCTGCACAGCCTGGCTGACGGAATCGCCAATCAGGCGATCCAGGTAGTCAGCCAACGATTCCTGCGTGTTCTCACGTACCGAGTAGGCCGCCAGCAGCGCCATGCCCCAGGCGCCTCCTTCGCCAGCTCCGCTGCAAACGCTGACCGGGGTGTTGGTGGCGGCCGCCATGATGCGTTGGCCGACTTGCGGCGTCTTGAAGAACCCGCCGTGGCCGCACAGTTGTCGCACCTCGACGCCCTCGTCCCGGGTCAGCACATCCAGCCCTATTCGCAGCGCACCCAGCGCTGAAAACAGGTGAGCGCGGACAAAATTGGCCAGCGTGAATGCGCCATCGGGCTTGCGCACCACCAGCGGCCGGCCTTCGCTGAAGCCGGTGAGGTGTTCTCCGGAAACATAGCCATAGGTCAGCAGTCCACCGCAGTCCTCATCCGCTTCCAGCGCCAGCGGCAGGAGCGTACCGAACAGCTTGTCATGGTCGAATTCGGCGCCGAGCAACCGGGCGGCCTCGCCGAGTAGCCCCGCCCAGGCATCGAAGTCGGAGGTGCAGTTGTTGGAGTGGGCCATCCCGGCGAGGTGGCCGTCGGGGGTCAGTACCAGGTCGATTTCGGACCGTGCTTTCGACAGTTTTCGGTCCAGAACCAACATGGCGAAAACCGAGGTTCCCGCGGAAACGTTGCCGGTGCCCGGCCGAACCGCATTGGTGACGACCATGCCGGTGCCGGCGTCGCCTTCCGGTGGACAAAGCGCTGTACCGGCTTGCAGCTGGCCGCCTGGGTCGAGCAGCTTTGCGCCGGCCTCGCTGATGCTTCCTGCGTTTTCTCCCACCGCCACGATCCGCGGCAACAAGTCGCGCAGTTTCCAGGAAAATCCTTTGGCTTCAACCAGAGCGTCGAACGAATCCAGCATTTCGCCGTTGTAGTCGCCGGTATCCGGGTCGACCGGGAACATCCCCGATGCCTCCCCAATGCCCATCACCCATTCACCGCTGAGCTTCCAGTGCACGTAGCCGGCCAGGGTGTTGATGCCAGCCAGTCGATGCAGGTGCTCCTCGTCATCGAGGATGGCCTGGTACAGGTGGGCAACGCTCCAGCGCTGGGGAACTGGCCAGTCGAACAGGGCAGTCAGTTCTGTCGAAGCCTGGGCGGTGGTGTTGTTGCGCCAGGTGCGGAACGGGGTGAGCAGTTCGCCGTCTTCGCCCACCGCGATATAGCCGTGCATCATGCCGCTGAACCCGGCAGCCTTCAGTTTCCGAAGCGGGCAGTCGTAGCGCGCAGCAACATCGCTTACCAGATTGGCATAACAGGCAGCCAGGCCTTCCCACACCTGCTCCATAGAGTACGTCCAGTAGCCATGCTCAAGGCGGTTCTCCCACTGCTGCGAGCCGCTGGCTAGCAGGCGGCCGCTGGCATCCACCAGGATCGCCTTGATCCGGGTTGAGCCCAGCTCGCAGCCAAGGGTGGCCTGGCCGTTTTCGATGATCGCTTTTGCGGGTTCCAGCATGGGACTTCCGGCTACGGCGCCGCAAACTTCGCCTGGGCTTCCTGCAACGACAGGACGAACACCGGGGGTGCAAGTTCCTGCAGGCATTCGAACCCGCTTACATCCCGGGGATCGTCCAGGAATGAAGCCGCGGCCACGGTCTGGCAGGCGGTGTAGCCGCTAAGCGTTGAGTGGCCAAAGTTGGGAACGCGCAGTAGCGAGGCGTTGGCAAAGGTGGCAGCCACTTCTTCTGAATTGATGTCCGGAGTGATCGGGTCGAAGCGCCCGCTGAGCAGCAGCGTGGGAACGTCTGAGTGAACCACAGCGGGCGCAGGCGCCTTGCCATAGCCCAGGGAAGCATCCGAACACGCGGGTTCCAGGAAGCTGGCCATCGAGTAACCGTCGAAATCAGCGGTTGGCTTCTCAAGCGGGTTGCGCGCGGTCCACTGGTCGCGGCAAACGGTGGCGAAAAACATCCCGGCCGGTCCGGTATCGGCCAGCATCGGGCCGGGGAACACGCGATTGATGAGCACACCCAGCAAGTCGTAGCGGCCGGTGGCCGTTTCGTCGATCAGCAAGGGCACCAGGGTCAGGGTCTGGGCGTTGTACAGCATCCAGTGCACCACGCCGAGGAAGTCGTGCCAGTTAACCACCATCGCAGCAGGTTCCTCAGAACCAGGCACCACGATGGGCAGGGTGACGGGCTGATCACGCAGGCTTGCGAGGATCTTCGCCAGCGAATCTTCCAGGCCGGGAAATCTTTCGGCGCAGGTGGGCTGGGTCGCGCAATCTTCAAAAATACGCTGCAGGCCCAGGCCAAAGTTGCGATTGCCCTGCGACATGAACACATCGCTTTGCGGCGAGACCAGCGAATCGAGCACCATGCTGCGCACCCCGGAAGGGTCGCGTGCTGCGGTCTCGATGGCAATCAGCGTGCCATAGCTCACTGCCAGCAGGTTCCATTGCTGCAGGCCAAGCGCATTGCGCAGGTCCACCAGGTCCTGGGCGTTTTCCTGCACCGAATAGGCCTGCAGATCGTGTCCGTCTTCGGCCAGTTGGTGCAGGCAGGCAACGGCAACCGCGGCGATGGCGTGGTCGCGCTGCTCCAGCGAGTGGTCTTCCAGGTAGACCGCGCCGCGCGAGTTGATGGCGGCGCAATCCAGTTCGGGCTCGGTCATGGCCGCGCCGCGCTGGGTGTACAGGACCAGGTCGCGGTTGGTATTAAAGGCATGCGAGGCGAACAGCTCGAAAGTGCGCGCGCTGGTGGTCGGTGAACCACCTGGGCCACCTGCAATGAAGATGACCGGGTCGGGCTTGGCTTCGGCGTCCTCGGCGCTGGTCTTGATGACGGCAACCGGCAGGCGAATGGTTCGGCTTTCCCCGGCAGCGCGGTTCTCCGGTACCTCGAGATAGCCGCATGACACGCGTTTGGGCGGCAGCGTGGCCGCAGCTTCAAACGGGCAGGGTGACTCAAGGGTCAGTGACTTTTCTGCTGGCGCGGCGTCACCGCCGAGTGCCTGGCTGCTGTGCAGAGATGCAAGCAGGATGGCAAGGCACACGGCCATGGCGTATGTCAGTCGATTGGCTGGTGCCTGGTTCATGCAGGGTCTCCGCAGTATTGGTCGAGGTGGTTTTTGATCGAGGCGCGGGCGCTGGCGGACTCCGGTGTGTTGGGGAACACCACCGGGAACGAGTGCGGCAGGCCTGCGTGGACGTCTATCGAGGATTGCGCCCCGGCTTCGCCGAGGAGCTGGTGCAAACGGAGCGAATCCGAAAGCAGGATCTCGCGCTCGCCCACGACGATATAGGTGGGTGGGAACGCCTCGTTGAACTCACCCAGCAGTGGCGAGGCATCGGGGTGGTCGATGCCCTGCGGCGCGTAGGCATTGGCGCAAGCGGCCAGCATGGTGTCGTAGGTGAGCAAGGGGTCGAGTTCGCGCTGTGTAATGCGGCTGTCGCCCCGATTGCCCAGGTCGGCCCACGGCGAAATGAGTGCCAGGGCGCTGATTTCGCTATTTCGTTCGTGGCCGAGCCGCTTGCACACCGCAACCGCCAGGCCGCCACCGGCAGAGTCGCCCGCCAGGGCTGCGCCTGGAAACGCTTCCAGCACTGCGGCCACTGCGCGCGCCGTGGCCGGCACGGTGGATTCAAACGTGGTTTTGGGCGCCAGCGGGTAATCCAGGGAAATAATGGGGCGTTGCACTTCCTGCGCCAGCGGAATGGTGGCGAACAGCGAGGAGCGCGCCGAGAAGGTGGTGTAACCCCCGCCGTGCAGAAAGATCAGCGGCGTACGCCTGGCCGGGCAGCCGGGTGGCATGATCACCACCGCTTCCATATCGCCGAAGCTGCGCGGCGTGATTTCGGGCGCGTGGTGCTGCAGCGCCTGTGCGCAAGCCGGCTTGCTGCGTTCTTCCACTAACTGCTGGAGCGCAGCCCAAGCTGAAAAGTCGTTCGCAGCGGGTAGCGGCACGCGCTCGCGGCGCATGGCCGCGACCAGTCCCTCGCGCATTGGCGGAGAAAGCGTTCCCAGCCAGGCGTCGTCAGCGTTCACGACGATTCGGCTTCACCCAGGTCTGCAAGGCACAGTGCTGGCTCGGCGCATGGCTCAATCGGCTGCGAAGGCGTCGCCTCGTACCAGAACGCAGCGGCCGACCAGTCATCCTGGCGCTCGTACAGCTCCGCCTTGTATTCGTCGATGGTTTTCGCCTTGTAGGTTGGTCGGTGGCCAATCTGCTGAATGGCGATGCGCAGGTCCTGCTGGCAGAAAATGGGGTCGGCCAGGTGCCAGCGATAGAGAGAAACCGCGCCGGTATTGGCCGGGTCGTCGTTCTGACGCCAGGCGCAGCCGTGGTGCAGGAAGTCTTCATCCTGGATGCCAAAGGCATGCCCCACGTAATCTTCCGAACCGGTGCCGACAATGGTCGGCAGGGTCTCGTCGCCATCGATCCAGGCTTTCATTTCGCCCTCGCCCCACCACAGGGGGTCGAGCGGGCGCACGCCCAGCACGCAACCCAGGAAGCGGATGCGGCCGGAGCGCCTGGGAAGAATCTCGAAGTCCTCGCCGAGGGTGGTGGGGTTTTCCCGGCGAAACGAGGCGTGCAGGCGCCCGACGTTGTCCGGGTGTTCATCACCCAGGGTGTAGTCCACCTGGTAGAACAGCGGCAGACGGGCGCCGGAAAGATTGGTGAACTCTATGCGGGCACGCTGCGTGAACGGCATGGGCAACCAGCAGTTCATGCCCTTGGCGGAACTGACCGAGTGGAACACCGACTGGAAGGCGCGGGCACGGCCGTGGGCAAAGCCGAAGAATTCACCCAACGGCAGTTCCACGCTGGCGTGCGCCTGGCCTTCCCAGAAAATGCGGATGCGCGCGCCGCGCAGCAGATGAGGTTTGTCGTGCGTAGTGATCCAGATGTGGCGGATCGTCCCCGGGCCTTCGATGTCCGTCAGCATCACGGTTTCGCCGTCGTGCACGTGCTGCACCGCCGATCCTTTCCGGCCTGGCCCCAGCGGGCTGGCCTCGGACCCGCCTGCGCCGCGCGCGCCGGTGGGGTTTTCAAACGTGGCCGCGCGCGATTCGAGCTTCTCGGGAATCAGGTACGGGGCAGTAAAAAGCGACATCGGGAACTCCTCAGGAAGATGGCTGCTCAGGCGCCTGGTTCGCGTCCGCTTCATCGCCGTCTTTCACCAGCACGCGCACCACGGCGTGAAGCAGGATGATGGCGATGCAAAGCGGAATGATGAACACCACCAGGACGCTGGGTATTTGCAGGGATTCGGTAAAACGTTCGGCGTGCAATTCAAGGAATCGTGGTGTGGCGATCAGTATTGGAATGCCGAACACGTAGATGGCGAATAATTCCAGCCAGCGGCCAAAGCGCCGCAGCGCCGGCCGGCGGATGTTGGCGTGGTTGACTAGCACCGGGTCCAGGCGTCGCCGGCAGGCCACCGTGGCTCCCAGGAAGCCGGCCCAGATCATGGCGTGACGCGCCAGTTCCTCGGTCCAGTGCGGCGGCTCATCAAACAGGTAGCGGGCGACAATCTGCAGCAGGATGCAGGCCAGCATCACGCCAACCAGGCTGGCGGCCAGCCAGCGGGCGGTGCGCTCCAGGAAATCGGAGATCGTCTGCAACAGGGAAACGATGGGATTGCTTGGCTGCATCATTGATCTCCACGGGTCTGGTTAACCCACTCGCGGTATTGCGCCGAGGCCTCCGGCGTCTCCCAGGCTCCCGCGACGATGGCCTCGCTGGCGTCGATCCAGGCCTGGCGGGCTTCCGGCTCGAGGTCGATCCACTCGATGCCGGCCTTTTCCAGGTTGGCGCGGTCAGCGGTCTGGATGGACTGGGTCCAGGCGCGGTTGGCGGCGCGGGCGGCCGCAAACGCATCGTTCACTGCATCCCGTTCATTGGATGTCAGCGAATCCAGCCACTCGGTGGAGGCCACCACGATGCGCGCCGCCGGACCCATCCGCAGGTCGGTGTAGTAATCCAGCACCGAGCCGTGGCCGAACATCAGGGCGATGTTCGGAGGGTTGAGGTAGGCGTCGATGATGCCGGTCTGCAGTGCCTGGGCCACTTCTTCCCAGGCCACCTGCACGCCGCGCACGCGCCAGGCGCGCAGCAGGGCGAAATCGGCCTCGCTCAGCACGCGCAGTCGCAGCTTCTGCAAGTCGTCCATGGTGTGCACCGGCGTACCGTTGGTGAACAGGCCGACCATCGAAGCGGTGTAGGCCAGGTCGACCATCTCCAGGCCGTGCGGCCGCAGGTCTCTTGAAACGTGCTCGACAAACGGCGTGTCGCTGACCAGCCGGCTCATGTGGCCGTAGGAGTTGATCAGGAAGGGCCGGGCGCTGCCCGCGATGAGAGGTGACCAGCGGCCAATCTCGTCGCCGCCGGTGGCGTTCAGCTCCAACAGGCCCAGTTGCATCTGGTAAGTGCGCTCGCGATCACCGCCCAAGGTGCTGTTGGGGTAAACGCGCGCGCCGATGCCATGTTCCCTGAGCCGGTCGGCGCAGGTCTTGATCCACACGTACACGCCGTTGCGTTCCAGGCTGGCGGGCGTCGACATGCCGATTTTCACGTCGCTATCCAGGTTGGCGCGCAGCCCGCTTGCGCTGACGCCAAGCGCTGCCGCCCCCAAACCCTGGATCAGCGCCCGCCGTTTCACAACAGCCCCAGCGCGCGCGGCAGGAACAGCGCGATTTCAGGAAACGCCACGATTACCAGCAACACCACCAGCTCGGCCGCAACAAAAGGCAGCGTCTTACGGCAAAGCGACCAATAACCCTGGCCGGTAATGGTCGAAACCATCATGATGGCGCCGCCCAATGGCGGGGTAATCAGGCCAACGGCCATGTTCAGGCATATCAGCAGCCCCAGCGCCACCGGGTCGGCGCCCTGAGATACCGCAATCGGCACCAGCAGGGGCGCCACCACCAACAGGCCCAGCATGAAATCGAAACCCATGCCCAGCAGCAGGAAGGTGACCATGATGATCAGGATGAACCAGATGCCCTCCAGGTGAACCTGAGAGACCAGTTGGGCAATGGCGTCTGGCACCTGGTGCAGCACGATGAGGTAACCCATCAGCGAGGCGCCGGCGATGATCATGAAGATCGAGCCGGTGAGCAGCGCGGTTCGCTCCATTGCCTGGAAAACCGATTTCAGCGTCAGCTCACCCTGGGTGAACCCGATCACCGCGGCTGCCAGGCTGGCCAGGGCGCCGGCCTCGATGGGCGTGACCACGCCGAAAACGATGCCGCCCAGGATAATCACCGGCAGCAGCAGCGCCGGTGCAGCGCTTTTCAGCGTGGGCCACAGCGGCGGCACATCTTCCGGCCGGCCGCCGGGATGCTTGTGGCGGTGCGCCTGCACCGCGTTGGTGGCAAACAGGGCCATCGCCAACAGTAGGCCGGGAATCACGCCGGCGGCGAACAGGGCCGCCACGTCGGTGCCCATCACCGCGCCGTACAAAATCAGGATGATGGAGGGCGGAATAATTGGCCCAATCACGCAGCTTGCGGCAGTGACCGCCCCCGCGTAATCGCGGTCGTAACCGCGTTTTTCCATCTGCGGAACAAAGGTGTTGGACATGGCCGCGATATCGGCAGTGGCTGAGCCGCTGATACCGGCAAAAAACACCGAGGTAAGGATATTCACATGCCCCAGCCCTCCTCGGAAACGACCGAGAGCCAGCAGTGAAAAGTTGATCAATGAACGGGTGACGCCCGAGCGGTTCATTAGTTCGCCGGCCAGGATAAACAGCGGCATTGCCATGATGGCGAACAGGTCGAGCTGCGAGAAGATGCGCTGCGGTGCGGCGCCCAGGAAGCGCGCGCTGTCAGTCAGCAGGTAGGCGATGACCGCGCTGGCGCCCAGGGCATAGGCCAGGGCCACGCCGCTGGCGGCAAGCGCAACGACAATGGCGGCAATGGCCAGGGCTTTCATGCTTTAGCCCGTTGCCGCGTTTACGATGCCCGCAAACGTATCGGAGCAAACCTCGTCCAGCGGCCAGATCGGGCGGCGCAGGCGCTGGAACGGAAGCTGGCGCACATCCCGGTTCAGGGTGCCCGGCGCGTCGCAATAAAGAATGCGCGCGGCGCGCTGGTGGAAGCCGGCATAAAAGTGATGGCTGGATTTGAGTACCAGCAGGCGGCGTTTCCACGGGTCGATACCGCAGGCAACCAGGCCCTCGGGCGTGAAGGGCTGCTGGCGGATGTCATTGAGCGCAATTTCGATGCCGTGGGCGGAAACCACAGCCGTGCGCCCCAGGTGGGTGGAGGTTCCGTCGGCAATGTGCGCCTGGCGCGCGTCACGGCGCAGGTGTTCAACCGTTACCTCCAGGTCGACCGGCTTGCCCGAAGCGGGCCCTACCTTGCCGCCGATGCGCAGTGGGAGTTTCGCGCCTTCACCGGCAGCAAACGCCAGGTCGACCGAGCCGGGATCCCACACGTAGGCAACCATGGCATCGCGAATACCCCGCGCCAGCAGTTGCTGGAGGATAAAGGTGGAATCTGATGCAGCGCCGCCGCCGGGGTTATCCGACATGTCGGCCACAACCACGGTGCCCTCGGCCACGCTGCAGGCCTCGTCGAGCACCTGTTCAATGTTGGCTGCCGGCGCCTGGCCACTCTCGCGCAGTGCAAAGAACTCGTGGGCGAGGGACTGGGCGAGGCTGCTGGCCAACTGTGGGTCGCCATCACTGGTGACCAGGACGCTGGCACCAGCGCTTTCGAAATCCGACCAGGGGAATCCGTGTCCGAGGCTGATGGAGAGAATGCCTGCTTGCTGCTCACGCTCGATGATCGAGTCGATAAACGGCCGCATCGGCGGCAGCGATGTTTGGAACAGTCCGAACATGGGTACGGGAACCAGCGCCACGCTGGGTTGCACTTCGCCCTTTCGCACGCGGGCACAGATGTCGTACAACTCGAGTGCGCGATCGCGAAAATCAGTGTGCGGGTATTCCTTGCAAGCCTTGATGATGGTGGCGTGCTGCAACATCTTTTCGGTGATGTTGCAGTGCAGGTCCAGCAGCAGGCCAATCGGGATATCCGGGCCAACCAGCTCGCGGATGCGCTGCAACACATCGCCTTCGCAATCGTCGCAGTCCTCGGACATCATCGAGCCGTGCATGAACAGCAGCACCATGTCGAGTTCGTCCTGGGCTTCTTGCAAGTCTTCGAGCAGCCAGTCGCGCAGAGTGCGGTAGTCTTCGCCGCGGGTAGGGCGGCTGGGCTGCGCGTGCGCGCACAGGCCTACGGTGATCTCGTCGCCGCGCCGTTGTGCTTCTTCAAAGAAATGCCATGCGCCCTTGGCGCTCTCGGGGGTGAATTCGGTATCGCCTGATGGGCGATAGATTCCGAGCTCCCGAAAACTTTCAAGATTGGTCGGTATGGGCGAGAACGAGTTGGTCTCGTGGGCAAAATAGGCCGCAAAAATCCTCATATCGAAAAATATATCACATAAGAAAATAGTTTCATATGTGATAATCAGAAAAAATCAGCCGCTGTGCTCACTGCGCGGTTCGCGCCTGGAAGCCGAAGAGACGTTCAGGACCCGGGCGGGTTTTCCATCCAGCGCGCGCAGGTTGTGCGCCATGGTGGAGTCGATGTACATGCTGTCGCCGGCTTCCAGAACGGTGGGCTCATAGAACTCGGTCAGCGCCTCGACACGACCCTCCAGTACGAAAATAAACTCCTCTCCCTGGTGTTTCAGCAGGTCTGGCTGGCGGTCAGGCAATACCTCGATGACCGCCGGTATCAGCAGTCGGTTGGAAAGCTCATGGGCGTGATGCTCATAAATGGAGTTTTCGGTACGGCTGGTAACGGCCTGGTCCCGCCGCGTCACGCTGCGGCGGCCCGTGACCACCTTCCTGGGCGCTTCGCTCTCAACTGGCGAGACCAGTTGCATGATGTCCACATCGAGCGCCTCTGAAACCGCCATCAGCTTTTCGATTTTCAGCGACATCTGGCCGTTTTCCACCTTGGAAAGCGTTGAGATGGGAATCCCGCAGCGCTCGCCGAGATCCTTGAGCGACCATTTGCGCGCCAGCCGGTATCGCTTGATGCCCGCACCAACCGAGCTGTTACCCGCTGATGAGCCTGAATTTTCCTTGTTGACCATGTTGCACCTGGGTTGAGCGTGAAAGCCCCTTTTCGGCTGCCGCCTGGGCGGCCGGGGCAGGGCAGACCTTAGCAGAATAAACGTTTACGGGTTTCAAATGTGAAAAGATTTTGGGGGTATTCGGGCCGTTTTTCGGCCTCTCTTGTATATTTCAAAAATAGTTTGCTAATATGAAATTAATTTTCGTATTAGAAAACACGCAGGCACAACAGGAGAGCAAACGTGAACAGCCCTACCTTCATCGGCAATCAAAAACAGGGTCAACCCACCCGCGGGGTGCTGGCTGCCGCCATCGCCATCGCGCTGTTTGGCGCTCCGCTCGGCAGCGCCCATGCCCAGGACGCGGATAATGAATCGGCGGGCGCGCTCGAAGAAGTCATTGTCACGGCTTCACGCCGCGAAGAGTCGCTGCAAGACACCGGGCTTGCGGTCACCGCATGGCAGCCGGAAAACTTCGTTGAAGTTGGTCTGGACACCATCCAGAACGTAATCGAATACACACCGGGTGCTTACTACCAGGGTGGTTCCACGCCGCAGGACAACGCCATCACGATGCGCGGCGTTTCCAATTTCACCTCCTCGCCCAGCGTTGGTATTTACGTGGACGATATTCCCATTGGCTCGGGCGGCAACAACGCGGCAGGCGCTTCCCTGGCATTGGACGCGGTGCAGCTGGATTTGGAACGCGTGGAAATCATCAAGGGGCCGCAAGGAACGCTGTACGGTGCGTCCGCAATGGGCGGCGTGCTTCGCTACATCACCCGCGATGCGTCCATGGACGAGTTTCGCGGTTCAGCCAGCGTTGATTTTTCAACCACCGCGTACGGCGAGTTCAACCAGCGCTACGCCGCAAACCTGAGCACCCCAATTGTTGCCGAGAAAGTGGGCTTCAGCCTGGCGGCTTCCTACGATGATGTGGGCGGCTTTATCGATCGCATTCCAGAGGCCATCTCGGGCGCTGATAACAATGTGAACGGCTACGATGGTTACAACATCTCGGCCAAGCTCAACGCCAACTTCACCGACCGCTTCTCTGGCTCGCTCACTGCGATCGCCATGGAGAAGGGCTGGAATGGCGCCAACATCGTGCCGCTGGCAGGCCCACCGTTCGAGCCGATTTACGGCGATTACAGCACCGACACCTCGTACTCCGATGACGAGTGGAAGCTCGATGTGTATGGCCTGGCGCTGTACTACGAGTTCGACAATTCACGCCTGATTTCATCCACTAGCTACCAGGACCTGCAGACCTCAGCAGTTACTGACCTGGTGGTCTCCTTTGGCCCGCTGATCGAACTGTTCGCCGGCGAGCCGGTAGACGAAGCGCCCTTCACCGGCGGTTACTCCACCGAGCGTTTCGTGCAGGAACTGCGACTGGAATCTGACAGCAACGAGAAACTCGAGTGGACCATCGGCGCGATTTACTCTGATGAAGAAAGCGGCAACCTGCAGCGCCTCGAAGGCTTGCCCTCCGGCTTTGTCCTGCTGGACGTGAACATTCCGAGCACGCTTGAGGAGCTGGCTGGCTTCGGTAGCCTGACCTACTACTTCAACCCTGATCTCGACCTGACCGTCGGCGGACGAATCGCTGACGTGAAAACCACCGTGGCAGTGGATGACGGACCGGAAATCCTGGTGACCGACACCCCGCCAACGGTTGACGAGGACACCATCGATACCTGGTCGTTTGCCCTGCGTTACCGGCCCTCGGATGCGCTTTCTGTGTACGGGCGAATCGCCAGCGGTTACCGCCCTTCAAACGCCAATCTTCCCCTGCAGGATGCCAACGGCAACAATGTGGCGCCCCTGGTAGTGGAAAGCGACACCCTGTGGAGCTACGAGGCTGGCGCCAAGGGCGTGACCTCCAGCGGCAAGGTTTCGTATGACGTGGCGGCCTGGTACCAGAGCTGGGAAGGCTTGCAGGCGCGCATCTTCGTTAATGGCGCCATGACCGGCGGCAACGCCAACAGCGATGTGACCGCTTACGGTTTCGAAGGTACCCTGAACTACGTGCCCATCGAACCACTCACCATCATCACCAGCCTGGCGTACACGCACAGCACCCTGGACGACGACGAAACCTCGGCGTTTGGCGCGGTTTCGGGTGAAAACATTCCGGGTGTTCCCGAGTGGACCTTCTCAACCATGGCGCGCTATGACTTCAGCTGGGGCGGCAGTGTTGACGGATTCGCCGGCGGCGGTATCCGCTACGTGGACGACCGCGATACCGGTTTCGAGGGCGGTGTAGGTTCGGACGGCGAAGTGATCACGCCGCTGATCACCAACTTCGTGATCGATGACTACGTGGAAGTGGATGCGAACATCGGCTTCCGTACGGATCGCTTCAGCGGCACCCTGTACGTGACCAACCTGTTCGATGAATACGCCTACTCCAGCGGCTCGGCCCGCCCGGCCGTCGGCTTTGTTCGCGCCACCACCAGCGTGGTGCAGCCGCGTACGGTTGGCGTGCGCTTTTCGGTTAACTTTTGATGTGCCTGGCGAGCGATTCGTCGGCCGGTACCTGGTAGCGGCGTGCGAACAGTGCTTTTAATCGCAGCCGCATTGTGCGCTTTGGTGGCGGTGCAGCTTGTGGCGGATGATACGCAGTCGTCTGCGGAACTCGCACCGCTGGCGCAGGAAATCCAGCGGATCGCCGCGTCAGTCGATGCCACGGTTGGCGTCGCGCTTCATCACCTGGAGTCGGGCAGCACGGTCAGCGTCAACGGCAACCAGTCGTTTCCGCTGGCCAGCACCTACAAGATCCCTATGGCCGCAACCGGATTGCACCAGGCGGACCAGGGTCAGCTCGACCTGGCGCAGATGATCGATATCCAACCCGGTGACCGGGTCGTCTCCTCGGTTATCACCCATAGCCTGCCGCATCCTGGCGTGTCGCTATCGCTGACCAACCTGATGGACCTGATGCTGCGCGAGAGCGACAACACCGCCACCGACGTGTTTTTGAGGGCGGTCGGTGGCCCTGGCGCGGTAACCCAGTGGCTGCGCAGCGTGGATATCACTGAACTGCGGGTCGATCGCTCAACTGCGAACCTGCTGCTCCAGTTTGCCGGGTTGCCCCAGCCTGCCGCCGGGCAATCCTACATGGACCAGTGGGCTGCGCTGGACGGCGACCCGCGCCTGCAGGTGTATTTCACCGACGCTGACACCGATGCCTATCGTGCTTTCGCGGCCGACCCGCAAGACCAGGGTACGCCGAACGCCATGACCGGGCTGCTGGCGCGGCTGTGGCAGGGTGATCTGCTCTCGCCTTCGAGCACGCAGTTGCTGAAGGACATCATGGCCCGCTGCGAAACCGGTCCGGAGCGCATTCCGGGCCAGTTGCCAGAGGGCACACCCGTGGCCCACAAGACCGGCACCATTGCCGGTACCGCCAACGACGCCGGCGTCATTACCCTTCCTGGCGACCAGGGCCACCTGGTCATCACGGTGTTTATCAAGGATGGGTTCGGCGCGAGGGAAGACCACGAGCGCGTTATCGCTGACATTGCGCGTGTCGCCTACGATTTTTTTGCCACCCGTGACCTGGTAATCCAGTGAGCAAACCTGTTGCCCTGTTCTGGCCGGGAGACTACCGCCAGAAACCCAATGAAGTAGCCTTGCCGCTGATCCAGGAAACCACCCGGCAGATGACCGCTGCCCTCAAGCGCCTGGGCAGGACGCCCTACCTGGTGGACGGCTTCCTTTCGAAACCCAACGAGGCCATCGACAAGCTCGGTCGCATTGATGACCCGATGATCGGCCTGTTCGTGCACTGGGTGTACGGGCCCCACACGGTGGATGGCGTGGTCGGTAAGGACAACCCACTGCTACTGGCATCGAATTTCCAGGGCACTTTTCCTGGCCTGGTGGGCTTGCTCAACACGGCGGCCTGCCTGGAGAGCGTGGGCCGGCAGGCATCGCGCCTGTGGACCGAGGCCCCTGACTGGAGCACCGACGAGTGGTTCATGGAGCGGCTCGACCAGTGGTGCACCAACGGCGTCATCGATCACCCGCAAGATGAGCTGTTTGAGCCAGCGGAAGTAGACCCGCAGGCGCGCCAGCTTGCCGCGCAGGTGGCACAGGAAATTCGCGACCGTCGCATCCTGGTGCTGATGCTGGGCGATACCTCGATGGGCATGGTCAACGGCTATTTCGGCCACCGCGTGCTCAACCGTCATGGCTTTACCGAGCACAAGGTTGACCAGGCCTGGCTGCCGGCGCGGATGAAAGACATCGACCCGGCGCGCGTGGAAGATGCTTTCCGCTTCGTGCAGGAGCGTGGGGTTACGTTCCACTGGCGCGAGGAAGGCGCAGAAGATTTCACCGAGGACAGCACCCGCGAACAACTCGCGATGTACTGCGCTGTGCTCGACCTGATCGACGAATTCGGCGCCGACTGCCTGGGTTGGCAGTACCAGCTTGGCCTGATCCCGGTTACGGCGCCCAGTGATTTCTGCGAAGGCTTGCTCAACTCGGCATGCCGCCCGGAATCCACCGGAACGCCCTTCATCACCGCCACCGAGGCCGACCAGGGCAACGTCATTCCGATGGAAATGATGAAACGCCTGCTGCAGAAAAAAGGCCTGCACGAGGCAGTGATGTTCCACGATGTCCGCTGGGGAGGTGAAGAGCAGGGCCGCTATTTGTGGGTGCTGCTGAATTCCGGCAGTTGTGGCGCTTATGCGTTCAACCATGACCCGCACACGCTCGAGGGGGTGCATTCCTGGCGCCAGCCTTCGATGTATTTTCCAAATGCAGGGGGAACATTCGCCGGGGTCAGCCGGCCCGGCAAGATGACCTGGGCGCGCGCCTGGCTGAGCGGTGATGAAGTCATCATGGACATCGGCCGCGGCGAAGTCGTGGAACTGCCCGAAGAGCGGCTAAACCACTACTGGCAGGGCACCACGCCTCAGTGGCCGATCATGATGGCCGACCTGGGCTGCAGCCAGCAGACCCTGATGGCGCACTACCAGAGCAACCACGTGGCAGTGGCCTACGGTGATGTATTTGGCGAGATGGTGGCGCTGAGCCACGAACTGGGCTTTAAGGTGCGCATCGTTGGTGATGCGCAGAAAACGCGCTGAAGTCGCCCGCAAACACTACCACTGAGTGTTTCAGTGGATGGCGAAGCGCTTTCCTCGGATTGGTGCTTTGTTGCGCCTGGTTGTTTTGCCAATCGGTTTTCGCGCAGGATTCCCTGCCCAATATTGTCCTGATCAATGCCGACGATGTCGGTTATGGCGACGTCGGTGCCTACGGTGCCACCTTGATCAGCACGCCGAACATCGATTCGCTGGCCAGCGAGGGCATGCTGTTCACCGATGCCCACTCGGCCTCGGCAGTGTGCTCGCCCTCTCGCTATGCGCTGATGACCGGGGAGTACCCGTTCCGGCGCGACTTCTGGTTCCCGGTTTTTGTCACCGAGCCGCTCACCGTTGAAACCACCCGCACCACCCTGGCCGATGTGCTGAAAGGGGCGGGCTATGCCACTGCCGCCATCGGCAAATGGCACCTGGGTTTTGGCGAAACCGACCCGGTTGACTGGAACCAGCCGCTTAAACCCGGCCCGCTGGAACTCGGATTCGATTACTACTTTGGCGTACCCGTGCTCAACAGCCACCCGCCGTTTGTTTACGTGGAAAACCACCACGTGGTGGGGCTGACCGAAGAAGACCCGATGGTTTACGGCGAAACCGCGGTGAGCCGCTATTTCGACGAAAAATTCGACTTCGACAAGATCGGCGGGGGACTCGCTGCCCATGAGCTGTACGTCGACCGGGAAATCGGCACCACACTCACCGAGAAGGCAGTGGCCTGGCTGCAATCGCAAACCGGCAACCCGTTCTTTCTCTATTTCGCCCCAACCAACATTCATCACCCGTTTACGCCGGCGCCCCGCTTTATTGGCACCAGCCGCGCCGGGCCTTACGGCGATTCAATGCATGAGCTGGATTGGATGGTGGGGCAATTGCTTCAAGCGCTGCAGACCGCCGGCCAGGCCGAAAAAACCCTGGTCATTTTCACCAGCGACAACGGCGGCATGTTCAACCGCGGCGGCCAGAACGCGTGGGAAGCCGGCCACCGGCTCAACGGCGACCTGCTGGGCATGAAATTCGGCGCCTGGGAGGGCGGCCACCGGGTTCCGCTGATTGCCCGCTGGCCCGAAAAAATCGCCGCAGGATCAAGTTCTGACCAGCTGGTTGCGAATATCGATTTTATGGCCACCGTCGCGGAGATAGCAGGGCGCAAGCTGGCGGCGGGCGAAGGGCCGGACAGTGTCAGCCTTCTACCCATTTTGCTTGGCGCCGACCAGGCCCCGGTACGTGACACCCTGGTCATCAGTCCTGCGCGCAAAAGCCACCTGGCGTTACGCAAGGGACCGTGGATGTACATCCCGGCCCAGGACGAGGGTGGATTCGCCGGAAAACGCCTGGGCGAACATGATTTTGCCGGCGCTGCGGCACTGGCGTTTACCGGCCAGCAGAACAGCGATGTGGTTGACGGCGCTATGAAAGCTGGTGCGCCACCGGCGCAGCTTTATAACCTGCATACCGACCCTCGGCAGATGCAAAATCTGTTTGAAGCGCGGCCTGATGTTGTGTCCGAGATGCAGGCGTTGCTGGAAGCGCTTACCCGGCAATAGCTCTTGCTGGAGCTGGCTCAGCGCCCGAAAGGGTCGCGACGTAAACGTCGCTCCTACAGGTGCTCCGAATGAGCCGTAGGAGCGGGCTTCAGACCGCGAATTTTTTAGCGTGAGGGCAGCACGTGCCTGGCCGCCTTCCTCCCCAGCGGCTCCAGCAACTCACCAAACACGTTGCGGCTTAGCGCCACCGAGTCCTTGATGTTCTCGCGGGTCTGGTCGCGAATCTCTTCGGCCCCATGCGGCACACCGCTGTTTTCCAATTCTTCAAGGTAGGGCGGCAAGCCCAGCCAGCGATTGATCAGGCGCTCATCCAGCTCGAGGTGAAACTGGAAGCCATAGGCGCGTGGCCCATATCGAAAAGCCTGGTTTTCGCACAGCTCGGTACGCGCCAGGTGGGCCGCGCCTTCCGGCAGGTCAAAGGAATAACCGTGCCACTGGAAAACCGGTTGCGGGTGGGTGAGGGCGCACAGCACCGGGTCTGCCGAGGTGGCGGCGGTGGGTGCCAGCGGGTACCAGCCAATTTCCCATTCATTGAGTGGCCGCATCGCTGACCCCAGCGTATGCGCCAGCAGTTGCGCCCCCAGGCAGATGCCCAGCACTGGCATGTCCTGCTTGAGCGCCTCCTCGATACAGCGCATCTCGGTGGTCAAATGCGGATAGCGATTCGCCTGGTCGGGCATCATCGGCCCGCCCAGCACAATCAGCGCGTGGTAGCGGTCTACCTGTGGTTGGGCGTCTGGTTCGCGGTTGAAGTTAACGTAGCGGATGCGGTGGCCGCGCTGACGCAGCATCGGGTCCAGCGTGCCCAGCGGCTCGGCCGCGACATGCTGGAACACAAGCACCCGGGCCATGGCTCAGCCTCAGGGGCGGGTCTGGCCGCTGCCGCGAACCACCCACTTGTAGCTGGTCAGCTCGGGCAAGGCCATCGGCCCGCGGGCGTGCAGTTTCTGGGTGCTGATGCCAATCTCCGCGCCCATGCCAAACTGGCCGCCGTCGGTAAACGCGGTGGAGGCATTGGCGTAAACCGCCGCGGCATCAACGCCGTTCAGGAATGCCTCGATAACGTCCGGGTCCTCTGCGACGATGGCCTCGGAGTGGCGCGAGCTGTGGTCGTGGATGTGATCCAGCGCTTCGGCCAGTGAATCCACCGTGCGAATCGACATGGCGTAGGAAAGGAATTCCTGCCCATAATGCGCTTCCTCGGCCTGCTCAAGCGTTGCGGCGTAGTGCCCATCCAGCGCGGCGAAGGATTGGTCATCGGCGTAGACCGTGGTATCGAATGATTCGCCCAGTTCCGCCAACAGTTCTGGCAAGCGCGGCAGCCAGGCCTGGTGCAGCACCAGGGTATCCAGCGCATTGCACACGCTCACCCGGCGCGCCTTGGCGTTGGTGACAATCGCCCGGGCCTTGTCGAAGTCGGCGCTTTCATCGACGTAGGTGTGGACAATGCCGGCGCCGGTTTCGATCACCGGGATGCGGGCGTGGTCGCGCACAAAGTCGATCAGGCCGCGTGAGCCGCGGGGTATCGCCAGGTCAATCTCTTCCACCGCCTGCAGCACCACCGGCAAGGCGGCGCGGTCGGCCGGCGCCAGGAATGCGATATCGGGGTTTATTCCGTGGCTGCGCAGTGCGTTGTGGATCAGGGCAATGGCGGCACGGTTGCTGTCAGCGGCATCACGGCTGCCCTTGAGCACGCAGGCGTTGCGGGTTCTGAAGCACAGCGCGAACACGTCGAAGGTGACATTGGGGCGCGATTCGTAGATCACCGCGATCACGCCCATCGGCACGCTGCGCTTTTCCAGTCGCAAGCCGTTCTCCAGCGTGCGGGATTCCAGGATTCGCCCGATGGGTGATTCCAGCGCGGCCACCTGGCGCAGGTCGCCGGCAATAGCGGCAATGCGTTCCTCGTTCAGGAGTAACCGGTCGTACTTGGGGTCGGCCGGGTCCATCCGCGCCAGGTCTTTGGCATTGGCCTCGATCAAGGCAGCGGTGTTTTCGAGCAGCGAATCGGCCAGCGTGTGCAGCACTGCCTGGGTTTGCTGGTCTTCAATGGCGGCCAGGCCCCGCGCGGCCTCGCGTACTGTTCTCAGGTCCTGTTTGAGTTTTGCTTCATCCATGCCGTGATCCGCTGGCGTTGGCCAGGTAAAGGTAGTCGTAGTGCACCAGGGGGCGCTGCCCCTGCTTGCCCACGAAGGCTTCGGCCTGTTCGTGGCCATACTGGGCGCGGCCGCAGCCGAGCACCTGGCCCGCTTCATCGCGAATCAGCACCACGTCGCCCTTGTCGAATTCGCCTTCCAGTCGCACCACGCCCACCGGCAGCAGGCTGGTGAGGCGGGAGTCATCGATGAGCGCATCGGCGGCGCCCTGGTTCACCACCACCGTGGCCGTGGCCTGTCCTTCCGCACTGGCCAGCCAGCGCTTGGCAGGCGAAACCGGGTTGCGGGCCGGAAAGCGCGTTCCCACAGAATCACCCCGGGCAACGCGTGAAATTACATCGGCCTCCCGGCCATCGGCAATCACCACCTCGGTGCCGAGCGCGGCGGTGTTGATGGCGATGGCCAGCTTGCTGTGCATGCCGCCGCGCCCGAGCCGTGAAGTGCCCTCGCGAACAATTTCTTCCGCGCGGTGCTGTTCGGCGTCCCACTCGGCGATCACGGTTTCTTCGCCGGGTTCGCCGGCGTACAAACCCGGCACCGAGCTCAGAACCAGCATCAGGTGGGCGTCCACCATGCCGGCCAGCAGGCCGGCCAACTCGTCGTTGTCGGTGAACATCAGTTCGGTGATGGAGACCACGTCGTTTTCGTTGACGATGGGGATGATGTCGGCGCGGATCAGGCCTTCGAGGCAGCCGCGCATGTTTAGGTAATGCGCGCGGCTTTGAAAATCGCTCTTGCTGGCCAACACCTGGGCGACTTCCAGGCCGTGCTCGGCCAGTTTCTCGCGCCAGCAGGCCATCAGCAGCACCTGGCCGGTGGCGGCCAGCACCTGCTTGCGCATCACCGGGTCAGACAGCCGGGAAACGGCTTCCTGGTTGCGTCCGCTACCCGCCGCGACCGCGCCAGAGGACACCACCAGCACTTTCCAGCCCTCGGCGGACAGGGCCGCAATCTGGCCGGCAAGCGAAGCAATGACCTGCGTATCGAGTTCGCCGCCTGGTTCATTTCCCTGGGTGCACAGCACCTGGCTGCCCACCTTGATCACGATCACGCGGTTCTTGCCCTCGGGCCGCATCCTCCATTGCCGGCTGCCAGGCTCGCGCCTACAGGCCCAGCACCTCCACGCCCTGTTCAAACACGATATCCACCGGGATGGATGCGTTCGCGAGGCGGTCGAGATCAGCCTGCAGCTGCGGGCCGACGCCCGCCATCTCGGTAACAAAGGCGTCCACGGCGGCGTAGTCGCCATCGCCCTGCAGGGTGAGAATCCTGTTGGACAGGTCCTCGACGGCCTGCTCAAAGGCTTCGACGTTGATGCTGTAAGTGCCGGTCTCTTCATCGCGGCTGAATGCGCCCGCCTGGCTGAAGAAGTTGAAGCGAATCATGTTGGCCTTTCCATGCGCGCTGGAGGCGCCAAAGCGCACCGAGCGGAAAATGCCGGCCATGAAGGTGACGTAGTTGTCCATCAGCTCGCCTTCGCTGATTTCGCCCTTCTCGCGCAGTTTCTGCACCATGTAAAGGC
>JAUIBE010000071.1 GCA_030428105.1 Gammaproteobacteria bacterium
TGCTCCGCCGTGACCGGCGCATCATCCTGCAAGGCTGGCAGTGTTGTTTCGGCGAAGGCCAGTGCCTGCTCGTAGTAATCAATGCGCCATTCCAGGTTGCGCTGTGTCGACCGCAAATCCTCGATGATCGCCGCGCGCCATACTTCGGCCTGCGCCTCTGCTTTGCGGTTCTGGTTCCAGTTATCGAGTTGAAGCGCAACCAGGATACCGACGATAACGATGACGATCTCAACAACGACTGAAGTCCAATCGCGGGTGCGCAGACTGCGGGTCACCTGGTCAATGATCATTTATTTCCCCTCTCTCAAGCACTAACCGGCGTGGGCTGGAACCTCCGGGACAGCGGCTAATTTACCGATTGCGTTGAAGACTGTCATCCGCGCGGTGGAAATCGGGGGACAGTCTACTCATTTCGAATTACGGCCCAATTAGGTGAACTTTCCCCTCTTAAAACCGGCGTGGGCCGGGAGATGAATTAATCTCCGGAATATTTGGGGCGGTTCATGGGTGGGTGAACGTGAAACCCGGGGCACGTCACTTGCCTTGCTCGGGCAGGTAAAACCCTAACGATCCCTGCAATCAGCACCAAGCCTCGCCTTCTGCTATGTGTTGTAGTACGCACTGCGAATTTTCGTGTGCTGAATCCAGCGGAAAGGGGTTTGTTATGTCGCTTCCATTACGCCTTGTTTTGTTGTGTGCTTGCCTGTGTGTAATCCTGGCAACTGAGGTTGCAGCCCAGGCGCAAACCCCAATCATGATTGTCGAGGCCGGCGACACTGACGGGCTGATTGCCGCAATCGAGACCGGCAATGCCAACGGTCCACTCATAGAGACACGAATTAGGATAGAAGGAAGCACGCCCTTCCAGTTCACGGCGCCACTTGCCGAATCAGGCAAAGCATTGCCTGATGTTTCAGGTTTCATTTCGATCGGCCCGCGGGCGCTTGGGGCCGCGCTCCTTGTGCTGCAGGGGAACGGTGAGTTTGCCCTGGCCAGGTGCGTCCTAGAAGGACGACTCCGGCTTGTCGGTGCATTCGTTTCTGACTTTCACAACACCGGTGATGGTGGCGCACTGGCGCTTGACCAGGGATGCCGGGCAGAAATTTCCAACAGCACATTCATGAGCAATAGCTCCAACGGCAATGGGGGCGCCATTTCAGGCTCCGGGGGCACGCTGACAAGGGTGTTCAGTTCCAGATTCGTAGGAAACACCGCCGTGAACGGAGGAGGAATCAATTTGAGTGGATCTTCCTCTGCGCGAGTAGAACAGTCAGTATTCTTTGCCAATGACGCCACGGACGAGGGCTGCCATTTCAGCCAGGACAGCAACCGCGGCATTAACTTTCCCGAGTTTGCCACTTTCATTGGCGGTTCTTTATTTTCGGATGAGTTCGAATGCGGTGTGCCCTATGTGTTTTCCAGTGACGGCGTCGCAAATCTCGCTTCCAATACCTTCATCACCGGCCAGGGCAACGATACCTTTGTAGACGGCTCGGCGGGTGAACTTAACGTATACGGCAGCATCTTCGACAGTGAGGCGTTTGAACTCGAATCAGGCAGCCGCTCTGAGCGCCAGCCCCTGGCACCATCGGAACCTGAGGATTCCTGTGATGACTCGGCAGCTTCGATATTCAATTCCCTTGGCTACAACATTTCCAGCGACGATACCTGCCCACTCGACGCTGCGACCGATCTCGTCAACACGAATCCAATGCTGGGCAACAACGGCGACGGCTACCCGGTGCCAGAACCCGGCAGTCCGGCGCTCGACGGCGGCCTGAGCGATGTTCTCGTTCTTCCCGGACAGGAACTCGCAGTTTTACCCTGCGGGTACGTGGATCTCTCCGGCACGGCACGACCCCAGGATGGCAACAACGATGGTGTTTACAGCTGTGATATTGGCGCAATGGAAGCCATCGGCCCAGGCATGGTGCTGCCAGGCCACAGCGGGGCTTTTTACAACCCTTCGCGTGACGGCGAAGGGACCTATGTCGAGATTCTCAACGACACCACGGCCGTGATTTATACCTTTAGCTACCGGCCCGACGGTTCAGGCCCGGCCTGGTTCATAGGTGTCGCCGAGATTCGCGGTAACTCGCTGGTTGTCGAGGAACTGTTGCGCCCGGTCGGCACCAGTTTCGGCAGCGGATTTGATCCAACTGATATCGAATTCACCCCTGTCGGCTCGATGAACATGGTGTTTCCCAACTGCATCCTGGCTGCTCCGGGCGGTAGCGTGGCCTACACCGGAGACGCCGAAGAAGGTTTCGGGCGGGCGGGCTTCGAAGCGGTGCTGACCCAGGCGGTTCGCCTCAGTTCGATCGTCGGGACCGGCTGCGGCGCTGGTGATCCGAGTCCCAATGCCGGGCTGTCCGGTTCTTATTTCGACCCCAATCGCGATGGCGAGGGAATCATCGTCGAATGGCTCAAGAACGGCAGCGTGCTGGTGGTGTTCTTCACCTTCGACGAGAATGACAACCAGTTGTGGCTGCTAGGCATCGGAGAGCCCGACGGCATGACCGTCACCATGGATGCCCTGTATGCCGCAAGCGTTACGACCTGGGGGCGTGACTTTGACGCGGACGAGGTGAGCATTGAAACCTGGGGCACGTTCACCCTCACATGGACCGCTTGCGGAACGTTGGTCTTTGAATACACGGCGAGCGTTGGTACCTATGGCAGTGCCACTCGAAACTACTCGCGCTTGTCTACACTGGCAGACACGAGTTGCCCTGATTTCTGAAGGCATTGGGTTCAGCCGCCAGGAGAAACCACAGAGGGAACGAAAACGTCAATATAAACTGCCGAATGGGCACTTCGCGGGACGATGGCGGCGGTAGGTCAGCTGGACAGTAAGCGTCGACGCTGGAATCTGAATCGACTTCCGGCACCAGGCGACCGGACACCAGTACATTGATCGCCACGACGAATCTAACTGCCTATGATGCGGCCTAAATTGTCCTGGCCAATCATTTACGCACGTCGCTGGTCACCTTCGACAAAGTCCTTGGTCTTGCCGCTAGGGAAGTGCTTTAGCAACACTGCTGAGGCTAGTCGCCCTTAACGCAGTCAAAGCCATCCATTGCGATGCGGTAAACACCGCCTGACCCGTCGCGATCGGAATTGAAGTAGATGTACTTGCCATCACGGCTCCACTGCGCATAGCTGTCCTTCCAGTCGCCTTTGGTCAGGCGGGAGACAATGCTGCCATCCGGGGCAAGCACGTACAGGTTGGGTTTTGAAGGGTTGCCTTCGTGGTCGCTGCTAAACACCAGGTGGGCGCTGTCGGGCGCCCAGGAACCGTAGCTTTCCTCGTACGGAGAGCCAGGTGTGATCTGTGTTTCCGATCCGGTTGCCAGATCAATGACGAAGATTTCGAAGTCGTAACCGCCATCTTCTTTGTGCGTGATCATGCGGTGAAACATGATTTTCGTGCCATCGGGCGAAAACTCACCATGGGCCTCATAGCGGGGATCATCCGTGCGGCGTGTGAGATCCCCCGTTGCGCGGTCATAGGTATAGATATCGGCCTGGTCATCGACGCGGTATGAATTGAAAACGATGGAAGAACCGTCCGGCGAGAAGGTTGGAAGCCAGTCCCAGTGCTCATGGGCCGCGACGGGGGTGACCGTGTCGGTTTCCAAGTCGAGCAGCACTATATCTGTGCGGCCGTTCTCCACATAGATGGCACTGACCATGGTGCTGTTATCGGGTGAAATGTGACCGGCGTTGTTCATGGCCGCATTGACCGGCTTGTCCTCTCCCGTTTCCAGGTTTTGCACCCGCACGCTGGCGATCGGGATGCCGTTTTCGCTCTTACCTTCCTGGTGCGTTAGGCCGATGTACTTGCCGTCCGGGCTCAGTCCGCGTGACATGTATTCGTTTAACCCAGGTTCCGAGACCTGCTCGACGATGCAACCCATGCCACCGGTTCGCTTGGGATACATGGAATGATCGGCCCAAAGGCCATGTGCCGCGGTTAATGATACGGCGAGAAGTGCAATTCGAATGGCGCCAGTCATCTTTCCCTCCCCGAAGCCTGGTCGTCCTCATCATAGGATGCGACTGCAGGGTCATGATTGGCAACGCGCCCAACTGCGCTGAATTGGCGACGGCCTGAGATTTTCCTTGTTGTTTGCACACTTAGGGTATACCCTTGCGCCCGCAAACCCGGTAATAAGCGTGAAATCAAAGTCGCGCACTGGTTTTGAGGAAACACAGCTGCGCCTCCATCAGGCTTTTCAGTAATCCCTCTTCGGCATTCTTGGTCATTCCCTTTTTGAGATTTGCATCTGATACACATTTCCATTTTCAAAAGGTAATCGATCATGACGACAGGAACTGTTAAATGGTTCAACGAATCCAAGGGATTCGGTTTCATTTCACCGGCAGACGGCAGCAAGGATGTATTCGTACATTTTTCGGCCATCCAGGGCTCAGGCTTTAAGACCCTGGCAGAAGGCGCCCAGGTGGATTTCAATGTTGAAGACGGTCCCAAGGGACCGCAGGCGACCAGCGTAAGTCTGGCCGCTTAAGAATCTGGCCGCCCAGGCGGCCGATTAAGTAGTCCGGAAAGCCCCGCCTTGCGCGGGGTTTTCTTTTGCCTGTGGCCAGCCCACAAAAGAGCGGGTGGGAATTTCGAGCGTCTCGGGAATACGGGGGACAGTTTACTAAATTCGATTCAGGGTCTAATAAGTAAACTGTCCCCTGATTCCAGAGCTAAGGGCGCCTTCCGCTTGCACTTCACGATAGGTTGGGCCGTCCACGCGGAATGGCATGATCTGGCCGGCCTGAAAAGCGCCCAGCACGATGTCCCAACCCTGTTCCGCCGTGACCGGCGCATCGTCCTGCAAGGCCGGCAGTGTTGTTTCGGCGAAGGCCAGTGCCTGCTCGTAGTAATCAATGCGCCATTCCAGGTTGCGCTTTG
>JAUIBE010000072.1 GCA_030428105.1 Gammaproteobacteria bacterium
CGGCACTGATTTCGAAGGAGCAACGCAGCAATGGCACATAAAAAGGCAGGCGGCAGTACACGTAACGGCCGCGATTCGAATCCCAAGTACCTTGGCGTAAAAGCCTACGGTGGTGAGTCTGTAGTTGCAGGCAACATCATTGTTCGCCAGCGTGGCACGCGTTTCCACGCCGGTCGCAATGTTGGCATTGGCCGCGACCACACCCTGTTTGCGCTGACGGACGGTACCGTCAAGTTCGAGCAGCAGGGCAAGGACAACCGTAAATTCGTGAGCGTTGTTGACGAAAGTTAAGCGCTGACCAGGTTGAAGAAAGAAACCCTGCCAGCGGCAGGGTTTTTTTTGCCCCCGGGAAAGCCCGCCAAAGGCCCCGGATAGCCATATTCGCCAGGGCACAATGCCCAACCAGGCAATGGAGCCAGTTTTTGGCCCATTGATTGCCCCGCCAACCGTTCTAGAATGAGCACACCATGAGATTTGTCGACGAAGCCCAGATTACTGTGAGCGCCGGAAAAGGCGGCGATGGCAGCGCCTCGTTCCGCCGCGAGAAGTACATTCCGCGCGGTGGCCCCGATGGTGGCGATGGCGGCCGTGGCGGCAGCGTGTTCCTGGAAGGCGATTCCGGGCTCAATACCCTGGCAGACTTTCGCCACACCCGCCGCTTCAAGGCGCAAAACGGGCAGGGCGGTTCCGGCCGCCAGAAAACCGGCAAAAGCGGTGAGGATATTGTGATTCGCGTGCCGCTGGGCACCATCGTGTTGGATGCCGAAACCGAGGAGCGCATCGGTGATGTTACCGAGGACGGCCAGCGCCTGTTGGTAGCACGCGGTGGCAAAGGCGGGCTGGGCAACGTGCACTTCAAGAGTTCCACCAATCGTTCGCCACGGCGTACGGTGCCCGGTGGGCCGGGCGAAACCCGTGAGCTAAGTTTCGAGCTCAAGGTGCTCGCGGATGTGGGCCTGCTGGGTTTTCCGAATGCCGGCAAATCCACCCTCATCAGCAAGGTCTCGGCGGCCAAGCCGAAGATCGCCGACTATCCCTTCACCACCCTGCACCCGAACCTGGGCGTGGTGCGTATCGACGTGGAGCGCGGCTTCGTGATTGCCGATATTCCCGGCTTGATCGAGGGTGCGGCCGAAGGGCAGGGGCTGGGTATCCAGTTCCTCAAGCACCTGCAGCGCACCCGCTTGCTGCTGCACCTGGTGGATATGGCGCCCACGGCGGTGGAAACCGACCTGGTGCAACAGGTGTGCAAGCTGGAAGACGAAATGCGCCAGTACGGCGAAGGGCTGATCGAGATGCCGCGCTGGCTGGTGTTTACCAAGGCCGACCTGATGACCGAGGAAGAGGCCCTGGCGCAGGCCGAAGAAACGGTTAAAGCGCTCGAGTGGGAAGGGCCGTGGTACCTGATTTCATCGCTCAGTGGTCATGGAACCCGCGAGTTGATGGGCAACGTGATGACCCGGCTCGAGGAAATCACTGCAGCAGAACAGGAAAGCGCGGCGGCCGATGAGATGGCCAGCCAGGCGCTGGAAGAAGACGCTGGCGATAGCGACGAAATTTGGGAGCCCCAAAAATGAAAACCCCGCGGTTGCGGGGTTTCATCGGCGATCGTTCAGGTGGACGATCAGAGCGCCTTGATATGGGCGTTCATGCGCGACTTATGACGCGCAGCCTTGTTCTTGTGCATGATGCCCTTGGACACGGACTTGTCGATCGCCGGAACGGCATCTTTGAAAGCTGCCTGCGCCGCTTCCTTGTCTTTCGCGTCAATGGCTTTCAGCACCTTCTTGATCGCCGTACGAACGTATGAACGCTCGCTCGCGTTTTGTTTGCGATGGCGCTCTGCCTGACGGGCCCGCTTACGGGCTGATAGACTATTTGCCAAGGTGTGTCTCCAATAGATTCGTAAAAAATAAAGCCGCATATTGTCCCGTTTTTGGGCTGCGCGGTCAACCTTTGCAAAGTCATCCCGGAATGCCGAGCAGGCTGGTCCGGGACCTGCTCCCGGGCACGGCCCTGCACCATTGAAACTTCTGAAGTCGACAGCCACCGTAGGCCTGGCCACCATCCTGTCGCGCATCCTCGGCTTTGTCCGCGACATGGTGCTGGCGCGCTTCTTTGGCGCCAGTGGCCAGACCGACGCCTTCTTCCTGGCCTTCAAGATTCCCAACTTCATGCGCCGCCTGTTCGCGGAGGGCTCGTTCTCGCTGGCCTTTGTGCCGGTGTTCTCGGAGGTGCGCGCCAGTGGCGACAAGCGCGCCATGCGCGACCTGGTGGATCACGTTACTGGCACCCTGGCTGGCATCCTGCTGGTGATTACCGCCATCGGCGTGATTGCCGCGCCGGCGGTGTTGGCAATCTTTGCGCCGGGCTGGCTGATTGAAGAACGGCCCGAATTTGGTCTTTCCGCGGGGATGTTGCGGATTACCTTCCCCTACATCCTGTTTATCTCGCTAACCGCGCTGGCTGGCGGCATTCTCAATTCTTTCGAGAAATTCCTGGTGCCGGCGCTGACGCCGATCCTGCTGAACCTTTCGCTGATTTTCGCGGCGGTGTGGCTTTCCGGGCAGTTCGAGGTGCCGGTGCGGGCGTTGGCAGTGGGCGTGTTCATTGCCGGCGTGGCGCAGTTGTTAATCCAGATTCCCGCGCTGATGCGCCTGGGCATGCTTCCGCGTCCGCGCTGGGGCTGGAAGCATTCCGGGGTGCGCAAGATTCTGCGCCTGATGATCCCCACCCTGATTGGTTCCTCGGTGGCCCAGGTGAACCTGCTGTTCGACAGCGTGATCGCCACCTTCCTGGTGAGCGGCAGCGTGTCGTGGCTTTACTACTCAGACCGGCTGCTGGAATTTCCCCTGGGCGTGTTCGGGGTGGCGCTTTCCACCGTGATCCTGCCCAACCTGTCGCGCAAATTTGCCCGCAACAACCCCGAGGCCTTTTCGGCCACGCTCGACTGGGCGCTGCGCCTGGCCTTGATCATCACGCTGCCGGCGGCGGTGGGCCTGGCCCTGCTGGCCAGGCCGATCCTGGTCACCCTGTTCCAGTACGACGCCTTCAGCCTCTCCGACGTGGAAATGTCGGCGCTGAGTCTTTCCGCCTACGCGCTGGGATTGCCGGCGTTCATCGCCGTAAAAGTGCTGGCGCCAGGTTTCTACGCGCGCCAGGACACAAAGACCCCGGTGAAAATCGCCATTATTGCCATGGTTTCCAACATGGTAATGAACCTGGTGTTTGTCGGTGTGTTGTTGTTGCTGGCGTTCAATGGGCCGCACACCGGCCTGGCGCTGGCCAGCTCCATGGCGGCTTATATCAACGCCGGCCTGCTGTACCGCAAGCTGAGAGAAGGCGGCGTGTATGTGCCGGTTCCGGGCTGGCTACGGGTTTTCCTGGCAGTGGGCGCAGCCAGCATTGGCATGTGGGCGGGCCTGGCCTGGTTCGCTGGCGATGTCAGCCTGTGGGCCAGTCTTGGCGCCGTCGACCGGGCCACGCGCCTGCTGCTGGTGGTGGCCGGTGGCGCCGCGGCCTACGGCATCTTGCTGCTGGTGTTTGGCCTGCGACGTAAACATCTGGAAAAGGGCGCCGCCTAGCGTCTTCAAGAGCGTGTTCCCTCAGCGCTCAGAAGGGCGATTCAGGGCCGCTTGACTGTTATACTTTGCCACTTTTGCGAGCGTGCCATGGGCGCGCTCCCGGGTGTTTGGTGCAGCGTTTTATGCGCGTTTGCAGAAACAGGCCAAAACCGCCCTCGGGGCAGGAACAAGCGCAGGCGGCGGGCAATGACTTCGCGGCCTCGCTGGTCGCGTCCAGCGTGGTCACCATCGGCAATTTTGATGGGGTGCATCGCGGTCACCGGGCATTGATTGATCGCTGCGAGGCGCTGCGCGCAGAGGGCGATGCGCTGGTGGTGGTGACTTTTGAGCCGCTGCCGCGGGCGTTTTTTGACCCGGCCAATGCGCCGCCCCGGATTACACCGCCCTCAGACCGTTTACGGCTGTTGGAGCAGGCGGGTGCCAACCTGGTCTGGCAAATGCGTTTCGATGCGCAATTTGCCGCGCTGGAGGCCGATGATTTTGTCCGCAGCGTGCTGGTCGATGCACTGGGCGCCCGCCACGTGGTGACCGGCGATGATTTTCGTTTTGGTCGCGGCCGGGCCGGCAATCTCGAATTGATGCGGCAACTGGGCGCTGACCACGGCTTTGTCTCGCACGTGGTGGAGACGGTGACCCTGGACGGTCAGCGGGTATCCAGCGGCGCGGTGCGAACGGCGCTGGCGGCCGGCGATTTTGATACCGCCGAAGCCATGCTGGGACGACCCTTTACCATGTCGGGCCCGGTGCAGCGCGGCCAGGAACTCGGCCGCAAGCTGGGCTTCCCCACCGCCAACGTGCGGGTTCGAGCACTGCCGTGCCCGATCTCCGGCGTGTTTGCAGTGGAGGCGCGCGTCGGCGGCGACTTGTGGCGCCCGGGTGTGGCCAGCCTTGGCTGGCGGCCCACGGTGGGCGGCGAGGACATGTTGCTGGAAGT
>JAUIBE010000006.1 GCA_030428105.1 Gammaproteobacteria bacterium
CGGGGTTCAGGTCATCGTCGGTGCGCAGTGCAGCAAACTGGCAGGGCTTGTCAGTTGCCGGGTTGGTGCCGAAGGTTTCGTAGTCGTGCCAAAGAAAGCTCATGGTTCAGTCAAGGCTCAGCAGGTGGTTGTTGTCGATGGTTATGATGCGGTCGGCCCACCGCGGCGCGGTGTCTTGCATGTGCGTGACGATGCGCTGGAAGGGCCGCAGAAACTGCTCAACGTCGGCGCGGCTTTGCAGGTGCGTGGCCTGGCCGCCAGGGCGTTCCTGCACCCCGGGTCCTTCCTGTTCCTGCTGCCAGCGCCACTCGACCATCGCCTCCCAGCCCGGGACGCGAAGATACCAGCGTTGCGCCAGGCGGGTTTCGAGGTCCCGGTGGTAGCGGGCCAGGTGGTCATTCACCAGCGTTCGCCAGGCGCCGTCAGGGTCGTGTTCCGCCTCCATGGCGTTCACCGCGTCCGCCAGCTCATTGGCTGGCTGTGGCGGCGCCCCGATGGGCCAGCCTTCAAGCAAGCAAACGCGGGGCTGTGCACAGACTCGCCTGAAAGTGTCCCGGTGGGCGCAATCATCGGCTTGCTTGTCAAAGCGCCGTAACCGCAGACCCTCGATGTTTCCTGCGCGCAGTTGATCGAGGTCGGCCAGCAGCCCGGTCCAGTCGTGCGTCCCGGGAACACCTCTTTGGCGAAACAGTGCGTGCCTGAGGGCCAGATTCTGTCGTGCAGCCTTTCCCAGGTAGTAGTCATCCAGTGACAGCACCAGCGTGGGCGAGCCTGCAGCTTCCAGGTGATGCGCCACCATTCGGGTCAGCGATGATTTGCCGGTTCCTGGCGCGCCCGCCAGTCCGACCGCGACAAAATCATCGCCGGGAATGGCGTCCGCCAGCACTGCGGACACGGCCTGCGCCGCTTCAAATTGCGCCTTGCTCCAGCGTGCGGGAGGGTCGAATTTCAGGCTGGGTTCAATCGAGCCCCGGGCAGGTTCACCCGGGGGTTGGCCGCTGGCTGAGGACATGCCACCATGGTACACCGGCGAGCAGGAGGCACCGCATTTTGAATCAGGATTCGAACGCATTTTCCGATCTCCTCGAGTTGATGGAGCTCGAACAACTTGAAGTCAACTTGTTTCGCGGGCCAAGCCGCGATATTGGCACCACCAGGGTGTTCGGCGGCCAGGTGCTCGCCCAGGCGGTGCTGGCTGCCAGCCGTACCGTCGAGAGTCGGCTGATTCACTCCCTGCATGCCTACTTCCTGCTGCCCGGCAATCCCGATGCGCCGATTGTCTATGACGTTGACCACAACCGTGATGGCCGCAGTTTCACTTCACGCCGGGTGCTGGCAATCCAGCACGGCAGGCCGATCTTCAACCTTGCGGCTTCATTCCAGGTGGAAGAGCAGGGGCTTGAGCACCAGTTCGATATGCCGCAGGTTCCCGACCCCCATGACGTGCCAGAACTGGTCGAGGTCCCCGACGAGCAGGCGGAAGTGGCCCCGGAGATGCTGCAACGCTGGTGTCACCGCATCGGGCCGTTCGAGTTCCGTGCCGTTGATGGCAGCCCGTGGGGTTCAACCGGCCCGGCGCCTCCGCTGCGCAAGCTCTGGTTTCGCCTGCATGGAAACCCCGGCGACGACCAGAAGCTCCACCGCGCCCTGTTGGCGTATGTATCCGATTTCCACTTGTTTGGAACGGCCATGCTTCCGCATGGAATTTCCTGGTTCAATGAGCGTCTGATGTTGGCAAGCCTGGACCACGCGATGTGGTTTCACCGCGACGTGCGCGTGGACCAGTGGTTGCTTTATGACTGCGACAGCCCAATTACCAGCGGAGGAAGGGGTTTGTCGCGGGGGATGATTTTTAACACCGCCGGCCAACTGGTGGCCAGCGTGGCCCAGGAAGGTGTCCTGAGGCTGCGGGCGGAAGACGAATAAACGAACAAGAGGCTGATAAACATGGCTGAGACTCAAAAAGCGGATTTCGCGGCCGGCTGTTTCTGGGGCGTGGAGGCGCGCTTCAGGGAACTGGAGGGCGTTCATGACGCGGTGTCCGGGTACGCTGGCGGCACCACGGAAGAGCCCACCTATAAAGAGGTGTGCACCGGCGCCACCGGCCATGCCGAGACGGTGCAGGTCACGTTCGATCCGGCGGTGATCAGTTACGACACGCTGCTGGATGCATTCTTTGACATGCACAATCCCACCACGCTCAACCGCCAGGGTCCCGACCGGGGAACCCAGTATCGCTCGGCCATCTTCTATCACGACGATAGCCAACGCCGCGCCGCGTTGAAGAAGATTGATGAACTCGGGCAGTCAGGAAGGTGGAATGAGCCGATCGTGACACAGGTGGAAGCCGCTTCCACGTTTTGGCGTGCCGAGGAATACCACCAGCGCTATCTCGAAAAGAACGGCAGCGCCCACTGCTCAATCTAGGTCTTTCCTCAAACTTTAACTAAGCTGTTGATTTGGTTTAGAATCAAGAAAACCGAAGGGGACTTTCGCATGCAACGGACAGCAACCAGGCCCAGGGATCTGCGCGGGAAGCGAAGCGCTTTCCTGGCATGTCTTGCGTTGCTTGTCGCTCCCCTGCCAGTGCTGGCCGAGGTTTACAAGTTTGTCGACGAGAACGGCATTCTTAATTACACCAACGTCGCGCCGCCTGAAAACGCCGATTACGTCACCCTCAAGTTTCCCTGCTACGCATCCGACGCCAAGTGCCGCAAGGTCAGCTGGGAGAGCGTACCGCTGAATACCGCCGCCTTTTCCTCCCAGATTCGCTCGGCGGCAGTCTATAACGCGGTGGATGAATCGCTGATTCGCGCCATCATTCACGCCGAGTCGGCCTACCACCCGGACGCGGTTTCACCCAAGGGAGCGCAAGGCTTGATGCAATTGATGCCGGCCACCCAGGCCGAGCTGAACGTGCGCAACCCGTTTGACCCGGCGCACAATATCGCCGGCGGCGTGCGCTACCTTTCCGGCCTGCTCAAGGAGTTCGACGGCAATATTTCGCTGGCCGCCGCGGCCTACAACGCGGGCAGTGGTGCGGTGAAGCGTTACGGCGGCGTGCCGCCTTATTCAGAAACCCGGGAATACGTGCGCCGCATCAATATCCTCTACCGGCGCTACCAGGAAGCCGGCGCAGGCAGTTAGCCTGCGGGCCAGGCCCCTTCAGCCCCGCTCATACAGCAGGCGGGCGCCCTGTACTGAATCCAGTTCCGACAGCGCGGCAACCAACTCGTCGCAGGCCTTGATGCGGTGGCCTTCATCCAGTTCGAACTGGGCGCGCGCGCGACCGTTGCTGTATTCGATGTACACCGGGTGGTGGCCGCCGCGATAGGGGGCGAAAGTCGCCACCAGGCGGTCGACCAGCGCAGGGTCTGGCCCACGCAACGCAATCGACAAGCCCGACGCGAAACGATTCTTGGCGTCCACCAGGCTCATCACTTTCTGGGTGCGGATGCGGAAACCGCCAGAAAAGTCGTCCACGCTGACCAGGCCTTCAATCACGACGATCTCGCCCTTGCCCAGCAAGTCGGCGTACAGCGACCAGCTTTCCTCGAACAAGGAGGCCTCGATACGGCCGGTGCCGTCCTCGATAGCGACGAAGCCGCCGCTGTTGTTGCGCCGCCGTACCGATTGGACCATGCCGGCCAGTGTCAGCGGCGTTCCACGGCGGCGTTGACCGTTGTCGCCCGAGACATGGCCGACCAGGTTGGGCACGCGGTCGATGGTGCCGCTGGTAAACGCGGCCAGGTCACGCGCCTGCAACTGCACCGGGTGGCCGGTGAGGTACAGGCCAAGGGCATCACGTTCGCCCTGGAGGCATTGCAGCGGGGTCCATGGACGGACTTCTTCGTCAGCCTGGGTGGTTGGCGGCGCGATAGGCGCGGCGGCGGGCGAGCCAAACATGTCGGACTGGCCGGTTTCGCGGTCGCGCTGGGCCTGTTCGGCCGCCTGCAGCGCAGACGGTAACTGCATCATCAGCCGGGCGCGGTTGCGTTGCGGATCCAGTTCGTCCATGGCGCCACAGCGAACCAGTACTTCCATCGCGCGGCGATTAAGCTTTTTCAGGTCGACCCGGTTGCAGAATTCACCCAGGCTTTCAAACGCACCACCGCTTTCGCGCGCCTCGGTGATCATCTCGATCGCGCCGCGGCCCACGCCCTTGATGGCGCCCAGGCCATAGCGAATGGCGCCATCGCCCTCGGCTGTGAAAGCGTAATCACAACGGTTGACGCTGGGTGGCTCTACCTCGATCTTCAATTCCCGGCACTCGTGGATCAGCTCGCCCAGCTTGTCGGTATTGTCCATGTCAGCCGAAAGCACCGCAGCCATGAAATCGGCCGGGTAGTGGGCCTTGAGCCAGGCGGTCTGGTATGCGATCAGGGCGTAGGCGGCCGAGTGCGACTTGTTAAAGCCGTAACCAGCGAACGTCTCCATCTGGTCGAAGATGGTGTTGGCCTGTTTCTCGTCGACGCCGCGCTCGGTGGCGCCCTCCACGAACACCAGGCGCTGCTTGGCCATTTCCGCCGGCTTTTTCTTGCCCATGGCGCGGCGCAGGATATCGGCGGCGCCCAGCGAGTAGCCCGCCAGTTCCTGGGCGATTTGCATCACCTGTTCCTGGTAGAGAATGACGCCGTAGGTGGGCTCGAGAATGGGCTCCAGCTTCGGGTGCGGGTAGCGCACGGAAGCCCGGCCATGTTTGCGGTCGATGTAGTCACCAACCATCCCCGACTCCAGTGGGCCGGGGCGGAACAGCGCCACCAGGGCGACGATCTCATCGAAGGTATCGGGCACCAGGCGGCGCATCAGGTCTTTCATGCCGCGCGATTCCAACTGGAACACCGCGGTGGTCTGGGTGGACTGCAACAGCTGGAAAACCCTGGGGTCATCCATCGGCAGGTCTTCCAGCACGATACGCGACTGTTTCAGCGCCCGCAGCTTGTGATTAATGGTCTTGAGCGCGCGGTCGATGATGGTGAGCGTGCGCAGGCCGAGGAAGTCAAACTTCACCAGGCCCATGGTTTCCACGTCGTCCTTGTCGAGCTGGGTAACCGCGCTGCCGCCGCTGGATTCGCAGAACAGCGGCATGAAGTCGGTCAGTGCAGAAGGCGCAATCACCACGCCGCCCGCGTGCTTGCCGGCGTTTCGGGTGATGCCCTCCAAAGACAGCGCCAGGTCGATGATCGCCTGGGTGTCTTCTTCTTCCTCGTAGCGGCGCTTGAGTTCCGGTTCCTCCGCCAGGGCGTCTTTAAGCGTGATGCCGAGGGTGAACGGAATCAGCTTGGCGATGCTGTCCACGTGCCCGTAACCGTGGCCCAGTACACGGCCGCAATCGCGCACCACGGCTTTCGCAGCCATGGTGCCGAAGGTGATGATCTGGCTCACCTGGTCGGCGCCGTAGGCCTCGGCAACGTACTCAATGACCTTGTCGCGGCCTTCCATGCAGAAATCGATATCGAAGTCGGGCATGGAAACGCGCTCGGGGTTGAGGAAGCGCTCGAACAGCAGTTCGTGTTCCAGCGGGTCCAGGTCGGTAATGCCCAGTGCATAGGCCACCAGCGAGCCGGCGCCCGAGCCACGCCCCGGCCCCACCGGAATGTGGTTCTTCTTGGCCCAGCGAATAAAGTCGGCAACGATCAGGAAGTAGCCGGGGAAGCCCATGTCATTGATCACCCCCAGTTCGCGCTCGAGGCGCTGGTGGTAATCGTCGGTGGAATACTCCTCGGGGTGGTGGCGCTTCAAGCGGCTGCGCAGGCCTTCTTCCGACTTGCGAGCAAGGAAGGACTTGATGTCCTCGCCGTCCGGCGTCGGGAAGTCGGGCAGGTAGTACTCGCCAAAGGTCAGCGAGAGGTTGCAGCGGCGGGCAATTTCCACCGAGTTTGCCAGCGCCTCGGGGATGTCCGAAAACAACGCTTCCATTTCTGCGGCCGACTTGAAGTATTGCTCTTCGCTGTAGCGCTGCACCCGGCGCTTGTCGGACAGGAGCCTGCCGTCGTGAATGCACACCCGCGCCTCGTGGGCGCGAAAGTCCTCGCGCTCCAGGAAGCGCACATCATTGCTGGCCACCACCGGGCACTCATTGTTGGCTGCCAGGGCGAGCAGGGAGGCCTCGATGCGGCTTTCGCGCTCGCGCCCCGTGCGGATCAGTTCCAGGTAGAAGCGATCGCCAAACAGCCCTTGCCACTGGCTCATCAACGCCTGCGCCTGGTTGGGGTGGCTGTTGTACAGCGCCTGGCCGATGTCGCTGCCAGGCCCTGCCAGCGCGATCAGGCCTTGATGGTTGTCATCCAGCCACTGGCGCAGGACGCGCGGGCGGCCATTCGACTGGCCTTCCATGTACGCCAGGCTGACCAGCTTGCACAGCGAGAGGTAACCCTGGCGGTCCTGGCACAACAGGGTGAGGCGCGACTGCTGTCCTTCCGGGTCCACCAGGATCAGGTCGGCGCCAACAATCGGCTTGATACCGGCGCGTTCAGCCGCGCGGTAAAACTTGACCATCGCGAACAGGTTGAGGTGATCGGTGACGGCCAGCGCCGGCATGCCCACTTCAACCGCTTTCTCAATCAGCCTGGGGATTCGAACGATGCCGTCCACCAGCGAGTATTCCGTGTGCAGGTGGAGATGGACGAAGGGTTCAGACACGGAAAATCAGGGCTTGGGCTGGTTGGTTGCGCAGTGGGTGAGGGCAACAATTGTAACTGCTTTGTCGAACGGTTCCAGCGCGTAAACCGGGCTGTGACAAATCCGTCGCCTTGTGTTAAATTGCGCGGCCCGGAAACGGGGTTGGTGAGTCCACCACACGTGGGCGCGTAGCTCAGCGGTAGAGCACTATCTTGACATGGTAGGGGTCACTGGTTCGATCCCAGTCGTGCCCACCAAGAATGAGCAAAACGGGGCGTCCTGCCCCGTTTGCATCTCGAGTTCGAAAATTGCGATTTTCGAACCCTCGCGGGCAGAGCCCGGTTGCACATCCCTGTGCAAAATCGTCTGGGAAGGTCTGAGTGAGGCGCGATTGCTGGGGCGTGCTGGTTTATTCTGGGTGCGTTTGGCCGTACAATGGGGCCATGAGTACTTGGACTCGAACTCCAGGCGAATAAGGCGAATCGCAAAGCGAATTCCGGAAGGGCGCTTTGCGCCCTTTTTTTGTTGTGTCACCTGGATTTACCGAAGCAGCCTTTTAAGTAACGGGAACCATCATGCCGGCGATTACACTGCCCGATGGCAGTCAAAGAACATACGATCATCCAGTAACCATCGCCCAGGTGGCGGCGGATATTGGCCCCGGGTTGGCCAAGGCCGCGTTGGCGGGCGAGGTGGATGGCACCCTGCGTGATACTTCCTTTGAGATGGATGGCGATGCCAGCTTGCGCATCATCACCGCTAAAGACGAGGAAGGGCTGGAGGTCATCCGCCACTCCACCGCGCACTTGCTGGCGCAAGCGGTCAAGCGGCTGTTTCCAGGGGCGCAGGTCACCATCGGCCCGGTAATCGACGATGGTTTCTACTACGACTTTGCCTATCCCGAGGGTTTCACCCCGCAGGACATTGACCGCATCGCGGCCGAGATGCGCCGCATCGTTAAAGACTCCATCCCGGTCAGCCGTGAGGTCATGCAGCGCGGTGAGGCGGTGCAATACTTCCGCCAGGACGGCGAGGAGTACAAGGCGGAGATCATCTCCAGCATTCCCGAGGGAGACGAGATTTCACTTTATCGCCAGGGCGATTTCATCGACCTGTGCCGCGGCCCGCACGTGCCCGATACTGGCAAGCTGGGTCACTTCAAGCTGACCAAGCTGGCCGGCGCTTACTGGCGCGGCGACAGCAACAATGAAATGTTGCAGCGCATTTACGGAACGGCCTGGGCTTCGGATAAAGACCTCAAGGATTACCTCCAGCGCCTGGAGGAGGCCGAAAAGCGCGACCATCGCCGCCTGGGCAAGCAGCTTTCGCTGTTTCATTTCCAGGAAGAAGCGCCGGGCATGGTGTTCTGGCACGACCGCGGTTGGCGCATCTATACCCAGATCCAGGATTACATGCGCCGCAAGTTGCGCGCGCATGGCTATGCCGAGGTCAACACACCGCAGGTGGTCGACCTGTCCCTGTGGCAGAAGTCTGGCCACGCCGACAAGTTCGGCGAGGGCATGTTCCTGACCGAGTCGGAGAACCGCACCTACGCGGTCAAGCCGATGAATTGCCCCTGCCACGTGCAGATCTTCAACCAGGACCTGCACAGCTACCGCGACCTGCCGCTGCGCATGGCCGAGTTCGGTTCGTGCCACCGCAATGAACCTTCCGGCGCATTGCACGGCCTGATGCGGGTGCGAGGCTTTACCCAGGACGACGCGCATATTTTCTGCACCCAGGACCAGGTCCTGGCCGAGTCGAAGGCCTTTATTGAGCTGCTGTTCGAGGTTTACCGTGACTTTGGCTTCGAGGATGTCATCATCAAGCTGGCCACTCGCCCGGAACAGCGCATTGGCGATGACGCGCAGTGGGAACAGGCCGAAAAGACCCTGGCGGCTGCGCTGGATGAACAAGGCCTGGAGTGGCAGGAGAACCCGGGCGAGGGTGCTTTTTATGGCCCCAAGATCGAGTTTTCCCTGAAAGACAGCATTGGCCGCGTGTGGCAGTGCGGCACCCTGCAGGTTGATTTCTTCATGCCTGGCCGGCTCGGCGCGCACTACATTGACCACGACAGCGCCAAGCAGGAACCGGTGATGTTGCACCGCGCGGTGCTGGGTTCACTCGAACGATTTATCGGCATCCTCATCGAGCATCATGCCGGCGCGTTCCCCACCTGGCTGGCGCCGGTGCAGGCGGTGGTGATGAACATTACCGACAACCAGTCCGATTTCTGTAATAAAGTAGCTGAATCCCTTGAAAAACAAGGCTTCAGGGTCGATTTGGACTTGAGAAATGAGAAGATCGGCTTTAAAATCCGCCAGCACACTCTGGGCAAGGTCCCCTACCTGTTGGTGATTGGCGACCGGGAGGTCGAACACAACGCTGTTGCCGTTCGAACCCTCAAGGGCGAAGACCTTGGCCAGATGTCCCTCGAAGACTTTGCGCAGCGCCTTGGCGCCGACGCAGGGGTTCGGGGTTAATTGTTGAATTAAAGGAGGATTTACACATCGCAGCACACAAAGATACGCGGCGCAACGAAGACATCACCGCGCCGCAGGTCAGGGTAATCCAGGCCGATGGCGAGCAGGCCGGAATCATGGGGATTCAGCAGGCTCAGAATCTCGCCGACGAGGAAGGGCTTGATCTGGTAGAGATCGTGCCCAACGCGGATCCACCGGTTTGCCGGATCATGGATTACGGCAAGTTCAAGTTTGAACAGGCCAAAAAGGCTCAGCAGGCCCGCAAGAACCAGCACAATGTGCAGGTCAAGGAAGTCAAATTCCGCCCGGGCACTGAAGAAGCGGATTACCAGGTGAAGATGCGCAATGTGCGCCGCTTTATTGAAGAAGGCGACAAGGTCAAGGTAACCCTGCGGTTTCGTGGCAGGGAAATGGCTCACCAGGAGCTGGGCGCGAAGATGCTCAAGCGGGTGGAGACCGAGATGGCTGAAGAGATTACCGTCGAGCAGTACCCGCGAATGGAAGGCCGCCAGATGGTCATGATGATCAGCCCCAAGAAAGTACAGTAAGTTTCAAGCAATCGCGGCCAGGGTGGCCGCGGTTAATTAAAAGTGAAGTAGAAGCGTCATCGAGCAGGAAAAAAAGAGTTGCGGGCAAGCCGCAACCGCTTGAGAGCGTGACAAGAGAGCCCCAAAGGGGCAAAAGGAGCTAGCAATGCCCAAGTTGAAAACCAACCGGGGCGCGGCCAAGCGTTTCAAGAAAACCGCTTCAGGCGGTTTCAAACGTGGCCACGCCTTTCATAGCCATATCCTTACCAAGAAGGACCAGAAGCGTAAGCGCGGGCTTCGTGGCACCGACATGATCGATGCTGCGGACAAGAAATCCGTCAAGCGTTTGCTGCCGTATTCATAATTTAGGAGGTCAGGACAATGGCAAGAGTAAAACGGGGCGTGCAGGCGCGCGCTCGTCACAAGAAAGTTCTTAAGGAAGCCAAGGGTTATTACGGCGCGCGTCGCAAGGTATTTCGCGTCGCCAAGCAGGCCGTAATCAAGGCTGGTCAATATTCATACCGCGACCGTCGTCAGCGCAAGCGCCAGTTCCGCCAGCTGTGGATCGTTCGAATCAACGCCGCTGCGCGTGAGTTCGGGCTTTCATACAGCCGCTTTATGGACGGGCTCAACAAGGCCGACATCGAGATTGATCGCAAGGTGCTCGCAGACCTGGCGGTGAACGATCGTGCGGCATTCGGAGCACTGGCCGAGAAGGCCAAGGCAAGCCTGGCATAACACCACAAAGCGCACCCGGCTATGAAGCAAGTCGAAGGCCTGGTACGCAGTGCGCTGTCCGAAATCGCCGACAGCCAGGAGTTGCGCGCGCTGGATGAAATCCGCGTTCGCTACCTGGGCAAGAAAGGCGAAGTAACGGCCTTGCTGAAAACCCTGGGTGGCATGCCGCCCGAGGAACGCAAGTCATTTGGACAGGCGGTGAATGCCGCAAGGGACCAGCTGGGCGAGGCCATTTCGGCGCGCAAGGCGGCCCTCGAGTCTGCTGCCATGGAGCAAAAGCTCCTTTCCGAGCAACTGGATGTAACACTCCCCGGCCGGGGTGACCGGCCGGGTGGGTTGCACCCGGTAACCATGGCGATGGACCGCGCGATCCGCATTTTCGGCCAGCTCGGTTTCGACGTGGCGACCGGCCCCGAGGTTGAAGACGATTTCTACAACTTCGAAGCGCTGAATTTTCCGCCCCACCATCCGGCGCGGGCGATGCACGACACCTTCTATTTTGGCGATGGGCGCCTGTTGCGCACTCATACGTCGCCGGTGCAGATTCGCGCCATGAAGGCGGGCGACCCGCCGTTCCGGCTGATTGCCCCCGGCAAGGTCTACCGCAGCGATTCGGACCAGACCCATACGCCGATGTTTCACCAGATTGAAGGCCTGCTGGTGGGTGAGAACGTCACCATGGCGGACCTCAAGGGTGTGCTGCACGAGTTCGTCAATGGCTTCTTCGAACGCTCATTGGGGCTGCGCTTCCGGCCTTCCTATTTTCCCTTCACCGAGCCGTCCGCAGAAATGGATATCGCCTGGGAACGCGAAGGCAAGAGCGAGGACTCGTGGCTGGAGATTCTTGGCTGCGGCATGGTGCACCCGAACGTGCTGCGCGCTTGTGATGTCGACCCGGAGCGCTACACCGGCTATGCCTGGGGCATGGGCGTGGAACGGCTGGCAATGCTGCGCTACGGCGTAACCGACCTGCGCCAGCTGTTCGAAAACGACCTGCAGTTCCTGCGTCAGTTCCACTGAGTCAGGCAAGGGGCGGAATCTTATGAAATTCAGCTACAACTGGCTCAAGCGCTGGGTGGACATCGATATGGACGCCCATGCACTGGCAGACCGCCTGACCGCGGCCGGCCTGGAAGTGGACGAAGTGGCGCCAACCGGTGGCGCATTCACTGGCGTGGTGACCGCAGTTGTTCGCGACTGCCAGCCACACCCGGATGCCGACAAGCTCGCGGTGTGCACGGTGGACGCTGGTGATGGCGAGCCACTGCAAATCGTTTGCGGCGCACCGAACGCGCGCGCAGGCCTGGTAGCGCCACTGGCCAAAATCGGCGCTCGCCTGGGTGAAGACTTCAAGGTTGGCAAGGCCAGGCTGCGCGGCGTGGAATCCAGTGGCATGCTCTGTTCAGCGAAAGAACTGGGCCTGAGCGACGACCACTCCGGCCTGCTCGAGCTGCCGGAAGGGGTGGAGCCTGGCCAGGACTTTCGAGCCTTCCTTGGCCTGGACGACCACGAAATCACCGTCGACCTGACGCCCAACCGCGCCGACTGTCTGTCGATCCGTGGCATCGCTCGCGATGTTGCGGCAAGCTGCAGCGCCGATTTTATCGATCACGAGGTGGCGGCAGTTGCACCCACCATCGACGACACCCTGCCGATCCGGCTCGACAGCCCCGGGGACTGCCCGCGCTACGTCGGTCGCATCGTTCGCGGCATCGACCCGCAAGCCAGGACACCGCTTTGGATGAAGGAAGCCCTGCGCCGCAGCGGCATTCGCTCCATTTCAGCGGTGGTCGACATCACCAACTACGTCCTGCTTGAGCTGGGCCAGCCGATGCACGCCTTTGACCTGGGCAAGATCGACAGCGAGATCCTGGTCCGTCCCGGCATCAAGGGCGAAAAGCTGGTGTTGCTGGACGACCAGGAAATTGAGCTCGACGATTCGGTGCTGGCCATTTGTGACGCCAACGGCCCGGTCGCCCTGGGCGGCATCATGGGCGGGTTGGACAGCAGCGTAACCGACGAAACCACCGACATCCTGTTCGAGGCCGCCTGGTTTAAACCGGCCACCATCATGGGCAAAGCGCGTGATTTTGGCCTGCATACCGATGCATCGCACCGTTTTGAGCGTGGCGTGGACACCGCCTACCAGCAACGTGCCGTGGAGCGCGCCACCGCCCTGCTGCTGGAAATAGCCGGTGGCCAGCCCGGTCCGGTCATGGTGGCGGAGTCGGCCGAACACATTCCGGCCAATGGTCCGGTTCGGGTTCGGCTGGAGCGCATCAACAAGGTGCTGGGCACGCAAATTGACGCCACCCAGGTTGAAGACATTCTCACTCGCCTGGGCATGACCGTCACCGCGGTGGAAGGCGGCTGGGAAGCAGTGGCCCCCAGTGCGCGCTTCGATATTGAAATTGAAGAAGACCTGATCGAGGAAGTGGCGCGCATTTACGGCTACGACAACATCCCTGAAGCGAAGCCTTCCGGTGTGCTTTCAGTGGGTACGGCATCCAGCCACGCCGTGCCGCTGTCGCGCCTGCAGGCCACGTTGTGCGCAGCCGGTTACCAGGAAGTCATCAATTACAGCTTCGTGGAACCCGGCTTGTTGCAAACCCTGGGCATGGAAGAGGGCGCTTTGCCGCTCGCCAATCCGCTGTCCGCCGACATGGCGGTGATGCGCACCAGCCTGTTGCCAGGTTTGCTGACCAGCCTGGCGCGCAATACGCGCCGCCAGCAGCCACGCGTGCGGTTGTTCGAAACCGGCGTGACTTTCCACCAGGGCGATACCCTGGTTGAAGTGGAGCGTATTGCCGGCGTGGTGTGCGGATCTGCCCATCCGGAGCAATGGAGCGCGGAACGTCGCGAGGTGGATTTCTTCGACCTCAAGGGCGATGTCGAGCGCATGCTGGCCCTGGCCGGCCATGAGCGCAGGGTGCGTTTCAAGGCCAGCAAGAAGGCCTGGACCCATCCCGGAATTAGCGCCGAGGTGCTGGTTGAGAGCGGGGCTGGTGAGGCCTCCGTTGGCTGGTGTGCAGCGCTCCACCCAGGCGTGTTAAAGGCACTGGAAATCAGACAAGTGGTTGTGGCCTTTGAGCTGGACTTGAAGGCACTCACATCAAGGGAAGTTCCATACGCGAAAACTTATTCGCGATTCCCATCGATCAGGCGTGACCTGGCCTTGGAAGTTCCGGTTGAAGTGAGCTACCAGGCTGTGCATGATTGCGTGACTGAAGTGAGCGGCGCACTTTTGAAGAATTTGGTAATATTTGATGTATATGAAGGCCAGAATTTAACAAGTGGGTACAAAAGTCTGGCTATTGGCTTGATTTTACAGCACGTTTCCAGCACTCTTACTGACGAAGCCGTAGACGCTCTGGTTGGCCAGACCGTGGCCGAATTGGAGCAGAGGCTGGGTGCTCGGTTGAGAGGGTAACAATGTCATTGACGAAGGCAGACATCGCGGATCGCCTGTTTGAAGAAGTGGGCTTGAACAAACGCGAGGCCAAGGAATTTGTAGACGCCTATTTCGAGGCAATTCGTACCGCACTCGAAGAGGGGGACAACGTCAAGCTGTCCGGATTCGGTAATTTTCAGTTGCGTGACAAGAAGCAACGTCCGGGCAGGAATCCTAAGACCGGCGAGGAAATTCCCATTTCGGCACGGCGGGTTGTCACATTCCGGCCGGGTCAGAAACTACGTTCGAGAGTAGAAGCGTATGTTGGATCAGGGGACTGATCGCGAACTTCCGCCGATCCCGGCGAAAAGATATTTCACAATTGGGGAAGTCAGCGAGTTGTGTGGCGTCAAGCCGCATGTGCTGCGCTATTGGGAACAGGAGTTCGAGCCCCTTAAACCGGTAAAAAGACGTGGTAACCGCCGCTATTACCAGCGCGGTGACGTGATCATGATCCGCCAGATTCGCAGCCTGCTGTACGACCAGGGTTACACCATTGGTGGTGCCCGGCAGATGCTGGAGAGTGGCGAGGCCAAGGAAGACGTCAACCGCAGCCAGCAGATCATCCGCCAGGTTCGCCTGGAGCTGGAGCAGGTTCTGCAGGTGCTGAAGCGATAAGTGGCGATTGTTCCGGGCGGTTTCTGTGCCGTTCGAGTTATTTTTCCTTTCTGAATTGAATTAAAATGCTTCCGCCCGCAACTATGCGGGGTCCAAACGGTTTTTCTGGACAGTTTTTCAGGTCGGGGCGTGGCGCAGTCTGGTAGCGCACTGCAATGGGGTTGCAGGGGTCGGAGGTTCGAATCCTCTCGCCCCGACCAGTTCTATCCATTCGCCGGGAGCGAGTGAGAATGCACCAACGGAACCGGGTTGGCCCCGACGGCAACCACGGCATCCGTCTATTCCGCTAAGCAGCGGGGATACGCGTATGAAATCACCACAGACCATACTTCGCGACATGCCGGACATTGCCAAGGAGATTTCCGCCGAAGTGGCCGGAAACCTCGACTGGGTAGGCATGAACGAGATCGAGATGCCCGTGCGAATCGAAGATGACGCCGGTAACCTGATCCAGTCCACAGCGCTGGTGACCGCGTACGTCAACATGACGGACCCTTCTGTTCGTGGCATTCACATGTCGCGCCTGTACCTGCACCTGGACAACGCGTTCAGTGAACGCGCGCTCAATCCGTGCACCCTGCGTCGCCTGTTGCGCTCATTCCTGGACTCCCATGAAGGCCTGAGTGATCGCGCCCTGGTGCGGGTTGATTTCGACTACGTCACGCGTCGCCCCGCGCTGGCCAGCGACAATGTCGGTTGGCGCCGCTACCCGGTTTCAATGATCGGCGTGCTGGAAAACGGCGAGTTCAGCCTGGAAATGGGCCTGGAAGTGCTCTATTCCAGCACTTGCCCATGCTCAGCCGCGCTGTCACGCCAGCTGATCCAGGAGGCGTTTTCGCGCCGCTTTGGTGATGCCGAGTCGGTGGATGCCGCCCAGGTATCCGAATGGCTGAGCTCCGAGGAGGGCGTGCCCGCCACACCGCACAGCCAGCGCAGCGCGGCCGAGATCCGAGTGCGCCTGATGCCTACCTTCGACCTGTTTCCCATCGTCGAGCTGATTGACGCGGTTGAAGATGCGCTCAAGACGCCGGTGCAGGCCACGGTCAAGCGCGAAGATGAGCAGGCCTTTGCCTTGCTGAATGGCCAGAACCTGATGTTCTGTGAAGATGCAGGTCGGCGTGTGCAGGCGGCCCTCAACGCCGACGAGCGTGTCCTCGACTTCTGGGCGCGTTGCACCCACTACGAGAGTCTCCACCCGCACAACGCGGTATCGGTGGTGACCAAGGGTGTAGACGGCGGTTACGTGGCTGGCGCTGGCGCTCCGGTGCGCCTGGGCAATCACCGCGAAAGCTGATTCAGGGGTCGGGCGACCCTTCCACCAGCGGTTGCGGGTCTACCCGCCGATCCAGCCAGTTCATTCTCCAGTCCAGGTGTGGTCCGGAAGCTCTCCCGGTGGCGCCAATGCGCGCAATCAAATCACCCTGGTTAACGGTTTCTCCGGGTTCCACCAGGACCTCGCTCAGGTGCAGGAAGCTGGAACTCAGCCCATGGCCGTGGTCGAGTATCACGGTGCCTCCTGAGAAATAGAGGTCTTGCTCCGCCAGGGTTATCACCCCGGATGCGGGGGCGTAAACCGGTGAGCCGGTGGGCGCAGCGATATCGAGGCCGTAGTGCGGGCGCCGCGGCTCGCCGTTGAGTACACGCTGTGAGCCGTAGACACCACTGATTCTGCCACGCGCCGGCCAGGCAAAGGTCTCGGTGAAATCGGTCCGCTCATCGCGCACTGCGCGCGCAGAACTGACCAGTGCCGCTTCGCGCTGGATGCGCTCTGTGGCGGAAGGGTCAGGGGTGACGGTTCTTGGTGGCAAGCCATCAACCCGCTCAATGTCGTATTCGCGCGACGCCACCCCCAGCGCCTGCTCAAACGGTTCGCCGCCCGGCGTGGAGACTCGCAGCAGCCGTGTTCCGGTCTCGTCGCGGTCAAAGCCGATGACGAAGGCTCCGGAAGGGGAGACCATGATGGTCTTCCCATCCAGCGTGACGCTACTGCCCGCGGGCGCCTGGCCAAAAATCAAACCACCCTGCACGGCATCACCGCGAAGGCTGACCGCGGGCTCCGCGGCCACTGCCGCGATGGTCAGCAGCAGAGCCAATGCCGATGCGAGTGTGCGCATGAGGGAAGGGCGCCTGGAATTCAGGGGTTAATGGTAATGTTCTGGCCGGGCTGCAGCACCGAGCCGGAAGAAAGGCCGTTCCAGGCCATCAGGTCTTTCAGCGCCACCTTGTGCTTGCGCGCGATGCTCCATAGCGAGTCGCCACGTTGAACGGTGTACTTGAAGCTTCCGCTCGAAGCGCCTGGCCTGGCGCCCGGGCTACTGAACACGATGATGTTCTTGCCGGCGCGCAAGGTACGGGGGTCTGAAATATTGTTCCAGCGCTGCAGGTCAGCGACCGAAACCTTGTACTGCCTGGCGATCACCGACAGGCTCTCGCCCTGGCGTACACGATGGGTCATGCGATCAGCCGCGATCAGGCCCGACTGCAGTTCGGCCAATTCAGTAGCGGCCTTGGCGTACAGCGGGTCGATCATCAATTGCTCGTCGCGAGGCAACCGCAGCTTCTGGCCGACACGAATCGTATCGCTGCTCAGGTTGTTTGCGCTGCGCAATACGTCAACCGGAACGTGGTGGCGCACCGCGAGTTTCGACAGGCTGTCGCCCGGCTCAACGCTTACCTGGTCCCACTTCATTAGCGAGCCGGGCTCCTGGGATTCCAGCGCAACGCGAAGCCGTTTCGCGTTCTCTACCGGCAGCACCACGTGGAAAGGACCATCGGGCGAAGTCGCGAAGCGGTTGTAACCCGGATTCAGGGTAAACAGCTGGTCGATGGGTACTTCGGCCAGTTGTGAAACCAACACGAGGTCGGCCTGGTAACCCACATCCACAGCGGCGATGACCGGCTGGTTGGGCGTGGGCGCAATCTTGAAATCATATTGTTCCGGGTACTGGAAGATGCACGCCAGGCCAAGCAGCTTGGGCACGTAGCCGCGGGTTTCGCGCGGCAGGCGGATGTTCCAGTAGTCGGTTGGCTTGCCGGCGGCGCGGTTGCGCTTGATGGACCGTCCCACGCGGCCTTCGCCGGAGTTGTACCCGGCCAGCGCCAGCAGCCAGTCGTCGAACATCCCATGCATGGCGGCCAAGTAGTCGAGCGCCGCGCCGGTTGCCGAATACACATCGCGCCTGCCGTCGTACCACCAGTTCTGTTTCAGGCCGTAGCGCTTGCCGGTTTCACTGATGAACTGCCAGGTGCCCAGTGCGCGGCCGCGCGAGTAGGCAAACGGGTCATAGGCCGATTCGACGATCGGCAACAGGGCGAACTCGCCCGGCATATCGCGCCGTTCCAGTTCTTCGGCGATGTAGTAAATCCATGGTTGGGCACGCTTGAAGATACGCGCCATGTAATCGGGCCGGGCGGCGTACCAGTCGGCCCACTGGCGGCTGACCTCGTGCTCGCGGCAGTCTTCCAGGGCGAAATTGTGAACCAGGCGCTCCCACACATTGGGGTGGGCGTGCGAATCTTCAGCGCTTTCCTGCGCTTCGTCTTCGGCGGCGTCGGGTTCGAACAGGTGCTCGTCAACCGTGACCACGGAACTGTGGATAGGTTGCTGCTGGGCAGACACCTTGGGCGGGGGAGTGGGGTCGGGCTGCGGCGGGGCCGATGTGGTGGCACATCCGGCAAGCAGCAGCGCCGCGGTAATGGCGATAAAGCGAAAAAGCACGAACACTCCCTTAAATCTTGTTTTCGGTCGCTATTATGCAGCTAGAACCAACGGGGTCAATTAAATTACCGTTAAATGACAAGCAGTTTGGGACGACAGGAAATGCGTCAGGATGCGTCTTTCCACGCCCGGATTACTCCCAGTACCGATGCGCCGGGGGTTGCCGAGGGGTCGATGTTCTGCGCGGCGCGCACCACGGGTGGCTGGCGCGTTCGCATAAACGGATTCACCCGCAGTTCTTCGCCGATGGTTCCGGGCAGGGTGATCTCTCCTGCTTGCCGCAGTTTCTTCGCGGCCTGCAACTTGTTCGCCAGGGGCTGGTTGTCCGGCTCGACCAGGCGTGCGAATTCGCAGTTGGAAAGGGTGTACTCGTGGCCGCAATACACCTCGGTTTCCGGGGGCAATTGCGCCAGTTTGTCCATCGCGGCCTGCATTTCCCGGGGGGTGCCTTCAAACAACCTTCCGCAGCCGACGCTGAACAGGGTGTCGCCGCTGAACAGCATGCCGTGACCGTGAAAGGCGATATGGCTGCGGGTATGCGCCGGCACATCGAGCACCTGGAAGGTCAGCGAAAGCGCCGGAAGTTCAACCACATCACCCTCGGAGCAAGGAGTGTGGGGAAAGTCGATCCGTTCATCGACAGGCCCGAAAGCCACCGCATCCGGAAACGCCTGCAACAGCCGGGCTGCGCCACCGATATGATCAAAGTGGTGGTGAGTCAGCAGGATGTACTGCAATTGTAGGCCGGCTCGCTCCAGGTGTTCGATCACCGGGCCGGCTTCGCCCGGGTCCACCACCGCGCAGCCGGTTCCTTCGTCGCGCAGGAGCCAGATATAATTGTCAGAGAACGCAGGAATGGCGTGGATCGAGATTCCCGCCGGTCGAGTGTCAGTCAACAGTGAATTCACCACGATGGCCAGCCGACAATGCTACCAGATGGCCATGCGCCGGTTAACGTGAAAGCCGACCGCCAGGCGCACATTGTCCAGATGGAAAACAGGCTGCTGGGCGGCTGGTTTTCGGCCGACCCGGTTTTGCCTGCTGGCCCGCGAATGGTGATCTGCGAGGCTGAGCCTCCAGCCGCCTGGGAACGGGCGGTGGAAAGTTGGCGCCTGATCGGCCCCGCACTGCAACTGGACCTTGCGGACTGCAAGCTTCGCCAGGGCGGCTTGCCGGTGGTGCGCTGCAACCTCGCGCAACTGCCGATAGAAGACGCCTGCATGAGCCTGGTCCTGGTGAGCCGGGCCGCTGGTGCGTTAACGGAAACCGTGCTGGATGAAGTGTGCAGAATCATCAGGCCTGGAGGGACCGTGCTGTTTAGTGAGCTCAACCGTTTCGGGCCGGGCGGGCTTGGGCGGGCCGGGAAAAACGCAAAACCAAAGCCAGTGGGCGTGGCTGCGCTGTCGCTGCGCAAGCAACTGGAGAGCAGGGAGATGCAAGTGACCGCACTGCAAGGCGCTGGATTTGTTCGAAGCGCATCACCACGAGACATGAGCCGGGGGCTGGCGAGGCTGTTAACGCCGCTGGCCGATCTCCTGCTTGTCGAAGCCCGCAAGGCGGAGCCACCGGTAAGCCGGCTGGTTCCCAACAAGCCCCTGCGCGCGGTTGGCGCGCCCTCCGCCCTGGCGGGTCGCTGAATGAGTGTCGTGATTTACACCGACGGGGCCTGCAGCGGAAATCCCGGCCCCGGCGGCTGGGGCGCGGTGCTTATTTACCGAGGGCATCGCAAGGAACTGTCCGGTGGAGAAAAAGAAACCACCAACAACCGCATGGAGCTAATGGCCGTAATCCGCGCCGTGGAATCGCTCAAGCGATCGTGCGAGGTGATCATTCACACCGACTCCACCTACGTGATGAAGGGCATGAGCGAGTGGATCAAGAACTGGAAAGCACGCGGCTGGAAGACCGCCGACAAGAAGCCGGTCAAGAACCGCGAGCTGTGGCAGGAGCTGGAAGCTGCGCTGGAGCCGCACAAGGTAAAATGGAAGTGGGTGAAGGGCCACAGCGGCGTGCCCGAGAACGAGCGCGCCGACGAGCTGGCCAGGCAGGCCATCCCCCGATAACTGTTCAAGCTGGGAAGTCGCAATGAGACAGGTTGTACTGGATACCGAAACCACTGGCCTCGAGGTGAGCGAAGGCCATCGCGTCATTGAAATTGGCGCGGTAGAGCTGCTCGACCGCAGGGTCAGCGGCAATAACTACCACGTATACCTCAACCCCGAGCGGGAGATCGAAGACGGAGCGCTGGAAGTGCACGGCATCACCCGCGAATTCCTCGCCGACAAGCCGCGTTTCGTCGAGGTTGCCGAGGATTTCCTCGAGTTCCTGGGCGACGCCGAGCTGGTGATTCACAACGCCGAGTTCGACCTTGGCTTCCTGGATATGGAGCTGGCGTTGCTGGATCCGCCCTTGCCGCCCCTGCGGGAACGCTGCGCGGTGGAGGATACGCTGGTGCGCGCCCGCGACCTGCACCCGGGCCAGCGCAACAGCCTGGACGCCCTGTGCCGACGCTACGAGATCGACAACAGCCAGCGCACCCTGCATGGCGCTTTGCTCGATGCCGAGATCCTGGCCGAGGTCTACCTTGCCATGACCGGTGGCCAGACCGACCTTGGCCTCAGTTTCGAAAGCCTGGCGGAGCCTACCGGGGCGCTTGAGGGTCCGTGCATGCACACTGGCAAGCCTTTGGTAGTGACCCGCGCCAGCGAATCCGAGCTGGCTGCCCACGAGGCCCGTCTCAAGGCGATCCGCGAAAACGCCGGCCACTGCCTGTGGCTGGAGCAGGAAGGCCAGGCCTGAATCGCTAAAGCTCTTTCACGCTCAGCAATGGGTGTGAGCGGGTATCCATCCAGATTAGCGTGTCGTAGTAGCGCTGCACATTGGCGACAAATTTGCGCGCCTCGTAGCCGCGCGCATAGCCATAGCGCAAGTCCTTGTAGAAGCGTTCCTGGCTGAGCAGGTCAAGGCGTTGCTCGACATCGGCCCAGCGGTCGGGGTCGCCGCCTTGTCGCTGGGTGAGCACGCGCACATCCTCGAGGTGCCCCATGCCCAGGTTGTAAGCCGCCAGGGTGAACCAGACGCGGTCGGGGTCTGGAATGCGGTCGGGCAGGCGGCGGTACAGCTCCAGGAAGTAGCGGGCGCCGCCGGAAATGCTTTGCGCTGGGTCCTCGCGGTCGGTGACGCCCACCTGGCGGGCAGTCTGGTGGGTCAGCATCATGATGCCGCGCACCCCGGTGAACGACACCGCATCGGGGTCCCACTGCGACTCCTGGTAGGCGATGGCGGCAAGCAGCCGCCAATCCATCGCCAACCTGGCCGCGGTTTCGCGAAAATGTGGCAGCAGGGCAGGCAGGCGGGCGCGCACCTGGCTAAGGAACTGGTGCATGGTGACCCGGCCCAGTTGTTCCGGGTAGCGGTAGAAGCGCTCTTCGATGGCCTTGATCAGCCCCGATTCGCGCGCTGCCAGCATGAAGCTGCGCGCCTCCTGCACCAGGCTGTCATCGTCGCCTTTGCGAAACGCCCAGGCATGCGGCAGGTCGGATTCGATGGTGAAGCCCGACGCCACCCGCGGGTAGAAGGGCCGGTTGATGCGGTAGATGTTGGAGTCGACCAGGGTGACGTCAATCGCGCCATCGGCAACCGCCAGGAGCAACTCCTCGATGCCCACGTCTTCGCGCGCTTCCCAGTTCAGCTCGGGGTGATCAGCTTCCAGGTCGCGCAGCACTTCCTCGTAGCTGGAGCCGGCAATCACCATGATGTTCTTGTCCTGCAGGTCTTCCACGCTGACCGGCCGCGGATTGCCGCGCTTGTAAATCACCTCGGTGGTGGTGGCCAGGTAATCGGGGCCGAAATTGAACTGCAGTTCGCGTGGCGGGGTGCGGGTGAGGTTGGCGGCGATCAGGTCGCCTTCACCCGCTGTCAGCGCGGTGGCAAGCCCGGCGAAGGTATCGGTGACCTGGATTTCCAGGGCCACGCCGAGGTAGTCCGCAAACGCCCGCGCCAGCTCATACTCCGGACCGGTTGGGCCGTCCGCTCCCAGGTAGTAGCTGCTGGCGCCGTTACGCGTCAGCATCACCATGCTGCCTCGCTGCATGACCTGTTCAAGCTGGCTGGGTTGGTCATGGCCCGAGTAGGCCAGCGGCAGTAATAGCAGCAATGCCAGTGCAAACACCAGGGCGGTTTTTTTTGCGTTGTTGATGCTACCTGTGCCTGCGGTCATCGGAAATCCTTTATATAATGACCCCGAAAGCCAATCAAATACTCCTGAGGTTTAATATGCCGCGCGCATGGTTGAGCCGGAAGGACCCGCACCATCTTCGAAACGGACTTCTACGCTTCAGCGGTTTTACCACCGTTGAGTTACTGGTTTTTGTCGCCGCCCTGGTGATCGTCGCCTCGGTGGCGCTTCCAAGCTGGCAAACCCAGCAGGAGCGCAAGCAGTTGCGTGAGAGCGGCGAGCAACTGGCCGCCTTCCTGGCGGAAACGCGCATGGAAGCGGTGATGCGCAGCCAGGTGACGTCTATTTCCTGGCAGCGGCAGGATGACCAGGAATGGTGCCTGGGCGCGTCCACCGGCGAGCACGGCTGCGATTGCACCAGGCGCCAGGTGTCCGCGGATGCATCGTGCAGCATTGATGGGCGCCTTGAGGTGTTCACCAACAACGACCTGCGCTACCCCGGCATCCTCGAATCCATTCGCGGTGATGGCAGCCTCAGTTTCAACCCCGCCAATGGCAAGTTGCTGGAACCCAGCGACGAGATCGACATGCTGTTCATTTCAGATCGCGGCCGGTTTTCGCTCAATGTCCAGCTCGATGGCGAGGGCCAGGTGCGTTTGTGCTCCGACCATTCCAATACGCGCCTGCCCGGCTACCGCCTGTGTTGATGGCGACTTTGTTGATCACGCCTATGTTGATCGGGGCCTGACCCGGTCTGGTAAAATTGGTCCCTTTGGCGTGATTCGGCCGCGCCGGATCCCACAGGACCATTTTCGATGACCTTGCGTACCCGTTTTGCCCCCAGTCCCACTGGGTTTCTTCACGTTGGCGGCGCCCGCACCGCGCTGTTCTGCTACCTGGAGGCGCGTCACAGCGGTGGCACCTTCGTGCTTCGCATCGAGGACACCGACCGCGAGCGCTCCACCGAAGCATCCGTCCAGGCGATTCTTGACGGCATGCAGTGGTTGGGCCTCGACTGGGACGAGGGCCCGATTTACCAGACCCAGCGCTTTGACCGCTACGCCGAGGTGATTGAAGAGATGCTCGCGGACGGTCGCGCCTACCACTGCTACTGCAGCCGCGAACGCCTGGACAAGCTGCGCGAGGACGCCATGGCGGCCGGCCTCAAACCACGTTACGACGGCCACTGCAGGGACCTCAAAGAGGCACCCGAGGGCATCGCGCCTGTAGTGCGTTTTCGCAACCCCGACGAGGGCGAGGTCAGTTTCGATGACCGCGTGCGCGGCACCATCTCGATTTCCAACGCCGAGCTGGACGACCTGGTCATTGCCCGCCCGGATGGCACCCCCACGTACAATTTCACCGTGGTGGTGGATGACATGGACATGAACATCAGCGATGTCATTCGCGGCGATGACCACATCAACAATACCCCCCGCCAGATCAATATCTACCGAGCGCTGGGCGCCGAGCCGCCTCGCTTCGCCCATGTGCCGATGATTCTCGGCGATGATGGCGCGCGCCTCTCCAAACGCCATGGCGCAGTCGGCGTGATGCAGTACCGCGATGACGGTTACCTGCCCGAGGCGCTGCTCAACTACCTGGTAAGGCTGGGCTGGTCGCACGGCGACCAGGAAGTGTTTTCGCTGGCTGAAATGGTGGAGCTGTTCCGGATTGATGATGTCAACCGCAAGGCCTCGGCGTTCAATACCTCGAAGCTCGATTGGCTGAACGAGCATTACATGAAATCACTGCCGCCCGAACGTGTGGCCCAGGAATTAGCCTGGCACTTTAAGGACCAGGGCATCAATGCGGCGGAAGGCCCGGCGCTGGAGGACCTGGTGGCGGTGCAGGCAGACCGGGTTTCCACATTGAAACAGATGGCCGAGCAGAGCCGGGTTTTCTACCAGCCGTTGGAGCAGTTCGATGCCGACGCGGCCAAGAAGCATTTGCGGCCGGTGGCGCAGGCGCCGCTGCAAGCCCTGGCCGAACGCCTGGATGGCCTGGAAGACTGGCAGCCCGAGGCGCTGGACGGGGCGATACGCTCGCTTGCCGAGGAAATGGAGCTGGGTATGGGCAAGATCGCCCAGCCCTTGCGCGTTGCCCTGACCGGCACCGCGGTTTCGCCTTCGATCGACAAGACTTTGTGGCTGGTGGGCAAAGAACAAAGCCTGCAACGCATCGGCATGGCGCTGGCGTTTATCGCCGAGCGGATTGCTGAAAATCCGGCCTGACGGGGCAGGGCATGTCCAAGGTAGAGCGCCTTTATCACCTGCATAACATCCTGACCCAGCGGCGCACGCCGATCTCGCGCCAGGACCTGATGGAGCGGCTGGACTGCTCGCAGGCCACGCTCTACCGGTTGATCGCGGAGTTGCGCGACTTTCTCGGCGCGCCGATCGAGCAGGACCAGGACAACCGCGGTTTCTACTACGACCGCAGTTATGAACAGCCTTTCGAGCTGCCGGGCATTTGGATCAGCCCGGATGAACTCCAGGCGCTGCTGATCGCCCGGCAGGTGCTGGGCGATGTGCAGCCGGGGCTGCTGGAAGGCGAGCTGGAGTCGCTACAGGCGCGCATCAACGCACTGCTGCAGCAAAAGGGCGTAGATGCCGGCGACGCCGTTTCGCGGGTGCATATCCAGCCGGTGGCCGGGCGTCCGGTTCCCGCCCACCTGTTCCAGGACGTGCTGGGCGCGCTCGCCAATCGCCAGCGACTGGATATTACCTATCACGGTCGCCGCCGCGACGAGGTCAGCCAACGCACCATTTCGCCGCAGCGGCTTACCCAGTACCGCAATTCCTGGTACCTCGACGCCTGGTGCCACTCGGCCGAGGGCCTGCGCAGCTTTGCGCTGGAGCGCATCCAGGACATCAAGCGCAGTGAAGCGCCTGCGCGCGAGATTTCCGAAGCGGACTTGTCGGAGCACTTCGACCATTCCTACGGTATTTTCTCGGGCCCCGCGCAGGCGGTGGCCGAATTGCGCTTCTCGCCGGAAATGTCGCGCTGGATTGCCGATGAAACCTGGCATCCCGAGCAGGAAGGCGCTTTTGACGATGATGGCTCGTGGCGCTTGCGCGTGCCGTTCAGTCATGCGCGCGAGCTGATCATGGACATCCTGCGCTATGGCTCCGATGTTGAAGTGTTGGCCCCGGAATCACTGCGTGACACCGTGTCCGAAATCATTCGGCAGATGGCCGACCACTACCCTAAGGCTGGTTGAGCAAGCCTGTTGATCGCGTTGCCGGCAGGGTTGTGGCGACGGGCGGCCGGCGCAAAACTGGCGCAATCAATGCTTTCTGCTAAGCTTGTAGATGAAATTCTCACGGGCAGGGGGGGATAAGCGGGTCGGGAAGTATCGGCCCAGGCCCTTGCCAGAGACGAGAATCGCTAAGGAGAGCGGTTCAGGGGGATACAAGGATGTTTTCTCAAAAGGTTCGGAAACCAGGGCTTTGCTGCCGCCACCAGGGTTATTCGCTGGTGGAGTTGGTGGTGAGCGTGCTCCTGATTGCCGCGATCGCGGTGCTTTCGCTGCCGACATACCAGGATTTTTCGCCGCATGGCGAGGCCATTCCCGAGCAGGCCGGCCCGCCGCTTGAGTTGTTCTCACAACCCGCTCCGGATGCACCTGAACGAACCACGAATCCAGACCAGCCAGTCACCGATCCGGCCCCTGCTCCAGACCTGGGCAGTCTGGGTGTTGCGGACAATGCGCTGGATCCAGCCGAAGCCTGAGCAGGAGTTCCTGGCGGAGAAGGTAAAGCGAATACGGGTTCTCAGGTATTGAGAACGGCGCGTGCTCCACTGTTTCCCCAACAACGGGAATCAAGGAGTAAGCGCTATGTTTCACCAGGGTTTGGTAGCCGCCCGGTTGCTGCTGTCTGTTACTTTCAACGCGATTGGCCTGGCGGCCCTGTTGGCTGCAGCCTGGCTGATGCCCCAGTTTCTTGAACTGATCGTGCGTGCCGGAACCGGCTGAACGCCGGTTCCGTTACCGTTATTGCCTGTCCAGGCGGCCCCGCCGGGCGACCGCGCTAGGCGACTGCGGCATTGACGCCTTCGCTTGACTGGCTGTGATCTGCAGTGGCCTTTACCGGGCCGTTCAGCAGGGCAGAACGCGTGGCGTCAATTATCAGGTCGATTTCTTCACTGGTAATGGCGAAATGCGGGGTGTAGCGCAGTGAGTTCTCGCCGCCGTGGATGACATTGATGCCATTGATGCGCATGTATTCCTCGATGGAATCCTCGCCGTAGCCCTTGTAGCGGGTCGGATCGAGGTCAATGCTGAACAGAAGGCCGGTGCCCTGTACGCGGGTGATGGCGTTGCCCAACTCGGTCTGCAAGGCGCTTAGCTTTTCCACGAATTCGCGGCCACGCTCGGCAATATTGCGGCGCAGTTCCGGGGTCATGGCGGCCAAAACGGCGCAGGCCACGTCCATGGCGCGCGGGTTGCTGGTCATGGTGTTGCCATACACGCCCTTGCGGTAAAGCGAGGCGGTTTCCGGCGTCATCGCCAGCACCGAAAGCGGGTACTGACCCGCGTTGAGCGCCTTGGAGTAGGTTTCCATGTCCGGCGCGTCCAGTTCCTGGAAGCCCGGGTAGTCGATGATTGACAGCACGCCATGGGCGCGCAGACCAGCCTGGATGGAATCCACCAGCAGCAGCGAGCCGTGCTCGCGCGTCAGTGCGCGCGCACGGGCGTAGAACTCGGGCGTGATCGACATGCCCGGGTTGCCTTCACCCATCACCGGTTCCATGAACATGGCTTCGATAAAGACGTTGTTGGTTTCCGCCCAGGCGAATACCTGTTCCAGCTGCTCGACATCGTTAGGCGACACCGTGATCAGGTTGTCGTTGTCGCGGAAGGTGGCCAGGTACTTGCTGTAGGTCTTGCGGGTGGAGTCCGAAAACTGCGCCGGGCGCTCGGTGCGGCCATGAAAAGCACGGGTCAGGCCCACCTTGCGAATTTCGCAGTTGGCGTAACGGCCACCCGGATCGGTCATCTTCTTGGCATTGATGTCGGAAATGCGTGCAGCCACGGTTACCGCCTCTGACCCACTGTTCAGGAACAGGAAGCGGGTAAACGGGGTATGGTCATCTTCCCGGCTTGCGCCAACCTCTTCGATCAGCGCGTCGGTGAGGCGCTTCTGGCTGACGCTGGGGGTCATGACGTTGGCCATTACCTGTTTTTCACCCATGGCGCTGAGCACCGCTTCGGGCGCATGGCCCAGGCCAAGCATGCCGTAGCCGCCGCTGTCGTGCACCACGGCGCCCTTGATGGTGATGATCCACGGTCCGCGCGCAGCCAGCGCTACGAACGGGTTAACCGCATCGTCGGCATAGAAATTGACCAGGCGAGACTGGATGGTGGTGATCTGCTCGGCCTCGTCCAGGGCCATCAGGTCGGGGTCTTCCTCGATGAGGTGCGCGAATTCCTCCGCTGCAGCCTCAACCGCCTCGACCAGGCGCGGATCGCGGGCGGCAAATTGTTCGATTACGGCGTCATCGAGCCCGGTTGTGCGGGCCTCACCGCCGTGTGATCGAAGTGCTTGTAGTTGTTTGATAATGTCCAATTTCGGATCCTCTGAATAACTGGCTCCCTGGCGACGACGCGCAGCATATCACAGCGCACCCCCGGTCGGCTTGGGGGCAATTGGCGTTTCGTCGAGTTGCTCAAGCGCCCAGTTGACGTGCTCTCTCACCAGCGCAGAGGGGTGCGCCTGGCGTTGTTTCAGTGCAGTTTTGACCGCCGTGGAGGGGCGGGCGTTCCCCAGCGCCACGGCGAGGTTTCGCAGCCAGCATTCATAGCCAATCCGGCGGATGGCGCTGCCCTCGGTGCGCGCCAGGAATTGATCTTCAGTCCAGCCGAACAGTTCCACCAGTTCGCCGGCGTCCAGGCCCGGGCGGGGGGTGAAATCGTCTTCATCGCTGAACTGGGCGAATCGGTTCCAGGGACAAACCGCCTGGCAGTCATCGCAGCCGAAAATGCGGTTGCCGATGGCGCTGCGGAATTCTTCCGGAATCGCTTCGCGCAACTCGATGGTGAGGTAGGAAATGCAGCGCCGCGCATCGACCCGGTAGGGGGCGACGATGGCGTTGGTGGGGCAAGCGTCCAGGCAGCGGGTGCAGCTGCCACAATGCTCTTCCACCGCTTCGTCCACCGGCAGCGGCAGGTCGGTGTAGATTTCTCCGAGGAAAAACCAGCTGCCGGCCTCGCGGCTGAGCAGGTTGCTGTGCTTGCCGATCCAGCCCAGGCCGGCCTTCTCGGCCAGCGCTTTTTCCAGCACCGGGGCGGAATCGACGAATACGCGGTAGCCAAACGGGCCGACGTGGGCCGTGATCCGATCGGCCAGCTTCTGTAATCGTTTGCGCAAGACCTTGTGGTAATCGCGCCCCAGCGCGTAACGCGATATCAAGCCCTTGTCCGAGGCCTCCAACAGCGACATGGCGGGTTGCGCCGCTTCGCTGAGGTAGTCCATGCGGGCGCAGATGACCCGGACCGTCCCGGGAATCAGCTCGGCGGGGCGGCTGCGCCTGGCGCCGTGGCGCTCCATGTAACCCATCTCGCCGTGAAAGCCGTCTTCCAGCCACTGCGCCAACCAGTCCTCGTGCTGTTGCAGGCTTATATCGCTGATGCCCAGCGCCTGGAACCCCAGCTCCTCGCCCCAGGCCTTGATCTGGACCGCCAGCGCGGCCAGCTCATCGGCATTCGGGGTGGTGCTTTGAGGCTGGCGGTTCAACGTATAATTTCCTGATGCAAAACGCAGGTAGCAGTCGGCCGGGATCTCCCAGGCAGCGCAAATTGTATACCGCCGCCGAGGCGCGGCGGCTGGACGCTGTCGCCATCAATGAGCATGGAATCCCCGGCTATGCGCTGATGAAGCGCGCTGGCGAGGCCGCTTTCGAGGCCATCGGCCAGCGATTTCCACAACGCAGCCACTGGGTTGTTTTCTGCGGCGCCGGCAATAATGGCGGGGATGGCTACGTCATCGCTGATCTCGCCCGGCAGGACGGTATCGCCGTGACCGTGTGCGCGCTGAAGCCGGTCGAGACACTCACCGGCGATGCGCTCAAGGCGGCCGAGCAGTGGTTGGCGTCAGGTGGGCAGGTGCACCCTGGCGTACCCGGCCACATTGACAGCGCAGACCTGGTGATTGATGCGCTGCTAGGCACCGGGCTGGATCGCCCGGTTGGCGGCGAGTATGCGCGCGCCATCGCGTTGATCAATCGCAGCAACAACCCCGTGGCGGCGGTCGACGTGCCCTCGGGGCTGAGCGCTGACACCGGCAACGTGCTTGGCGAGGAGGCCATCAATGCCGACTGCACCATCACCTTTATTGGCCGGAAACGCGGGTTGTATACCGGCGATGGCCCGGACCATTGTGGCGAAGTGGTTTTTGCTGGCCTGGACGTCCCGGACGCGGTCTACGAGTCGGTGGCCGAGCCCGGCTTGCTGCTTTCCGGCCAGGAGATCCATGGCTGGCTGCCCGCGCGCCTGAAAAACAGCCACAAGGGTGATTATGGCTGGCTGTTGGCGGTGGGGGGCGATCGTGGCATGAGCGGTGCGGTGCGCCTGTGTGGTGAGGCCGCGCTGCGCTGTGGCGCCGGCAAGGTGACCCTGCTGAGTCATGCGGAGCACGTAGCGCTGTTAAACGTTGGTTGCCCGGAACTGATGGTTCGTGCGGCGCAGGCAGACCAGCCTGGCAACAGTGACCACGAAATCATTGATTCGGTCGATGTCCTGGCGGTTGGCCCAGGCCTGGGCCGTTCAGCCTGGTCGGAAGCCTTGCTGGATTCATGCCTGCAGAGCGCAAAACCACTGCTGCTGGATGCCGATGCCCTTAACATCGTGGCGTCACGTGGTGACTGCGGGCGTTTCAACGCGCTTTCACAGGAGGTTGTACTGACTCCGCACCCCGCCGAGGCCGGTAGACTGCTTGGCTGCAGCACGCAGGAGATTCAAAGTGACAGGGTGGCCGCGGCGCTGGAGCTTGCGCGCCAAACCGCGGCCGTGGTGGTCCTGAAAGGCTGTGGAAGCATTATCGCCTGCCCGAAAGGGCGATATGCCATCTGCGAGGCTGGGAACCCGGGCATGGCCAGCGCTGGTAGCGGCGATGTGCTCAGCGGGGTGATCGGCGCATTGATGGCGCAGGGGCTCGACGGCTGGCGTGCGGCATGCGCGGGCGTCGGCGTTCACGGAGTGGCGGGTGACCGGGCTGCGAATGCGATAGGGCAGCACGGAATGCTGGCTTCCGATATCATCGCGCGCTTACCACAAGCGCTTTGCCACTAGCTGACCAAATCCCTTCCTGTCAACCTGTAACCGGCATAAATACGCAGCATAATTCATGAATCAAGAGTTGATTAATCGCAAACTCCCGGACGAGCCGGCGCTGGAGCGCTTTGCTGCCGAGTTTGCCGCCGGCATGCAGGCACCACTGACGGTCTACCTGGAAGGCCCGCTTGGGGCCGGCAAAACCACTTTCGTGCGTGCCTTGTTGCGCGCGCTGGGCTACCAGGGAAGGGTCAAGAGCCCCACCTATGGATTGCTGGAAAGCTACCAACTGGCGGGTTTCCAACTGATTCACCTCGACCTCTACCGGGTTGAGGATGCCGCGGAGCTCGATTACCTGGCGATTCGCGACCAGGTGGACGAGACCACGGTGTTGATGATCGAGTGGGCCGCAAAAGGCGGCCAGGAAATCCCTCCGCCAGACGTGATCATCCGTTTTTCCGAATCCATCGTGGCGCGCGAACTCAGCGCGTTTGCAGCCAGCGAGGCAGGGCAGGCACTGCTATTCACGATTTCCAGTTAGTTCGAAATATAGTTTCTAGATTGGAAATGTATGTAGCGGTTTTATAAGTAAAAGCCTTGCAATTTCACGATTTTCAATTCATCATTAGCGCGTCAACTACACCTCACACTGAAAAGGGAAACGAGACCAATGACAATGCGCCCTGTCATTGCCTTGATGCTCCTGCTGGTTCCGGCCGTCTCGATGGCCGCCGATGTCAGCAGCTTTCGCGTCTGGACGGACCCGGACAAGACCCGTGCTGTGCTCGATCTGAGCAGCGCGACCGAATACAAGATTTTTACCCTCGACAACCCCAACCGCGTGGTCATCGACCTCGACCGCTCGGAACTCACCGGGGCGCTTGATTTCGAGTCCGATCATGCCGGCGTGATCAGCAGCGTGCGCCATGGGCGCCCTGAGCCCGACACACTGCGGGTGGTGTTGGACCTGAGTTCCGACGCCCGGATCAAGAGTTTCCTGCTGGAACCGACAGCGCAGTACGGCCACCGCCTGGTGGTTGACCTGTTTTCCGGCGATGCCCAGCAGGCGCGCGTCCCTCGGCAGATGTCCGATGTGCGCGAAGCCGACCGCGACGTGGTTATCGCCATCGATGCAGGTCATGGCGGTGAAGACCCCGGCGCCATCGGCAAGAACAAGACACGCGAGAAGGACGTGGTGCTTGCCATTTCGCGCAAGCTCAAGGCCGCCATCGACGCTCGACCGGGAATGCGTGGCGTGCTGATTCGCGATGGCGACTACTACATTCCGCACCGCGAACGTTTTGAAAAAGCCCGCCAACACCGTGCTGACCTGTTTGTCTCGGTGCATGCGGATGCATTCCACAACCGCAACGTGGCCGGTGGCTCGGTGTTCGTGCTCTCGCGGCGTGGCGCCTCCAGTGAATTTGCCCGCCGCATCGCCGCCAGTGAGAACAACTCCGACCTGGTGGGTGGCGTCACCCTTAATGACAAAGACGAAATGCTGGCCTCGGTGCTGCTGGACCTGTCTCAGAGCGCCACCATGGAAGCCAGCGACGCGGTGGCGAGCAGCGTGTTCCGCTCGATGAACCAGGTTGGCAAGATGCATAAGAAACACGTGGAAAGCGCCAACTTCCTGGTGTTGAAATCGCCCGACGTACCCTCGGTGCTGGTCGAGACCGCCTTTATCAGCAACCCCGATGAAGAGAGAAAACTGCGCGATCCGCACCACCAGGACAAGCTGGCGCGCGCAGTCGCCGACGGAATCCAGGATTATTTCTACCTCAGCCCGCCGCCAGGCACCTGGATTGCCGCCAACCGGCGCGAGATGAAATACGTGGTTGAGCGTGGCGATACCCTGGGTGAAATTGCCAGCCGCTACCGGGTGAGCCTGAACCGCCTGCGCAGCGCCAATGGGCTCCATGGTGACGTGATCCAGGTGGGCTCCACGCTGGTCATTCCCACCACCTGATCCCGAACTCCGGCTGCTACGTCCGGCTTTGGCTGGTTTGCCAAACGCCCTGATATGGCTTACCTTGCTCTCGCGTCCACCTTGCCTCGCTACACGTAGTGCCGATCAAAACCCTTCCCGATCACCTGGTTAACCAGATTGCCGCTGGAGAAGTCGTCGACCGCCCGGCGTCGGTGGTCAAGGAACTGGTGGAAAACAGCCTGGATGCAGGCGCCCAGAGCATCGAAGTTTCCCTTGACGGCGGTGGCATGCGGCGCATCCGTATTCGCGACGACGGCAGCGGCATACCTCAGGATGAACTCGCGCTGGCGTTGCAACGCCATGCCACCAGCAAGATTTCTTCGCTGGACGAACTCGAACGCGTCGCTTCGCTGGGTTTTCGCGGCGAGGCACTGCCCAGCATTGCCTCGGTCTCTCGCCTTGAACTTGGCTCCAGGACGGCCGCCGCGGCGCATGGCTGGAAGGTGAGCGTGCGCAACGGCGACATTTCCGAGCCAGCTCCGGACCCGTTGGAGCCGGGCACCCAGGTGGAGGTTTCCGACCTGTTCCACAATGTGCCGGCGCGGCGCAAGTTTTTGCGCACCGAGCAAACCGAATACAAGCACGTCCGCCAGTTGCTGCAGCGCCAGGCGCTGGCCCGTTTCGATGTGGCGTTCGCGTTGCTGCACAACGGCAAGCACACCCTGCGTGAGCCGCCTGCCCGGGATGAAGAAGGGCGCTCGCGCCGGATCCGTTCCGTATGCGGCGATGAATTCCTTGCCCATGCCCTGGAGATCGAAGAACAGCGCGGCCCGTTCCGCTTGCACGGCTGGGTGGCGGAGGCGCGTTACAACCGCGCCCAGGCCGACCAGCAGTACTTTTTCGTCAACGGCCGCGCAGTGCGTGACCGGCTGATTGCCCACGCGGTGCGCCAGGCCTACCAGGACGTGCTGTACCACGGTCGCCATCCGGCCTTCGTGCTGTACCTGGAGATGCCGCCGGAAAGCGTCGACGTCAACGTGCACCCGCAGAAAACCGAGGTGCGCTTCCGCGACGCCCGTATGGTGCACGATTTCCTGTTTTCCGCGCTGCATCGCGCCATTGGCGCATCGGGGCAGGGCAGCGGCGCACCTCGCCCCGGCAGTGGTTTACCAACGGCCCCGCCGGCTGTCGGCCAGGGTGGTGGGTCTGCCGCCTGGCCCTCAAGCCAGCAGGCTGCTATCTCGATGCCGGTATCCGACCAGGTGGGCGCCTATGCCCGCGTATTGCAGGGCGCCACCGAGCCCCGCCCCGAGCCTGCGGCGAACGAGGATGGCATGCCGCCACTCGGTTTCGCCCTGGCGCAATTACATGGCGTGTACATCCTTTCGCAGAACGACAAGGGGCTGGTGATGACGGACATGCACGCCGCCCATGAGCGCATCACCTACGAACAACTCAAGTCGCGCCACGAGCAGGATGGCATCCGCACCCAGCGCCTGCTGGTGCCACTTAGCCTGGCGGTCAGCGAACGCGAGGCCGAACTGGCCCAGGAACGGCAGGAAGAACTCAGGGAACTGGGCATCGAAGCGGACCGCGCCGGACCCGATTCGCTGGTGGTGCGCGAGGTTCCGGCGCTGCTGGCCAACGGTGATATCGAAGCGCTGATGCGCGACGTGTTGTCCGATCTTGCCGAACTGGAAGGTAGCCAGGTGGCAGGCGCCGCCGGGGTAAAGGCGGTTGGGCGCGTGGAAGCCGCTACCAACGAATTGTTGTCGACCATGGCGTGCCATGGCTCAGTGCGCGCCAATCGTCAGCTGAGCATTGCCGAAATGAACGCACTGCTGCGCGACATGGAGCGCACCGAGCGTTCCGGTCAGTGCAACCACGGGCGGCCAACGTGGGTCCAGCTCGACATGGACGCCCTCGACCGGCTGTTCCTGCGCGGGAGATAGCCGATGGCGGCCAGCGACAGCCCTGCATTGCCACCGGTGGTCCTGATCATGGGGCCCACCGCATCGGGCAAAACATCGGCCGCGGTGGAACTGGTGCGGCGCCATCCGTTTTCCATCATCAGCGTCGACTCGGCCAACGTCTACCGCGACATGGACATTGGCACCGCCAAGCCCGACGCGGAAACCCTGTCGGTTGCGCCGCATGCGCTGATCGACATCCGCAACCCGGATGAAACCTACTCGGCCGCAGAATTCCGCGAAGACGCCATCCTGGAAATGCACAAGGCAACCCGGGATGGGCACATTCCGCTGCTGGTGGGCGGCACCATGCTGTACTTCCGGGCGCTGCTCAGCGGGTTGTCGGAGTTGCCTCCGGCGAGCGAGACGGTGCGCACCGAGATTGAAGCGGAGGCCTCGGTGATCGGCTGGCAGAAGCTTCACGCCCGGCTGCGCTCGCTGGACCCGGAAGCCGCCAACGCGATTCATCCCAACGACCGCCAGCGTATCCAGCGCGCACTGGAAGTCATTATCCAGAGCGGGGAAAAACTCAGCGTACTGCAGCGCCAGGGGGCGGAGCGTTCGCTGGGGTACCGCGTGTTGAAGCTGGTGGTTTGCCCAGAGTCACGCGCCCAGCTCCACGAACAGATCGAGCGGCGCTATCACAACATGCTGGCCGATGGCTTCCTCGACGAGATGAAAATGCTGCGCGCGCGGTACCAGCTTGATGAGTCCATGCCCAGCATGCGCTGTGTCAATTACCGCCAGGCCTGGCAGTACATGGAAGAAGAAATCAGTCGCGATGAGATGGTCGAAAAGTCGCTGGCAGCCACCCGTCAACTGGCCAAGCGACAACTCACCTGGTTGCGGCGTGAAAGCGATGCCCTATGGTATGATTCGCATGCAGATGAGGCGCAGCAGTCACTGTTCAACGAAGTCGCCAGATTCATTGGTCCTTTCCTTGAATAGCCCTTGATGAGCACCAAAATATCTGTGACCGCTACCCGGGCTGTGGGTCACGGTGTGAGCGGTTAATCCAAAAATAACAGGAGAACGGCCATGTCAAAGGGTCAGTCACTACAAGAGCCATTCCTCAATGCTTTGCGCCGGGAGCGTGTTCCGGTCTCCATTTACCTCGTCAACGGCATCAAGCTGCAGGGCCAGGTGGAATCATTTGACCAATTTGTAGTTCTGCTCAAGAACTCGGTCAGCCAGATGATCTACAAGCACGCCATTTCCACGGTCGTGCCGGCCCGTAATGTTCGCTTGTTTGAAGACGAAGACGACAGCGAATAAGGCAACAGGTATCCATTGATCGAGCGGGCTGAACGAGGAAATCGCGCGGTCATACTGCACCCCGTGTTCCGGGTCACCGGGCCGGAGGCCCTCGAAGAATTCACCGAATTGGCAATCTCCGCAGGCGTGGAGATTGCCGCCGTGGTGGAAGCCCCGCGCGACAAGCCCGAGGCGCGATTCTTCGTGGGCAGCGGAAAGATCGACGACCTTGCGCAACTGGTGGAAGCACAAGGCGCAGACCTGGTGCTGGTCAGCCAGTCACTCAGCGCAGTACAGCAACGTAATATCGAAAAGGCCTGCAAGGTGCAGGTGCTGGATCGTAGCACCCTGATCCTGGACATTTTCGCCCAGCGGGCCATGTCTTACGAGGGCAAACTCCAGGTAGAGCTGGCCCAGCTCAAACACCTTTCCACCCGACTGATTCGCGGCTGGACTCACCTTGAACGCCAAAAAGGCGGTATCGGCCTGCGCGGCCCGGGTGAAACCCAGCTCGAAACGGACCGCCGCCTGATTGGCCAGCGCATTCGCCAGCTAGGTCGCAAACTGGAAAAAGTCGACCGCCAGCGCGACCAGAGTCGTCGCCAGCGCAAGCGTTCCGGCGCGCCGCTGCTGGCCCTGGTGGGTTACACCAATGCCGGCAAGTCCACCTTGTTCAATCAATTGACCGAGGCAGAGGTGGACGCCCGCAACCGCCTGTTCGATACCCTGGACCCAACCGTCCGCAAGGTGGAGGGTATGCATTGTGGCGATGTGCTGCTGGCCGACACAGTGGGTTTTGTCAGCGACCTGCCGCACGAACTGATTGCCGCGTTCCGCGCCACCTTGCAGGAAGCACGGGATGCCGACGTGTTGATCCACGTGATCGATGCTTCCGATCCCTATCGCATCGAGCGCCAGGCCGAGGTAGACGAGGTGCTGGCTTCGATTGGCGCCGAAAAGATCCCTGTGATCCGCGTGTTCAACAAGATCGACCGCACCGGCCAGGACGCCGGGCTAATAGACAGCGGCCCCGGAAAGCCGCCCGCGGTGGCGCTGTGCGCGCGAACCGGCGAGGGGCTGGAGCTGTTGCGCGAGGTGATTTCCAACGAGCTTTCGCGCGATCACATCCGCATCTGGATCGAGCTGGCCGGCGAAGACGCACGTTTCCGCGCCCAGTTGTTTGAGCTGGGCGTGGTCAGCGAAGAACACATTTCCAGCGATGGAAACTGGCGCCTCCACGTGGATGTGCCACGCCAGACCGCTGAGCGGCTGGCCAGCCAGCCCGGCAAGGAAGGCCAGACGGCCCGCCGCCAGCTGCTGGCCGAAACCACCGCTTGAACCGGCCTGCCACCACTTGAAAGCGCGGCCCTTGGGCCGCAGCTTGCTATTTGCCATTAAGTATTCCCGATTGATCGGAACAGGAGAATTCAATGCCCTGGAAAGAACCCGGAAAGGGTGACAAGGACCCTTGGCAATCCGGCCAGCAACCGCCGGATCTCGACGAGGTCTTCCAAAACGTCAACCGCAGGCTGAAGAAAATCTTTGGCGGCAGCGGTAAAGGCCGTGATGGCGGCTCCCAGGGCAGCAGCAGCGGCGGAGGCGGCTTGTTCTCCATCGCCATCATCGCCTTGCTGGTGTGGGCAGCTTACGACGCTGTGCACATTGTCGATGAGGCCGAGCAGGGCGTTGTGCTGCGTTTTGGCGCTTACAACCGCACGCTGGCCCCGGGCTTTAACCTGACCCTTCCCAGGCCGATCGAGGTCATGTACCCGGTCAACGTCAGCGAGGTCCGCGAGGTGGAAGACCGCGGCAACATGCTGACCGAAGACGAAAACCTGGTGGAGTTCATCTACAAGGTGCAGTACCGCATTTCCGACGCCCAGCAGTACCTGTTCAACGTGCGTGACCCGGATGTCACCGTGCAGCAGGCTGCCGAGAGCGCGCTGCGCGAATCAGTTGGCACCAACCGACTGGACGCCATCCTGGAAGGTACCCGCCGCCAGGAAGTCAGTGTTGAGACCCGTCGCGTGTTGCAGGAAACCCTGGACCGCTACGAGATCGGTGTGCTGATTACCCAGTTCAACCTGGAGGACGTCAACGTTCCGGCCCAGGTGCGCGAGGCCTACTCCGACGTTATTCGCGCCCGCGAGGATCGCGAGCGCTTTATCGAGGAAGCCCGGGTGCACGCTAACTCCGTGGTGCCCGAAGCGCGTGGACGCGCCGCCCGTATCGTTCAGGAAGCTGAAGGTTACAAAGAGGCCACCATCGCCCTGGCTGAAGGTGAGACTTCGCGATTTGATGCCGTGCTTGAAGAGTATCGACTGGCGCCGGAAGTGACCCGCAAGCGCCTCTACGTCGAAACCCTGGAAAATGTCTATGCCCGCTCCAGGAAAGTCATGATCGACGCCGATGGCAGCGGTAACGTGTTGTACCTGCCGCTCGACCAACTGGGTGTTTCAGGCGCAACCACCGACAGCCGCAACATGCCGCCGCTGGTGACGCCAGGCACTTCGACCAATTCCGACAGCAATTCCGGACGCAACGCACGCAGGGAGGGCCGATAAATGAACCGCGCCCTGATTCTTATTCTCGTCGCCGCCCTCGGTTTCGTGGGGCTGAACAGCCTGTTCACGGTTTCAGAGACCGAGTACGCGCTTAAATTCCAGCTGGGCCGAGTGCTGAAGGCCGACTACGAGCCGGGCCTGCACGTCAAAGCGCCGTTTATCAATAACGTGCGCAAGTTTGATCGCCGCATCCTCACGCTGGATACCCAGCCAGAGCACATGATTACTTCTGAGCAGAAGTTCGTGAACGTCGACTCGTTCATCAAGTGGCGCATCAACGACGTGGCCCAGTTCTACATCTCTACCCAGGGCAACGAGCGCAACGCGCTGAACCGCCTGGACAGTATCATCAAGGACCGTATCCGTAACCAGATCGCCAGCCGCACGCTGGTGGAAGTGGTTTCCGAGCAGCGTGTTTCCACCATGCAGGATATCCAGGCGCGTGCCAACGAGGCCGCCGAGGAGTTCGGTATCGAGATCGTGGACGTCCGTATAAAAGCAGTGGAACTGCCCGAGGACGTACGTGAGTCGGTTTACCGCCGCATGGCCGCTGATCGCCAGAAAGAAGCCAACCGCTACCGCTTTGAAGGCCGCGAGGAAGCCGAGCGCATTCGCGCCGACGCCGACCGCCAGGCCCAGGTGATCCTGGCCGAGGCCGAACGTGAAGGCCAGACCCTGCGCGGTGAAGGCGATGCCGTCGCCACGCGGGTTTACGCCGATTCCTACAGCCAGGACGAAGAGTTTTACGCCTTCTACCGCAGCCTGCAGGCATACGGCAATGCGTTTGGCGGCAACCAGGACGTGATGGTGATTGATCCATCGTCCAGCTTCTTCGACTATTTCGGAACGGACGAGTCGCGGTAGCCCCAGGTCGACGCAGGTTGAGCCAGGCCGGTGATGACCGAACTGCTGACGGCTTTTGCCCTCGTATTGATCATCGAGGGCCTGCTGCCGTTCGTGGCGCCATCGTTCTGGCAAAAAACCATTCGTGACCTTTCAAAACTCGACCCCAAGGCGGTGCGCGTTGGGGGTGTGGTGAGCATGCTGGCGGGTGCTATCCTGTTGAACGTCCTGCGCTGAGCAACCCCGGAGAATAAAAACCAATGGCAAGCAGTATCGTTGTGCTTGGCACCCAGTGGGGTGACGAGGGCAAGGGAAAGATTGTTGACCTGTTAAGCCGCGATGCCGACGCCGTGGTGCGTTTCCAGGGCGGCCACAACGCCGGCCACACCCTGGTGATCGATGGTGACAAGACCGTCCTGCACCTGATTCCGGCCGGAATCCTCAACCCCGGCGTCGAGTGCCTGATCGGCAACGGCGTGGTGCTCTCGCTGGAAGCGCTCAAGACCGAAATCGAAACCCTCGAGGCGCGCGGCGTGCAGGTGCGCAACCGCATGCGGATTTCTCCCGCCTGCGCCATGATCCTGCCTTACCACGTCACCCTGGACACCGCCCGCGAGCGCGCCCGGGGCGACAAGGCCATCGGCACCACCTGTCGCGGCATTGGCCCCGCCTACGAGGACAAGGTGGCCAGGCGCGGCCTGCGCACCACCGATTTGCTCGACCGCTCAAGGCTGGAAGAGCGGCTGGAACCGGTGCTGGAATACCACAACTTCGTGCTGCAACACCGCTTTGGCGAGACTCCGCTGGGCTTCACCGCTGTTCTCGATGAGGCCCTGGCGCTGGGCGAGTATTTCGCACCGATGGTTTCTGATGTCAGCGTGCGCCTTCATGAACTGCGCGGCGCCGGCAAGAAAATCATGTTTGAAGGCGCGCAGGGCAGCCTGCTCGACATCGACCACGGCACCTTCCCGTTCGTGACCTCTTCCAACACCACCGTTGGCGGCGTGTGCACCGGCGCTGGCGTCGGCCCCGACGCCATCGAGTACGTGCTGGGCATCACCAAGGCCTACGTCACCCGCGTGGGCGGCGGCCCGTTCCCCACCGAGCTGTTCGACGACGATGGCAAACGCCTGGGCGAACGCGGCGCTGAGTTCGGCGCCACCACCGGCAGGCCGCGACGCTGCGGCTGGCTGGATGCAGTGGCGCTAAGGCGCATGGTGCAACTCAATGGCGTCACCGGCCTGTGTGTCACCAAGCTCGACGTGCTGGACGGTTTCGAAACCCTGAAAATCTGCACCGCCTACGAACTGGACGGCGAGATCCTGGAAAACCCGCCGCTGGATGTCACCGACTGGGGCCGGCTCAAGCCGGTGTACGAGTCACATCCGGGCTGGAGCGAAAGCGTGCGGGATATCCGCAACGTCGAAGACCTGCCGGCCAACGCGCGCAGCTACCTCGACCGCATGGAAGAACTCACCGGCGCGCCGATTCATATCATCTCCACCGGGCCGGAGCGCAGCGAGAACATCGTTACGCATTATCCGTTCGACGCCTGAATCGCGGTCTGAAGCCCGCTCCGACAGCAACCTGGAGATTACGCGGGAGCGACGACCATGGCGAGGCGTGGTGGCGAGCAAAGCTACTTATTGGTTTCAATGATCTTCTCGAAGCGCAGTTGTAGCACCTCGGTATCTTCGCCCTCATGGCGCAATTGTGAAGGGTCTGCACCCGCCACGGCCGCCAGCGCAGCAACCTGTCCTTGACCCAGAACCAGGGTGTCTGGCACCACGGCGGCTATCGGGTCCTGGTAGGCTTCCAGCGCCGGGATAATCGTCCATTCTTCTTCGTGGAAGGCCGAGATCAGCTCGGGCAGGAACAAGGCCGCAGCGTCGTTCTCATGCAGCAGCAGGACATGCGCGGGAGAGCGTCCCAGCCACTGGCAGGCAATCGCGTCATAGTGCCGGGCGGCACCCATGATCATTTCCACGTACAAATCCGCAGCGCCGGCCATATCGATTGCCTGTCCTGAATCCTTTGCCTCGCGCAACAAGCGGTCGATATAGAAATCGTAGTTGTCGATGGTGACGTAACCGGGCCTGTAGCCCAGTTCAGACAGGTAGGCGCGAACCGCGTCGCGCTCGGCCACGCTGGAACCCTCGTTGAGGTAGGGAAAGCGGAAATACGGCTCAAAGCCGGGCAGGGCCGAAAGTACCTCGTGCGCCTGCGCTATATTCGCCGTGAACGCTTCGCTGCCCACGTTGTGCAGGTTGGCGTGGGTATGGGTGTGACTGGCAATTACGTGCCCAGCAGCGGCGTAATCGTGCATGCGGGTGATGGTTTCATCATCAATCCGCGATGAAACCGAGAAGAACATCGCACCCTCAATGCCGCCGTCATCCAGCGCTTCGATAATTCGCGCCGTCCGCTCTGTACCGGTCATAACCACCGTATCCGGCAAGGGCGGGTCATCAAAAGTGAAGGCCACGCGTTGCGGCCCGCAGGCTTGTGAGCCGAGAGCACTTGCGGATGCGATGGAAAGCGCGCCCGCACAAAGTAGCGCGGTTATTTTCACAGGTTTGGGCTCCTTGTAAGTGCAGTTGTAAACTCTACCCATGCTTTCCGCGCAGCAATCTGGAAACCTCCTGCAAGCCAGCTGCGCATTGGTGTTGGTTTGCCTTGCATCGGCCGGTCTTGCCATGGAACCCGGCTGTGACACAGAATCCTGGTCCTCATTGCGTGCAGCGCTGGTTTCTGGGGCCATGGATTCGGTCAATGGCCTGGCTATTTCAGGCGATGGACAAACGGTGTTTGCGACCCACTGGGTAGAAGAGGCGCAAAGCAGGCGTGGAGCCATCGTGGCCTACGAGTACCGCAACTGTGGCTGGACACTAACGGGGCCGATTTTTCCTGACACGAGCCAACAGGACTACCAGCCGAGGCTGGGTATCGATGGCAAGACACTCTACTTCACTTCAAATCGCCCGCCGAACGGCGAGGGTCCGCCGGTGCGCCAGAATGTTTGGTTTGCCCGGCAAAACGACAATGGGGAGTGGGAAGTCGGTGGCGCGGTGCCGGGCCTGGTTTCCCTGAATTGGGACGGGCACGCAATGGAAACTGCGACTGGCTACCTATACTTTTCATCCGATCGACCAAGCGGGCAGGGCATGGTTAATATCTATCGCACGCGGTTAGATGGGATTGAAATAGGTGAACTGGAACAGTTGGAGCCGCTCAACTCAGATGGGTCCGACCAGGACTTTCACATTGATCCCGCAGAACGTTTCATTATATTTTCACGCTATGACCCAGTAAGGGACGATCTTGACCTGTTCTACTCCGTTCGGACCAATGGGTCCTGGCAGCCCGCCCGTCCAATTGACAAGCTCAACACCCCTGAGTGGGAGCTCTCGCCAACGGTCAATCTTGGTTATCGAGTGCTGATCTTCAAGCGGGGGCAAGACCCTGGTTTCGAGGTTGTTGCCATAGATCAACTGCCGCAGCCGCTTCAAGAAGCTGTTAACAAGCAATGAATTAGCGCCGACTCTCGCGGTCGGTCATCCAGGGAAAGGGATGCTCAGGCGCTGATTGTGGCTACGCCGATGCATTAGACCTCGACGAAGTCCTTAGTCGTTTTTATCTTGGGAAAGCGTCGAGCGAGAGTCGGCTTTCGCTCTCCGCGAAAGAAGACTCTCGCGGTAGAATGGTGCCCAGGAGAGGACTTGAACCTCCACCTACTTACGTAGACCAGCACCTGAAGCTGGCGCGTCTACCAATTCCGCCACCTGGGCAACAGTGAAAACCTGCGGGGTGCAGGTGCAAAGCGTAGCGTAGGGTAGTGATATGCCCCCCCTTTGTCAACGCCTAATGCAAGCCGCTTGCGATTGTCTTCGTCACCCCAATCTTAGCGGTACAATGAAAACCATGACCAGAAACAACGGCCAGCACTGATGGCCAACAAGAAAAACGACGGCCGCATCGACGCCGACGCCCCTTCACGCCAGGATGTGATTGATCTTCTTACCGATCGCGGCCGGCCCCTCAAGCGAAACGAAATCTTTGAACGGCTGAATGTCGAGTCGCAGGATTCGCGCGAAATCATGCGCCGCCGCCTGAAGGCGATGCTGCGCGATGGCCAGGTGGTGAAAAATCGCCGCAACGCTTACGGCCTGGCCGAGAAAATGGACCTGCTGCGCGGCCGCATCAGCGCCCATCCCGATGGCTATGGTTTTGTCGAGCCGGAAAACGGCGAATCCGACCTGTACCTTTCCTCCAAGGAAATGCGCAAAGTACTGCACGGCGATCTCGTGCTGGCCTCGGTCACTGCCATCGACGGCCGTGGACGCCGCGAAGGCGTCATCACCGAGGTGCTTGAACGCGCGCACCAGCGCATTGTCGGCCGCTTCGTCATGGAAAGTGGCGTGGCGCTGGTGGTACCCGACGAATCGCGCATCAACCAGGACATCCTGATTCCACTCGACAAGGCGGGCAACGCCAAGCCGGGACAGGTGGTGGTGGCTGAGCTGACCCAGCAGCCAGGCCCGCGCCAGCCGCCGGTGGGCAGGGTGATAGAGATCCTGGGCGAAACCGGTGCGCCCGGCATGGCCACCGAGATTGCCATTCGCAACTTTGACCTTCCGTTCGAGTTTCCGAAAGCAGTTGAGCGCGAAGCCAAGGCTTTCGGCGACACGGTGGATGAATCCTGGGTCAAAGGTCGCCGCGACCTGCGGGACTTGCCACTGGTGACCATCGATGGCGCTGATGCGCGCGATTTCGACGATGCGGTCTTCGCCCAGCGGCGCAACAACAGCTGGCGCCTGGTGGTGGCAATTGCCGATGTCGCCAGCTACGTCAAACCGGGCTCGGCCCTGGACGAGGAGGCGATCAAGCGCGCCACCTCGGTGTATTTCCCCGGCCGGGTCATCCCGATGTTGCCCGAGGCGCTGTCCAACGGCCTGTGCTCGCTGAATCCGGATGTCGACCGCCTGTGCCTGGTGTGCGACATGTCCATCGACAACAAGGGCACGGTCACCCGCGCGCGGTTCGACGCCGCCGTGATGCGCTCGCAGGCGCGGCTCACCTACCGCGAGGTGTGGGACTGGATGGTCAGCGGCCAGAAAGACATTCGCCCGGGCAAGCCTGGCGTCTCCGAGTCGCTGCGGGACCTGTACGGCCTGTACAAGGCGTTGCGCAAGGCGCGCACCAGGCGCGGCGCGATCGATTTTGACAGCACCGAGGTGAAGTTCAGCTTCGACGAAACCGGCGCGGTCAGCGACATCAACCCGGTGGAGCGCAACGACGCCCACAAACTGATCGAAGAATGCATGATCACCGCCAATGTCGAGGCGGCGCGTATGTTGCTACGCCAGGACATGCCAACCTTGTTCCGCGTCCACGAGCCGCCGCAGGGCGACCGGGTGGAATCGCTGGAGCAGTTCCTGCGCGGCCTGGGCATCAAGATCAACTGGCGCGGCAAGCCGGTGCCAAAAGACTTTGCCGAGTTGGTGCAGCGGGTGAAGGGTCGAGAAGACCAGCAGCTCATCATGGCGGTGATGCTGCGGGCGCAGAGCCTGGCCACCTACCAGGCCGAGAACCACGGTCATTTCGGCCTGGCGCTGGACGCCTATGCCCACTTTACTTCGCCGATTCGCCGTTACCCCGATTTGCTGGTGCACCGCGCCATTCACCACGTGATCCAGCGCAAGGGGCCGGATAATTTCGGCTATGGCGACCGCCAGATGCGCAATTTCGCCGAAAACTGTTCGCACCGCTCGCGGCGCGCCGAGGAAGCCGAGCGCGACGTGGTGGAACGGCTCAAGTGCTACTTCATGGAAAGCCGCGTCGGCCAGGTGTTCAAGGGCCGGGTCACCGGCGTCACCTCGTTTGGCCTGTTTGTCGAGCTGGACAAGATCGCGGTCAGCGGCCTGATACACATCACGGCATTGCCCAACGATTACTACCACTTCGACCCGGTGCTGCATCGCCTTACCGGCGAACGCGGCGGCAAGGTCTTCCAGCTGGCCCAGCGGGTGCAGGTGAAAGTGATGGCGGTCAATTCGGATGACCGCAAGATTGACTTCGAGCTGGAATCCTAAGCGGCCGTGAGCGAGCACAAACACCAGTTGCTGGGTTTCCACTCGGTCGCCTCCGCGCTGGGGCGTGGCAGTGGCAAGGTGCAGAGCCTGCTGATTGCCCAGGAAGCGAAGAACCCGCGTATTGAGCCGCTGCTGGAGCAGGCGCGCAGCCGGGGGGTTGCGGTTCGCCGCGTGCCACGCGCCGAGCTGGATCGCCTGAGCGGCGGCGAGCGCCACCAGGACGTGATTGCCGAGTTCATCCCGGCCAACCTGTTTGGCGAGAAAGACCTGGAGGCCCTGCTGGAAAAAGCCGGGCGCAACCCGCTGGTGCTGGTTCTGGACGGCGTGCAGGATCCGCACAACCTGGGCGCCTGCCTGCGAACCGCGGAAGCCGCCGGTGTTGATTTCGTGGTGGTGCCGAAAGACAAATCCGCGCCGCTGTCACCCACCGCACGACGCGCCGCTGCCGGTGCAGCGGAGTTGCTGCCGATCCTGGTCGCGACCAACCTGGCGCGCGTGCTGCGTGGTTTAAAAGATGCGGGGGTTTGGCTGGCCGGAACATCTGATGCCGCCAGCCAGGATTTATACCAGGCTGATCTGTCTGGCCCACTCGGGTTGGTGATGGGGGGCGAAGGCCCCGGAATGCGCCGCCTCACCCAGGAAACTTGTGACTACCTGGTGCGCATCCCGATGCAGGGCAGCGTGGAAAGCCTCAACGTTTCGGTAGCAACGGCGGTTTGCCTGTTTGAAATCCAGCGCCAGAATGCGGCCAAAGCCCGCTAGACCAGTCGCTCTAAACCGGGTTTTCCTACCCGCCAATTTCCTCGCGTAGCTTGTCCAGGTAATCGCGCATCAGTTGGGCGCGCTCTTCGGCCACGCGTCGCCCGGCCTGCGTCTGCATGGTGGCGGGCAACTTGAACAGCTTGTTGTAGAAATGATCGATGGTGTACTGGCTGTCGTCCGGCTCGCGCTGGTCACAGAACGGGTCTTCCAGCGCCATCAGCGGCCGGTCCAGGCGTCCTCCCACCAACAGGCAGCGGGCGATCCCAATCGCGCCCAGCGAATCCATCCGGTCGGCGTCCTGCACTACCTTTGCTTCAACCGTTTCGGCCGTGATGCCGGCTGAATAGCTGTGCGCTTCCACCGCGTGACGCACGCCGTCCAGCAGTTCAGGCGGGTAAGGCTGAGTCTGCAGAAACGCCACGGCGGCTTCGGCCGCCAATCGCGAACCCTGGCTCCGCCGCGGGTCGTCCTTGGCGATGGCCACGCAGTCGTGCAACCAGGCCGCGGGCAGGGTGACGCGCGGGTCGGCCTGTTCCAGTTGGGTCAGCACGCGGGTGTTGGCCACCACGCGGCGAACGTGGCTGATGTCGTGGGCCGCATCGGCCGGGGTTTCTGCGGCCACGAAGGCCTCGCAGGCCGCCTCGATGGCGTCCAGGTCCAGCTTGGGGCCGTTCAACGTTTGTTCCGGGGGTGGGGTTTGCGGCTGGCTCTGCCGGGGTTCTTGTTGCGGCCTTTTGCCGGGCGTTTGCTCGGGCCACCCGGACGGGCCGTTTTCTTCGCCGCAGCGGAAATCGGGTCGACTGAAAGGATGGTGGAGGCCGGCGGCAACGAAACATCTTCACGCAGCACCTGGTGGTCTTCCTGGCTGAGTTCCTGCCAGCGGCCCATGTGCATGTGCTTGGGCAGGAAGGCGGCGCCATAGCGCACCCGCTTGAGGCGGCTGACCTCCAGGCCCTGTGATTGCCACAGGCGGCGCACCTCGCGGTTGCGGCCTTCCATCAGGACAACGTGGAACCAGCGGTTGCTGCCTTCGCCACCCGCTTCCTGGATGTCGGAAAAATGCGCCATGCCGTCTTCCAGTTCCACACCTTCACGCAGGCGCTGCAGCTGTTCTGCAGTGACCTGGCCGTGGATGCGGCAGGCATACTCGCGGTCGACGCCGTTGGAAGGGTGCATCATCGCGTTGGCCAGTTCGCCGTCACTGGTCAGCAAAAGCAGGCCGGAAGTGTTGATATCCAGCCGGCCGACCGCGATCCAGCGCTGGTTCTGAAGTTTCGGCAGCTTGTCAAAGACGGTGGGTCGGCCTTCCGGGTCGGAACGGGTGGTGACCTCGCCTTCCGGCTTGTTGTAGACCAGGGTGCGGAAACGCACCGGCTTTTCCACCACCCGCCATTTCTGCTCGTCCATCTCGACGATGTCGCCGGGCCCGGCCTGGTCGCCGAGGCTGGCGGGTTTGCCATTCAGGCGCAGTTCGCCGGCCGCGATGCGTTTTTCCAGCCCGCGGCGCGAACCCACCCCGGCCGTGGCGAGGATTTTCTGGATGCGCTCCTGGCTGGAGGCAGTTACTGGATCGGGGGTTTCAGGGTTCATGCGCCGCGTGATTCAGCGGGTTCGTCGATTTCGTCTGGATCTTCTGATTCCAGCTCGGCCTCGCCGTCTGTTTCGGTTTCGAGGTCGGCTTCGTCTTCACTGCTTGTTTCGCTTTCAGCCTCGGCCTGATCCATGCTTTCCGGTTCTTCGCCATCGTCGTCCTCGTTGGCGGCATCGCCGTCAAACTCGAACTCTGGTTCCAGGCTGCCGATGTCCTTGATCTCGGCCAGGCTCGGCAGGTCATCCAGGCTGGTGAGGTTGAAGTAATCGAGGAAGGCCCTGGTGGTGCCAAACAACGCCGGCTTGCCAGGTACATCGCGATGCCCAACCACGCGAATCCACTCGCGCTCCTGCAGGGTGCGAATGATGTTGGAACTCACTGAAACGCCACGCACTTCCTCGATATCGCCGCGGGTGATGGGTTGGCGATAGGCGATCAGCGCCAGGGTTTCCAGCATCGCACGCGAATAGCGTTGCGGACGCTCTTCCCACAGGCGGGAAACCCACGCCATGTAGTTCTCGCGCACCTGCAGGCGAAAGCCGCTGGCCACTTCGCGTAGCTCCACGGCACGGCCCTCGCAGTCCTCGGCCAGGCGCTCCAGCGCTTTGCCGATCTCACCGGTGGTGGGACGTTCGTTCTCTTCGAAAATCGAGGCAATCTGCTTGACGCTCATGGCCTGGCCGGAAGTCAGCAGCAGGGCCTCGATGATGGGCGCCAGGATTTCGGGCGCGCGATCTTCACTCATCAGATGTATTCCTGGGTGGTTGTTCTGGTTCTAACTCTTCGTCCTGGCCCATTTCCAGGTCCAACTCCGGGTCTGTTGCCGGTTCGGCAAAGGAATTGTCCGTGTTATCCACGGCCAGTACCGGGGATGGCGTGCCCGGGCTGCGGACGTAAATCATGCCCATGGGTTCGTGCTGGATGACATCCACCAGTTTCTCGCGGCTCAGCTCCATCAACGCCAGGAAAGAAACGACCACCCCGCGGCGGCCTTCTTCAGGCGTGAACAGCTTGCCGAACTCGAGGAATGGTGTTGCACGCAGTTTCTCGACGATAACCGACATGCGCTCGCGCACCGACAGTGGTTCCATCTGCACGTGGTGGTGGCTGAACAGTTCGGCGCGGCTGAGGACGTCGCTCAGCGCAGCGAGCATCTCGCGCAGGTCCACTTCGGGTGGCTCGGCGTCCACCTGCTGGAACTCGGCATGGGCCTCGGCGACGGCGAAATCACGCCCTTCGCGCGGCAGCTCGTCGAGGTTTTCGGCCGCTTCCTTGAAGCGCTCGTATTCCTGCAGGCGCCGCACCAGTTCGGCACGCGGGTCTTCCTCGTCTTCCTCTTCCGACGCGCGCCGCGGCAGCAGCATGCGCGACTTGATCTCGGCAAGGATCGCGGCCATCACCAGGTATTCCGCCGCCAGGCTGAAGCGCAGTTCCTTGAGCAGATCGATGTAGCCGATGTACTGGCGGGTGATTTCCGCGATCGGGATATCCAGGATGTCCAGGTTCTGGCGCCGGATCAGGTACAGCAACAGGTCGAGCGGGCCCTCGAAGGCCTCGAGAAAGACCTCCAGTGCGTCTGGCGGGATGTACAGATCCTGCGGCAGCTGGGTAAACGGCTGGCCCTGCACCACCGCAAAGGGCATTTCTTCCTGGCGGACGCCTGCTTGCTTGGGGGGTTCCACGAAAACTCCTGACGTGCGGGTTCCGGACTGCTCCGGAATCAGGCCAAGTCTATCATGCCGCGCCCCTGCCTCAGCACCACCGGGCGGTCGCCGCACAGGTCGACCAGGGTGGTGGGCTCCAGACGGCACGGCCCGGCGTCGACAAACAGGTCGAGCTCGCCGTAAGTGGCCTCGAACAGGTCTTCGGCGTCGAAAATTTCGTCATCCGAGCGCGGCAGGATCAGGGAAGAGCTGAGAATCGGCTCATCGATGGATTCCAGGATCGCCTGCACCACCTCGTGGTCGGGAATACGGATGCCGATGGTCGCTGGCCGGCGCGGGCCCATGCGCGGCACCTGGCGGGTGGCAGGCAGCACGAATGTGAACGGCCCCGGCGTTAACTGGCGAACCAGGCGGTGCGCCCAGTTCTCCACCGTGGCGTAGCGCGCCACGTCGGAAAGCGTTCGGCAGCAATAAGTGAAGTGGTGGTTGGCGTCGAGCTCGCGCATGCGGATCACCCGCTGGCGGGCGTTGCGGTTGTCGCTGCGCCAGCCCAGCGCGTAGCCCGAGTCGGTGGGGTAGGCGATCAGCCCACCGCGCACCAGCACGCCGACAATATGCTCAATCAGCCTGGGTTTTGGCCCCACCGGGCGAAGTTCTATGCGTTCGCTCATTTCTCGTTATCATGGCCGCGAATTTGCTGGAAGATTCAAACTCGCTTGTCGCGCCATTGTACTCAGCGTTCCGGCTTCATTACAGTGGCGGGCAGGGTGCCCGCGTGGGGCGCCATTCAACTTTGAAAAGGAAATCCAACCGTGTGGTATGCAATTTACAGCACCGATGTCGCCGACAGCCTGGACAAACGCAAGGCAACGCGCGAGGCGCACCTGGCCAGGGCAAAGGAACTGGTGGATGCCGGGCGCCTGTTGCTGGCCGGCCCCCGCCCGGCCATTGATTCGCCTGACCCCGGCCCTGCCGGCTTCCGGGGCTCGCTGATCATCGCCGAATTCGAATCGCTGGAGGCGGCAAAAGCCTGGGCTGATGATGACCCCTATGTGCATGCAGGCGTCTACCAGTCGGTGGAAGTTACGCCGTTTCTTCCTGTGCTGCCGTGATGGATGCGTCGCAACGTGTCGCGGCGATTCGCGAGCGACTGCAGGCGGCGCTTGAGCCGGAAGAACTGGTGGTGGAAGACGAAGGCCACCTCCACGTCGGCCACGAGGGCGCGCGCGATGGTCGCGGTCACTTCAGGGTGTTCGTGGTGGCCGAGTGCTTCGCGGGGCTGTCATCACTGCAACGCCACCGCAAGATCTACCAGGCGATGGGCGAGTTGATGACCACGGACATCCACGCCCTGGCCATCGACGCCTATTCCAGCGATGAATTATAAATAACAGTGGGTTACGAGTTGTTTCTAGTGAAACATCTCATCCCGGTCGGGATCCCATTCCGGCGCCAGGTACTCCGCTGAAACGGTGGTGTAGATGCCGCCACGGACGTTGAACTCGGCGGTCAGGCGCATGAAGCGCGGCTTGAGGGCCAGCACCAGGTCATCCAGGATGCGATTGGTGAGGTCCTCGTGAAATCCGCCTTCGTTGCGGTAGCTCCACAGGTATAATTTCCACGATTTCAGCTCCACGCAGAGCTGGTCGGGGATGTACTCCAGGGACAGGGTCGCAAAGTCTGGCTGGCCGGTTTTGGGGCACAGGCAGGTAAACTCTGGCGACTCGATGTGAATGGTATAATCGCGCTCGGGTTTCGGGTTTGGAAAAACCTCAAGATCCTTGCTTGGGCCAGTGCTCATTGCGCCTCCGCTAGCGGCATTCAAAAATTCACAAAACAGAAAGAAGCAATTTAGCCACTTCATGAACAAGACTTCAACGCTGCGCACGATTGGGTGCGCGCAACTGCAAGGCCTCGTCACAAGCGCATGAGGCTGACATCAATCAGGCTGGCGGGCTTCAAGTCCTTCGTAGACCCCACCACGTTCCACGCTCCCACCAACCTTTCCGGCGTTGTCGGTCCAAACGGTTGCGGCAAGTCCAACATCATCGACGCGGTGCGCTGGGTGATGGGCGAGGGCTCGGCAAAGGTGCTGCGTGGCGAATCGATGGCCGATGTCATCTTTGCCGGTTCATCCAGCCGCAAGCCGGTAGGCACCGCCACTGTCGAGCTGCATTTCGACAATAGCGATGGCCGCGTGGGCGGCGCTTACGCCAGCTACAGCGAAATCGTGGTCAAGCGCCAGGTCTCGCGCGACGGCGTGTCGCTGTACTTCCTCAACGGCACGCGTTGCCGCCGAAAGGATATCCGCGACCTGTTCCTGGGCACCGGCCTGGGCTCCAGCAGCTACTCGATTATCGAGCAGGGCATGATCTCGGCGATCGTTGACGCGCGCCCGGAAGACATTCGCGGCCACCTGGAAGAGGCGGCTGGAATCTCGCGTTACAAGGAACGCCGTCGCGAAACCGAAAACCGCATTCGCCACACCCGTGACAACCTCGAGCGCCTCACCGACCTGCGCGAAGAAGTGGGCAAGCACCTCGGGCGCCTCAAGCGCCAGGCCGCGGCCGCCCAGCGTTATCGCAAGCTGAAAGCGGAAAAGCGCGAACTGGAAACGCTGCGCATCGCACTGCGCTGGCGCGAGCTGCACGAACAAGCCGAGGCCGGAAAGGCCGCACTGGCCGAGCGCGAAACCGCCCTGCAGGAGCGCATCGCCGCCCAGCGCAAGGTGGAAAAGGCCATGGAAGCGCTGCGCGAGGAGCAAAACCAGCGCAACGAACTGCTCAATACCGTACAGGGCGAGTTGTACGACATCGGCAGCGAAATCGCCCGCCTGGAGCAAAGCATCGAGCATCAGCGCGAGCTGCACAAACGCCAGGACGAGGAATTCGAGGAAACCAGCGCCGGGCTGGCCGATATCGAGAAACACATGCTGCTGGACAAGGCGCAGGTGGAGGAACTCACCACCTCGTTGGCGCAAAGCGAACCGGCACTGAAGTCAGCCCTGGCGGAAGAAAAAGAAGCCGAAGAGCGCCTGGCCGCAGCGGAACAGGCCGTCGCCGAGTGGCAGGAAGAATTCCAGGCCCACCACCAGCGCTCTACCGATGCGCAGCGGCGGGCCGACCAGGGGCGAAACCGGATCGAAAACCTCGACCAGCGCCTGATCGACGCATCGCGCCGCCTTGAAGCCCTGCAAAAAGAAGCCGAGAGCCTCGACACCGAGGCACTGAAAAAGTCGGTTGCCGAGGCCGATAGCGAAGCCGCCAAACAGCGTAAGAAACTGGAAGGCGCCCAGGGCGACCTGGACAAGTTGCTGGGTCAGCAACAAGAGATCCAGGACCAGTACCGCGCAGCGGAAGAGCAGCTTGAAACCGCCCGTCGCGAATTGCATCGCAGTGGCGGTCGCTTGGAGTCCCTGGTGGCCCTGCAGCAAGCTGCCGAGTCCGCCGACCAGGCCAGCGATTGGCTGGCGGAGCAGGGATTGGATTCCGCACCCCGCCTGGCCGAAGCCATCAACGTGAATGCTGGCTGGGAAACCGCGGTGGAAACCGTGCTAGGCCACTGGCTGCAGTCGGTGGTGGTCGACAAGCTGGATGACCGGGTGGAAGGCCTGGCCGGGCTGGAAGATGGCGCCCTGGCGCTGCTTCAAAGCACCGAGGGCAACCTCAAGGTCGACAAGAGCAGCCTGGCGGCGCAGGTAGAGGGTCCGCTGGCGGTCAAGCGCCTGCTGGCTTCTGTACGCTGCTGCGCCTCCAACGCCGAGGCCCTGAAACAACAGGCCAGCCTGGAAAATGGCGATTCACTGATTACCGCTGAAGGACTGTGGCTGGGCGCCGACTGGGTTCGCGTATCGCGCGGGCTGGGTGATGGCGCTGGCGTGCTTCTGCGCGAGAAAGAAATTGCCGAGCTGCGCAAGCGCAGCGAAAAGCTGGAGAAAGAAGTGGAAGCCGCCAGCGCGGCGATCGACAAGGCCCGCGCACAACGCCAGGCGCTTTCCGAGAAGCTGCAGTCCCAGCAGGACACGGTGAACCAGCTGCATCGCGAGGTGGCCAACCTGGAGGCCAACCGCGACAGCCGAACCGCCAGCGCCGAGATGATGACCCAGCGTGCCGCGGAAATCGAAAAAGAAATCAGCCAACTCAAGGCCCAGGTCAAGACTGACAGCGATGAGGTCGCCAAGGCGCGCGCCGAGCAGGAGAAGCAGGTCGAGGCCATGGCCGGCTTTAACACCGAGCGCGAATCTTTGGAGCAACGCCGCGGCGCGCTGCTGGAAGCCAGGGACAGCGCGCGCAAGACGCATCGCGAGGCAAGCGAGCTGCGCCAGAACGTGGCGCTCAAGGCGCATTCGCACCAGGCCAGCCTGGATTCACTGCGCCAGTCGCTGGAACGCATGAACGACCGCGCCAGCCAGTTGCAGCAGCGTTTCCTCAGCCTCAGCGAAGAGCGCGCCTCGCGCCAGTCGCCGGAAACCCTGTTCAAGGACGAGATGGCGACCCTGCTGGAAAAACGCCAGGAAACCGAAGGCCGCCTGGGCAAGGCCAGGGCCGGGGTGCAGAGCCTGGATGAGGACTACCGCAAGCTCGATACCGAGCGGCAGGCGGCAGTGCAGGGCGCTGAAGACACCCGCGCCAAGCTGGAACGCGCCCGGCTGGGCCAACAGGAAATCGAGCTCAAGGCCAACAGCCTGGCCGAGCAGGTGGCTGAACAGGCTGCCGAGCGGGCGGCTGAGCACGAAGGGGAAGAGGACGAGGCGCCAAAGACCACGGTCGAGGAAATTGCCGCGGATATTCCCAAGGACGCCAACAGCGAGGCCTGGGCCGAGCAAATCGAATCACTGAAGGTCAAGATCCAGCGCCTGGAGCCGGTCAACCTGGCGGCCATTTCCGAGTTCGAGGAAGAATCCAAGCGCAAGGAATACCTCGATTCACAGAACGACGACCTGTGCGAAGCATTGGCCACGCTGGAAAACGCCATCGCCAAGATCGACCGCAAGACCCGCACCCGCTTCAAGGAAACCTTCGAGCAGGTCAACAAGGGCATGCAGGAGCTGTTTCCGCGCCTGTTTGGCGGTGGCCATGGCTACCTGGAGCTGACCGGTGACGATCTGCTCACTACCGGCGTCAGCATCATGGCGCGTCCCCCGGGCAAGCGGGTAAGCAGTATTCACCTGTTGTCGGGCGGCGAAAAGGCGCTGACTGCAGTGTCCTTCGTGTTCGCCATTTTCCAGCTCAACCCGGCGCCGTTCTGCATGCTCGACGAGGTCGACGCGCCGCTCGACGATGCCAACGTGATCCGCTTTGCCAACCTGGTCCGCGAGATGTCGGAGACGGTGCAGTTCGTGATCGTGACGCACAACAAGAACACCATGGAAATGATCCACCAGCTCAGCGGTGTGACCATGCGCGAACCGGGCGTATCGCGACTGGTGCAGGTGGATGTCGACGAGGCCGTGCGCCTGGCGGCCGTGTAGGAGCAACCGTGGAAGCCTCAACCCTTCGCTGGATCCTGATTGTTGCTGGCCTGGTCATCATTGGCCTGATCTTGCTGTTTGGTAATCCCGAGAAGAAAAGAAAGCCGCGCGCCTCGCGCCGCTCGATCGACAAGCCAAAGGCCCGCTCGAAAAGAAAAGCCAGCGAGCCGACAGAACGTCGTGAACCCACGCTCGGCCTGGGTGGCTCCGGCGCTGATGACGGGGAAGATGGTGACGAGGCGTTTTCTCCGGGTGACCAGGGTGAGTTGCCCATCGAGGGCGCGGAGCCTGGTGAAGCGGAAGTTGAGCCCGAGGAGCCAAAGGCGCCGCCAGGCCCGCCACCCGATCGCATCATCACCCTGTTCCTGATTGCGCGTGATAATCACCTGATCACCGGCGCACAACTGCTTGAAGCGGCGGTAAAAACCGGCATGGATTACGGCCAGATGAGCATCTTCCACCGGGTCGTTGAAGGCGACAGCCGGCCGGTGTTCAGCATGGCCAATGCGGCCAAGCCGGGCAAGTTCGACCGTTCAGCCTGGCACGAATTCGAAACCGGCGGCCTGGTGTTCTTCACCACGCTGCCCAATCCCTTGCCCGCGCTGGACGCCTGGGACGCCATGCTGGCCACCGCACGGCGCATGGCGGAAATTCTCAATGCCGAGTTGCAGGACGAGAAGCACAACCCGTTCTCGCGCCGCCGCGAAGCCCTGGTGCGCGAGGAAATGCGTGAGTACGACCGGGAACGCAAGGCCAGGGGTGAGTAAGCCGCTTCGGGGCGAGCACCGTTGAGCGCCACGCTTTCACAGGAAGTCCGCGACCGCGCCGCCACCCTGCGCGAGGAAATCGACGGGCACAACTACCGCTATTACGTGCTGGATGAACCCAGCGTCCCCGATGCCGAGTACGATCGCCTGCTGCGCGAGTTACAGGCGCTTGAGTCCGAGTATCCCGAGCTGGTGACCCCGGATTCACCCACCCAGCGCGTCGGCGCCGAGCCGCTGGCTGCGTTTGAGCCGGTGCGCCACGAAACGCCGATGCTTTCCCTGGGCAACGCCTTCAGTAACGAGGAAGTCGAGCAGTTTCACGCCCGCGCGCTGAAAACACTGGAAACCGAGCATATCGATTACGTCGCCGAGCCGAAGCTGGACGGCGTGGCCATGTCGCTGCGCTACCGTGACGGCCTGCTGGAGCGCGCCGCCACGCGTGGCGACGGGCAGACCGGTGAGAACGTGACTTCGAACGCGCGCACCATCGATGCCATTCCCTTGCGCCTGCGTGGCGCCGGTTGGCCGGAAGAGCTGGAAGTGCGCGGCGAGGTGTACATGCCCCTGGCCGGTTTCGAGGAATACAACCGGCGCATGGCCGAGACCGAGGGCAAGGCCCTGGTCAACCCGCGCAACGCGGCCTCGGGCAGCCTGAGGCAGCTTGATCCACAACTCACCGCGCAGCGCCCCTTGGCGTTCTTCGCCTATTCGGTGGCTGGGCAGAGCGCCATTTCTGACAGCCACTTCGAGATCCTGGAGCAACTGCGTGAGTGGGGCTTTCCGGTCAACCCGCTGGTCAAGCGCGTTCGCGACGCCGAAGGCTGCATCGCCTACTACGAGGAAATCGGCGCCATGCGCGATGACCTCGCCTACGACATCGACGGCGTGGTGTTCAAAGTAGAGTCGCAGCGCGAACAGGAAACCCTGGGGTTCGTGTCGCGCGCGCCGCGCTGGGCCATTGCGCAGAAATTCCCCGCCCAGGAAGAAATCACCCAATTGCTGGATATCGACATCCAGGTGGGCCGCACCGGCGCCCTTACACCGGTGGCTCGCCTGGAGCCGGTGTTTGTCGGCGGCGTAACCGTCACCAACGCCACGCTGCACAACATCGACGAGATTCGCCGCAAGGATGTGCGGGTGGGCGACTGGGTGGTGGTGCGCCGTGCTGGCGACGTTATTCCCGAGGTGGCCCGCGTGGTGCTGGAGCGCAGGGAAGGGCGGCCAAAAGAATTCCAGATGCCCGAGACTTGCCCGGTTTGCGGCTCGGATGTCGAGCGGGTGGAAGGCGAGGCGGTCAGCCGCTGCACCGGCGGCCTGGTGTGCAAGGCGCAGCGCAAGCAAAGCCTGATGCATTTCGCCTCGCGCCGCGCGATGGATATCGAGGGCCTGGGCAGCAAGCTGATTGACCAGCTGGTGGAAAACGACCTGGTGCATTCAGTGGCCGACCTGTACCGGCTGGAAAAAGAACAGCTCATGGCGCTGGAGCGCATGGGTGAAAAGTCGGCAGACAACCTGGTTGAGCAGCTCGAGAAAAGCAAAACACCACCGCTCGACCGCTTGCTCTATGCCCTGGGCATTCGCGAGGTGGGAGAAGTCACGGCCACTTCGCTGGCGCGCCACTTCGAATCGCTGGAGCGCCTGGCGGCGGCGAGCGAGGACGACCTGATCGAGGTGCCCGATGTTGGTCCCATCGTCGCCCAGCACGTACACCACTTCTTCCAGCAGCCTGAAAACCTGGAGGTCATCGAGGCTCTGGAGCAGGCCGGCGTTCAATGGCAGGCGTTGGAGTCGATCGGCGGGGACCAGCCCCTCGAAGGACAAACCTGGGTGCTGACTGGCGCGCTCAGCGTGCCCAGGGCCCGCGCCAAGCAATGGCTGGAATCACTCGGCGCCAAGGTGGCTGGAAGCGTTTCCGGCAATACCACCACGCTGGTGGCTGGCGAGGCGGCCGGTTCCAAGCTGGCCAAGGCTGAGAAGCTGGGCGTAGAAGTACTTGATGAAGCGGCCCTGTTCGAGCTGGTGCGGAGTCACGGGATCGACCCCGACTGACGCCTTTTCGCATGACTTTCCTGGTGTTGCTCAATCCCCGCGCCGCACATGGCAAGGCGGGGCGGATGGCTGCATCCATCGTCGAGGCCTTCGAAGCCAGTGGCGCCGAAGCGGAGATTGTTGAGACCAGCGAGCCCGGGCACGCCACCGAGATCGTGCGTGATGCGGACCTGAGCAGTTACACCGGGGTGGTGGCCTCGGGCGGCGATGGCAGCCTGTTCGAAGTGGTCAATGGCGTGATGCAGCGCGCTGAAAGTGACCGCCCTCCCATCGGACTGCTTCCACTGGGCACCGGCAATGCCTTTTGCCGCGATATCGGCCTTGAGCCTGGCAATTGGCGGTCCGCGGTTGAAGTCATCGCGAAGGGTTCGACGTGCAAAGTGGACGTGGCCAAACTCGATGCCGCTGGCGATTGCTTCTACTACGTGAATATTGCCGGCATCGGTTTTGTTCGAGACGCCGGAAAAACCGCCGCCACGCTCAAATTCACCGGCCGCATGGCCTACACCCTCGGCACGCTGTGGCGCTGCCTGGCGATGCGCAGCCATGCGCTGGAGTTGCTGGTGGATGGACGGCCCCTGTCACAGGACTGCCTGTTCATGGAAGCCTCCAACTCGCGCTATACCGGCAGCAGTTTCCTGATTGCCCCCGCTGCGCGCATCGACGATGGCGAACTCGACCTGGTCATCGTGCGCAGGCTGCCTCGCCTTCGGCTGTTGCGCCTGTTCCCCACGATTTACTCGGGAAAGCACGTCGAGCATGACGAGGTCACCGTGCTGAAAGGGCGGGAAATCGAAATTCGCGGGCCCGCCGGCCTGGAATTTATGGTGGATGGCGAATTCAGGGGCGTGACGCCGGCAAGGATCAGCTGCCAGCGTCACGCCATTGAGATGTTTTGCGCCCGCTAACCAATCCCTTCGATGCTGCCATCGGGATGGAACACCACCCGCTCGGCGATTGGTCGTCGTGGCAGGCCCGGCATGCGCATGATGTCGCCGGTAAGCACCACCAGGAAGCCGGCTCCGGCATTTACCTGGATATTGCGCACGGTCACCTGGAAATCACGCGGTCGGCCATGCAGCTGAGGGTCGTCTGACAGTGAGCTGGGCGCCTTGGCGATGCAGATCGGCAGATTGCTCAACCCCAGTTCCTCGATACGGCGCAGATCTTTCTCCGCATCCTTGGTGAAGGCGACGTCGGCGGCGCCATACATGCCCAGGCTGACGGCGCGGACTTTTTCCACCACCGGCATATCCAGGTCGTAGAGCGGTTTGAACGGCGCGCTGTCGTTGGCCGCTTCCATCACGGCCTTGGCCAGTTCCACCGCACCATCGCCACCCTCTGAGAAATGCCGGCTTTCGGCGCAACGCACCTCGTGTTGGGCGGTGCGCTCCTTCACCAGGGCGATTTCTTCCTCGGTGTCAGCCTCGAAACGGTTGATCGCCACCACCGGGTGCTTGTTGAACTGGTCGACGTTCTCAATGTGCTTGTCGAGATTTTCCAGCCCGCGGCGAACCGCATCGACGTCCGGCTCATTCAGCCGGTCCTTGGCCTTGCCGCCGTGCATCTTCAGCGCGCGGATGGTGGTCACCAGGACCACGGCATCAGGATTCAGCCCGGCAGAGCGCGCCTTGATGTCGAAAAACTTCTCGGCGCCCAGGTCAAAGCCGAAACCGGCCTCGGTAATGGCCCAGTCGGCAAAGTGCATCGCCATGCGGGTGGCAATCACGCTGTTGCAGCCGTGGGCAATGTTGGCGAACGGCCCGCCATGCATCAGCACCGGCACGCCTTCCAGGGTCTGGATGAGGTTGGGGTGGATGGCATCGCGCAGCAGGGCCAGCAGGGCATCGGTGATGTTGAGCTGGTTGAGGTAAATGGCCTCGCCCTTGTAACTGGTACCAATCAGGATGCGGTCGAGACGAGCGCGCAGATCGTCCAGGTCCCGTGAAAGGCACAGGATGGCCATGATCTCGGACGCGGCGGTAATGTCAAAGCCGCCTTCCCTGGGCGTGCCCTGGAAGCGTCCGCCCAGGCCCAGCACGATCTTGCGCAGGCTGCGGTCATTCATATCCATCACCCGCCGCCACGAGATCATTCGCGGGTCGATGCCCAGCTCGTTGTCCCAGTAAATGTGGTTGTCGATGGTGGCCGAGATCAGGTTGTTGGCCGCGGTAATGGCGTGAAAATCGCCAGTGAAGTGCAGGTTAATGCGGTCGGCCGGAATGACCTGTGAGTAGCCGCCGCCCGTGGCGCCGCCTTTCACACCCAGGCAAGGGCCCAGTGAAGGCTCGCGCAGCGCCACGCAGACCGATTCGCCCAGTTTGCCAAACGCCTGGCCCAGGCCGATCGAAGTGGTGGTCTTGCCTTCGCCGGCCGCCGTGGGGGTTGTCGCAGAAACGAGGATCAGCTTCGAGGGCTTTTCACGCTTGCGCGGGCGGTTCAGGGCATCGGTGTGAATCTTGGCGATCAGGTTGCCGTAGGGCAGCAGATCCTGCTCCTCGACGCCCAGGCCCGCGGCAATTTCGGTGATCGGGCGGGGTTGAACCTGTGCCGCAATGGCGCTGTCAGACTGCATTCTACGCACTCCTGCTTGATTGGGAATGTAACCGGCTTCTTTCGGGAAGCGCTATTGTGGCAGAAGTCCCTTGCTCCTGTGGAGTGCAGCACGTAGGCTTGGCCAACTTTTTAGGGAAGACAGACATGAATACACCATCCCGGACCGGCCAGCGCGCGCCCGCGGGCATTTTCTTGGCATTGGCAGCACTGGCTTGCATCAGCAGCCCTGTTTGGGCGGCGGGGCAGGATGTCGACGTTCCCGAGGTTCCCGTCATCGCGGTAACACCCGAGGGCGGCAGCGCCAATTCGGTCACCGACTGGGAACAGCCGCGGCGCCCCCAGGTGTTGGGCGGACGCGAGCGCCAGGCCATTCTCGAGCAGGTCAGCGGCGGTGGCGCCGGTGGCTTGCCATTGATGGACAACATCCAGAACCAGGGCAAGACGCCAACCCTGCGCCAGGCCATTCTTACCGTGAAGCGGCCGTGGATGGTGCACCGCGCCTTCCTGTCTTCAGAGGGGGCGCAGCGCGTGGATGCGCGCTCGGTGCTGAGCTTTGATGAATCGGTGCCGGGCCGGGCCGTGGTTGGCCTCAACCTGGTCGAAGGCCAGGTGTACCTGATCGACTTCCTGCTGCAGGGCAGGGGCGCCGGCGACTTCCTGGTAACCACCAGCGCCGGGGTGCAGACCTATCCCGACCCTGACGCCGAGCGCAATCACGTGTTGATTGCCCTGAAGGCCGACAAGAGCGGCTGGGCCGAGATCAGCCTCAGCCGCACTGCCGGTGGATTTGACCTGCACAGCGTGGAAGCCACGCTGGCGGTGGGTCCGAAAGGCTAGCGACCGCGAAGATCGCCAGCGCCGATGCCAACGCCGATAATTACTCGGCGGCCTTGGCGACTGGCTTGTACTTGAACTTCTGCCCGGCGATGGTGGCCTCGTACATCAGGCCGCCCTTGACGTTGGTGAAGATCGCCACACCCTTGTCGTAGTTGGCGTCAGCCGAAGCGCCGGCGGTGGCAGCCACGGCCGATGCCTGGGCGCCCATTTCAAAGTTGCCGCGGCGAAACTGGTCCAGCGCAGTCTGGTCCTTGAAGAAGATGAACTCGGAGTAGGTTTGTCCGCCCAGTTGGAAGCCCACGGTGACCTGGGTGAGGGTGGTTGTGCCGTCCACCTGGTCATTGACGATCACCAACCCCTTGCCACGTGCGCCACCAATACCGATGCCGCCTTTGCCCACGGTGGGAAACACCGCGTAGCCGGCAGACTCATCGAAGAACTTCTGCATGCCGGGGTCGGTTTCCTTCAGCGAAACGATGGCCTCGGCCACCCCGAGCTGCATCTTGTCATCCTTGTCCGGCTGGAAGGCCCAGGCGGCGCTGCTGATCAACACACTGGCAAACACGCAAAGGATGGTTCGGGTTATTTTCATTTTTGAGCACTCCGTCGATTTGGCTGATGTAAAAAGCGGATTATGCCAGAGTGGTGTTGTAATTCCGTGAAGCGGTTTTCGGGGGCTCAAGATTAAGCAACCGGCTTCCAGCCTCAGCGCTTGCTTGCGGGCTTTTCGTTCTCGGAATTGATGACCGGGCCCCAGTCCATGAACAGGGTTTGACGAAGCTGCTCCACGGCGTCTGCGCCCAGCCTGTCGGCCAGCGCCCTTTCAATTGCATCGAAGGCTGCAAAAGCGGCCTTGCCAATGCCTGCGCCGCGTCGGGAAAATTGGACAATTTTCGCGCGCCCGTCGTTTGGATCCTGGACCATGGTGACCAGGCCATCGCGTTCCATTTCAACCAGGGTCTGCTGAATGGCCTGGCGGCTGATGCCGATGTTTCGGGCCAGGTCCGAAGGGCGGGTGATTCCATTGGCGATGTTTACCATCAGCATGGACCGGGTCCTGGACAACCTGGGGAAACCGGCCGCTTCGAGGCTGTTCTGCAGCCCTTCGTCGCACCAGTAGTAGCTTTGCAAGAGACCGCGCAGCAGGTAGTGAGATATGTCTGGCGTCTTTGGCATCTGGAACCTCCAGAGAACTCGTGGCTGCTGCGTTTCCAGGAGGATGTGGGATCATCCGGCAACCTTGTCGGCGTAGCTTATTGAATAGTTGAGTCAGCAGCGCGTCAAGTATTGCCCCCGGGTTTCTTGATTTCACCGGGTGATGGCAGCATTTGTTAGTGTCATTGCCATTGCGCATCCATCAACAGGATGGGGGTGGCAGCCTGGGGCCGGGAAAGCCGTGAACCGGGCGATGAACGGGCCAGGATTTAGGTGTTGGAAGTTGCAGGAGTCAAAGCATGAGCCGCGAGAAAGTCATCATCCAGGACGTTGGGCCCCGCGATGGCCTGCAAAACCAACCCAAGATCCTGACCCCCCAACAGCGCGTGCATATCGTTCGCGCATTGATGGCAGCCGGCGTGGAACACATCCAGGTCGGTTCATTTGTATCGCCGAAAGCCGTGCCTGCGATGGCGGGCGCGGCAGAGATCGTTTCTGAACTGCAGGGCCAACCGGGCCAGTTCAGCGTTTTGGTCCCAAACGTCAAGGGTTACGAACTGGCCATTGAAGCCGGAGCCAGGATCATCGAGATGGTGGTGTACGGCTCGGAAGGTTTCTCCCAGGCCAATGCCCACATGTCGCGGGCGCAATCTGAGGCCGCTTGCATGGAAATTCTGGACCGTTCGGTCGAGGATGACGTGCGCATCATTACCACCATTTCTACTTCCTTCGACTGCCCTTTCGACGGCGTGGTGGAACCGGCGGTGGTCGAGGCCCTCACCGCGCGCCTGCTGGAGCGAGGAAGCTCGGTGGTCGTGGTGGCGGACACCATCGGTTCGGCCGACCCGGCCAGGGTGCGCAAGCTGATGAACAGACTGGTTGGTGATCATGGCCCTGATCACCTGTGTTGCCACTTCCATGACACCCGGGCGATGGGGCTGGCCAACGTATTTGCTTCCCTGGAATCTGGCGTAAGGCGCTTCGACGCATCGGTCGCAGGCGTGGGCGGCTGTCCCTTTGCGCCCGGCGCATCCGGCAACGTGGCCACCGAGGACGTGGTGATGATGCTGGAGCAGATGGGCTTTGACACCGGAATAGATCAGCGCGGACTGATGGAGGCCTCGCAGCTGGTGGCTGAACTCACCGAGAACGCAAGTGGTGGCCGAGCGGCGCCGTGGCTGCGGCAGATGCTGGAAGCTTCCAGCTGACGCGCTATCAAATGCGTAACAAAAAAGGCCTGCAGTCTCCTGCAGGCCTTTTGTTTTGTCTGGCTCCCCGGGTCGGATTCGAACCAACGACCTAGTGATTAACAGTCACCCGCTCTAACCAGCTGAGCTACCGGGGAATAAATGAACCGCCGGGGCAAGTTCAAGGCGCGGTATTGTCCGGACTTTGCCCTGGGGAGTCAAGCCGCGAGATCAAGTTTCCGGACAATCCTCCCACTCCAGGCCGTCATATTGTTCGCGGCGCAGGCGGCCGACGTTCGACAGCACCAGCCTTTCGGCGTGGTCAGGCCCGCGCACCCCGCAGAACCAGATGCTTCCGTTGCTGCCAGGGGCGGTGCCGTTGGGGTAGAAACGCAGGTTTTGGCGCCCCGATGAAGTGAAAATCCGGATGCGCTCGAAGCCCTGGGTGTAGCGGGCGAGGTGTTCGCCGCCGCTGAAGTTGCGGTCGCCGTTCACGTCCTGGAACACCAGCCAGCCTTGAGCCCATTCGCTGTTATCAGCGCAGCCGGTAACCGGGTTGCCGGGGCAGGCCACCATGTCGGCGCCCAGAGCAATGGCCTGGCTGCGAGCGGTGCGCAGGTCCTGCATCATGGCGTGGATGGCGGCTTTCATGGTTTGGCGCGCTTGCCAGCTTCCAAACGAGGGCACGGCGATCACCAGAAGCACGGCGAACACCACCAGGGTAATTACCAGTTCCAACAGGGTAAATCCGGAACGTTGACGGGCAGGGGAAACAGGCATGCACGCAGGCTACGCCCAGCTGCTGTCACCTGACTACGGCAAGCAACCGAAACCTGGCGTCCGAAATGGGCGTTGGTTCTGTCAGCCGCCGTTAAGCGCGCCGCCAATCCTGCGAACGGCTTCTTCCAGGTATTCCAGACTGGCGGCATAGGAAAGGCGCAGGTGGCCCGGCGCGCCAAAGGCCGAACCCGGTACGGTGGAAACGCCGGCATGCTCCAGCAGCCAGTTGGCCAATGCAACATCGTCCGCCAGGCTTTCCCGCGCCTTGATCACGCCTTTGAAGGAGGGGAACGCGTAAAACGCGCCCTCGCAATCGGGGCAGTCCACGCCGTCAATCTCGTTCAGCGCGGCCTGGAAGTACTGGTAGCGCTCGGCAAAGGCCTGGCGCATTTCTTCCACGCAGTCCTGGGGCCCGTTGAGCGCCGCTGCGGCTGCCGCCTGCGAGACCGATCCGGCGCAGGAAGTGCTCTGGCCCTGGACCTTTTTCATCGCCTTGATCACGTCCTCGGGCCCCGCCGCGTAGCCAATGCGCCAGCCGGTCATGGCATAACCCTTGGAGACACCGTTGACCACAACGGTTCGACTGGCGAGTTCCGGGCACACATTCAGCAGGGTGCGGTACGGGCCATCGCCCCAGTAGATGTGCTCGTAGATGTCATCGCAGGCAATAAACACCTTGGGGTATTCGGTCAGCACCTCGCCCAGCGCGCGGTACTCCGACTCGCTGTAAACCTTGCCGGTGGGGTTGGATGGCGAGTTGAGAATAATCAGCCGGGTTGCATCCGTGAGGGTGTTTTCCAGTTCGCGGGCGGTGATCTTGTAGTCGTGCTCCGGCAACCCCTTGATGATCACCGGTTCGGCGCCGGCCAGCTTGACCATGTCGGGGTAAGAAACCCAGTATGGCGCCGGGACGATCACCTCGTCGCCGGGGTTGAGCAGCGCCACCAGCAGGTTGTAGAGGCTCTGCTTGGCGCCGTTGGATACCAGGATCTGCCCGGCCTCGTATTCGAGTTCGTTGTCGCGCCTGAACTTGGCGACGATGGCTGCTTTCAGTTGCGGCGTGCCATCCACCTGGGTGTACTTGGTTGCACCGGCGCGAATGGCCTCGATGGCCGCGTCCTTTACGTGCTGCGGGGTATCAAAATCCGGTTCGCCAAAACCCAGCGAAACAATATCTTTCCCCGCTGCCTGTAAATCCATCGCCCTGGCGCTGACGGTAATGGTGGCCGACGGTTTGATCAGATCGACGCGTTGTGAGATTCGGGACACTGAATGCCTCTTTGCTGCCTGTTTCCTGGCCGCACGGGATTTCCGGCCAATTGGTATTGGGTGAACGGCAAATCATATAATGGTCTGTTGATTCGGGCCATCCATGTACAGCAGGCGGATACCAGTTTTTATGCTCCAGGAAATTGAAACCAGGCAGGCCAACGGTGCGGTTGCGGACAAGCGCTTTCGGCTGCACTCTGAATACAAGCCGGCGGGCGACCAGGAAAATGCGATCGCCAGCCTTGTGGAAGGCATTGGCGATGGCCTGGCCCACCAGACCCTGCTGGGCGTTACTGGTTCGGGCAAGACCTTCACCATCGCCAACGTAATCGAGAAGGTGCAGAAACCGACCCTGGTGATGGCGCCCAACAAGACGCTGGCGGCGCAGCTCTATGGCGAATTCCGCGAGTTCTTCCCCGAGAACGCGGTGGAGTACTTCGTTTCCTACTACGACTACTACCAGCCCGAGGCCTATGTGCCGTCCTCGGATACCTATATCGAGAAAGACGCCTCGATCAACGAGCACATCGAGCAGATGCGCCTGTCGGCCACCAAGGCGCTGTTGGAGCGGCGCGACACCATCATTGTCGGCACGGTGTCGGCGATTTACGGCCTGGGCGATCCCAGCCAGTACCTCAGCATGGTGTTGCGCCTGTCGCAGGGCGACACGATTGACCAGCGCGCCATCCTGCGCCGCCTGGCGGAAATGCAGTACAGCCGCAACGACATGGAATTGCGTCGTGGCACCTACCGGGTGCGCGGCGACATCATCGACATTTTCCCCGGCGACGAGGAAGCCCGCGCCATTCGCGTGGAGCTGTTCGATGACGAGGTCGATTCGCTCAGCGCGCTCGACCCGCTCACCGGCGAGGTGTTCGGCAAGATCCCGCAGATCACGATTTACCCCAAGTCGCACTACGTGACGCCGCGCCAGGTGGTGCTGGATGCGGCCGAGTCGATTGGCGCCGAACTCAAGGAAAGGCTCGAAGTGCTGCGCGAGCAAAACAAGCTGGTGGAGCTGCAGCGCCTCGAACAGCGCACCCGCTTCGACCTGGAGATGCTGCTGGAGCTGGGTTACTGCAACGGCATCGAGAACTACTCGCGCCATCTCACCGGTCGCGGTCCCGGCGAGGCCCCGCCAACTTTATACGACTACCTGCCGCCAGACGCCTTGCTGGTGCTGGACGAAAGCCACGTCATGGTTCCCCAGCTTGGCGCCATGTACAAGGGCGACCGTTCGCGCAAGGAAAACCTGGTGACTTACGGGTTTCGCCTGCCTTCAGCGCTGGACAACCGCCCGCTGAAGTTCGAGGAGTGGGAGGCGAGGGCGCCGCAAACCATTTTCGTTTCCGCCACGCCGCGCGGTTACGAGCTGGAACGCTCCGGCGAGCCGGTGGAACAGGTGGTGCGCCCCACCGGCCTGATCGACCCCGAGGTCGAGGTGCGGCCGGTGTCCGGCCAGGTTGACGACCTGCTGTCGGAAATCAACCGGCGGGTGGACGATGGCGAGCGGGTGCTGGTGACCACGCTGACCAAGCGCATGGCGGAGAACCTGACCGAGTACCTCGCCGACCACGGCGTTCGGGTGCGTTACCTGCATTCGGACATCGACACGGTCGAGCGCGTGGAAATCATCCGCGACCTGCGGTTGGGTGAGTTTGACGTGCTGGTGGGCATTAACCTGCTGCGCGAAGGCCTTGATATGCCCGAGGTTTCCCTGGTGGCGATCCTGGACGCGGACCGCGAAGGCTACCTGCGTTCCGACACTTCACTGATCCAGACCATTGGCCGCGCGGCCCGTAACCTGAAAGGCAAAGCCATTCTCTACGCCGACCGCATCACCGGTTCGATGGAACGCGCCATCGCCGAAACCGAGCGTCGCCGCGAGAAGCAGGTTGCTTTCAACAAGGAACACGGCATCACGCCGAGGTCGGTGCAAAAACGCGTCGCCGACATCATGGAAGGCGCCTACGATTCGCAGATGACGTCGCGCGGCCGCAAGGGCCAGTCGCAGCGCAAGGTGGCGGAAGAGAAGCGCGAGTACGCCGACGTCAACGCCTCGAACCTGGCCGATGTGGTGGCGGAACTGGAAGAGCAGATGTATCGCCACGCCGAGAACCTGGAGTTCGAGGAGGCTGCCGCGATTCGCGACCAGATTGCCAAAGCCAAGGCGCAGGTGCTACGCCAATAGCGGCACCCCGTCACTAAGATGTAGGAGAGGCGCCCCCGCCGCGAACTTACTCCTCCAAAGCCTCCACCGCAGCCTCCCACGGCAGCAACGCACAACGCACCCGGCTGGGGTAGGCCCGCACGCCCAGCAGCGGAACAAATGCTTCGGGCAGTTCGGTCGGCTGATCTTCCTCCATCGCGATCTGCATTTGCTGTTGCATCTGTTCCACTTCGGCTGCCGAACACGCCGGCAGGTTCTCGCACATCAGTGACGCCGAGGCCAGGCAAATGGCGCAAGCCTCGCCGCTGAAGGCCATCGCCTCCACCGACTCACCCTCAAGGCGCAGCTGAACCTCCACCCGATCGCCACACAGCGGATTGAAAATCTCCTTGCGGTGGGTTGCGTGGATCTCCTGCTCAAACCCGACCGGGTTGACCGCATGCTTGACGATGGTGTCGCGGTACAGGGTGGTCAGGTCATTCACCGGGCCTGGGCGGGTTTCATTCACCATGCGAGATCAACCCAAACCAGGCGGTGGTCAGAAAACGTTGCGTCCGCATGCAGCGGGGATGAAGACAATGGCCAGTGCACACCGCAGCCGGTCACTGAAAGTGTTGCGGAGGGAATCACGTAGTCCAGCCGGTAATTACCAACAAATTCATCATTGAAGTCGGAAGTGTCGTGGGCGGGGTCGCCGGCGTGTTGTTCGTTCTTGCCGCCCTGGGCAGTTGCAGCTTCCACAGCGCCTTCACTGGATGGAATGCATTCCGCGTCGACCGCCGGGTGCTGCAAGAGCTGGTTGATCGCATTGGGGTGTGCATCGCCATCATGCGGGTCGGCGTTGAGGTCGCCGGCAATGACAAAGCGCGCACCCGTGGATAGGCCACCAGTCCGCCCCTGGTCGTCGACCAGCCAGCTGTCCATGTGGCCCGAAATGTAGTGATTCCATAGCGCCAGTTCATCATGGTTGCGGGCGCCATTGCGGTCTTCCGGGCCGTCGAAGACGGGCGGGGTAGGGTGAGATACAAGCAGGTGCAGTGTCTCTTCGCCAATCACGATCGGCACATCCGCATGGCTTTTCGAGCTGAGGCGCAACTGCGCCCAGGTTTCATCCGGGTAGAACGGCGAGCCATCCTCGTTCATGGGCCGTTGGGCGTCCGCAAGGTCTTTCCAAAGCAATGCCTGGAAGGTGCGAACTTGCTCCTTGTCGATCGGGAAACGGGACAGCACCAGCATGCCGTACTGGCCGGGGAAAAAGCCAAACCCCCATGCATCTGCAGGGTCGCCGGTTTCGCCATTGCGATCCAGGTCGAGTCCGCTGTCGACCCCGGTATTCACCGGCGGGCGGTAGTGGTGCGGGTATGCGATGGGGTCGGCGTTCGTTTCGCTGCTCGCAAGGTAGTTGGCGTGAAGCAGGCCGGCCGCATCAACCGAAGGGTCGTAATCGAACTCGGCCAACAAAACGATATCCGGCCGAACCGTGTTCAGGACGCGGGCCAGCGCTTGCAGTCGCGCATCGTTTCCGGAATGCAGGGCAGCAGCCATGGCGCCTTGTTCTTCCAGGCCCATGGCGATATTGAACGTGGCCACGCGAATGGTTTCAGGAGGCTCAGCAGCTGCGGCTTCACCCGCATCGCAGGCTTCTAGCGAGAGCACCATCAGTGCAGCAGCGATCAGTTTTGCGGGTATCGAGGGCATGGATTGTGTGATTTTCACCAATTGAACAGGACTGGGCGAGTTATCGGGCAACACATTATATTGCCGATTGCTCATTGCCAATCGCTGTCCGAGGTCTTAGAATCTGCCACCCTCGCGGAGAGGTGCCGGAGTGGTCGAACGGGCTCGCCTGGAAAGTGAGTGTGCGGTTTATAGCCGTACCGAGGGTTCGAATCCCTCCCTCTCCGCCATTTAGTCAAAAACCCGCTTTGAGCGGGTTTTTTGCTAAATGACCCGGGGGTTCGAACCCGACGAGGGGTTCGACAAATTTGTCTGGAACAAATTTGGTCGCACGCAGTGCGCCCGCAGGGCCGAAACCATGGACGGTTTCGGACAATCCCTCCCTCTCCGCCATTTACTCAAAACCCGCCTTGAGCGGTTTTCTTGCTGAATGACCACCTGCTCCACTTAACGCAAGTTACTGAATCAATTTGGGAACTGGGGCATAATACGCCGCAGCATAGGGAGGTGCGTACATGTCTGCGTTTTTTCATCGGGCTTGCCCGTCTCAGAATTCCTGGTTTCGCTTCTCGTGGCCTGTCCTGGTGGCTTTCGGGCTGCTGTGTTTCTCGGCCGGAGCCCAGGCTCAGGAAGTTCGCGAGGGCCTCCTGAATGTGCTGTTCGGTGACCCGCGGCCGGGTTCGGGCGCGCCGCCGGTGCGCTTGCTGACCCTTGCAGAAGACAACGGAACGGTTACTGAACTGCATGTCAGCGAAGAGCTGCTCAACGCTGCGGGCGGCTTCTTCGCCTGGAACGGCAGTCGCGTGCGTGTGCACCTGCGTCAAAGTGGCAACGAGTCTCCCGGCCTCGACCTGCGCCCGGGCATGCGCCAGGCCAGCGCGCTGACGCTGGTGGGCGGAAGTGATGCGCCCGATGGCGGCGTGAGCGGCTCGCATCCGTGGGTGTCCATCCTGTGCAAATTTGCCGACATCGGCGCCGAGCCACGCAACCTGGCCTACTTCCAGGGCATGTACGCCAACGCGCCGGCGGGGTTGGATCACTACTGGCGCGAGGTCTCCTACAACAACATCGATATCGTCGGCAGCACCGCGGTTGACTGGGTGGACTTGCCGGGTGACCAGACCGATTACATTCCGTCGCCAGGCAGCGGGTCGAACGCAAACCTGAGCCAGCTGTTCACGGATTGCACCAACGCGGCCAACCCCTTCGTCGATTTTTCCAATGGCGGGACGGGTGGTTTTTCCGGCATCAACATGATGTTTAACGGCAACCTCGACTGTTGCGCCTGGGGCGGCGGACGCTTCGCCTCTCTCGATGGCGTTTCCAAGACCTGGCGCACCACCTGGAATCCACCGTGGTCGTTTTCAAATTCGGCAGTGATCGCCCACGAGATGGGGCACGGTTTTGGCCTGCCGCACGCCAACAACTGGGATGGCGATAGCAGTCCTTACGACAGCCCCTGGGATGTGATGAGCGCCGCGCAGTCGCAACACTCGATGCAGGACCCCACCTACGGCAACCTGGGCCAGCACATCAACATGTATCACAAGATGCAGTTGGACTGGATCGCGCCGGCGCGCCTGTTGCAGGTAAATGACGGAGAAATCGTCACTGCCACCATCGATGCCTCGGCGCTGGCCAGCACTTCCAACTACTTCGCCGCGCGCCTGCCGTTCGTCGGATCCAGCCAGTATTACACCGTCGAAGTTCGCAAGCGGATTGGTAACTACGATGGTGACCTGCCGGGCAACGTGGTGATTATCCACCACGTGGTACCTGGCCGCAGTGAACCCTCCTGGGCGTATGATGCGGCGGTGCCGCCGGCGAACTTCGGTGACAACGAGGGCACCATGTGGCGGGTCGGCGAAACCTTTACTGACCTCGACCAGGGAATCACCATCACGGTGCTCAGTGAAACCACCAACGGCTTTGTTGTCACCATCACCCGTGGCGTTGAGGCCATTCTCGACTTCAAACAAGGCTTCGAATAGCCGGGTTGGTTGCGGTGTTTGCCAAGGCGAGCCGCAGGCGACAGAATCAGTTCGTCACAGTGCCGCCAGCGAGCCAATAACAGCATGCCTGAAACCGTCCTGGTCACCGGCGGAGCCGGATACATCGGCAGCCATGCCTGCGTGGCCCTGCTGGAGGCCGGCTACCGCGTGGTAGCCCTGGATAACCTCTCGAACAGCAAGCGCGAGGCGATTGCTCGCATTGAGGAAATCGCTGGCGCATCGCTGGTGTTTGAACAGGTGGATCTTCTCGACCGCGCCGGCCTCGAAGCACTGTTTCGCAACCACGCGCCCAACGCGGTCATTCACTTTGCCGGCCTGAAGGCGGTGGGTGAGTCCACCGAGCAACCATTGCGATATTGGCAGAACAACGTGGGCGGAAGCGCGGTGTTGCTGGACGTCATGCGTCGGTCTGGCGTGCGCAAGCTGGTGTTCAGTTCTTCCTGCACGGTTTACGGCGCGCCGGAAACACTGCCCCTCACCGAGGAAGCGCCGCTGCAAACGGTCAACCCCTACGGCCGCACCAAGCTGGCGGTCGAGGAAATGCTGCGCGACCTGCACGCTTCAGAGCCGGGGTGGAATATTTCCATCCTGCGCTACTTCAACCCGGTTGGCGCGCACCCCAGCGGCATGATCGGTGAAGATCCGCTGGGTATCCCCAATAACCTGATGCCTTTCATTACCCAGGTGGCTGTGGGCCAGCGTGAACGCCTTTCCGTGTTTGGCGGCGACTATCCCACCCGCGATGGCACCTGTATTCGTGACTACATTCACGTGCTCGACCTGGTGGATGGCCATCTCAAAGCCCTGCAGTGGCTGGAAGGTAAGCCCGGCATTGGCGCCCACAACCTGGGCACCGGCCAGGGGCAGACCGTGCTCGAGGTGGTAAAGGGGTTCGAGCGCGCGACCGGGGTAAGTATTCCCTATGACATCGTTGAGCGCCGCCCCGGCGATGCGCCCGCCGTGTTTGCCGATCCCGCTTTGGCGCGCCGCGAACTGGGCTGGTCCGCCGAACTGGGTATCGACGCCATGTGCGCCGATGCGTGGAACTGGCAGCAGAAGAATCCTTCCGGCTACTAGTTAGCCTTCCAGCAGTTCCTGCGTTTTCGCTGCGCAGATGAAATCATTCTCTGAAAGCCCACCAATCGCGTGGGTGGTGAAGCGCACTTCGCAGTAGTTGTACCCGGCCTTGAAGTCCGGGTGATGGTCTTCCTGGTTGGCCACCCACGCCAGCGCATTCACAAACGCCATGGTGCGGTAGAAATCCTTGAATTCGAAGCGCCGCAGTATGGAAGCGCCATCGGCGCCGGTTTGCCATCCGTCGAGCTGGCCCAGCAGCACTGCCACGCGCTCCTCGTCCAATGGGGCAACGCCACCTTCGCACGGCCTGCAGCGCTTTTGGCTCAAAGATTCCTGTTCAGTCATGGCAGTAACTCCCGGCAGATATTGGATTTGCTCGTTGCACGGAAATATAGAGCAGGGCAGTGGGGGACCGCGAGCGACGCCGCCGTCTCGGGGTAAACCGTTTCTACTACAGATTGGGAAGAAGCAATGCTAATTTGCTATTAGAAAACAAAAAGTGGTATAAATATTTCGTACAAGCATTAAAAACGAAAAATATGAACTATGGATCGGACAGACTACAAAATCTTATCGGAGCTTCAATCCGAGGGACGCTTGTCCAGCCAGGCGCTGGCGGAGCGAGTCGGTCTGTCCACCACGCCTTGTTGGCGCCGGGTGAAGAAGCTTGAAGAAGACGGCGTCATTTCCGGCACGGTTGCCATCCTGGACCCACAGAGAATCGGGCTCGAGGTTACTGCTGTTGCCGAGGTTTCCCTGGCCGAGCATGACGACGAGGCCGTGCGGGAGTTCGAGGACGTGGTGCAGCGCCGCCCGGAAATCCTCGAGTGCCACACCATGAGTGGCGGCCACGACTACCACCTGAAAATTGTCTGCCGGAATATCGGTGACTACGAGGCGCTTTTGCGTAAACACATCATTCCCCTGCGGGCAGTCAAGGGAGTGAATTCAAGCTTCGTTCTTCGAAGCAACAAATACACGACGGCGCTTCCGCTGGACGTGTAGGGCAAAGTGGCGAATCCGGAAGATTCGCCGAGGGGTACAGGTTCGGCAAAGGAGTTGCGGGTGTGACCAGGGATGGTTTTTATTTCGGGGGAGCGCCGAGGAATGGGGTGGCGAGGCCCGGGACGGCACCAGGGTAAAACATCAAGAAAAAACCCTGGCGAGCCAGGGATGGCTTGGGAGTGGGGGTAGCGACTGGCTGGATCGTCCCCCTCCCAACCTTCCCGGGCGGCCAAATTGCCCCCGAATAACCGGTTTTGCGGTTGACATCCTTCACCCACAACACGATAATTCGCAGCCCTTTTTGGGCAGTAATCCGTTATAATGCCCGGCTTGTTGCAGTAGCCGGCCAGGTGCGGGTTGCATTAGCAATTAAAGATTTACGAATGTGCGCCCGTAGCTCAGCTGGATAGAGTACCTGGCTACGAACCAGGCGGTCGGGAGTTCGAATCTCTCCGGGCGCGCCAATATGAAGATGGCCCTGCATTCGTGCAGGGCTTTTATTTTGCAGGTCCGGCACGACGCGGGTGCATTGATGGGGCGGCGCAAGCTGCCTAGAATTGAAAATCGTTCGGGGTGTAGCGCAGCCTGGTAGCGCAACTGCTTTGGGAGCAGTGGGTCGGGGGTTCAAATCCCTCCACCCCGACCAGATTTTCGGTTGATCGCGTAGGAGCGCCCGTAGCTCAACCGGATAGAGCACCGGCCTTCTAAGCCGACGGTTGCAGGTTCGAGTCCTGCCGGGCGCGCCAATGTGATTGCTGGTTGGCATTCCGGCCGGGCGGAAATGCGATAAAATAAGTAGTTCGATTTACCAGTGGTGGGCGTAGCTCAGTTGGTAGAGCTCTGGATTGTGATTCCAGCGGTCGTGGGTTCGAGCCCCATCGTCCACCCCAAATTTCGGGCCATTAGCTCAATTGGCAGAGCAGTAGACTCTTAATCTATTGGTTCTAGGTTCGAGTCCTAGATGGCCCACCAAAATAAGTAATGCATCAACCAGGCCAGGCCTTGTTGACGCAGGTAGGCCCTGCCGGACTCGAACCGGCGCAGTTGCGCATCGTGACCTTGGGTCACGCAAGCAACTCATTAGTGAGGGCGGAGTCGTGCGGTTTTGCCACTGGGCAAAAAGCGCGGCGGAGCCGCCTTCGAATCGAGTCCTAGATGGCCCACCAGGAAAATGCCCGCCCGGCCAGCGCCGGGCGGGCCTGTTTATCTCCGGGCTTCCGGCGCCAGAATTTCGATACTGCGAGCGCCCCGGCAGGGCGAGCGAAGCGGAGCGAAAGTGGCGGAATTGGTAGACGCGCTGGATTTAGGTTCCAGTGGGGTAACCCGTGGGAGTTCGAGTCTCCCCTTTCGCACCATCGCCATTGCCGGCCGGGCAATCGGAAGAATTAGAACCAGGTAGAGTTGAACCATGCAAGTCTCCGTAGAAAACACCAGCGCGCTTGAACGGCGCCTCACCGTAGAGATTCCCGCTTCAGACATCCAGACCAAGGTGGACAGCCGCCTGCGCGAGCTGAGCAAGCAAGTGCGCATCAAGGGCTTCCGCCCCGGCAAAGCGCCGATGAATGTCATTCGCCAGCGCTATGGCAAACAGGTGCGCCAGGAAATCGTCACCGAGGCGATGCAGTCCAGCCTGCAGGAAGCGATCCAGACCGAGGAACTGCGTCCCGCCTCCATGCCCCGCCTGGAGCCGGTTTCAGACGCCGACCTGGAGAACGATATCCGGTTTTCCGCCCTGATTGAGGTCTATCCCGAACTCGAAACCGTCGATGTCTCCACCTTAAAGGTCGAGCGCCCGGAAGCCGAGGTCACCGATGCGGATATCGACGAGATGCAGGAAACGCTGCAAAAACAGCGCATCCAGTGGGAAGCGGTAGACCGCACCCCGGAGGAGAATGACCAGGTGCTGGTCGAGTACGTCGCCGAAACCGACAAGGGACGTGTGCCGCCGAAAGGCCACCAGCGCCTCGCCATTATCATGGGCGATTCCGGTTTCGAGGCGCTGGAAAAAGCGGTTGCCAAGATGAAGGCCGGCGACGAGAAAACGGCCAAGCTGGAGTTCCCCGATGACTACCGCGAGCCTGCACTGGCCGGAAAGAAGGCCGAAGTTGAACTCAAGGTCACCGCGGTCTCCGAATCCAGCCTTCCCGAAATCGACGAGGAATTCGTCAAGAGTTTCGGCATTGAGAGTGGCGACATCGAAGATCTGCGCAAGGAAATCCGCGCCAACCTGGAGCGTGAACTCAAGCAGGCCCGCACCTCGATGGTCAAGGTCAACCTGATCAACGGCCTGATCGATGCACACTCCGACCTGGCCGTGCCCGAGAGCATGGTGCGCAACGAGGCCACAAACATGGCGGCCCAGGTCAGCGGTTCGCAGGAAGAAGCCCCGGATCCGGCGTTGGTGGAAGCCAACATGGACGAAGCACGCCGGCGGGTACGCGGCGGGCTGATCATGGGTGAACTTGCTCGCCAGAATGAAATCAGAATCGATGGCGCGCGGGTTCGCGAAGCCATCGACAGCGTTGCCGAAACCTACGAGCAGCCGGACGAGGTTCGCCAGCTTTACTTTGGCAACCAGCAGTTGCTGCAGCAGGTTGAAAACGCGGTGCTGGAAGAGCAGGTCGTGGACTGGGTGATGGAGAATGCCGATGTCCAGGCCAAGGCGATGACCTTCAAGGAAGTGATCGAGGGCGCCTCGCACCGGCACTGATGGGTCACCGCCCAGGCATTCACGGGTCACGATTTAGCAGGAGCGACATGGAAACCAAGAACCTCAACCTGGTCCCGATGGTAGTCGAGCAAAGCTCGCGCGGTGAACGCGCGTACGATATTTACTCGCGCCTCCTCAAGGACCGCCTGATCTTCGTGGTCGGTCCCATCGACGACAACGTGGCCAACCTGGTGGTAGCCCAGTTGCTGTTCCTCGAGTCGGAAAACCCCGACAAGGACATTCACCTGTACATCAACAGCCCGGGCGGGGTGGTCACCGCCGGACTGGCCATTTACGACACCATGCAATTCATCAAGCCGGACGTCAGCACCATGTGCGTGGGCCAGGCCGCCAGCATGGGCGCCGTGTTGCTGGCCGCGGGCGCCAAGGGCAAACGCTACTGCCAGCCGCACTCGCGGGTGATGATTCACCAGCCACTGGGCGGTTTCCAGGGGCAGGCGACAGACATTGACATCCACGCCCGCGAGATTCTCAAGCTGCGCAACGAGCTGAATGAACTGTTGGCCCACCATACCGGTCAGAAAGTGGAGAAGATTTCCGAGGACACCGAACGCGACAAGTTCATGGGCCCGGAAGAAGCCAAGGAATACGGCCTGATCGACGAGATCTTCGCCCGCAGAAAGGGTGACGCGGCCGACCAGAAACGGTAATATTTTCACTGTGATATCGATTAATTCTAAGAAAGGGACCGGGTCGAACGCATGAGCGACCAGGAACGCAAGAGCTCGGACGGCAAAATTCTCTACTGCTCGTTCTGTGGCAAGAGCCAACACGAGGTGCGCAAGCTGATTGCGGGCCCGAGTGTCTATATCTGCGACGAATGTGTTGAGCTGTGCAACGACATCATCCGTGAAGAGCTGGATGAGTCGGCGGCGCCCGACCGCGATTCGCTGCCCAATCCCAAGGAAATCCACGCCTTTCTCGACCAGTTCGTGATTGGCCAGGAGCACGCCAAGAAGGTGCTTTCGGTGGCGGTTTACAACCACTACAAGCGCCTCGAAACCCGCCAGAGCGAGGAAGAAGTCGAGCTGGCCAAGAGCAATATCCTGCTCATCGGCCCCACCGGCTCAGGCAAGACGCTGCTGGCGGAAACGCTGGCGCGCATGCTCAACGTACCGTTCACCATCGCCGATGCCACCACGCTTACCGAAGCGGGCTACGTGGGTGAGGACGTCGAGAACATCATCCAGAAGCTGCTGCAGAAGTGCGATTACGATGTCGACAAGGCCCAGACCGGCATTGTCTACATCGATGAAATCGACAAGGTTTCGCGCAAGGCCGAAAACCCCTCCATCACCCGCGACGTGTCGGGCGAGGGCGTGCAGCAGGCGCTGCTGAAGCTCATCGAGGGCACCATCGCCTCGGTGCCGCCGCAGGGCGGGCGCAAGCATCCCCAGCAGGAGTTCCTGCAGGTTGATACCGGCCAGATCCTGTTTATCTGTGGCGGCGCATTCGCCGGCCTGGAAAAAGTCATCCAGGCGCGCTCCACCAAGTCGGGCATTGGCTTCACCGCCGAGGTGAAGAGCTCGAAAGCTCCCGATGACATCGGTGAAGTCCTGCTCAGCGTTGAGCCGGAAGACCTGGTGAAGTACGGCCTGATCCCGGAGTTTGTCGGCCGCCTGCCAGTGGTTGCCACGCTGCGTGAGCTGGATGAGGAAGCGCTGGTGCGTATCCTGGTCGAGCCCAAGAACGCGCTGATCAAGCAGTACAAGCAGCTATTCACCATGGAAGGCGCCGAGCTGGAAGTGCGCGACGATGCACTCACCGCCATCGCCCGCAAGGCCATGGCCCGCAAGACCGGCGCGCGCGGATTGCGCACCATCCTGGAAGGCGTATTGCTCAACAGCATGTACGAACTGCCCTCCATGGAAAACGTCTCCAAGGTGGTGATTGACGAAACCGTCATCGAGGGCGATGCCGAGCCGTACATCCTGTACGAGAACGCACCCCAGCCCGCTGCTGCCGCCGACCAGGGCTAGCCGACCGCAATTCACAGACCAGGGCCAGCTTCCGCTGGCCTCATTTCGTCCTTGATTTTCGACCAGGGACAACAATATCTGAACCCATCAGTTTGAATAAGCCGCTGCGGCCGCGATGGTGTAATGTAGGAGCGAGGCTCCTCCCTCCGTAGCCTGCATCGGCAACCAGGAAAATCAATGTCAGAAAACGAATCCACAAAGGTTTCGGCGGCCATGGCCAACCAGCCAACGCCGGTGCTGTCACTGCGCGACGTCGTGGTGTACCCCTACATGGTGATCCCCCTGTTCGTGGGCCGGGAACGCTCCATCCTGGCGCTCGATCGCGCCATGGACCTGGACAAGCGCATCGTGCTGGTCACCCAGCGCAGCGCCGAGATCGACGAGCCCGAAGAAGACGACATGTTCGAGGTCGGCACCCTGGCGACTGTACTGCAGCTGCTCAAGCTGCCCGATGGCACCACCAAGGTGCTGGTCGAAGGCGGCGAGCGCGTCCGGATCAAGAATTTCGAACAGGACAAGGGTTACTTCGAGGCCAACTGGGAACTGGTTCCCACCGCCGACGAAACCCCCGAGCGCGAGCTGGAAGTCACCATGCGCTCGCTGGTCTCGCTGTTCGAGCAGTACGTCAAGCTCAACCGCAAGATTCCGCCCGAGTTGCTGACCACGCTGGCCGGCATCGAAGACTCCAGCCGCCTGGCTGATACCGTGGCCGCCCACCTCACCATCCGCCTGGAAGAAAAGCAGGTGCTGCTGGAGATGGGCAGCCCGCGGCGCCGCATGGAACACCTGATGGCGCTGGTGGAAGGCGAGATCGATGTGCTGCAGCTGGAAAAACGCATCCGCGGCCGGGTCAAGACCCAGATGGAGAAGAGCCAGCGCGAGTACTACCTCAACGAACAGATGAAGGCCATCCAGAAAGAGCTGGGCGACATGGAAGACGCGCCCAACGACCTGGAAGACCTGGCCCGCCGCATCGAGGAATCGGGCATGCCGGAAGAGGCCGAGAAGAAGGCCACTTCCGAGCTCAACAAGCTGAAGATGATGTCACCGATGTCGGCCGAGGCCACCGTGGTGCGCAATTACATCGACTGGATGGTCAGCGTGCCGTGGAAAGACCGCAGCCGCATCCGCAAGAAGCTCGACCAGGCCGAGGAAATCCTCGAAGAGGACCACTACGGCCTCAACCGGGTGAAAGAACGCATCCTCGAGTACCTGGCTGTGCAGCAGCGTGTTCGCAAGATGAAAGGCCCGATCCTGTGCCTGGTGGGCCCACCGGGTGTGGGCAAGACCAGCCTGGGCCGCTCGATCGCGCGCGCCACCGGGCGCAAGTTCGTGCGCATGTCGCTGGGCGGGGTGCGTGACGAGGCCGAGATTCGCGGCCACCGCCGCACCTACATCGGTTCCATGCCAGGCCGCGTGTTGCAGAACATGGCCAAGGTGGGCAAGCGCAACCCGTTGTTTATGCTGGATGAGCTCGACAAGATGTCGATGGATTTCCGCGGCGACCCATCGTCGGCGCTGCTGGAAGTGCTGGATCCGGAGCAGAACAACACCTTTGCCGACCACTACCTGGAAGTCGATTTCGACCTTTCCGAGGTGATGTTTATTGCCACGGCGAACACGCTGAACATTCCGCCGGCCTTGCTCGACCGCATGGAAGTGATTCGCATCCCCGGTTACACCGAGGAAGAAAAACTCAATATTTCGCAGCGCTACCTTTTGCCCAAGCAGTTGGAGCAGCACGGCCTGAAAGAGGCCGAGATCAAGGTCAGCGAGACGGTCCTGCAGGATATCGTGCGCTACTACACGCGCGAATCCGGAGTACGAAACCTGGAGCGCGAGGTGGCCAAGATCTGCCGCAAGGTGGTCAAGGAACTGGCGCTGGACAAGAAGAAGGAGACGGTTCACGTCACCACCCGCAACCTGCAGAACTACCTGGGTGTGCGCCGCTTCCGTTATGGCCGCGCCGAGGACGAGAACGAGATCGGCCAGGTCACCGGCCTGGCCTGGACCGAGGTGGGCGGCGAACTGCTGCGCATCGAATCCACCCTGGTGCCAGGCAAGGGCAAGCTGACCCAAACCGGCCAGCTCGGAGAAGTCATGCAGGAGTCCATCCAGGCGGCCATGACGGTAGTTCGCAGCCGCGCTGAGCGGCTCGGTATCGACCCCAATTTCCACCAGGCGTTCGACGCCCACGTGCACGTGCCCGAGGGCGCCACGCCCAAGGACGGCCCGTCTGCCGGTATTGCCATGTGCACCGCGCTGGTATCGGCCCTCACCAAGGTCCCGGTGCGCTCTGATGTGGCCATGACGGGTGAAATTACCCTGCGTGGCAAGGTGCTGCCCATCGGCGGCCTCAAGGAGAAACTGCTGGCGGCTCACCGTGGCGGCATCAAGACCGTGCTGATCCCGGACGAGAACGAGAAAGACCTGGTCGACATTCCCAAGGCCATTCTCAAGAAGCTGGAAGTGGTGCCAGTGGCAACCATTGACGAGGTGCTTGAACGCGCCCTCAGCGAGATGCCGAAGGTGGAGGACCGCCCCGCCAAGGTCAAAAATCGCCCGGCCTCCGAGGCCGAGGGCAGCGTCACCGCCCACTGATCGAGTGTTTTTGCGGCGTCCTGCGGGGCGCCGCAGGCTGATTCTGGTGTTTTTGCGGGGAATATTACCGGCGGGTAACAAAGAAGGTTTTCCCCCACATTTAGCAGCTTGCACCCATTACCTAACGCGGCACCTGTCAAGTTTATGCAAATTCTGTTGCGCATGGCGCGAGTGCTGTATTAGTATTCCCCGCACAGCTTGCGGGCCTTGATACACAAGGCTTTCAGGGAAAATCCGCCATTCCCAAGACACAATAAATCAGCCGGCAGGGTCATAACTATGGTCGGTGGGGTGGCAGGCTGAAATCACACAACGCAACCTGAACAATCTTATTGATGGAGTGCAAGAATGAATAAATCTGAACTTGTAGATTCGATTGCTGCTGCTGCCGGTTTGACCAAGGCAGACGCCGGTCGTGCGCTAGACGCATTCGTAGACAGCGTAACCAAGACGCTGAAGAAGGGAGACTCTGTTTCACTGGTAGGTTTCGGCACCTTCACGGTGCGTCACCGCGCCGCTCGCACGGGCCGTAACCCGCGCACCGGACAGACCATTAAAATTGCTGCCTCAAATAACCCTGCTTTCAAGGCTGGCAAAGCGCTTAAGGATGCCGTAAACTAGCGCGCCTTCTGACGGGTGCTTAGCTCAGTTGGGAGAGCATCGCCCTTACAAGGCGAGGGTCGGCGGTTCGAGCCCGTCAGCACCCACCAGAAATCGCGGAGTGGTAGTTCAGTCGGTTAGAATACCGGCCTGTCACGCCGGGGGTCGCGGGTTCGAGTCCCGTCCACTCCGCCACTTTTATTGACAAAGGGCGCCTTGCCGGCGCCCTTTGCTTTATGTAAACCCCGAACCGGACAATTCGGGGATTGGACAGATCGCGCCGGCGTTATGGCCGGTGTAGGTCGTTTCGGAGATCGCAAGCGCAATGGTTCTGCAAAAGTTTCGTGACCGGCTCACCGGCATCATGGCCATCTTCATCCTTGGCCTGCTGGCGGTTCCTTTTGCCCTCGTGGGGGTCAATTCCTATTTCGCACCGGATGCCGAGAGCAACGTTGCCATTGTCAACGAGCAGGGCATCACGCTGACCGAATACAACACCAGCTTCCAGAACTATCGTGAGCGCATGCGTTCGCTGATGGGCGACGCTTACGATCCCGAGCAGTTCGATGACCCGGTGATCCGTCGCCAGCACCTAGACACCATGATCGACCGCGAATTGCTGCGCCAGGCTTCGGCCGAAACCGGCCTTTCCGTCGACGACCAGTTCCTGGCCCAGGCCATTCGCGAGATTCCCGGGTTCCAGATTGATGGCGTGTTCAACGCCGAGGTTTACCAGAGCCAGCTCAGCGCCCAGGGCATGACGCCGCAGCAGTTTGAAACCGACATGCGCTCGTCCATGGTGCTCAGCCAGTACCCCACCACCATCAGCGCCAGCGCAATCGCCACCGAGCACGAGGTTGACCAGTACATCCGGGTGCAGGAAGAAGAGCGTGTGTTCGCCGCCCTGATCGTTCCTGCGGCTGCTGACGAGGCAGAAGAGGCCGTTGAGGAATTGGTAGAGGAAGCGCTGGAAGAACTTGCTGAGGAGGCCGCTGAGGCGGGCGAGGGCAGTGAGGCGGAAGAACTGCTGGCCGATGCGGAAGCAGCGGCGGAGCAGGTAGACGATACCGCGCCCGTTGCTGAGGAGCGCATCGTGCAGTGGTACGAAGACAACGCCGATGACTACCGCAACCCGGAGCGCGTGATCGTCGATTACATTGAGCTGGATGCAGCCTTCATGGCCACCGACGAGACGGTGGATGAAGACACCCTGCGCCAGCGGTTCGAGGAGCAGTCGGGCCGCTTTATCAGCCCCGAGGCGCGCCTGGCCTCGCATATCCTGATCGAGGTTTCCCCCAACGCCGAGGATGCCGAGGTGGAAACCGCACGCCAGCAGGCGCAGGCGTTGTATGAACGCGCCAAGGCCGGTGAAGATTTTGCCGAGCTGGCCCGCGAGAATTCACAGGACCAGGGCTCCGCAGCCATTGGTGGCGACCTCGATTGGGTTGAGCCAGGCGTCATGGTGGATGCGTTTGAGAATGCCTTGTACGAACTAAGCATGGCGTCGCCGATTTCCGAACCGGTGCAGACCGGCTTTGGCTGGCACGTCATCCAGTTGCGCGAGATCCGTCCTTCAGAAGGCATGAGCTTTGAAGAGGCGCGCATCACGCTGGAAAACGAGATTATCACCGAGCGCAACGAACGCGCCTTTCTCGAAAAGGCGGACCGGCTGGTGGATATCATCTACGAGGATCCCACCACGCTTGAAGCTGCGGCGGAAGAACTTGACCTGCCAATCCAGACCGTAGGTCCGTTCGACCGTAACGGTGCAGAGACCGGTGTGGCGGCGAACAGTGAGTTCGTCGAGACCGCATTCTCGGACCTGGTGTTGCTGCAGGATTCTGCCAGCGATCCGGTCGACCTTGGCCCCAACCATATTGCGGTGATCCGCGTGCGCGAGCACTTGCCGGAATCACCCAAGCCGCTGGACGAGGTGCGTGAAGAGGTGGTGGCGGCGATCCGTCACCAGGACGCCATGGATGCCGCCCAGGCGCGCGCCACGGCGCTGCTCGATCGCCTCGTTGGCGGTGAGGACCTGGTTGCGGTAGCCGAAGAAAGCGGGCTGGAACTGGTGGAATCCGAAGGCGCCAAGCGGCGCTCAGGCGATGTCTCGCCTGACTTGCGGGAAGGCTTGTTCGACCTGTCGATCCCGGCAGAAGGCGCGGTCACGCGCCAGGTGGTTGAGCTGGATGACGGCTACGCGGTGGTCGAACTGCGTGAAGTCAAGCCAGGCAGCCTCGATGAAGAGCAGGCGGCCCTGCGAGATGCCTACGCGCGTCGCCTGGCCAACGTCAAGGCCAGCATCGAGACGCAGGCTTTCCTGCGCGAGCTGCGCAACCAGTCAGAAGTCGAAATCTTCGAAGACCGCCTGCGGCTGTAGTCAGTCCCGCAGGCGTGGTTCTCTAGCCGGCGCCCAGCTCCGGCATTCCCAGGATGTTGTGACCGGCGTCGACGTAGGTGATCTCGCCGGTCACACCTGACGCCAAATCGCTGCACAGGAACGCCGCCACGTTGCCCACCTCGATGGGGGTAATGCTGCGGCGCAGTGGCGCAGTGGTTTCAACGTGATCCAGCATTTTCCTGAATTGTGAAATGCCTGCCGCGGCGAGGGTCTTGATCGGTCCCGCTGAAATGGCGTTCACGCGGATGCCGCGCGGCCCGAGGCTTTGGGCCATGTAACGCACGTTGGCCTCGAGGCTGGCCTTGGCCAGGCCCATGACGTTGTAGCTGGGCATGGCGCGCACTGAACCCATGTAGCTGAGCGTCAGCATCGAGCCATCCCGTCCTTCCATCATCGGCAAGGCGGCCTTGCCAAGCGCGGCAAAGCTGTACGAGCTGATGTCGTGGGCAATCTGGAACCCTTCGCGGGTGACCACTTCCATGTAGTCGCCTTCCAACTGCTCGCGGGGGGCAAAACCCACCGAGTGCACCAGGACATCGAGGCCGTCCCAGCGCTGGGCGAGGGCGTCAAACAGGCTGTCAATGTCCGCGTCCGACGCCACGTCGCAGGGCAGGACAATGTCCGAGCCGCATTCTTCGGCGATTTTCTCAACACGGGGTTTGAGTTTGTCGTTCTGGTAGCTGAAGGCCAACTCTGCGCCTTGCTCATGCATGGCCTTGGCGATACCCCAGGCAATCGACCTGGGACTTGCTACACCGACGATCAGCGCCTTCTTGCCTGCCAAAAATCCCATGTTTCAGTTCTCGCTGTTTGAGTAATCAAAGCGCGAAGGTTACTGGATATCGGGCGGCCTTGAAAGCTTGCGGACGTACGCGACAGTACGGATTGGTCTTGCGGGAAGATGGTCAGGGAACGGGATCGTAGCCGCCATTGCACAAGGGGTGGCAACGGCCGATTCGCTTGATCGCCATCCACGTGCCGCGCCATGGGCCATGGCGATCGATGGCCTCTGCGGCGTAGGCTGAGCAACTTGGGGTGAATCGACAGTGATTGCCGAGAAACGGACTGAGCAGCAATTGGTATGCGCGAATCAACGCCTGGAGAAACTTTTTCATGGGCCGGAGGTCTTTTGCTGCTACTGATTTTAATGCCCAGGGTTGCCGTTGTGTTCAACTTCGGCTATAACTCTCCAATTTCGTTTTCGCCGCCCTTGCGGAAATTTGTTGTTTTTTGCATATAAAACAATAGCTTACATAAGAAAACGAGTCGAAGCCAGGAGATCGAACCGAGATGTCTGCCAAAAGAGTTGTTCTCAAAAAGGGATACAAGCCAACCAAGAAAGAAGAGTACATGTCTCCCGAGCAGCTCGAGTACTTCCGCCAGAAGCTGATGACCTGGCGCGATGAGCTGATCGAGGAATCCCGCGAAACCATCAGCAACCTGAGGGACGAGGTCCGGGATGTCGGTGACGAGGCCGAGCGCGCCACCCGCGAGACCGAGAACAGCCTCGAACTCCGTACCCGTGATCGCTACCGCAAGTTGATCAAGAAGATCGACCAGGCCCTGGTTCGCATCGATGAGGGCGACTATGGCTATTGCGACGAGACCGGCGAAGAGATTGGCCTGGAGCGCCTGGAAGCGCGCCCCATTGCAACCCTGTGCCTCGATGCCCAGGAGCGTTGGGAATTGCGCCAGCGCCAGATGGGAGACAGCCGCTAGGCAGGATTCCCGGCAATTCCCGGGGCGCCGACCGGCGACCCGGTTTGTTGCAAGCGCATGTAAAGCAATTAGTGCGATTGCAACAATTCTTCGATAATATAGACACCCAACAGGGAGAGACCGTCCGCAATGGGGACAGCGCGGACGGCTACCTGTTTTCCTTAAAATGGACTTCGGAAGGAGTTTCTAGTGAACCGCTCAATCGCACTAACACTTGCCGCATTGCTCGGTATCGGCGCCAGCATCCCTGCCTGGGCCCAGAACACCGGGTTTGCCGACGAGCCGTGGCACATCACTTACCAGATCGGCGGAAGCAGCTGGGACGACGACCGTCTGAGCAGCGACGGCGATGTGTGGAACGTCTTTGGTTTTGGCTATTTCCTCAACGACAGCTTCAGCCTTGATCTCGAATACGACACCTTTGACGGAAAAATTGATCCGTCGGTGGTGGACGCCGCGATCCCGGGTGCAACCGGCAACAACTGGTCGCTGACCACCTGGAGCCTGATGGGTCGTTACTACTTTGGTGAGAACAACTGGCGCCCGTACCTGTTGGGTGGCATTGGCAACACCAAGCACCGCAACATTTTTGATTCGGACAACGACGTTTCCTTGAGCTACGGCGTGGGTATCCAGGGCAAGCTTGCTCGCCACTGGAGCACGCGTGCGCAGATCATGTATCGCCGCGACAAGGACGGTCATACCTTCCCTGGCGAATCAAGCTACACCGATCTGTACTTCTCAATCGGCCTGAATTTCGACTTTGGCGGCTCTGCACCTCCGCCGCCGCCTCCGCCGCCACCGCCGGCAGAGCCTGAGCCCGAGCCGGTTAACCCGGATCTCGATGGCGACGGCGTGCTGAACGAGCGCGACAAGTGCCCGAACACCCGTCCGGGTGCGGTTGTCGACCTCGACGGTTGCGAAGTGGAAGCGGTCATCGAACTGCAGGGCGTTCACTTCGACTTCGACAAGTCGACGCTGAAGCCGGAAGCACGTGTCATCCTCGACGAGGCTGCCACGCTGTTGGCGCAGCATGAGCGCGTGGTCGTGGAAGTGGCTGGTCATACCGACAGCGTCGGTTCCGACCAGTACAACCAGGGCCTGTCCGAGCGTCGTGCCAACGCCGTTCGCGACTACCTGATCAACAAGGGCATTCGCGCCAGCCGCCTGAGCGCAGTTGGATACGGCGAAGCCCGCCCGGTGGCCAGCAATGACACCGACGCAGGTCGCGCCGAGAACCGCCGTGTAGAACTGGTGATTCTCGACCGCTAAACCTTGCTGAAAAAGTAAGATGAAAAAGCCCCGCCTTGTGCGGGGCTTTTTTTTGGCCGTTGCTGCAGTGACCTTCAGGTCGCGAACAGGTCGCGGTCGGATTACCGCTCCTGCAAGAGGGAATGCGCGTGCGCTTTGATTGCGCCGAGCATGGCATGCAAGCCATTGGCGCGGGTCGGGGATAGGTGCTTGGAAAGACCAATCTGGTCGATAAAGAACGGCTCTGTCTCGGCAATCTGCCGTGCGCTGCAACCCGAGTACACCTGGGAGAGCAGGGCGATCAGGCCGGAAACGATGGCGGCGTCGCTGTTGGCGCGGATCACCACGCAATCGGCATCACCCTCGAGGTATAACCAGACCTGAGACTGGCAACCGGCGAGCAACTTGTCATCGCGTTTTTCCGCTTCACCCAGCGGCTCCAGTTTGCGCCCCAGGTCTATCAGGTACTGGTAGCGGCCGAGCCACTCGGGAAACAGGCCGAAGGCGTCGATGATGTCCTGCTGGGCTTTAACCGGGTCGTTGCCGCAGGGTGATTTTGGGTGTTGCAGTGCCATGTTCGATTGGAGTGCGGGCGCCAGGATCAGTTCTTGCGCCAGCGAGTTCCCTCCGGACCGTCTTCCAGCAGGACACCCATGGCATCAAGCTGGTCGCGGATGGAATCGGCGGTGGCGAAATCACGATCGGCCTTGGCCTGGCTACGCTGGTCGACCAGCGCCTGGATGCGCTCGGCCTCGTCGTCATCGGCCGCCTGGGCAAACCACGCGTCCGGGTCGCTTTGCAGCAGCCCAAGGAAGTTCGCATTGCCCAGCAATTCGCCACCCAGTCGCCGGGCCTCCTCGTCGCTTTCAGCATTGGCCAGGTCGCGACCGGAGCGGTTGAGTTCGGCCAGCGCCACCGGGGTATTGAGGTCATCGCGCAGCGCCTCGAGAAATGCCTCGCTTGGCTGTTCGTTAGCAGCCAGGGGGCCGTGGGTAGCCGCCGCTGTGCGAACAACGCCGTAAAGCCGGTCCAGGGTTTTCTTGCAGCGCTCCAGCGCTTCGTCCGACCAATCCAGCGGCTGGCGGTAATGCGCGCTCAGCAGCAGGTAGCGCAGGGCCTCGCCGGGGTGTGACTTCAGCAGGTGGTTAACCGTGAGCGTGTTGCCAAGCGACTTCGACATCTTGCGCTTTTCCACGGTGACGAAGCCGTTGTGCATCCAGTAGCGGGCGAAGGGCGCGCCATCGTGGGCGCATACGCTCTGGGCGATTTCATTTTCATGGTGGGGGAATACCAGGTCCTGGCCACCGCAGTGAATGTCGATGGTGGTGCCGAGGTGGGTTTCGGCCATCGCCGAGCACTCCAGGTGCCAGCCCGGGCGGCCCCAGCCCCACGGGCTTTCCCAACCCGGTTGCGGGTCCCTGGATGGCTTCCACAGGACAAAATCCCCCGGGTGGCGTTTGAACGGCGCCACTTCCACCCGCGCGCCTGCCACCATCTCGCGCATGTCGCGGCGCGACAGCGCACCGTAACGGTCATAGGAATCGATCTGGAACAGCACGTGCCCCTCGGCCGCGTAGGCGTGACCTGAATCGATCAGGCTCTGGATCATGGCGATCATCTGCGGCATGTGGTCGGTGGCGCGTGGTTCTACCGTCGGCCGGCCGACACCCACCGCTGCCATGTCCTCGTGATAGGCGTCGGTGAAGCGGGTGGAGATTTCCTTGATGTCGACGCCCGATTCCGCCGCCGCCGCGTTGATCTTGTCGTCGACATCGGTGATGTTGCGCGCGTAGATCACCTTGGGGTAGTGCTGCGAGAGCACACGGTAAAGCACGTCGAAGATAACGGCCGGCCGGGCATTGCCGATGTGCGCATAGTTGTAGACAGTGGGCCCACAGGCGTACATCGTCACCCGCTGGGGATCCAATGGCACAAACTCTTCTTTTTCACGCTTGAGCGTGTTGTAAATTCTGATGGTCAAGGAATTGGCTCCGCCGAAGCTTGCCAGTAATCTGCCGGGCGTCTAAAGTCCGGCGGTCACTGCGTTTTGAATTTTGTTGATAAATGTTGCCGATCCAGGACCCTTATTTTACAGGATGGTTATGAGCACGGAACCCGAATTCCAAGATCTTTACGGCGCCCACCTGGGCGAAATCCAGGCGCGCTGGGAAGCCTCGCTCGAGCGTTGCGGCCAGGACGCCGCGGTGGTGCACTCGGGAACGCCGTTGGTGAGCTTCCTGGATGATTACGAATATCCGTTCCGGCCCAACCCCCTGTTCCTCCACTGGCTGCCACTGACGCACCATCACGACAGCGTTTTGCTGGTGAAGCCGGGTGAACGCCCACGCCTTTATTTTTACCAGCCTGACGATTACTGGTACCAGCCGCCGTCTGACCCGGAGGGGTGGTGGGCCGATCATTTCGAGATCGAGGTTACGCGAGATGCGCAGGCCTGGCAGGGCATGTTGAACGGTGTCGTGAACAACGCAACCGCCGCGCTGGGCGATTCGCCGGACCTGGGTGGCGTATTCAGCGCTGCGCAAATCAATCCGTCAGCGCTGCTCACTGAGCTGCACCTGGGGCGCACCCGGAAAACACCCTACGAGATTGCCTGCATGTCTGCATCCAGCCACGCAGCGGCCCGCGCCCATCGCGCCGCTGAAGCGGCTTTTCGGCAGGGATGCAGCGAGCTGGAGATTCACCAGGCCTACCTGGAGGCGTGCCAGCAGACCGATGACACCTTGCCGTATCACAACATCGTTGCGCTTAATGAGCACGGCGCGGTGTTGCATTACCAGGGCAGGGAGACTTCAGCGCCGGCCGATTCGCGTTCTTTCCTGATTGACGCCGGCTGCACCGTCAACGCTTATTGCTCCGACATCACCCGAACCTACGCCCGTGATGGCGGCCTGTTCGCGGACATCCTGGCGGCCATGGACGCGTTGCAACTGCAGTTGGTCAGCAAGGTGCGCGCCGGTGCGGATTTCCGCGACTTGCATATTGAAACCCACCGGGGTGTTGCCAACATCCTGGATCAAAGCGGGGTCATTAACGTCGACCCCGAAGCGGCGGTGGCGAGCGGGCTGAGCGCTGTGTTCTACCCCCACGGGCTGGGGCACTTTATCGGCCTGCAGACTCATGACGTTGCCGGCCTGATCGATAACCAGGGGCAGGATATTCCTCGTCCCGAGGGCCATCCCTTCCTGCGCCTGACCCGTGTCCTGGAACGTGACAACGTGCTGACCATCGAGCCAGGCCTGTATTTTATCGAGCCGCTGCTGCGACGATGGAGAGAAAATGGCGACGTCTCAGCGATCAACTGGGACGTGGTGGAAAGCCTGGTGCCTTATGGCGGGGTGCGTATCGAGGACAACGTGGTGGTGACGGACGATGGCAGCGTTAACCTTACCCGCCCGGCTTTTGACGCGCTCCAGCTGGCTTAAGCCCGGTTACTCCTCGAGCAGTCCAAAGCCGCCGAGGTCGTTGAGGTCCATGCCTCCGGCCGGGCCGTGGTTCCAGATCGTGCTTCGTTGGCTAAAGTCGAGCTGCTTTTCGGGGCTGGCCAGTGCCCGGATCGCATCGCTCATGCCGGTGCTCTGCATGGTGGAGGTCACCATTCGGTCGAGATCGCTGGCGTAGGGTTCACCGATAATCTTGCGCAACGCCTGGTTGGCGCCTGTCAGGTCATCCGGGAACAGGTACTTGCCGGTTTGCATCTGGTAGTGGTCAGAAACCAGTTGCAGCGAAACCAGCGAACAGTAGGCATCGTCCAGAAGGCCGACGATGCCGAGCTGGTCGGGGATGATGTCCTCGTCCTCCAGCCAGTAGGACTTCACCGAGTCCAGGATCTTGCCCATCGGCTCTTCCAGGCCAACCGAGCCCGCCGCCGTCCAGGCCACCTTCATCATGTAGGGAACAAGCTCGATATAGCGGCACACGAAGTTGGCGCCACGCTCCAGGTCTTCAGCGCTGACCTCACGACCCTGGCGGTCGGCGGCCACGCCGAGCAATTCGCCAATATCCGCCGCGGCGTCAGGCGCGCCGCAGTGTTCTGCAATCATGGCTTCTATGACGGCAGTTTCCATCAGGCTCGAAACGGGACTAGCGGAGGGGGTCGTATTCTATCAGTAGCCGGCGGGCCTTGTGTTAGTATGCGCTTCCTTTTTTGCCGGGCGGAGACTTTCGCTTGCTGCTCCTGTCCCTGATTACCCTGTTCGCCGGTCCACTGCTTTACCTGTGGATGCAGCGCCACCATTCGCTGGCCAAGAAACTGGATCGCGTGCTGGTCGGTGTGCTGCTGGCGATTATCGCGCTGCTGTTGATTCCCGAGGTGGTGGGGGTGCTTGGGTGGTCCACGCCGTTTCTTGCGGTGGCGGGGTACCTTTTGCCCGGCTTGCTTGAAAAAGTGGTCAGGCGGGCGGCGCAGCAAATGCACCTTGCCAGCCTGGCCGTGGCCGCGATCGGCCTGGTGCTGCACGCAATGCTGGATGGCGCTGGCCTGGCCAGCAGTGAAATCCAGGGAACAATAGGCCTGGCGGTTGTAATCGTGTTGCACCGTTTCGGCGTGGGCATGATGCTGTGGATGGTGCTCAAGCCCGCCTTTGGCCAGGGCGCCGCGTGGCTGACGCTGGTTGCGGTGGCCGTGGCCACCGTGCTCGGGTTCCTGTTTTCCGCCAGTCTGTTGCCGCTGGCGGGCGATTGGGGAATCGCTGCTTTCCAGGCAGTAATAATCGGCACCATAGTGCACAGCCTGGTGCACCGGGGACACGTTCACGATTGAGTGAATTTGCGGGCAGGGAAGTGGTCGGGGTGAGAGGACTTGAACCTCCGGCCTCTGCCTCCCGAAGGCAGCGCTCTACCAGACTGAGCTACACCCCGAAGTGCGCCCGCGAAGGGCGGATATTCTATAGAACTGGGCGATGGAAGAAAAGCGAATCTGCAACGTCAACACGCGATTAAAGAACTGTTAAGATTTTGTAACTTTTTTCTGCTAGTATTTCTTTTAACCCTGCTGGTTTCGTCGGCAGGGCGTCTAAAATCATTTCGAAGCAGCCCTCCCGGACGAGGCTGTTAATTGCATCCAAAGTGTAATGATCGCCCTTTATAGTCGGGCGCATTCTTAAAAAAAGGCAGGCAAACACATGAGCACCAAGTTTCGATTGAGCTTTGTCGTGGCGGCAGCGCTATTGCTACTCGCCATTCCTCTTGCCTCAATGGCGCAGGAAACGACATCCGGTATGCGTATCAGCGCATATGGTCCTGATGGCAGCCCGGTCTCCGATGCCATCGTGACCGTGACTGACACCCGTACCGGTCGCACGATAACCAGCCAGACGAATGATTCTGGCCTGGCTTCGTTCCGGCGGTTGAGTATTGGCGGTCCCTACACCGTGGAAGTGGCTGCGCCGAATTTCGCCAACCAGACCATCACGGATGCAAGCGTCCAACTGGGTGATACCCTGGACCTGGTGGTTCAATTGGGTTCCTCTTCGCTGGAAGAAGTGGTGGTTACCGCCCAGCAGATCCAGGCAGCCCAGCTCGCGCTTGGGCCCTCATCTGTGTTTGGCCTCGAAGACCTCGAAGAAATGCCGCACATCAACCGTGATCTGCGTGATGTAATCCGCAACGATCCGCGTGTTTACATTGACCCGGCATTCGCTGGCGGCGCCGTACAGTGCTCTGGCGCCAACCCGCGTTACAACAGCCTGACCGTTGACGGTGTTCGCCTCAATGACCTGTTCGGCCTGAACAGCAACGGTTACCCGACTGAGCGCCAGCCGTTCTCCTACGACTCCATTGAGCAGGTAGCGGTTGAGCTGGCTCCGTTCGATGTGTACTACGGTGGCTTTACCGCCTGTAACGTCAACGCGGTCACCAAGTCCGGTTCCAACGAGTGGCACGGTTCAGTGTTCTACGACTACACCAGCGACGCGCTGCAGGGCGACGAGCTGGAAGGCGAGAAGATTGACACCGGCGATTTCGATGAAGACCGTTACGGCTTCAGCCTCGGCGGCCCGATCATCAAGGACAACCTGTTCTTCTTCGTTGCCTACGAAAAACTCGAAGGCGCCAACCAGTTCGACCGTGTGCCGGCTGGCAGCGCAACTTCTGGTCGCGTGATCAACGGTGTTTCCCAGTCGCAGCTTGACGAGATCTACCAGATTGCTCGCGACGTCTACAACTACGATCCGGGCGCCATCCTGAAGTCACTGCCGGTTGAAGACGAGAAGTACACCGTGAAGCTGGACTGGGATATCAACGATTCCCACCGCGCTTCTTTCGCCTACAACTACAACGATGGCTTCAACTTCTCTGAGTCCGACAGCGACGACACCGAGTTTGAAGATTCACTGCATTACTACGAGCGCGGCGCCGAGCTGAAGTCTTACACCACGGCACTGTTCTCGAACTGGACCGACGCCTTCTCAACTGAAGTGCGCCTGTCCTACCTCGACCTCGACAATCGCCAGATTGCTCGCCAGGGCGGCACCTTCGGTGAAGCCCAGATCGAGACCTGGAACGACCCTGACGGCGACGGCATCTACTCCCAGGCAGTGGTATACCTGGGCACCGATGACTCCCGCCAGTCCAACAAGCTCAGCTACGAGGCCCAGAACATCAAGCTGGCCGGTGAGTATGCGCTTGACGATCACCTGCTGACTTTCGGTTACGAGCAGGATGACCTGGACGTATTCAACCTGTTCATCCAGCACACCATCGGTGAGTACCGTTACGACGAGGAGTGCAACCCGGGTAACCCCAACGGATGTATCGATGCCTTCCGCGAAGGCCGTCCTGATGACATCTACTACGGCAACTTCGTGCCGGGCGACCCGAACGAAGGCGCCGCGATCTGGGGCTACAAGATCAATTCTGCCTACCTGCAGGACGAGTGGGTGACCATGGGTGGCGACCTGACCTTCGTATTCGGTCTGCGCTACGACTGGTACACCACCGACGACACCCCGGCTTACAACCCGTTCTTCGAGGAGCGCCAGGGCTTCGCCAACACCGCGACCACCGACGGGCTTGACCTGTTGCAGCCGCGCTTCGGCTTCACCTGGAACGCTACCGAAAACATCGTGGTTCGGGGTGGTATCGGCCTGTACTCGGGCGGTAACCCCAACGTGTGGCTGTCGAACAACTACAGCAACGACGGTTTCCGTATCGCCCAGGTGCGTGAGTTCATGATGGAGTTCGCCGGTGAAGACGATCCGGCAAGCTGCATGGGCGGCACCGGCGTCGATTTCTCACTGTTTGATATTCCGCTTACCGGTGACGGTCAGCCGATCTACGACGTTCCGCAGTGCCTGTTCGACCTGATCGCAGAACAGCAGCCGAATTCTGGCGTGAATGCGCTGGATCCGAACTTCGACCTGCCGCAGAACTGGAAGTACGCCCTGGGCGCAACCTGGTACCTGCCGGATGACTACACCCTGCAGGCCGACCTGCTGTACACCAAGGCCGACGACTCAGCCATTATCATCAATGGCACCATGGAGCAGACCGGCACCGCGCCTGACGGCCGCCCGATCTACACCGACTCGCGCGCATTCAACTCCGACTACATCCTCACCAACGTGAGCGGAGCCGATGCCAAGTCGCTGCAGTTCTCCATCAACATCGACAAGCAGTACGACAACGGCTTCCGTTGGAGCGTTGGCTACGCTTACACCGATGCTGAAGACGTCAGCCCGATGACCAGCTCGGTCGCGTTCTCCAACTACGCCAACCTGGCGGTTGATGATCCCAACAACCCGTCGCGTGCGACCTCGAACTACGAGATCCCGAACCGCTTCACCTTCCGTGTCGGTTACGAGGCTTACTGGTGGGGCGACAACCGTACGCAGTTCTCTCTGATCGGCGCGCACAACGAAGGTCGTCCGTTCTCGTACACCTTCTCTGACGACGATGGCGACACCTTCGGTGACTTCATCAGCGGCCGTCACCTGCTGTACGTTCCGGACGGCGCAGGCGATCCGCTGGTTAGCTACGGTGAGAACTTCAACACCCAGGCCTTCATGGACTTCCTGGCGGCCAGTGGCCTGAACAAGTACGCCGGCAGCATTGCCCCGCGTAACGCGTTCAACAGCGACTGGTGGACCTACTTCGATCTGCGTGTCGAGCAGGAATTCCCCGGCTTCCGTGACGAGCACAAGTTCGCTGGTTGGATCACCATTGCCAACCTGTGTAACCTGCTCAACGATGACTGGTGCGTGTTCCGGGAAGCCAGCTTCCCGCGCAGCCAGGGCGTTGTCGACATGGAAATCAGCGACGATGGCACGCAGTACATCTACGAAGAGTTCATCGAGCCTAGCGGCCAGGGTCGTGTTACCGATCCTTCCCTGTGGGAAATCCGCATTGGCCTGACCTACCGGTTCTAATTATCGGTCAGGAACTCAATATCAGGTAAGATGCAAATGGCGGCTTCGGCCGCCATTTGCTATTTAGGAGCGGGGATTCCCGCGTTGTCTGGAGTTAGTTTTGAACGCAAGTTCTGTATCTACCAAGTTGTACCCCGCCGGCATGCTCAACACGCTCAGCCGGCACGAAGTTGAACGCCTGCAGGACGCCAGTCGCGGCGACCTCGCCGACCTGGTGCGCCGTTGCGCACTGGCTGTATTGAACAGCGGCGCCCACAGCGACGACCCGGAGGCGCTACTGGAGCGCTACCGCGATTTCGCCATCCAGGTGGAGTCGGTGAATCGTGGTTTGCGCCTGGAACTGGTGAATGCGCCGGCTTCCGCCTTTGTCGACGGCAATATCATCGAGGGTATCCGCGAGTTTCTCTCCGCGGTCATTCGCGACCTGATCTACTTCGACAGCGAGATCAAGGGTCACCCGCACCACAACCTGCAAACCGCTGACGGCATTACCAACGCGGTGTTCGAAATGCTGCGCAACGCCAATGCCCTGAAACCGCGGGTTTCCCCCGACCTGGTCGTTTGCTGGGGTGGGCACTCGATCTCGCGCGAGGAATACGACTACACCAAGGTGTGTGGCTACGAGTTGGGCCTGCGGCGGTTGAATATCATTACCGGTTGCGGGCCGGGCGCCATGAAGGGGCCGATGAAAGGCGCCACCATTGCCCACTCCAAGCAGCGCGTGCGCGATGGCCGTTATATCGGTATTTCCGAGCCCGGAATTATTGCCGCCGAATCACCTAACCCGATTGTCAACGAACTGATCATCATGCCGGATATCGAGAAGCGCCTGGAGGCATTCGTACGCCTTGGCCACGGCGTGGTGGTGTTTCCCGGGGGCGTGGGCACTGCCGAAGAAATCCTGTACCTGTTGGGTATCCTGCTGAACCCCAACAATGCGCAGCAGCCCATTCCGATGATCCTCACCGGACCGACCAGCGCCGAGGCGTATTTCCGCCGTATTGATGAGTTTATCGGCCTGACCCTGGGCGAAGAAGCGCAACAGCGTTACCAGATCATCATCGACGACCCGGCGGAAGTGGCCAGGCAGATGGCCAGCGGGCTGGAGTCGGTGCGTGACCACCGGGTTGAAGCCAAGGACGCGTTCTACTTCAACTGGATGCTGGACATTGGCGCGGACTTCCAGATTCCGTTCAAACCCACCCACGAGAACATGCTGGGCTTGCAACTGGGTGGCGATCAACCCGTGCACGAGCGAGCCGCCAATCTCAGGCGGGCGTTTTCCGGCATCGTTGCGGGCAATGTCAAACCCGATGGACTCAAAGCGATTCGCGAGCACGGCCTGTTCGAGATTCGTGGCGACCAGGAACTGATGTCCGCCCTGGATGAGCTGCTGGCATCGTTCGTCGCGCAGCATCGCATGAAGCTGCCTGGCACGGTTTACCAGCCTTGCTACCGTATCGTGTCCTGATATAGCCTTTTCAGCCCCCTAGGACGTATTTTCCAGAGAACCGCTATGCGCCTGATCCTCAATGTGTTTAGTCTTTTCATCGTAAGCCTTTGTGTTGCTTGCCAGCCCAGCGAACCTGCTGCAGCGCCAGCGCAGACCGGCGAAGCCAGCGCCGCTCAGCCCGCGGCGCCGACAGCGGCTGATGCAGCCGCGTTTGTACGCGATGCCGAGCGCAGGCTGGAAGAGTTGGGTCAGTACTCCGAACGGGTTGCCTGGGTATACAGCACTCACATCACCGACGACACCGCGCTGCTGGCGGCCAAAGCCAGTGAAAACATGACCGCTGCCCAGGTGGAACTGGCGGGACAGGCGGCCATGTTTAGCAAAGTCGAGGGCCTGGATGCCGACACCGAGCGCAAGCTCAACATGTTGCGCAGCGGGATTACCGTTCCGGCGCCCTCCGATCCGGAAAAGATTGCCGAGCAGGCAAAAATCGGCGCTGAACTCAGCGGCATGTACGGCAAGGGCAAGTATTGCCCGTCGGAGGGTGAGTGCCTGGGGCTTTCAGAGCTGGAAGCGGTGATCGACAATTCCCGCGACCCGGCCGAGCTGCTCGAGGCCTGGAACGGCTGGCGCACGGTGTCTCCGCCAATGAAGCCGCTGTATGCGCGCCAGGTGGAACTGGCCAACGAGGGTGCGCAGGAACTGGGTTTTGAAGACCTTGGCACCATGTGGCGCTCGGGCTACGACATGCCGCCCAGCGAGTTTCCCGGCGAACTGGATCGCCTGTGGGGGCAGGTCAAACCTTTGTACGATGCCTTGCACTGCCACGTGCGCGCACGCCTCAACGAGGAGTACGGCGACGAGGTGGTTTCATCGGACGGGCTGATTCCAGCCCACGTCCTGGGCAATATGTGGGCCCAGAGCTGGGACAATATCTACGACCTGGTGGGTCCCGAGGAAAGCGATGCGGGTTATGACCTGACCGCCATCCTCAACGAGGATGGTTTCGATGCGGTCAGCATGGTGAAAACCGGCGAGGCGTTCTTTACTTCGCTGGGCTTCGAGCCGCTGCCGGAGACCTTCTGGACCCGCTCGCAGTTCGTCAAGCCGCGTGACCGCGAGGTGGTGTGCCACGCATCCGCCTGGGACGTGGATGAGAAAGAAGACCTGCGCATCAAGATGTGCATCGATGTGAATGGCGAGGATTTCCGCACCATTCACCACGAACTGGGGCACAACTTCTACCAGCGCGCCTATAACCAGAAGTCTTACCTGTATCGCTCCAGCGCCAACGATGGTTTCCACGAGGCGGTGGGCGACACCCTGTCGCTCTCCATTACCCCCGATTACCTGCAGCAGATCGACCTGCTGGAAGAGGTGCCGGACGCCTCCGGCGATGTCGGCCTGCTGATGAAGACCGCATTGGAGAAAGTGGCCTTCCTGCCGTTCGGCCTGCTGGTTGACCAGTGGCGTTGGAAGGTATTTGCCGGCGAGGTTTCGCCCGAGGGTTACAACGACCTGTGGTGGCAGCTACGCGCAGATTACCAGGGCATTGGCGCGCCCAACGAGCGTCCAGCCGATGCCTTCGACCCGGGCGCGAAGTACCACGTGCCTGGCAACACGCCCTACACCCGTTACTTCCTCGCGCATATCCTGCAGTTCCAGTTCTTCAAGGCCTTGTGCGACATCTCCGGGCACGAGGGCCCGGTGCACCGCTGTTCGTTTTACGGCAGCGAAGAAGCTGGCCAGCGCCTGAACGCCATGCTGGAAATGGGCCGTGAAAAGCCGTGGCCCGACGCGCTGGAAGCCCTGACGGGCACGCGTGAGATGGACGCGACCGCGGTGCTGGACTACTTCGCCCCGCTGCAGGAATGGCTGGATGAACAGAATGCCAGCCGCCAGTGCGGCTGGTAATTGCTTCAGGCCAGTTTGCCCAGCGCCTGGCCGACGATCACCGGGTCGCCCCTGGCAAAATCCGCCAGCGAGGCGACCGCGTTGGCGGGCTGAATAAGAATGACCGTGGAGCCCATGTTGAAACGGCCCATTTCATCACCCTTGGCCAGCCGCACATCGTGATGTGAATAGTCGCCTACGGTAACCCGTTTGCGGCTGCTCTGACCCCGCGGCGGGGTGACCTGGCCAGACCAGACCGTTTGCATGCTGCCCACCATCAGGGCGCCAACCATCACCACCGCCATTGGCCCGCTCGCGGTATCGAAAATGCTGATCACGCGCTCGTTGCGCGCAAACAGGTCCTTGACGTTTTGCACCGACCAGTCGGCCACACCGTAGAGCCGGCCTGGAACATGGATCATGCGCTGCAGGTGGCCATCGCGCGGCATGTGGATGCGGTGGTAGTTGTGCGGCGCCAGGTAAATGGTGTGGAAAAAACCATTGCGGAAATCTTTTACCGCGGGATCATTGGCCAGCAGCTTGCCCAGGCTGTAGTGGTGGCCCTTCGCTTGCAACAGGCGATCGCCGGTAAACCGTCCGCATTCGCTGATCACGCCATCGCAGGGGCTGTTGAATCCTTTCGGGTCGGGGTTCTGTTTGCGCGCGCCGGGTTCAAGTTCACGGGTAAAGAAATCGTTGAAGCTTTCAAAGTCAGACAGGTTCTTGCGCCTGGATTCGCTCCAGTCGGCGCCAGCCAACCCGCCGATGACCACGATCAGGGTGTTCTTGACCGGCGTCCACTTGACCCGCGTGAGATGAAACATGCAGCGCGAGAGCAGGTGGTGGGGCAGGATGTACTGGATGAGCGCAAGTAGCGGGCCGAGAATTTTCATCGGCTGAATTATACTTCGATTCTTTTGGCTCAAAAGGCGGGAAATTGCGGACTGCGGGGCAATGGTTGGAGTGGGCGGCCGAACGGCTGCAACAAGCGGGCGTGTTCTTCGGGCACGGCACGGACAATGCCGTTGACGAGGCCGCCTGGCTGGTGTTGCATGCCCTGGGGGAGTCGCCTGCTGAACCGTTTGACGGTTGGGACGACGTGGTGGCCGAAGCGCAGGCCAGCGGGATAGAACAACTGGTGGAACAAAGAATCGCGCGTCGACTTCCGGCCGCCTATCTCACCGGGACCGCATGGTTTGCCGGGCTCGAGTTCGAGGTCAGCCCTGATGTCCTGGTTCCTCGCTCGCCGATTGCCGAGTTGATTGCCCAGCGATTTCACCCGTGGCTGGTTGCGAGCGAGGTGACCAGCATTCTCGACATTGGCACCGGTAGTGGCTGTATTGCGATCGCCTGTGCGTTGACGTTTCCGGCGGCGCAGGTGGTGGCCACCGACATCAGCGAAACGGCGCTATCGGTGGCTGCGGCGAACGCCAGGCGCCACGCCGTGGAGCAGCGACTGGAGCTGGTCCGCTCAGATGTTTTCGACTCGCTACACCCCGCCAAGTATGATTTGATTGTGAGCAACCCACCGTACGTCCCGGCTGCGTCGATCGAGGCGCTTCCAGCGGAATACCGGGCCGAGCCCGAACTGGGGTTGCTGACCGGCATGGAAGGGCTGGAGATTCCGCTCCGCATCCTGGCCGGGGCGGCAGCCAGGCTGAACCCTGGCGGAGCGCTGGTGTGTGAAGTGGGCGAAAGCCAGCAACGCCTGCAACAGGCGCTTCCGGCCGTTCCATTCGTGTGGTTGGAATTTGAATCGGGCGGGGAAGGCGTTTTCGTGCTGGATCATGCCGAACTGCAGGCCGCGGCTGAACAGGCGCAATCGCTTTTGAGGGATACAGGACGTGTCACATAACACTTTTGGCAAGCTGCTACGTTGCACCACCTTTGGCGAGAGCCATGGCCCCGCCATCGGCTGCGTGGTCGACGGCTTTCCGCCCGGCCTGGAAATTTCTCCCGAGGAGATCAAGCGTGAGTTGGAGCGCCGGGCAACCGGGCGTTCTCGGCACACTTCGCAGAGAAAAGAAGCAGACGATGTGCAGATTCTTTCCGGGGTATTCGAAGGCCGCACCACCGGCACCCCGATTGCGCTGGTGATCGAAAACACCGATGCGCGCTCGCGAGACTACGCCAACATCAAGGATTCCATTCGTCCTGGCCATGCCGACTTCACCTATTGGAAAAAGTACGGCATTCGCGACTATCGCGGTGGCGGACGCTCTTCAGCCCGTGAAACCACCATGCGGGTAGCCGCCGGCGCCCTGGCGCGCAAATGGCTGCAGCAGGAATACGCAATCGAAATCCAGGGATGGCTGGCGCAACTCGGTCCCATCCGCACCGATAGCGAGATGGACTGGTCAGTCATCGATGACAATGTATTTTTCTGCCCAAACGCCAGCCTGGTGCCGGAGTTGGAAGCCTTCATGGATCAGTTGCGCAAGTCGGGCGACTCGGTGGGTGCGCGGGTCAACGTGATAGCGCGTAACGTGCCGCCGGGGTGGGGTGAGCCGGTTTACGGCAAGCTCGACGCCGAACTCGCCGCCGCGATGATGAGCATCAACGCGGCCAAGGGCGTGGAAATCGGCGCTGGTTTTGAAAGTGTTACCCAGCAGGGCACCGAGCACCGTGACGAAATCACTGCCGAAGGATTCCAGAGCAACCACGCAGGTGGCATACTGGGTGGCATCAGCAGCGGGCAGGACGTGGTGGTTTCAACCGCATTCAAGCCAACTTCCAGCCTTCGCATTCCGTGTCGTTCGGTAGACACCGGGGGGCGCGAAGTGGAAGTGGTAACCAAGGGCCGGCACGACCCCTGCGTGGGCATCCGCGCCACGCCGATCGTCGAAGCCATGATGGCCCTGGTGCTGATGGACCACGCCTTGCGTCATCGTGGGCAAATTGGCGCTTGAGTACCTAATAAACAGTCACTTACCAATCAGATATAATATTTTACATGACGAACGGACCTAGAATTGCAGTGGTCGGCGCCAGCGGCGCCGTTGGCGAAGTCATGCTGGAGTTGCTGGCGCAGCGCAAGCACCCGGCGGCAAACATCAGCGCCCTGGCCAGTGCGCGCTCTGCCGGCCAGGACGTGGAGTACGGTCGCAAGCAGCTGACCATGGAAGACCTCGCCGACTTCGATTTCTCGGCGGTGGATTACGCCCTGTTTTCTGCTGGTGGCTCAGTCAGCAAAGAGCACGCGCCGCGCGCGGCCAAAGCCGGGGCCATCGTCATCGACAACACCTCGGCGTTCCGTTACGACGACGACATCCCGTTGACGGTTCCGGAGGTCAACCCCGGGTCCCTGGATGCGGTTGGGCCGGGCAGCATCATCGCCAACCCCAACTGCTCCACCATCCAGATGGTGGTTGCATTGGCGCCCATCCACGCCGCGGTTGGCATTTCCCGCGTCAACGTCGCCACTTACCAGTCAGTTTCCGGCGCCGGCCGCCGTGGGCTCAACGAGTTGGCCCAGCAAACGGCGGGGCGGCTGAATTTCCGCGAGCCGGAAATGAACGCGTTTGTCCAACCGATCGCCTTCAATGTGCTGCCCCAGATCGACGAGATGCTGGAAAACGGCTATTCACGCGAAGAGATGAAAATGCTGTGGGAGACGCAGAAAATTCTTGGTGACGAACGCATTGCGGTGAGCGCCACGGCAGTGCGCGTGCCGGTTTTCTACGGCCATGCCGAGGCGGTGCACCTGGAAACCCGCGAAGAAATCGATATCGAAACCGTGCGTGAATTGCTGCGCGAAGCACCCGGCGTAACCCTGCTGGATAGCGATGTCACCGAGCACCCAACGCCGGTGACGCACGCCGCCGGCAAAGATGACGTGTTCGTGGGCCGCCTGCGCCGCGACCTCAGTCATCCGCGGGGTATCTGCATGTGGGTGGTTGCCGACAACGTACGCAAGGGCGCCGCGCTCAACGCGGTACAGATCATGGAATGGCTGGAGGCGCGCAGCAGCGCCACCGTCAAGGAAGGGCTTCAGGCATGAGATTCACTCGCTGCGGTTTATTGCTCGCGCTCGCATTGCTGCTCCACGCCGGTTCGGCCTGGTCCCTTGGGCTGGGAGACGCCCGGGTGGAATCCTTTATCGGCCAGCCGCTGGAGATGCGCATTGACCTGCTCACCGCGCCCACCGACGACCTTGATGGCGTCACAGCGCGGTTGGCGTCGGCCGATGACTTTGCACTGATTGGAGCCGACCGTTCGGCAATTGGCATGCCGCTGACCTTCTCGGTACGGGAAGCGCGCGGCGGCCAGGGTGCGCATATCCTGGTCACTTCCCGGCAGTCGATGAGTGACCCGGTGTTGCGCCTGGTGGTGGAAGTCACCTGGGCCAGCGGCCGCCTGCTGCGCGAGTACACCGTTTTCCTGGATCCGCCTACAGTGCCGTCCCGCGCACCCGAGCCGGTGGTGAGCACCGCCCCGGCGGCGCCGCAACCCGCGGAAACAACAGCCCCGGTCGCGGACAGTCCCGCGCCTGTGGAGCGCGTGGCCGACTCGGCGCCGGCTCCCCAGGTCATCAACCGCGAGCCCGCTGAAGAAACGCAGCCCGCGGTCGCCGAAGAAAGTTCTCCCGCACCCCAGTCACAGCCCGAGTCCCGGTCCGCCACCGGCAGTGAGGTTGCGGATGGCGGCGAGTATGGGCCAGTGCAGAGTGGCGAGACGCTGTGGCGCGTGGCATCCAACTACGTCGGCCAGTCGGGCCTGAACATGAACCAGGTGATGCTGGCGATCCAGCGCAAGAATCCGCAGGCCTTCCTGGATGACAACATCAACCTGCTGAAACGCGGGGCCACGCTTGATATGCCAAGCGCCGCTGAAATCGAAGAGGTTTCGCGGCAACGGGCGCAGGAACTGGTTGCGCAACAGGAGGCGGCGTTTCGCATGCGCGGCTCACTGGCCAGCAGTTCAACACCGTTGCTGGCCGCTGAGTCCAGCCCCGAGGCTGCGCCGGCGCCAGCCTATGATGCGCCTGATACCGAGCAGGAAACCGTTTCGCGCCTGGAAATCGTCCCGGCCTCCGAAACCGACAACCTGGCGGCCCAGCCTGGAACCGGCGCTGTGCCGGGCGGCGAAGGCGAGGAAGAGTTGCAGCGTGACCTGAGGGAGGAGTTGGCCCGCACCGAGGAAGAACTGTACAGCGAGCGCCAGCAGAACGAATACCTGCGTGATCGCATCAATGAGCTCGAGGCGCAGCTGGCCGAAGCCGAGCCTGAAGACGCCGGTTTCGTGGCTGACAACGAAATGGCCAACCTCGAAGACCGCCTGCAAACGGAGCGCTTCGAGGAAGCCTCGCGGCCCGACGAGATGACCCCGGCTCCGGCCGTTGAAGCGCAGCCCGAGCACGACAGCAACATTCCTTCGGTGACCACCAGCGCAGCCGATGAAGACTCGCCCTGGTATGCCAGCACGATGGTCTGGATCGTCATGGTCCTGATCGTGGTCGCGGCGGTGGCTGGCTGGCTATTGAACCGCCGTCGAGCGGTTGAGTACGACCTGTCGGCTAATGTCGACCCCGAACCACCGGTGGATCGCTTGCGAGACGAAGCCGAGGAAATCCTGCGTACGCTCGACGCTGATCGGCGTGGAGCCGAGGAACTTGAAGAGGATCGAGTGGTGGAAATCGCGGCCACCGAGGACGCGCTCTCCGATGAAGGTGGGGAAGTCCTGTTTGATTCCGCCGAGGAAGAACCTGATTGGTCTAACGAGCAGGAAGAAGCCGCACCACCCAGGCGGGCCAGCAGTCGCGCCAGGGATGATGGCAATGCCACGGTACTGGATGAGAACAGCAGTGATCCCGAGATCAAGCTGGACCTCGCCCGGGCCTATATCTCGATGGGCGACAAGGAAGCAGCGCGCGTCATCCTGGACGAAGTGCTTTCCACCGGCAGCGAGGCGCAACAGGCAGAAGCCCGTTCGATGATGGACGAGCTCTGAGCGCTCGCTGACACGGAAGTATGCGCCTTGCAGCGGGCCTGGAATATGACGGCAGCCGGTTTCTCGGTTGGCAGGTCCAGGCCCAGCAGCCCACCGTCCAGTCGAGCGTTGAGCAAGCCCTTTCACGCATCGCCAATCACCCGGTCAAGGTAACCGCCAGCGGCCGCACTGATACCGGCGTCCATGCGCTGGAGCAGGTGATCCATTTCGACAGCGACGCGGCGCGCAGCGAGCGCCAATGGATTCTTGGGCTCAACAGCAACCTTCCCGAGGGAATCAGTGTCCTGTGGATGCGCCAGGTGGACGATGAATTTCACGCCCGCTTCAGCGCTTACTCCCGCCGCTACCGCTACGTGATCCTGAATCGCCAGGTACGCCCGGCGCTGGACCAGGGACGCGTCACCTGGGTTCGCCAGCCTCTGGATGCCGAGCGGATGAACCAGGGGGCGCAACACCTGGTTGGCGAGCATGATTTCACCTCGTTTCGCGCCAGCGCCTGCCAGGCCCGTCACCCGGTGCGTGAAATACGCGAAATATCAGTGCGCAGGCAGGGCGACTACCTGGTGATGGATGTCGCCGCCAACGCCTTTCTCTACCACATGGTGCGCAACATCGCCGGCAGTTTGCTCGAGGTGGGAAAAGGAGAGCAGGGTCCCGACTGGATGGCTGAGATTCTCGCAGCCCGCGACCGCGACCAGGCTGGCGTGACCGCGCCCCCGGACGGCCTCTACTTCGCCAAGGTGCGCTACCCCGATCACTTCGGGCTGCCTGGCCGACTTCGCCCGTTTCCTTTTTCGGTCACTCCCTCCTGACCCGACTGGCGGTTTAAGCCAGTGGCCTTTGTCGTTAACATGCGCAGATGAAGCGCACGCGCGTGAAAATTTGTGGTCTGACCAGGCGGGAGGACGTGAATGCCGCGGTTGAATGCGGCGCCGACGCGCTCGGCTTCGTGTTCGCGCCACGCAGTCCCCGCAGGGTTCAGCCATCGGATGCGCGCGGCCTGGCCGCTGCGGTCCCGGCGCTGGTCACCCGTGTAGGGTTGTTCATGGACCAGCCGGCCGACGAAGTGGCGCGGGTTCTGGAAGAAGTCCCGCTGGGACTGCTGCAGTTTCATGGCTCCGAAGATGCGGCCTATTGCAAGCAGTTCGGATTGCCCTATATCAAAGCTGTGAGCATGCAAAACGCGGCGTCTGTGGCGGAAGCAGCAGAGGCGCACGCATCGGCAACCGGCCTGGTTCTTGATAGCCACCAGCCCGGCGGTATCGGTGGAACAGGCGAGGTATTTGACTGGTCGCTGGCTACTGGCTGCGCGATGCCAGTGCTACTGGCGGGCGGGCTGAACGCCAGTAACGTGGCGGCGGCGATTGCCGCAGTCCGACCATGGGCGGTTGATGTTTCCAGCGGCGTTGAAGACGCGCCCGGAATCAAGAACGCAGAGAAAATCAGGAATTTTATGCTAGAGGTGAATCGTGGCGACCGTATTGGAAGCTAAAGAAGGCAGCGCCATGGGCGCGCAATCCGACTTGAACTCGTTGGACGTGGATAACAACGGTCATTTCGGCCCGTTCGGTGGCAGTTACGCTTCCGAGACCCTGATGCACGCGCTGGAAGAGTTGACCGAGGCCTACCAGCGCTGGAGCAGTGATGACGAATTCATGGCGCGCTTTGACAGCGACCTCGCGCACTACGTGGGTCGGCCCTCGCCGATTTACCATGCGGAGCGGCTGAGTGAGCACTGCGGCGGCGCCAAAATCCTGCTCAAGCGCGAAGACCTGAACCACACGGGCGCGCACAAGATCAACAACACGGTAGGGCAGGCGCTGCTTGCCAAATACATGGGCAAATCACGGGTGATCGCCGAAACCGGCGCCGGCCAGCACGGCGTGGCCTCGGCCACCGTGGCTGCCCGCCTGGGCCAGGACTGCGTGGTGTACATGGGTGAAGTCGACGTTCACCGCCAGGCAATCAACGTGTTTCGCATGCGCCTGCTCGGCGCCGAGGTGCGCACCGTGACCGCGGGTTCGCGCACCCTCAAGGATGCCCTTAACGAGGCCATGCGCGACTGGGTGAGCAACATCGACGATACCTTCTACATCATTGGCACCGTCGCCGGCCCGCACCCGTATCCAACCCTGGTGCGCGACTTTAACGCCGTGGTCGGCCGCGAGGCGCGACGCCAGATGGAAGCGCAGTATGGCACCCAGCCCGATGCGCTGGTGGCCTGCGTGGGTGGCGGCTCCAACGCGATGGGCCTGTTCCACCCGTACATCGAGGACCGCGCGGTGAAGATGTTTGGCGTGGAGGCCGCCGGCCATGGTCTGGAGACCGGCCAGCATGCCGCTTCCCTTTGCGCCGGCAGGCCCGGTGTGCTGCATGGTTGCCGCAGCTATATTATCGACGACAGCCACGGCCAGATCCTGCACACCCATTCGGTTTCCGCCGGGCTGGATTATCCCGGAGTGGGGCCGGAGCACGCCTGGCTGAAAGACACCGGGCGCGCCCAGTATGTGTCGATCACCGATGACGAGGCGCTGGACGCCTTTCACCGCCTGACTCGCCTGGAAGGCATCCTTCCTGCGCTTGAAAGCAGTCATGCGGTGGCCTACGGCATGAAACTGGCCGCCTCCATGAGCCGTGACCAGATTGTGCTGATCAACCTTTCCGGGCGAGGCGACAAGGATGTGCACACCGTCGCCGAACTCGAGAACATCAGCCTCTAGGAGCGCACGCATACCATGGCAAGCAACAGAATTGATGTGCGCTTCGCGGCACTGGCAGAGCAGGGCAGGACCGCCCTGATTCCTTTTATGACCGCTGGCGATCCGCATCCTGACTGGACCGTGGCGATGATGCACGAGTTGGTGGCCTCCGGCGCCGACCTGCTCGAGCTGGGTGTGCCGTTTTCCGACCCCACCGCTGACGGCCCGGTGATCCAGGCTGCCAGTGAGCGCGCCATCGAAAAAGGCGTCAGCCTGGAAAGCGTGTTCGACATGGTTCGGCGCTTTCGCGCCGAAGACAGCGAGACGCCGGTCATCCTGATGGGCTACCTCAATCCAATCGAGCGGCTTGGCTACGCCGATTGTTTCGCGGCCGCGGCTGATGCGGGCGTGGATGGCATGCTGATTGTCGACTGCCCGCCCGAGGAAATGGCGCAACTGCGCCCCCACCTGGATGCTTCAGGCCTCTACCCGATTTGCCTGGTGGCGCCCACCACCACCGAGCGGCGGCGCAAACTGATTTGTGCAGCAGCCGCGGGATTTGTTTACTACGTGTCGTTCAAGGGCATCACCGGCGCCAACCGCCTCGATGCCAACACGCTGGTTCAACCACTTGCAGACCTGCGTGAAGATACCAGCCTGCCGCTGGTTGTCGGCTTCGGCATCAAGGACCCGCAAGGCGCGTCAGCAGTGGCTTTCGCGGCCGATGGCGTGGTCATTGGCAGCGCGCTGGTAGCCACGCTCGCGGATGCGGAGAGCGAAGCAGAGGCGCTCGAGCGAATCTGTGCCTTTGTTGCGCCCATCCGGCAGGCCATGGACAATACGGACCACCCTGGCAAGCAAGTGGCTTCATGAGCTGGTTTCAAAAACTGATGCCTTCGCGCATTCGCACCGAGGGCGGCAACAAGCGCAACGTGCCCGAGGGGCTGTGGACCAAGTGCGGTTCCTGTTCCGCGGTGTTGTACCGCCCTGAGCTAGAGCGCAACATGCTGGTGTGTCCCAAGTGCGCCAACCACATGCCCGTTAACGCGCGCATGCGCCTGAAGCTGTTCCTGGACGAAGGCGAGCAGCGTGAAGTCGCGTCCAATCTCGAACCAGTGGATGCCCTGCGTTTCCGTGACAGCAAAAAATATCGCGATCGCATCGTCGCCGCGCAGAAGAAAACCGGCGAGAAAGATGCGCTGATCGCAATGGTTGGACGCCTTCATGGGCGTGAAGTCGTGGCCTGTGCATTTGAGTTCGGCTTCCTCGGCGGATCCATGGGTTCGGTGGTGGGGGAGAAATTTGCCCGCGCCGGCCTGGAGGCGATGCGCCTGGATGCGCCGATGATCTGTTTCTCGGCCACTGGCGGCGCGCGCATGCAGGAAGGCCTGCTTTCCCTGATGCAGATGGCCAAGACCAGTGGCGTGCTGGCGCGCATGGCGCGCAAGGGCGTGCCGTTTATTTCCGTGCTCACCCATCCAACCACCGGCGGCGTATCCGCCAGCCTTGGCATGCTGGGTGACGTGAACATCGCCGAGCCGGGGGCGTTGATCGGTTTCGCCGGGCCTCGCGTGATTGAACAGACCGTGCGTGAAAAGCTGCCGGAAGGCTTCCAGCGCAGCGAATTCCTGCTGGAGAAGGGCGCGGTGGACATGATTGTCGACCGGCGCAACATGCGCGACCAGATCGGCTCACTGCTTTCATTGCTCACTTCCGGGCGTAAGCCCAGGCCGGTCAGCGGCGAACTGGTGAATGACAAAGCCCCTCAGCCTGAATGACTGGCTAGAACGAATCCAGGCGCGCCACCCGGCCGCCATTGAGCTTGGCCTTGAGCGCTGCGCCGATGTCTGGTCACGGATGGGCCGGCCCAGGCCCGCACCCCGCGTGATCACTGTTGCTGGTACCAACGGCAAGGGCTCTACCGTGGCCGGCATCGAGGCTGGTCTTAGCGCCCTGGGTCGGCGCGTTGGCTGTTACACATCACCCCACCTGCTCGAGTACAACGAACGCGTTCGCATCCAGGGCCAGTCGGCCACGGACCAGCAGCTTGTCGACGGCTTTGAATCGGTCGAAAGGGCGCTGGGCGAAACTTCCCTCACTTACTTTGAATTTGGAACCCTGGCCGCATTCGCCACCCTGGCTGCCCAGGAGCTGGATTACGCCGTACTCGAGGTGGGGCTGGGCGGCCGCCTGGATGCAGTCAACATCGTTGACGCCGACCTCGCGGTCATCACCCGCATCGGCCTGGATCACCAGGACTACCTGGGCGACAGCCGCGAGCAGATCGGCCGCGAAAAAGCCGGGATCATGCGGCCTGGCCAGACAGTCGTGGTCAGCGACCGGCAACCACCGGAGAGCGTGCTGGCGCATGCCGAGGCGCTGGAAGTGAAGCTCATCAGCATTGGCGATGATTTCGACGTGGCGCCAGCCGAGCAGGGCGCCAGTTTTGAATATTTCTACGCGGATTGGTCCACGCCACTGCAGATTGCACTGGCAGGCCGCCACCAGGGCGACAACCTGGCGGGCGCCTTGACCGCAGTCTTGCTCGCGGAACCCGAAGCGGCGCAAGCGCCTGAAGCCGTGGCCCGCGCCATTGGTGAAACCCGGATTCGAGGTCGAATGGAACAGGTGCGCGCTGCGCCAATGGTCATCGTTGATGTGGGACACAACCCGATGGCCGCGGAAGTCATCCACGATTACCTGTGTCGGGCAGAACACGCGCGCTGCCATGCCGTGGTGGGCATGTTGGCCGACAAGGACGCCGAGGGTGTTGCGGCGGTACTGGCCGGTCGTGTATCACGCTGGTACTGCGGCGGGCTGAAGGGCGAGCGGGGCCAAAGCGGCGTGCAGCTCGCGGCTCGGATCGCCACGGAAGCGGGCAAAGCGCCGGTCGAATCGTTTGATACGGTCAGCGATGCGTTGGCGCAGGCGCTGACGCAGGCAAGCGCTGATGACCTGGTGCTGGTATTCGGCTCGTTCTACACCGCGGCCGAGGCCATCTCGCACCTGCAAGGGGCTAACTGTTAGAATCGCGGCTGGTTGTCGCCTGGATCCATATGGACAAAGCCCTTAAACAACGCCTGGTCGGTGCAGTGGTGCTGATCGCCCTGGCCGTGATCGTCCTACCGATGCTGTTTGGCGGTCGCCCGGATGGCGCCGGCGGCGTTGATGCACGTAGTATCGAGCTGCCCACAGCGCCGCCAGACCTGGATTTCGAGACCCGTCGTTTCCCGGTCGGCAACCAGCCGGTCGCGCCTAACCCGGGCGCAGCCGACGCCGACCCGGACAAGGACGAAAACGTTGCCGACAGCAACCCAATTCCGCCTTTGCCCGAGCCGCGCGAGTTACCGCCAGGCGAGGCGCCCGAGGCCAGCGAGACCGTCGAACTGGCCGAAACCCCGGTTGACGCTGCTGAAGAATCAGCGCCGGAGGCGGCGCCCGAGGGGGTCAGCGAGGATGTGGTCGAGGCAACCGACATTCCCGACCCGGCCGTGGCGCAGGCCGATGGCATGGATGCGCTGGTCGCCAGCCTGACCGATACGGATGCACCAGCCACCGCGCCCGGCGGCGATCGCTACCTGGTGCAGGTGGCCAGCTTCGGCAACCGGGACAACGCCACCCGCCTGGCTTCGAGCCTGGAAGAGGGCGGTTTTAACGTGCTGCTGGATACCGTCAGCAGCGACAGCGGCGATCTCAACCGTGTTCGCGTCGGGCCTTATGGCAGCGAGCCGCAGGCCCAGGCCGCCGCCGAAGCACTGCGCGCCCAGGACTCCGGCCTCAATCCGCGAATCGTCGATATGCAGCCCGATGCCGCCGGCCCGGCGCTGGCCAGCGAGGATCCGCTGATGCGCTGGGTGGTGCAGGTGGGCAGTTTTTCCAGCCAGGAAAATGCCACCTCGTTGGTTTCGCGCCTGCGCGAGGCGGGACTCAGCGCCTTTGATGAGCGTGTCACCTCGGCGGGGTCAACCATCTATCGCGTGCGCGTGGGGCCGTTTATTGATCGTACCGACGCCCTCACTGCCGAGCAGAAAATCACCGCGGATTTCGGCATCAACGGCGTGGTGATGAGTTCGGACTAGTTCCGCCCGTGCGTTTTGTTCGACTGAATTCACCCCCATGACCTGGCCTGACTACGCCATCCTGGCGATCATCGCGATCTCCTTGCTGGTCGGCGCGCTCAGGGGCTTTATCAAGGAAGTGTTTTCGTTGCTGGTGTGGGCCGCGGCGTTCGTGGTGGCCTACCGCTTTGCCGGGGACGTGGCCGTTCTGATGGATGAACACGTCTCCTTGCCCTCGGCGCGCACCGCGATCGGCTTTATCGGCCTGTTCCTGCTGGTGCTGGTGATCGGCGGGCTGGCCAATTACCTGCTGGGCAAGCTGGTGGAGTCTACCGGCCTGTCGGGTACCGATCGCCTGTTGGGTGGTGTCTTCGGGGTGGTGCGCGGGGCCGCCATCGTGATCGCGGCGATACTGGTCGCGGGGTTCACGCCGATACCAGCCGACCCGTGGTGGAAAGAGTCGCGGCTGATCCGTTCGTTCATGCCGCTGGTGAGTTGGAGCGCCACGTTCCTGCCCGAGTCGGTGTCGGAGCATATCGATTTCAACCCGCCGGCGGAGGGGGAAACCCCGGGAGAGAAAGCTGGCGCGGAAGAGCCGCAAGACGCTGATGAAGCCGCGGCGGCAGAAGAATTGGCCCTGCAGGCCACAATCAACACCGGGCCGGGCAGGTCCGCGTGATAAAATTCAAGCAGTCACCCCGGATCCCACGGGGTCAACCTGGCGGGGAGCAATAAGCAACAATGTGCGGGATCATAGGGATAGTCGGGCAGCAGCCGGTTGCCGGGGACTTGTACGATGCGCTGACCATTCTGCAGCATCGCGGCCAGGACGCAGCGGGTATTGCCACCCTGGACGGCAGCCATATTCACTTGCACACGGGCGCAGGCCTGGTGCGCGATGTATTTGGCGCCGACAACATGCTTTCACTGCGCGGTAACGTTGGAATCGGGCATGTGCGCTATCCCACGGCAGGCATGGATGACTCGTCCGAGGCCCAGCCGTTCTACGTCAATTCGCCCTATGGCATCGCCCTGGGCCACAACGGCAACCTGATCAACACCGCCGAGCTCAAGGATGCGCTGTTCGAAAGCGACCGTCGGCACCTCAACACCCAGTCGGATTCCGAGGTGTTGCTCAATGTGCTGGCGCACGAGATCCAGGTGCAGAATCCCGACCGCCTGACGCCGCAACACATTTTTGCCGCGGTAGAAGCAGTGCATCGCCGCTGTCGTGGCGCGTACAGCGTCATTACCGCCATTTGCGGTCACGGTATTCTCGGCTTTCGCGATTTGCACGGCATTCGCCCGGCGGTGATCGGCTACCGTGAAGGAAAGAATGGCGCCGAGCACGCGATCGCGTCTGAATCGGTGGCGCTTAGCGCCCTTGGCTTCGAACTGCTACGCGACCTGGCGCCGGGTGAATCGGTCTTTATCGACCTCCAGGGCCAGTTGCATACCCACCAGAGTCCGCTGGCCCGGCCACTGACGCCGTGTATTTTCGAGCACGTGTACTTCGCCCGGCCTGATTCGATGATGGATGACATCTCTGTGTACAAGGCGCGCCTGCGCATGGGCAGCGCCCTGGCGGCCAAGATTTTGCGCGAGCGTCCCGACCACGACATCGATGTTGTCATCCCGGTGCCCGACACCAGTCGCACCGCCGCGTTGCCGCTGGCTTACGATCTCGACGTGAAGTACCGCGAGGGCTTGATGAAGAACCGTTACATCGGCCGCACCTTCATCATGCCCGGCCAGGAGCAACGGCGAAAATCGGTGCGCCAGAAGCTCAACCCGGTTTCACTGGAGTTTCGCAACAAGAACGTGTTGCTGGTGGATGATTCCATTGTCCGCGGCACCACCTCGAAGGAGATCATCCAGATGGCGCGGGACGCCGGCGCGCGCAAGGTGTACTTCGCTTCCGCTTCACCGCCGGTGCGCTACCCGAATATCTACGGCATCGATATGCCGGCAACCAGCGAATTGATCGCCAGCGGTCGCACCGACCAGGAAATTGAACAGGCGCTGGGCGCCGACTGGCTGATTTACCAGGACCTGCCCGACCTGATCGATGCGGTTCGTGGCGGCAAGGCCGGCGTCAATGGCTTCGATACATCTTGCTTCTCTGGCGAGTACGTCACCGGCGTGGAAAGCGGCTACCTCCAGGCGCTGGAGTCCGACCGCTCGGACGAAATGCGCGCCAGCCGGCGTGGGGCTACCACCATGAAGCTGGCAGGCTAAGCCACAGCGCCTGTATGACTGCCTCGCCCGGCAAGGAACCCATCTCCAAGGTCGACACCGCCTGGCTGCGCATGGAGCAGCCCACCAACCTGATGATGATTACCGGCATCATCGCGCTGGACAGAAACACCAGCTATGAGCGTCTGGTTGAAACCATCGAGGCCCGCTTCCTGTCGTTCCGGCGTTTTCGCCAAAAGGCGGTGGATACGGCGCGCGGCGCGCACTGGGTATGGGACGAGGATTTCGACGTCTACGCCCATGTCCGCCGGGTGGCGCTGCCGGGGGCGGCCGACAAGGCCGAGCTGGAAGAGTTCGTCAGCGACCTCGCCAGCACGCCGCTGAATCATTCCCGCCCGCTTTGGCAGTTCCACTACATCGAGAACTATGAAAAGGGCCCGGTGGTGGTGTGCCGCATTCACCACTGCTACGCCGACGGCATTGCGCTGGTGCAGGTGATGTTGACCCTGACCGACGCTTCGGCGGATGCAGCGCCGGCACTGCAGGACCCGGTGGCGTGGAAACGCAAGCAGACCAGCGAATCGAGCATCTTCCAACGGCTTACCGAGCCGGCCCGCGATGGTATCGATTTCGCGGTCCACTGGGGCTACAAGCTGGTGGAGGAGGGCGCCCGCATCCTGCAAGAGCCCGAACGCGCCAGTTTCTATGCCGGCGAAGTCACCGAGATCATCCAGGAGCTGACCCATGCCCTGACCTTGCCGGATGACCCCAAGACCATACTCAAAGGGCCCCTGGGCATCCGCAAGGAAGTGGCCTGGACGAAGCCCATTCCATTGCACGAGGTCAAGGCTATCAGCGCCGCGTTGCGATGCACGGTCAACGATGTGCTGATCGCAGCGGTCAGTGGCGCCCTGCGCCGCTACATGTTGGCCCGCGGCGAGTCGCTTGACGACGGCGTCGAAATTCGCGCCACCGTCCCGGTCAACCTGAGGCCGCTGGAGCACGCGCGCGAACTGGGCAACCACTTTGGCGTGGTGTTCCTGGAATTGCCGGTTAGCGAAGCCAATCCCTTGCAGCGCGTGTATACCGTGCACGAGCGCATGAACGAGCTGAAATCCAGCAAGCAGGCCACCGTGGCGCTGGGCTTGCTGGCGGCCCTGGGCATGGGCCCGGTGGCTTTGCAAAAACCCTCGCTGGACCTGTTAAGCAACAAGGCCAGCACCGTGCTGACCAACGTACCAGGCCCGCGCGAGCCGCTGTTCCTGGCCGGGGGCGAAGTGCGCAGCATGATGTTCTGGGTGCCGCAAAACGGCTCTATCGGCATGGGGGTGAGCATCCTGAGCTACAACGGCCAGGTGTTTTTCGGCCTGATGACCGACCGCAAGCGGGTGCCCGACCCGAAGGCGATTATCGAGGAGTTCTGCCCGGAACTGGAGCGCCTGTTAACCCTGGGTATGATGCTGCCGCTGGACGAACGACCCAGCGCCGAATTGGCGGAAGCACTGCTGGAACATGGCGTTGTCTACCAACCGGGAGAGGACTGAGTAAAGGCGCTACTCCAGCTCCGAGCGGGCGTATTCAATATCCAGGCATTCCATCGCATCGCGCGGCTCCATCTCCGATGCCTTGACGTAAGCCTCGGTTACTTCATCCAGCCGCTTGTCGCCGTACAGCAGGTACAGGCCATTGGCGTATTCAATATGCGCAATGGGTGATTCCGGCGTCAGTTCTACCGCGGTCTCCAGGTGTTCCAGGGCTTCCGATTCGCTGGCGCCGTAGGTCACCGAACCCATCAGCTTGCCCATCTTGTCGATGATTTCTGCGTGGTACAGGCCCATCGCGGTATGCGCCTCGGCGTGGTCGGGCTGAAGTTCCAGCGCCAGCTCCAGGCTTTCGCGGATTTTCCCGGCAAAGCCCTGCTTGATCGCCTTGACCACCGAGATGGTCTGGCTGTAGCGGCCCAGGTTGAAGGCGCGGAAATAGTGGGCATTGGGGTCTTCGGGCAGGGCTTCGATGGCCTCGTCGGCGCGCGCGATAGCGGCCTGGAACAACTTGACCTGGCGGCCCTCGTCTTCTTCCAGGTAGTTGGCGTAGATGCCGGTTGCCTTGTTGGCCACGGCGTGGCCGCCAACGCCAATGGCATCCGCCAGCTTGACCGCTTTGCCGAAGTCGCCGGCATGAAAAGCGATCCAGGCTTGCTGGAGCGCAGTGTCACCAGGAAATGGCTCGCAATCTCCGCGGTGTAATTCAGCCCACGACGCCTGCAGCGAATCCACGTCAAAGCGAAAGTCACTGTCGTCGTAAGGGAATGGGTTCCATTTGCTCATGAATTTAGTGTGAAAGCTCTAATTTGGACCTCTAACATTCGCCCATGATTTGAATTTGGACACCCAAAAGGAGGATGTCATGGCAAAGCGAAACATGAAGAAAAAGCTGAAGAAGAAGGTACAACGCCAGGGTTCAGCGAGCAAGCTGGGCGCCCCGGTAGTTGAGTCGGCTCGTGATGTATGGCTGGCTGGCCTGGGTGCGTTGAACATCGCACGCGAGGAAAGCGGCAAGATCATCGAGCAGGGCAGCAAGCTGTTCGACAAGCTGGTTGAAGAAGGCGGCAAGTTCGAGAACAAGGCCCGCCACGAGCTGGAAGACGCAGTCACCGACCTGCGCGGCGAAGTCAAAGGCCGCATGTCTGGCGTGCGTGAGCGCACCGATGCGGTTCGCAAGCAGGCCGCTGACAACTGGGACAAGCTGGAGAAGATCTTCGAAGAGCGCGTGGCACGCGCCCTGGCCAGCCTGGGAATTCCCACCAGCGACGACATCAATGGCCTGAGCCAGCGCGTTGAAGCCCTGGCCGAGCAGGTGCGCAGTCTCGATTCAAGCGCGCCCGCTGCCAAGCCTGCTGCCAAGCCCGCTGCCAAGAAGACTGCCAGCAAAAAGGCAGCCAGCAAAAAAGCGCCGGCCAAGAAAGCCAGCGCCAAGAAGGTAACCCGTAAGCCCGCCGGCACAAGCAAGAAAAAGGCCGTAAAAAAGGCGGGCGTCAAGAAGTCCGGGACCCGCAAGTCTCCAGCTGAATCCAGCTAGAGTATCCCGGATATTGGCTGTCCGGGTCACAGCGACAGGCTGGCGCTTCCCCCAAGTACGCCAGGCTGCTGAAAAGTGACAGCCAATCTTTCGCGCCCCCCACAGGGCAGAGGGCCGGCATTGCCGGCCCTTTTTTTGTCCGCTGCAAAACTATTCCACCGCCGCGAGGTAGGCGCTGGCCAGTTGCTCGGTTTCCTGCCTGAAGGGGTCGGAAAGGTAGGGCAGGGTCAGCTGGAAAATGCGCGCGATGGCCTGCACCTGGGCGCTGCCGTCTTCGAAGCTCTCGGGATCGAACAGGTCGGCAAATGGTATCCAGTAGGTGAGGGTCAGCATTAACTGGTCTCGCAGCATCGACTGCTCTCCCGCCGTGGCTTCCAGCACGCTGTGTTCCCGCAGGTCCTGGAACAGCCCGGTGATCGAATCGCGTTCGCGCAGCATCAGGCCGCGCAGTGCCTGGCCCACCTTGGGCATGCGCTCACCAATGTCGGCAAGGTTGCGATACAGGAAGCGAAACTCGCCCTTCAGTTCAAAAATCATGTGTAGCCGGAACCACAGCGATTCGGCATCACTGGCCGCCGCATCGCCGTTGTCCAGCAATGGCGTCAGGCCCTGGGCGAAACGGGTAAACAGCGCCTCGACAATGTCCTGCTTGTGGCGAAAGTGGTAATACAGGTTGCCGGGGCTGATGTCCGCCTCGTCGGCGATCAGGTTGGTGGTGACGTTAGGCTCGCCCAGCCGGTTGAACAGCGCCAGGCTGGTGGAAAGGATCAGTTCGCGGGTATCGCGACGCGCCATGCTGGCTAGATGTCACCACCCAGCTTGCGCACCAGCGCAACGTAGCGTTCGCGCGCCTCTTGCTGGTCGAGTCCGCTGAGTTTTTCCCACGCCTCGTACTTGGCGACCCCGACAAAATCGAAGAACCCGGGTTTGTCTCCCTGCACATCGCCTGCCGATCCCTGCTTGTACAGCGCGTACAGCTCGAGCATGGTCTCGTTATCGGGCCGTTGGGGCAGGGACGTGGCCACGCCGGCGGCCTGTTCAAACAACTCGGAATCATTGCTCATGGGCGCTTTCCTCGGGGTTGGGTTACGAAGGTGATCTGATAAGATCGTACCACGCGTCGCGCACCGGTTTGGCGGCCCGCTTCAGGGCTGGCGACCGACGCGGTCGATGGCAACAGTGGAGCGAATTCATGGATTATTTTCTGACCGGCGGCACCGGGTTTATTGGCCGCAACCTGATTGACCTGCTGCTCAAGCGGCGGGGCACCATCTACGTGCTGGTTCGCAGCGGTTCCAAGGACAAGTTCAAGCAGCTATCGGAGCGCTGGGGCAACCAGGCCAAGCGGGTTGTACCGGTCACCGGTGACCTCACTCGCAGCAACCTCGGTGTCAGCGCCGCCAAGCGTCGCGACCTGAAAGGCAAGATCGGCCACGTTTTCCACCTGGGCGCCATTTACGACATGAAAAGCGATGCGGAGACCCAGCAGCAGGCCAATGTTGATGGCACCCGGCACGCCGTCCAGTTCGCCGAGTCGGTGGAAGCCAAGCGCTTTCACCACGTCAGCTCGATTGCCGCTGCGGGGCTGTACCAGGGTGTGTTCCGCGAAGACATGTTCGATGAAGCCACTGGCCTGGACCATCCCTATTTCCTCACCAAACACGAGTCGGAGGGCTACGTTCGCCATCACTGCAAGCTGCCGTGGCGAATCTACCGCCCGGGCATGGTGGTGGGCGATTCACGTACCGGTGAGATCGACAAGATTGACGGCCCCTACTATTTCTTCAAGTTGATCCAGAAAATGCGCCGCATGTTGCCATCGTGGATGCCGACGGTTGGCATTGAAGGCGGCCGCATCAACGTCGTGCCGGTGGACTTCGTGGCGGCGGCGCTGGACCACATCGCCCACCTGCCGCGCGAGGATGGCAAGTGTTTCCACCTGACCGACCCGAAGCCCAAGCGCATCGGCGAAATTCTCAACCTGTTTGCCGAGGCCGCCCACGCGCCGCAGATGAGCATGCGCATCGACGCGCGCATCTTCAGCTACATACCGGCAGTGGTGAAGCAGGGCCTGGCGATGTTCCCGCCGTTTCGTCGCATCCAGAACCAGGTGCTGCACGACCTGGGCATTCCGCCCAATATCCTTTCGTTCGTTAACTACCCGACCCGCTTCGACAGCCGCGAAACGGAGCGCGCGCTGAAAAAGACCTCGATCCGCGTTCCCGACCTGGAAGACTACGCCTGGCGCATCTGGGATTACTGGGAGCGTCACCTCGACCCCGACCTGTTTATCGACCGCAGTTTGCGCGGCCACGTGCAGGACAAGGTGGTTGTCGTGACCGGCGGTTCGTCCGGCATCGGTCATTCGACCGCGCTGATGATGGCCAAAGCCGGCGCCAGGGTTGCGGTGGTCGCGCGCAAGCGCGAGAAGCTGGCCAACGCGGTCAAGGACATCGAGGCCGAGGGCGGGTTTGCCAAGGCCTACTCGGCCGACCTCACCGACCTGGACGCCTGCGAGGAAGTGATCGACAAGATCGAGGCAGAGCTGGGTCCGGTCGATATCCTGGTCAACAACGCCGGCCGCTCCATCCGCCGTTCGATCGCGCTCTCCTACGACCGATTCCACGACTATGAGCGCTGCATGCAGCTGAATTACTTTGGCAGCCTGCGGATGATCATGCGTGTGCTGCCGGGCATGAGCAAGCGGCGCCAGGGCCAGATCATCAACATTTCTTCCATTGGCGTGCTTTCAAACGCGCCGCGCTTCTCTGCTTACGTGGCCTCAAAAGCGGCCCTGGATGCGTTCTCGCGCTGCGCGGCAGCGGAATTCAACGATACCGGGGTGAGTTTCACCACCATCAACATGCCGCTGGTGCGCACCCCGATGATCGCGCCGACCAAGATCTACAACAATGTACCCACCATCAGCCCGGAAGAGGCTGCCGACATGGTCAAGCAAGCGGTGATCTACAAGCCGCAACGCATTGCTACCCGCCTGGGTATTTTCTCCCAGGTGCTGCACGCGGTGGCGCCAAAGGTCTCAGAAATCGTGATGAACAGCGCCTTCCGGATGTTCCCCGATACCGCCGCCGCGAGGGGCGTGAAGGGCGAGCAGGCCGAGGCTTCGCAGGAGCAGTTGGCGTTTGCCAGCCTGATGCGGGGGATTCATTGGTAGCGAGGGCATCTGCGTGAAAATCGCAGCCAGGAGAGGCAAGCAGTGGGTCCTGCCAAAACACGCATGAATACATCCCTGTAGCGCTTCGCTGACATCCCTGCCATCGAAGGTTTCGGCAGGACCCACTGCATCCCTCTCCGGGGATGATGTAGCCGCGTGGAGGGCCTTTTCTGTCAGCCGGTGCGCTTTTTAAGCTGGTTATCCAGCTCGTCCAGCACCTGTGAAAGGTCGCGGGAAACGCGGCTGCGGCCGTAGTAGCCCTCGCTGAGGCTCTGTTCGAGCGTGCGATCGGTGTCGGCCAGCGCTTCGCGATTCACCCGCATGCCGTGCTTGTTCAGGATCACGTCCAGTTCATCGGCGCGCTGTAGCAGGTCGAGGCGGGTAGAGCGATAGGCGTGGTCGCACAGCGCGTTGCGGCTGGAGAAGCTGAACGCATTGGTGAAGAAAATCTGCTCGTCCACCTGGTTGGGTTCCACCAGCACCAGGTCGGTGCCGGGGTGCGATTCGCGGTACTTGGTAAAGCCCACCTTCATGCGTGACTGGATCAGGGCGCGGAAAGTCTGCGACAGGATCATCGGCAGCCCGCCGCGAATCAGCTTGGAGACCGGGATCATCTCCGCGGGGGTGGTGTCACTGTCTCCCGAATCGAACGGTACCAGCGGGTTGATGCCAATCAACAGGTCGATGCCCTGGTCGAGGGCAGCCGAGGCGTGCAGGGTGCGACGCAACGCGCCATCCACGTAGTAGCGGCCATCGATTTTTACCGGTGCGTAGAGCGCGGGCAGGGCGGCGCTGGCCTGCACGGCCTTCGAGATCGGTACCTGGTTGTGCTCGGTATCGCCAAAACGAACGGCGGCGCCGTTGTCCAGGTTTACCGCTACCACGTACAGGTTGCAGTCAAGCTGGCGGAAGTCGTTGGTGCGGCCCGACGAGGTGTAGATCTTGCCAAGGAATTCCTCGATCGCCACGCTGTCGAACAGCCCGCTGGGCAGCGACCGGCCGATTGTGTCGAAAACCGCGGTCAGGCTGGAGTGGTACGGGTCACGAATGATCTTCAGCAGGTTCTCGGTAAGCACCGAGGGCAGGCGGCGGGCCGTTTCCAGGTACTGGCGGTAGTCGGGGCGGAAAAAATCCTCGGGATTAAGCGTGAACTCGGCTGCCGGGTGGCCCACCAGGGTGCGGCAGATATCCGCCGAGGAAATGCGGTTGGCCAGGCTGGAAACGATGAAACTGCCAGCGCTGATGCCCACGTAGGTGTCGATCTCGTGCAGCCGCACACCCTCGAACGCCTCGTCGATGGCGCGCAGGGCGCCGAGCTCGTAGATGGCGCCTACCGGGCCGCCGCCGGCGACAGCCAGGCCAATTTTTGGTCCGTTGGATGAGGGTCTTTTCGATTGCGCGGTGTGCAGTGACAGCATGTGCCGAAGGGCCTTTGTATTCGGTGCGCCAGCAGTGGCGACACCGGCGGATTGTAGCGGCGCGCTGCGTCTAACGCCAGCCATGGGCAAGGGTTAAACTAGGTTGCGGCCATCCCGCCGGCCGGTCATCGCGGAGAAATGCAATGTTGCAAGTTAACGACCCAGCTCCATCTTTTGAACTCGCGGACGAGACGGGCAGCGTGTTTTCGCTGGACCAGCACCGCGGCGAAACCCTGCTGCTGGTGTTCTATCCCGGTGACGACACCCCGGTCTGCACCCGCCAGCTGTGCGACTACCGTGATGGCATCGAGGCGTTTGAAGGGTTGGGGGTGCGCGTGGTGGGCATCTCCAGGGACGATGCCGACTCACACCGCGCGTTCAAGGAAAAGCACCAACTACCTTTTACCCTGCTCAGCGACCCTGATCTTGAAGTTGCGGCGCAATACGACAGCAAGGGAATGCTGGGCATGAAACGCTCATTGTTCCTGGTCGGCCCCGAGGGCAGGATTCGCTATCGCCACGTGGAATCCTTGCCGGTGTTTCGCCGCGCGCGGGAAGAAGTGCTGGCGGAAATCGAAAAACTCAGGGAAGAAGGTTAGGCCGGTTCGTCGAAAGAGCAATCAAAGTGCGCGCCCAGGTAATCACGGATTTCTTCCTCGATCTTGCCTTTCATGAACGAGAAAAGCAGCCCCAGTCTTGCCTGGATGTGAATGATCTCGGCATTGATTTCAATGCTGCCGTCCGCGCCGGGGCGCTCAAAATGAATAAAGTCGCCTTCCCAGCCGTAGTCAATCTCGAATTTTTCCGAGAGATCTTCGGCCAGTTCATTGGCTGCATGCTGCGCGTCTTCAAGGCTCATTGCATGGCGCGCGGCGATATCGATATTGGCCATGGTTTTGCTCTGGCTGACCCGCCTGGGTCCGGGGGCGACCATTCTATGCGGCCAGTGGTGCCGGCGACAATCGGAGCTTGAGCATTGGCTGAAAAACGTCCCTGGTTTCGTCGCCGCTGGATGCGTGCTTTGCTGCTGGTTGCCGCGCTGCTTGTTGCGCTGGTGGCAGGCGCGCAATGGTGGCTGGGGTCGGCGGTTGGACGAGGCATGGTGGAAAGCCGCCTGTCGGCAGCGCTTGGCCGGCCGGTGCAGCTTGGCGGTGCGTTCAGGCTTTCGCTGCTGCCTCTGCCCGGCGCCTCCGGAAGCGAACTGGTGATCATGACCCGTGACGGCAGCGCGCCTGTGCTGGAAGCGCAGGAATACCTGGCGCGGCTGGCGTTGGGGCCGCTGTTCGACGGCGAAATCGAAGTGGTGGCGCTCGAAGTGCAGGGCGCTGGAATTGACCTGGCGCAACTGGCCGCCGAGCCTTCGCCGCCAGCGCAGACGGGCGCCGACTTTTTCCAGTTGCCTGATATCCATGATTTCGAACTTGCCGACGCTCGCCTGTACCTCGAAAAGCTGGGGCAACCGCCTTTCCTGCAAATCGAAACGCTGTCGCTGGAGCAGTTCGAACTTGGTGTCGCGGCGCCCTTTGAGGGCGTGCTTGCCTACGTTGCCGAAGACCCGGCGACGCCTGGTGCTGGCACAGTCCAGGTCACGGCCAGCGGTGAAGTGACTTTGTTGCCGCGTGGCTATGTTGACCTTGGGATTGCCAGCATGGATGTCGGCCTGGAGGGGTGGCGCATTCGCGATCTGCAAGGAAAGACGAACATGGACCTGCTGACATCGCTGGTGGAAGCAGAGTTGCACTGGTCCGGCGAAGGCCAGCGCCTGGCCATGGTCGCTCGCGCTGACCTGAACCCGCCTTTCCCTGCAGAGCAGCCGGGCTACCGGCTGGAAGCCCTGGAGCTTTCCCTGGGTGAGCAGACTCTTTCCGGGCAGGGCTGTTTGCTCAAGGCGGATCCGCAGGCGCTGCACCTGGCGCTTGCCTCGCCGTCGCTGGATATCGACGCCCTGGAACAGGTGATTGGCGCCTGGCGCGACACCACTGGCCCGGGTTCGACCGCCCCGGATTCCGCTGGCTCCGGTCCTGGGCAGCCCATCGACCTCCCGTTCGCGATCAACCTGCAACTCGAGGCGGAAAGCGCCCGCTACCAGGGCGGCCTGGCGGAAGGGGTGCGCCTTTTCGTGGGCGGTGAGCCTGCCTGCCCCAGGTAGCGGTAGCCGCAGCGGCCCAGTGCACTTAAAATGCCTCCCCTTGCGAGGTGAAAAATCATTGTGACCGACGAGACTTCCAAACCCCGGCTCAGCGAGGTGCGCGAACGCATTGATGCGCTGGATGAGCAGATCCAGTCGCTGATCAGCGAGCGCGCCCGATTGGCCTTCGATGTGGGCGAAAGCAAGGGCCGCCTGCCGCACGCAGTGGATTACTACCGCCCGGAGCGCGAGGCCCAGGTGTTGAAAGCGGTGCAGCAGCGTAACCAGGGGCCGCTGAGCGACGCCGAGATGCTGCGCCTGTTCCGCGAAATCATGTCCGCTTGCCTGGCCCAGCAGGAGCCGCTCAAAGTGGCTTACCTCGGGCCCGAGGGAACCTTTACCCAGCAGGCGGTGCTGGCGCACTTCGGCCATTCGGTCCATGCCTTGAGCTATCCCGGCATTGACGAAGTATTCGAGCGCGTCCAGGCCACTGAAGCCGATTTCGGGGTGGTTCCGGTGGAGAACTCTTCCCAGGGCATCGTCAGCCACACCCTCGACATGTTTCTCGATTCCGACCTCAAGATCTGCGGCGAGATCGAGCTGCGCGTGCACCACAACCTGCTGACCCATGCCACTTCGCTGAACCAGGTGGAGCGGCTGTATTCACACCAGCAGTCGCTTTCCCAGTGCAAGGCCTGGATTCGCGGCCACTTGCCGGACGCCGAGGTGATCGCGGTGAGCAGTAACGCGGAGGCAGCGCGCAGGGTGCGGAACGCGCCCGAGGCAGCCGCCATCGCCGGCCGCTCGGCGGCGGAAATCTATGGGCTGCCAGTCATGTTCAGTGCGATTGAAGATCACCCGGACAATTCCACCCGGTTCCTGGTGATTGGCAGGAAGCTGTTTCCCACATCCGGCGCGGACAAGACCACCCTGTTACTGGCTGGCCGTGAAGGCCCGGGCCTGCTACACAGCTTGCTCGAGCCCTTTCACCGCCACAACGTCAACATGACCCGCATCGAGTCCCGCCCTTCCAGGCTGGGCAAGTGGGAATACGTATTCTTCGTTGACGTCGAGGGCCACGCGGAGGATGAGCCAGTGGCCGCCGCCCTGGCCGACCTCGAACAAGTGAGCAAGCTTTCCAAGGTGCTGGGCTCGTACCCGCGCGCGATTAGCAGCGAAGAATCACCCTCAGCTGCGCGCAGCGACGATGAGTGAATCCGCCGCCGTGCTGGTGGCGCGTGGCGCCACCGCGCCCCTTGCGGGCGCCCTCAAGCCGCCCGGTGACAAGTCGGTATCGCACCGCGCGCTGATTTTTTCCACCCTCGCCGAAGGCCAGAGCAGGATTCATGGACTGCTAGGCTCCAAGGACGTCGAGGCCACGGCCAACGCCTGTCGCCAGCTTGGCGCGGAGTTGCGAGAGGAGGGCGAGGCAGTCGTGGTTGAGGGCCTGGGTGCTGCGGGGCTGTCCGCGCCCGATGGGCCGCTGGACATGGGCAACTCCGGAACCGCCATGCGCTTGCTGGCCGGGGTCCTTGCCGCACAGCCATTTGACTCGGTGCTGATCGGCGATGCATCGCTGCAGAGCCGCCCGATGCGGCGCATTGCCAGGCCCCTGGCGCAGATGGGGGCGCAGATTGCTACCACTGAGAATGGCTGCGCCCCGCTGCGAATCACGGGAGGCCAGGCGCTTCAGGGAATCCACTACCAATCGCCGGTGGCCAGCGCGCAGATCAAGTCCTGCGTGCTGCTGGCCGGTCTTTACGCCAGCGGTGAAACCACGGTCACCGAGCCCTCGTTGAGCCGCGACCACACCGAACGCATGCTGCAGGCCTACGGGGTCGAGATGCCTGGGCCAACCACGGTCAGGGGCGGTAGCCGGCTAAGAGCCACCGAGCTGCGGGTGCCTGCCGATATTTCGTCGGCAGCGTTTTTCGCGGTAGGCGCCGCGTTGGTGCCTGGCTCGGAAGTGTTGCTCAGCGGGGTAGGCATCAATCCCAGCCGTGATGGGTTGGTACACGCCCTGCGCCTGATGGGCGCGAATGTTGAGCTGGCGGATCGCCGTGACTGGGGCGCGGAGCCGGTGGCAGACCTGGTGGTGCGCCACGGCGGCGTATTGAAAGCGATAGATTTGCCCACCGAGTGGGTGCCGTCGATGATCGACGAGCTGCCGATCATGATGGTGGCCATGGCCCTGGCGGAAGGCACCAGCACCATTCGCGGCGCGGCCGAGCTGCGCCACAAGGAAAGCGACCGGATCGCGGTGATGGAGATGGGCTTGCGCACCCTGGGCTTCGAAGTTGAAGGGCTGGACGATGGCATGATCATCCACGGCCGGCCCAGCGCTATCGGCGCGGGTGGCGCGCCGGCAAGTGTCGACGGGGCAGGGGACCACCGCTGCGCAATGAGTTTCGCCATTCTTGCCCAGGCGCTGGGACGCGAACTTCGCATCAGCGGCGCATCCCACATTGATACCTCGTACCCGGGGTTCGTGAGCGACCTGGTAGGCCTCGGCGGGGCCGTGTTTGCACAAGGGGAAACCAGCAATGCCTGATTCCAGCAACGAAGTCCCGGTAATCACCCTCGATGGCCCGGGTGGCTCCGGCAAGGGCACCATTTCCATGCGCCTGGCGCGCGAGCTGGGTTGGAACTTTCTCGATAGCGGCGCCTTGTACCGGCTGGTCGCGCTGGCTGCCATGAACCGCGGTATCGAGCCGAACAACGAAACCGCGCTGGCTGAACTGGCGACCGGGCTGGACGTGTCTTTCCCGATGCAGGGTGAGGACATGCAGTACCTGCTGGATGGCGAAGATGTCAGCGAGGCGCTTCGCAGCGAAGCAGTGAGCGCTTTTTCTTCGCGGGTGGCTTCTTTACCCCAGGTTCGCAAGGCCCTGGTGGCCCGCCAGCGGGCATTCCGCACCGCGCCCGGGCTGGTCGCCGACGGCCGCGACATGGGCACCGTGATCTTTCCCGATGCCGGCTTGAAAATCTTCCTCACAGCCAGCGTCGAAGAGCGTGCCCAGAGACGCTATAAGCAGTTGAAAGAAAAAGGGGAAAGTGTTAATCTCTCGCGCCTTTTCCGGGACATAGAGAAGCGCGACGAACGCGACAGGACCCGAAAGGTCGCTCCGCTGGTGCCTGCGGAGGACGCAGTGACAATCGATTCTACCCGTTTAAGCATCGATGAAGTCATGGCCGCCATTCACGATCTGATCTAGATCTGATCGGGGTAGGCGGCGCAGGGCATTGATTTAAAGCTATTTATTTAAAAGATTTTTTCGCGCCATATTCCGATATGGCAACTTGTAATGGACGGCAAACCCGTCCCATAACCTGGGTGGGTGGCAACGCAACCGTGGTCACCTGTGAGTTAACATCAACATGAACGAAAGTTTCGAAGCGCTATTTGAAGAGAGCCTGGCCTCAAAGAACCTCAAGCCAGGAACCATCGTAACCGGCGAAGTCATGGAAATCCGCGAGGATGCCGTGGTGGTCAATGCCGGTCTGAAATCCGAAGGGATTGTCCCCATCAGCCAGTTCCGCAACGGCGAAGGCGAGCTCGAGGTCGAGGTCGGCGACGAAGTACAGGTGGCACTGGATACCGTGGAAGACGGTTTTGGCGAAACCCGCCTGTCCCGAGACAAGGCCAAGCGCGCCATGGTCTGGGATCGCCTCGAGTCTGCGTTTGAAGACGAGGCTACCGTCGAAGGCAAGATCAGCGGCAAGGTCAAGGGCGGTTTCACCGTCGACATTGACGACATCCGCGCCTTCCTGCCCGGTTCACTGGTGGACGTGCGTCCCGTGCGCGATCCTGCGTATCTCGAAGGCAAGGACCTCGAGTTCAAGATCATCAAGCTCGACCGCCGCCGCAACAACATCGTTGTTTCGCGTCGCGCCGTGGTTGAGAAAGAGTTCAGCGCAGAGCGCGAAGCGCTTCTGGAACGCCTGGAAGAGGGCGCCATCGTCAAGGGTGTGGTCAAGAACCTCACCGATTACGGTGCCTTCCTCGACCTCGGCGGTATCGACGGCCTGCTGCACATCACCGACATGGCGTGGAAGCGCGTGCGTCACCCCAGCGAAGTGGTCGAAGTTGGCGACGAGCTGGAAGTGCGCGTGCTGCGTTTCGACCGCGAGCGCAACCGCGTTTCGCTCGGTCTCAAGCAGCTGGGTGAAGATCCGTGGACGGACATCACCCGCCGTTACCCGGTTGGCACCCGCATCTTCGGCACCGTTTCCAACATCACCGATTACGGTTGCTTTGTTGAAATCGAAGACGGCGTTGAAGGCCTGGTCCACGTTTCCGAAATGGACTGGACCAACAAGAACGTCAACCCGGCCAAGGTTGTGCAGCCGAACGACGAAGTGGAAGTCATGGTGCTCGACATCGACGAAGAGCGCCGCCGTATTTCACTCGGCATGAAGCAGTGCACCGACAACCCGTGGGAAATCTTTGCCGCCAATCACAACAAGGGCGACAAGGTCTCCGGTGGCATCAAGTCCATCACCGACTTCGGTATCTTTATCGGTCTCGACGGTGGTATCGACGGCCTGGTGCACCTTTCTGACCTGTCCTGGCACGATGCCGGCGAAGACGCGGTGCGCAACTACACCAAGGGCGAGGAAATCGAAGCCGTGGTGCTGGCGGTGGACCCCGAGCGCGAGCGCATCTCGCTGGGTATCAAGCAGCTGGACCAGGATCCGTTTGCCACCTTCATGGCAGAGCATCCGCGTGGCAGCCTGGTGAAAGGCACCGTCAAGGAAGTGGACGCCCGTGGCGCCCTGATCGAACTTGGCGATGGCCTGGAAGGTTACCTGAAGGCCTCCGAGATCAAGAAAGAGCGTGTTGAAGACGCCACCAAGGAGCTGGAAGTTGGCCAGGAAGTTGAAGCCAAGTTCATCAGCCTTGATCGCAAGGGCCGCACCCTGAACCTTTCGATCCGTGCTCGTGAAAGCGAGGAGTTGCAAGAGGCCCTGGAAGAGTACCAGGCCAGCAACGCCGCCGCCGGAACGACCTCTTTGGGCGACCTGCTCAAGGAACAGCTGGACGACAAGGCTTAATGCAAGCTTGGGGGCGCGCCGGTGGCGCGCCCCCTGATTGCACCAAAATCCAAAGCATGTAGTATCTTTCAGGGGCAGGGAAGAATAGCGCGCCATGACCAAATCCGAGTTGATCGACCGTCTTGCAGAACAACAGAGCCACCTCCACCATCTCGACGTGGAGCTGGGTGTCAAAACCATTCTTGAACAGATGAGCACGGCGCTGGCCGCCGGCGAGCGCATCGAGGTTCGCGGCTTTGGCAGTTTCTCGCTGCACTACCGCGCGCCGCGCATGGGCCGCAATCCGAAAACCGGCGAGCCCGTGGCGTTGCCGGGCAAGCACGTTCCGCATTTCAAGCCCGGAAAGAGCCTGCGCGAACGCGTCGATTACAACTCCGACGACTAGCCTTTCGCCCGGTCGAAGCCAGTGATTTACCGAATCGGCTTCATCATCCTCGCCCTTGCCGCCGTGGCCCTGGGCCTGGTGGTTGGCACCCTGAACGCCGACCCCGTTTCCGTCGATTTACTGTGGGTCCAGATCCGCTGGCCGCTGGGGCTGGTGATGCTCGTGTCGCTGGTACTGGGCTTCGTCATCGGGCTATTGATCCTGTGGCTGGGCAGCGTGGTTCCTTTGCGGATGCGCATGCGCAAACTGCGCTCCGCAAACGCCGCAGCACGCTCCGACCTGCTCGATACACACCATGATTGAATACATCCTGCTGGCAGCCCTGCCAGTGGCTGCGTATTTCGGTTGGTGGCTGGCACGCACCATCCAGCAGAAATCCGCCAGCCGCAAGAACCGGCTGTTTTCAAGCCAGTATTTCCAGGGCCTGAACTACCTCCTCAACGAGCAGCCCGACAAGGCCATCGAGGTGTTCCTCGAGCTGGCCGAGGTCAACGAGGACACGGTGGAAACCCACATGGCCCTGGGCAACCTGTTCCGCCGCCGCGGCGAGGTTGACCGCGCCATCCGCTTTCACCAGAACATCATCGCCAAGGAACGCCTCAAGCCCGAACAGCGCACCCGAGCCCTGCTGGAACTGGGCGAGGATTACATGCGCGCCGGCCTGTTGGACCGCGCCGAGCTGTTGTTTTCGGAGTTGATCGAACGCGACGCCCATACTCCGCCCGCGTTACGCAGCCTGCTGGAAATCTACCAGCAGGAAAAGGACTGGCCCGAGGCGCTGGAGCAGGCCGAGCGCCTGGAAAAAATCACCGGGGAGCACATGGGCGACGTGATGGCCCAGTTCTGCTGCGAGATGGCCGAAGAGTCGCTGGCAGCCAAAGACCTCGAGGCGGTGCGCAGGCAGCTGCGCCAGGCCAGGCGTTACCATCCCGAGTGCGTCCGCGCCCGCCTGATCCTGGCGCGATTGAGCGCCCAGGAAGAAGACTTTGAATCGGCGATGGATGCCTACGAGGAAGTCGCCGGTCTCGACCGTGACTACATCGCCGACCTGATCGAGCCCTACCTGGATGCGGCCGCCAGGGCGGGCGGGATGGAGCGGGCCCGCGCCCAGCTTGAAGCCTGGAAACAGGATTACAACGGTATTTCGCTGACCCTGAAGCTCAGCGACTTTATCGCCGAAGAGCAGGGTAGCGACGCCGCCGGCCGCTTCCTGATCGACGCACTGGGCAACAAGCCCTCGGTGCGCGGCCTGGATCACCTGATCGACCTGGGCCGTGACGGCCAGCTTCCCGCGGGTTCCGGCGATGATATTCTCAAGGCGGTGACGTCTCGCCTGCTTCAACGTGAACCGCGCTATCGCTGCAGTCATTGCGGCTTCAGCGGCCGCACCCACCACTGGGTGTGCCCAAGCTGCAAGCGCTGGAGCACCACCAAGACCATCCACGGAGTGCTGGGCGAGTAACCACGCCCCGCGGCCCATGACCGTTGCGCTTGCAACCCTGATTGTTTCCCTGGTGCTGACCGGCGCAACCGCCTGGCTGGCCCGCCGTGGTGGGGTGTTCTCGGTGGAGGACGAGCGCAGCAGCCACCAGGGCGTGGTGCCCAGTGGCGGGGGGCTGGGCATCGTACTGACCTGGTTTGCGATCACCTTTTGGCTGTTGTTCGAACAGGCGCCGCAGTTGTGGCTGGTGGGCGTGCTGCCGGCGGTGGCGGTGTTGGCCGTCATTGGCTGGCTGGATGACCTGCGGCCCATGGCCGCCCGCTGGCGGTTGCTTGTTCAGCTGGCAGTCAGCCTTTACCTGTTAGCGTGTGCCTGGCAATCCGGAGTGGCAGTCACGGCCCCCGTTCTGTTCCTCGCCGGGCTGTGGCTGCTCTGGGTTGCCAACATGTATAACTTCATGGATGGAAGCCATGGGATGGCCGGCATGCAGGGCGTGTTTTCAGGATTGGTCCTGGCCTGGCTGTTTTACCAGGCAGGCAATACCGGCCTGTACCTGGTATCGCTGGTCATCGCGGTTTCCTGCATGGGGTTTTTACCCTGGAATCTCGCGCCAAAAAGGATATTCATGGGTGATGTAGGCAGTGTCCCGCTGGGCTTTGCGCTGGGCGCCCTGTGCGCCTGGGGCGTGGCCATCGAAGCCTTTTCGCTGGCATCGGCAATACTGGTGCTGTCAGTATTCATGGTGGACGCCGGTCTAACCCTGTTACGCAGGGTGATCCGCGGGGAGCGGTGGTATACTGCGCATAGACAACATCTATACCAGCAACTGATCGCTGCAGGCTGGTCGCATGGGAACGTCCTTGTCCTGTATCTGTCACTGAACGTGTTGCTGGTGCTGCCAGCCATTGTTGTCACGGCTACAGAATCGGGATTCGACTGGTTCGTGGCCCTGGGCATGATCGCAACAATGGTTGTTGGATGGATCCTGGCAGTCAGGCGTCTGGGAGTGACGGCTTGAGCAAGAAAAACATCAACAAAGCGCTGCGATTAATGAGCCACCCGCGAGCCGCGGTCGTTGTCCATGACCTGGTCATGGTGATGATTGCGTGCCTGGCGACGGGCTGGATTCTTCATAAATTTGCCTATGTCGGCATCGCGCCGGCAGTGCCGGTGCCCGCTGAACTGCTGTTGGTCACGGTGCTGCAAGGGCTGGTGCTGTGGGCCACCGGTTTGTACAAGGGCCTGTGGCGTTTCGCCAGCTTTCCTGATCTGTGGAATATTGCCCGTGCCGCGTTTTTCGGCACGCTGCTGATCTTCACCAGCCTCACCCTGATTGTCGGTTCCGCCATCCAGGACAGCCTGGGCGCGGTGCTGATCTATCCCGGTTTGCTGTTCCTGGCCCTGGGTTTGCCGCGCATGTGTTACCGCTTCTGGAAGGATTCGCACCTGCCCGCGCGGCAGCAGTTCTCCGGCGGCAAGCGCGTGCTGGTGCTGGGCGCCGGCCGTTCCGGCGCGCTGCTGGAGCGTGAACTGCGCCACCGCGGCGGCCTTGAAGTGATCGGTTTCCTGGATGACGACCCAAGGCTTCGCGGCGCCCAGGTGCACGGCATTCCGGTGCTGGGTCCCATTTCCCGGCTTCCACGGATTTGCCACGAGGTGCGCGCCGACCTGGCCATCATTGCCATGCCCTCGGCCACCAACCAGCAGATGCAGAACGTGGTTGAAGTGTGCGAGCGCAGCGATATCGAATTCCGAACTCTGCCCACGCTCAACGACCTGGGTAATCGCGCCACCCGCATCGATGATCTCAAGCGCGTGGCCATCGATGATCTGCTTGGCCGCGAACCGGTTTCGCTGGAGTGGGACTCCATTCGCGAGGGCCTTTCCGGCAAGCGGGTAATGATTACTGGCGGTGGCGGCTCCATCGGTTCCGAGCTTTGCCGCCTGATCGCGCGTCTCAACCCGGTTGAGTTGATCGTGGTGGATAACGGCGAGTACGCGCTCTACCGCATCGACCACGAGCTGCGCAGCGAATTCCAGGACCTGGTGTTCAAGAGCGTGCTGGGTGACATCTGCGATTCCGCCACGGTCGAGCGGGTCGTGGGTGAATACAAGCCGGACATGATTTTCCATGCCGCGGCGTACAAGCACCTGCCTATCCTGCAAACCCAGGTGCGTGAAGCATTCCGCAACAACGTGATTGGCACCATGCGCCTGGCCGAGGCCGCAGAGCGTCACGATGTCGGCACTTTCGTGCTGATCTCCACCGACAAGGCGGTGAACCCGGCCAATGTCATGGGCGCCACCAAGCGCGTGGCCGAAATGTATTGCCAGAGCATGAACGCGCGTTCGCGCACCCGCTTTATCACCGTGCGCTTCGGTAATGTGCTCAATTCCAACGGCAGCGTGGTGCCGCTGTTCAAGGACCAGATCGCGCGCGGCGGGCCGGTGACCGTGACCCACCCCGAAATTTCGCGCTATTTCATGACCATCTCCGAGGCCAGCCAGCTCATCATGCAGGCTGCGGTGCTGGGCAACGGCGGCGAAATCTACGTGCTGGACATGGGTGAGCCGATGAAGATCACCTACCTGGCCGAGCAGCTGATCCGGCTGTCCGGCAAGGAACCCGGTCGAGACATCGAGATCGTTTACACCGGCCTGAGACCCGGCGAAAAGCTGTTCGAGGAGCTGTTCCACGAACAGGAGCCGTATGAAAAGACCGGGCACGAGAAGATCTTCCTGGCCCATCCCAGGCAGGCTGACTGGCACGAGCTTTCCACCGAGTTGCGCACCGCGGAACTGGCGGTTCGCCGCTATGACACCAAGCGCCTGCACGAGCTGCTGTTGAAGCTGGTGCCAGAGCTGGGCAAGTCGAAGCAAGTCGACTCCGAGCAGGTGGTGGTGCCGCTGCACGGCAACGCCTGATTATTCTTCAAGTTTTTTCAAAACTGGTTTCGTGAGCACACATCCAAAGATCCGAAAGGCCGTGTTTCCGGTCGCCGGGCTGGGTACCCGTTTTCTCCCCGCCACCAAGGTGGTGCCCAAAGAGTTGCTGCCGGTGGTGGACAAGCCGCTGATCCAGTACGCGGTGGAAGAGGCGCTGGCCGCCGGGGTCGATACCCTGGTGTTCGTCAGCAATCGCAACAAGCATGGGATTGCCGATCACTTCGACAAGGCGGTCGAGATCGAGCGTTCGCTGGACGAGAAAGGCAAGCACGATGTGCTGGCGCGTATTCGTGGAATCATTCCCGAGGGCGTTTCAACCGTGGTGGTCACCCAGGAAGAAGCCCTGGGCCTGGGCCACGCGGTGTTGTGTGCGCGGCCGGTGGTTGGCGACGAGCCGTTTGCGGTGATGTTGCCCGACGACATGGTCATGGATCCGGGTCGCGGCGCGCTGCGCCAACTGGTTGACCTGCATGCCGCCACCGGCGCCAGCGTGATCGGCGTGGAACCGGTTCCGCGGGAAAAAACCCGCCAGTACGGCGTGGTTGCCGTCGAGGACAACCCGCAGGGTCACCAGCAAGTTACCGCGATTGTCGAAAAGCCCGAACCCGAAGACGCGCCGTCCAACCTTGGCGTGGTTGGTCGTTACCTGCTTTCCGGGCGGATTTTCGAATTGCTCGAAGACACCCGCGCTGGCGTTGGCGGAGAAATCCAGCTCACCGACGCCATTGCGGCCCTGATGGAAGAATCCGAGGTGCTGGCTTGCCAATTCGAGGGCCGGCGCTATGACTGCGGTTCTCCGATGGGCTTCCTCGAGGCCACCATCGACTACGCGCTCGCGCGCGGCGAACTGCGCGAAGACCTGCTCGAATTCATGGCCTCGCGGGCGACAGGCTCCGCCGGGTAGTCCGCATGGCGCGCGTCCGCCCGGAAGCAGACTGGCCTTCGGGTCGCATCGAACGCATTGCCTTTCGTTCCAATGTCCTGCAGGGCAACCCCTGGGACGACCCGGTAGAACGCGACCTGTGTGTTTACCTACCACACGGTTATTCCGAGGGTGGCGCGCCGCTGGCCGCACTGTGGGACCTTGCAGCCTTTACCAATGCCGGGCCCGGTCACCTCAACTGGAACAACCATGGTGAAAACCTTGCGCAGCGGCTCGACCGGCTGATCGGCCAGCAACTGATGCCACCGGCGGTGGTCGCGCTGCCGGACTGTTACACCTCGCTGGGGGGTAATCAGTACGTCAATTCAAGCGCCGTTGGGCGCTACGCCGACTACCTGGTTGAAGAACTGGTTCCCTTGCTTTCGCAGCGATTCAACGTGCGGCCAGACCGCGGTGGGCGGGCCATGTTCGGCAAGTCATCGGGCGGCTACGGCGCGCTTTACCTGGCCATGCATTACCCGGAAACCTGGGGCGCGGCCGCCAGCCACGCCGGCGATGCCGGCTTTGAGTGGCTGTTCCTGCCGGAGTTTCCCCAGGCCTGCGCCGTGCTGAACGAATACGGCGGCGATGTCACCGCCTTCCTTGAAGGCTTTTGGCGAAAGAACCGCCTGGCCGGTCGAGATTTCGCCGCCATGATGGTAGTGGCCATGGCCGCCAGCTACGACCCGGTTGAGCAGCCACCGGGGGTTCGCCTGCCGTTCGACCTGCAAACCATGGAACTGGACCAGGAAGCCTGGAACAACTGGCTGCGCTTCGACCCGGTGGTGATGATCGACCAACCTGCCTGCCAGCAGGCTTTACGCAGCCTGAAAGGCCTGTACATCGACGTGGGCTGGCGCGACCAGTACAACATCCACTTTGGCAACCGGCGGCTGCACCGCAAACTCCAGGCTTTGGACATCGATTGCCACTACGAAGAGTTTGACGGCACCCACTCGGGCATCGACTGGCGCCTGGATCACTCGCTGCCCTGGTTGATGAACCGCCTGGCTGCCGACACTTGAATTTGCCGCTTTCACCAGCACCTTGGTTGCATGATTGGTATTTCTGAGAACGCCCAGCGCTATTTCCGCCACCTGATTTCACAGCAGGACGAGGAAGGCCTGGGCCTGCGCATCAGCGTCAGCCACCCGGGCACCCCCAGTGCGGCCTGCGACCTGCAGTTTTGCCCCCAGGGCATGCACAGTGGTCGCGATCACAAGCTGTCGTTGGAAGGATTCGATTTCTTCATCGACGCCGAAAGCGTCGCCTGGCTGAACGATGCCGAGATTGATTTCGACGAGGACGCCACCGGCGGCCAACTGAGCATCCGAGCGCCCGGCATCAAGGGCCACGCCCCCGATGATGATGCGCCGCTGGCGGATCGGGTTCAGTGGGTGCTGGACTCGGAAATCAACCCAATGCTCGCTTCGCATGGCGGGCGGGTCGCGCTGGTTGAGATCACCGAGCAGTCCGACGTGGTGTTGCAGTTCGGTGGTGGTTGCCAGGGTTGCGGCATGGCGGACGTTACCCTCAAACAGGGTATCAACAAGACCCTGACCGAGCGCCTTCCTGAAATTCGCGGGGTGCTGGACGCCACCGACCACGAGCACGGTGAAAATCCGTACTACGCACCGGAAGAGCGGGGCGGTTCCTCAGCCGTGTAAGCGCGGGATCGCAGGCGCGGCCTTCAGACCGCGACCGGCGTTACTTGATTGACAGGTCCTTCAGACCATCCTGGTTGGCGTACCACGCCGCCAGGTCTTCGATGTCCTGGTTGCTCAGGCTGCCGGCAAAACCCTTCATGATGGCGTTATCGCGCGCACCCGAACGGTAATCACTCAGCGCCTTGACCAGGTAACTCTCGTGCTGGCCAGCGAGGTTGGGGTAGCTGGGGTCAACGCTTTCGCCGGTGGCGCCATGGCATGCCTCGCAAACCTGCGCTTTTTCCTTGCCCGACTGCGGGTCACCCGCGGCCTGCAACTCGGCAGGTAACAAGCCGGCCAGTGCAATGGCCAGGGCGGTGCCGGCGAATATGGATGTTTGGCGAATCATTGGCTTGCCTCTCCCTTGCCCAGTGCTGCGAAGTAGGCCGCGACATCCTCGATGTCCTGGTCCGACAGGGCTTTGGCCTGCAATTCCATGGTGGCGTGATCGCGTACCCCGTCGCGGTATGCCTTGAGGGCAATCACGAGGTACTCGTAATTCTGGCCGCCAATCTTCGGCACCTTGTAGGTGGGGTAGATGTTGTTGTAACCCGGGATGCCGTGGCAGCCGGTACAGGTATAGGCCTTGGTCTCGCCGGCAACGGGATCGCCCGCGGCAATCGCCGAAATGGGGAACAAGGTCACGAGAATCAGTAAGGTGCTGAGTAGTCTGGGCATCGGGTTGGGGTATCAATTCAGGGCGAAGCGATTATACCGTTCATCCCCGCGCAGGCCAACGCGCAAGGTGCGTCCGTGGCGCATTTTCCTGCGAATTGTGCGCCATGGGCGGGTCCAATCCGCTAGAATCGGCGCATCATGAAAAAGAAACCACTGGATATCCTGATTGCGCTGGTAGTGGCCTACCTGTTTCTCGGCTTTGGGATTGTGACCGTGCAAACCCTCAGTGGCGCGAAGTGCGGCCCCATCAAGCTGGGCGGCGATTATGTCTACACCGTCAACGTGGATGCGCCCCGGTTCTGGATCATGCGCGCCCTGCAGTGGGCACCGGTGGCCTGGGGCAACGTGGTGGACGGCGATGTGTCGGTCGCAGACCACCTCATCCCCAAGGAATGCCTGTTCGTGCCGGACAACAAAACGCCGCAGGAAGTGGCCGAAGAGGAAGCCAAGAAAATTCTTCGCTGAGCGCCTGCGCGGCTAGCGAAAATCCCTCGAGCGGCTGTCGAGGCCGTTCGCCAGTTCACTGAAGTCATGCACCCGGTTGGCGATCAGGTGGTGCACCGCGCCATCGGTTTCCAATACACCGTCCACTGCCAGTACCGAAGCGCCCACCACCTCGGCCCGCTGTTTCTCCCACAAGCGCGGCCAGATGACCACGTTGACCGTTCCGGTTTCATCTTCCAGGGTCAGGAAAATCGTGCCGCTGGCGGTCATGGGCCGCTGGCGCATGGTCACCAGTCCGCAGGCGCGCAGGAAGGTTCCATGGGGCCGGCCGTGTAATTCGCGCGCGGTGATGGCGCGTCGCCGTCGCAGCACCGAGCGAATCAGCGAGATCGGGTGGCGCTGCAGGCTCAGCCCGGTGGTGGCGTAGTCGCTGCGAATGTCCTCGGCTTCACTGGGTGGGCGGATGGAGTAGGGGTCAGAGTAAAGGGACAGAGTACGCCACTCTGTCCCTTTACTCTGACCCCATAGCGGGGCGGGTTTTTCCGCGGCCGCCACTTCCCAGCGCGCCCGGTGGCGGTGCCCGGCAATACCGCGCAGGGCGGCGGCGTCCGCCAGCCTGGCCAGGTGCCCGCGGTTCAGGTCGGCGCGTGCGACCAGGTCGTCGGTGCTGCTGAATACGCGCGCTTCGCGGGCCGCCACGATACGCCTTCCTGCGTTTTCGGCCAGCCCCTTGATCATGCGCAGGCCAAGTCGTAACTTGCCGCTCTCAAGGCTGCTGTCCCAGTCGCTGTAACGCACATCCACAGGCAGCACCCGCACCCCATGGCGCTGCACGTCCTGCACCAACTGGGCCGGCTGGTAGAAACCCATCGGCTGCGAATTGAGCAGGGCGCAGGTAAAGGCGGCAGGGTGGTGGCGCTTGAGCCAACACGATACGTACACCAGCAGGGCAAAGCTGGCCGCGTGGGATTCCGGGAAGCCGTATTCACCAAAGCCGCGTATCTGCTGGAACACCTGCTCGGCGAAGTGCTCGCTGTAACCGCGCTCCAGCATGCCGTTAACCAGCCGCTGGTGCATGTGCTCCATGCCGCCACGGCGCGCCCAGGCGGCCATCGAGCGGCGTAGCTGGTCGGCTTCCGAGCCGCTGAAGCCGGCGGCCACCATGGCAATCTGCATCACCTGCTCCTGGAAAATGGGTACGCCCAGGGTGCGCTCCAGCACCTGGCGCAAGGCCTCGGAGGGGTACTCCACCTGCTCCTCGCCGCGCCGGCGCTGCAGGTAGGGGTGCACCATGTCGCCCTGGATTGGTCCAGGGCGGACGATGGCCACCTCGATTACCAGGTCGTAGAAGCAAGCCGGCCGCAGGCGCGGCAGCATGGCCATCTGCGCGCGCGACTCAATCTGGAACACGCCGATGGTGTCGGCCTGCTGGATCATGGCATAAGTCTCCGGATCTTCGGGCGGGATGTCCGCAAGAGACATGGGAGACATGGGGTCAGAGTAAAGGGACAGAGTGGCGCACTCTGTCCCTTTACTCTGACCCCTTATCAGGTCGAGGCAGCGGTGGATGGCGGTGAGCATGCCCAGCGCCAGGCAGTCGACTTTCAGCAGCCCGAGGGTCTCGAGGTCTTCCTTGTCCCACTGGATCACGGTGCGCTCGGCCATGGCGGCGTTCTCCACCGGCACCAGGGTGGCCAGCGGCGCCTCGGAAATGACGAAGCCGCCGACATGCTGCGACAGGTGGCGCGGAAAGCCGACAATGGTCTGCACCAGGTGGATCAACTGGCGGACCTTCAGGTTGTCGGCCTCGAAGCCCTGCTGCTGGATGCGTTTGGCGAAACCCTCCGGGTCGTCCCACCAGGCGGTGTTGCGCGCCATCTGGTCCACCTGGGCGAGTGAGAAGCCCAGCGCCTTGCCAACATCGCGAATCGCGCTGCGCGGGCGATAGGTAATCACCGTGGCGGCCAGGGCGGCGCGTTTGCGGCCGTACTTGCGATAAATGTACTGGATCACCTCCTCGCGCCGTTCGTGCTCGAAATCGACATCGATATCGGGTGGTTCGTCGCGCTCACGGGAGATGAACCGCTCGAACAGCATGTTCATGCGCGCCGGGTCCACCTCGGTGATGCCCAGGCAAAAGCACACCGCGGAATTGGCCGCCGAACCACGCCCCTGGCACAGGATGCCCTGGCTGCGGGCGAACTGGACGATGTCGTAGACGGTGAGGAAGTAGGCCTCGTAGTTCATCTCCGAGATCAGTTCCAGTTCCTTCTCGATCTGCTCGCGAAGAGCCGGGGTGATGGGCTTGTTTGCCCAGCGTTGCCGGATGCCGGCCTCGGTAAGTTGGCGCAGGTGTTCGGCCGGGGTCATGCCCTCGGGCACCACCTCGCGCGGGTAGCGGTAGCGCAACTGGTCGAGGCGAAAGCGGCAGCGCTGGGCAATTTCCACGCTGCGCTGCATCAGTTCGGCGCCAAACAGGTCCTGGAGGCGCTGGCGGCTGCGCAGGTGGCGCTCGCCGGAGGGCAGGGCGCGGTAGCCCAGGGTGGCGACTGAACAGCCGTGGCGCACCGCGGCAAGCACATCGTGCAGCATGCGCCGGGAGCGCATGTGCATTTGCACATCGCCGCAGGCCACCGCGGGCAGCGAGGCAATGGCGGCCATGTGGAGCAGGCGAGCCAGCCGGGCGTGGTCGTCGGGGCCGCAATGCAGGCTGACCGCCAGCCAGCAGCGGTCGGCAAAGTGCGCCGCCAGCCAGTGGGCGGTTAACAAGGTTGGGGCCGTGGGGTCGCAGTCTTCCGAGGCCGGCAGCCACAGCGCCAGGCAATGGTCCAGGCCGTTTTCGAACGCTTCATTGGGCAGGGCATACTCGCCCTTGGGCGCCTTGCGCCGTCCACGGGTGACCAGGGTGCAGATCTGGGTGTAGCCCTGCTGGTCCTCGGGCAACAACACCAGCCGGGAGCCATCTTCCAGGCGAAACCGGCTGGCGGGTATCAGCGCGATGGGCTGGCCACGCTGGGCGCAGCGCTGGGCTTCTTCGAACGCACGCACCACCCCGGCCAGGCTGCACTCATCGCAAATGGCAATGGCGCGGTAACCCAGGTCGGCGGCGCGCGCGACCAGTTCCTGGGGGTGGGAGGCGCCTTCCAGGAAGGAAAAGTTGCTGGCGCAGACCAGTTCGGCGTATTCGGCAGACATGCTGTAAATATATATAGTATTCGAAAATCCCGATACCCCGAACCCATCGCCGAACCCGCCGCCGCGATTGTTGTCTGCTACTTTGTGCAATTTTTCACCAGCCAATCCGGTCCGTACTCGCCATGAAACAGCCGAATCGAATCAAATCCTGGGAAATCACCAGCGAAAGCAACTTCATCAACCGCCGCGCCTTCCTGGCGTCGGCCGGGCTGGCCGCTGCGGGCGCCACGCTGCTGCCTGCCACCGGCAACGCCGCCGTGCGCGAACTGGAGACGGTTCCAGGCCCGTACAGCACCGACGAGGAACCCAATTCCTGGGAAGACGTCACCACCTACAACAACTTCTACGAGTTTGGCACCGGCAAGGAAGACCCGTACCGCTACGCGCAGGACTTCGTCACCGAGCCGTGGACGGTTCGCATCGAAGGCGAGTGCGAAAAGCCTGGCGACTATGCCTTTGAAGACTTGGTGGCGCCCCACGCCCTGGAAGACCGGGTTTATCGCCACCGCTGCGTGGAAGCGTGGTCGATGGTGGTGCCATGGGTGGGCATTCCCCTGGGTGATCTGCTCAAGCGCTTTGAGCCCAACTCGGATGCGAAGTATGTGCGTTTCGAGACCCTCTACGACCCGCGCCGCATGCCTGGCCAACGGCGCGCGGTGCTCGACTGGCCTTATGTCGAGGGCCTGACCATCGAGGAAGCCATGCACCCGCTTACCCTGATGACGGTCGGGGTGTACGGCAAATCCCTGCCCAACCAGAACGGCGCGCCGCTGCGCCTGGTGATTCCGTGGAAGTACGGCTTCAAGGGCATCAAGTCGATCGTCAAGATTGAGTTCACAAAGCGCCAGCCGCGCAATAGCTGGAATGTATCAGCGCCGCACGAGTACGGTTTCTACGCCAACGTGAACCCGGAGGTGGACCATCCGCGCTGGAGCCAGGCCCGCGAGCGCCGCATTGGCGCCGGCCTGTTCGCGGAAAAACAGCCCACCCTGATGTTCAACGGCTATGCTGAGGAAGTGGCCAGTCTTTATTCCGGCCTCGACCTGCGCAAAAACTACTAGCCCGCCATGAGCCCGAAGACCCTGCGCGCGATGAAAGTCGCGGTGTTTATCCTGTGCCTGTTGCCGCTGGGCAAACTGGCGCTGGAAGCCTTTGGCGTGGCCGGAATGAGCCTGGGCGCCAACCCGGTGGAAGAACTGCTGCACCGTTGCGGCAAGTGGGGTTTGAATTTCCTGCTGATCACGCTGGCCATCACGCCCCTGCGGCGACTGAGCGGCTGGAACGCGGCGATTCGTTTTCGCCGCATGCTGGGGCTGTTCGCGTTTTTCTACATCCTTCTGCACTTCCTGGTGTACGCCGGCCTCGACCAGCGCTTCGCCATGCAGTACATCGTCGAGGACATTGTCGAGCGCCCCTACATCACCCTGGGCATCATCGCCCTGGTGCTGCTGCTGCCACTGGCGATTACTTCCACCAACGGCATGATGCGGCGCCTGGGAAGGCGCTGGCAGAAGCTCCATAGGCTGGTTTACCCCATCGCCATCCTGGCGGTTTGGCATTTTTACTGGCAGGTCAAACAGGACATTCTCGAGCCGTTGATCTACGCTGGAATCCTGGCGTTGCTGCTCGGTGTTCGTTATTTCTATCACCTGCAACGAAAACGAAAGCAGCATGCGCTAACAATGGACAAAAAGCTGCGGAGCGAAACCCCATGACGGTGCTCAGAACGCCTGACGAACGATTCAACAACCTGCCGGACTTTCCTTTCTCGCCCCATTACGTGGAAGTGGAAGACGCCGATCTTGGTGCGCTGCGCATTCACTACGTCGATGAGGGGCCGGATGACGCGCCGGTTGTGTTTTGCCTGCACGGCGAGCCCACCTGGAGTTTTCTTTACCGCAAGATGATTCCGCACTTCGTAGCGGCGGGTTTCCGGGTCATTGCGCCCGACCTGGTGGGGTTTGGGCGCTCCGACAAGCCGGCAAAGCGGGAGGACTACACTTACGCCCGCCACGTGCGCTGGATGCGCCAGCTGATCGAGGCGCTGGACCTGCGCAACATGACGCTGGTCGGCCAGGACTGGGGCGGCCTGATCGGCCTGCGCCTGGCCACCGAGCTGGATGAGCGGTTCAGCGCGATCACGGTTTCAAATACCGGCCTTCCAACCGGCGACCAGGCCATGGGCGAGGCGTTCGAGAAGTGGCAGCGCTGGAGCCAGGAGGACGAAACCTTCGATATTGGCTTTATCGTCAACCTGTTTGGCCGCGGCGACCTCGCCGACGAGGTGGTCGAGGCTTACCGCGCGCCGTTCCCATCCGATGAATACAAGGCCGGGGCGCGCCAGTTTCCCTCGCTGGTGCCGACGCGTCCCGACGACCCGGCCAGCGACGCCAACCGCAAGGCCTGGCTGGCCCTGACCCACTGGCAAAAGCCGATGCTGGTGTGCTTTTCCGATGCCGACCCGGTCACCGCCGGCGCCGATGCGCCGTTCCTCAAGCTGGTGCCGGGCACGCGCGGCCAGCCGCACACCACGCTCAGCGGCCATCACTTCATCCAGGAAGAAGATGGCGAACGCTGGGCGGCGGTGATTATTGACTGGCTGAAAGCAGCGTAATCTCTGCCTCCTCTACCGCGGTTCGAAACGGCGCCACCTGTTCAACGAAGAACGTATCCACCTCGCTGACGGCGGAGTTGGTGACCTGCTTCGCGTTGTCGATGTAGCCCAGCGCGGTGGGACTGGGCGCTTGCAGGGTGCTGGCCACGTAAAACGCCGCCATGCCGATCTGGCTGCTCACCGTGTGGTCGCTGTACACCGAGCCCTTGGTGCCGGGCGGTGTGCGGAATTTCTTTTCCAGCTCATTGAGTGATTCACGCAGTTCGCCGCTTTGCTCTTCCAGCGCCTTGATCGATTCATCTTCAGCGTCGGCGCCATCGCTGCTGCGGCGGGCCATCATCTGGTCGATCACGTCCAGGTCCTTGCGCGCTTCGATAATGCGTTCCACCGCTTCGACAGCCTGGGTCTGCAATTCCTGCACTTCCAGTGATGCCGCGAAGTTCGCCGAGCGGTCCGCCATGCTTACTCCCGTGCGGGCGTCGGCCACAACGGTCACTTCCATGCTGTCACTGGCTGCTCCGTCTCCCTCGCCGAGGGTCATGGTGACCGTATAGTTACCAGCCACCACGCGCGGGCCCGATGGCAGGTCGGCGCCAGGGTCGGCTGGCTCCGGACCAGGCATGCCGCGAACGCCATCGGCGCGCAGGTTCCAGGCCAGGCGCTTTTCGAGGGTGCTTTCGTCCAGCGCGCGCAGGGCGCTGTAGTCGTCGATCACGAAAATGCCGCGGCCGTGGGTGCCCAGCACCAGGTCGTTCTCGCGCTGCTGGATGGCCATGTCCATGACGGACACCGTCGGCACGCCGGCGCGGAACGCGCTCCAACTGGCGCCGCCATCGGTGGAAAAGTGCAGGCCGAATTCGGTACCGGCAAACAGCAGGTCGGGGTCTTCGTGGTCCTGCAGGATGGAGAGCGCGTAGCCGGGCAGGTCTTCACCCAGCCGGGTCCAGCGCCGGCCGTAGTCTTCCACCTTGTAGAAATAGGCGGTCATGTCCGAGCGGCGGTGGTCATCGATGGCGATAAACGCGGTGCCGGCCTGGTGCGGCGAGGCAGCAATGAACTGCACCCAGGCGCCGGCCGCGACGCCGCGGGCGCGCTCGTCAATGCGCGTCCAGTTCTCGCCGCCGTCGCGGGTCACGTGGATGCGACCGTCGTCACTGCCTGCCCAGATCAGGCCTTGTTCAACCGGGCTGGGCGCAATCACGGTCAGGGTGGTGTTGTTCTCGGCGCCGGACACATCGGGCGTCAGGCCGCCGCTTTCCTTGTAGGTCTGGCGCTCGGGGTCATTGCTGGTCAGGTCCGGACTGATGGTGGTCCAGCTCAGGCCACGGTTGGTGGACTTGTGGACAAACTGGCTGCCGTAATAAATGGTGGCCGCATCGAACGGGTCCTGGGCCAGGGCCGAATCCCAGTTGAAACGCAGTTCGACACCCGGTTGCGGCGGTGAAGGGCGGATCAGCCGGCCTTCGCCGGTATCCAGGTTCCAGTTGTAGAGGAAGCCGGTTTGCGACATGGAGTAACCACGCCTGGGGTTTTCCGGGTCGGCCAGGGTGTCAAAACCGTCGCCAAAGCCCACTTCCTGCCAGTGCAGGTTGCGGATGCCGGCGTTGTCGCGAACCTCCGCCGGGCCGCGCCACGAGCCGTTGTCCTGCAGGCCGCCGTAGACGTTATACGGGTCGGCGTTGTCCACCGCCACGTGGTAGAACTGGCTCAGTGGCAGGTTGCGCACGAAGCGCCAGGTGGCGCCGCGGTCGTGGCTGATGGCGATACCGCCGTCATTGCCGATGATCAGGTGGCTGGAGTCCTCCGGGTTGATCCACAGTGCATGGTTGTCGATGTGCACCGTGTTGGAGGCTGCACAGCAATTGATGACGGGGTTGGTTTCAAAGGTTCTTCCGCCGTCTATCGAGACGCTCAGGAAGGTGAAGATGTTGTACACGGTGTTGGCGTCCTGGGGGTCGGCCAGCACCTCGTTGTAGTAGAACGGGCGGTTTGCGATGTTGGTGTCCTGGTTGACCTTCATCCAGCTGCGACCACCGTCATCGGAGCGCAGCATGGCGCTCTTTTCCGCCTCTACCAGGGCGTAAACCCGGTCTTTCCGGGCCGGGGAGGGCGAGAACGTGATGCGCCCCAGTTCGCCCTCGGGCAAACCGTCTTCCTGGGTTTTCTGCGTCCAGGTGGCGCCGCCGTCCCAGGAAATGTACATCGCGGAATCGGGGCCGCCGGACTTGAAGTGCCACGGCCAGCGGCGGTGCTGCCACAGGCTGGCGTAGATTTTCTGCGGGTTGAATGGGTCGATCTTGACGTCGGTGCCGCCGGTTTTCTCATCCGTGTAGAGAATCTTCGTCCAGCTCGCACCGCCATCGGTGGTCTTGTAGATGCCGCGTTCGCTGTTCTCGCCCCACAGGGTGCCCAGCGCGGCCGCGTAGGCGATCTCGGGGTTGTCGGGGTGCAGCGCGATGCGGCGAATGCGTTCGGTGCCTTGCAGGCCCGCGCGTTGCCAGGTTTTGCCGCCGTCCACCGACTTGAACATGCCGTCGCCGATCGAGGTGGAGTTACGCACATTGCCTTCGCCGGTGCCGATCCAGATGATGTCCGGGTTCTGCTGGTTGATCGCCACCGAGCCGATGGATGCCACGGGCTGGTCGTCGAACACCGGCTCCCAGGTCAGACCGCCATTGTCCGAGATCCAGGCGCCGCCGGTGGCAGTGCCTATCACGATGTGATCCGGGTTGCTGTTGACCGCGTCAATCGCGGTGATTCGCCCGCCCACAGCGGCCGGGCCGATATTGCGCGCCTTGAGACCTTCGAGCAGGTCTGGGTCGTAGGATGCGCTAAGCTGGAACGGCAGGATCAGCGCAAAAAAACAGGTGACAAGGCGAAGGTTCATGGGTCTCTCCCGGCAATGTTGGCGGACAAGAGTCCGGCGTGGCGGCTTTGATGTCAACAGGCGTTTGTGCTGGATTGCGGTCATGTATAATTTTGACGCATTCAACGCAGGAGCTATTTATCGTGAAATCCCTAATTCGTAATACCGTCGCCGCCGCTGTCCTCCTGAGCGTGAGCCAGATCACGTTTGCCCAGGACGATGCGGACATGGAAGTTGTGTTGCCGGAAGCCGCCCAGGCTTGCGTGCTGCCCACCGCGCCGGACGCCATTCCTGAAGGTGCTGATCGTGATCAGCTGCTGGCCGCAAAGGCGCAGGTGGGTGACTTCCAGGGTGCGGTTGAGGAATACCGGGCATGCCTGTCCGCGGCCGAAACCGATGACATCACCCCGGGCAACAAGCAGGCCATCGTCGCTTCCTACAACTACTCGGTAGAGATGGAAGAGCGGGTCGCCCAGCGCTTCAACGAGGCGATCCAGGACTATAAAGCCCGCCAGGCGGGAGGCTAACGGGTGCGGGGCCGGGCGGTACTTTCGTTCAGTCTTGGTTTCTCACTCCTGATTGCAGCTTTATCGCTTCCGGCCCAGCCGGACGATGAAGCGCACCCGCTTTCCGGGATCTCGCTGCGCCTGATAGGCCCGGCGCTGACCTCGGGCAGGGTGGCTGATTTCGCGGTCCACCCCGATCGCGATGAAGTCATTTACGTCGCCATGGCCAGTGGCGGCGTGTGGAAAACCGAGAACGGCGGCACCACCTGGTCCCCCATCTTTAACCACGAGGGTTCCTACGCCATCGGCGTGGTCGCCCTCGACCCGCATGACCCCGACATCGTCTGGGTGGGCACCGGCGAAAACAACGCCCAGCGCAGCGTCGGCTTTGGCGACGGCGTGTACAAGTCGCTGGATGGCGGCAAGAGCTGGAGCAACATGGGCCTGGAAGACTCGGCCCACATCTCCATGATTCGGTTCCACCCCGAGCAACGCAACACCGTATTCGTTGCCGCCCAGGGGCCGTTATGGAACAGCGGCGGAGACCGCGGCCTGTACAAGACCAACGACGGCGGTGAGACCTGGGAGCGCCTGCTCCATATCGATGACGACACCGGTGTGAACGAGTTTGCGATTCACCCGGACAACCCGGATGCGATCGTCGCCTCCACCTACCAACGTCGCCGCCATGTCTGGACCCTGATCAACGGTGGTCCGGGAAGCGGCGTGCACAAGAGCACCGATGGCGGCGCCACCTGGCGCAAGATTTCGGGCGGGTTGCCGTCCGGCGACCTGGGCCGCATTGGCCTGGCGGCAGCGCCTTCCAGCCCGGATACGGTGTACGCCATTGTCGAGGCTGATGAAAAAGGGCAGGGCGTTTATCGCTCGCGCGACTTTGGCGAGAGCTGGGAGAAGCGCTCTTCGCACATGACCTCCAGCCCGCAGTATTACAACGAGCTGCTGGTCGACCCGAACAACGCCGACGTGGTTTATTCGATGGATACGCTGACCCATCGCAGCGAGGATGGCGGCGCCACCTGGAACCGCGTGCCGCTGCAATATCGCCACGTTGATGACCACGCGCTGTGGATCGATCCGAAGAATTCGGCGCACCTGTATATCGGCGGCGATGGCGGCATGTACGAAAGCTGGGACCGGGGCGAGAACTGGAGCCACGTGGAAAACCTGCCCGCCACCCAGTTCTACCGCGTCACCCCGGACAACGACGCGCCTTTCTACAACGTCTGCGGCGGCACCCAGGACAACCAGACTTTGTGCGGCCCGATCCGCACCACCTTTGATGACGGCATTACCAACGCCGACTGGTGGATCTCAAAGTTTGGCGATGGCTACAAGGCCCAGTTCGACCCCACCGACCCGAACATCATTTATACCCAGGCCCAGTACGGGTCGCTGATGCGTTTTGACAAGCGCACCGGCGAAAAACTGTTTATCACCCCGCAGCCCGAGGCCGGCGAGAACCAGTACAAGTGGAACTGGAACACCCCGATCATCGTGTCGCCGCACAACCACCAGCGGGTGTATTACGGCGCGGAGTACCTGTTCCGTTCGGATGACCGCGGCGAGAGCTGGGTCAAAGTTTCCCCTGACCTGACCCGCCAGCTTGATCGCAACCAGCTGGAAGTGATGGGCCGGGTGTGGAGCGTGGACGCCATTGCCAAGAACGCCTCCACCTCGATGTACGGCAGCATGATTGCGCTGGACGAAAGCCCGATTGAGGAAGGCCTGATTTACGTGGGCACGGATGACGGCCTGATCCAGGTTACCGAGAACGGCGGCGAAAGCTGGCGCAAGGTGGAAACGTTCCGCGGCGTGCCCGACATGTCGCTGGTCGAGGACATCATTGCCTCGCACCATGATTCAAGCGTGGCCTACGCCGCCATCGATAACCACAAGCGTGGTGACCACAAGCCCTACGTGCTGAAAACCACCGACCGCGGCCGCAGCTGGAGCCTGATCAGCGCCAACCTGCCCGAACGCGGCACGGTGCACACCCTGGCCGAAGACCATGTCGACCCCGACCTGCTGTTCGCGGGCACCGAGTTTGGCTTGTTCTTCACCACCGATGGGGGCGCAAGCTGGCACGAATTCAGCGGGCTACCGACCATTTCAGTTCGTGACCTCGAGATTCAGCGCCGCGAGGGCGACCTGGTGGTGGGCACCTTTGGTCGCGGTATCTACATTCTGGATGACTACTCACCGCTGCGGGGCAGCAGTGGTTTGAACGAAGTAACCCTGTTCCCCGTGCGCGACACCTGGCAGTACTTTGTCGACGCGCGCAGGGGTTGGGGCGGCCTGGGCGATTACGGTGCCGCCAAGTACGCGGCATCCAACCCGCCCCATGGCGCGGTGATTTCCTATTACCTGCCCGAAGGACTCAAGAGCCTGCGCGACCAGCGTCGCGAGGCCGAGAAAGAGCGCGCCAAGGCTGGCGAGGACAATCCGTATCCTTCGTGGGATGCGCTCCGGCGCGAGGACCGCGAAGAAGCGCCGTCCATGACCCTCACGGTCCGTGATGGCGATGGAAACGTGGTGCGCCGCATCGACGCGCCCAGCGGCCAGGGTTTCCACCGGGTGGCCTGGGATATGCGTTACCCGGCGCCCGACCCCATTGACCTCAACCCGCCCGGCTGGATGCCGCCGTGGGCCTCGGCGCCGTCCGGCCCGATGGCGTTGCCCGGTGAGTACCAGGTGACCCTGTCTCAGCGCGTGGAGGGTGAGTGGCGTGATGTGGCCGGCCCGGTGTCCTTGGTGCTCAAGCCAATGCACGAGGGCGGCCTGGTGACCAACGACCGCGAGGCCCTGTTGCAGTTCCAGCTCGAAGTGGCAGACCTGTACCGTGCCGTGGCCGGTGCGGCCTCGGTGGCCGAGGAAATGCAGTCGCGGATTGCGCATCTGCACGCCGCCGTTAGCGCAACACCAAGTACCGACCAGTCGCACGCAACTGCGGTGCGCGCCCTCAACGCGCGGATGGTGGATATCCAGCAGGCGCTGCATGGTGACAGCACCATTTCCTCGCGCAACGAGGCGGTGCCCATGTCCCTGACCGGTCGTATTGGAACCATCGTCTACGGCACCTGGGACAACCAGCAGGGCGTGACCGGAAACTTCCGCGATTCCTTCGCCATTGCCAAGGATGAGTTCGCAGTGGTGCTGGCTGGCCTGGAGTCGCTTGAAAGCGACCTGGAGGCGCTGGAAGCACAGCTGGAATCAGCCGGCGCGCCGTGGACCCCGGGGCGAATTCCGTCAGCGCCGGGCGCCGCCAGCGCGGAGGATTAGACCAGGATCAGACAACCAATGGACAGGGCGCCCGCGCGGCGCCACCCTGTCGCCGCGGAATGCGTGCCACAAACGGCATTGCTTTTCAAGTGAATATAATTGTGCGACACTCAAAAGGAGTTGGTAAGAATCAGAAACAAAAATTCGGCTGTTCACTGAGCAAGACTTACCGGGGATGATGCGATGAAATGCATGTACTACCTTGCGCCGTCACTCGTTAGCTCGC